>NZ_QXEC01000001.1 GCF_003583405.1 Micromonospora radicis
CTTAGACGAACCGGGTCGGGTCACCGGCGCCGACCCGGACGATCTCCGGCTCGCCGTCGGAGAAGTCCACCACCGTGGTCGGCTCGGTGCCGCAGTCACCCGCGTCGAGCACCGCGTCGACGGTGTGGTCGAGGCGCTCCTTGATCTCCCAACCCTGGGTCAGTGGTTCGTCGTCGCCGGGCAGCAGCAGCGTGCTGGAGAGCAGCGGCTCGCCCAACTCGTCGAGCAGCGCCCGGGTGACCGGGTGCTCCGGGATGCGTACGCCGACGGTGCGCTTGCGCGGGTGCAGCAGCCGGCGCGGCACCTCCCGGGTGGCCGGCAGGATGAAGGTGTAGCGGCCCGGGGTGGCGGCCTTCACCGCCCGGAACACCGCGTTGTCGAGCTGCACGAACTGGCCGAGCTGGGCGAAGTCACGGCACACCAGGGTGAAGTGGTGGCCGGCGTCGAGCTGGCGGATCTCCCGGATCCGGTCCATGCCGTCCTTGTTGCCGAGCTGGCAGCCGAGCGCGAAACAGGAGTCCGTCGGGTAGGCGATCAACCCGTCCCGGCGCACGAGGTCGACCACCTGCCCGATGAGACGCGGCTGCGGGTTGTCCGGGTGCACGTCGAAGTACCTCGCCATGGGCGGCAGCTTAGAGCCCGCGCCCACGGCTGTCGCGTTGCCGACACTTCCTCAGCTCGGTGCAGGTCGACAGCCATCGTTGTCTGTATGGGTGTGCGCGGCTACGGCGACCTGCTCCGTTACCCCGTGATGCCGGCTCCGGTCCGGCTCACCGTGCTCGTGTTCGGGCTGCTCATGCTGCTGTTCGCCCTGGCCACCGTCCATCGGCTGGTCACCGACGGCGGCTCGCTGGGTGCCGCCGTCTTCTTCGCCGTACTGGCCGTCGCGTCGGCGCTGGTGACCGCCGCCCTGGCCGGTCGCCGCGTCTGGGCGCCCTACGCCACGTACGCCCTGGCGGGTCTGCTGGCCGCCGCCTCGCTCGGCCTGTTCGGCGCGATCACCTGTGTCGGTCTGGCCCTGCTGGCCTGGGTGCTGTGGGCGTTGAACGCCCGCGCCTCCCGCGACTGGTTCGGCAACCGCCGCCGGCTGCGCTGACCGCGTCGCCTTGGTACCGGGCCGGGGCCACCGCTACGGTGTCTGATGATCCCGCAGCTGGCCAGCCCGGGCCGATCAGGCGGTGGGCGCAGCGAGGAGACTACCGGCACCGTGGCGAGAACGTTGAGGATCACCACCCGCAACGCGACCTTCCAGCAGTGGCAGGCGCTGTTGACCAACCGCACCAAGCGGCAACGCGCGGGCGAGTTCCTGGTCCAGGGGGTCCGGCCGATCAGCCTGGCCGTCGAGCACGGCTGGCCGGTCCGCACCCTGCTCTACCCCGACGGGCCGGCCCTGTCCCGGTGGGGCCGCGGCATCCTCGATCGGGCCGGTGCCGGCACCCGGGTCGCGGTGGCGCCGGAGCTGCTGCGGGAACTCGGCGGCAAGGACGACGAATCGCCGGAGTTGCTCGCCGTCGTCGGCCTGCCGGCGGACCGGCTGCAACGCATACCCCGTACGCCGGACCTGCTGGTGATGGTCTTCGACCGGCCGACCACCCCCGGCAACATCGGTACGCTGGTCCGCTCGGCGGACGCCTTCGGCGCCGCGGGCGTGGTCGTCACCGGTCACGCCGCCGACCCGTACGACCCGAAGGCGGTGCGGGCCAGCACCGGCTCGTTGTTCGCGGTACCGGTGGTGCGGGTGCCCAGCCATCGGGAGGTGCTCGACTGGGCGGGCACGCTGCGCGCCGCGCGGGTGCCCGTCGAGATCCTGGGCACCGACGAGCACGGGGACGTGGCGGTCGCCGACCACGACCTCACCGGCCCGAAGATCGTCGTGGTGGGCAACGAGACACACGGCCTCAGCGCCGCCTGGCGCGAATCCTGCGACCGGATGGTGCGCATCCCGATCGCCGGCGCCGCCAGCTCACTCAACGCCGCCGCGGCCGCGACCGTCGTGCTCTACGAGGCGGCGCGGCAGCGGGCCGGGTAATCAGGTCGTCCGGGGCCCGCGTCGTGGGTACCGCCAGCGCCGCCAACCAGGACTACCTGCGTTCCCTGGGCGCCGTACCGGTCGTCTACGGTGACCAGCTGCCCGACCAGCTCCGGAAGCTCCTGCCGGACGGTGCCGACGCCGTACTCGACGGTGCCGGCGGTGCGGCGCTCACGCTGTCGCTCACCCTGTGCGCCGACCGCTCCCGGATCCTCACCCTCTGGAGACCGGCCACGGCCGCGGCAAGGTGGTCCTCGTCGGATGAAGCGGCGGGCCGCAGCTGCGTGCCCGGCTGCCGGAGATCGCCCGGGCGGAGGTGGCCGGAGTGCGCATCGCGGTGGTGCACGAGACCGGCCCGGCCGGCGGCTACGCGACGTACCTGACCGCCGAGCCGGCCGGTGGTCGGCGCGGCGCGGTCACCCTGCACGAGGTGCCGCGATGGCTCGGGTTCCCGCAGCGGCGTCCGGCCCGGCACCGTCGTGCGGGGTCGTCCGGCTCAGCCCGGGGCGAGCAGACAGAACTCGTTGCCCTCCGGGTCGGCGAGAACCGTCCACGGGATGTCGTCGCGGCCCAGGTCGACGGCGGTGGCGCCGAGGGTACGCAGGCGGGCCGCCTCGGCCGCCGGGTCGTCACCGGGGTACGGGCGGACGTCGAGGTGGACGCGGTTCCACCCGGTCTTCACGTCGGGGCTGCGGACGAACCGCAGATGCGGGCCCACGCCCTGGGCGGAACGCAGTACCGCCTCGTGGTCGGTCACCTCGTGCGGGGTCCAGTCCATGGCCTGGTCCCAGAAGCGGGCCATGGCCCGCGGATCAGCGCAGTCGACCACCACCGCGGCGATCGGTCCGGTGTCCCGGTACCGCGGTCGGGGCTCCCGTACGCAGAACTCGTTGCCCTCCGGGTCGGCCAGGACCGTCCACGGCACGTCACCCTGGCCGATGTCGGCGGGGGTCGCACCGAGATCCGTCAGGCGCGCGACCAGCTCCGCCTGCTGGGCCGTCGAGGTGGTGGCGAGGTCGACGTGCACGCGGTTCTTCACCGTCTTGGGTTCCGGGGAGGCGACGAGGTCGATGCAGACGGCGACGGGATCGGGATAGTCGAACCCTTCGGGTTCGAGGTTGGTCACGCCCGGCTCCTCGCTGGAGACCTCCCAGCCGAGCGCCTCCGCCCAGAAGGCACCCAGCGTGGAGTCGTCCCGAGCCTTCATGTTGATCTGCACGAGCCGCGTCGCCATGCCGACGATCTTAGTGGCAGTCCGACCGACCAAGATCAGCGGCGTGGTCCCTCGGGCAGGTGGAGGGCAGCCATCGACGGTGCTCCGGACGGCTGCCCCTGAGCGGTCCGGCCCTACGACCCGGAACCGGTCGCTGCCGGTCAGGCGGCGGGGGAGACCGTCGCCGGCTGCTCGTCCTCGGCGTCGTCCGTCTCCGCTGTCGGCTTGTCCGCCTCGACAGCGGGTTGGACGGTGGCTTCGGTGGCGGGTTCGACGGCGGCGGCTTCGGCGGTCGGGGTGGCCGTCGGGTTGACCCAGGAGAACTCGATCTCGATCGAGTACTCGTCCTTGCCCTCCTGCTCGATCTCCAGCTCGCAGTACACCTGGTCGGCGACGGTGATCGTGCCGGCCGCACCGTAGAAGACCTGCCCGGTCTCCAACTGGCTGGCCACCTGACGCAGCCAGGCGGCCAGATCCGCCCGCGACACGGTCCGGGCGTCCTCGTAGATATCCATGCCGTCATGCTGACATCCGGCGACCGGAACACGCCCGCAGGGTGCCCGACCGAAACGCGCGGTCGGCGAGGAGGTCAGGCGTCGACGGCCGCGGCGGTGATCTCCCGTCGCCGTACCCCCGCGATCATCGCGGTGCCGACCGCCATCACCACGCCGGCCATCAGCAGGGCGATTGCGCCGTCGACCCGCAGGGTCAGGAGCGCGGCGGCCAGCGCGCCCAGGCCCATCGCGAAGATCGCCCCGAACCGGCGCAGCCAGGCCGACCCGGCGCCGCCGGCCACCCGGCTGTCGGCGGAGAGGTTCACCATGGTCATCGTGACCACCACGGTCGACAGGTCGCGGATGCCGACGTGTCTGACCGCGGCGGCCTGGGCACCGAGGACCAGGGCGAGTAGCCCGGTGGTGACCAGCATCGCGAACTCGCCCGGCGGGCCGGTGCCGAGCCAGAGCGCGGCCAGGGCCAGCGTCAGCGCGCTACCGCCGACCAGGACGGCCAACGCGGCCCGGGGCAGCTTCGCCGGCCCGGACCCGGTGCGGGTCAGTCGGGCGGCCAGCACCGCGCCGAGCATGAAGGCGAACAACGCCACCAGATTGTTCAGGACCGGCAGGCCGGAGGCGCCGGCCAGGCCGAAGCCGATGAACAGGACGTTGCCGGTCATGTTTCCGGTGAAGACGCGGTCCAGGGCGAGGTAGCTGACGCCGTCGATCGCACCGGTGGCCACCGTGAGTACCAACAGCGGGCCCTCGTACCCCTTGATCATGTCCCTTCCGTCCGGCTCCGCCCCTGGTCAACCACCCCGCGAAGTCTACGCACGCCCGCGCACCGCCACGCCCTGCTCGCCGACGTGCGGTGCTGGTTCCGGCCGGAGGGGCTCAGCGGGCAGGTGCGGGTCGACGAAGATCGTCCGTAGCGGTGCGGCGGGGCGCAGCGCCAACAGCGCCTGGACCAGCGCGATGACGGCGCTGGCCGACCAGGCCTGCGGCGAGCAGGCGCTCGGATAGACCCCGGGGTGGGGATGGGCGTCGCCGCGGGGCAGTCCGCTGAGCACCTCCGGCAGCCGGTGCTCGGCGAACAGCGCGGAGGCGGCGAACATGCCCTCGGCCAGCCGGTGCAGCTGCGCCCAGCAACCGTACCGGGCCAGGCCGAGGCCGATGGTGCCCGCCTCGACCGGCCAGACGCTGCCCCGGTGGTAGCTGAACGGGTTGTACGCCGGGTGCGTGGCGGACAGGGTCCGCACGCCCCACCCGCTGAACATGTCCGGCGCCAGCAACCGCCGCGCCACCAGCGGCGCGATCCCGGGCGGCACGATCCCGGTGGCGAGCAGGTGCCCGTCGTTGGAGTTGACCGACCGGACCGGCTGCTTGTCCGGCCCGAGGGCCATCGCGTAACAGCCCAGGTCGGGCAGCCAGAAGGCGCGGTGGAAACGGCGGCGCAGGGCGCGGGCGCGGGCGGCCAGGCGGACGGCGACGACAGGACGACCGGCCGCGGCGTACGTGCCGGCGGCGTGTCGCAGCGCGGCGTACCAGTACGCCTGCACCTCGCTGGTGGCGATCGGATTCGGTACCACCCGGCCGTGCTCGTCGACGATGGCGGTGTCCGAGTCCTTCCAGCCCTGGTTCTTCAGCCCGCCCCGGGACCGGCGGTGGTACTCGAGGAAGCCGTCGTGGTCGAGGTCGGCGTAGTGGTCGAGCCAGGACAGCGTCCGGTCGGCGGCCGGCAGCAGCTGCCGTACCGTGTCGAGGTCGCCCGTCCAGGCGTAGTACTGCCCGAGGAAGACCAGGAAGTCCGGCGCGGTGGACCAGTCGCCGTGGTAGTGGCTGAACGGGTCGACACCGAGTTCGGACAGCGGCCCGTGACGGGCCTCGTGCAGCGGCTTGCCGGGTTCCTCGTCGCGCCAGTCGTCGACGCGGCGGCCGAGGTGGCGGGCGTTGAGCCGGAGGCTGTCCGCGAGCATCGCCGGTCCGGCCAGCAGCGCCTGCCAGGACGCGGTCATCGTGTCCCGGCCGAAGATCTCCTGGTAGATCGGCAGGCCGGCGATGGGTGCGGTGGGGCCGGCGTCCTCGCCGAGCGGCAGCCCGGCCAGGTCCTCCCGGGCGCACCGCCAGGCCGCGGTGACGTCGAAGTTGCTGCTGGTCAGCCGGACAAGTTCCCGGTCGAGCCGGCGCCGGGCCGCCGCGGCGGTGTCACCCGGGTCGGTGAAGTCCGGCGGCGGCGCGACGAGCCGTCGGCCGTCGAAGACGGGTTCGACGGCGAACTCGGTCCGGCTGCGTCCGCCCGGCGGCAGCACCACGTCGACGGTGAACGTGCCGTCGGCGTACCGGATCGGCGCCGGGGCCCGGACCCGGACCGCGACCGCTCGGTCGAGCCCGTCGCACCGGTACGTCAACAGCAGTTCCGCGGCGGCGGGATCCCAGTGGGCGTCGACGGCGCCGGCCTGGACGCGGTGGCCGGTCTCGGCTTCGCCGGTGTCGGCGAAGTCGGCGGCGAGCCGCACCCGCAGGCACAGTTCCAGCGGCTGCGCGGCGTAGCTGAACAGGGTCAACCTGGTCCGCAGCCCGGCGGCCACGAAACGCTCCACCGACAGGTACGCCGCCCGCGACGGCAGCGTCTCCCCGTCACCGACCTCGGCGTAGGAGAGTTGGGCGTGACCCTGCACGGTCGCGGTGCTGAACGGTACCGGTTCGTGGCCGTCGACGGTGATCCGCTCCAGGCTGAGTACCCGGGTGTTGCGGGCGAAGAAGCCCTGCGGGTCGGCGCCGGTGATCCGGCCCCGGACGTCGGTGACCAGGGTGCTCCAGCCGCTCGCCACGTAGAGCAGGTCCGGGCGCACGCGCAGGTTCCGCACCCGGCTCATCCGTACCCCCTGACCTGCGATGCCGGCGACGGGCGGCGGTGGTTACCCCGGCGCGCCCGCGATACGCCCCGGCGTCACCGCTCGATCTCGATGCCGAGCGCCGTCGCCAGGGTGTACGACAGGGCGGTGAGGTCCGCGCCGGCCACGATCGCCCCGGCCATGCTGGTCACCCCGCCGATCCCGGCCAGGTCACAGTTGGTGAACCGGGTGCCGGTCAGGGTCGCCTGGGAGAACTGCGCCCCGCTCAGGTCACAGTCGGTGAACCGGGCCCCGGTCAGGTCCGCCTGCTGGAAGTCGGCCCGGGTCAGGTTGCAGCCGTCGAACACCACCCGGGTGAAGTCGGTGAACCGGAACGACGACAGGTCCAGCCGGCACTGCGACACCGTCACGTCCCGCAACGCGCCGTTGATCCAGTGCAGTCCGGTCATCCGGGCGGTGGCCACCCGGACCCGGTTCATGGCCGACTTCTCCGCCCGCAGGTTCGCCAGGTTGGTCTGCTCGAACAGGCAGTCGGTGACGGTGGCCCCGTCGAGCCGGGCGCCGCTGAGATCCGCGCCCCGGAACCGGCACTGGGTGAACTCGACGGCCTCCGCGTACTGCCCCGACAGGTCGAGGTCGAAGAAGCCCCGCCGCTGGAAGCTCGCCTCGTCGGTCAGGCCGCGTTCGTCGAGGTCGGCAAGCTCCAGCGCGGCCGGCGGCCGGGGCTTCTCCGGAGCCCGCCAGCGTCCGGCGGAACCAGCACCACGAGAGGTACGCGCAGCCATCCTCGTACGCTATCCGCTCGCGCGGTCGACGGCGGACCGCCACCCGGGTGGATGCTGGTGACAGGCGCGCCCAGCAGGTGGGCGCTTCGGGGAGGCAGCCGCCATGGGAAAGACACATCCGCAGATCACCGACCGCCTCCGGGCCTTCATCGAGGCGCAGCCGATGTTCTTCACCGCGACGGCGCCGCTCGCCGCCGACGGCACCGTCAACCTCTCGCCGAAGGGGCTGACCGGATCGTTCGCGGTCCTCGACGAGCTGACCGTGGCGTACCTCGACTTCGCCGGCAGCAACGCCGAGACCATCGCCCACCTGCGGGAGAACGGCCGGATCACGCTGATGTGGTGCGCCTTCCAGGGGCCGCCGAACATCCTGCGGATCCACGGGCGCGGTGAACCGGTGTTCCGTGACGACCCGAGGTGGCCGGGGTTGGCGGCGCACTTCCCGGACATCGACTCCCGCCAGCACGGGCTGCGGGCCATCATCGTGGTCCGCGCCGAGATGGTCCGGGACAGCTGCGGCTACGCGGTACCGCTGATGGCCTACGAGGGTGACCGTGACCTGCACGGCCGGCGGTTCGCCCGGGAGGACGACGAGTCGCTCAGCGCCTACTTCGCCGGCAAGGAGTACATCGCCGCCAGCATCGACGGCCTGCCGGGCCTGCCGCTTCCGCTGCCACCCACGCCCGTTACGAGCACGTAGCCGCGCCTCGGCCCGGTGGCCTGCGCCGGATCCAGCGGCTGGTGGACGCGACCGTCTGGCCGCTGCTGGTGGGCGGCTGCCACACCGGCCGGGACACCGCCGCGGCGATCGCCGCCGCCGGCTTCGTCGTCGAGGTGCTGCACCGCTTCCGGTTCCCGGAGACCGGCCCCGCCGGCCCGGCGGCCCCCCACATCCGGGGCCGCGCCCGCAACCCGCCCGCGCCCGCGACCGGGCCGGGTGACCAGCCGTTCGCCTGATTGCGTCCGCTGGTTACGGTGCTCATGCTCGGGCCAGTCGGGGTGGCCGGCCCGCCGCGCGGGCCGGAACAGTACGGGGAGTCGTGGATGGGCAGGGGCGTCACGCTGAGCATCGCCGCTGGGCTGCTCTGTCTGCTGGCGGTAGTCGTGATCGGTGGGGCGCTGGTCGCCTACAACCGGTTGGTGCGCCGCCGTAACCAGGTGCTGGCCTCCTGGGCGCAGATCGACGTCCAGCTCAAACGCCGTTACGACCTGGTGCCCAACCTGGTGGAGACGGTACGCGGCTACGCGTCGCACGAACGCGCCACGCTGGACGCGGTGGCCGCGGCCCGGAGCACCGCGATCGCCGCGGCCGGCACCCCGGGGGCCGCCGACCGGGCCGACGCGGAGAACGTCCTCACCCACGCCCTCGGTCGACTCTTCGCCCTCGCCGAGGCGTACCCGGAGCTGAAGGCGAACCAGAACTTCGCCGCGTTGCAGGGCGAACTGGCCCGCACCGAAGACAAGATCGCGTACGCGCGGCAGTTCTACAACAGCGCCGTGCAGACGTTCAACACCAGCGTGCAGACCATCCCCACCAACCTGATCGCCGGGATCGCCGGGTTCCGCCCGATGGACTTCTTCCAGGCCGTCGACGGCGAACGTGCGGCCGTCCAGGTGCGGTACTGACGGCCGGAACACGATGGACCCTCGACTCCTGCTCGATCTGGCGGTGGGCGGGGCCGCCCTCGGTGGCTGGTTCGCCGCGTACGGCGCCGTCCGGCTGGCCACCCGGCCGGCCGACCCGACGCCCGCACCGGCCACCATGGAACTCGGTGCCGAACCCCCGGCCCTGGTCAGCCTGCTGGTCAACCGCTGGACGGTCACCGAGGACGCGGCCGAGTCGACGTTGCTCGACCTCGCCGCCCGGGGCTTCGTCGAGCTGCGCCAGCCGGGCGACGACCCGCGGCAGACCACCCTGCACCTGCCCCCGGTGCCGCCCGACGACAGTGCGCTGCGCCCGTACGAGCGTCGGGTGCTCGACCGGGTGCGCGGCCTGGCGGTCGACGGGGTGCTGCCGCTGACCGCGTTGACCTTCCGTGACCCGGCCCGGGCGAAGTCGTGGAACAAGCGGCTGCGCGCGCAGGTGGTGGCCGACGCCAGGGCGGCGGGGCTGTCCCGGCGCCGCTTCGGCCCGACGGTGACCACGGCGCTGTCCGCCGCCGCGTTGCTCGCCGGCGTCGTCGTCGGCCTCGCCGCCGCCCACTACGGCAGCTGGCGCGGCACGGAGGACAACCCGGGTCTGGCCGCCGGGGTCTTCACCTTCGCGGTGCTGTCCGCCATCGCCGGTGCGACGCCCGGTGAACGCGACACGCCGCTGGGCCGTCAGCTGGCGGCGCGCTGGCTCGGGGTACGCGCCTGGCTGCGCGGGCACGAGCAGTTCGACGAACTGCCGCCGGCCGCGGTGGCGATCTGGGACCGCTACCTGGCCTACGGTGCCGCCGTCGGCGCCACCCGGCTGACCAGCGCCGTGCTCGACCTCGGGATGGGGGACCGGAGTCTGGTCTGGTCGTCGTACGGCGGCACCTGGCACCGCGTGCGGGTGCGTTACCCACGCGGGTCGCGGTACGGCAAGACGATGCCGAAGCTGCTGTTCAGCGCGGCGATCAGCGGCGCGGTGGGCGGCTTCGCGCTGAAACTCTTCGGCCCGTCGGCCGACCTCTTCTCGACCGGCAGCTATCCGGGCGCGCGGACCTTCGCCCTGGTCGCCGCCGGTATCGTCGCGGGCGCCGTGCTGCTGCTCGCCTCCGGCGGCTACACCCTGGTACGCGGCCTGGCGGATCTGCTCACCGAGCGCACCGTCACCGGCGAGGTGCTCTGGGTGCAGGTGTGGAAGTCGACCTCCCAGGGGGAGAACCAGCCGGCCCGACCGTGGCTGCACTACCTGGCGGTGGACGACGGCAGTGGCGATCGCACCACCGCCTGGGGGCTGCCCAGCCAGTGGGCCGGCGACTGCCACGACGGGGACACCGTGACGCTCCGGGTGCGTCCCTGGACCCGGCGGGTGGTCGGCTTCGCGGTGGTCGGGCACGGCCGCTCGCGGAGCTTGGCGGAGGCGACCGTACCGGAGACCACGGGGGTGGCGGCGGCCCGCGCGGGCGCACCGTCGGTCACGCCGCAGGCGTTGTTCCCGCCCGAGGAGGTCGGCCAGGCGGTGGGGCTGCCGGTCCGCCCGGCCGAGGCGGTGGATCTGCCCGGCCCGCTGACCGGTGTCCAGTTCCGGGCGGCCGGCGACGGTGCCGCCGTGCTGGCGGTGCAGACCGTCGCCGGTACGGCGGGGCAGTGGATCTGGCGGCTCAACGCCCGGGGCCAGGAACTGCCCGGCGTCGGCGACGGGGCGTACCTGGCGGGGGAGCGGGCCGTGCTGCGGGTCGGCGACCGGGTGGTGTTGCTGACCCTGCTCGGCGTCGCCCGAGGCCGGGCGGCCTATCTGCCGTGGCTGCTGGCGCAGGCCGCCGCCCGGGCGGCGGGCCGCGACGAGGCGGTCAGCTGAGCGAGCGTATTGACTTTTGCCAGCTGTGTAAAAAGATGGACGCGTATCGACCAAAGCTGCGTCGTCGTGAGGATGAAGCGATGCGTCCACTCCCTCGGACCCCGGTGCGTGCCCTCTCCGGCCTGCTCGCGCTGGTCCTCGCCACGGCGGTCGCGGTGCTCGCCGCCGCCCCACCGGCAGCGGCCCACGGGGGTCTGGCGATGTCCACCCCGAAGGCCGACGCCACGGTGGACGAACCACTGACGACGGTGCAGCTCTACTTCACCGAGCAGGTGGCCGGCAACGCCTACTTCGCGGTCACCGCGCCCGGCGGCGCCCGGGTCGACAACGGCTGGACCCACGGGGCAGCCGCGCCGCTGGACCAGCCGGTGCGGGAGTACTTCCTGGTCGACGGCGTCTTCGAGCCCCGCGAGTACACCACCGGTTTCCCGGCGGTGGTGAACCTGGCACACCTGCCGTCGGCCGGGCAGTACACGGTGAGCTATCTGTCGGTGGCCTCGGACGGCGAGCCGGTGCGGGGCACGATGAGCTTCCGCTACACCGGCCCGGTGACCCCGGCACCGGCCGGTTGGAACCCACCCACCGACCAACCCGACCCCGCCCTGCTGGCCGCCGCCGACCAGCACGGGCACGATTCGGGCTCCTCGCCGGCACCCCCCGCCCCGCCGGGGTCGCCACCAGCGGCAGCCGGGCCGGCCCCGGCCGCCGACGGCGGCCTCGGTGCGGGCGCCTGGGCCGCGATCGTCGTGGCCGTCGTGGCCGCGTTGGTCGGCCTCCTGCTCTGGCGTCGGCGGCCCCTCGCCGTGGCTCGGTTCTTCGGTCGGGCTCCGGCGCCCGTCGCGCGCGGCCGGCGGACCGGCCCGCCGGCCCGGGCGAGGAAGAACGCGGCCGCGCGGGCCGGCAAGGCGACCCGCACCGGGGGCGCCGCCGCCCCGACCGGCACGGCGGCGGGTCGTGGCAACGCGACCGGCACGACCGCGGGTCGTGGCAACGCGACCGGCACGACCGCGGGTCGTGGCAGGGGCTCGGGTGCCGGCGGCACCTCGGGCACCGGCCGCCGCAACGTGGTACCGGCCGCCCGCCGGGGCGGCGCGGCGGTCACCGCCAGCGTCGTACCGGCCACCGCCAGCGCGCCGCCGGTCAGCGAGGTCGCCGCCGGGCAACCGACCCCGGCCGGCGGCGTGGTCACGGCCGACGGGCCCGACCCGCGGCCGGCCGAGGTCACCCCGGCCTCCGGGCTGGACGGTGCCGAGGCGGCGCCCGGCTCCGGGGTGGGCAACGCGCGGCTCGCCCTGCTCGTCGGCGGGTTGGTGATCACCCTGCTGGCCGGATTCGGGCTCGGTCGGCTCGGGGCCACCGAACAACAGGTCACCGAAGGGGCGCGGCCCGGCGGCGGCCTGCCCGTCGCCGGATCGGCCGGGGACGGGCACCAGCACGCGCCGGGCACCGGAGCGCATTCGCATGCCGGCGACGGCACGGACCAGACGCAGACCACCGGGGCGTGGGTCAGTGCCGCCGGGTACACCCTGCAACCGGTGCAGCGGTCCCAGCCGCCCGGCACCCCCGTCGACTACCAGTTCCGCATCGTCGACGCCAACCGGCAGGCGGTGACCGAGTTCGCGGTCGTCCACGAGAAGCCGCTGCACCTCATCGTGGTGGGTCGTGATCTCAGCGGCTACCAGCACCTGCACCCGACGATGACCGGCGAGGGGCTCTGGAGCGTGCCGCTGGACCTGCCCCGGGCCGGCGACTACCGGGTGTACGCCGACTTCACCGTCGGCGCCGCCGACGGCCGGCAGCTGCCGTTGGTGCTGGGCGTCGACCACCAGGTGCCGGGGGTGTACACGTCCGCGCAGCTGCCGCCGCCCCGTCCGGAGGCCACCACCGGGCCGTTCACCGTGTCGATGGAGGGTACGCCGACGATCGGGCTGAGCGCCCCGGTCGTGCTGCGGGTCGCCGACGGATCCGGCCCGGCGGCGCTGGAGCCGTACCTGGGCGCGTACGGGCATCTGGTGGTGGTCCGCGAGGGCGATCTGGGCTATGTGCACGTGCACCCGGAGCCGGAGCTGGTCGACGGGGCGGTCAAGTTCTGGCTGACCGTGCCGAGCGCCGGCCGGTACCGGGCGTTCTTCGACTTCCAGGTGGAGGGGAAGGTGCACACCGCCGACTACACGATCGACCTGAGCTGACCCGACGCTCTACGGTGATCAATCGGTGGGATTCCCCGAGCTGGCATTCTGGCATGGGAGCGTGCACATAGGACTCCGCAGGGCTGTTTCAGGGATATTTCCGGCGAGTATTGATGAAGGTCTTGACGAGGGTTGTTAACGCTAACAGCATTAAGGCTTCGTAACGCCCGTGTCTGGAGCTGATGTCATGCCTGCGTTCGCCGCATCCACCATCTCCGATCCGCAAGCCCGTCGTCGCGCCCGCCGGCGCTGGATCCCGACCGTCCTGACCGGAGTGCTCGTCGCCGCCGGGCTGACGTTGCCCGGTACCGCCGCACAGGCCGCCGAGGACTGGTCGCCCCGCTCGTCGTACACCTCGACCGACCGGGGAGACGGCAGCTACACCGTGCCGCTGCTGCGCTCCGACGTGCCGGACATCGGCGTGGAACGCGTCCCCGCCGCCGAGAACGACGAGGGCCGGGACATCTACTACATGATCAGCACCACCATGCACCTGAGCCCCGGTGCGCCGATCATGAAGTCGTACGACCTGGTCAACTGGGAGATCGTCAACTACGTGTTCGACCGGGCCAGCATCGGCGACTCGTTCTCGCTACGTAACGGGCAGAACTCGTACGGCCAGGGCCAGTGGGCGTCCTCGCTGCGCTACCACGACGGCATGTTCTACGTCGCGTTCAACACCAACAACCTGGGTGGCGCGTACATCTACCGCACCGACGACATCGAGCACGGTGCCTGGCAGCGGACGGCCCTCGGTCGCGGCCTGCACGACCCGTCGCTCTTCTTCGACCTCGACGGCACGCCGTACATCTTCTACGGCAACGGCAACATCAGCGCGGTACGACTCAACGCCGGGCTGACCGCCGTGGTGCAGGACTACCCGAACGTCTTCACCGCGAACAACTACGCGGGGCAGCCGTTCATCGGCGGCCTGTTCGAGGGCGCCCAGTTCTACTACATCGACGGCTACTACTACGCCGTCATCATCACCTGGCCCTCCGGGCAGGGCCGTCAGGTCGTCATGCTCCGTTCGCCGGAACTGCTCGGCCGCCACACCTCCGCGGGTGGGGTGAACACCTACGAGGCCCGGGGCGTGCTCAACTCCAACGGCTTCGCCCAGGGCAGCCTGGTCCCGATCGCCGGTGCGGACGGCGCGACCAACTGGTACGGCATGTTCTTCCGGGACACCTTCCCGATCGGCCGCATCCCCGCGCTCATCCCCGCCACCTGGTCCGGCGGCTGGCCGACCTTCGGCACCAACGGTGTGGTGCCGGTGGAGGGCGCGTTCGCCAAGCCGATCGCGCTGAGCCCGGAGCAGGAGCGGTTCGAACGGCAGAAGAGCGTCGTCGCCTCCGACGACTTCGCCAACGACGCCCCGCACAAGGCGTACCGCGACGAGGAGTGGACCACGTCGGACCCGGCGATCGCCGCGGAGATCGCCCCCAACGGGTCGCGGCTGGACATGGCGTGGGAGTGGAACCACGCCCCCGACAACCGGTACTGGTCGCTGACCGACCGGGACGGCTGGCTGCGACTGACCACCGGCAAGGTGGTCACCGGCCAGTACGTCTACACGAAGCTGTCGAACCGCGCGGAACTGGCCTGGTTCGAGGAAGCCCGCAACACGCTCTCGCAGCGGACGTTCGGGCCACGGCAGTCGGCCGAGACCAGGATGGACATCTCCGCGATGCGCGACGGTGACGTGGCCGGGCTGGCCGCGTACAACCGGGGTTTCTCGTACGTGGCGGTCAAGCGGACCGGCGGGGTGAACACGCTCGGCGTGGTCAACCGGGGGCAGCCCTTCGCGGTCGACCTCGACCAGGCGACGCTGGAGAACTTCCTGCCGGGCACCACGGTGTCGCTGGGGGACGCGACCGAGGTGCACGTCAAGGCCGACCTGGACTTCGCCTCGCCGACCGGGCAGCTCTGGACCACGTTCTACTACAGCCTCGACGGGCTGACGTGGACGCAGCTGGGCAACCGGGTCGGGCCGCAGACCCTGGACGGCAGCCTCGCCCACTTCATGGGGCACCGGGTCGGCCTGTTCAACTACGCCACCCAGCAGAGCGGCGGGCACATCGACTTCGACCACTACCTGCTCAGCGACACGCTGACCGCGCAGAACCGGCCACTGGACACCGGGGCCCTCGACGCGGCCATCGCGTACGCGGCCACGCTCGACGAGTCGGCGTACCCGGCCGACGCCTGGGCCGCGATGGACGCCGCGCTCGCGGCGGCGACGTCGGCGCGGGCCGGTCAGTTCGGCACCCAGAACCAGATCGACGCCCCGGAACGCGCCCTCAGCTTCCAACTCGCCCGGCTCGGCGTGCTCCGCGGCGACCCGCCGCAGCTCCCGGTGACCGTCACCGCGCAGGCGCGGTGTGTGGCCGGCAAGGCGTACGTGGCGGTGCAGGCGCGCAACGACCACGACGCGCCGGTGGCCGTGGTGCTGGAGACGGCGTACGGCCAGCGGTCGGTGGCGCAGGTGGCACCGGGTGCCAACGCCTTCCAGCAGTTCGCCGTCCGGACCGCCGCGGTTCCGGCCGGTACGGCGACCGTCCGGGTCACCGGGACGGTCGACGCCAGCGCCGTGACGACCGTCCGCGCCGCCGGATACCCCGCCGCCAGCTGCGGCGGCTGACGCCCCGCCCGAGCTGTCCCGGGGCCGGTGCACGCCGGCCCCGGGATGTCGATGACCCCCACCACCACTAGGAGGACATCTCGTGACACAGCGTCGACGAAGTGCGACCCGCCGTCGGGTCGCCGCGATCGCGGCGGCCGGCGTCCTGCTGGCCGGCTTCGGGTCCGCGGCACCGGTCCAGGCCGCCGACACGAACCTCGTCGTGAACGGCGGATTTGAGGACGGCCTCGTCGGTTGGTTCGTCAACAACGGCAACGCGACCGACGGTGCCATCCTGTCGTCCACCACCGACGCCTACTCCGGGTCGAGCGCGGTGCTGGTCACCAACCGGGCGACCACCGGCTCCGGGCCGATGCAGGACCTCTCCGGCAAGGTGCAGGCGGGACAGACCTACACCCTCAGTGCCCGGATCAAGTACGAGAACGCGGCCTCGCCCGCCACGAAGCAGTTCTTCGCCACCATGCACTACGGCGGCGGCACCTACACCAATCTGGTCAGCGTGACGGCGACCCGGGGCCAGTGGGCGCACTTCAACGGGCAGTTCACCATCCCGGCGAGTCAGGGCGTCGGCACCGCGCGACTGTTCTTCGAGACCCCGTGGACGAGCACCCCGGCCGCCGACCCGAACCTGCACCTGATGGACTTCACGCTCGACGACGTGTCGGTGGTCGGCGCCGCGCCGCCCGCGCCGCCGTCGAAGACCATCGAGGTGGTCGGCAAGCTGCCCGGGGAGCACAACCCGTTGATCGGGCACAAGTTCGGCGCCGACGGGTACGGCTTCGTGCACGACGGTCGGGTCTACATGTACATGACGAACGACACCCAGGGGTACGCGCCGGACCCCACCACCGGTGTCTCGCCGGGCATCAACTACGGCGACATCAACCAGATCACCGTGATCTCCACGACCGACATGGTCAACTGGACCGACCACGGTGAGATCCAGGTCGCCGGGCCCAACGGCGTGGCCCCGTTCACGAACAACTCGTGGGCACCCGGCATGGCCAAGCAGGTGGTCGACGGGCAGGAGAAGTTCTTCCTCTACTACGCCAACGGCGGCGGCTCCAGCAACGTGATCACCGGTGCCTCGCCGGTCGGCCCGTGGACCAGCGAGCGCACCAGCACGCTCATCGACAGCCGTACCCCCGGCACCGAGGGCGTCGCCTGGCGGTTCGACCCGGCCCCGCTGGTGGACGACGACGGGGAGGCGTACCTCTACTTCGGTGGCGGCCCGGCCGCCACGAGCATGCCGCCGGCCGAGCGGTTCAACAACCCGAAGAACCTGCGGGCGATCAGGCTGGGCGACGACATGGTGTCGACGGTGGGCAGCGCGGCGGTGGTGGACGCGCCGGTGGCCTTCGAGGCGGCCCAGGTGTTCAAGCGGGACGGCAGGTACTACCTGTCGTACTCGTCGCACTTCGGCGGCAGCGACTTCGGCGGCCCGCAGACCCCGCTGCCCGGCTACCCGGGCGGCGGCCAGATCGGCTACATGATCTCCGACGACCCGATGGTCTGGCCGAAGGAGACCTACGCGGGGGTGCTGTTCCCGAACCAGTCGCAGTTCTTCGGCGCCGGCACCGGCGGCAACAACCACCAGTCGGTCTTCGAGTACGAGGGCAGGTACTACTTCACGTACCACGGCCCGACGCTGAACAAGCGGATCAACGGCAACACCACCCAGGGCTACCGCAGCCCGCACATCCAGGAGCTGGCGTTCAACGCCGACGGCACGATCCGGCAGGTCGTCGGCGACTACGCCGGTGTCGACCAGGTCCGCGACTTCGACCCGTACCGGGTCTTCGAGGCGGAGACCTTCGGTTGGAGCAAGGGAGTGGCGACCGCCAAGGTCGACGGCGGGTCGGCCGAGTTCGGCGGCACGGCACCGAACCTGGTGGTCCGCGACATCGACAACGGCGACTGGACGGCGCTGTCGTCGGTGGACTTCGGTGCCGGCGCCGGGAGCCTCACGGCGAAGGTGCGGCCGTTGGCGGCCGGCGGCACGATCCAGCTCCGGCTCGGTGCCGCCGACGCACCCGTGGTGGCCACCATCCCGGTGGACGCGCCGCTGGGCCAGTGGACGGAGCTGACCACCGGGCTGACCGGGGTCAGCGGCGTGCACGACGTGTACTTCACCTACGCCGGGCCCGCGGGTGCCGACCTGTTCGAGATCGACACCTGGGCCTTCGCCGCCGGCACCGGTGCCGAACTGCCCGTCGAGGTCAGCGCCCAGGCCCGCTGCGTGGCCGGCAAGGCGTACGTGGCGGTGCAGGCCCGCAACGGTCATGACGGGCCGGTGGACGTCGTGCTGGAGAGCGCGTACGGCCAGCGGTCGGTGTCGGACGTCGCGCCGGGCGCCAACGCCTACCAGCAGTTCGCCTCCCGGACCGCGTCGGTGGCCGCCGGCTCGGCGACCGTCCGGGTCACCGGTGCGGTCGACGGCCGGTCGGTGACGACCGTGCGTACCGCGGAACATTCCGCCGCCGGCTGCGGCGACTGACCTTCCCACCCCTGGTCCCACGAACGACTACGGAGTAGCTGATGGACACATGGAATCGGAAGCGACTGCTGGCGGCGGGTGCCGCCGGTGCCCTGCTGGTCGGGGCGGTGGCGATGCCGTCGGCGGCGTCGGCGGAGCCGGGCGGCAGTGCCGACGTGGCGGTGACGGTCGACATCGAGGAGATCAGCGAGCCGGGTGTGCTGGCGCTGACGATCGCGGGCGACTCGGTGGCGCTGACCGAGGACGGGTCGACGCTGCTGGTCCGCCAGTTCGTCGGCACCCTGCCGACGGTGACGGTGACCGACACCCGGACGGCGGACGAGGTGCCGGAGAACGCCGCCTGGGCGGTGCTGGGCAGCGCGACCGACTTCGTCGGTGCCGCCGGCCAGGAGCCGATCGGCGCGGGGCACCTGGGCTGGCGGCCGCGGCTGATCGACGGCGGCGACACCGGCCTGGTCAGCGAGGGCGAGGAGGTCGTCACCGTCCTCGACGAGCCGACCCAGCCGGGCAACAACGTCGGTCTGGTCGACCAGGAACTGCTGGTGTCGACGTTCGACTCGGGTGCGGTGGCCGGTGACGCGTACTCGGTGGACGCGGAACTGTTCCTGCGTACGGAGGCGGACGTGGCCGCCGGTGCGTACACCTCGACGTTGACCCTGTCCCTGTTCGAGTGATGCGCCGGTGGGGGTCGTCCCGTGCGGGACGACCCCCACCACCGCACCGCCGCTGTCGTCGGAGGACCGCCGTGATGATTCGTCCCGCGCCCGGAGTGCCCGCCGCACCGAGGTTGTTGCCGCGGCTGCTGGCCGCGTTGGCGGCGCTGGTGGTCGTCGGGTCGGTGACGCCGGCCGGCGCCGCGGCACAGCCGGCCGGTCCGACGGTGACCTGGGCGGTGCAGCCGGCGAACCAGCAGGGGCCGGACGGCCGGCGGTGGGTGGAGCTGACGCTCGACCCGGGCCAGGTGGTGACCGAGCACCTGGCGGTGCGCAACTTCGGTGCCGCGCCGGTGGTCTTCTCCCTCAAGGCGGCCGACGGCTATCTCACCGACAAGGGACGGTTCAACATGCTGTCCTCCGACCGGGTGTCGGTCGACGGCGGGACCTGGATCGAGGTCCAGGAGAAGGTGACGGTCGGGGCCAGGGAAACGCGGGTGGTGCCGTTCACGATCAGGGTGCCGGTCGACGCGTCGCCGGGGGACCATCCGGCGGGGATCGCGGCGTCGGTGGTCAGCGCCAGTGGCGCGGTGGCGGTGGAGAGTCGGGTCGGGTTCCGGGTGATGCTGCGCGCCAGCGGCACGGTCACCGCCGCGCTCTCCGCAGAGGGCCTCGCCGCGACCTACCGGCGGTCGTGGAACCCGTTCACCGCCGGCACCCTCCGGGTCACCTACACGGCGAGCAATACCGGCAACGTCGCGGTGACCGGCACCGGTCGGGTCCGCACAGAGGAACTGTTCGGCCTGGTCACCCGGGACGGGCCGGGGGAGGTGGCGGAGACGCTGCCCGGTGGGGAGCGGCAGGTCGAGGCAGCCGTCGGTGGCGTCTGGGGGTTGGGGCGGGTGACGACCGGCGTCGAGGTGACCCCCGCCGTCGTCGGCGGTGATCCGGCCGTCGTCGGCGGTGATCCGGCCGTCGTCGGCGGTGATCCGGCCGGCGCGCAGCTCCGACCGGCGGTGGCCACCGTGACGGTGTGGGTGCTGCCCTGGCCACAGCTGGCCCTCGTGGTGGTCCTCGCCGCCCTGGTCCTGCTCTGGCGGGGCGTCACCCGCCGTCGGCGCCGCCGCCTCGCCCGACTGCTCGCCGAAGCCCGCGACGAGGGGCGTGCGGAGGCCCGGACGACGGCGCTCACCGGCGGCTGACCCGGCCGGGCACCCCGGTCGCGGCGTTTCTGGTGAGTCAACGCAACCAACTCGGCTCCGCTGACGTCGAACCCGGCATGAGTACTTCGCGATACGGGCGACTGGCCGTCGTACCCCTGCTGTTGCTGACCTCGACGGCCTGCGGCCCGCAGGCCGGCGCCGCCGGTGCCGGAGGTTCCGGCACCCCCGAGATGTCCTACTCCGCGGACACCGTGGTGTTCCGGATGGGCTACGTCGGCGGTTTCACGACGCCGGCCATGCTGGCCGCCCGACTCCCCGTGATCAGCGTCTACGGCGACGGTCGGGTGATCACCGAGGGCCCGATCACCATGATCTACCCGGGCCCCGCGCTACCCAACCTCCAGGTCGGCACGGTCGGCGCCGACGAGGTGCAGAACCTGGTCAAGTTGGCCCGCGACGCGGGCGTCGGCAGCGTCACCGACTTCGGCGAACCGCCGGTCGCCGACGTGCCGTCGACCCGGTTCACCGTGCTCGGCCCGAACGGGGTCGAGCAGACGGAGGTGTCGGCCCTGGCCCAGTCGGCCGACATCCCGCAGTCGGGCCTGACCGCCGACCAGCTGGCGGCCCGGGAGAAGCTGCGGGCCTTCGCCGAGTCGCTGACCGCGGAGTCGGGCCCGCTCGCCGCGGCACACCCGACCACCCAGCCGTACGCGCCGACCGCCGTCGCCGCCGTCGCCGAGCCGTGGGTCGCCAACACCGAGGCCGGCGGGCAGCCCGAGGTGGCCTGGCCGGGGCCGACGCTGCCCGGCGCCGAGCTGAACAAGGATCTGGGGCTGGGCTGTGTGACGGCCACCGGTGACGCGGCGCAGCAGGTGCTCGCGGCCGCCGCGAACGCCAACACGGCGACCCCGTGGACCTCGGACGGCAAGCGTTGGACGCTCATCCTGCGGCCGCTGCTGCCCGACGAGACGGACTGCGCCGACCTCGCCGCCAACCGCTGATCGAGAGCCGGGCGGCCGGCGTACCATCCGGCCGCCCGGCCCGTTCTCTCGTCGGGTGCCCCCGCCCGGCTTGCCCCGACGGTCTAGGCTGCCGCGCGATGAACGCGCCGTCCCGCATCCTGATCTACGGGGTTCACGGCTCCGGCAAGTCCACCCTCGCCGAGCTGCTCGCCCTGCGCCTCGGGGTGCCCTGGTACCCGGTCGACGACCTGCTCTGGGAGCCGGGCTGGGTCGAGGTGCCGGTCGCGGTGCAGCGCAGCCGGATGGAGGCGATCTGCCGCCGGGAGCGCTGGATCCTCGACGGGGCGTACCACGGCTGGCGGGACGTGCCGCTGGGCCGCGCCGATCTGGTGATCGGCCTCGACTACCCGCGCGGGATCTCCTTCCGGCGGCTGGCCCGGCGCACCATGCGCCGGCTGTCCACCGGGGAGCAGATCTGCAACGGCAACCGTGAGACGCTCGGCAGCGTACTGTCCGGCGACTCGATCCTGGTCTGGCACCTCACCCAGTACGGGCGGGAACGGCGTCGGATGCGGGCCTGGCACGCCGACCCGTCCGGGCCGCCGGTGCTGCTCTTCGACACCCCGGCCGCGCTGGACCGCTGGCTCGCCGGTCTGCCCCGCTGAGTCCCACCGTCCGCCGCGTCCACCGTCGGCGGTGGTTCAGAGCCCCTGCTCGCGGGCCACGCTGATGGCCTGCGCCCGGTCGGCGACCTGAAGTTTGGCGAAGATGTTGGACACGTGGTTGCGGACGGTCTTGGTGCTCAGGCCCAGCCGCGCCGCGATCTGCGGGTTCGTCAGGTGCTGCGCGATCAGCGTGAGGATCTCCCGTTCCCGGGCGGTCAGCTCGGGAAACGCCGGCTCGGTACGGGCCAGCCCGGCGAAGTAGCCCATCAACCGGGTGGCGATGGCGGGACCGAAGATCGCCTCGCCGTCGGCCACCACCCGCACCGATCGGATGATCTCCGCGCGGCGGGCACCCTTGAGCACGTAACCGCGCGCCCCGGCGCGCAACGCCGCGAAGACCGAATCGTCGTCGTCGGCCATCGACAGGACCAGCACCCGCACGTGCGGGCTCATCCGGACCAGCCGCTCGGTGGCCGCGATGCCACCCATGCCGGGCATGGTCAGGTCCAGCAGCACCACGTCGGGCTGGAGCCGACCCGACACGGCCAGCGCCTCCTCGCCACTGGCGGCCTCGCCGCACACCTCGATGTCGGTACTGGTCGCCAGCAGCGCCCGCAGTCCGGCCCGGAACGGCGCGTGGTCGTCAACCAGCAGCACGCGGATCTGCTCCATCGTCCTCCTTCGTGCCGGTGAGCAGGGTCGCCGTCACCCGGGTACCGGCGTTCGGGGTCGAGGTGACCACGCACGACCCACCGAGTTCCTCGGCTCGTTCCCGCATCGAGTGCATGCCGACGCCGTCCGGTCGACCCGGCTCGCGGCCCCGACCGTCGTCCCGCACCTGCAGGTGCAGCATCCCGCCGTCGACCCGCAGCCGCAGTTCGATCGTGTCGGCGTGGGCGTGCCGGCGGGCGTTGTTCAACGCCTCCACCGCGATCCGGTACGCGGCGACCTCGGCGGCGGCCGACAACGCCGGCAGCGTCGCCGGGGCGTCGAACCGCACCCGCGGTCCGTCGGCCGGACCCGCCGCGATGTGTGAGCGTAGCGCCCCGGTCAGGTCCATGGTGTCCAGCGCGGGCGGCCGCAGCCCGTTGACCAGTCGCCGAACGTCGGCGACGGCGGTACGGGCGTCGACCACGATCTCCTCCAGCAGCCGCCGGGCCGACTCACCCGGCCCGATCTCCTGGGCCGCCTCGGCGCGCATGGTCAGCCCGGCCAGGGTCGGCCCGAGCCCGTCGTGCAGGTCCCGCCGCAGCCGCCGCCGCTCCTCCTCCCGGGCGAGCACCAGCTGTTCGCGGGAGCGTTGCAGGTCGGCCGCGAGGCTCTGGGCCCGGTCCAGGGCCCGCACCGCCTGCACGGCCACGCCGATGTGCCGGGCCAGGTCCCGCAGCAGCCGCAGTTCCCGGGCACCGAGCGTGCTCTCCCCGGCCCGCGGCCCGAGCAGCAGGTGCCCGACCGGTTCACCGGCGGACAGCGGCAGCCGCACCGGCTCGGCGGGCGGCACCCCCAACCGGTACGACCGGCCGTCCACCGTCGCGATCTCCACGTACGACAGTTGCAGCGCCTCCCGGACCGTCCGGGTGCTGGTGGCCAGCACGGCGGCGGCGTCCGGGGTCTGCTCCAGCCGTTCGCCCAGCCGGGCCAGCACCGCGTACGGGTCGTCCCGTTCGCCGTACACCAGCAGGTTGACCCGCCGTTGCAGCCAGTGGCGCAGGGGCGCGACGAGCAGCGCGGCCACCGCCGCGCCGACGAACGACACCGGCAGGCTCGCCGAACTGTCGAAACCGGCCCCGAGCAGGCCGACGACCAGCACGTACACGCCGCCGACGCCCGTGGACAGGGCGACGAACACGACGGTACGGCTGATCAGCAGGTCGATGTCGAACAGCCGGTGCTGCCGGATGGCGATGCCGATCGCGATCGGGATCAGCGCGGCGCTGATCCCACCGGCGAGATCCCAGAACACGCTGCCGTACGGGAAGACGCCCGGCCGTCCGTCGGTCAACCCGGCCACCAGCCGGGCGGCCACCACCGCGACCGACAACGCGACTGCGTACCCGAACCACCTGACCTGCTCGCGGCGTACCCCACGGGCCCGGCGGGCCTGCCACACGACGGCGCCGCCGGCCGCCAGGAAGACCACCGCGCTGGTCAGCGTGGCCACCGCGGCGGTCAGGTCGGCGACCGGCTGCCACCCCGCCAGGCCCAATGGATTGACCGCACCGGCCGGGCTGACCTGCTCGTTGGCGCCGGGCCGCAGCGCACCGGTGAACATCGCGACGGCACCGGTGAGCACCACCGCCCAGACCGCCGGCCGCCACCGGGCCGACAGCGGCCGGCCGTCGGGGAAGAACACCGGGATCAGTGCCATCGCCGCGTTCCCGGGCACCCACAGCCAGTTCTGCGGCCAGGCCAGCGCCGTGGCCCACGGCAGCGAACCGGGCGCCACGACCAGCCCGTGCGCCGCGTACTGACCGCAGGCCTCCTGCAACGCGAAGCAGAACCCGCTGGTCAGCGCCAGCCAGCCGATCGGGTGCTCCGGCCGCTGCGCGGCGATCGTCGCGCCGACGACCGCGCTGGTCACCACCAGGAACAGGTGGGTGACGTCGTTGTGGGTGCCACCGTTGGCCGCCGCCAACCCCACCGCGACCACGGTCAGCAGCAGCGTCGTGGCGCACAACGGCCACGCGGCCCGGCGCGCCCGGGCGAGGTGGACCTCGCGGTCCGGGCGCACCGGCCCGGCGACCGGCTCGTGGGGCGGGTAGTCGCTGGTCATCGCGCCGCCGACACTAGACGATCACTCGGCCCGGCGGATCGGACGACCGGCTCGCCTGCCCGAACGCCAACGCCAACCCGGCGACGACCGTCCAGATCCCGGCGGGCACCAGCGCGATGTACTGCACCGGCGTGAGTTGCGTGGCGGCGACCAGCCCGGCGACCACCGCGCTGAAGACGGCGAACCAGCGGCTGACCGAGCCGTGCCGGAACCCGCCGACCGCGACCGCCGCGGCGGTCAACCCGATCCCACCCCACAGCCAGGCCATGGTGGCGACGATGGTGAGCTGCGGGGCGATCACGTCCGGGTCGTACTGGTCGGCGGCGCCGAGGGCGAAGAACAGTTCGGTGGAGATGCCGCCGCCGACCAGCAGCCCGACCAGCACCAACCCGATGCCGGTCGTGGCCACGGCCGGCACCAGGCTGTCGGCCGGCTCCTGCGCCGCCAGGTAGCGCCGCAGCCCGGCCGCGAAGACCGCCAGGCAGACGATGGCCACCACCGTCACCACCTGGTGTGCCCAGACGTACCCGGTGCGGTCGGCGACGGCGGCGACGTAGTCGGCGTTGTCGGCGCGGAACTGCTCGGCGGGCGCGGTCAGGGTGGCCGTGGCGAAGATGCCGACCAGACCGACCAGGCCGCCGAGGGCACCGGTCAACGCCCAGGCCCGTCTCGGGCGTACCGGCTGCGGTGGCGCGCCGTCGGTCGGACCGGCCGGCGTCGGGGCGGGATACATGCTGCTACCTCCTGGGTGGGCGGCTGCCCAAGACCGGGCTGACCGTGTTCGTGGGCCGCAACGGACGATTCGGCACCGACGATGCCGACCGGCCGACCCGGCGCGCATGGGTCACCCGGTCCCGATCGACCGGGACCGGGCCGGGACCACACCACCGCGACCACCGGCCCGGCGGGGTGCGGACCGGGCGGCGGCCGACGATCCCGGTCCGGCGGGACGCCGGTCCCTGGTGGCCGGGACACGCTGCCCGCTCTACTGCCTGCGGGGCGACACCGACCGGTGCCGCCCCGCCCCCGTAACGAAGGGAACCATCGATGACACGCGCCTCCCGCCCGGCACGAGGTGTCGACCCGCCCGGCGGGCGTCCGCGCCGATGGCCGGCGGTCGCGGTGCTGCGTTGGCGGCCGCCGGCCGCGGTGCTGCGTTGGCGGCCGGCGGTCGCGGTGCTGCGTTGGCGGCCGGCGGTCGCGGTGCTGCTCTGCGCCACCCTCGTCGCCGGTGGCTGTACCGCCGACCGCGACGACCCGCAACCCACCGGCTCGGTCGACCGGGCCGCCATCGAGTCCGTCGCCGGTACGCTCCCGGACGACCCGGCCGAGGCCGCCGAGCGACTCGTCGCCCTGATCCACGCCGACGACCCGAGCCGCTCCGCCGCGGCCACCGCGGAACTGCTGCGCCGCGCCGGACACCCGATCGTGTCCGGGCGGGGGCCGGTGGTGGCCATGCCCGACGGGCTGGCCCTGTACGACGCACCGGTCTACGTCGAGCTGATCCCGGCGCTGACCGCCGCGACCCGGGCCGAGGACCGGTACCCCGTGGACCGGTTCGCGGTCCTGCTACAGGCCGTCGGGCTGACTCCGGAGAAGCTGACGTACGGCCAGCTGACCGCGACCATCGCCGGGTGGGCCAAGCAGCCCGAGGCCGTGCCGATCTTCGTTACCGCGGCGGCCGGGGTGCGGGCCCTGTCGGCCCACCGCCAGCAGGTGATCTTCCCCGGCGCCGACCCGGACACCACGTTCCTCGACCCGCTGCAGACGATCCTGCTGCTCGGGCACGCGACCAGCCGGATCAGCGAGGTGCGTGCGCAGGAGCAGCCGCAGGCCGCCGCCCGCCCCGGCCTGGTGGACCGGTTGCTCGGCGGCGGTGTCGCCCGTGCCGCGTCCCGCGGCGGTGTCGCCCGTGCCGGGTCCGGTGACGGGCCGTGTCAGAGCATCACCCGGTGGACCGGGCCGCCGCCCGACCCGACGGCCAAGGGGATCATCGACTCCGCGAAGGGGCGACTCAAGGACGGCCTGGTCAAGCTGCTCCCCAAGGACAAGCAGGACCGGATCGGTCGGGCCGAGGAGGTGTGGGGCAAGTCCGGCGCGGCGGCGAGCGCGATCCTGCTGCTGTCCGGTACGCGGCTGTCGTTGACCGCCGACAAGACCAGCACCCACTTCAAGCACACCGTCGGCAGCCGGGCCGAGCACGTCACGCTGACCGCGACGGCGACCTTCGAACTGGAGGTCGACAAGGATCTGCTGCACTGCTACTCGCTGGCCGGGGTGACCATCCCGCCGGCCGGTCCGCTGAAGGGCTTCACCGTCCGCTGGAGCAGCGTGCAGCCGCAGGCCGGCACCATCCAGGAGGGTGGCACGCAGCTGTTGAAGGCGGTCTCCGCGGACAGCAGGAAGATGAGCCGGGGGGTGAAGACCGGCAGCGACGGCCGGGCCACCCTGGAACTCAAGCCGCCGGTGGAGGACCCGGACGGCGTGGGGGAGAAGCTGACCAGGTACGCCACCTTCCTCGCCGCGCTGGACAAGGAGAGCCTGCCGTTCGAACTCGGCGACGCGTACGGCCTGCTCAGCAACCCGGTCGGGTTCGGCGTCGGCAAGAACTTCGACCTGTTGCGCGACGTGCTGGTCAAGGTGGGCCTGCCGGACCAGAGCATCACCGTCGAGGTCACCTACCACGGCAGTGACATCGTGCTGGCGCAGGGCGCGAACGAGGTCAACCTGATCCTGGCGAAGCTGCCCAAGGTCTACGTCGACCTGGTCAGCTGCGCCGGCGAGGCCGGCCCCTTCAAGGGCACCGCCGGCTACGACGGTGCGACCAGCGGGCAGCTGCTGCAGATGGCGGGTGCGGCGACCGGGGTGAAGGTGCCGAAGGACTTCGCCGGCAGGGCCAACGAGATGACCGTCACGCCGTCGGCCGACCAGTCCGGCCGACACGAGTTCCACATCATGAAGGGCGAGGGCGGCAGTCAGTTCCTCGACGGCGTACTGCGCTTCTACCCGTTCCTCAACACCCGGGCGGTGGTGCTCGCCGACAACCGCATCGGTCGGCCGGTCGGCGACGTCGAGATCCTGCTCGCCGGCCACACCTTCCCGTTCAGCAGGCTGTCCTGGCCGGTCGTACGGGTCGAATCAGACCCGCGTTGCCCCAAGGTGAGGTACTTCCATGACGAGCTGTGAGCTGCGCGGGCCCCTCCCGCGACACCGCCTCGGCGCCTGGCGGCGGGCGGCCGTCGCCACCGGCCTGGCGACCCTGCTCGCCCTGACCGCCTGCACCGGTAGCGACGCCCACCCGGACGGTTTGGCGTCCATCCCACCGGCCCCCGGGGCCGCCGCGCCGTCCGACGCCGCGCCGGCCAGCTTCCCCGGCCTGTACGTCACCGCGGACGTGGTGCCGGTCGCGGAGTCCGCCCGCCACGTGGTCCTGGCCAGTGGGCGTGCCTGCCCGGAGCTGTCCGAGATGCTGTCCGCCGGACAGTGGCAGCGGGTCGCCCGGCTCTCCTTCGGCAAGCTCGGCGAACCGGAACTCGCGCTGCTGACCGGCTTCGGCGGCATCCCCGGCGACCTGCTGCGGCGCGGGGACCGGCTGGTCTTCGCCGGACTGGAGGGCGGGGCGGCCTGCACGGCGACGGTCAGCGAGGTGACCCGGGGGGAGGTCACCGTGACCGGCGCGGGGCTGCCCGGCGCGGCGGCCGGCTGGGTGGCGACGACCCGCTGCTACCGGTCCAGCTCCGACGGCACCCTGACCGTGAGCCTCTACTTCGACACCGAGCAGAAGGTCGGCGGGCAGGGACAGATCACCCTGGCCCGGGCCGGTGACCGGTACCAGGTGGACGACGACGCCTCGGCGCTCACCCTGACCCTGCTGCGGCACCGGGGCCAGTTCCTCGACACCATGTCGGCGGCGTACACCGATCGTCGGCCGCCCGCCGGGCTGCGCCAACTCGTCCCCGGTGACTCCTTCACCGGCGCCGCCACCGTGGGCGACGAGTCGGCCGCCGTACCGGCCGGCACCATCACCCTCGGCGGTCTGGAGGCCGAGACCGGCACCGGCGGTGCGGTCTCGCTGTCGTTGCCGTTCGCCTGCCCGAGCCTGATCGAGGTCCGGTAGCCGTCGTCGTGCCGCCGCCGGTCACCCGTCGAGGCGTACCTCCCGCATCGCGGGCAACGGTTCCAGCCAGGCGAGGTGGCCGTCGGCGACGGCGATGGTCCGGCTGCCGGTGGGATCGGTGGCGGTCAGGCCGATGCCCGGCCGGCCCGACGGCGCGACCCGCTGGTCGTCTTCGAGCGCCAGGTGCAGCAGCGGTCCGCCGTCGCCGAAGGCCGCCACGGCCGCGTCGAACGCCGGGCGTCGGCCGACGGGCACGTGGATCCGGGTCGCGGTGTGTACGACCAGCCGCGGCAGGCCGGCGGGGAGGCTCGCCACGACGTCGGCGCCGATGTCCACGACGTCACCACGGCGGACCCGCGGTGGGTCGGCGGCCACCGCGTCGAGCGCCGCCTGCAACAGCGCCGCCTGGTGGGCGTTCTCCGGCCACACCAGCGCGCGTAGCCAGGCCCGGTCGTCGGCGTCGGTGACATCGGGCGGGTCGAGGTCCACCCCGACGACCTCGGCGATCTCCGGCATCTTGCCGACGTCGGGCAGCAGGTGGGCGTCCGGCACGTCGACGTGCAGCCACACCGACGCGTCGGGCTGGCCGTAGCCGGTGCCGCCCAGGGTGAAACCGTACCGGTCGGCGCGCAGGTTGAGGCCCGCGCTGCACCCCACCTCCACGACGCAGACCGGTGCCGGCGTGGCCCGCCGCAGCAGCGCCAGCCCGATCCGGGTCACCAGGGCCCGCTGGACGTGGTTGGTCTGCACCAGTCGGCTGCCGAGCAGCGCCGTGATCTCCGGGGCGTACGCCGCACAGAACCGGGTGAAGGCCGTAGCGGTGTCGCCGTCGACCGGCCGGGCACGCGCACCGACGACCGACGGGTAGTACTCGGCCAGCGTGTCGACGGTACCGGCCAGCAGCAGCTGGTGGACGGCGCCGAAGAGCGCGAACGTCGGCTGCTGACCTGGTCGGGTGCCCGCCGCTAGTTCGAGCAGCGCGCGGTCCTGCGCCACCACCGAGAGCAGGTGGCGGTACAGCGGCGAACTGTCGAAGCCCCGCGCCGTCCGGAACACTTCCGCGATCTCCCCAACCTCGCCCATGCCCCGACGCTAGACGACCCCCACCCGTTCCTCCGGTTCCCGTCCTACTCTCCGGCGCCGCTTCCTCGGCCGCTGTCGAGCGGCACCCGGCGCTGCCCACGGCTCGGGTGGCCGGTGGGCAGCGCCGGGTGGGCCGCTAGAGAGAGCTAGAGGTTGCGCTTGTTGAGCAGTCGGTTCGGGGTACCGGAGAGGCTGCCGCCGACCACGCCGGTGGTGGCGTTGTTCACGATCCAGTTGTGCACGGTGGCCTGGCTGGCGTCGCCGTAGGTGGCCTTGTAGAGCGCGGCGACCCCGGCGGCGTGCGGCGTCGCCATCGACGTGCCGTTGAGGCTGGAGGTGGTGGAGGTGGGGTACGTGGAGACGATGGCCGAGCCGGGGGCGTAGATGTCGACGCAGGAACCGATCGAGGAGTAGCTGGCCCGCGCGTCGGTGTTGGTGGTGGCGGCGACGACCAGCGCGGCGGTGAGGTTACGCGGCAGTCGGTCGCACGAGTTGCCGCCGGTGTTGCCGGCGGAGGCGGCCAGGAACACGCCGCTGTTCATCATGTTGGTCAGCGCGGTGGCCAGGGTGGAGCTGTAGGTGTAGTTCCAGGAGGCGTTGGCCACGGCGGGCTTGCTGGCGTTGCGGGTCACCCAGTCGACGGCGCCGACGGCGGCGGAGAGGGTGCCGCCACCGGAGCAGTTGAGCCACTTCACGCCGTACAGCCGGACGTTCTTGGCCACGCCGTGGCTGGTGCCGCCGATGGTGCCGGCGACGTGCGTGCCGTGGCCGTTGCAGTCGGTGTTGTTGCTGTCGATCGAGTTGTACGCGAACGTCGCCCGCCCGCCGAAGTCGGGGTGGCTGGCCTGGATGCCGCTGTCGATGACGTAGGCGTGCACCCCGCTGCCGGTGGAGTTGTAGGTGTAGCTGCGCGACAGCGGCAGGTTGGTCTGGTCGATGCGGTCCAGGCCCCAGGACGGCGGGTTGCTCTGGGTGGCGTCGACCACGTCGTACTGGATGACGTCGCGTTCGATGCTGAGCACGTTGGCGTTGTGTGACAGTTCGGTGACCTGTGCGGCGGTGAGCCGGGCCGCGAAGCCGTTGACCGCCCGGCTGAAGTAGGCGCTGGGGGTGGTGCGCAGGGCGCGGGCGGGCGCGGTCGCGTCGGTGCCCGGCTTCATGGTGACGACGTACGCCCCGGGGATGACCGTGACGTCGGTGGCGGCCTGCGGGGTGGTGATCGGCAGGGCGGCGGCCCGGTACGGTCCGCCGGCGGCCATCGCCGGTTGCGGCAGGGTGAGCAGGGCGGCGACGACGGCGGTGGCGGTGATGCCGGCGGCGACCGCGACGCGGCGCAGGCGCGGTGGGCGTGCTTGTGACACGAAGCCTCCTCGAGAGCCGATCATCCGACATGGATGATCACTGACGCTGAGAGGCTATATAGATGTACGCAAACATAGAAGTCGAGGGATGTTACAGCTTGGTGTCGCCTGCTCCGCTGCCGTTGTCACACCCCGCGGCGCAGCCGGCCGGTCGGCTCGTCGGCCAACCGCGATGCCCGCCGGCTGAGCGTGTCGACCTCGCCGCGCAGCCGGCGTACCGCCCTCTCGTCGCCCGGCCCGACCGCCGTGACCTCGTCCAACAGACGGGCGTAGTCGCCGGCCAACCGCAGGTACGCCGGGCGCACCCTGGCCCCCGCCCGGCCGCCGAACCGCTGGTCCAGGTCGACGATCTGCTGGGCGAGCGCGGCGGTCGCGGCGGTCAGCGCGGCCCGCCCGTCGGCGTGCCCCACCCGCCGGGCCTGCCGCGCCTCGGCCAGCCGACCGGCCCGCCGCCCGATCAGCCACAGCGTCGTGGTGCCGGCGAGCACCCCACCGACCGCCGCGCCGGCCAGCAGGTACCGGGGAAGGGACGGGCTGATCGTGCGCGCCCCGTCGGGGACGAGACCGGCCCGGACCAGCCGGTCGTAGTTGAGTACGACCATCTTCAGCGCCTCCAGCGGCTGGTCGACGAGGGCGTCGGTGCCCTGGTCGATCGTCGTCTCCACGACGATCGCCCGGCCCAGATCCCGGTTGTCGTGCCGGGGCAGGCGGGAACAGCCGTACGTCGCCCAGTCCTCGCCCGCTCGACTCATCGCCAGCACGACGGTGCCCGCCGCGGCCCGCTCGGTCTGCCCGCACGCGGACGGCAGGTCGTGCCCGGGCTCCATCAGCAGGACGACCAGCCGCCGGTTGCCGATGATCCGCTCGGCGGCGCCCCGGTCCAGGTCCACGCCGGGAGCGACGTACACCGCCGAGGAACGGACCTCGCGGGCGATCGGACCGTCGAGGATCCCGCCGGACCACACCGCCCACCCGGCCAACACCAGGCAACCCAGTACGGCACCGCCGAAGGCGTTGCCGAACAGCCCGCCGAGCAGGCGACGAAGAGTGGAGATCATGACAGCCTGCCCTGAAGGTAGTTCTCCGGCCGGTAGTCGGGAAGGCCGACGACCCGGGCGGTCTCGTCCAACTCCGCCGTCGCGTCGTCGAGTAACTCCCGTACGTGCCGCGCGGGCAGACCCTTCTCCAACGCCGCCCGGGCGGCCTGGAGCTTGCCGATGCCCCGGGTCAACGCCGCGTTGCTGCGGGCGTCGGTCAGCAACGACACCTCCAGCGCTAGCGCGGTGAGCCCGGCCAACCGGGCCGGACCGGCACCCTGCCGGGCCCCGCCCAACCCGGCGAGGACACCGGCGCGGCGCAGCGAACGGGCCGACAGCACCAGGTAACCGGCGACGCAGGCGGTGAAGATCCAGGGCAGCGCCGGCAACGCCACCCGCAGCGGGTCGAGCGGCTGGTACGGCAGCGGCCGGTCGAACAGACCCGCGTACCGGATCTCGGTGACCCTTCCCAGGTAGACGCCGAGCACGTTGCGCTGCGGATAGTCGTACCGGCTGAGCCGGTCACCGAACTGGGCGTAGAAACTCGCCCCGGCCAGCTCCGCGAACTCGTCGGCCGCCGGGCCGTGGTACTCGATCCACTCGCCGTACATCACCACGATCGGGCGGCCCGGGTCGACCCGGGTCAACGCCGCCCCGTACGCCGGCAGCGCCTCGCCGTACGCCTGCCGGGGCAGCACGACGTACCAGGCCCCGGCGGGGAACGCCGAACGGGCCGCGTCCTCGGGTACCCCGTCGAGCGTGGCGCCCCGGCCGACGTGCAACCCGTCGGCCCGCAGGTCGGCCAGTACGGTGGCCAACTCCGTCCCGGACGGCTCCCGCCAGCGCAGGTCGTCGCGGTCGGCCGCGGCCGGTACGTCCCGCAGCTTCGCGATCATCGTGACCAGCGGGCCGGTCACGTCGCCGGTGGCGAACTGGGCCCGCCACCCCGTCAGCCGGTCCGGAGTGGCCAGATAGCTGCCGCCGCCGACCTGCGTACCGATCACCCGCACCGAGGCGTTCTCCACCTCGCGGATCCGCTTGCGCTCGGCCTCGTCGAGGCCGGGCGGCGCGACCAGGATCCGGATGTCGTCGCCGCCGATCGCCTCCCGTACCTGTTGCTCGTCCCAGTACGCCACGGCACCGGGCAACCGCACCACCGGGTCGGCGGCCACCAGCGCGGTCATCTCCTCGGTCGAGGGCACCGTGGCGTCGCTCAACTCGCCGGCCGACCCCTCCTCGATGCGTACCGAGGGGGTCGGTGACTGGCCGTAGCTGACGTCGATGCTCTGCCGCTGGGCCAGCAGGAACACCACCAGGACGAGCCCGGCGAGGCCGAGCAGCGCCCAGCGCAGCAGCCCGAGATGCCGGGCGAGCCGGCCGATCATGCCCGCTCCCGCCACAACTCGTCGGCCCGCCGCGCGTGCTCGGAGGCCGCCTGCGCCGCCACCACCCCGCCGTGTTCGGCGGCGAGCAGTTCGGCGCGGGCCAGCAGCCGTTCGGCCTCCGGCACCCGTACGGCGGTGGCGTCCCGGCTGACCGCGGCGCTGTCGATCGCCGCCCGCGCGGTCGACCAGGCTACCCGGGTCTGCCGGGTACGGGCCAGCCGGCGCGGCAACAGGGTGGTGACGAAGCCGGCCGCCAGCAGCAACACGCCGCCGAAGAGCCAGCTGAGCAGGGATGGTGACATGTGCTCCCACCGTCCGAGGGGGTCCGGTACGGCTACCTGTCTAGTCCAACCGCGCCAACCCCGGCACGTCAGCCCCCCTCGACGGTGCCGTCCCGGGCGCCCCAGGTGGTCGCGTCCGCGCCCGATCGGTGCCGTTCGTCCGGCGGTCCCGTGGGCCGGACCCGGGCGGCATAGGGTGTCGAGCATGTCGGAGATCGTCGAGCTGCTGGCCTCACCCGCGCACCGGTTCGTGGGCCGACCGGCCGACGGTCCGGCACCCGCGCCGGCCGGGGAACTGGTCGCCGAGATCCAGCTCCGGGCCGAGCTGGGCATCGTGGGGGACCGGTACTTCGGCAAGCCGGCCCACCGCGAGGCGAGCGTGACGGTGATCGCGGCCGAGTCGTTGCCGCCCGGTGCCGGTCTGGCGCAGGTCCGCCGCAACATCCTGACCACCGGCATCCCGGTCGACGACCTGGTCGGCGCGGTGCTGGTGCTCGACTCCGGGGCGGGCCCGGTACGCCTGCGGGTGAACCGCCCGGCGCATCCCTGCGCCTGGATGGACGTCACCATCGGCCCGGGTGCCTGGCGGGGGCTGCGCGGGCACGGCGGCGTCCGCTGCACCCCACTGACCGACGGCCTGCTGCGGGTCGGCCCGGTGACGGTGGCGATCGAGCGGATCCCGGCCGAACGCGGCTGACCTGCTGGTTCTGCTGGTTCTGCCGGTCGTGCCGGTCCTGCCATACGACGCCGCCCCGTTGCGCGATCGTGCCGGATGCCTCCACCGCCGGTTGGGTGATCGTGCCGTCGCCAGCCACGATGGCGCAGCGGGACGCCGTGATCGACAGGGCGGCGCCGAGGCCGGTGGCCTGCCGGGCGAACACGTGCTCGGGCAGCGCGATGTCGCGCAGGTTGCCGTCGACGAGCAGGGCGTCCCGGGGGTCCTCCGCCAGCCCTTCGGCGATGGTCGGGAAACGGGGATCACCGAAGGCGACCCCGGCGTGCCGCCGGGAGGGCGCCCGGCCGGTGATGTCGTCGCCGAACCGGGGCACGGCGAGCAGCCCGGTCAGGTCGCTGCGGCGGCCGTCGGTCACGGGTACCGCCAGCACCGCCGCTCCGAGCCCGCGCACCTCGGCCGGTACCGGTGCCGCCCGCAGCGCAAGCTCCGCCGGTGCCCCGTCGGCGCATCCCGTGACCGTGACCAGGACTGTCAGCGCGATCGTCGCAGTCCAGCGCCGTCTCGCGCGCCGCCGGTCGTTCCGCGCGCCGCCGGTCGATCTGTCGCGCCGTACCCGTCATGTGTCCATTGTGATCACCGCAGCCAAACACCGCTCGTGGGCTCGCCCGCGCGTTCGCGGAACAGTTGATCCACCGCCGGCCCGGGAATCGCCTGCCCGGAAGTGGGTACCGTGGGTGGCGTGATTTCAGGGTGAAATAATTATTTCACCCTGAAATCAGCGTCCTGAAGGGGACGTCGGGACGTCCCCGGGCACGCCAGCGGCGCGCTTGATCGGGGTAGCCGCTTCGTGCGGCAGCCGGGGTGTCACGAGTGCGGACCGCGATCTTCAGACATGCGTGGCGGCGACCAGGGATGCGTGGGGCGACCGCGGATGCGTGGCGGCGACCAGGGACGAGGTGAGGGCGGTCCTGGAGGGTCGGCCCGATCTGCCGCTCGGCGGCCCGATCTGCCGCTCGGCGGCTCTGCCGCTCGGCGGCGGGAGCTGACGTTCTGGCTGTCGGTCAGGATGCCTGGCGGGCGGGAAGGTCGGCCAGCCAGACGTCGGCCAGGTCGCTGAGGGGGACGTCGAGGGCCTGGCTGAGGCCGACCACGGTGCCGAACGCCGGTGCGGGCAGGCGACCTGCCTCGATCTTGCGCAGGGTCTCGGGGGAGATGCCGGCCGCCAGGGCCACCTCGACGAGGCTGCGCCCAGCCCGGGCGGCCCGGAGGGCGGCTCCGAGACGCTGGCCTGCGGCGATCTGTTCGGCGGTGAGTGGCTGGCGGACCATGCGAGCAGGATACCCGCCCGCCGTGGCGGCCCCATCCTGACGTGGTATAAAAATACCGCCATGGAGGGGGAGGCTGTCGTGATCGAGCTGAAGACCGACGAGGAGATCGACCGGATGGCGGTGACCGGCCGGTTCGTCGGCGAGCTGCTCGCCGAGCTGAGCGGTGTCGCCGAGGTCGGTGTCAACCTGATGGACCTCGAACACCACGCCCGCCGCCGGATCGCCGAACGTGGCGCCGAGTCCTGCTACTGGGACTATGCCCCGTCGTTCGGCCGCGGCCCGTTCCGCAATATGCTGTGCCTGTCGGTGAACGACGCGGTGCTGCACGGCCTGCCGCACGACTACGTGCTGCGCGACGGTGACCTGCTCAGCATCGACATGGCGGTCGGCATCGACGGTTGGGTCGCCGACTCCGCGCTCTCCGTCGTCGTCGGCGACCCGGACCCGGCCGACCTGACCCTGATCGAGGCCACCGAGGCGGCGCTGGAGGCCGCCATCTCCGCCGCCCAGCCGGGCGGACGGCTCGGTGACGTCTCCGCCGCGATCGGCGAGGTCGCCCAGTCGTACGGCTACCGGGTCAACGCCGAGTTCGGCGGCCACGGCATCGGCCGCACCATGCACGAGGCACCGCACGTGCCCAACAGTGGTCGTCCCCGCCGTGGCCTGCGGCTCGATCCCGGCCTCACCATCGCCATCGAACCGTGGCTCTGCCACTCCACCGACAAGATCAGGTACGACGAGGACGGTTGGACGATCCGCTCCGCCGACGGTTCCCGTACCGCCCACTCGGAACACACCGTTGCCGTCACCGCGTCCGGTCCACGGGTGCTGACCCGCCGCCCCACCGACGGCGCCGCCCCGGCCGACCTGAGCCGGAAGCCCACCGGGCCGGTCGGCGCCGGGGCCGACCGCGACACCAGTCGCCCACGCGGTGAGGGTGTACGGCACCGAGGACGAGCACCGCGCCGATGGTCGCCCGGCTGATCGCCCGGTGGTCGGTGGCCTCCTCGACCAGTGAACCGGGGGCGTCGACGCAGGCCCAGGACGGCGTGCCTCCGGCGGCCGGCAGCAGATCCGCATCACCGGCCGCCGTCAGCGACAACCCGACGTCGGTGGGCTGGTCGTCTGGTCGCCCAGGTAACAGGGCGGGTCACTCCAGCGTGGCGGCGATCTCGACGGCTTCGGACACGGTGAAGGGGCCTTCGAGGCGGTAGGTGACGCCGTCCTGCTCCCAGACCAGGGTGGCGGCCGCCAGGCGGGCGCTCTCCTCGCGTACGACGCCGGTGCGGTCCACGTACGTCACCGGGTGGGGGCCGCCGAGCCAGACCGCCGGCTGCCCGTCGACCTCGGTCCACTGGGCTCCGGGGCCGCCGGCCTGCTTGAAGAAGACGCCGTCGAGTTGTCCGTCGAAGGCGTCCAGGCGTACCTCACCGGCTCGGTAGAGCAGGGTGGCCACCCGGTGGCTGCCGGTGCCGTCGGGGTCGGCGACCAGTACCTGCTCGGGTGGGCCGAGCGCGGTCGGTACCCGGATCGGGAAGCGGACGAGGCGTTGCGCCTCGGCCAGTCCGGTCGGGCGTTGCGCGGGTAGCGGGGACGGTGAGTCGCCGGGGGGTGTCGGGTCGCCGGTGGTGCTGATGGTGATGCCGGCGAAGCGCAGCAGCCCGGTGACCGCGTCGGCGAGCGCCGCCCGGCCGGGGGGCAGCAGCGTCACCAGCAGCGCGGCGAGCGCGGCGGCCAGCGCGTACCGCAGGCGTCGCCGACGCCGACCGGCGGCGGCCGGGGCGCGCCGCGCGGAGCTGGCGGGTCGGGTGGCGGCGGTGCGGGTGGCGGCGGTCAGGCGGGCGCGGACCTGGGCGGTCACGTCCGGCGGGTCGGGGGTGTCCAGCCAGCCGGACAGTTCGCGTAGCTCCCGCTCAAGGTCAGCCATGCCGGACCTCCTCGACGTCGAGCAGGCCACGCAGTTTCGTCAGGGCCCGGGAGGTACGCGACTTGACGGTGCCCCGGGCCCAGCCGAGCATGGCGACCGTCTCGTCCTCGGTGAGGTCGAGGAAGTACCGGCAGACGATCACCTCACGGTCGCGTTCGGGGAGTTGCCGCAGGGCGTGCAGGAGCGCGGCGCGGCGTTCCCCGGCGAGCAGGGTGCCGGCGGCGTCGTCCTCGGCGGCCTCGGCGCGGGGGCTCAGCTGGGCGGCGCGCAGCACCAGACCCGTGCGGCGGTCGCGGGAGCGGTGCAGGTTGCGGGTCTCGTTGGCGACGATCGCGAGCAGCCAGGACCGGAACGACGAGTCGCCGCGGTAGCGGGACAACTTCCGGTAGCCCTTCACGAACGCCTCCTGGATGACGTCCTCCGCGTCCGAACCGGCGCCGAGCAGCACCGCGGTCCGGTACGCGGACGCGGTGTGCCGGGCGACGAGGAGTTCGTACGCCTCCAGGTCGCCGGCCTGTGCCCGGCTGACGAACTCCGCGTCGTCCAGTGTTACCTCCGGTGGGATCACCCCTACTGACACCGGCCGCGCCGTCCAGGTTCCATGGTTCTTCGACGGAACCGCGCCGGTGTCGGCGGTGTCATCCGGTCATGATGGCGAAGACGACGATCACCCGCCGTACCCTGCTGGCCGCCCTCGGCGGCGTCGGTGCGGCGGCGCTGGCCGGTTGCGATCCGGCCCGGCGCCCGGCGGCGTCCGGCCCGGCCGGGCTGCTGCCGGATCCGCTGCTGGTGGAGTTCGACGGCGGGCTCGGCCTGCTGCGCGGCGGTGAGCGGCAGCCCATCCCGTCGGCGGTCGCCAGCGCGGACGGCAACATCATCCTCGCGGCGGCGCCCGGCGACGCCGGCACCGACCTGTGGCGCGTCGACGCCGCCACCGGGGGTGCCTCGCCCCGGGTACGGCTGCCGGGCCGGTGGGTGCCGCAGACCGTCTCCGGCGACGGTACGCGGGTGGCGTTGACCGGTGAGGCGGTGAGCGTCACCAAGGAACGCCCCGTCGGGCGGGACGTCACGCCGGTGCTGATCGCCGACACCGGTGGGCCGCGGCGGCAACTGCGACTGCCGGGCAACTTCGTGCCGGAGGCGTTCACTCCCGACCACAGCGGACTGTTCGTGCTGGAGTGGCTGCCGCCCCGGGCACCGGACCGCTACCGGGTGCGGGTGGTCGACCTGGCCACCGGCGAGCCGGGGCCGCTGACCACCCGACTCAAGCAGGCGATCCCCGCCGGTGCGGAGGAGGAGATGCGTGGCGACGGACGGCAGGCGGTGTACGCCCCGAACCGCACCCTGCTTTACACGCTCTACACCCACCAGCCGGAGCACGAGCACACCCGGGACCGGATCAGCGGGCGGCCGGGCAGCGACGTGCACGCCTTCGTGCACACCCTGCACCTGGGGGAGCGGTGGGCGTACTGCGTGGACCTGCCGGCGCCGTTCGGGCACGGCCCGGCCGAGGGGCACGCGATGGCGGTCACCCCGGACGGTGCCCGGCTGTACGTCGTCGACATCACCTCGGGTGTCGTCGCGGAGGTCGACACCGAACAGCTGACCGTCACCCGGGTGGCCAAGATCACCAGCGGGTCCGGGTCGGCGCACGCGGTCACCGACGGTAGGCGGCTCTACGTCGCCACCGGCAGCACCGCCTTCGGCGTCGACCTCGCCGACCTCGGCGGCGGCATCGAGTTGACCGCCGGGGAGCCGGTCAACGGGCTGCTGATCAGCCCCGACGGCAGCCGGCTGTACGTCGGCCGGGACGCGGCGGTGAGCTGGCACGACCCGGCCGGCGGCGCGGAACTCGGCCGGGTCGACGTGCCGGGCCTGGTGGGGCTGCGTGCGTTGACCCGGTCGGCCTGACGGGGTCGCGCCCGACGGCGGACAGTGGGAGCATCGGGGACGAATCCGGCACCCGCCCCGGCTGATCCGAACCGGGTCCGCCATCGTACGTTAGGGGGACCGGGGGCCGGGCTCGGCCGACGGCGCGACTCGGAACGCCGGAGTGATCTCTGGTCCGAACGGAGGAGTCCGCGGGGGGCACCACCTCCGGGGCTGCTCGCCGCGAGGTCGGCCCGCCACGACCGGGCCGCCCTCCGGCCGTGCCTGCCCCCGACCGCCGGTCGTCACCGGTTCCGCCGTAGGAAGGACAGCCCCTTATGACCCCTGCCCTGATCGCCGACAACCTGGGCCGTGCGTTGGACAACCTGGTCGACCGGGTGCCGGGGGCGCAGTTCGCGGTGGTGCTCTCACCGGACGGCATCATGCTCGGCGCGTCCCGGGGCATCGACGACGAACTCGCCGAGCAGCTCTCCGCCATGGTCTGCGGCCTACAGGCGCTCGGCATGGCCGCCGCCCAGGTCTGCGGCGAGGGCGAACTGCACCAGGTGGTCGTACACATGTCCCGGGCGTTCCTGTTCCACGCCACCACCGGCAACGGGGCGATCCTCACCGTCGGCATCGACGGCGAGGCCGAGGTCGGCGACATGGCGTACGAGGTGGCCATGTTCGTCGCCCAGGCCGGTGACCACCTGCCGGTCTACCTGGAACCCGCGGTGGCCGACGCCTGAGTCGGCCCGGCTCACCCGTCGTACGGCGGCACCGGGTCGGCCACCTGCCACAGCTCCGCCGGCAGGTGCGCGATCACGTCGTCGTACTCAGCGGCGGCCACCGCCGCGCGGATCGTGTCCATCACGGCCCGGATGCCCGCCTGCGCCGCCTCCGGGTCGACGTCGGCCCGCCCGCCGACCCGCTGCACGAACACGTCGAGCCCGAAGCTCTCCGCGTCCTCGTGTGGGGCGAACGTGTACGCCCGCAGCCCTTCGGGCAGTTGATCCGCGAGGTCCCGGGCCTGCCCGCCGTCGATCCGCTCGGCCAGGGTGGTCAGCGTGGCCCGCGCGATGGCCGTGGCCTGCTCGGCCGACCCTCCGGTAAGGCTCGCCACGGACTCGATGAACTCGTCGTCGTCCACCTCGCCGACCCCCTTCTCGCCACGGATGCCGGGTGTACCCGTGCAGGGGCGCACCAAACGGCGGCCGGAGCTTCCGGAAGTACCTTGACGTATCCATAGAGGTCACTACTATCTGCGCATGCGCCGGCTTCGCCAGGACCGCCGATGACCGATATCGAATCGACCGACGTGCATCGTGCCTGGCTGCCGCCGGAGGTGTGGCGGGCCATCGGCAGCCGGCACACCCTGGTCTCCGGCACCGGCCTGCTGGTCGACACCGTGGCCGCCGAGGTGCAGCGCGCCGCCGCCCGCCACGGCGGCACGCTCCGCCGCACCACCGAAACTCCCGACCAGGCGCCGGCCGACCTGGTGCTCGCGCTGACCGCCACCCTGCCGGGCCGCCGACCGCCGGCCGCCGGGCCGGGCGTCGACCTGGCCGCGTTGGGAGCACTCGGTCCCGAGGGGTACGTCGTCGCCCGGCACGGCGCGGCGACCGTGCTGCTGGCCGACGCCCCGGCCGGGCTGCTGTACGGGCTGTTCCACCTGGTCCGCCTCGGCGAGACGGCGTTCAGCGGTGCGGCGGCGTTCAGCGGTGCTGCGGCGCCCGACAGCGCGGCGGCGTTCGGCCCGCCGCGGGTGTTCCGGCCCGCCATGGCGCGGCGGATGCTCGACCACTGGGACAACGTCGACGTGCACCCGGTGATGGGGCAGGTCGAACGCGGCTACTCCGGCGGGTCGATCTTCTGGCGGGACGGCGCACCCGCCGCCGGCCGGTCCCGGATCACCGCGTACGCCCGGCTGCTGGCCGCCTGCGGGATCAACGCCGTGTCGGTGAACAACGTCAACGTGCACGCCACCGAGGCGCGGCTGCTCACCGACCGGCTCGACGACGTCGCCGACCTCGCCGACCTGCTGCGCCCGTACGGCATCCGGGTGCACCTGGCGGTCACCTTCGCCGCGCCGGTCGTCCTCGGCGGCCTGCCCACCGCCGACCCGCACGACCCGGCGGTACGCCACTGGTGGGCGCAGACCACCCGCCGGGTCTACGCCCGGCTGCCCGACTTCGGCGGGTACCTGGTCAAGGCCGACTCGGAGGGCCAACCGGGGCCGTTCAGCTACGGCCGCGACCACGCCGACGGGGCGAACCTGCTGGCCGACGCCCTCGCGCCGGAGGGCGGCGTGGTGCACTGGCGGGCCTTCGTCTACAACCACCGGCAGGACTGGCGGGACCGGCGCACCGACCGGGCGCGCGCCGCGTACGACCACTTCGCCCCGCTCGACGGCCGGTTCCGGGACAACGTGATCGTGCAGGTCAAACACGGGCCGGTGGACTTCCAGACCCGGGAGCCGGTCTCCCCGGTCGTCGCCGCGATGCCCGGCACCCGGCTGGCCGTGGAGTTGCAGGTCACCCAGGAGTACACCGGCCAGCAGAAGCACGTCTGCCACCTGGCGCCCTGGTGGAGCGAGATCCTGCGGTTCGCCCCCTGGGGTGCCGACGGGCGCACCGTCGCAGACGTGGCGGCCGACGGCGGGGGACTGGTCGCCGTGTCCAACGTGGGCGACGACCCGTTCTGGACCGGACACCCGCTGGCCCAGGCCAACCTGTACGCCTTCGGCCGGCTCGCCTGGGATCCTCGGCTGGACCCGTCGGCCCTGCTGGACGAGTGGATCGACCTGACCTTCGACCCGGCGCGCAGCGCCGACCCGCAGCTGCTGCGCCGCACCCTGCACGAGATCATGGACGACTCCTGGCGCACCTACGAGCGGTACACCGCCCCGTTGGGCGTGGGCTTCATGGTCCGCCCCGGCCACCACTACGGCCCCGACGTCGACGGCTACGAGTACACCGCCTGGGGCACCTACCACTTCGCCGACCGCGACGGCGTCGGCGTGGACCGCACCCGCGCCACCGGCACCGGGTTCACCGGCCAGTACCCGTCGCCCTGGTCGGAGGTGTACGAGTCACTCGACCGGTGCCCCGACGAGCTGCTGCTCTTCTTTCACCACGTCCCCTACCACCACGTACTGCACTCCGGTCGTACCGTCGCGCAGCACATCTACGACACCCACTTCGACGGGGTGGCGGAGGTGGCGGCGATGTGCCGGCGGTGGGAGCGGCTCGCCGGGCTGGTCGACCCGGCCCTGCACGCCCGGGTCACCGAGCGTCTCGCCGAGCAGCTGCGCTGCGCGCGGGAGTGGTGCGACCAGGTCAACGCCTACTTCCACCGCAAGTCCGGGGTACCCGACGCGCAGGGCCGACCGCTGCACTGAGCGTGGCCGCCGCGGGGTGGTTCAGGCCGACCGGCGGTGGGCCTGGACGGCTCGGCTCATCCGGGTGACCGCCTCGGTGAGGATCTCCGGTGTGGTGGCCAGGTTCAGCCGGACGAAGCCGGTGCCGCCGGGACCGAACACGTGCCCGGAACTGAACGCCACCCGACCCCGATCGAGGAACATCTTCGCCGGCCCGTCGAGGTCGCTGGCCAGCCCCGGCTCGCCGTCCGGCTGCTCGGTGGGCACCCCCAGCCGGGTGCAGTCCAGCCAGGCCAGGAAGGTGCCCTCCGGCCGGTGGTAGGTGATCTCGGGCAGCTGCTCGGCCAGCAGCTCGCCCAGCCGGGCGCGGTTGGCGTCGAGGCCGGTGAGCAGCAGGTCGAGCCACTGCTCACCGGCGCGGAACGCGGCGGTGTGCGCGATCACGCCCAGGTGACTGGGGCCGTGACTGACCTCCTCCGGCATCCGCCGCAGGTCGTCGGCGGCCCGTGGCCCGGCCACCACGAGGGCGGCCTTCAGGCCGGCGAGGTTCCACGCCTTCGACGCGGAGGTCAACGCGAACGCGTTCTCGGCACCGGGCACCGTCAGGTACGGGGTGAACTGCGCGCCGGGCAGCACCAGTGGCGCGTGGATCTCGTCGGAGACCACCCGCACCCCGTACCGGTCGGCCAGCTCCGCGAGGACCGCCAGTTCGTCCCGGCGGTGCACCACCCCGGTCGGGTTGTGCGGGTTGCAGAGCAGGAACGCCGGCCGCCGGCCGTGCGCACGGGCCTGCCGGAACGCGTCCTCCAACACGGCCGGATCCATCCGCAGGTCCGCACCGAGCGGTGCGTCGACCACCCGCCAGCCGGCGTGGGCGAGGAAGGCGTAGAAGGGCGAGTACACCGGGGGGCAGACCACCACCGCGTCGCCCGGGTCGGTGACCAGCCGCAACACCTCGACCGCGCCCATCATCACGTCGGGCACGATCGTGGTGTGCGCGACCCGGAAGTCCGGCCACCCCCACCGGCGGGCCGCGAAGCTCCCCACCGCCTCGGCGAACTCCGTGCCGCACGCGTAGCCGGTGTCCCCGAGGTCGATCGCCCGGTGCAGCGCCTCGGCCACCGGCGCCGCCAACGGCACGTCCTGCTCGGCCACCCAGAGCGGCAGCACGTCCGGGGCGTACGTCCGCCACTTGACGCTGGTGCGCTGCCGCAGCTCGGCCAGCGTCAGCGCGGTGAGCGGATCGTCGGCCTGACGGCCGGCAGGGCCGGGGACGGGACTCGCCATGGCGCCCACCCTAGACGAGTGGCCACGGCCTCTCGGTGGTCGACGGGCGGAGCCCAGCGCCCTGTGGGCGCTGTCGAGCTGAGAGCTTGGGTGGATCGCGTGTCGGTTGGGGGTGTGGTGGGTGGGCGCTGTCGAGCTGAGAGCTTGGGTGGATCGCGTGTCGGTTGGGGGTGTGGTGGGTGGGCGCTGTCGAGCTGAGAGCTTGGGTGGATCGCGTGTCGGTTGGGCGTGTGGTGGGTGGGCGCTGTCGACCTGATTGCGTCGGTGGATCGCGTGGCGCAAGGTGTCGGGCGGCACCGGGCGCGGCCGAAGGTCCGGCGGTCCGGCGGCAGGTCGGGTGTGATAGCGCAAACGATTCAGCTCGACAGGGCCGATGGAGGACATCCAGCGGCCCGGTACCCCTTCGGACGGTCGGGGTCAGCGGCGGGTCGCCAGGACCACGCCGGTGAGGCAGAGCACGCCGCCGAGCAGGGCGAGCGTCGCCGGTACCTCGCCCAGCAGCGCCCAGGACAGCAGTACGGTCACCGGCGGCACCAGGTAGGTCGCCGCGGTAGAGCACCCCCACGGTGGCCGGTGCCGGTGCGGCGGTGAACTCCGCGAGCAGCGTGGGCGCGAACGGCAGCAGCGCCACCGTGCCGGCCAGCGCACCCAGCCAGGTCATCCGCACCGCGTCCATCCGGGCCAGCAGCAGCTTCTGCAGCAGCAGGCCGAAGGCGTACAGCACGGCGGAGAGCACCGCCAGCGCCACGCCGAGCCGGTCGGCGTGCCCGGTGAATCCACCGGCGGCGATCAGGGCCACCCCGACGAACCTGATCGAAGCCTGCACCGCCGCCGGGTTCAGCCCGATCTTCGGCGTCGAGGCCCACGACTACCCGACCGCGATCGCCTTCGTCGGCGCCGGCATCGGACCCACCGTGCTGCCCGCGCTCGCCGCCGCCCGGCTACCCGACGGCGTCACCAGCGCCCGACTGCTCCGCCCCACCCCGATCCGGTCGATCCAGGTGGTCGTGCCCGACGCGGTCGCGCACACCCCACCGGTACGGACCGCCGTCGCCGCCCTCCGCGAGGCCGCACGACCACGCTGACCCGGCGTGCCTCAGCGGGCCTCGCCCGTCGGCGCGGTGAACTCCGCCCGCACCACGGCGATCATCGGTTCGGCGCCCCGGACCAGCGCCAACGCCAGCACCGAGGCCAACGCGGCCGGCGCCGCCTCCGAGGTGACCACGGCGAGCGCCGTCGCCGCGACCAGCAACCCGGCGGTACCGACCGCCACCACCGGGGTACGCAGCACGAAGTAGCCGCCGAGCCGGAGCACGTCGCGCCAGCGGAAACTGAACAGCGAGGTGATCACCAGCGCGTTCGCCCCGACCGCCGCCACCCCGACGGCGACCAGCAGCAACGGCACCGCCCACCAGCGCGGCAACCCGGCCGCCGACAGGTTCGCCAGGTTGACCGCGAGCACGACCAGCCAGCCCAGCATCGGCACCCACACCAGCAGCGCGCCGACCAGGTTGGCCCGGTAGCCGCGCCAGAACAGCCGCGCCGGAGCCAGCTCGGTCAGGTCGAGCCGCTGGTGGTGCAGCGCGTACAGCGCGGCGGAGAGCGCCGGGCCGAGCGGCACCGCGCAGCCGGCGGCCAGCGGCAGGTTGCTGACGTGACGTTCCAGCGCGAACAGCACGACCAGACCGGGCGCCGCGCAGGCCAGCAGCAGCAGTTCGACGACGAGCAGCGTGTAGACCAGCGCGGCGACCCGCGACAGCGGTCCGGCCCCGAACTCGTGCCGCGTCGCCGCACTCACGACGTCAGGCCCAGCAGGCGGCGGTCGTCGGCCCAGGGCGGCGTCTCGTCGGTCACCGGGCTCACCTCGGCCAGCGTCACCTCGTGCCGGGACAGGTGCAGGTCCAGGTCGACCCGGCCGCCGCGCACCGGCAGCGACGCGTGCCGGCGGGCCGGTTCGGTCGCCTCCCGCAGCAGGTCGAGTTGTCGCGGCGTGGGTGCGGCGGGCCGGCCCAGCTCGCACCAGGCCCGCCGGAGGTTGCCGTCCTCCTCGCTGACCGAGCGCCGCAACAGGAACGCGGTCCGGGCACCGGGGACCGGCAGCGACAGCCGTACGGTGTGCCGGTCGACCGGGTCGGCGTCGGTGACGTCGACCGGCGCCCAGGCCAGCACGCTGATCCGGCCGGTGTCGTCGCGGGTGACCAGGTGGTCCGGCCCCCGGGCGAGCACCCGGTCACCGAGGCGACTCAGGAACGCGTACAGGTGGAAGGTGGGTTTGCGCAGTTGCCGGTGGGTGAGCAGGCCGAAGCCGCCGTGCAGCGGGGTGGTCGGTACGCCCTGCTCCTCGAACACGTCGCTGAACGTCCAGTACGCGAACGAGTCGACCAGGTCACCGCCGCCGACCAGCACGGGGGCCAGGTAGGCGGCGTGCAGGGCGGTGTCGTGGATCGGGTTGTCCGGCCGGTACGAGGAGTTGAACTCGGTGATGTGCACCGGCAGGTCGGCCAGCGGCGTGCCGGCGAGCTGCCGGCGTGGGGCGGCGAACTGCGCCAGCAGCCGGTCCGCCGGAGCGAGCGTCTGGTGGACCCCGAACGGTACGTGCTGCGCCGGGCCGGAGGTGTACGCGTGCCGGCTGACGAAGTCGATCGGCACCGACCGGTCGGTGACGTACCCGGCGAAGCGGGGCAGCCAGTCGTCGTCGGCGCCGGGGGACAGCGCCGGCCCGCCGACCTGTAGTCCGGCGTCGACCTCCTTGACCGCGTGCGCGGTCACCTCGTACAGCCGGTGGTAGGCGTCGGCGTCCGCGCCCGCCCAGAAGTCGGTCAGGTCCGGCTCGTTCCACACCTCGATCGGCCAGCCCCGCACCTCGGCCAGGCCGTACCGGTCCACCAGGTGACCGACCACCGCCCGGACCAGTGCCGCCCACTCGGTGTGCGACCGGGGCGGGGTGACGTTGCCCTGCCACCAGAACACCGTCTGGTCGCCGCTGGCCAGCCCCGACGGCATGAACCCCAGCTCGACGAACGGCCGCACCCCCAGTTCCAGGTACGCGTCGACGACCTGGTCGACGTAGCCGAAGGCGTGCCGGACGTGCCGTCGACCCCGGTACTCGTACGGGCGGTGCACGCCGACCTGGTCGCTGAGCAGTCCGTGACCGCGGATGTGCCGGAAACCGATCTCGCGTTGGACCAGGGCCAGCGAGTCCTGGTAGTCGCGGCGCAGCGCCAGGTCGAACCGGCCGGTGCCGACGGCGTACCGCCAGGCGTCGGGGAACTCGCCGCAGGGCTGCTCGGCAACGGTGATGCGCATCGTCGTCCCTCGCTCCGGGTACGCGGGCAGCCGGTCCGGTCGCGCCGACACGACCGGACCGGCCCCGCCGGTCAGTTGTTCTGGTCGCGGTAGCGCTGGTACGCCTCGTTGACGGTGCTCAGGTACGAGTCCATGTTCTTGCCCTTCAGCTCGCCGACGTAGGCGTCCCACTGGGCGAAGTCCCGCTGCCCGAGGACGAACTGGAGGGTGGCCTGGTAGACGTGGTCCTTCAGCGGGGTCTCCCAGAGCGACACCTGTTCCCGCTCCTCGTCACTGAGCGGGTACGGCGGCGGCGGTGACTTCGGCGGCCGGGCGTTCATCACCTGCTGGAACTCCTGCTCCTCCGCGGAGAAGAACGCCTGCACCAGCTCGGGTTTGCCGCCGTAGGAGAACACCCCGTTGGCGAAGCCGAAGTCCTTCTGCAGGTGCTTGGGCGCTCCGGCGTTGAGGCCGATCATGTCGACGTCGGGAGCGAGGGTGTGCTTGCCGGAGCCGTCCTTGACGAAGGTCTGCCCCTCGACCCCCCACCTGGCGAACTCCTGTCCCGCGTCGGAGTACCAGAGCCAGTCGACGAACTGCATCATGGCCACGAAGTTCTTGCTGTCCCGGGCCTTCGAGGAGATCATCATGCCGTTCTCCAACCGGCTGGCCGGGTTGATCTCACCGGCCGGCCCGACCGGCAGCGGGATCTTGGTGACCTTCGCCTTCGGGTTGGTCGCCGCCAGGTCCGGCCGGTAGTCGTTCACCAGCGCCTGCGCGTTGCCGCTGATCACGAAGGACCGGCTGTTGGCCAGCTTCTGCCGGGCCAGGTCGTCGGTCTGGGTGAAGCTCTCCGGGTCGAGCAGCTTCTCCGCGACCAGCCGGTTGAGGTACTGCAACATCTGCCTGTACTGCTCGGTGGCGCCGGTGTACTCGAACCTCTGCGCGTTCGCGTTCCAGCTCACGTGCTGGAAGTTCCAGCCCGCGCCCTGAAGGCCGTACGACAGGGCCAGCAGGTTCAGCAGGTTGCCGGCCGGGTTGGGCTGGCTGTACCGGTCGGAGAACGGGATGGTGTCCGGGTACGCCGCCTTCATCGCCTTGAGCATGGTGTAGACGTCGTCCCAGGTCTTCGGCACGGCCAGGTTCAGCTCGTCGAGGATGTCGGTGCGGACCACCAGCGAGTACTCGTGCCAGGGCTTCTCGTGCAGGCCGGGCAGGAGGTAGAACTTGCCGTCGGCCTGGCGCAGGGTGTCCAGCTCCGGCTGCAGGTTCCACTTCTCGATCTTGTCCTTGAGGTTCGGCATCAGGTCGAGGTAGTCGCTGACCGGCAGGATCGCCCCCGAGGAGACGTACGCGTGCACGTCCGGCGGGTACGTCTTCGGGATCAGCAACGGCGCGTCACCGGCGCCGATGAGCAGGCTGCGCTTCTGGTTGTAGTCGCTCAGCGGCACCGCCACCGGCTCCAGCGTGACGTTGGTCCGGGACGTCAACTCGGACCAGAACAGCCAGTCGTTCTTGAGCGGATAGTTCGGATGGTTGTTGTAGAGGACGGAGAAGGAGACCGGCTCGGTGGCCTTGAACTGCGTACCGACGGCGTAGTCCGCCATCGCGCCGGCCCGGTTCTCCGACAGGTCCTGCGAGTCGGCGGAGTCACCGCTACAGGCGGCGACGCTGGAGACGGCCAGCAGGGCGGCTGCGGCCATCGCCAGGTGGCGCCACGATCTGCGGAACATGGCGGGTCCTTTCGGGGGGTGGTGGGTGCGGGGGTGGACACGCTGGTCATCCCTTGACGGCGCCGAGCATGATGCCGCGGACGAAGTACCGCTGGACGAAGGGATAGACCAGCAGGATGGGCAGGGTGGTGAGCACGATGGTCACGGCCTTGAGCGTCGCCTCGGCCTGCACCTCGTTGGCCTCCGAGATGGCCCCGACGTTCTCCGCGCCGGTGGCCCCGGCGATCAGGTTGCGCAGGTAGACGGTGACCGGCCAGAGTTCCTGCCGGTCCAGGTAGAGAAACGCGGCGAACCAGGAGTTCCAGAAGGCCACCGCGTAGAAGAGCACCATGGTGGCGACGATGGCCTTCGACAGCGGCAGCACGATCCGCCAGAGAATCCCGTACGTGTTGAGCCCGTCCACCGCCGCGGCCTCCTCCAGATCGCCCGGCAGGCTCTCGAAGAACGCCTTCATCACCAGCAGGTTGAACACGTTGATCGCGTTCGGCAGGGCGATCGCCCAGACGCTGTTCTTCAACCCCAGGCTGGTGACCAGCACGTAGTTGGGGATCAGCCCGCCGGTGAAGAACATGGTGAAGACCGCGATGCCGACCAGCGCGCCGCGCCCCTTGAGCTGCTTCTTCGACAGCACGTACGCGTAGCAGGTGGTCAGCACGATCGAGACGACCGTGGCGGTGACCGTGTAGAACACGGTGTTGCGGTAGTTCGTCCAGAACAGCGAGTCGGACATCAGCAGCTGGTAGGTGTCCAGCGTGAACCCGCGCGGCACCAGGTTCACCTCACCGGCGATGAGGTACGACTCGTGGCTCATCGAACGGGCCACGATGTTGACGAACGGGTAGAGCGTCACCAGCACCACCAGGGTCAGCACGATCCCGTTGACGACGCGGAAGACCCGGTAGCCGCGGGTGTCCTGGATGCCGCGCCGCCGGGGACGCGGCCTCGGCTCGGCCTCGATGCTCACCACAGGCTCGTCCCCACCGTGCGGCGGGCGATCAGGTTCGCCGACAGCACCAGGATCAACCCGATCACCGCCTCGAACAGGCCGATCGCGGCGGCGTAACTGAAGTTGCTGGACGCGAAACCGACCCGGAACAGGTAGGTGGAGATGACGTCCGCCGTCGGGTACGTCAGCGGGTTGTAGAGCAGCAGGATCTTCTCGAACCCGACCGCCATGAAGGTGCCGATGTTGAGGATCAGCAGCGTCACCATGGTCGGCCGGATGCCGGGCAGCGTCACGTGCCAGGTCTGGCGCCACCGGTTGGCGCCGTCGATGCGGGCCGCCTCGTACAGGTTGTCGTCGATGGTGGTGAGCGCGGCCAGGTAGAGGATGGTGCCCCAGCCCACCGTCTGCCAGACCTCCGAGGAGACGTAGATGGTGCGGAACCACTCCGGACGTTGCAGGAACGGGATCGCCTCCCCGCCACCGGCCCGGACCAGCTGGTTGATCGTGCCGTCCATGGAGAGCAGCTGCATGACCATCGCCGCCACGATCACGATGGACAGGAAGTGCGGCAGGTACGACACCGACTGCACGAACCGCTTGAGCCGGCGCGCGCGTACCTCGTTGAGCAGCAGCGCCAACACGATCGGCAGCGGGAAGCAGAACAGCAGGGTCAACGCGCCCAGCGCCAGGGTGTTGGTGAAGACGTTCCAGAACGTCGGGTCGCCGAGGAACATCTTGAAGTACCGCAACCCCACCCAGTACTCGCCGAAGATGTTGCCGCCGGGCTGGAACCGGCGGAAGGCGATCACGTTGCCGAGCATCGGCAGGTACCGGAAGATCAGGAAGAACAGCAGCGGCAGGATCGCCAACGAGTACAGCTGCCAGTCGCGCCGCAGCGCCCGGCGCCAGGTCCGGCGCGGCGGACGCGGCGGCGCCGGGGGTACCGGTGCCCCGCGCGGCACCTGGTCCTCGGCGGCCGGTGGGGCCACCCGGACCGGGCCGCTCACCGCCTCTCCTGCGGCACCACGTCCGCCCGGCTGACCAGTTCCCGCCGGTGACCGACCTCCCGCTCGTCGCCGACCAGCGTCAGGGCCAGCCGGGCGGCGAAGTCGTCGCTGGAGCGGCCCAGCCGAAGCTCCACCGCGCCGGGCTCGACCACCCGCCGGCCGTGTACGCCGACGAACGAGGTGACGTCGGCGGGTACCGCGAAGGTGACCCGGGCGGCGGCGCCCGCCGGCAGCGGCACCCGCGCGTACCCGACCAGGCGGACCACCGGGCGGGTGGTCTGCGCCACCGGGTCGTGCAGGTAGAGCTGCACCACCTCGGTGCCGGCCCGCGGCCCGGTGTTGCGGACCGTCACCCCGACGCGCACCGTGCCGTCGACCGGCCAGTCCACCGGCGTACCGGTGCCGCCGGCCGCCTCGCCGCCGGCCACGTCACCGCCGGCCACGTCACCGCCGGCCGCCTCGGCGTCGGTCCAGTCGAAGGTGGTGTACGTCAGCCCGTGCCCGAACGGGAAGGCCGGCGTGGGGTCCACCGAGGACACCTCGCTGCGGTGGCCCAGGATGGGGGAGAGGTACGTGCGGGGCAGCCCGCCGCCGTCGCGGGGCACGCTGACCGGCAGCCGCCCGGACACCTCCACCGCACCGGTGAGCACCTCGGCCAGCGCCTGACCGCCGAACTGGCCGGGGAAGAACGCCTGGACGATCGCGGTGGCGTCGTCCACCTCCGGACCCAGGGCGTACGGGCGACCGGCGAGCACCACCAGCACCACCGGCGTACCGGTGGCCAGCACCGCCCGGACCAGCTCGGCCTGCACACCGGGCAGCCGCAGGTCGACCGCGTCGCACCCCTCGCCGGAGGTGCCCCGACCGAACATGCCCGCCCGGTCACCGACGGCCAGTACGCAGACGTCGGCGGCGGCTGCCGCCTCGACCGCCACGGCGATGCCGGAGGTGTCCTCGCCGGTGACGGCGCAGCCCGGTACGCTGGTCAGCTCGGCACAGCGCCGCCGCAGCTCCGCGTGCAGCGACGGGATCCGCACCCCGACCCCGTGCTCCGGATACCGCACCCCGATGTGCAGCGGGAACGAGTAGCAGCCGAGCATCGCCATCGGGTCGTCGGCGACCGGACCGACCAGTGCGATCCGCCGGCCGGTGCGCAACGGCAGCAGCCCGTCGCGGTTGCGCAGCAGGATCACCGAGCGGCGGGCCAGCCGCAGCGCCACCTCCCGGTCGGCCTCGTCGTCCAGGCACAGCTCGTCGACGTCGGCCGGCAGCGCCCGCCAGTCCTCGTCCAGCAACCCCAGTTGGATCTTCTGGACCAGCACCCGGCGCAGCGCCCGGTCGACCAGCGCCTCGTCGACGGCGCCGGAGCGTACCGCCGCCACCAGCGGCGGGCCGTAGGCGTCCACCGTGGGCAGTTCCACGTCGATGCCGGCGCGCAGCGCGAGCCGGGCGGCGTCGGCGGCGTCGGCGGCGACACCGTGCAGGCGTTGCAGGAACCGGACGGCGTAGTAGTCGGCGACCAGCACCCCGTCGAATCCCCACCGGTCGCGCAGCAGCTCGGTCAGCAGTTCCTCGTCGGCGGCCGCCGGCACCCCGTCGACCTCGGCGTAGGAGTTCATCACCGAGCGCGCCCCGCCGAGGCGCAGCGCCATCTCGAACGGGGGCAGGATCACGTCGGCCAACTCCCGCCGGCCCATCGACACCGGGGCCTGGTTCCGTCCGCCCCGGGTGGCCGAGTAGCCCGCGAAGTGCTTCAACGTGGCGACCACACCGGCGTGTTCCAACCCCCGCACGTACGCCGCGCCGACCGTGCCGACCAGGTACGGATCCTCGCCGATGGTCTCCTCCGTACGGCCCCACCGGTAGTCGCGGGTCACGTCCAGCACCGGCGCCAGCCCCTGGTGGACCCCGGCGGCGCGCATCGAGCGCCCGATCCGGCCGGCCATCTCCTCGACCAGGTCGGGGTCGAAGGCAGCGCCCCAGCACAGCGGTGCGGGATGCACGGTGGCCCGCCAGGCGGCGAAGCCGGTCAGGCACTCCTCGTGCACCTGCGCCGGGATGCCGAACCGGCTGGCCGCCACGATCTGCGCCTGCGACGCGGCCAGGGAACGGGCGCCCTGCACCGGATCCACCGGCGCGGTCCCGAACGGCCGGGTCAGCTGCCCCAACCCGTGCCGGATCGCCGTCGACCAGGGCGGGGTGTACTCCATCATGTCGGTCTGGTGTGGGGCCACGCCTCCGCCGGCGGCGTCGGCGCCGACCCAGAGACCGACCAGTTGGGCGACCTTCTCCGCCAGCGACATCAGCGGGATGAGCGCGTCGGCCCGCTCGTCGGGCCGCAGTGCCGGATCACGCCAACGGTCGTCGTCCGGTGCCGCCGGCGGATCGTCCACGGGCAGCTGACTTGTCATGCGCACCCCTCCGGCCGCGCCCGGCAGGTCGTCCCGGCGGTTCCACCAACCGTCGCGGAGCACGGCGATCATCGAAATTTTCGGAAACCGATTCGTTACCGTGTCGGGAACCTAAGGGCGTCGATGAATCCGTGTCAAGGGCCGGGAATGCACTGTCCAGCCCTAAGATGTCGAGCGGGTAAGCGATTGCCGGTGCGTCGTGCCGACCGGCAGCGCATCGACCGATGTCAGCGGCGATCGTGCTGCGCGTGCTAGAGTTTGCCGAAACTTTCGGAACCGTTGCCGAGGAGCGGATGACGGAGAGCCGCTCGCCCTCGGCGCTCGGCGCCACGACAATCGCGACCATCGCCCAGGAGGTCGGGGTCTCGGCGGCGACGGTCTCCAAGGTCCTCAACGGCCGTGCCGACGTCGCCGCGGCGACCCGGGCCCGGGTCGAGGCGGTCGGCGCCACCACCGGGGTCGACGTGGTGCCGAGCTGGTGTCCGGGAGAGCACCGCACCCGCCCCGACGGCCCTGACCCACCGGTGGTGATCAGCCATGCCCCTGTTCGACCTGCCCCTGGACCAGCTGCGTACGTACGCCCCCGAGGTCACCGAGCCCGCCGACTTCGACGAGTTCTGGCAGCGCACGCTGCACCAGGCGGCGGCGGCGGCCGTGCCGGTGCTGGTCGACGTCCGTCCCGAACCCACCGACCTGCGCCTGGTCGACACCTTCGACGTCACCTTCGCCGGTTTCGCCGGTGACCCGGTACGTGCCTGGTACACCCGCCCGTCGGCGCTGCCCGACCCGCTGCCGGTGGTCGTCGAGTACGTCGGCTACGGGCGCGGCCGGGGCCTGCCGCACGAGCGGCTGACCTGGTCCGCCGCCGGCTACGCGCACCTGCTGATGGACGCCCGCGGGCAGTCCGGGCAGTACGGCGTCGGCGACACCGTCGACCCGCACGGCAGCGCGCCCGGCGGGCCGGCACCGGTGACCCGGGGCATCCTGTCGCCCGAGGGCTACTACTACCGGCGACTGGTCACCGACGCGGTATGCGCCGTCGCGGCGGCCCGGTCCCTGCCCGGGGTCGACCCGGACCGGGTGGTCGTCGCCGGCAACAGCCAGGGCGGTGGGCTGGCCCTGGCGGTCGCCGGGCTGGTGCCGGACCTGGCCGCCGTGCTGTCCACCGCGCCGTTCCTCTGCCACCCGCAGCGGGCCGTCGAACTCACCGACGTCGGCGCGTACGGCCAGATCGTCACCTACCTGGCGGTGCACCGGGAGGCGGAGGCGGCGGTCGCGCGCACCCTGTCCTACGTCGACGGGGTCACCTTCGCGCGGCGGGCCCGGGCCCCGCTGCACATGGGCGTCGGGCTGCGCGACGTGGTCTGCCCGCCGAGCACCGGTTTCGCCGCGTACAACCAGTACGGCGCCGCCCACGACGGCCCGGCACCGGGGCGCACCATGCACGTCTACCCGTTCAACGGTCACGAACACGGCGAGGCGCTGCACGTTCGACGCCAACTGCGCTGGCTGTCCGGCGTACTCGCTGAGTCGGACCGGGTGTCGGCGACGCGCGACGCGACGATCTCTGGGTGACCGGTAGTCCCGGTTCTCGACCGAAACTTTCGGTCGTCTCCTTCCGGTCCGCCGGGCGCACGTGCTGTGGTTTACTGCGGATCAGGCTGGGGCGATCCGCTCGCTCCGGTCCACCGAAGACAGTCCGACACGTTGAGGTTGCCGACGTGTTTCGATACTGTTTTCGATAGAACAGCCTCGATCTACTCACGGTGGCTGGCCGAGTGCACCGGCCGGCGCGGCATCCGGGCGACCGCGTCGGCGAGGGAAGGGCCACCGTGTTGGGCAGTAGTCGGGGCCGGCTTCCCGTCAGCACGGCTTCGTCGAAAGGCTCATGCCATGAACAACGCGTTCGCCCGCGCCAGTGGGCGTCCCGCGACCCGACCGCGATCGCGCACCGCGCTGATCTCGGCCGTGGTCGGTCTCGCCCTCGCCGCCACCAGTGTGGTGGTGGCCTCCAGCGCCAGCGCGGCGACCACCCTGGGCGCCTCGGCGGCCGAGAAGGGTCGCTACTTCGGCGCCGCGGTGGCGGCCCACAAGCTCTCCGACTCCACCTACGTCGGCATCCTCAACCGTGAGTTCAACTCGGTCACGGCCGAGAACGAGATGAAGATCGACGCGCTCGAGCCGAACCAGGGGCAGTTCACCTTCACCAACGCGGACCGCATCGTCAACCACGCCCTCAGCCGGGGCTGGAGCGTGCGCGGCCACACCCTGGCCTGGCACTCGCAGCAGCCGCGGTGGATGGAGAGCATGTCCGGCACCGCGTTGCGTAACGCGATGCTCAACCACGTCACCCAGGTCGCCAGCTACTACCGCGGCAAGATCCACTCCTGGGACGTGGTGAACGAGGCGTTCGCCGACGGCAGCAGCGGTGCCCGCCGTGACTCCAACCTCCAGCGCACCGGCAACGACTGGATCGAGGCGGCGTTCCGCGCCGCCCGGGCCGCCGACCCCGGCGCCAAGCTCTGCTACAACGATTACAACACCGATGACTGGACGCACGCCAAGACCCAGGCCGTCTACCGGATGGTGCAGGACTTCAAGCAGCGCGGTGTGCCGATCGACTGCGTCGGCCTCCAGTCGCACTTCAACCCCAACTCGCCGTACCCGGGCAACTACCGGACCACGCTGTCCAGCTTCGCCGCCCTCGGGGTGGACGTGCAGATCACCGAGCTGGACATCGAGGGCTCCGGCAGCGCGCAGGCCGAGACGTACCGCCGGGTCGTCACCGACTGCCTCGCGGTCGCCCGCTGCACCGGCATCACCGTGTGGGGCATCCGCGACTCGGACTCCTGGCGCTCCGGCGGCACCCCGCTGCTGTTCGACAACAACGGCAACAAGAAGCAGGCGTACAACGCCACCCTGGAGGCGCTGAACGCGGGCGGCACCACCCCGCCGCCGACGACTCCGCCGCCCACCACCCCGCCGCCCACCACCCCGCCGCCCACCACTCCGCCGCCCACCACTCCGCCGCCGGGCGGCGCCGGCTGCACCGCGTCGATCTCGTTGAACTCGTGGACCGGCGGATTCGTCGCCACCGTCCGGGTCACCGCCGGCTCGTCGCAGCTCAACGGCTGGTCGGTGAACATCTCGATACCCGGCGGCAGCACCGTCACCAACACCTGGAACGCCCAGGCCAGCGGTAGCAGCGGCAACGTGAACTTCCGCAACGTGAGCTACAACGGCACGGTCAGCGCCGGAACCACCACCGAGTTCGGTTTCCAGGGCAACGGTGTCGGTCCCACCGCCACCCCCACCTGCACCGCCAGCTGAGTGCAACGAACGGCCCCTGCTTGACGAATCGCCCCCGGCCGGTCCCACGTTGATCATGAGGTTGGCGGCAGTCGAGGAGATCGACTTCGCCGCCAACCTCATGATCAACCAGGTTGGGGTGGTGCTGGGGCTCAGCAGCGGCTGATCGTCGAGTTGCTCAGGGTGATGTTGCTGATGGTCAGGTTGGTCGTGCAGGGGCTCTCCAGGATCCGGCTGTTCACCAGCGTGAAGTTGCGCAGGCCGATGTCCCGGTTGCCGGGGAACTCGGCGCGGGCGGCCAGCCGCAGCTCACCGCCGCCGCTGATCGTGCCGCCGCCGGCCGCGACATCCACCCCGGTGCAGTTCTCGATCAGGATGGCGTTGTTGCCGGTGTTGGCGATGTCGACCCGGTTGACCGCGAGCCCACCGGACTCCGAGACGCAGAAGATCCCCCGACCGCCGCCGCGGGCCCGCACCGTACCGACCCGGATGTTGGTCGGGTAGGCGTTGCCGACGCGCCCGGCCCGGTTGGCGATCCGGAACGCCGCGTAGCCGGTGCCGCTGCCCGCGTTCTCCGCGTCGACCGTGGTCACCGTGGCGTTGATGGTCTGGTTGAGCAGTAGCCCGGACTCGCCGACGTTGCGGGCGGTCACCGTGCCGATCGTCAACCCGTCCACACCGTACGTCTCCACCGCGTGCGAGCCGGCACCGGAGACGTACACGTCGTCGATGCGTACGTTGCGGGTCCACTGGCTGGTGTCGCCCCGGTTGTCGATGCGTACGCCCAACCCGCCGGAGAGCCGCATCTCGATCCGGCCCAGCACCACGTCGGTGACGTTGCGCAGGAAGATCCCGTACAGCGGGGCACCGGTGACGGTGAGGTTCTGCACCTCGACCTGGGTGGTGCCGCGTGAGTAGATCGGCGCCTGATCGCCGCTGCCGGATCCGGTCACGTTGATCGTGCCGCACACGTCGATCGTGGTGTAGCTGGGCAGCGAGATGCGGGAACCGGCGCTGATGCTGCCGGAGCCGCGTACCACCACCCGCTGCTTGCTGGTCCGCCCGGCGGGCAGGGCGTTCACCGCGGCCTGCACGGCGGCCCGCATGTCGCCGCCGGTGTGGTGGACCGCGCCACCGGCGGTGCGGGCGGTCCACGTCGAGCCGTTGAGCACCGCCTCGGTCTGGAACGCGCCGCTGCCGCAGCCGGCGGCGGCACCGACCGGCACCAACCGCCACTGCTGGTTGGCGCCGCCGACGTCCGGGTACTGCGAGATCATCGCGCCGTCGGCGGTCGACCAGCCCCACAGGTCGAGCGCCTTGTTGGAGTGCCGGTTGACCAGCCGAACGTGACCGCCGTCGGAGTCGGCCAGCCGGAAGTGCTGACGGGTGTTGCCGCTGGCCGCGGTGTTCTGTACCAGTTGGACGCCGTCGTTGGCGTTGGGCAGTTCGAGGACCTTTCCGCTGTGCACCGAGCGGATCTGGTGGTAGCCGCCGCCCACGTCGACGAAGCGCCACTGCTGCACGACGGCGTCGTTGCGGGTGAACTGGTTGATCGGGGCGTTGTCGGCGGTCGACCAGTTCCACACGTCCATCGCCTTGCCGCTGTGCCGGTTGACGATGACGTAGCTGGCGTTGGGGTCGACGGTGGCGGCCCGGGCGGCCGGTGCCGCGACGGCGCCGGCCACGCCGAGCAACGCGAGCGCGACCACGAGCACCAGGGCCTGTCGGAGTCGTCTGGGGAGTGCCCTGAACAGCATGCGTTTCCTCCAGGGGAGCGGTGGTGGTGTGCGTACCGGGACGGCGCCCGGACGGCGGGTGTGTCGCCCGGGCGCCGACGGTGCGGTCTCGCGGGTCAGGCCAGCGAGCAGGGGACGGCGTTGAGGGTGAAGGCGGTCGGGGCGGCGGCGTTGCCGCCGTGGTCGGCCTGGAAACCGATGGTGACCGAGCCACCGGGGGCGATGGCGGCGTTGTACGAGACGTTGCGGGCGGTCACCGCACCCGAGGTGGGGGAGTAGGTGGCGTTCCAGCCGCCGGTGATGCGCTGCCCGGTGGGCAGGGTGAAGGCCAGGCTCCAGCCGTTGACCGCCGTGGCGCCGGTGTTGGTGATGGTCACCGACGCGGTCAGCCCGGTGTTCCAGGCGTTTACCGCGTACCCGATCCGGCAGCCCGTGCCCGGCGGCGGGGTCGGGGTCGGCGGCAGTGTCGGACTCGGCGTCGGGGTCGGCGGTACGGTCGGCGACGGGGTGGACGTCGGCGGCGGGCTGGTCGGTGCGGTGGTGTCCAGGCCGAAGAAGCGGATGGCCTGCGCGGCGTCGACCGGCAGGTTGTGCGACACGCCCTGCATGCTGATCGCCTCCACCGGCGCCTGCCCGCCCGAGCCGCCGTAGCGGGTCCGGGTGTAGCCGGCCTGCGGGCTGTCGGTGAACGTGGGCGTCTGGCTCAGGCCGTGTACGTTGGTCCACTGCTTGATCTGCTCACCGAAGTTGGGGTAACGCAGCACGTCGTCGTTGGTGCCGTGCCAGGTCTGCATCCGCGGGCGCGGGCCGGAGTAACCCGGGTACGCGTTGCGGACCAGGTCACCCCACTGTTGCGGGGTACGTACGAGTTGCCCGTTGGCGCACTCGCTGTTCCACTCGGAGCCGTTGCTGGTGGCGAAGCAGCCGAACGGTACGCCGGAGAAGGCGGCCCCGGCGGCGAACACGTCCGGGTAGAGGCCGAGCAGTACGTTTGTCATCATCGCCCCGGACGAGACGCCGGTGGCGAAGATGCGGGTCGGGTCGACCGGGTAGCGCTGCCGGACGTGGTCGACCATGGACATGATGCCGACCGGGTCACTGCCGCCACCGCGCCGCAACGCCTGCGGCGAGGAGACGTCGAAACACTGGCTGCTGCGGGTGACCGACGGGTACACCACGAGGTAGCCGTACCGGTCGGCCAGGGCCGCGAACTGGGTGCCGGAGTGCAGCGCCGGGCCGGTGCCGGTGCAGTAGTGCACCGCGACCAGCAGCCCCGGCCGGGGCGCGAGCCGGTCCGGCACGTACAGGTACATGCGTAGGTTGCTGGGGTTGGTGCCGAAGTTGGTCACCTCGGTCAGCGTGGCCGCCGACGCCGGTGCCGGGATCGACAACGCCGCCAGCGCGGTCAGGATGACCGCCGCGAGGGCGGCGCAGCACAGTCTGATCGCGTTCTTCATCGGGAGGGCTCCCTGGGACGGGGGTGGACAGGGCGGTGCTCCGATCGAGGGCTGCCCGGTGCCCGATCTCGTCCGGCTCAGGAACATCGACGATTATCGTTGGCGCAGGGGGGTGGTGACAAGACGCCGGGCCCGTGTCGCGGGGCAGCCGACCCCGGCGAGGATCCTTATCCTCGGTCCATGCGGGATCGTCGGGTCGTACTGCTCTGGACCGTGTTCACGCTGACCGCGCTGGTCTCCGTCGCGCTCGTACTGCGACGCCCCGACCACCTGTCCGACCTGCACATCTACCACGGCGCGCTGGTCGACCTGCGGGCCGGGCGACCCCTCTACGAGTACGCGGCGGCCAACGGTGGACCGTTCACCTATCCGCCGTTCGCCGCGCTGGTGCTCTGGCCGATCACCGCCGTACCGCTCGGCGTGGCCGAGGCGATCTGGTTGGCGGCGACCTGCCTGGCGGTGATCGCCGTCGCCGTGCCGATCGGCCGCACCCTCGCCACCACGGGAGCCGGCCGCCAGGCGGATCCGGCAACCGCAGCCGGCCGTCGGCCCGATCCCGGTACGGCAGCCGGCCGGCCGCTGGCCGTCGCGGCGGTGGCCGCCGTACTCATGCTCTCCGCACCGGTGCAGAGCAACCTGCGCTTCGGTCAGGTGAGCATCTTCATCGTGCTGATGGCCCTGCTCGACGCCGTCGGCCGTCCCTCGCGTACCCGGGGAGTCCTGGTCGGCGTGGCGGCGGCGATCAAGCTCACCCCGCTGCTGTTCGTGGCCTACTTCCTGGTCTGCGGACGGTACCGGGACGCCGCCCGTGCGCTGGCCGCCTTCGTCGGCTGCGCCACTCTCGCCCTGGTCGTGCTGCCCCGGGAGAGCCTCACCTACTGGGCGGGCACCGTGGCACAGACCTCCCGGATCGGCAACCTGGCCTCGCTGGGCAACCAGTCCGTACACGGCATGCTGCTGCGCCTCGGCCTGGACCCGGCGTACCTGCCGGTGGTCTGGGCGGTGCTGGTGGCCGGCATCTGCGCGGTGGCGTTGCTGCGGGCCCGGCAACTGGCCGCCCGGGGTCTGCCCGGGCACGCCGCGGTGCTCGTCGGCTGCGCCACCGTGGCGGCCTCCCCGGTCTCCTGGACCCACCACCAGGTGTGGCCGGTGCTGGCCGCGATGCTGCTGGTCGGCGCCGCCGGGGTGACCCGCCGGGTGGCCGGTGCCGCGCTGCTGGCGTCGATGGTGATCTCGCTGGGAGTGGCGCTGGGGCCGGTCTCGATGCGCCCCGGCGTGCAGTTCCTGCTGGAGAACGCCCGCGCCCTCGGCGTGGTCGCGCTGTGTCTGGTGGGCTTCGGCGCCGTCGCGGTGGTCGCCGGCCGGCCGGAGCCCCGCGCCGCGTCGCGGCGGGCGTGGCTGCGGGTGGGCGTCGCCGCCGCCGGGGTACTGGCGTTCTTCGCCGTGCAGCCGCTGCCGGCGGGCGCCGACCCCACCTTCAAGGCGTACCGGATGCAGGACGTGGTCAACCCGCGCTACTTCTTCGTCTGCCGGGACGCGACCCAGTGCGCCCGGTTCGGCACGGCGGCCCCGGTCACCTTCGGCACCCGCACCGAGAAGACCAAGGTACGCGTCAACGGGGTGGTCTCCGACCGGGTGGACCGGCTGGAGTACCACTCCGCGCCCGGTGGCCCGCCGCGCGCCATCCCGCTGCTGGCGGCCTACCCCGGCGTGCGCACCTTCTCGTTCCGCTCGGCGACGATGGCCCACGGCCGGTTGGTGGCCTACGACGCCGACGGGCACGAACTCGCCACCTACGACGAGGAACTCGCCGCCGCCCTGCGCGCCCGGCACCGGTGACCGGCACCGTCACTGCTCGTCGTCGAGGACCTCGGTCTCGTCGTCGTGGGAGAAGGTCACCGCCAGGTGCTCGTCGGGCTGCGGCGCCTGGGCCGGGTTGTGGTGCGGGTCGCCGTCGGGGGAGAACAGCACCGGGTCGACCTTCGCGCTCTTCTCCTGATCTTCCTCCGGCTCGGTCACCGACCCACTCCTCACCTCGTCGTCGCTGCATCCCGACGCTACGGGCGCGCCCATCGGCGCCGCCGTGGCGAGCGCCGGCACCACCCGATCGAGGCGCCGTCGCCGGCCACGGCAGGTGGCCTGCCGTCGAGGTTGTGCAGCAAACTGCTGCCGGTCGGGCAGCAGCAGCGCGTCACGGCCGCAGCAACACCGGGCCGGCGTCGATCCGGGTCCGGAACAGTGCGTACGGCTTGCGGCGCAGGTCGCGGCCACCGTTGAACGGCGGCTGCCGGTGCACCTGGTTGGCGATCACGTACAGGTGCCGGTCGGTGGCCACGCTCAACGTGTCCGGCCAGAGCAGCCGCGCGTCGTGCACCACCGTCTCGTACTCGCCGTCCGGTCGCCGACGCAGCACCGCGTTGTGCTCGTAGTTGGTGAGGTAGAGCCGACCGGCGTCGTCGGACTCCAGGCCGTCGGCTCCGCCGCCCTTGTCGCCCTCGTCGACCACCGTGGCGGCCACCTCGGCCTCGCCGAGCGTGCGGTCGACAAGTGCGTCGGTGGCGACGCTGTACCAGCGGCGCGTGGCCAGGGCGCAGTAGTACAGCCGGGCGCCGTCGGCGGAGATGGCGATGCCGTCGGCGCCGACGCCCACCGGCTGCGGCGCCCCCTGCGCCGGCCGGGCCAGGAACGGGCGACCCTCGACCACCGGCCGGAAGTCCGCCAGCGGCGCGGCCTTGGTCGAGGGGTGGTCGTCGAGCCGGCGCCACGACACACCGGTGGCCAGGTCGACCACGATGATCGCGTTCGGCGCGCCGTCGGCGGAGTCGGTGATGTACGCGATCCCGGCCTCCCCGCGCCGCAGGTCGAACCGTACGTCGTTGAGGTAGCTGGTGGGCAGCGCCACGTCGGGCGGGAAGGTGATGACCTGGGCGACGGTGTCGGTGCTCAGGTCGACGCGGACCAGCTTCGGGCCACCGGGGGCGGTGGGTTCGAACATCGGGCTGCCGGTGTCCAGCGCCCACAGCCGGTCGGCCGGATCGACCACGACGCTCTGCACCGAGACGAACGCGGACTCGTCGGTGTTGCCCGACGGGGTGTTCCACCGCAGGTCGGGGAAGGGCACCTCGCGTCCCCGACGCAGCTCGACCACGGTCGCCGGAACCGGGTCACCCCAGCGGGGGAAGTTGACGAAGATCCGGCCCCGGTGCGAGACGGTCACGCCGGTGGGCATGGCCTTCCGGAACCGGTGTACGACCTCCAGCGTGCCGACCGGTTCGTCGGTGGGCAGTCCGGTCCACATCATTCGACCTCCTGTCGCACACGGTCACATTCATGTGCCTCATAGTTATAGTCGCAGATAAACCGGGGCGTTCCCGGCCAGCGGTCAGCCATCCGACCGAACCGGTGGAAACGGATTCGTCACCCAACCGTCACATGTCCGCGCGGTGCCCGCCACCTGACCGGTGCAGGGTGGGTGCCCGACCGATCCGACGTGGGAGGAGGCCGGCATGGCCGTCGTCCTGGACGACCACCTGGTCACCCTGACCTGTGACAACTGCGGGGACACCGTCACCGGCCCGCGCCCACCCGCCGACGGCGAGGTGGTCTGGACGCTGCTCTCCGAGCACGGCTGGGGCGGCTCGCCACTGGCCGCCGGCCCGCACCGCTGCGCGCACTGCATCCGGCTCGGCCCGGCCGCCGGCGGCGTACCCGGCGGAATCCTCGGCATCGAGCACATCGACGGCGTGACGGTGGTGACCGTCGCCGGTGACGTGGACCTCGACACCGGCGACACGCTGCGCCTGGCCCTGCGGCACGCCGCCGACATGGGCGGTGACGTCCTGATCGACCTCGGTCGTACCGACCTGCTCGACTCCACCGCCCTCGGCCTGCTGGTCCGCGCCCACCGCACCGCCGCCGAACGGGGCGCCCGCGTCTGCGTCGCGGTCACCTCGCCCCTGATCCGCCAGGTGCTACAGGTCACCGGCCTGGACAAGGTGCTGTCGGTGGCCGTCGACCGCGCCGAGGCCCTGGCCCGGCTGACCGCCGAGCGGACCTGACCGTCGACGTCCGACCGCCGATCGGCGCGGACCGTCGGCCGGGTCGGCGGCGGCGCGACCTGGCCCGACCGCGCCACCCCGTGTCCGGCCCGCCCGCACTGCCGGTGCCGGGCGTGCGGGCGGGCCGGAACTCAGCGGCGGCTGCGCCGGTGCCCGGCGAGCCGCAGGGCGTTGCAGACGTCCGCCACACCCTCGACATCCCAGGCCAACTCACCGGCGGCACGCCGGGTCTCGGCACCGGCGACCAGACCGGTGAGGATCACGACCCGGTTCTGCACCATCACGGTGATCTGCTGACGGCGGGTGCTCCAGTCGGCGCTCAGCCGCTGGGCGACCAACGCGGCGAGCCGGACGTCCTCGTCATGGTCCTGCGGCTCGTCCCACAGCGCGCGAAACGAGTGGTCGTCGGGCATCGGCCAGGGCCACGGCATCACCACAGCGGTCTCCTTCGTCGTCGAGGCCGGCGTCCCGACGCGCCGTCCCGATCGACCACCACCTTGCGCAAGGACCTTGGAGTCGACCGCACGGTTGGATGACAGTTGCGTGACAGATAACCCGACGAGCGCCGGTCACCGCGGCGCGGTGGCCGGCGGCGGGTCGTCGTCGGCGCGGTCCGCCGCCGGCAGCCAGAACACGAAGGTGCTGCCCGCACCGGGCTGGGAGAAGACCGCCACCTGCCCGCCGTGCGACTCGACGATCTGCCGGACGATGGCCAGCCCCAGCCCGGTACGCCGCTCACCGGCACCACCCCGGCCGCCCGCACCACGCCAGAACCGGTCGAACACCCGACCCCGGTCCGCCTCGGCGATGCCCGGCCCCTCGTCGACCACGGCCACCCACAGCCAGCCGCCCGTGCGCCCCGTCGCCACCTCGACCGCGCCGCCCAGCGGCGACAGCCGTACCGCGTTGGACAGCAGGTTGCCCACCGCCCGGCGCAACGCGTCGGGGTCACCGACGAGCACCAGGTTCGCGCCGAGCGCGTACCGCAGGCGCAGCCCCCGCCCGGCGGCCAGCGGGGTGAAGTCCTCACCCGCCTCCTGCGCGACGGTGCTCAGGTCGACGTCGGTGTCGGCCGTCGAGTCGGCGTCCCGCCGGGCGGTGGCCAGCAGATCCTCCACCAACCGAGACATCCGGGTGGTGGCCCGGTCGACGGTCGCCACCGCGGCGACCCGCTCCTGCTCGCTGGCGTCCGGCGCGGTCAACGACGCGTCCAGATTGGCCCGGATGATCGCCAACGGGCTGCGCAACTCGTGCGAGGCGTCGTCGATGAGCTGACGCTGGGCGCGGAAGGCGCGGTCGAGCCGGTCCAGCATCGAGTCGATGGTGTCACCGAGATCGCGCAGCTCGTCCTGCGGGCCCTCCAGCCGGATCCGGCGCGACAGGTCGGTGGCCTGGATCTCCCGCGCGGTCCGGGCGATCGCGCCGACCGGACGCAACGCCCGCCCGGAGAGCACCCAGCCGATACCGAGACTGGCCACGAAGAGGCCACCGAGCGCGATCAGTGAGTAGTCCCGTACGGTCTGCAACAGCCGCAGGTTCACCTCGTCCTCGATCTGCTGCACCTCGGCCACCTCGATCGTGACACCGGTCGGCACCGTCCGGCCGTCGCTCTTGAGCTTGACCAGGTGCGCCTCGTACCGTTCGCTGATCGGTTTCGGATCGATCGCCCGGTCCACCGCCAGGTACGCCACCAGCAGCCCGGCACCGGCCAACGCGAACAACAGCGTCGAGTAGAGCACCGTCAACCGGAACCGGATCGACCGGAACACACTCACGCCGCCACCCCACTCACGCCGTCCGCTCACGCAACCGGTAGCCGCGCCCGATGACCGTCTCGATCGGCGGTTCGTCGTCGTCGCCGGTGAGCTTGCGCCGCAGCGTACCCACGGTCACCCGGACCGTCTCGGTGAACGGGTCCGCGTTGGCGTCCCAGACGTGCTCCAGCAACTCCTCCGCCGGCACCACCTGCCCCGGTCGGGTCATCAGATACTCCAGCACCCCGAACTCCTTGCGGGTGAGCCGCAACCGGCGCAACCCCCGCCGCGCCTCGTGCCGGGCGGTGTCCAGGGTCAACTCGCCGACCGTCAGCACCGCCGAGGTGCCGCCGGTGTCCCGACGCAGCAGCGCCCGTACCCGGGCCAGCAGCTCGGCCAACGCGAACGGCTTCACCAGGTAGTCGTCGGCCCCCTCGTCGAGGCCACGCACCCGGTCGCCCAACGCGCCGCGGGCGGTGAGCATCAGCACCCGCAGTTCCGGCCCGCCGGCCAACTCCACCGCACCCGAACGGACCGCCCGGCAGACCGCGAACCCGTCGGAGTCCGGCAGATTCAGATCCAACAACATCAGGTCGTACGCGTTGACCCGCAGCAACTCGAACGCGGCCGCCGCGTCGCCCGCCAGGTCGACCGCGTACCCGGCCCGGACCAGCCCGACCCGCAACGCACCCGCCAGATCCTCCTCGTCCTCCACCACGAGCAGTCGCACGTCCCGTCATCCCCTCGCGATCAATCGCTGCGCCACCTGGGCCGCCCGGTCCACCGGGATGGCGAAGCCGATGCCGATGTTGCCGCTGCCCTCCAGCGTGGCGATGGCCGTGTTCACTCCGACCACCTCGCCCCGGCCGTTCACCAGCGGCCCACCCGAGTTTCCCGGGTTGATGGAGGCGTCGGTCTGCACCGCCGGCTGTCGGGCACCGCCGCCGAGGCGCACCGGCCGGTCCAGCGCGCTGACGATCCCGGCGGTCACCGTGCCGGAGAGGCCCAGCGGCGAACCGACGGCCAGCACCGGTTCGCCCACCCGGGTCTGCCCGGTCGGGGCCAGCGGCAGCGGGCGCAGCCCGTTGCTCGGATCGACGCGCAGCACGGCGATATCGGTACCCGGGTCACGGCCGACCAACCGTGCGCTCAACCGCCGACCGTCCTGACCGACGACACTGACCGTGCCGCCCCGGGCCACCACATGGTCGTTGGTGACCACATGCCCCCGGTCGTCGATCAGGAAACCGGAGCCGGAGGCACCCCGGCCACCCGTCGACGCCTGCACCGACACCACCCCGGCCAGCACCCGGTCGGCGGCGGCCACCAGGTCGCCACCGGGCCCGGTGGCGAGTGGCGGCGCGGCGGCCTCCACCGCCTCCGGCGCGTCGTCGCGGGCGGCGAGATGACCGGCCACGCCACCGGCGCCCGCCGACACCGCCACCAGCGTCAACCCGGCCAGCAGGAACCGGGGCCACCGGGACGGGCCGCCACCGGGATCGGTGCGCGGCGGAGTGTTCGCCCCGGGCGGCGGGCCAGGTACGACCGGCGGAGCCGGTGCGCCCGCCGGTACACCGGTCGGGGCGGCACCGGGGTGCAGGTCGGGGGAGACGAACCGCGGCCCGCGCGGCTCACCGAGGCCCGGAATCGTGCTCGTCATGAACTGTCCCTTCGAAGTCGTCACGGCAGGCGGGAGAACCAGAACATCGACGTGGCCGCGGCCAACAGGGCGAACAGCAGACCGGCACCGATGAACCGGGCCGAGACGTCCTGCCGCTCCATCCGGTAGCCCACTGACGAGCCGATGTCGGCGTACGCCTCGCGCAGCTCGGCGCCGCTGCCCGCCTCGTAGTAGCCGCCGCCGGCCTGCTCGGCGACCGTCCGCAGGGTCTCCCCGTCGACCGGTACCCGCTGACCCGCGCCGATCTGACCGTCGAGCGTGCCGAAGGAGATGGTGTCCACCGGCACATCCGCCTCCACCGCGTCGGCCGCCGCCGACGTGGGACTGCGCCCGGAGGTGTTGGCCCCGTCGGAGAGCACCACCACCCGAGCCGGTGGCGGCTCCTCGACCGCCTGCGCGTCCAGCGTGCGGATCGACTCCAGCGAAGCGTGGATCGCCTCGCCGATCGCGGTGCCCTGGATCCCGGTGATCCCCTCGTCGAGCCGGTCGATACCGGCCGCCATCACCTCCCGGTCGCCGGTCGGCGGCACCATCACCTGGGCGCTGCCGGCGAACGCCACCAGCCCCACGTTGAACTCCTCCGGCAGGTCCGCGACGAACTCCCGGGCCGCGTCCTTGGCGGCGATCAACCGGTCCGGGGGTACGTCGTCGGCGAGCATGGACCGGGACACGTCCACCGCCACCATCACGGTGGCCCGTTCCCGCGGTACGCGTACCTCGTCGGTGGGCCGGGCGAAACCCACCACCAGCAGCGCCAGCATGGCGATGAACAGACCGGCCGGTACGTGTCGGCGCCACGTCGGGCGCGACGGCGCCACCTTGTCCAGCAACCGCAGGTTGGTGAACCGGACCGCGTACCGGCTGCGCCGACGTTGCAGCACCAGATAGCCGACGACCAGGGCAGCCACCCCGGCCAGCAGCCACAACCGCTCCGGCGACTGCCAACTCATGCTGGTGTTCACGCGGCGCCTCCGTTCGGCTTCCGGGTGGCGCGGGACAGCCGGCGCTGGGCGTGGACGTGCCGGACGATGTCGGCGATCCAGTCCCGGTCGGTGCTCAACGGCAGGTGTGCCGCACCCGACCGGCGCAACGCCCGCGCCACGGCCAGCCGCTGCGCGGCGGCCGCCGCCGCGTACCGCTCCCGCAGCCGGCGGCTGCCGGTGGCCACCTCGCGGCGGCGCCCGCTCTCCGGGTCGACCAGCGTGATCAGGCCGACGTCGGGCAGCTCCAGCTCCCGTGGGTCGCGGACCTCGACCGCGAGTACCTGGTGCCGGGCGGCCAGCCGCCGCAGCGGCGCCTCCCACTGTGGTGGCGCCCCGTCCGCGCCGGCCAGACCCTCGTCGGGCAGCCCGTCGAGGAAGTCGGAGACCACCACGGCGAGCCCGCGTCGACCGGCGGCGCGGCGCAGCCCGTCGATCCCGTCGGCCAGCGCCACCGGCTGGGTGGCGGGCCGTCCCCGGGGCACCTCCATCAACGTCCGCAGCAGGCTGATCAGGTGGTGCCGTCCGGTGCGGGCGGGGAATCGGCGTACCCCCGCGTCGCCGAGCAGGTGCGCGCCGAGCCGGTTGCCGGTGCCGGCGGTGAGGAACCCGACGGTCGCCACGGCGGCCACCGCCAGCTCCCGCTTCTCCAACTCCGCGGTGCCGAAGTCCATGCTGGGCGTGGCGTCCACAAGCGTCCAGGTGGTCAACTCCCGGTCGGCGTCGACGGTACGCACGTGCGGCACCGCGGTACGCGCCGTCACCGACCAGTCCATCCGCCGTACCTCGTCCTCACCGGCCCGGTACTCCCGGCTGCCGGCGGGTTCGCTGCCGGGCCCCGGCAACAACCCCAGGTGCTGCCCGTGCAGCAGCCCGTCGAGGCGGCGGGTGATGGTCAACTCCAGCCGGCGCAGCCGACGCTGTGGTGCCAGCTGCCCGAGCGTGGTCGAGTCGTGGTTCATGCCGCCGTCCCCAGACCCGGACCCTGGCCCTCCTGGGCCGGGGCGATCTGCGGCGGCGGCACCGCCTCGACCACCCGCCGCACCAGCTCGGCCGGGTCGACGTCGTCGGCGACGGCGTCGAAGGAGAGCACCAGCCGGTGGGCGAGCACGTCACCGGCGATCTCCCGGACGTCGGTGGGCAGCACGTAGTCCCGCCCACGCAGCAGGGCCAGGGCCCGCGCCGCGGCGACCAGCCCGAGGGTGGCCCGGGGACTCGCCCCGTACGCCAACTGCCCGGCCACCTCGGCCAACCCGAACCGGCGCGGGTCGCGGGTGGCCAGCACCAGCCGGACCACGTACTCAGCCAGCGCGTGGTGGACGAAGACCTCCCGGGCCCGGGCCTGCATCGCCAGCAGCCGGGCCGGGTCGAGCACCGGCCGGGCAGCCGGCGTACCGGTGCCCATCCGGTAGAGGATGCCCAACTCCTCGTCGTCGGTGGGATAGTCGACCACGACCTTCATCAGGAACCGGTCCCGCTGGGCCTCGGGCAGTTGGTAGACCCCCTCGGACTCGATCGGGTTCTGGGTGGCCAGCACCAGGAACGGCGTCGGCACCGGATAGCTGCGACCGCCGAGCGACAGGTGCCCCTCGGCCATCACCTCCAGCAGCGCCGACTGCACCTTCGCCGGAGCCCGGTTGATCTCGTCGGCCAGGACGAGGTTGGCCATCACCGGCCCCAGCTCGACGTCGAAGCTCTCCTTCGACGCCCGGTAGATCCGGGTACCGAGGATGTCCGAGGGCACCAGGTCCGGGGTGAACTGGATCCGGGCGAAACTGCCGCCCACCGCCGTGGCCAGGGTCTCCGCCGCGAGCGTCTTCGCCACTCCGGGTACGCCCTCCAGCAGGCAGTGCCCCCGGGCCAGCAGCGCGGTCAACAACCGCTCCACCAGCCGGTCCTGCCCGACGATGACCCGCTTCACCTCGAACAGGGTCTGTTCCAACAGTCGGGCCGCCCCGGCGTGCTCGCCGATGACGTCGATCTCGCGTATGTCGGTCGTCGTCACGCACTCGCTCCTCGGTCGCGTCAGGGGACGCGGGCACCCGACCAACGGGGGAGGTCGGGTACCCGCTCGTGACCCATTGAGCCAGAGCACCCCGAAAGCCAACCGAACGACGAGCGCGAAGGCCCGGGGCCGCCAGATTGATTGAGCTGGTCTCCGCAGGTCGACTGCCGAGGGCCGGTGGCCGGCTGCTGCGATGGGGCTTCCAGGCGAGGTGACGTGAGGTTTGTGGGCGCTATCGAGCTGATGGCACAGACGGATCGCGGTCCGGGCTAGCGCGCAGTCGCGGCACGACGGCGCGTTTGATGAGTGTGCGGCCCGCCTTGCCGATCGCGATGCCGAACACGCCCTGGCCACCTTGCCAAGATCACGCTCGATCCTGGATCGAGTGGCATCCCGGCGCCACAATAGCGACTCGATCCGGGATCGAGCACGACCTTGAGTCGACCAGCGCGCGTTGGCGCATCAGTCGGCACTCGGCCGCGCCCACCCGACCGATCCGCGCGCCGCCGCCCTCGAAAGCCTCGCCTACCCGGTCGAAGTCGCTCTCGTCGGTGTCGACGTCCTGCCAACGCGTCCAGGCCCGGCCGGTGCGGATGCGGACAGCCGAGCCCTCCCGCCTGCGCGGTGGGTTCGGCAGTCTGTACTCGGCCAAGTGCAGCGACGTGTTGCGGTGGTGTCCCACCCCCAACAGCAGGACGTCACCGTCGAGCCGGTACACGGCACCCACGGGCGAGTTCCTGCCCAGCATCTCGTCGAGTCGATGCCCGCTCACGACTGCCTCGGCAGCCGGGCCGACGGCCGCGAACGACACCTGTGGGTGGTCGCTGCGCCGCGCGCCGGGCCAGGTGCGCACCGTCTCCGCGACCACGCCCATCCACCGGCTCGGCGTCACCGCCGGATCGAACCCGGGCAGGTGTGCGCGGATCACCGGCCACCACGACTCCGGCACCGGCGGATGCCGCCAGCCGGCGGGATCGGTGTTGTCCGGGGTGTGCGTCGCTACCACCAGCGTGCCGTCCGGGCCGAGGGCATCGAGCAGCGCCTGGACCACCGTGACCGGGCCGCCGCAGACCCAGCCGAGTGCCTTGAGTGACGAGTGCGCCAGCAGCACCGAACCGCGCCGCACCCCCAGCGACCTCAGGTCGTCGGCGAGCGTGGCGCGGGTGTACGGCAGGCCGGCGTCGATCGGCCAAGCCTACCGGGCCGCCCGCCCCCAGCTCGGGTTGATCGAGAGGTGGTGGTCGTGTCGTGACCGGCACCTCTCGATCAACCCGTCGGGCGGGTCAGCGGCGGTGGCGTTGGGTGCGGTAGCGGCGGATCAGGGCGGCGGTGGAGGAGTCCAGCGTGGTCAGGTCGGGCCGGTCGGCGGTGAGCAGGGGGGCGAGCTGGTTGGCCATCACCTTGCCCAGCTCGACGCCCCACTGGTCGAACGGGTTGATGTCCCAGATCACGCCCTCGGTCAGGACGATGTGCTCGTAGAGGGCGATCAGCTGGCCGAGGGTGGCCGGGGTGAGCCGGTCCGCCACGATCGAGGTGGTGGGGTGGTTGCCGGACATCACCCGGTGCGGGACGAGTTCGGGGGCCGTACCCTCCGCGGCGACCTGCTCGGCGGTGCGGCCGAAGGCCAGCGCGGCGGTCTGGGCGAAGAAGTTGGACATGAACAGGTCGTGCATGTCGCCGATGTCGTGGTTGGGCTCGCTGAACGCGATGAAGTCCGCCGGCACCAGCCGGGTGCCCTGGTGCAGCAGCTGGTAGAAGGCGTGCTGGCCGTTGGTGCCGGGCTCGCCCCAGAAGATCTCCCCGGTGTCGTACGACACCGGCTGGCCGTCGGTGCGTACCGACTTGCCGTTGCTCTCCATGGTCAGCTGTTGCAGGTACGCCGGGAACCGGTGCAGGTACTGCGAGTACGGCAACACCGCGTGGGTCTGTGCGCCGAGGAAGTTGGTGTACCAGACGTTGAGCAGGCCGAGCAGCACCGGCGCGTTGCGGGCCGGGGGAGCGGTGCGGAAGTGCTCGTCGACGGCGTGGTAACCGGCCAGCAGCTCGTCGAACCCGGCCGGGCCGATGGAGAGCATGACCGACAGGCCCACCGCCGAGGGCAGCGAGTACCGGCCGCCCACCCAGTCCCAGAAGCCGAACATGTTCGCCGGGTCGATGCCGAAGTCGGCCACCCGCTGCGCGTTGGTGCTGACCGCGACGAAGTGCCGGGCCACCGCCTCGTCGCCCGCGTCGAGCCCGGCCAGCAGCCAACGGCGGGCCTGGTGGGCGTTGGCCAGAGTCTCCTGGGTGGAGAAGGTCTTCGACACGATCACGAACAGGGTGCTGGCCGGGTCCAGGTCGGCGGTGGTGTCGTGGATGTCGGTGGGGTCGATGTTGGACACGAAGCGGCAGCTGATGCCGGCGTCGCGGTACGCCTTGAGCGCCTCGTACGCCATCACCGGTCCGAGGTCGGAGCCGCCGATGCCGATGTTGACCACGGTGCGGATCCGCTCGCCGGTGTGCCCGCGCCACTGGCCGGCGCGCACCTGGTCGGCGAAGTCGGCCATCCGCTGCCGGACCGCGTGCACGTCGGCCACCACGTCCTGCCCGTCCACGGTCAGCGTGGCGTCGCGCGGCAGCCGCAGCGCGGTGTGCAGCACGGCCCGGTCCTCGGTGCCGTTGATGTGGGCGCCGGCGAACATCGCGGCGATCCGGTCGGTGAGCCCGACCCGCTCCGCCAGCGCGGTCAGCAGGGTCAGGGTCTCGTCGGTGACCAGGTTCTTGCTGTAGTCGACGTAGAGATCGGCCACCTCGACGGTCAACCGCTCGCCCCGGTCGGGATCACCGGCGAACAGGTCCCGCAGGTGCGTCGCGCGGATCTCGTCGGCGTGCTTGCGCAGGGCCTGCCACTCGTCGGTGGTGGTGACGTCCGCAGCCATCGGATCGATCGTCTCCTCGCAGGGTCGGCACGCCGCCGGCATCGGCCGGCCGGCGGGGATGTCACCAGCCTGCCACACGAAGATCGCCGCGCGAGCCGGACGCGGTGACTGCTCACCATCGGCAGCCGGCCGATCACCGCGGCAGCGGACCGGTCGCCAGAGCAGCCGACTGGTCACCAGAGCAGCCGACTGGTCACCGCGGTGGCCGGTCGGGGCGGCGGCAGTGGGGTCCGGTGCGTCGCCGCGACCGGGACAGGGCAAGGTGGAACCATGACGACCTCGGTCCCGAGCGCCCCCACCACCGTCCCCGCACGCTCCTCGACCGTCGCACCGGCGCGGCAGACGCTGCTGGTGCTCGGCGCCAGCGGTGACCTGACCGGCCGGCTGCTGCTGCCCGGCCTGGGGCGGCTGCTGGCCACCGGGGCGGTGCCCGGCCTGCGCCTGATCGGTAGCGGGATGGACGACTGGGACGACGAGCGCTGGCGCCGCCGGGTGGCCGACTCCTTCGCCTCCGTCGGCGCCGACGGCCCGCACGAGACCGCGGTCCTTCGCGACAGCCGGTACGTGAGCGCGGACGTGACCAGCGAGGACGACCTGCGGCGGCTGCTGCGGGACTGCGCCGGACCATTGGTGATCTTCTTCGCCCTGCCGCCGCTGGTGACCGCCCGGTCGGCCGCGGCGCTGGCCCGCATCGGCGTGCCACCGGGTACCCGGCTGATGTTGGAGAAGCCGTTCGGTGTCGACCGCGTCTCGGCCCGCTCGCTCAACGAACTGCTGGCCACTCTCGTACCGGAGGAGCAGGTCCACCGGATCGACCACTTCCTCGGCAAGTCGACGGTGCTGAACCTGCTCGGTCTGCGCTTCGCCAACCGGATCTTCGAGCCGGTGCTCAACGCCACGCACGTGGCCTGTGTGGACATCGTCTTCGACGAGACCCTGGGGCTGGAGGGCCGGGCCGGCTACTACGACGGGGCCGGCGCCTTGATCGACATGGTGCAGAGTCATCTGCTGCAGGTGCTCGCCCTGCTCGCGATGGACCCGCCGCCGACGTTGCGGGCGTCGGAGCTGCGTGGCCGTAAGGCGCAGGTGCTGCGGGCCACCCGGCTGTGGGCCGACGACCCGGTGACGGCCAGTCGACGGGCCCGGTACGCCGCAGGGGAGATCGACGGTCGGCGGCTGCCGAACTACACCGACGAGCCGGGCGTCGACCCGGCGCGCGGTACCGAGACGCTGGCCGAGTTGGTGTTGACGGTGGACACCTGGCGGTGGGCGGGGGTGCCGTTCCGGCTGCGCTCGGGCAAGGCGACGGCCGGCGTACGCAAGGAAGCGATCATCACCTTCAAGCAGCCGGCCCGGGTGCCCGACGGGCTGACCGGCTACGAGCATCCGGACCGGCTGCGGATCGGGTTCGGTCCGGACCGGCTGGGCCTGGACCTCAACATCAACGGTCCGGGTGACCCGTTCGACCTGGACCGGGTCCGGCTGACCGCCGACTTCGGTCCCGGTGACCTGCCGGCGTACGGCGAGGTGCTGCGGGGGGCCTTCGAGGGGGATCCGACCCTGTCGGTACGCGGCGACGTGGCCGAGGAGTGCTGGCGCATCGTCGAGCCGGTGCTGGCCGCGTGGCGGGCGGGCGCGGTGCCGTTGCAGGAGTACCCGGCCGGTTCCGCCGGACCGGACGACACGCTGCTGGGCCCGGTGCCGGGCTGACCCGCGCCCGTGAAACCCCTCACCGCAAGTGATCGGCTGATCTCTCTCAGCTACCTTACAGCTTGCGCTGCTAGCTTCCGGTGCCGACGGGATCCATCATGGACGGCGTCGATCCCGTTGCGACGCAACGGTTCCGCGTGGATCTTTCACGTTGGTCCCCGGGGTCGCGCCGGTCCGCTGGCGAGGGAGAAGCTCGTGGTGTTCAAGAAGATGCTGGGTGCCTTCGGGGTCGGCGCGCCCAGCGTCGACACGGTCCTGACCAATCCCAGCACCCGGCCCGGGATGCTGCTCGGCGGGCAGGTGAACCTGACCGGCGGCAGCTACGACGTGGAACTCGACCACGTCGTGCTGGGCCTGATCACCCGGGTCGAGGTCGACGGCGCGGAGGCCGACCACGACGCCACCGTCGAGTTCCACCGGGCCACCGTGGCCGGTGGGCTGCGCCTGGCCCCGGGGCAGCAGCTGACCCTGCCGTTCCAGATCCCGCTGCCCTGGCAGACCCCGGTGACCGACTTCTACGGCCAGCCCCTGCCCGGCATGGCCCTGGGCCTGCGTACCGAGGTGGCCATCCGGGGCGCGGTCGACAAGGGTGACCTGGATCCGGTGTACGTCCACCCGCTGCCGGTGCAGGAGCGGATCCTCGCGGCGTTCGGCCAGCTGGGCTTCCAGTTCAAGGGCGCCGACCTGGAGCGTGGGCAGATCGCCGGGGTGCACCAGACCCTGCCGTTCTACCAGGAGATCGAGTACTTCGCCGCGCCGCAGTACGCCCACGGGGTCACCGAGGTCGAGCTGACCTTCCTCGCCGACGAGCACGGCGTTGACGTCGTGCTGGAGTTCGACCGGCGTGGTGGGCTCTTCTCCGGTGGCCACGACACGTACGGCCGCTACCGGGTATCGCACGCGGACGCCGATCGGCTGGACTGGGTCGCCGAGGTCGACCAGTGGGTCCGTGCGGCGCTGACCCAGTACCAGACGCTGCACCCCGCCCCCGGCCACGGCCACCCCGGCTATGCCCAGCCCGGCCACGGCCAGCCGGCATACGGCCAGCCGGGTTACGGCCCCGGCTACGGCCAGCCGGGCGGCTACCCGCCGCCACAGCACAGCTACGGCCACCCGGAGCAGCACGAGCGGCGGGGGCCGGGCATGGGCGCGGTCGCGGCGGGCGTGGTCGGCGGAGCCGCGCTCGGGATGGCCGGCGGCCTGGTCGCCGGTGAGGTCTTCGACGCCTTCGGCGACGACGAGGGCGACGACGGCGGCGAGGAGGAGTGACCCCGGCCGCGGCGACCTCACGGTGAGCGGACGGCCCCCGCGCGCGCTTCACGCCCCGGGCGGCACCCGCGCCGACCGCCCGACCACCAGGCTCCCCCCTGGTGGTCGGGCGGTCTTGTCGCACCCGGCGGCACCGCCGCCGGGGAGCGCGTTCAGCTGGTCGGGAAGTTGTCCGGCGTACGGATGCGCTCGCGCATGAACACGCCGGAGGTGGTCAGCACCGAGGTGCCGGTGTAGTTGCCCCCGTTGCAGGTACCGGGGCGCAGCGCGGCGCTGCCCTCGGCCTTGTCGGAGAACGTCCAGTTCGCGTAGCCGATCTTCAACCGGTCCAGCAGGTCCAGCCACTGGGTGCTGCTGGCCAGGTCGGCCGCGCCGTCACCGGTGTAGTCGACCGTGCCGAACTCGGTGACGAACAGCGGCAGCCGGGCGGCGGCGCGTTCGACCTCGGCCCGGTAGTTGTCCCGGTGCGACGCGGCGTAGAAGTGGAACGCGTACATGACGTTGCTCGCGTTCACCGGGTTGTTGACGATCTCGGTGTGGTTGGCGCCCTCCGAGACGCCCAGCGAGGACCAGGCGCGGGTGCCCACGATGACCACGGCGTCCGGGTCGTTGGCCCGGATCACCGGGATGACCTGGTCGGCGTAGTTCTTGATGGTCGCCCAGCTCACCCCGTTGGGCTCGTTGGCGATCTCGTAGATCACGTTGTTCTTCGACGCGTGCCGGGCGGAGACGGCGGCGAAGAAGGTCTTGGCCCGCTCCAGGTTGAACATCGGATCACCCGGCGTGAGCAGATGGAAGTCGATCATCGCGTACATGCCGCGCCGGGTGGCCTCGTCGACCAGGTTGTTGACCCGGTGGGTGAACCCGGCGGGGTCGGTCTCGTAGCCCTGTTCCTGGACGTACATCGCGATCCGGAACAGGTCCGCCCGCCAGTCGGTGGCGAGGGCGTCGAGCGAGGCCGGGTTGTAGCAGTTGCCGAACCACTGGATGCCGTGCGTGCTCATGCCGCGCAGCTGGATCGGCCGGCCGTACTGGTTGCACAGGTTGACCCCGCAGACACGCAGCTGTCCGTTGATGCCGACTGGGGTCTGCGCGCCGGGCGGTGGCGGCGTGGTCGGGGGGTTCGTCGGCGGTGGTGTGGTCGGCGGTGGTGTGGTCGGCGGGGGCGGGGTGGTGGGCGTGGTCGAACCGGTGCAGACCGTGCCGTTGAGGGTGAACGAGGTCGGCGACGGGTTGGCGCCGGTGAAGTTGCCGTTGAAGCCGATGTTGGTGCTGGCGCCGGTGGCCAGCGCGCCGTTCCAGCTCTCGCTGCGCGCGGTGACGGCGCGGCCGCTCTGGCTCCACGTCGCCGACCAGCCCTGGGTGACCCGCTGCCCACCGTCGGGGAAGGAGAACCCGAGGGTCCAGCCGTTGACCGCGTCGCCCAGGTTGGTGACGGTGACGCTGGCGGTGAACCCGCCGGACCAGCTGTTCGTCGTGTAGCTCACCGAACAGCCGGTCGCGGCCATCGCGTTGGTGACGGGCAGCGCCGCGAGGGTGCCGAGGGTCAGCGCGCCGATGGTGCCGGCCGCGACCAGCAGGCGCCGCGGGCGGTGCGGTGGATGCTTCATGTGGACCGTCGCAATCTGGTGTGGTGGTGGGTACGGCAACTCCGACGACATCGGACGGAAGGTCGGGAGCGCTCCCACAGCAGCTTACGGCGTTGCGAAACGGTCACGCAATATTTCTATCTATCGAAGTGTTGCGCCCGGCCGAACGCCGCGGTCCGCAGCGGTGGAGTGAACGTCGACGCCCCGGAGGGTGATCTCCGGGGCGTCGGGCGGGCCGGGTCGCGTCACGCCTCACCGGCGGCGCGCCGCCGATCGGCCTCGGCGTCGGCGGCCCCGACCGGGGTGGGATCGGTGTCCCGCCGCGCGCCGGTCAGGTCGACGTCGGCGCCGGCCCGAGCGGCGTCGGCCGCCGCGTCGTCCGCGCCCACCAGTTCGCCGGCTTCCGCACTGTCGTCGTCGACCAGACTGCCGCCCGCCGCGGTGATCGCGATCGGCGTGTACCTGGGATCGGTCGTCATCTCGTTCCTCCTCCTCGCCGCTGTCCCCGTGGTACCCGCCGCGGCGGTCCGCCACACCGCTGGGAGGCTTCGACGGCGGTGCATGTCGCCACCTGTTGTCCTGTGGCAATCACCACGTCCGGGAAGGTCGGCCTTGCTCGATTCGTCCGCTCGGTTGTGGCGTATCGCGCCGACTCCACCACTCACCGTGTCGGATCTGGCCACCGGGCCGTCCACGGTGCGGAACCGCGCGGACGACGTCGCGGGCCGGATTTGCGCCGCTCACTACCCTGACCCTGATCACCAGTGAACCTCTCGACACTGACAAGGGCCACACATGAGTGACAACTACCCTCCGTACGGAGGGCAGCCGGATCCGAACGCCTGGGGTACACCGCCGGGCTCCCCGGTGGGGCAGCCGACACCGCCCGGTGCCCCGCTTCCGCCCGGTTCGCCGGTCGGTCAACCGCTTCCGCCCGGTTCCCCGGGGAGCTACCCGCCGCCGCAGTTCGGCGCGCCCGCCCCGCCGTCCCCGCCGCAGTTCGGGGCACCCGCCCCGCCGCCCTTCGGCGCGCCGCCGCAGAAGTCCTCGAAGACCGGGCTGTGGCTCGGCCTTGGTGTCGGTGCCGCGGTGATGGCCGTGCTGGTCGCCTGCGGCGGCACCATCGGCTACTTCCTGCTGGCCGACGACGACTCGTCGCCCGTCGCCACCGGCCCGAGCAACCCGCCCGTCGAGGGCGACGGCCCGTCGGAGGCCCCGTCGGAGGCCCCGCCGGCGCAGGAGCAGCCCGACGACAACAACGCCATCACCGCTCGCAACTCCAGCGACATGTCGGCGGTCTGCGACGGCAGCCCGATCCTGAACGCCGCGTCGTACACCGCGCCCAAGGGCGCCAAGGTCTACACCTTCGCCAACTCCCCGGAGCGCCCGGAGTCCTGGCTGAGCAAGTCGGTCGGCTTCAACAAGCCGTACTACGCCAAGACCTCGGACTGGGCCTCGGTCGCCGTGGTCGGCTGCCTCGCCTTCGAGGAAGGCAGCGAGGGCGAGCCGCGCAAGTGCGAGTACAACGACCGGGACGACAAGAAGGTCACCGTCGACTACGTCTCCGCGCGCTACACGCTGACCTTCCACGCCGCCAAGACCGGCGAGAAGATCGGCGACGGCGGGCGGATCAACGCTCCGGCGGTGCGCTGCCCGAGCTTCATCTCGTACAACAAGCAGACCATGCGGGCGTACGCCCAGCCGGACAGCGGTGCCATCGAGTTGGCCCTGGACAAGTTCACCTCCTGAATCCGGATCACGACGGCGGGGCGGGGCGATTGTCCCGCCCCGCCGCCCTGTCCGCGTCGGCGGCGGTGGCTGCGTCCGCGTCAGCGGATGTAGAGGAACCACTCGCCGAGGAAGCCGTCGCAGAAGAACTCGTAGTAGTCGCTGGTGGCGACCCGCGCGTCGCCGTCGGCCCGGCAGTCCTGCTCGAAGGTGAACGGACCGATGAAGTCGAACTCCGGTGCCGCCTGCAGGTGGTTGGCCGCCGCGTGGTCCGCCACCGCCGTACCCGTCGCCAGGCCCTGGTCGGCGTCGAACTGGTAGTGCACGCCCAGGTAGATCCGGCTGCGGGCGTCCTCCGTGGCGGCCGCGCTGAAGCTGGTGAAGGTACGCGTCACGCCGACCGCGTGCGGGTCCTCGGTGGTCGCCGTGAAGGTCATCGCGTCGGTGCCGAAGTAGTTGCGCATCGCGCCCGCCCAGGCCGCCCCGAAGGTCGCGTGACCGGAGATGTACGCCGGGAACGCGGGGGAGAAGTTGTTGCCGTCCCGGTCGGCGGAGAGCGGCTTCCAGTTCGGATCCGCCGTGGTGGCGGAGTTGCCGTCGGTGCCGGCGAGTTGGATCGCGGTCTCCGGGCGCCACAGGTCGACCGGCGTGCGGTACTTGGCGTCCCACGCGGCGATGCCGGCGTCCGCCATGCTGATCGCCACGAGAGCGAAGAGCCGCGCGTTGCGGGTCTGGTCGAGTTGCTGCTGGCGGGCCACGATCTGGGTGTGCGCGAAGTGCTGGCCCGGCGGCTTGTACGTGCCGTCCAGGTCGTTGGCCCAGAACCAGGCGATCTCGGTCTGCTCCGCGGTACGGGTCGAGCTGTCCTCCCGACCCAGCTCCTTCACCTCGTTGACCTGCGCGGCGTACAGCGGGCTGGCGAGCAGCGCCGCCGTACTGGCGAACCCGCCGGGCAGCGGCGGGCGGACCTGTGCGCCGGAGGTCAGCGCGAACGGGGTGACCAGCCCCCAGTTCGGCGTCGCGGCCGGGCCGGATCCGGTCGGCCGCCAGTCGCCGGGGGCGGTGCCGTGGACGTACGCGGTGTTGTTCGTCGACCCGTCGCCGGCCCGCGCGTCGATCATCGCCCGGGCCGCCGCCGTCCCGGCCCGAGCCGACTCCACCTCGTTCGCGGCCTGACTGCGACCCTGCTGCGCGCCGGCCAGGTCGGCGTCGAAGTCCAGCTGCGGGAACGTCGACCGCAGCACGGTGACGGCCGCGTAGTCGATCGCCGTCTCGAGCACCGGGTCGAGATCTTCCCGCATCTCGACCTGCACCAGGTAGGGCTCGGCGTTGCAGCCGATGCCCTGGAGCTTGGCGTTCCAGGCGCACCCGACGGAGTTGGCCGCGTCGTAGATCGCGCCGTGCATCATCGCGCCCGCCCGGGCCAGTGGTCCGGGCGCGCCGCCCACCTGCCGATAGCTGCGCAGCAGCACGTCGTTCCAGAACAGTACGTGGTCGGCGGGCGGCGCGGCCGCCGCGGGCGGTGGCGCGACGAAGACCGCGGCGACGGCCGAAACGGCCGCGATGAGCAGACCGCCGAGGGCCCGCCTGGAACGATTGTGCTGCAACTCAACCTCCGACGAGTTTGTGGTGGCGGTGATCGTCGGAGGTGTGGCTACAGGTTCCCTATCGGTTCGCTATCGGTGTGTGGAACGGCCGTGCCGGCTCGCGTTCAGGCCAATGGTCTAATCGGACTAGTTCCCGCTATATCGCCATGATCGACCCCGTCGTGTCGATGCCGAACAGCCGACTGTGATGTACGACACAGCACGGAGATCAATGCCTGTCTGGCCTGGTCAGCTGAACAAACATTAAGATGCTGACATTTACTGATGGGGTGAGCCGAGATTCCACCACTCCTTCGGAGTCTTGCGTTGTTTACGGGGAGGAATCGATGGAATCATGGGTGGCGCGTGATCTGACGGCGAATGTAGGACCAGCCCGACCGGATGTCGCCAGCCCGAATTCATCAGTGCTGTTCCGGCTTCTCGGGCCATTCGAGATATCCATGCCCGGCGCCCCGATTCCGATTCCCAGCGGACGCGCCCGGGCCCTGCTGGCACTGCTGCTGCTCAACGCCAACACGGTGGTGAGCACCGAGCGGATCGTCGACGGGATGTGGGGCGAACGACCACCCGCCACCGTACGCACCCAGGTGCACGTCCGGGTGTCCGCACTGCGACGCTTCCTCGCCGGCATCGACGACGCGACGATCCACACCCACCCGGCCGGCTACCGGCTGACGATCGACCCCGGCCGGATCGACCTCGCCACCTTCCTGCTCCTGGCCCGCAAGGGCGGCCAGGCGCTGGCCGACAACCGTCCGCACGAGGCCGCCCGCGCCCTGCACCACGCCCTCGGCCTCTGGCAGGGCGACGCACTGGGCGGGATCAATGCCCCCTTCGTCACCGCGGCCGTGGTCCAGCTCGAAGAGCGGTGGCTGATCGCGCTGGCCAACCGGATCGACGCCGACCTCGCCCTCGGCCGCCACCAGGAACTCGTCCCCGAACTCCGCGCCCTGCTGCTCCACCGGCCAATGCTGGAGATCGCCCGGGCGCAGCTCATCACCGCGCTGCACCGAGCCGGTCGACGGGCCGACGCCCTCGTCGTCTACCGGGAGGGAACGCGGCTGCTCCGCGACGAACTCGGCGTCGACCCCGGCCACGCCCTCACCCAGGCGTACCGGCAGCTGATCGCACCGACCCATCCGACGACCCGGCGCGGCGACCGAAGCCTCGCCCCGCCGGGCTGGTCCGTCCGCCGCCCGCGACCCGACCGCCCCGCCAGCACCCGCGCCGTCACCCAGCCGAAACCCACCTGGTGGCGAGTCAACTGCGCCACCAGCGAGGAGTAGCGGCGGCCTTGCCCCCGGCTGGCAGGGTGATCGTCATGGGGAGCATCGTCGCGCAGTTGCCCGCCCTCATCGGCGTACTGGTCGGCACCGTCGGCACCATCGTCGCCACCACGCTCGCCGACCGCGCCCGATGGCGGCGACGCCAGACCGTGCGTTGGGACGAGCGGCGACTCGACGCGTACGCCGAGTTCGCCCGCGTCCTCAAGGAGGTGCACACCATCGCCAGCCGGCTCATCGGCGGCTACCTCGACCCCGACCAGGAACTCGCCGCGCTGACCGAGGCCAGCTTCCGGCACACCATCGCCTGGGAGAACGTCCTGCTGCTCGGGGACGCCCCGACGGTGGCCGCGGCCCGGCACTGGCGGGACACCGTGTGGGAGGTCGAACGCCTCGCCCGCCAGCGCGCCACCGGGAGCGGACCGCGCGCCACCGACGACCTGCCCGGCCTGCTGCACCGCGCCAACGAGGCCCGCGACCAGTTCTACGCCGCGGCGCGCGCCGGGCTCGAGGTCGGCGGCGGATCGGTCGCCCAGGCCACGCTGCTGATGCCCCGGCTCGACCGGACCCGCACCGCCCCACCGGCTCCGCGCTGACCCGCCGGCTCCGCGCTGACCCGCCGGCTCCGCGCTGACCCACCGGCTCCGCACTGACCCGCCGGCTCCGCGCTGACCCGCCGGCTCCGCGCTGACCCGCCGGCTCCGCGCTGACCCACCGGCGGTGGTGCGGACCCGACGCCGTTCACCCAGGCGCCGCTCAGGCGTGGTGGGCGGGCTGGTCGAGGATCGCGCCGAACCGCTCCTCGGCCAGGTCGAGCTGGTCGAGGATGTGCCGGCGTACCGGCGCCGACAGGGGAGTGTCGGCCCGGGTGACCAGATCCCGGAACACCGGCACCAGCGGCCGGTACTTGCGGGCCGACGACTCCACCTTCGGCCCCACCGAGTGGATGACGCCGACGCCGTTGTCGGTGAAGTCGGAAACCTTGATGACCCGCGCCCACGGCTCCCGGTCCAGGCTGGCGGCCACGTGCTCGCGGTACTGCTCGTTGCGGTCGCGCCCGGGATCCCAGGCCGGATTGGTGACCGCCGCGACCAGCCGCGCCACCCGGGCACCGAACCGGTCGGCGAGCACCGCCAACGCCGCCGCGCCCGGGTCGCCCACGAACCCGGCACCGGCCAGTTCCGCCGGGTGATCCTCGACCGAGTCGTGCAGCAGACCGGCGACGATCACGTCGACGTCGCGTACCTGGTAGTGGTGCATCATCCGGATCGCCACCCGGAGCAGATGGTTGAGGTACGGCTCCCGGGACCGCCGGTCGTCCCGGTGCAGTACGGCGGCCAGCGCCAACGCCTCGTCGAGCCGCCGCCGCGCCTCGGCGTCGAACGCGGCGATCTCCAACCGGAACCGCTCCCGCAGTCCGGCCTCGCCGTACATCTCGGTGATCGCGTGCATCGGCATGGTGGCCAGGTACGGCGGCATCTCCACCCGTTCCTTATACCCGACGCCCGCCCTGAATCCCCGCACCAGCGGTGCGCAGTCGGGCCGACCTGCCGTCGACCGAGCACCCCGGTCGGCACCGAGCACCCGGAGATCGAGACCGAGGAGCCGGATGAGAGAGCCGCCGAGAAGGCCCGCGAGGAGGCCGCCGGCAAGGCCACCCGCGCCACCGCCCTGGAGGCTGCCGGGCTCACCCCCCGGGCGGTCTCCGCCGCCCACCGGGTGGACGCCACCACCGTTGGCGAGCTGCTGGCCCTCGGCAACAACACGTTCGCCACGCGGCCCGGCCTCGGCGCGAAGACCCGCAAGGAGCTGCAGCGGCGGGTCAAGGAGTGGCGTACCCGGCTGGGGGAGCGGGAGACCGTGCCCACCTCGGTGGCCGCCCGCAAGGCAGCCACCGTCGAGGTCACCGGCGAGACCACCGCGCCGGGCGGCGCCACCGACCTGGTACGCGTCGGCCTCGACGCGATCGCCACGCTGCTCGTGCCCGGCAACAACGGCCGCAACGCCGCCGAGGTGGAGGCCACCCGGCTGCTGCTGAACCTGCCGGACGCCACCGGCACGCTACCCGCGCTGCAGCTCTGGCCGCAGCAGCCACAGGTCGCCACCGCAGTCGGGGTCAGCGCCGGACGGATCGCGCAGATCCTCGGCAGGCAGCGCAAGCGGTGGCACGACCTGCCGGTGGTGGGTAGCGTGCGTACCCAGCTCATCGAGCTGCTGCGCGACGGCGGGCGGGTGATGGGGGTGGCCGAGCTGGCGGCGGCCCTGCTCGTCAGCCGGGGCTCGGTGCGTACCGGCGACGAACTGCGGCTCGCGGTGGCGGTCGCCGCCGTGCGGGCGGCGGTCGAGATCGACGCCCTGGAGGACGAGCCACGGCTGCTGCTGCGCCGACATGGCCGAGCCGACATCGACGGCAAGCCGCACCCGCAGGGTGACCGTCTGCTCGTGGCGCTCGAAGCGGGTGAGGACGACGCTCCGGACACTCCGGCCGCACCGGCCCTGCTCGACTACGCCGACGTGCTCGGCAAGGCTGCCGACAAGCTCGCCGCCAGCGAGGTGTTGCCCAGTGCGGCGACGGTGCTGCGTACCCTCGCGGCGGTGGCCGCGCCCGGCGGCGCGGCCGACGCGATCGACGACCGGCGACGGGTACTGCTCGCCGCGGTGGCTTCGGAGCGGGCCGCCGCGACCGCTCGGCTGGAGCTGTACCCGCGCAATCTCGACCCGGTCCGCGCGCTGCGGCTGGCCCAGGCCGGCGTGGTGCCCCCGGCGACCAGCCCGGAGGGGCACCGGGGCCTCACCCCGGAGCAGGTCGTCCAGCGGGTGACCGCCCGCTTCCCCGAACTGGCGGCGCCGCTGCCGCCGCACCCGAAGCTCGACCGGCTGCTCGCCGAGGCCGGCTTCGAGCTGCGCTGGAACCGTGACCGCTACGTCCCGCCGCCACCGCGTGCCGGCTCGTCGTCGATGTCGATCGTCCAACGTCGCCCCTCCGCCACGAACGCACCGAACCGCTGGGCCGCCGAGTCGCCGGAGCTGGCGGAGGCGATGCGGGCCGAGGAGCGGCTGACCGGCGCCAGGTCCGCCGGTGGGTTCCGCGCGTTGACGGTACGCCTCAACCGGTACGCGTTGGCCCGCCAGGAACTGGCCCGACGCTTCGACGCCCGACCGGTCAACGTGGCGGCGGTGTTCCTGCGTGAGCTACGTGGACTGGTCGACGCCCGGCCGAAGCCCACCTGGGAGACGGTGCTGGGCGCGGACGTCGCCGAGGCGGGCTCCCGCAGCGCCATCAAGCTCGGCGAGTACGTCGAGCAGGCATGGCATCTGGCGGTGCCGTCGCTGCACGCGGAGTTGCGCGCCGACGCCGGGCCGGTGCTGCTGCACGACGCGGCAGTGCTGGCGCGCTACCGGGCGATGGAGCGGCTCCACGAGTTGGCGGACGCGGCCCGCGGCGGGGCGGGGGAGCTGTGGCTGCTCTGCCCGATGGAGGACCCGGGCACGCTGCCCAAGCTGGACGGCGCGGTGGTCCCGGTGGGCGACAACGAATGGATCGCCCTCCCCGACGCCTGGGCCGTCAACGCCCACCGCAGCTCCATCCCCGCCTGACATCCCCCCTTTCCACGGCGGCGCCCGATCGTGGCGATGCCTTTGAATGTGGCGCGTGGCTGTCCGACACGCCGACGCGGAGGCAGCTGCACCGCCACGTTGAGGCCCACGAGATGCACGCGCCGTAGCAGATCACGACGGGCGGTGGCGCTTGTCCACAGCGGATGCCTCGTCCACAGGTTTGGAGCTTCGCCGTTGCGGGACTTCGGCGTTGGGCGGCACGGTCGGTGGCGTGGATACGGTGTTGGCGGAACTGGTGGAGCGCGGCCACGGGCTGGTGACCCGTTCCGTGGCCGAGCAGGTCGTACCGGAGTGGATCCTGCAACGGGCGTGCACCAACGGCGACCTGGTGCGGGTGCTCCCCGAGGTGTTCGCGGCAGCTCGTCTCCTTGACGAACAGTGCAAACGCACCGCCAGCCCGCCGCTCAGCCGCCTCGACCCGGCCCTCGGTCGCCGGGCGGTCGCCGCCTGGCTACGCGGGCGCGGCGCGCTCAGCCATCTCACTGCCCTCGACGTGTGGGGGCTGCGCCGACAACTGCCCGGGGACCTGTTGCACGTGAGCACGCCAGTCGCTGGCGGCCTACGAAACTGGCCCGGAGTCCGGGTCCATCGACGCCGCCACCTCACCCTCGCCCCACCGTCGGTGCTGACGCGACAAGGGCTGCCGGTGACCACCATCGAGCGTGCGCTCGTCGACTCCTGGCCGATGCTGCCCCCGAGCGAGCAACGGACGCCGATGATCAGGGCGGTCAACAACCGGCTGACCACGCCCGGGCGGTTGCAAGGGACGCTCGACCACACGAGGCGGCTGGCTGGCCGAGTGGCGCTCCGCACGCTGCTGAACCGGCTCGCCGACGGCTGTCGCAGCCCGCTGGAGATCTGGGGACACGAGCGGGTCTTCACCGGCCCGGGAATGCCGGCGTTCCAGCGGCAGGTGCAGATCCGCCTCGGCCGGCGCAACGTCTACCTCGACCTGTACGCCGAACCGGAACGCGTCAACATCGAACTCGACGGTGCCAGCACCCACGGCGACCCACGCCAGCGCGAGATCGACCTGCGCCGCGACGCACACCTGGCCGCCCTCGGCATCCTGGTCGTCCGTTTCGCCCACCGTCGGCTCGTGCGCGAGCCGGAGGCGGTACGCCGGGAGACCCTCGCCATCCTGGCCAGCCGGCGGCCACCATGATCCCCAGAAGCACACCTGGCTCCACCCGTGGGCTGTGGCGCCGGGCCGCCGAGTGCGAGCGGGACTGGGGCGACTCACCTCGGCGCCGTACCTGCACGGGACGGTCGTGCCGACGCTCCGCGCGGCCCACCAGGTCCATCTCGCCGGCTGACCTGGCGAGGGGGAGCGGGCACCGAGGCGGGACGCAGCCCGGCGAGTTGGACGTAGATCTCGCGTTTGGTGGTGGCGTTGCCGCGCCGGTCGATGACGTACCCGGTCAGCCAGATCCAGCCGTCGTACGCCTGTCGGTCGCTGGTCGAGACGACGCGCAGGGTCAGCGCCCGGTCCCCGGCGAACTGCACCGAGGCGCGACCGTCGATCCGGAGCAGGTCGCCGGGGACCGGGCGCGCGGTCACCAGCGGGCCTGGTTCGGTGGTCGGCAGTGCCGGGCGTGCATGGACTGCCAGTCGCGCAGGGCCCGCTTGAGCCGGTCGTTCTCCTGGGCGAGCTTGCGGAACTGCTGGTGCAGGTCGGCCAGCTCGTCGGCGACCGTGGCCTGGAACTCGCGTACCTGATCGGGGTCGGCCCCACGGCGGCGCGGGGCGAACGTGTGGTTGCGTACCTCGTGTGGGGTCAACCGGGTCGGGCGGCCGGTCCCGTAGGGCTGGCCACCTCGATACACCTGGGCCACGACGGTCCTTCCTCAAGGGCTCTCTGGAGCGCGGAGGGTCGGTGCGGTGGTGCGTGGAAGGGCGGGCCGTGCGTGGCCGGCGTCCGCACGGCCCGCCCGCTCGGCCGCCGCAGCCCAGTTCGGCGGTACGACGACAGAGCAGCTCACTGGGTCGGGACGGGCACACACACCCGCCCCGACCAGGGGGATGAGCCGAACTCGTTGCCACGCGAGAAGCGGCTCCGCACCAACATAACTAGACATGTCAGGTGAGTCAACGTTGCTTGTTCGGCGCGTCGCGGTGTGATCGAATCGGATTGCCACGCGAGGAGTGCCATGCGAGAAGTGCCGGACTACTGGCGCATCGCCGATGATGTGATCGCCGACGTCAAGTCCAAGAAGTTGAAGCCGGGGGACAGGCTGCCCTCGATCGCCGACACGCGCGCCACCTACGACGTCAGTCACGGGACCGTGCAGATGGCCTACGCCCGACTCGAAGCCCTCCGGGTGATCCGGCGGCATCAGGGCAAGGGTGTCTTCGTGAACGATCCGAAGCTCTGGATGCGGGAGCCGTAGGCAGCGGCTCGGCGATGGAAACGGCCCTTACGGGTGCCCCGTCCCATGCGCCGGACGACTGGAGTCGTCGTGACCGAGAAGGCGCTGGCCGGTCTCAAGTTCAGTGCGGCGCTGCCCAGCCGGATGGCTGCCGCCACGCTCGCGGCGAGGCTGGCGGACGTCGACTCCGCCATTGCGGTACTCCGCGAGCCCGTACGTTTCGTCAAGCTCTAGGCATCGCGTGGCGGATCAGCGTGGGGCGATCCGCGCGGAGAGGTCGAGGGCGGCCCGGATCGGGTCGTTCGACCAGCGGCTGGCGAACACGTCGGACAGGTGCCAGCCGGCGCGGAGCAGTGTGCGTTGCCGTTCCACGTGTGCGGCCACCCCGTCCGGATGCACCGCGCAGCTCACCCCGACCGCCGCCGCGTCGTCGCCCACGCGGAGGTCGCGGCGGCGGTCGGGATGTGGTCGCCCGACAAAGGGGGGCCGAGGAGAGGTGGGGGCCGCCGGGGTGGCGGCCCCCACCTCCGGGGGGTGTGCCGGCAGGGGTGCCCGGCTGGCGCGGGTGGGGTCAGCTGGCGTACGTCTCGAACTCGGCGACCCTCGGCGTGCCGGACGAGCTGGTGATCTCGAAGGTGATCTTGCGGAGCGACGTGGCGGTGAAGGTGATCACGCCGGCCGAGCTGCCGGTGGCCAGGACGGCCCCGGTGTCGTGGTTGAGCACCCGCCACGCCCGGACGTTGCCGACCGAGCCCGACGCCTCGCGGATGTTGATCCGGGACACCCGGGTGGCGGTGTCCCACTTGATCGAGATCTGGCCGGTGGCGCCGGACGGCGACCAGGCGGTGCTCATGTTGCCGTCGCGTACGTCGCCGTAGCTGGTGCCGCTGGCCTTGCTGGAACCGTCGGAACCGGCACCGATGCTCAGGTTGGTGCCGCTGGGCTGGCTCGGGGTCGGCGTCGGGTTGCCGGTGGGACCGGGCGTGGGGCCGCTGGTCGGGTTCTGCGTCGCGCAGCTGCCGTTCGAGGTGCGGATGCCCTTGTTGGCGCCGGCGGTCTGGCTGACGATGTTCGGCACGCAGCTGGCCGCGTCGAGGCTGTACGGGTACGGGATGCTGATGCTGGTGTTCGACGTCGGGTTCGGGCCGGCCGGGTTGTTGTCACTGCTGCGGCTGGACCAGGTCACGTTGTCGAAGGTGTTCCCGCTGACCTGCCAGTAGCCGGCCTGGTTGGTGTAGAACGTGCCCAGCACGTCCTTGGAGTTGCGGAAGTAGTTGTTGTCCACCTTGGCGCGGCCACCGGCGCGGGAGTTGATGCCCGACTCCCGGATGTTGACGTAGTGGTTGTTGTAGATGTGGGCGGTGCCGCCCCGCAGCAGCGGAACGCGGGAGTCGAGGTTCTCGTACAGGTTGTGGTGGAAGGTGACGAAGTCGTTGGACAGGTCGCTCTCGCTGGAGCCGATCAGTCCGCCGCGACCGGAGTTGCGCAGGATGCTGTAGGACAGCGTCACGTACTGGGTGTTGTTCTTCATGTCGAAGAGGCCGTCGAAGCCCTCCGACTCCCCACCGGACGCCTCCAGCGTGACGTGGTCGACCCAGACGTTGCGGACGTTGGCCTCCATGCCGATGGCGTCGCCGCCGTTGGAGATGGGGGAGCCGGACTTCTTGACGTTCCGGACCGTCACGTTCTGGATGATGATGTTGCTGGCCTCGCGGATGTGGATACCGATCTGGTCGAAGAGGGCGCCGTTGCCCACACCGAGGATCGTGACGTTGCTGATCTGCTTGAGTTCGATCACGTCGGCCGCGGTGTTGCAGCTGGAACCGGAGACCCTGGTGGTGTTGCCGTGGTTGATGGTCCCCTCGACCTGGATGATGATCGGGGTGCTGCTGCTGGCCCGGTTGCACAGCGCCGCGTGGATCTGCGTACCGGTGGTGGCGCGTACCGTCTGCCCGCCCGCGCCGCCGGTGGTGCCGCCGTTGCGGGTCGCGAAGCCGGTGGCGCTGCCCACGGCCGCGGACGCCTGCGGCGTCGTGACGGCCACACAGATCGCCGCCCCGGTGGCGGTGGCGGCCAGTGCCGCCAGGACTCGTCGCGTGACTGGTCGTCTCATCCTCGTCTCACCTTCCGTGCTGGTGGTGGTGGGTGGTGGAAGAAGGGCCCTGGTTGACGTCGCCGGTACGGGCGAGGCCCTGTCAACAGCGGTGTGCCGCTACAGCGGCAGCCGATCGGCGCCGGCGAGCGGGCCGACCGCGAGCGGCACCAGCGGCGCCGGGAGCACCGGGCCGCGCCGCAGCGTCGGCGTCCAGCCGGCGTCGGGGCTCAGCGCGGGCTCGTGTACGGCGTTGTACGCGGCGACCAGGTCCACCGGACGCGGCAGCCCGCGCGCCGGGGTGACCCAGTTGCCCCGGGTGGTGACCGCCGTGCCGCCCCAGTCGTAGAGCAGGTCGGCCGCGTCGATCCCGGCGCCGAGGGTGAAGTGGTTGTTCTCGGCGTACACGGCGGACTGCACGCCGACGCCGATGGCGTACTCGAAGCCCGCACCGGCCAGCCGGTAGGCGTTGTTGTATACGTCGACCTGGCCGAAGCGGACCCGGGGCAGCCGCTGTAGCGACCCGTCGAACAGGTTGTGGTGCAGGGTGACGTTGAGCCGGCCGACGTCCGGGCCGACGGTGTTGGACGAGCCGATCAGCATCAGCTTGTCCCGCCCGTCGAACCGGTTCCAGGAGGCGGTGACCAGGCTGGCGGTGTGCGTGATGTCCAGCGAGCCGTCGTGCACCTGGTACGGGCGTCCGAAGTAGAGCGGCTGGGCGCTGTCGGGGTTGTCGCCGTCGGTGAAGGTGTTGTGGTCGATCCAGACGTTCTCGCTGCGCCGCACCGAGATCTGGTCGTACTGGGAGTTCCAGTTGCCGGTGTCGCCGTCGGTGGGGGACCAGGCGGGGAAGCAGTCCCGCGCGTCGTCGAAGGTGATGTTGCGGACGATGACGTTCGGCGCCCGGTCGATCATCAGGGTGAGACCGGTCAACCGCGCCCCGCGCAGCCCGACGAGCGTGGTGTTCGGGCCGACGTTGATCTGGGTGTGCCGGGTCTGGTTGGTCACCGACCGCACCCGGGCCTGCTCCAGGGGCCCGCTCGGTGCCGTCCGGCCCCACACCGCCGGGTCGTACGCGGCCAGGTAGCCCGCCAGCGAGTAGCCGGGGTCGGCCAGGTCGGTGCAGTCGAGCAGCCTGCCGTCGGCGTCCTCGAAGCCGTCGATGGTGCCCTTGACGTACACGATCTTCGGGGTGGCGTTGCCCGCGTTGGTGGCGTTGTCGCCGCCGAGCGCGGCGACCAGCTCGGCGCGGCTGGAGACGACGTGGACCTGGTCGGCCGTTGCGGCCGACCCGCCGGTGGTGCCCGGTCCGGCGGCGGCCCAGCCGTCGCCGGCCGGCAGGGCCTGCCGGCCGAGCTGACGGGCCAGCGGGGACAGCACCGCGCCGCGTTCCTGCGTCGGCGACGAGAGCGCCGGTGCGCCGGTGCCGGCCTGCGGTTGGGCCGCGGCCGCGGCGGGTGTCGCGGTCAGGGTGAGTGTGATCAATGCCGCGCCGGCGGCGATTCTGCGCATCGTCTCATCCGTTCCTTCGTGGTGTTTCTTGTTTGTAACGAAGGTTACGGAGAGCGTTTTATGGCGGTCAATATTAATGATATGCAGGTTTGTTGCAGTAATTATGATCGGCCGAGATTGCCCCGACCTGTCCAGGTCGGAACCTGCTGTTCAACGTGTTGGCCGGGTCCGGATCGGACCGGTGTTTTGCAGTCCGGTTGCCGTTCCTCCTCTCTCGGTGTGGTCAGCCCGCCGCGGGTTGGCTGCTGCGCCGCGGTGACCCGCCACCGCGGGCTCCCGACTCCACGGTGACCCGCCACGGCGGGACCGCCCACTCCACCCCCGACTCCGACGGCAGTTCACCCCGCTCGGCGGCCCGGCGCAGCACCGCGTTCACGCCCCGGATCCGCAGCACCCGCTGCGGGCCCGTGCCGACCGGGTCGACCAGTCCACCGCCGAGCAGCGTCGGCTCGGGTGCCACCTGTAGCGCGGTCAGCACCGCGGTGAACGGCGCCGTCCGCGCCAGCGGCGCGATCAGCGGTACGCCCGGATCGGCCCGATGGGCGAGCAGGTTCTCCAGCAGCCCCCGCCGGCCGGGCACCTCGGCCGGCGCCGCGTCGCCGGGCAGCGACAGCCGGTCGGTCGGGTACTCCAGCACCGCCCGCCCGACGCTGCCGGTGACGATCACCTCGCCGGGGACGAAGTCCTCCCCGGCCAGGGTCACCGCGGCCACGATCGGCGGACCGTGGGCGGTCCGGACCCGCAGCACGGCGGTGTCGTCCACCTCGATCGGCCGGACCCGGTACCGCTCGACCTCGATGCCGACCGGTACCACCGGTCGCCCGGCGACCGCCTCGGCGACCGCCAGGCACTGCATGACGGCGTGCGCGAGCGGATTGGCCAGCGCGCCGTCGAGCACCGGCCGGCCGTCGAGCAGCCGTCGACCGGCCCACGGGGCGCGGGCGTAGTAGGCGTCCGGCCGCTGCCAGGCGGCCACCGTCGCGATGCCGGTGACCGTACCCAGCCGCCCGGCCGTCACCGCGTCGGTCAACGCGCTCAGCGCCGCCGAGCCGAGTGCCTGGAACCCGACCTGCGCCACCCGACCCGCGGCGGACAGCGCCGCTTCCAGCTCGTCGTGCTCGGCGGAGCACAACACCGGCGGTTTCTCCAACAGCAGGTCGGCACCGGCGGCCACCGCGTCCCCGGCGATCCGCAGGTGGGTGTGCGGCGGGGTGCAGATCACCACCACCTCCGGGGCGACCTCGGCGAGCATCTCCCGATGGTCGGTGAAGATCCGGGTGCCGGGCGGCACCGGCGCGGCCGGTTCCGCCTCGATCGGCCTCGGGTCGACCAGGGCGGCCAGCCGCAGCCGCCCCGCGTCGTGCAGCGGGCCGATCACCCGCCGGTGCCAGCGGCCGTGCCCGTTCGCCCCGATCAGCGCGACCCGGGTCGGGTTGACCGGGGGCCCGTCCTCCACACCGGGCGTCAACAAGCTGCCCCTCCGTTGCCTCATGTCGCGGCGGCGAGGGTGCCGGGGACGCCGTGGCGGGTCAGGTCGGTCAGCCAGGCGGTCACGTCGGCGCGGACCTGCGCGTCGGCGGCCACCTCGGCCGGGACGACCTCGTCGAGGGCGAGCACCGCCGCCACCGTGTCGGCCGGCGACGTGCCGGCGGCCAGCGCGGTACGGATGCGGTCCGCGAGCGGGTCGTCCAACGGCAGCGTACGGCCGTCGTCGGCGCTGCCCTGGGCGAACCGGATCCAGGCGGCCAGCACCAGCGACGCCCACCGCGCCGGCCGTCCGGCGGCCCGCAGGTCGGCGACGGTGTGCAGGATCCGCTGCGGCAGCTTCTGCGACCCGTCCATCGCCACCTGCAACGTGCGGTGCCGGATCGCCGGGTTGCCGAAGCGGGCCAGCACCTGCTCGCCGTAGTCGATCACGTCGACGCCCTCGGGCGGGGTGAAGCTGGCCGCCACGTCCTCGGCGATGAGCCGGCGCAGCACGGTGTCCAGGTGCGGCAGGGCCAGCGCCTCCGCGATCGTCTCGCAGCCGGCCAGCGCGCCGAGGTACGCGGCGGCCGAGTGCACCCCGTTGAGCGCCCGCAGCTTCAGCCGTTCCCACGGGCCGGCGTCGGCGCAGAGCACCGCACCGGCCCGCTCCCAGGCGGGTCGCCCGCCGGGGAAGTCGTCCTCGATCACCCACTGGGTGTACGGCTCGGCGGCCACCGCCGCCAGGTCCGCGACACCGAGCGCCTGCCGGGCCGCCGCGAAGGTCTCCGCCGTACTGGCCGGGACGATCCGGTCCACCATCGTGCCGGGGAAACCGACCTGCGCGCCGACCCAGTCGACGGCCGACCGCGGTGCGTCCGCGTACGCCAGGGCCTGCTCGACCAGGCTCCGCAGCCGCCGGCCGTTGGCCGGCAGGTTGTCGCAGCTGACCAGGGCGATCGGCCCGGCGTCGGCGGCGGCCCGGGCGAGCAGGCCGCGCACCAGCAGCCCCGGCACGGTGGCCGGGGGCCGGTCGGTGCTCAGGTCGGCGACTAGCGCCGGATCCGGGCGCAGCGTGCCGGCCGCGGGGTCGAGTTGGTACGCCTTCTCGGTCACCGTCAGCGTCACCACCCGGATCGTCGGGTCGGCCAGCAACGCCACCACCGCGCCCGGGTCGGCGGCGGCCAGCCGCACCCCGGCCAGCGCCCCGATCACCCGGGTGTGCCGGTCGGCCGCCGACAGCGTGCTGACGCTGAACAGGTTGTCCTGCGCGGTCAGCGTCCGCACCAGGTCGGCGTTGCGCGGCGCCACCCCGACGATGCCCCAGTCGCCGCCGGCCGCGGCCACCGCCTGCTCGGTGTAGACCGCCTGGTGGGCCCGGTGGAACGCGCCGAGTCCCAGGTGGACCACGCCGGCGGCCACGGCGCCGGGCCGTACCAGTGGGCGGGCGTCGACCGGGAGCCGGCGCAGCGCGCCGAGTTCGAGCCGGGACGCGCCCACGGTCACCGCCATGCCGGCCCGTCCGGGAAGCCGAAGGTGGCGACCGACTCCGGATGCATGGTGGCGCTGTAGCCCGGTGCGGTCGGCAACAGGTACCGACCGTCGCGGGTGCGCACCGGGTCGACGAAGTGCTCGTGCAGGTGGTCGACGTACTCCACCATCCGCCCGTCCAGGCTGGTGCCCACCCGCAGGTAGTCGAAGATCGCCAGGTGCTGGACGTACTCGCAGAGCCCGACGCCGCCCGCGTGCGGGCAGATCGGTACGCCGAACTTGGCGGCCAGCAGGATCTCGGCGAGCACCTCGTTGACCCCACCGACCCGGCAGGCGTCGATCTGCATCACGCCGATCGCCTCGGCCTGCAACAACTGCTTGAAGATCACCTTGTTGGCGGCCACCTCGCCGGTGGCCACCCGGCACCGCCCGCCGGTCAGCTCGGTCACCGCCCGGGCGATCCGGGCGTGCCCGAGGATGTCGTCGGCGTGCGTCGGTTCCTCGATCCAGTACGGGTCGACCTCGGCCAGCGCCGTCATGTTGGCGATCGCCTCGTCGACGTCCCACACCTGGTTGGCGTCCATCATCAGCAGCGCGTCGGGGCCGATCTCGGCCCGGATGATCCGGGCCCGGCGCAGGTCGTCGGCGGGCGGCCCGCCGACCTTCATCTTCATCGCCCGCCACCCCTGGGCGTACGCGGCGCGGGTCAGCGCCCGGACCTTGTCGTCGGGGTAGCCCAGCCAACCCACCGAGGTGGTGTACGAGGGGAAACCGTCACGCTCCAGCACGGCCAGCCGGTCGGCGAGCCCGTCGCGGCCCTTCTCCAGGATCGCGGCGGCCTCGTCGGCGGTGAGCGCGTCGGTGATGTGCTTGAAGTCGACGTTGGCGACCAGTTCGTCGGTGGGCAGCTCGGCCAGGTAGCGCCACATCGGCTTGCCGGCGAGCTTGGCACGCAGATCCCACACCGCGTTCACCAGCGCACCGGTGGCCATGTGGATGACGCCCTTCTCCGGGCCCAGCCAACGCAGCTGCACGTCGGCGACGAGCGAACGCCAGAACGCCACCGGCTCGGCGGTGATCTCGGCGACGCTCCGGCCGACCACGTGATGGGCCAGGGCACGGACCGCCGCACAGGTGATCTCGTTGCCGCGGCCGTTGGTGAAGGTGAACCCGGCGCCGGTCGGACCGTCGTCGGTGCGCAGCTCGACGTAGGTGGCCGAGTAGTCGCCCCGGTTGATGGCGTCCGAGCCGTCGCCGCTGGCGGCGGTCGGGAACCGCACGTCGTGCACGGTGACGTCGGTGATGATGGTCATGAGAACGCTCCGAACTTGAAGACCCGCTTCGGTAGCCGGTACGCCAGGTCGACGATGGTCTCGGCGGCCTCGTCCATGGGCAGCCGGTGCTCGGCGACGAGCCGGGCCAGGAACCCGGCGTCGACGCGCCGGGCCACGTCGTGGCGTACCGGGATGGAACAGAACGCGCGGGTGTCGTCGACGAACCCGGCGGTGTTGTAGAAGCCGGCGGTCTCGGTGACGGTCTCCCGGAACCGGCGCAGCACCTCGGGGGAGTCCAGGAACCACCAGGGCGCGCCGAGCCACAACGCGGCGTAGCCGCCCGCGAGGGGGGCCAGTTCCCGGGTGAAGGTGTCCTCGTCGAGGGTGTAGAGCACCACCCGCAGCCGGGGGTCGTTGCCGTACGCCTCCAGCAACGGCGCGAGGGCGTGCACGTACTCGGTGACCTGCGGGACGTCGCCGCCCACGTCGCGGCCGTGCCGGGCGTGCAGCCACCGGTTGTGGTTGCGTACCGCGCCGGGGTGCAACTGCATGACCAGCCCGTCGTCGAGCGACATGCGGGCGAACTCCAGCAGCATGTGCGCCTGGAACGTCTCGGTGTCACCCGGCTCGGTACGACCCCGCCGGGCCCGGTCGAACAGCGCCGCCGCCCCCGCCCCCAGGTCGAGGGTACGGGCGGTGAGGTGCCCGTGGTCCGACGAGGTGGCCCCGGCGGCGATGAACGCCTCCCGACGCGAGCGCAGCGCGGCCAGGTAGCCGGCGTACGTGCCGGTGTCCTCGCCGGTGATCTCGCCGAGCCGGTCGACGTTTGCCGACCAGTCCTCGAACTCCAGGTCGACCACGTTGTCCGGGCGGAAGGTGGTGACCACCCGCCCGCCCGGCCCGCCCCAGCCGTCGGCGGCGAGCTTGGCGTGCCGGCCCAGGTCGTCCAGGGGTGACTCGGTGGTGGCCAGCACCTCGATGTTGAACCGCTCGAACAGTGCCCGTGGCCGGAAGTCCGGCTCGGCGAGCCGGGTGGCGAGGGCGTCGTACACCTCGTCGGCGGTCTGCGGCGACAGCCGGGTGTCGACGCCGAAGACCTCGGTGAAGGTCTGCTCCAACCACAGCCGCGACGGGGTGCCCCGGAACAGGTGCCAGTGCGCGGCGAAGCGCCGCCAGATCCGCCGCCCGTCGGTCTCCACCGGACTGCCGTCGCGGCTGGGCACGCCCAGCTCGGCCGGGGGCACGCCCTGGCTGAGCAGCATCCGGGTCAGGTAGTGGTCGGGCACGATGAGCAGCTGTGCCGGGTCGGGGAACGGCCGGTCCTCGGCCAGCAACGCCGGGTCGACGTGCCCGTGCGGCGAGATGATCGGCGACCGCGCCACCAGCGCGTACAGCTCCCGGGCCAGTGCACGTTGGCCCGGTTCGGCGGGGAGGAGCAGGTCTGGTCGGGTCGAGGTGGGCACGGGGTGCGGCTCCTGGGGGTAGAGGTCAGTCGAGGCTGAGCAGGTCGGCCACCCGCACGGGGGCGCCGGTGTCGAAGGACCGGTTCGCGGCCAAGCCGGTGAGCAGGGCCAACGCTCCGTCGCGGGCGTTCGCCGCGCGGTGCAGCGGGTCGGGTACGCCGCCGAAGAGCACCTGGGTCATCCGGGCGTCGGCGCCGCCGTGCCCCTGCCGGCGGTACCCGTCGACCTCGATGCGCCGGGGCGGGGACCAGAACGGTCGCAGGGTCAGCGTGGCGCCACCGCCCTCGTCGGCGGCCTGGTCGCCGTGCAACGCGGCGCCCTTGAGCGCGCCGGCCGCGGCGGGGCTGACGTACTCGCTCTCGCAGACCTCCAGTTCGAGGCGCCCCCGGCTGCCGTTGACCATCACCCGGTAGCCCTCCCACGGCGCGTACGCGGTGAGGTGGTAGGTCATGGTCGCGCCGGTGGAGTAGGTCGCCAGCACCGCCATGTCGTCCTCGATGCTCACCCCGGGGGCGAAGACGTTGCGGTCGCGGTGGTAGCCATCCTCGGCCTCGGCGTCGAGGTACAGCTCGCGCATCCGGGGATGCTCGGCCAGGCGCAGCGCGAACGGGTCGTCGGCGGCGGCAGGGGAGGCGTGCGCGCGGTCGTAGTCGCGGGCGTAGCCGTGGCGGTGCCCGTTCTCGCCGTAGAAGAACAGCCGGCCGGCGGCGTACACCTGCACGGGTGTGGCGGAAAGCCACCAGTTGACCAGGTCGAAGTGGTGGCTGGCCTTGTGCACCATCAGCCCGCCGGAGCTGGCCTTGTCGCGGTGCCAGCGGCGGAAGTAGTCGGCGCCGTGGCGTACGTCGAGCAGCCACTCGAAGTGCACCGAGCCGATCTCGCCGACCGCGCCGTCGGCGAGCAGCCGACGCAGCTGCTCGTGCAACGGGTTGTAGCGGTAGTTGAAGGCGACGGTGACCCGCCGGCCGGTGCGGCGTACCGCGTCGAGGATGCGCTGGCAGCGGGGCGCGTCGGTGGTCATCGGCTTCTCGGTGACCACGTCGCAGCCGGCGTCCAGGGCGGCGACCACGTACTCGTCGTGGGTGACGTCGACCGAGGTGACCAGCACGACGTCCACGCGCTCCTTGGCCAGCATGGCGGTGAAGTCGCCGGCCTGGTACGTCGGCACGCGCGGGTGGCCGAGGTCGGCGAGCCACCGGTTGTGGGCGTCCATCCGGGCCTGGTTGACGTCGGCGAAGGCGACCAGTTCGGCGGTGTCGCCGTGGTCGCGGACCAGCGCCCGGACGAACATCTCGGCGCGGGCGCCGGTGCCGACCACGGCGTACCGGGCTCGCCTGCCGGGTTGCGGTGACACGGACCGATCCTCCTCGATCTCTCTGCAAACCTTTGCAGTGAAGTAATCACGCTCGATCCCCCGACGTCAACGGTGGGTCGGCAATCGGCAACCTTTGTGGCGATTGATGAGTATTGGAGCGCATGGCGAGTGCGGTGCCGAAACACATCTGTAATCATCGGCCGTTGACACTGGAGCAACCGTTTGCATTAATTGGCGGCACCCGTGACCGCCGACACATCGACGAAGGGGGCCGCAGTGCCAGTCACGATCCGGGACGTCGCGCGAGCCTCCGGAGTGCACATCTCCACCGTGTCCCGCACCTTCTCCGCGCCCCACCTGGTCAACCCGGAGACCCGGGTACGGGTGCTCGCCTGCGCCGAGGACCTGGGCTACCGGCCCAACCGGGCGGCCCGCGCCCTGATCACCGGCCGTACGCACAACATCGGGCTGATCATCGCCGACATCGCCAACCCCTTCTTCCCGCCCCTGATCAAGGCGGCGGAGAGTCAGGCCCGGCACCGCGACTACCACGTCTTCGTGGCCGACACCAACGAGGACGCCGCCGCGGAGGAGGAACTCGTACACGCCCTGGCCAAGCAGGTCGACGGCGTACTGCTGTGCAGCCCCCGGATGAGCAACAGCCTGATCGAACAGCTCAGCCGGGAGGTGCCCCTGGTGGTGGTCAACCGCCAGCTCGCCGGCCTGCCCTGTGTCCTGATGGACGTCGGTCAGGGTGCCCGCTCCGCGATCGAGCACCTGGCCGGCCTGGGGCACCGGGAGATCGCCCTACTGGGCGGCCCGCGCGGCTCCTGGACCAGTCGGGAACTGCGCCGGGCCGCCGGTGTCGCGGCCCGCGCGGCCGGTGCGGAGCTGACGGTGCTCGGCCCCAACCCGCCGACCGAGACCGGTGGCCTGGCCCAGGCGGAGCAGGTCCGCCGGGCCGGGGTCACCGCCGTGCTCGCCTACAACGACCTGATGGCGATCGGCCTCCTGGAGGGGCTCGACGCACTCGGGGTGCGGGTGCCGCAGGAGGTGAGTGTCGTCGGGGTCGACGACATCTCGCTGAGCCGGCTCACCCGCCCCAAGCTGACGACGGTGGCCACCCCGACCGCGGCCGCCGGCCGGACGGCCGTCGACATGTTGCTGCAACAGGACACCGACTTCCCGCGCACCGGGCGGGGCGGCGGTGCCGGGGCGGCAGTCGGCGTCCGTCGTACCACCGCACAGGTAATGCTCCAGACCGAGTTGGTCATCCGCGACTCCACCGGGCCGGGCCCCTACGCCGGCCCGGAACGTCCCGGTGCCACTGCCGCAGGCCCGGGCCCGCATCGCCGTGCGGACCCGGGCGGCCCGAGAGTGGCCGCCGGTGACGTCGTCGCCTCCTAACGCCAAGGAGTGAGCGCACATGCACCCCGCAACGCACCCCACCAGCGCGCCCGACGGGCGCACCTACCGTACCCTCCTGCCACGTCGCCGGCTGCTGCGCGGCCTGCTCGCCGCAGTGGTGGCCCTGCCCCTGGTCGGCGCCGCCGCGGCCTGCGGCGACGACGGCGCGTCCGACGGCAAGACCAAGATCTCCATCTTCTGGTGGGGCGGTGACGCCCGGGCCCAGCTCACCGCGCAGGCCCTGGAGCTGTACACCAGCAAGAACCCGGACGTCACCTTCGAGACGACCTGGCAGGCCAACCAGGGCTACTTCGACAAGCTGGCCACCCTGACCGCCGGCGGCAGCCCGCCGGACATCTTCCAGATCGACGACAACTTCCTCGCCGAGTACGCCGCCCGCAACGTGACCCTGGACCTGAAGAAGTACCAGGACTCCGGTGACCTCGACACCAGCAAGTTCCCGCCCAGCCTGCTCCAGTACGGCGTGGTCGACGGCAAGCTCGCCGGGCTGGCCGCCGGGGAGAACACCCAGGGCCTGGTCTACAACAAGACGCTGCTGACCAAGAACGGGCTGCCCGAGCCGACCACCGGGATGAGCTGGGAGGAGCACATCGCCTGGGCCGAGGAGGTCAGCAAGAAGGCCGGGATCCCCGGCACCCAGGACCCCAGCGCCGACTACAAGGCGTTCTGGGTCTGGCTGCGCCAGCAGGGCAAGGACCTCTACTCCGGCAGCGACCTGGGCTTCACCGTCGAGGACGTGACCAAGTGGTTCGAGCTGTGGAAGGGTGCCCGGGACCGGGGCGCCACGCCGACGCCCGACGTCATCCACGAGGGCAACGCCACCGACATCACCAAGCAGCTGGTGGTCACCGGCAAGTCGGCGACCTCCTGGGTCTGGGTCAACCAGATGCCGGAGCTGAAGAAGAACACCACCGACGAGCTGGGGGTCATCGCGTACCCGGGTGACCCGAGCGCGCAGTGGGCCCGCGCCTCGATGTACTGGTCGGTCTTCCGGGGCAGCAAGAACGCCGACATCGCGGTCGACGTGATCAACTTCCTGGCCAACGACCCGGAGGCGGTCAAGCTGCTCGGCACCGACCGGGGCCTGCCGTCCAACATGGACCTGCGCCGGGTGGTCAGCGACGACACCACCGACCCGGCGATGAAGCAGTCCATCGAGGTGGAGAACAAGCTGGCCGAGACGTTCGGCGAGTCGCCCCAGGTGCCGATCAAGGGCCACAGCAAGGTACGCGCCGAGCTGACCAAGGCCGCCGAGAACGCGCAGTACGGCCGGGCCACCCCCGCCGAGGCCGCCGCCCAGTTCGTCGAGGCATGCAAGGCGGCAATCGCCTCCTGAACGCCGCGATACCCGGAGAGGAGCAGTTCGTGGCCCTGACCACGGCGCCCGACCCGACCCGCCGCGGCACCGGATCCGTCCGACCTCCCGCCCCCCGGGGCGGGACCGGACGGATCCGGCACGGGGAAGGTCTGGCCGGCTACGTCTTCCTGTCGCCCTGGCTCATCGGACTGATGGGCATCACGGCGCTACCCATGTTGCTGTCGCTGTACCTCAGCTTCACCAACTACGACATCCTCACCCCGTGGTCCGAGGTCGAGTGGGTCGGGCTGGCCAACTACGAACGGATGTTCACCCGCGATCCGTCGTGGTGGCACTCGGTACGGGTCACCCTCAGCTTCGCCCTGATCGCCGTACCGCTGAAGCTGGCCGCGGCGCTCGGCGTGGCCCTGCTGCTCAACCGGGCCTGGCGCGGCGTCGGGTTGTTCCGCGGCCTGTTCTACCTGCCGTCGCTGCTCGGCGGCAGCGTGGCGCTGGCCATCGTCTGGGTGAACATGTTCAACCGGGACGGGGCGTTCAACTCCTTCCTCGCGCTGTTCGGCATCGAGGGCAAGCCCTGGGTCAACGACCCGGACTGGGCCCTGGAAACCCTGATGGTGCTGGCCATCTGGCAGTTCGGCGCCCCGATGGTGATCTTCCTGGCCGGGCTCAAGCAGGTGCCGACCGAGCTGTACGAGGCCGCCTCGGTCGACGGGGCCGGCAAGTTCCGCAAGTTCGTCAACGTCACCCTGCCGATGCTCTCCCCGGTGATCTTCTTCAACCTGGTGCTGGAGACCATCAACGGCTTCCAGGGCTTCACTGCCGCGTTCGTGCTCAGCAACGGCACCGGCGGCCCGGTCGACTCGACCCTGATGTACACGCTGAACCTCTACATCACCGGCTTCACCGACCTGGAGATGGGCTACGCCTCCGCGATGGCCTGGGTCTTCCTGATCGCCATCGCGCTCATCACGGTCGTCTTCTTCAGCACCGGCCGGTTCTGGGTGCACTACTCCGACGGGGAGGACCACTGATGGTGGCGAGCACCGTGGCCCCGCCCGTGGCGACCCGCCCGCAACGCCCGCGCAGCCGCTCCTGGCTGCGGCTGATCGTGCTGCTGGCCATCGTCACGGTCGTGCTCTACCCGCTGATCTGGATGATCGGCACCTCCGTGAAGTCGCAGGAGGAGATCGTCAACAACATCGGCCTGCTGCCGCAGGTCTTCACCCCGGGCAACTACCTCGACGGGTGGCGCAACTTCGACGTCAGCTTCGGCCGGTTCTTCCTCAACAGCGCGATGGTCAGCCTGCTCACCGTGCTCGGCAACGCGGTGAGTTGCCTGCTGGCCGCGTACGCCTTCGCCCGGCTGAAGTTCCGGCTGCGCGGGATGTGGTTCGCCGTCATGATCGGCACCCTGCTGCTGCCGGGGCACGTGCTGATCGTGCCGCAGTACATCCTGTTCCGCAGCCTCGGCCTGGTCGGCGGCGACTGGCCGTACCTGCCGCTGCTGATCCCGCAGTTCCTCGCCACCGAGGCGTTCTTCGTCTTCCTGATGGTGCAGTTCATGCGTGGGATCCCGCGTGAGTTGGACGAGGCGGCCCGGATCGACGGGGCCGGCGCGTTCGGCATCTTCCGGCACGTGATCCTGCCGCTGAGCCGGCCCGCCCTGGTCACCACGGCGATCTTCTCGTTCATCTGGACCTGGAACGAGTTCTTCCGGCAACTGGTCTTCCTGTCCAACCTGAGCGACTACACCGTGCCGGTGGCGCTGACCCTGTTCATCGACTCGACCAGCCAGAGCGCGGTCGGCCCGATGTTCGCCATGGCGGTGCTCTCCCTGCTGCCGGTCTTCGTGTTCTTCGTCGCCTTCCAGCGGATGCTCGTCGAGGGGATCAACACCAGTGGACTCAAGGGCTGAGCCGACGGTGTCGCGCCGCGACTGGCGCGACACCGTCCGCGACGGCGCCGACCTGGCGCTGCTGGGCATCCTGACCGTGCTCGCCGCGGCACCGGTACTCACCGCCGGTGCCGCGGTCGGCACCGCCAGCGCGGCGGTGCACGACTGGCTCACCACCGGCAGTTGGCCGACGGCCCGGCGTACGCTGGCCCGCTTCGGCCGTGGCCTGCTGCCCGGCGTACCGGTGACCCTGCTCGGGCTCGCCGCCGTCGGGCTGATCGTCGCCGACCTGGTCGCGTTGGCCACCGGTCGGGTGCCCGGCGGCGTGCCGGCGCTGGCCGTCACCACCGTGGTGACCGCGGCCCTGCTCGGGTACGCTGCCGCGATCGTGGTCGAGGTGGGCCGCACCGGCGGTACCGGGTGGCGGTCGGCGGTCTCCCGCGCCGCCCGCGCCTGCCTCGACCACCCGCCGACCGGCGCCGCCCTGGCCGGCACCAGCGTGGTCGTCGTCCTGCTCGGTGCGCTGGTCACCCCGGTCGCGGTGCCGATCCTCGCCGGGTACGCGCTGGCCGCCGTGCACGCCGTCGCCCGCCGCCGGCCGGTCGTCCGGGTGCAGTCGTGGTGACCGACGGCGCTCCGGCCACCGGTGACCCGTCGTCCGCCGATCCACAGTTGCTGGTCGGTGGCGTTCCGGTCGCCCGGTACGTACTCGCCCCCGACCTCGACGGCCGGCACGGGCCGCGGCCCTACCTGCACCCGGTACGCACCCTCGCCGGCACCCCGGTCACCGACGCGCTGCCCGAGGACCACGTCTGGCACCTCGGCGCGTCGTTGGCGGTGCAGGACGTGAACGGCACCAATCTCTGGGGTGGACGCACCTACGTGCGCGACGTCGGCTACACCTGGCGCGCCGACCACGGCCGGATCGTCCACACCGACTGGGAACACCGGGCGACCGACCGGCTCGAACACCACCTGCACTGGTGCGACCCGACCGGCGCGGTGCTGCTCACCGAACGGCGAACCCTCACCGCGTCGGCGGTACCGGAGCACCCGAGCGCTTGGCGACTGCGGTTCGACACCACCCTCACCGCCCCCGCCGGGCGGGACGTCACCCTGGGCAGCCCAGCCACCAACGGGCGACCCGGCGGGGCCGGCTACGGCGGGTTCTTCTGGCGGGCGGTGGCGGCCCACCCGCCCGAGGTGTTCGCCGGTGCGTTCACCGGTGAGGAGGCGGTCAACGGCGGCGACCAGCCGTGGGTGGCGTTGCGCGGGCAGGGCCGCCAGGGTGCGGCGTACACCCTGGTCTTCAGCGGCCTCGGGCCCGGCGACCGGTGGTTCGTGCGGACCACCATGTACCCGGGGGTGTGCGTGGCGTTCGCCTTCGACCGGACCGCGACCATCCCGGCCGGCGCCAGTCGGCAGGGCCACTACCAGGTGGTCGTCGCCGACGGCACGCTCGACCGCGCCACCGCCGGGGCGTTGGTCGACGCCACCCGTTGAGCGGAGACCGGGCACGTGCCGGCGCCGTGGGTCAACCGGCACCCAGGCAGACGAACGCCGCCGCGGTGGCCCGGGCGGTGTCGTCGCCGGCCACCACGAACGCCCGCTGGGCGTCGGCGAGGGCCTGCGCCGGTCGAGCGCCGGCCCGCATCCGCCGGTGCAGGTCCAGCATGAGCGCCGTGGTCGGTTCCGCCGGCACCGGCAACACGGTGGCGATCAGGCACCGGGTGCCCAGCGCCAGCAGTACCGCGGCGAAACCCATGATCTCGTCACCGGGGCGTACCCCGTTCAGCCCCGACTCACAGGCGGAGAGCACCACACAGGCCGGTGGGTGGGTGACCCGCTCCCACTCGTAGGCGAAGAGCGGCCCGTCCGCCAGTTCCAGGGTGGAGAACTGGGGATTGTCGGCGCGGAAGGTGCCATGCGCCGCGATGTGCACCATCCCGGCCCGGTCCACGGCGGAGGTCAACGCGGCGACCGTGGCGTCCGGGCCGGTCAGCAGCCGGGAACCCGGCAACACCCGGGCCAGCCGGCGGACCTCCGCCTGCCCGGCCGGCAGGCGGGGGCCACTGGCCAGCACCGGCGTCCCGGTCCACGACTCGCGATTCTCCGCGCCGAGCCAGACGGTGGCCGACGGGGCGACGGTGACCGGCCGGCCGGCGCAGGTCGGCAGGCCGGCCCAGGCGACGGCGTGCAGGGCACCGACCGGCACGACCACCAGGGGACGGTCGGCCAGCCGGCGGCGCAACGGGTCGAAGAGCTGGCGGTCGAGGGCGGTCGCCGTATGGCCGGTGCCGGCTCGCGCCGCGGCCGAGTCCCCGGTGACGATCTGGCGCCGCAGCCCGAACCGGTGCCATCGGGCCAGCCGGGTCGCCTCGTCGAGCGGACCCAGGTCGTGCAGGCTGGCCCGGCCGTCGCGCAACAGCACCGCCCGCAGCCGGTCACCGTGGGCGACCAGTTCGACCAGCACCCGGTCGCCGAGCCGATCGGTCAGCCGACCCAGGCTCGGCGGGGCCACCACCGGGGCGCCGCCGGGTACCCGCCGGGCCAGATCCCGGATCCGGTGCTCCAGCCGGGTCTGCCGCTCGCGCAGGCTCCGTACCGGCCGTCCGGCCAGCACCGCGTCCTCCAACAGGCCGCTGACCAGCCGGAGTTCGGCGAGCGCGGCGACCAGGTCGGGATCGTCGGGCGGCAGCGCCGGACGCGTCCGCAGTGCGTTGGCGCGCCAGCGCTCGGCCCAGGCCAGCACCCGGCCCGGCGCGCCGGCCCGGACCGCGATGTCCAGCCCCTCGGCCGCCAGCTCCTGCCCGTACACCCCGCTGTGTGCCCGTAGTTCGGTGGCGCCGAGCGAGGTGCGGTGCCGGTCGAGCACCGCCAGTCCACGTCGGAGGGCGCGGGCCGCGCCGGTCTCGTCGCCGTCGAGGCGGCGGGACAGGGCCAGGGCGTACCAGCCCCGGGCCCGCCGTGGTGCGGTGCCCCGGCCCCGGGTACGGGCGGCGCGCTCGAACAGCTGCCGCGCGTGACCGGCCCGACCCGTCGCGGCGGCCAGCAGGCCGGCGTCGATCCGGGTGGTCAGCGCCGGATCGGGCCAACCCGTGGCGTCGAGTTGGTCGGCGGTCCGCACCAGGGCCCGCAACAGCGCGGCGGATCGGGTGCCCCGGCCGAACTCGGCGCGCAGCTCGACATGCCGGGCGAAGGCGGCCCAGGTGCGGCGACCCTGCCGGCGGAACCGGGTACGGGCCGCCGTGGCGGCGGCCGTGGCGGTGTCCAGATCCCCGGCGAGCAGGGCGACCCGGGCCTGGGCCAGCAGCGCCTCGGCGAGGTCGGAGGCCATGCTCCGTCGACGTAACTCGCCGATGGCGGTGGCGGCGACCTGCACCGCCTCGTCGATCAGCGGCACCGACAGCAGCAGCTCGAACCGATCGAGCAGCAACGCCGGCCGGGGCACGGCCAGCCGCTGGTAATCGGCGCCGACGGCGGCGAAGCAGCGCAACGCCGCCGCGATGTCGCCGCGCAGGCCGGCCGCGATCCCGCCGTTCCAGCGGGCGTCGGCCGCCGCCAGGTCCAGGCCGAGGTCGTGGAACATGGCCGCGGCCCGGTCGAGGTCGTCGGTGCCGTCGACGGTGCCCCGGTGGGCGTTGAGCAGTCCGCGGTTGTTGCGGGCCCGCGCCTCCAGCAGTCGGTCGCCCTCGCGTTGGGCGATGTCGATGGCGTGGCCGTAGTCGCGCACCGCGTCGTCGTACAGGCCGCGATAGTGCAGCACCACTCCTCGCTGCATCCGGGCGCGTCCGGCGTCCGCGCCGGTCAGCTCGGGCAGCGCGGCGGTGACCGCGCGTAGCGCCGCCGCGGTCCGGCCGGAGTTGGCCAGAACGTAGCCGAGACTCATCTCGGCCAGGGCGCGGGTCCGGGCGGTACGCGCGGTACGCACCGCGCGGCGCAGGTGGCGTAGTGCACCGGGCAGGTCGTTGAGTTCGCGCAGGGCCAGCCCGACGGCCCGCTCGGCGGTGGAGCGTACGTCGTGATCGGTCGCGCTCGTGGCGATCAGCCGTACGGCGATGGTGATCGCCTCGCGTGGACTGCGCTGGACGAGGTCGAGGGCCGCCTGGGCGGCTCCGGCACCGGTACCGGTGCTGTCGGGCATGGTCTGAGATTTCCATCAGTCATGCCCGGGCGTCAATGTCGTCTAATGGCGGGCGTGGGAACTGGGAATGGTCCTTCGTCTCATTGACATGTGCCGATTGATTGGAAGAATTGGTGAGGTCCGCGGGAATTCGCCGCGCCGGCCACCGGTGAGCGTGCCCTCTCCCGCGCAGTTGGAGGATCCGTGCGCCCTGACCACCCCACCCCGTCATGCCCCGCCGGCCGACCGTCCCGTCGCCGGCTGCTCGCGGCATCCGCGCTGGCCGCGGTGGCATTCCCGCTCGGCGCCGGGCTGCGCCCGCCGCCCGCGCTCGGCGCGACCGAACCCGGTGACGACCAGGCATACCAGAACGCATTCGAAGAAGCGCTGAATGCCGATCGCAACGTGCGGCGGCACCTCGCCGCCGGCCGGGAAATCCTCTACCGGCCCCGGCAACTGCTGGCCGCCGCCGCCGATGCCCGGCGGGTCGCCGCCAGACTGAAGGACATCGGCCAACCGGCGACCATGGCCGGCGACTTCGCCGGCGTCACTCGGTTGCAGTTCGGCGCGGAAACCGACATTCCCGCGATCGTGGCCAGACTGCGCGACCCCCGGCAGTGGCCGGGCCAGTCGGTGCCGAAGGTCCAACCGCATCACGTGCTGCTCGGCCTGGGCAACATCATGGGCAACCCGGGTAGCCCGCCCCGGGCGACCGCCGCGCTGCCCCCACCGGACCCCACCCGGCTCGCCGAGGGGAACGGGGTGACGGTGGGAATCTGCGACACCGGCATCTGGCGGCAGGCCGCCGCCTGTCACCCGCAGTGGCTGGGCGGCGCGTACCTGCCCGAGCCGGACGACGAGGATCCTCTCTACCTGCACACCGACGTGCTCGCCGCGCAGGGTGGGCACGGCACCTTCGTCGCCGGAGTGGTCCGGCAGGCCGCGCCGGGCGTCCGGGTGGATCCGGAGACGGCGCTGGCCCCCACCGGCATCGGCGACGAGGCCATGCTGGTGGCCGCGCTGAGCCGGCTGGTACCGGAGGTGTCCGTGGTGAACCTCTCGCTGGGTGGGTTCACTCTCGACGACCAACCCTCGCTGCCGCTGGCCAACGCCGTGGCCGGGCTGCCGCCGGGCACCGTCGTGGTCGCGGCGGCGGGCAACGCGGGCACCGGGCGGCCCATCTGGCCGGCCGCCCTGGCGGGGGTCGTGGGGGTCGCGGCGGTCGGCACCGCCCAGAGCGGACTGGCGCCGGCGCCCTACAGCGGTTACGGCCCGTGGGTCGACGCCTGCGCCGTCGGTCGGCGCGACAGCACGTACGTCGATGGTCGGTTGTGGTTGCCCGGTCGACCGGCCCGGCTCTTCCACGGCTTCGCCACCTGGGCCGGCACCTCGTTCGCCACGGCCCACGTCGCCGGCCGGCTGGCCGCCCTGATGACCGCCGGTGGCCTGGATGCCGAGGCGGCCCGACTGGCGCTGCTGGCGGCACCGCGCTGGCACCCCGACTACGGGGTGTACGTCGGATGACCGCCCGGACCCCCGCCATGGCCACCGGGCAGAGCGCGGCGGTCCTGGTGGCCGCCGCCGCGCGCGGCGACGAGTCGGCCTGGGTCGAGCTGGTGCGCCGGTACACCCCGCTGGTCTACTCGGTGATCCGCGGCCACGACCTGGCCGGTGCCGACGCGGCCGATGTCAACCAGACCGTCTGGCTGCGCCTGGTGGAGCACCTGGACCAGGTACGCAAGCCGGAGGCACTGGCGGCCTGGTTGGCGGTGACCACCCGGCGTGAGTGCTACCGGATGTCCCGGCTGGGCCGGCGGACCGAGCCGGTCGACCCCGCCGACGGTGCCTTCGACGGTTACCCCGGCAGTTCGGCAGCGCCGGACGAGGACCTGCTACGGGCCGAGCGGCGACAGGCCCTGCGTGAGGGCTTCGCCCAACTGCCACCCCGCTGTCAGGAGTTGCTGGCACTGCTGACGGCCGACCCACCGCTGAGTTACCGGGAGGCCGCCGAACGGCTCGGCGTACCGGTCGGCAGCATCGGGCCGACCCAGGGGCGTTGCCTGCGTCGGCTGCGCGACTACCCGGCCCTCGCGTCGTACCTTGGTCCGGGGCCGAGCAGCGCGACGACGGGAGGTGACCGTGATGGAGCAGTGGCCGCCGGCCGATGACGCCGCCCTGGGCGCGGAACTGCGGGCGGCGCTCTGGGACGCCGGTGCCGTTCCCGAACAACACCTGCGGGCGGCCCGGGCGGCCTTCGCCTGGCGGACGGTGGACGCCGAGTTGACCATCGCCGAGCTGGTCTTCGACTCGGCCTGCGCGGCGGGCGCTGCCGGGGCGACCCGATCGGGCGGTTCCACCCGGACGCTGTCCTTCCGGGCCGGCCCGGTCGTCCTGGAGATCGAGGTCAGTGACGCCGGAATCGTCGGTCAGCTCTCACCCGCCGGTGGCGGGCGGATCAGCGCCCGGACCGCGAACGGCGTCCTCGACGACGCCCCGATCGACGCCGTGGGGCTCTTCTCGCTGACCGTTCCACCACCCGGTCCGGTGCAGCTGCACGCCCGCGCCGCCGGTTACGCGGTGGCCACCGACTGGGTCTGTCTGCGGTGACGCCGCGAGGGTCGCGGGCCGACCGGCCCGCGACCCCGTGGTGCGTACGGGTTACTGCCGCCTACCCGCGCTGATCAGGTACTCCACCCCACCGAGGTCGGTCCATCGGGCGCCGGCGGTGTCCGGCCCGAACTGGGTGACGGTGAACGAGACCTCCCGGTTGGACGCGGCCTCGGCCGAGAAGAGCAGCGAGAACTCCACCCGCTCACCGGGGTTCAGCAGCAGGTTGCCGAGGCTGGCCTTGGTGGGTTCCACGATCTCCACCTGGGTCCGACCCACCGGGCGTACCCCCGTACCGACCGCGCCGCCGGCCCGCCAGCGCTCGAACAGCTGCGGGCCGAGGTCGACGACGACCCGGCCACCGATGCCCTGCAACGGCTCGGCTGCCGCGAAGACGAGGTCGTTGCGCGACGGTACCCGCAGCGAGTTGCCGATCGCGAACGGCCGCACGACCTGGCCGCCGCCCGGCGTGAGCGCGACCGAGTCGACGTTGCGCCAGGCGATGTTGTTGTTGTGCCGGGTGTTGGTGCTGATGTCCGGACCCTCGAAGGTCATCGGGTCGGAGTCGGACACCCAGCGGGCCAGCAGGCAGAAGTGTCCGGGTCCGGGCACCCCGGTCCACGGGATGGTGACCGTGGTGACACCTGCGAAGGCGACCACGTTGACCGCGCCGATCTGGGTCCAGTGGGTCGGCCAGACCGCACCGCCACCCGGAGTCGTGCGGTAGACCTGTAGCACGCCGCTGCTGGTGCCCGAGCCGTACGGGCCGGCGTTACGCAGCTTGACGAAGATGAAGTTGGTCGCGCCGACGATCGGGTTCTGGCTGACGGCGCACTCCACGGCCGTCGGGCAGACCTTGATGTCGGGACTGGCCCACAGCGGGTTGTGCGAGTGCGGCTCGGTGCCGACGTCGGCGGTGACGTCCTTGATGTAGACGTCGGTGCGGGCCGCGGCCGCCGCCCGCACCGATCCTTCCCCGACGGGCGCGGCGGCGGCTGCGGTGACCGTCAACAGACCGGTCAGTGCCGCCCCGGTGAGGCCGACCCAGACGGCCCGGCGGAGCCGTCTTCCTGCACTGCTCATGACGAACTTCTCCCCTCGACGGAGCATTGCCGACCCCGGCTGTTTCGGTCCGGTGTCGACGCGGTTACGCCTTTAGGGAGCGGGTGGTGGCCCGGGAAATACCGTCGTCGGGGGAGCGCACTCTCAGATGGCGAGCAAAGCGGCAAACAGCCCGTCAGGCATCCAGGGCGCGGCAGGAGGCGCGGACGACCAGCTCGGTCGGTAGCCGGATGTGGATGTTGCGCTCGACGCCGGCGATCAGGTCGACGAGCAGCCGTAGCGCCTCGGCACCCATCCGCTGTATCGGTTGCATGATCGTGGTCAGCGGCGGGTTGACCAGCGCTGACTCGGGAATGTTGTCGAAACCGATCACGGACAGGTCGGCGGGGACCGACAGGCCCATGTTGCGGGCCACGTCGATCGTGGAGATCGCCGAGAGGTCGTTTCCGGCGAAGACCGCGGTCGGCCGGTCGGGGCGGGCGAGCAGTTCGGCCGCAGTGCCGGCGGCGCTCTCGATGCGGAACCCGCCGACGCGGACCAGCCGCTCGTCCACCGTCACGCCCGCGTCGGCCATCGCCTGCCGGAAGCCGGCCTCGCGCAGCCGGGACGACTCGAGGTCCGCCCGGCCGCTGATGTGTCCGATCCGGCGGTGTCCCAGGGAGAGCAGGTAGTTCGTGGCGAGCACGGCACCGGCGAAGTTGTCCGAGTCGACGGTGGGCAGTCCCGACGGGCCGGTGTGCGGGTCGACGGCGACCACGTGGAAGCCCTGCTTGGTCTCCACCACCGTCGGCGTGACGATCACGGCGCCGTCGATCAGGGTGCCGGAGAGCCGGGCCAGGGAGCGGCGCTCCCAGCCGATGGCGGCGCCCGCGACGTCGCCGCTGGAGTAGGCCAGCAGCTGGTAGCCGGTGCCGGTCACCTCCGACGAGGCGCCCTTGAGCAGCTCGGTGGAGAACGGTTCGAACTCGGCTACCAGGATGCCCAGCACGTTGGTGCGATGGCTGCGCAGGCTCTGCGCGCCCAGGCTGGCCTCGTACCCGAGCTGGTGGATGACCTGTTGCACGCGCTCCACGGTCGCCTGCGCCACGCCGTACCGGCCATTCACCACCTTGGATACAGTTGCCACGGAGACGCCGGCCGCGCGGGCCACGTCCGACATGTTGACACGCTGCGGGAACGCCACGCCGACGATGATAGAGGGCCGCCGGGGGAGTGTGTCGGGCGATTCGAAAACGTTATCGACACCGATTGACACAAAGTTTCGAGGCTGTAAAACTCCCCGGCAGGCCGAGCACCGCGACTGACTAGTCGAGGAGACACCGATGGCTATAAAGCGCCGCGTAACCACCGTCCTAGCGCTGTCCATTACCACCGCCCTGCTCGCCGCCGGATGTGGCGGCGGCGAGTCCGACCAGCCCGCCGAGAGTGAGCTGTACAAGAACCCGGTGACCCTGACCTGGTGGCACAACGCCTCCCAGGACGGGCCGGGCAAGGAGTACTGGCAGAAGGTCGCCAAGGACTTCAACGCCCTGCACCCGACGGTCACCATCGAGATCGAGGGGATCGAGACCAACCAGCTCCAGCGCACCCGGCTGCCCGCCGCGCTGCTGAGCAACGACCCGCCGGACATCTTCCAGGCCTGGGGTGGTGGCGAGATCCGCGAGCAGGTCGACGCCGACTACCTCAAGGACATCACCGACCTGGTCAAGGACGAGGTCGCCAACATCGGCAGCTCCGCCGAGATCTGGGCGGTCAACGGCCGGCAGTACGGTCTGCCGTACCGGATGGGTATCGAGGGCATCTGGTACAACAAGGACATGTTCCAGCGGGCCGGCATCACGGCCCCGCCGACCACGTTCGACGAGCTCAACGAGGCGGTCACCAAGCTCAAGGCGATCAACGTCGTACCGATCGCCGTCGGTGCCGGTGACAAGTGGCCGGCCGCCCACTGGTGGTACAACTTCGCCATGCGGGCCTGCTCGGTCGACACCCTGAAGAAGGCCTCCACCGACCTCGACTTCGAGGATCCCTGCTTCGTCAAGGCCGGCGAGGACCTCAAGTCCTTCATCGACACCCAGCCGTTCCAGCCCAACTTCATCGCCACCCCGGGCCAGAACGACCCGACCAGCGCCAACGGCATGCTCGCCAACGGCAAGGCCGCGATGGAGCTGATGGGCGACTGGAACAAGGGCACCCTGGACACCGTCGCCGAGGACACCGAGGCACTCAACAAGTTCATCGGCTGGTTCCCGGTGCCGGCGATCACCGGCTCCGCCGGTGACCCGAAGGCGGCCCTGGGCGGTGGCGACGGGTTCGCCTGCGCGAAGAACGCCCCGGCCGAGTGCGTCGAGTTCCTCAAGTACATCGTCAGCCCCGAGGTGCAGAAGGGCTACGCGGAGACCGGTACCGGCCTGCCCGTCGCCAAGGGCGCCGAGTCCGGTGTCGCCGACCCGGCCCTGCGCTCCGTCCTGGAGGCCACCACCAGCGCCACCTACGTGCAACTCTGGCTGGACACGGCCTTCGGCAGCACCGTCGGCAACGCGATGAACGACGCCATCGTCGCGATCTTCGCCGGCAACGGTACGCCGCAGCAGGTGGTCGATGCGATGAAGTCGGCCGCCCGCAAGTGACCTCGACCAACCAGACCCTGAACCCCGCCGGGGGCGCGGTGGCGCCCCCGGCGGGGCTCCGGCCCGCCCGGCGTAACGCCGGCCGGGCCGCCGTGACCCGACGGAAGTGGTACGAGATCATCGGGCTGACCGCCCCGGCGATCGTCGTGTACGTGATGTTCGTGCTGGTCCCGATGGGATTCGCCTTCTACTACAGCCTCTTCCGCTGGCGTGGTGTCGGACCGCCCACCGACTTCATCGGGTTCGACAACTACGTCATGGCGTTCCAGGATCCGATCTTCCTCGACGCGCTGCGCAACAACGCGATCATCGTCTTCGGTTCGCTGGCCATCCAGGGGCCGATCGCGCTGGGCGTGGCACTGCTGCTCAACCGCACCTTCCGCGGCCGGACGCTGTTCCGCCTGCTGGCGTTCGTGCCCTACGTGCTCGCCGAGGTCACCGTCGGCATCATGTGGAAGCTGATCCTCACCGACGGTGGCACCTTCGACGCGCTGCTGCGCGCGGTCGGGCTCGGTGGCCTGGTGCAGCCCTGGCTGGCCGACCTGGACATCGTCATCTGGACGCTGCTGTTCGTGCTCACCTGGAAGTACGTCGGCTTCGCCATCATCCTGCTTCTGGCCGGGCTCTCCAACGTGCCCCAGGAGTTGAACGAGGCCGCCCAGATCGACGGCGCCAGCTGGTGGCAGATCCAGCGGCACGTGACGCTTCCGCTGTTGGGTCCGACGATCCGGATCTGGATGTTCCTCTCGATGATCGGCTCGTTGCAGGTCTTCGACGTGATCTGGGTGACCTCGGTACCGGCGGTCCGGTCGCTCGGCGCGTCCGCCACCATGGCGACGTACATGGTGGACAACGGCTTCTTCGCCCGACTGTGGGGCTACGGCAACGCGGTCGCGGTGATCCTGTTCGCCATCTCGTTCGTCGCGGCGCTGCTGTTCCAGCGCTTCCTGCTGCGTCGGGACATCGAGGGCGCCATCACCAGAAAGGCCAACTGACCGTGACCGCGAACACCACCCTGTCGCCGTCCGGCCGGCGCCGCCCGGTGTCCTGGGGCAATCCGCTGACCTACGCGCTGGCCCTCGCGGTCGCGGCCGTGTCGATCGCCCCGGTGGTCTACGTGATCATCGGTGGCTTCCGCACCACACCGCAGATCGTCGCCAACCCGGCCGGCCTGCCCGACCCGTGGGTCTGGGACAACTACGCCCGGGTGCTGACCCAGAGCAACTTCTGGCGGCAGGCGTTCAACAGCGCCGTGGTCTCTCTGGGCACCACGCTGGGCGTGGTCACCCTGGGGGTCTGCGCCGCCTTCGTGCTGGCCCGGTACACCTTCCGCGGCCGCGAGGTGCTCTACACCTTCTTCACCCTGGGCCTGCTGTTCCCGGCCGGCGCGGCGATCCTGCCGCTCTACCTGATGCTGCGGGACCTCAGCCTGATCAACTCCTACTACGCGGTGATCCTTCCGCAGATCGCCTTCGCGCTGCCGCTGACGATCGTGATCCTCCGGCCGTTCCTGTCCGCCATCCCGCGCGAGTTGGAGGACGCCGCCGCGATCGACGGCACCGGTCGGCTCGGCTTCCTGTGGCGCATCCTGCTGCCGCTGTCCCGGCCGGCGTTGGTCACCGTGGGCATCCTCGCCTTCGTGACCAGCTGGAACGCCTTCCTCCTGCCGCTGCTCGTCCTCGGCGACGCCAACCTGCACACGCTGCCCCTGGGCGTGCAGAACTTCTCCAGCCAGTACACCTCCGACACCGCCGGCATCCTCGCGTTCACCTCGCTGGCGATGCTCCCGGCACTACTTTTCTTCACCTTCGCCGAGAAACAGATCGTCGGCGGCCTGCAGGGCGCGGTCAAGGGCTGAGCCGCAGCCGCACGAGCACCAGAATGGAAGGCACAGCATGACTGAGGTCCGTCAGGCGGGCGCGACGGCGCCGGTACAGCAGGGTCCGGCGCACGACCGGCCGCATGGGTGGGACGGGCCTGACAGCGAGGCGCGCGTACGTGAGCTGCTCGGTCGGATGACGATCGAGGAGAAGATCGCGCAGCTCGTCGGGTTCTGGGAGAAGGAGGACGGCGAGACGGTCGCCCCGTTGCAGGGCGAGTTCGGTGACGTCGGCAGGCTGGAGACCTTCTCCCGGCACGGGCTCGGCCACCTCACCCGCGCGTACGGGACCCGGCCCGTGGACGCCGCCGCCCGGGCCGCCTGGCTGTGGAAGTTCCAGGCGGACCTGGTCAGTGGTACCCGGCTGGGCATTCCGGCGATCGTCCACGAGGAGTGCCTCACCGGGTTGTCGGCCTGGAAGGCGGCCACCTACCCGACCCCGCTGGCCTGGGGCGCGGCCTTCGACCCCGAACTGGTCACCGAGATGGCCGAGGCGGTCGGGGCGTCGATGCGGGCCCTCGGCGTCCACCAGGGACTCGCCCCGGTGCTCGACGTGATCCGCGACCCGCGCTGGGGGCGGGTCGACGAGTGCGTCGCCGAGGATCCGTACCTGGTCGGCACCATCGGCACGTCGTACGTGCGCGGCCTGCAGGCGCAGGGGGTGCACGCCACCCTCAAGCACTTCGTCGGCTACTCCGCCTCGCGCGCCGGACGCAACTTCGCCCCGGTGCACGCGGGCCCCCGCGAGATCGCCGACGTGCTGCTCGTACCGTTCGAGATGGCCGTCCTGGACGGCAACGCCCGATCGATCATGCACTCGTACGCCGAGATCGACGGCGTGCCCGTCCTCGCCGACCCGACCCTGCTCACCGGGGTGCTGCGGGACCAGTGGGGCTTCGACGGCACGGTGGTGGCCGACTACTTCGGGGTGGCGTTCCTCAACCTGCTGCACCATGTCGCGGGCGACCACGCCGAGGCGGCCGTGCAGGCGTTGACCGCCGGGCTCGACGTCGAACTGCCGACCGGCGACGCCTACCTGACGCTGGCCGAGTCGGTGCGTACCGGCCGGCTGGACGAGGCGCTGGTGGACCGGGCGGTGCTGCGGGTGCTGCGCCAGAAGCAGGAACTCGGACTGCTCGACGCCACCTTCACCGACGAACCCCAACCGGTGGAACTCGACTCGCCGGAGCACCGGGACATCGCCCGCCGGCTCGCCGAGAAGTCGATCATCCTGGTCACCAACCAGGAGACGCTGCCGCTGCCGGCTGGGCGGTCGGTGGCGGTGATCGGCCCGAACGCCGATCGGGAGAGCGCCGTCTTCGGCTGCTACTCCTTCCTCAACCACGTGCTGGCCCAGCACCCGGGGGTGGAGACCGGCATCGAGGTGCCGACGCTCCTCGACGCCCTCCGGGTCGAGTTCGGTGCCGACCGGGTCAGCTTCGCGCTCGGCTGCGAGGTGGACGGCGACGACCGCTCCGGCTTCGCCGCGGCGGTGGCCGCCGCGACCGCCGCGGACACCGCCGTCCTGGTCGTCGGCGACCACGCCGGCCTGTTCGGGCGCGGCACCGTCGGCGAGGGCTGCGACCGCGACGATCTGGAACTGCCCGGTGTGCAGCGCGAACTCGTCGAGGCGGTGCTGGCCACCGGCACGCCGGTGGTCCTGGTGCTGCTCACCGGCCGCCCGTACGCGCTGGGGTGGGCGGTGCACCGCTGCGCGGCGGTGGTGCAGGCGTTCTTCCCCGGTGAGGAGGGGGCCGGCGCGATCGCCGGTGTGCTCTCCGGCCGGGTCAACCCGTCCGGCCGGCTGCCGGTCAGCCTGCCCGGCTCGGCCGGTGCGCAGCCGTACTCGTACCTGCACCCCACGTTGGGCGAGGGCAACGAGGTGACGAGCCTGCCGACGACGCCCGTCGCGCCGTTCGGCCACGGCCTGTCCTACACCACGTTCAGCTACGCCGACCTGACGGCGCCGGAGACGGTGCCGACCGACGGGGCGGTCCGGGTGAGCGTCCGGGTCACCAACACCGGCCCGGTCGCCGGTGACGACGTGGTCCAGCTCTACGGCCGGGACGTGGTGGCCTCGGTGACCCGCCCGGTGGCGCAACTGCTCGGCTACCAGCGGGTCCACCTGGAGCCGGGCCGGTCGGTCACCGTCGAGCTGTCCGTACCCACCACCCGGTTGGCCTTCACCGACCGTACGTTCACCCGGATCGTCGAGCCGGGCGACGTCGAACTCTGGGTCGGCACCAGCGCCCACCGGGCCGTCGAGGCCCGCACCACCCTGGTCGGCGCCCCCGCCGAGATCACCATCGCCTCGCCTCGTTGGACCACGTCGCGGCTGTCCTGACCGCACCGGCCGCCGATCCCGGTACGGCACCACCCGCTCGGGTGGTGCCGTACCGGGATCGCGGCTCACCGGGGCGGCGTCACCGTGGCCGAGGGGAGCCGCGGCCGGGTCACCGCTTGGCGCGGCCCGGTCATCGCTTGGCGCGCTTGCGTGGCGTGGTCGGTCGGGCGCCCGGCCGGGGCGCGAGGGACTTCGCGGGGACCGGTGCGTCCGCCGCCTTGGCGGCCTTGGCCGCGCCGGCCGTCACCTTGGCCCCGCGGTCGGGCCGGCCGCCGGCCGTCCCGGCCCCGTGGTCGGGCCTGCCGGTCGCCGTCCTGGCGGCGGCGCTGGCCGGCGGTGGCGGGTACTTGCGCAGTACCCAGGTCTGCTGGCCGAGCGAGAAGAGGTTCGTGGTCACCCAGTAGATGATCACACCGATCGGGAAGATCAGACCCGACACCAGTAGCGACAACGGGATGCCGTAGAGCATCAGCCGCTGCACCATCTTCTGCTGCGGATCCTCGGACCAGCCGGTCCGCAGGATCATCTGCCGGCTGCTCAGGTAGGTGGTCGCGATCATCGCGACGATCAGGATGGCGGCGACCAGCCGGACGGTGATCCCGTCGGTGCCGAGCAGCGACAGTTCCTGCCCGGTGGACCGGAAGCTGGCCGCGATCGGCGCCCCGAACAGCGTGGCCGACGAGGCGCTGTCGAACTGCGTCACCGACCAGCCGTACAGCGTCTTCATGTGTTCCGGCATGGTCGGCTTGAGGTGACGCAGCACGTGGAACAGGCCCAGGAAGACGGGAATCTGTACCAGCATCGGCAGGAAACCCATCAGCGGGTTGGCCCGCTCCGTCCGGTACAGCTCGACCAGTTCCTTCTGCAGCGTCTCCCGGTCGCCCTTGTGCTTCTCCTGCAGCGCCTTGATCCGCGGCTGCAACGCCTGCATCGCCCGCTGCGACTTGATCTGCTTGACGTAGACCGGGAACAGCACGCCCCGGACGGTGAGCACCAGGAAGACGATGCCGAGCACCCAGGACCAGTTGGTGCCCAGGACCGCGTTGTCGCCGAAGAGCACCCGCCAGGCGGCGTGCCAGAACAGCAGGATCGCGGAGATGGCGCCGTAGATCACGGCCATCACCGGGCTGAAGACCGCGCTCATCGGGTTGCTCCCGCGACGAACGAACTACAGAAAGCGGATGGAAAGGACATGAAACACCCCTCGAAAGGCGACCGGTGACTGCGAACGAGCCGGAAGGAGACAGCCGGGTGCGGTCGCCGACGAGCGGCAGAGCGGAAGGAGACTCAGGCGACCGCGTGGGTCGCCGTCGGGGCCCTCGGGCGGGCCCGACCGGCCGCGTCCGGGTCACGATGGCGGGGTACGCCCGTGCGCCCGGAGCGTTCGCGCAGGATGCGGCGGGTGATCCGCAGGTCGGGGTCGGTGAGGACCCGGTGCAGCAGATTCGAGGCGGCCAGGACGACGGAGAGCAGGACACCGGTCGCCGCGGCCGTGCCGGACAGCATGCTGCCGGCACCGACGTCGGCCAACACGCCGACGAGGTACCAGAGCATCCCGAGCCCGATCACAGGACAACCATAGCCGCCCACCGCAGCCGCCGTCGGTCTCCTGCCGCAGCGCCGGCTCCGGCTGCGCCCGCCCGGTGCGGGTGGCCTACCGGTGCGGGTCGGACTCGGCGCGTAGGGCGGCGGTGGTCCGCAGCGCCTTGACGATCGCCGGGATCGCGCCGATCAGCAGCACCAGCGCCCAGACGATCGCCACCACCGCGAAGACCAGCGCACCGAGGTCGTCGAGGATGCTGACCAGGATCACCGGCACCAGACGGTGCAGGAACTCCAGTACCACCGTGCAGAGCAGGCTGGTCAGGATCAGCAGCACCAGACCCTTGTTCTGCAGGAACCTCGGTTGGGCCAGGATCAGCAGCGCGGCCCAGGCGAGCTTGAGCAGCAGCGCCAGGCCGAGCAGTACGGCGGCGTCGCCGACCGGGAAGAAGCCCCACAGCGCGAGGTACGCAAGCGTGCCGAACGGCGGCGCCAGGAACAACGACACCATGATCATCAACTCGACGAAGGCGACGACCAGCGCGACGAGCGCGACGATGATCAGGACGATGGAGAAGACCAGGGTCGCGACGCCCTGTAGCCGACCGTGCAGCCGGTCCGGCAGCACCAGCCCCAGGCAGAACAGTCCGGTCGTCCAGAGCGCCGCCGCGTCGACCAGGACCAGGTAGCCCAACCCGCGCCCGGACGGCTCGCTGACGTCGCGCACGTCCCCGACCTCCACCCCCAGGTCGGCGGCGCTGCCGACCAGCGCCGCGCCGGCGTCCCCGCCGCCCAGCAGCAGCCCGGCACCGACCTCGACGCCGACCGCCAGGACCAGCGCGAGCATGGCCAGCAGCAGGAACGGCTTACGCAAGGCACCCATCGTGGCCTCCCGGCTCACTCGTGCGCGATCGTGACCAGGCAGCCGCCCGGGCAGCTCAGCATCACCGTGACGGCCCGGTCCACGGCGATGCGGGCCACCGCGCCGGTGTCGTCGGGGCCGGGCGTACGGCGGTCCTCGACGGTGAACTCGGCCTCCCCGGGTGCCGGCGCGCTCACCCTGAACGCCTCCGCGCTGCGCAGGATCAAAGTCCGCAACCCGCCCGGGTCGGCGACCCGCAGCGCGCAGTCGCCGACCACCGCCAGCCGGCCCGGTGCCTCGGCGCACTCCGCCTCGACGGTGGCCGGGTCGACCGCGTCCCGACCACCGCCGGCCCGCCCCAGCAACTCGACCAGCGGATGCCGCCCCGCCGGGTCACCCTGGTCGTCGCGCCCCGCGCCCACCGCCACCAGGAACAACACCACCAGCAGTACGCCGAGCCCCGCCAGCAGGCCCTTCTGCCACCCACTCACCCGTACTCCCTCCCGTCCGTCGCCCCCGCGCCCGCCGACCCGCCACCGTGGATCACTGGCGGTGGGACGGCGGGAGTTCGGTGAAACGGATGGTGTCGAGGCCGGCGAAGTAGCTGTTCGTGCTCTGCGTCTTGCCGATCACCACCAGGGTGATCTCGTGCGGTCCGGCGGCGAGGTCCAGGGTGGCCACCTCGATCCAGTCGGTGACCCGCACCTTCGGTGTGTAGCCGAGGAACGGCTCACCGACCTGGCGGCCGTCGACCAGGAACACCGTGTTGGCGTAGTCCGGTGCGGTGGTCCGTACCACCGAGAACTGCCAGGTCGCCTGGGCGGGCAGCTGCACGCTGACGCTCACCCGGTCGTTGACCGCCCGGCCGAGGAAGAACAACTGGCCGTCCTGCGACCAGGTCACCTCGCAGCAGTTGCGCTGGGCCAGCACGCTCGCCGACGATCCCGACGGCGAGTCCACCCGCGCACCGGCGACCAGCGTCTCCGCCTCGACGGTCACCACCTGAGGTGGCGGCGGTGGTTCGTCGTCGCGGGTCAGCAGGAACACCACCGTGGCCGAGACGACAAGTACCAGCGCCGCCGCGGCGGCGATCCACGGCCACGGCGTACGCTTCGGCGGCGCCACCGCCCGCACCTCGTAGGTGACCCGACCGCTGGAGCGGGAACTCTCCTCCGGTGCGGTGTTCGCCGAGTACGCGAACCCGGTCATGTCGTAGCGCCGCGGCGGTGTCCCCGCCGGCACGGCCAGCCGCACCAGGAACGACACCGAGCCCTGTGCGGGCACCACCCGCTGCGGTTCGGTGACGGTGAACCAGGCGCGTTGCGAACCCTCGCCGGGCGCCACGTCGAACACCACCGTGTCCGGCGCGAGACCCGGGTTGGAGACGGTGAAGGTCAGCTCCCCGGCGTTGCGGGCGTCCAGGGTGAACTGTTCGGCGGCGGCGACGACGGTCCATTCGGTGGTCATGACGGCTCCTTCGGAGCGAGGTCGGCAGGGTCGGTAACGGGAGGTTCGGCGACGCCGGTGACGGTGCCGGCGGGCGGAACGGCGGCCCGGCCGACCGCCCGCTCCGGAGGGTCGACCACTGTCCCGGCCGGCTTCTCGGCCTCGACCACTGTCCCGGCCGGCTTCTCGGCCTCGACCACGATCTCGGCGGTGACCGCGGCCGGCTTCTCGGCCTCGACGATGCGGCCGACCAGGTGCACCTGGTCGGCGGCGGCGGCCGGCACCCGGACCACCACGTGGAAGGGCCGGTCGGCCGGCTCGTCCAGGACGAAACCGGTGACCCCGGTGGCCAGTTCCAGGGCGGTCCGCAGCCCGTCCGGGGTGCCCCGCCAGGCGGCCAGCTGCGCGCCGTGGGCCACCAGGTCCCGCAGCCGACTCAGCGGCAGCGGCAGCGGGGCGTCCCGCCGGGGTACGGCGACCACGTGGTCCATCGCCACCCACCGGGCCAGGTACGCCACCATCGCGCCGGGCGCCCGGTACGGCGCGAACAGGGCGTCGACCTCGGCCAGCACCGCCTCGTCCGGGGCGTGCAGCCCCTCCATCACGTCCAGCAGCGCCCACAGCACGCTGCCCGGCACACCTGCCCGCTGGTACGCCGCGGGCAGCAGCCGCTCAATGCCCGCTCGACGCATCCTGCCGCACCACCTCGATGTCGTGCTCGCCGGAGCAGAGCAGCCAGGTGTCCGGAACCGTCACGGTGTCGGCGGTGGCCTGGTTGGCGCTGGCCGACCAGTCCACCGCGTCGGCGCTGCGGTGCACGCCCCGCTCACCACCGGCCAGCACCAGCCGCTGCGCCCCCGAGGTGGCGGCGACCGCGTCCACCGGCACGAACCGGGTACGGTCGCGCAACGGCAGCCCGCAGTTCACCGACACGGAAGCCCACTGCGGCTGCCCGGCCACGGTGTCCAGCCGCAGCACCCCACCGCTCTGCGTGGCGGCCAACGCCAGCGTGCCGCTGAAAGCGAGATCCCGGCAGGTGCCGCCGAGCCAGCCCGCCTGCATCGCCTGCCACTTGACGTCGGATTCGAACAGTCGCGCCCGGAAGCAGCCCTGGCCGGGCTTCTTCGGGTCCGGTTCGCCGGCACCGCTCCACAACAGGGTGGCCGGGCCGTCGTACTGCACGGCGAGCACCCGGTTGTCGACGTTGGCCAGCCCGACGTGCACGAAGGTGCCCGGTCGGCCACCCCCGCCGGACAGGTACACCCCGAAGCCGGCCTGCGCCGCCACCGCCACCCCCGGTACGCCGCGCTCGGAGACGAACGTCCGCACCGCGTAGAAGCCCCGGTCGGCGTCGGTCGGATCGACCAGGATCTGCAACGGCACCGCGCCGGGCAGCAACGACACCTCGTACAGGCCGGTGTCGGTGGCGACCAGCAGGGCACCGGCGCCGTCCCGGTCGATCCACGCCAGGTCACTGATCCGTGAGTCCAGGTCGGCCAGCAACGACCAGCTCTCACCCAGGTCGGTGCTCAGATGCACCCGGGAACCGCCACCGGCGCGTACGGTGGCCACCGCCACCGAGCCGGGTCGGGGCACGATCCCCGGCCGGACCGGTGCCGGGGCGGGCGCCACCCGCTGCACGGTCTCCCCGTCGAAGCGCCCGGCCGGCTCCCAGCCCGCACCGGCGTTGGTGGAGCGGAACAGCACCGCACCGCTGCCGGCGTACCAGGTGCGCGGCTGGTACTCGTCGGCGGCCAGGGTACGCACCTGGGCGTCCGGCGCCTCGTCGACCACGAACCGCACCGACTCGACGTAGCGCACCCCCGGCTCGGCGTGCTCCAGCAGCCGGTACACGTTGGACGCCCGCAACGGCTCGCCGAACGCCCAGCCGGTCGGGTTCAACGCCGTCGGCAGCGGACTCAACGACTGCTGCAACCGGTCGTGGATGCGCCGCCGGACCGCGTCGACGTCCTCCTCGCGGCGGACCACCACCCGCGCCCGGATCGAGACCGCCTTGTACCGGGCCCAGCTGGCCCGGCAGTCGGTGCCCAACGAGCGGCGCCGCTCCAGGTCCGCCTCGACCCGCAACCGGGTCTCCTCCACCTCGTGCTCGCGCAGCACCCGTACCGGCAGCCCGCCGCCCGGCCGCGCCTCCGCCGGCACGTACGGCACCAGCACCACCTCCACCTCACCCGGCCGGGCGAAGCTGTACACGGCGGCCCGGGTGAACGCTCGCGCCCGGCTCACCCCGCCCGAGGCGGCGGCCAGCACCTCGAAGTCACGGGCGGTGACCGCCCGCTGCTGGGCGAAGAACGCGTACGGCCCGCGCAGCAGTACCGACTCCATCTCCTCCATCTCCCGGCCGCCCACCGCCGGCAACGGGTTGACCACCTTCACCCCGGGCAGCGGATCGCGCAGACTGGTAAGCGTCCCCGCCGCCACGTTGCCGGTCGGGCCGCCACCGGCGCGGTACCAGAGCCGTACCTGCCGCCCGGCCGGCGGCACCGCCGCGACCGCGCCGTCGCCGAAGTGCAGCGACCCGTCCTGCGGGTCGGCGGTACGCAGGTCCAGCGCCGGGGCGAAGGTCACCGTGCCCGAGCAGCGGTCCACCAGGTACGCCTTGTCCTGCGGGCCGAGCCCGGCGAAGCTGTCCACCGGCCGCCAGATCTCGAAGGTGCGGCCCTCGTGCTCCCGGGCCGCCGCGCCCAACTCCACCGACCCGGCGGGCACCTCCACGCCGAGCAGCAGGTCCAACGCCTCGGCGGTCCGCGCCAGCGGTGCCCGCGCCGCGTGCAGCACCTGCCCCGGCGCCCCGGTGCCCACCCCCAGCAACTCCGCCTCCACCGGCTCGCAGTGGTGCATCCGCACGGTGATCTCGCGTTCGCCTGCGGCCAGCAGCGCCGGTTCGCAGGTGACGAAGACGACCGGCCGGGGGTCGGCGCCACGCGCGGCGGCCACCCTTGTACCGGCGGGGATCCGCAGCTCCGCGTCGTCGCTGCCGGTACGGACGAACCGCACCTGCGCCCAGGCCGCCGACGGGGCGTGCCGGGTCACCCCGAGCAGGTTCAGGAACGACACGTACGCCTTCTCCGGCAGCTGGTTCAACCGGTAGATCATCACCTCGGTGAGATGGGCGAACGCCTCCAGCAGCGCGATACCCGGATCGTGCGCCGACAGGTCGGTCCAGCCCGGGCAGGACTGCCGGATCCGCTCCCGCGCCTCGGTGACCAGGTCGAGGAAGGTCCGGTCGTCCAGGTGCGGCACGGGCAGTGTCATCGCGTCTCCTCTGCCTCGAAGCCGGGATCTCCGGTCGGCTCCGCGGGCGGATCGTCGTCGGCGGGCAGCAGGTCCACGGAGAACACCAGCTGACCGGGGGAGAGGCTGGCCCGGATCCGGTAGTCCAGTCGGATCGTCAGGAGCCACGGATCGTCCGGGTCCGGCCCGGCGTCGACACCGAGCACGTCGATGCGTGGCTCCCACCGGGCGATCGCCGCGCGTACGTAGTGGATGGCCAGCCCGGCGGTGGTGTCGTCGTTCGGCGCGAAGACCAGCCGGTGCAGCCGCGAACCGTAGCCGGGACGCATCAACCGCTCACCGGGCGTGGTGGACAGCAGCAGGAACAGCGCCTGGCGTACCGTCTCGTCGCCGTCGGTCATGGCCAGCCCGCCGGCCGCGGTCAACCCGAGCCCGCCGCCCTGACCCGGGTCGAAACCGGCACCGACGAACCTGATCGCCCTCACCGGTCGGCCCCCACGAACCGCTGCCGGGGGTCGCGTACCCGGTAGCTGACCTGGCCGGGTGGGCTGCCGTCGGTGAAACCCGCCAGGTGCGACAGCACCACCGGCCGGCGGTCGACCCGCACCCAACCGCTGTAGCCGACCCGCACCGCCAGGGTCTTCGCGCACGGCTTCACCGTGGCGCCGTAGTTCGGACACGCCACGATCTCCCGCCCGCTCGGGTCGTCGGCCACCAGCGCCGGCACCCCGGCCACCGTCACCCACTGCTGGGACGGCCGGTTACGAACCCGTCCGTCGTGGTCGCACCTGATCACCGAGTCGCGGTGGATCCAGCGCATCAGCCACCTCCTCCGTCCTGGGCGCGGGCGAGCGCGCGCGCCCGTTCGGCGGCGGTCCGCGCGTCCTCGACCGCCTCGGCGTGCAGGAAGTCCACGCTGCGGGCCCGCACGACCATCGCCCGACCGGGGGCGGAGAGCACCAGGTCGGTGGCGGCGTGCAGGGTGACCAGCTGCGGGGTCAGCTCCAACCAGCTGCCGGCGTCGTTGCTCAACCGCAGGCTGCCCGCCACGTCGTCGACCACCACCTGCTGCCCGCCGGAGGTCCGCAGCGACCACCGCCGGGCCCGCCCGTCGTCGACCCCGGTGTCGTACGGCTCGACCGCGCCGAACAGCGACCCGAGCACCACCCCGGAGGCCGGTTCGCCGCCGGGCAGCGCCACCAGCACCCGGTCGTCCGGATCGGGGAGCGCGACCAGACCCTTGCCCCGGCCCGCCCCCGGGCAGAGCACGCCGAGCCAGCCGGCGTCCGCGTCGCCGTAGGCGGGCAGCGTCACCCGCACCCGGCCCAACCCGTCCGGGTCGGCCACGTCGGTGACCGTGCCCAGGGTGACCACCGCCGGTGCGGGCGGCCCGGTCGGCGGCGCCGGTGGCGGGGCGGTGGAGAAGCGGGTCAGCTGCCCGGTCCCGTCCAGGGTGTGCACCACCTCGGTCAGCACGTACGTGCCGGCCAGCGCGGCGGCCACCCCGGTCAGCCGGATCCGGCGGCCGGGACGCAACGCCGGATCACCCTCGGCCGTGCCCTCCACGGTGACCAGTGCCGCGGCCCGGACGTCCAACCGGGCCTGGGCCAGCGCGGCGATCTCGTCGTCGCTGCGGCCCGGCTGGTCCAGCGCGGTCCGGGGGCCGTCCGCACCCACGTCGACCGGCTCCGGCTGCACCGGCGTACGTCGGCCGCAGCGGGGGGTGTCGACGCGCTGGACGATCGGCTCGGCGCGCTGCGGGTGCCAACCCAACGCCGTACTCTCCCCGGCGGCCCGGTCGGCGTTCATCGACAGCCGCAGGTCGTGCACGTCGCGACCCAGGTCGAGCGGGATCGGTTCACCGTGTCCCTCCAGGGTCACCAGCCGCAGCCTGTCGCCGTCGACGGTCAGGTGCAGCCCGGCCCGCCCGGCGACCTCCAGCAGCAGGTCGAGATCGCTGTGCCGGTGGTGGGCCAACCGGTCCAGCCGGGGCCCGTCCGCCTCGGCGTCGACGGTGAGCCCCAGGTCGGCGCAGAGTTCCCCGGCCAGTTCGGCGGCGGTGACCGACTCGAAGACCCGCAGCCGTTGCCGCTTACGCAGCCGGTGCAGCCGGTCGTACGCCCGGATCCGTAACGTGGCGGCGCCGTCGGCGGCGTACTCGACCTCGACGGCGGTGACCTCGCCGCCGAACAGCGGCTCCGGCCGGCCGTCGAGGCGGACGTCCAACGTCGCGCCGAGCGGGACCGGCCCGGTCAGCGCCGCGGCCCCGGCGCCGGTGACCAGCGTCGCCTCGCACTGGGTGGGACGGTTCAGCCGGGCGGCCACCCGCACCGCAGCGACCCGGGCGGTCAGTACCTCGGCCAGCGCGGTGCCGTCGAGCAGGATCATCAGCGCGCGGGGGGTGGCGGTGCTGGTCACGACCCACCTCCGGCGGTGGGGGTCGCCGGCACCGGCGGCACGGCCAGGACGGTGCCGGCGGGCACCGTGAGCGGGTCGGTGATCCGGTTGTGTTCGGCCAGCAGCCGCCAGCGCAACGGGGAGCCGAGGGCGTCGTGGGCGAGCAGGTCGAAGCGTACGCCGGAGGTGCCGGCCGCCTCGCTGCCGTCACCGGCGGCGACCACGGCCGTGCCGGGCGCGACCGCCGGGGTCTGCGCGGCGGCCAGTTCCTCGGCGAAGCCCTCCCGGGCCCGGTCGGCGTCCTCCGCGACCCGTACCAGCTTGAGCCGCAGCCAGGAGCGGCGCGGCGAGCCGGCGGCGGTGAACGCGTCGAAGCGTTCCGCCGCCGAGACGATCACCCCGGGCACGTTCCACGTCTTGCCCCAGACCAGCCGTACCAGCGGAGGGCGGACCCAGCCGTGCTCCACCGCCGAGTTCTCCGCCAACAACCAGATCGGCCGGGTGAGTTCCCGCACGTCGCCGGGGCGGACCTGACCTTCGGCGAAGTCGGTGTCGAAGAGCAGGTCGAGGAGCAGTTCGGTGCGTCCACCGCCGGTGAAGACCAGCGGGTCGTCGGCCAGGCCGGTGCCGGTCAGCGGGGTGCCGGCAGCACCGCGCCGCCGTACCCCGGCCAGCCGGGTCACCTGTACGGTCTCCGGGTTGAGCAGGCAGTCGACCCGCTCGCCGGTGGTGTCGATGAGGAAGGCGACCCGCTCCATCAGTCACCTGCCTGTTCCCGGTCGAGCCGGTGCAGGCGCTCGGTGTCGAGCCCGGCCCCTTCGGGCGGCGACCACAACGGCCGGTCGTCCGGCAGGGGCGGCCACGGGTCGGGCCCGCGCCACGGTCCCGGTGACCGCTCCGGCGACTCCGGGTCCGGCCAGGGCGCCCCGCCGGGACGCCGCCCGACCCCCGCCGGTACCCCGCCGCCGGGCCACAATCCGTCGCCGGCCGGAATCCGGACACCGAGCCGATGCCCCGTACCGGTTGATCCGGGGCCGGTGGCACCGGTCGGCACGCGGCTGGTCGACATGCCGGCGGTGGGGCCGGTCGGCGCGCGGCCGGTGGGGCCGGTCGGGCCGACCGGCCGGGCAGGCCACGGCGGTGCGGTCCGGCCGCCGGCCGCCCCCGACCCGGCATCGGGTCGGCGCAGCCCCGATCCGAACCCGCGCGAACCGGTGCCGTCCGGGTGCCGTCCCGCCGACCGCGGCTCGGGTACGGCCGCGCCGTCGGCCGGCGGTCCTGGCCACCGCGGCCCAGGCGCGGCCGCGCGCAGGCGGATCCGGTTCTGGTTCGCCGCGGCCCGCGCCCGGGTCGATCCCGGTGGCGCGGATCCCTCGCCGTCACCCGCCGGAGCCCCGGCCACGGACGGTGCGTCCGGCACACCGTGCCGCCCGCCCGAGGCCCGGCCCGGTGGGCGCGCGCCGCCGTGGTCCGGCCCGTCGACCTCGGCCGCAGTGGCACCGCCGATCGGCGCTACCGCCCCACCCACCCCGTGGCCTGCCGTGCCCCACGCCACCGCGCCGCCCGGCACCGCCCGCCCGCCGTGACGGGCGGCGTCGGTCGGGCCGTGACGCGCGGCGTCCGTCGGGCCGTGGTGCAGGGCGTCGGTCGGACCGTGACGCGCGGCGTCCGTCGGACCGTGACGCGCGGCGTCGGTCGGGCCGTGACGGGCGGCGTCGGTCAGGCCGTGACGCGCCACGGTCGGCGCGGCGGGCGTGCCCGACCGCAGCCGCGGTACCCCTGAGGCCGCTACCCCCGATGCCGGCGCACCCGGCCGGAGCCGCGGTATCCCGGTGACCCGCCTTTGCTCTGCTTCACTCCACGCACCGGCGTCCGTCCGGTATCCGGACAGTGGCCGTTGCGTCGGTTGAAGCAGAGCAAAGGCGGTGTCGGGGACACGGCCCGGCGCCGCGGACACGCCGTCGGCAGGCGCGGCCGGGGCTCCGGTGTTCACCGCCGCCGGTGACGGGGCGTCGAGGTCACGCAGCAGACCGGGGGCGTGCTCCTCGACCACCCGCAGCCAGTGCGCCGGTGGCTGGCCCGGCCCCGCTGCGCCCCCGGCCGAACCGGGACCGGCGGTGGGGGAGACGTCGGTGGGGGAGGAGTCGAGCAGGCCGGCGAAGCGGTCCACGGCCCGGGCCGTGGACCTCAGGCGCCGGGCGAGCCAGCTACGCGGTCGTCGGCGCGGCACCACCGGCCTCCAGTTCCAGGCTCTCGTAGCGCAGCGTCAGGGCAGCGATGGCGATCTCCTGGCCGAGGGTGTTCAGGTGGGCGCCGCGCCAGTTCGTCGGCCAGGCGTTGATCAGGTTCCAGCGCAGTACCTCGGCCGTGCCGGCGGCGTCCAGCAGCACCACCGAGACGTTGCGGCGGTTCACGGTGCCGCGCGCGACGCCCTGTACCCAGTCCCACAACTCACGGGACGAGGTGAGGCCGAAGTGCAGGGTCACCGGGCCGTACTCGACCTGGCCGGGGATCATCCGGATCCGGTCGTTGCCCTGCTCCCGGTACGGCACCGCGGCGATGTTCACCTCCAGGCCGCTGACCTCGGTGAAGTGGCCGTTGGTGATCCCGTTGACGAGCAGCTTGAAGTTGTACGCGCGGTACGGGTCGACCGGTGCGCCCGGCTGGGGAGTGGCCGTGGTCGGCATGTCAGCCTCCAATCGTCTCGGTCTCGGTGCCGCCGGCCCACTGACTCAGCTTGAACACCACGAACTCGGCGGGCTTGACCACGGCGATGCCGATGTGGGCGACCACCATCCCGGCGTCGCGGACGTCGGCCGGGTTGGTCTCCTCGTCGCACTTGACGAAGAACGCCTCCTCGGCGGTCCGCCCCAACAGGGCGCCGTCGCGCCACACCCGGGTCAGGAAGGCGCCGATGTCGCGGCGGATCGAACGCCACAGCGTGAAGTCGTTCGGCTCGAACACCATCCAGCGGGTGCCGTTGGCGATGGCCTGCTCGATGGCGATGGAGAGCCGGCGCACGTTCAGGTACCGCCACTCGCTGGCCTCGGCGGCGAGGGTACGCGCACCCCAGACCCGGATGCCCTCGCCGGGGAAGTAGCGGATGACGTTGACCCCCTTCGGGTTGAGCACGTCGTGTTCGGCCCGGGTGACCAGGTGACCCAGGTCGACGGCGCCGCGTACCGGTTCGTTGGCCGGTGCCTTGTGTACTCCGCGCAGGCCGTCCGTACGGGCCCAGATGCCGGCCAGGTGCCCGCTCGGCGGGGTGAGCACCAGGTCGCCGGTGAGCGGGTCGCGGACCCGTAGCCAGGGGTAGTAGAGCGTCGCGAAGTCCGACTGCCGGGGCCGGTTCGCCACCGGGCCGCCTCCGCTGGAACCGCCGCCGGTCCCCGCGCCCGGGCTGCCGCCGGAGCCCCCACCCGTGCCCCCGGCCGGGGCGTCGGAGTCGGCGACGTCGCTCGGCTTGGCCGGCCGGGTCGAGCCGGGGGTGGCGACCCGGGTGAGCGTGGAGACGTCGTCGATGTCGGGTGCCGGGTCGCAGATGGCGACCATGGTGCGGGTGCGTTCGGCCAGGCTCAGCAACGCCTCGTGGGAGACCGGGTCGTGGAAGCCGGGAGCGGCCACGATGGAGATCTCCTCGATCGCCTCCAACAGGTCCAGACCGGCGCGCTTGCGGCCGGTACCGGTGATCGAACCGCCCTCGCCGACGTTCACCACCCAGCAGCGGGTGCCGCCGTTGTCCAGGAAACCGAAGACGGCCCGGGCCAGTGGGGTGCTCTCCAACTGGTCACCGTCGGCGTACAGGCGCAGGAAGTCGGTCCAGTTGTTCACCGCGAGCGCCTCGCCCAGGTGGGCGGTGCGGTCCGGTGCGACGCCGACGAAGGCTGCCGTGCTGGTGCCGACCGGCCCTATCGGCCGGGCGGCACCGGGCACCTCCTCGACGTAGATGCCGGGTGAGAAGTAGTTGGGCATCGGTCCTCCCGGTTCGGGGTGGCTGATCAGCGGGCCGGCGGCGCGCAGACGATGACGATGTCGGGCTCGGTCGGGTCGACCTCGGCGGTGAGCACCTGCCCCCGGCCGGTGAGCCGGAGCCGGATCCGACCCGGGTGCTCCGGGTCGTGGGGCACGCCGACCATCCGGAAGCGGCCCGCCGGATCGGTCCGGGTCGCGTACGGCTGACCGACGACCTCGACGCGCATCTCCGCCAGTGGCTGGTCGGCCGGACCGACGACGCGGCCGTCGAAGGTCAACATGTCCAGCTGTCGCAGCCGCAGCGGCCGCAGCACCGGGGCTGCCGGCCGGCTCGGCTGGGTGACCTGCACGGCCACGTCGAGCAGCAGTGCCGGCCGGGGCGGCGTGCCGAACGCCGCCCACAGTGCCGGGTCGCCGGCCTCCAGCACGAGCGGGTGCCCGTTCGCCGCGGTGGCCGCGAGGAGTACCCGGTCCAACGCCGCCAGGGCGTCCGGCCCACCGGCGGCGAGCAGGTAGCGGACGGTGAACCGGTACGGTTCCGGACCGCCGGTGCCCCGGGTCTGCCGGGCCGGGCGCAGCTCCAGCGGCCACAGCGCCAGCCCGGCCGTGTCGGCGTCCGGCCCGGGTGGGCCGACCGCGACGGCGTCACCGGCCGCACCGGCCAGCCACACCACCAGGTCGGCGGTGGCCGTCTCGATCGGACCGCGGTCGGTCATCGCGGCGGCGTCCCCTGGATCCGGTACGCGATGGCCTCGTTCCACACGTGCGGGTAGACACCGATCTCGAAGTACCGGGTGAACCGGTTGATCGGCGCACCCGTGTGGTCGTGGTAGAGCAGCCACACCGGGGCGATGGTGAACAGCACATAGTTGGCCACCACCAGTGGGATGTAGAGCGGCCCGAGCAGGCGGGCCTGGAAGATGTGCACGTCCTCGTGCCGCTGGATGCCCGGACCGGAGCCGGCGCAGACCGTGCCGAGCGTGGTGGCGTACCGGGGTGAGACCCCCTCGACCACGTTGACCCGGCAGCTGTGCTGGGAGCTGCCGCGGTCCAGCGAGTGCCCGAACACCAGGTGTACGGCGAGGTAGAGCGCACCGACCAGGGTGTTCAGCAGGCTCCAGGTGTGGTCGACCACGAACAGGAACACGCCCCGCGGGTCGGCCCCGTACACCCGGGCCGAGGCGATCGCCCAGCCGAAGACGCCGCCGACGAGCAGGCCGAACCCGGCGCCGACGAGCAGGCCGACGATGCCGCCGAGCAGTTGGCCGAGGACCGCGCCGGCGGCGACGTGTACGGCGGCGCTGATGATGCCGAAGACCATGACCGTGCTCCCCTCAGGCCCACGAGCGGACGAAGCGGGGCTCGTTGCCCTGCGCCAGCCGGGTCGGTGTCGCCTGCCGGTTGCCGGGCGGCAGCTGGTTGACGCCGAGCGCGGCGGAGAAGATGACCAGCCCGTTGAAGAACGCGATGACCCACTTCTCCGGCCCCGCGTCGGTGGCGAGGGCCGCGGTGAGGTACGACAGCGCGAGGGCGATGCCCAGCGCGATCCACTTGCGGGCCTTGTCGGCGCCGGGGCCGATCAAACCGCCGATGACGTTGGTGGTGAGCAGCGTCGCGGCACTCGCGCCGGTGAGACTACCCAGTGCAGCCCAGGTGAAGAGATCGTTCATTGCCGATCCCCCTTCGGTTTGCGTTGGTGCGCCGTGGGGTGGTGGGGGTGCCGTCCGCCGGGTCGGCGGGGCGGCGGGCCGGCTGGTCAGCCGGCGCCCGGCAGGCCGGGATTGCTGGTACTCGGTGTGACGGTGCTGCCCGGGGCGGGACGCAGCGCGGTGTCCGCCGAGGTCGGGGTGCTGGTCGAACCGGTGCCGGGGCGACGCAGCAGGAGTACGACGAGGATCGCGACGAGCAGCAGCACCACCGTGCCGGCGGCGATCAGCAGCCACGGCACGCCACCACCGGTGTCGTCCTCGGCCGCGGCGGCCGACGGCCGGGGCGGTGCCTCGGCCACGGCCCGCAGGTCGGCGGGCTTCTGCTGGTTCCGGTCGACGCGCCAGGTCACCGTCCGGTCGTTGACCTGCCCGCCCGTGCTGACGTCGAGAACCCGGCCGGGAAAGGTCACGGTTATCTCGAACGACATCAACAACATGAATCGTTCTTGATTCTGTGGATTCTGCTCGGCCACTTTCCCGCCGTACTTCTTCGGGTCCAGCGGAAGGGTGAACACGTAACGGTCGCCCTGGCGGACGATGCTCATGCTCTCGCTGTCGAATTGGTCGAGCGGAACGTCCCGATAGTTGATCTGGAAACCGAAGTGCGTGGGGTCCTCGTACCGGGTCTCCGGACCCGGCGGCAGCGCGGGGATGTTCTGCCGAAGCTCGGCGAAGCCGGTCTCGACCGTCCTGTTGTTGGTGGTGAGGAAGCTGCGGTCGGCGGTCAGCAGGAGCTGCCCGCTGACCGTGTCGTCGGCCTTGACGGTCAGACCGGCATTGAGTTGCATACAGCCGGAAAGGGCCGCGAGCAGAGCCAGGCACGCCGTGCCGCGGAGAATCTTGCTGCGCCCGAACCCGGTATTCATGGGCTCAGTGTGTGCGCTCGCCGTTAGACCCATCAGTCAGCGATCAGTCACAAGGCAGTCGCCGATCTTACCGGTCGGCAGTCACATTCGACCGAGGCCGGAAAGCGTACGAATCGCTATCCTGAGGGGTTGACCGCGGATTCCCTGGTACGGGTTCCCGCGGTGGTACGGCATCAGTCGATGCTCGGCGGTCGCCAGTCGGCGTGGCGAGCCATGCTGCGCAGGGCCGCCCGGTTGGGTGCCAGCCAGGCCAGGGTGTCGCGTACCGCGACGGCGGCCGGGTTGCGCAACTGCTGGCCGTACCGGGCCATCTGCGCCGCCGCCCGGGCGACGGCCTGGCTGCGGGGGCGCCGCTGCTGGTCGTACGCGCGCAGGGCCGCCGGGACGTCGGTGTTCGGGTCGGCCACGGCGCCCAGCGTGACCGCGTCCTCGATCGCCTGGCAGCCGCCCTGCCCGAGGTTGGGCATCATGGCGTGCGCGGCGTCGCCGAGCAGCGCCACCCGGCCCCGCACGTAACTGGGCAGGGGGGTGGCCAGGTGGTAGAGGTCGTGCCGCAGCACCGCGTCGGGTGCGGTGGCGGCGAGCAGCGCGGGGATCGGGTCGTGCCAGTGGCCGAAGTGTTCGCGTACCAGGGCCAGTTCGTCGGCGGCGCGTCCGCCCGGCGCCGCGCCGAGCGCCGCGTACCAGTAGACCCGGTCCGCGCCGAGCGGGACCATCCCGAACTCGGCCCCGGTGCCCCAACTGACCGCCGTGGCCAGTGGGCCGTCGTAGGCCACGGCGGCGCGCCAGGTCGTCGAACCGCCGTAGACCGGTGGCGGGAGCTGTGGCCAGAGCCGGGTCCGCAGCACGCTGTTGATCCCGTCGGCGCCGACGACGAGGTCCGCGTGGAGTTCGGCCGATCCGCCGGCGTGGCGGTACCGCACCACTGCGGAGTCCGGGTCGGCGTCCTGGACGGCGCAGCCGGTCCGCAGGGCCTCCGCCGGCAGCGCCTCGCGCAGTAGCCGGTGCAGGTCGCGCCGGTGTACGCCGATCGCGGTGGTGCCGAGCAGGCGGCTCATCTCCTCGGCGTCCACCCGGGACAGCCAGCGGCCGGTGCGGGTGCGCAGCCCGCCGGGGCCGTCGGCCCGCCCGATCCGTTGGAGCTTCGTGCCGAGCCCGAGCGCCTCCAGTCCGCGTACGCCGTTGGCCATCAGGGTGATCCCGGCGCCGACCTCGCGTGGTTCGGGCGCCCGCTCCAGGATGGTCGTCCGCCAGCCGCGGCGACCGAGCGCGACGGCGGCGGCCAGCCCGCCGATGCCGCCACCGACCACGACCGCGTGTCCGTGTGCCACCGCGCCCACCCTTCTACGCCTGTAGAAAGTCATACTACAGCAGTAGAAGAGCGGTCGGGAGGTGCGGATGGCCGGGCGGACGAAGCGGGTCGCGGTGCTGGCCGACGCGGCCATCGCGCTGCTCGCCGAGAGCGGGATGCGGGGCCTGACCCATCGGGCGGTGGACGTCCGGGCCGGTGTGCCGGCCGGTACCACCTCGGCCTACCTGCGGACCCGGCAGGCGCTCATCGAGGCGGTCGTCGCGCGCCTGGCCGAGCTGGACCGGGCCGACCTCGGCGGCCACGAGCTGCCCACCGCCGCGCCACCGCCGGTGCCCGGACCGCCACTGACCCCGGACGACCTCGACCAGCTCGCCACCGGCATCGCCGGGGTGCTCGACCACTGGCTCGGCGTCGGCCGGGACCGCACCCTGGCGCGGTACGCCTGCCTGCTGGAGGCCGTCCACCGCCCGCAGTTGCGCACCATCCTGGAACACGGCACGGTGCTGCGGACCCAGGCGGAGGACCTGCTGGCCCGGGCCGGCGCCCCGGATCCGGGCCGGCAGGGCCGGCAGTTCGTCGCGTTCGTCGACGGGCTGCTCTTCGACCGGCTGGTCGGTGCCGGCGCCCTCACCGCGCCACCACCCGGCACCGAGGCCAGCCGCGCCGAACTCGGGGCCGCCGTCCGTGACCTGCTGCGCGCCCTCACCGACTGAGCGTCGGGCCGAGGACTCAGGCGCTCTCGCGCAGCACCAGCGCCGAGGGGAAGACGGTGCTGCCCGGTTCCGGGCGCTGCTCCAGCACCATCGTCGCCGCCGCCGTGGCGATCCGCCGCACCGGATGGCTCGCCGTGGTCAACGCGGTCGCCGAGGCCAGCGGGATGTCGTCGAACCCGGTCACCGCGACGTCGCCGGGCACCTGCACACCCTCGGCGCGCAGCGCCCCGATCACGCCCAGCGCGGTCGCGTCGCTGATCCCGACGATCGCGTCGGTGTCCGGCCAGCGGCGCAGCACCTCCCGGGCCGCGGCCCGACCCCGGGTGGCGGTGAAGTCACCGAGTACCTCCCGCGCCGGCAGACCGGCGTCGCGCAGCAGCCCCCGGTACGCCTCCACGGAGCGGTTGGCGCAGCTGAGCCAGCGGGGGCCGGTCACCATCGCGATCCGTCGACGGCCGGCGGCGTACAGGTGCCGGACGATCGCCGCGGTGCCACCGCCGTTGTCGATGTCCACCGACGGGACCGTGGTCGAGCCGATGCCGATGGACACCGTCCGCCCGCGCAACCGGCCCGGCACCAGGCCGAGCAGCACGTCGGTCGTGTTCACCAGCAGCAGGCCGGCGACCCCGTGGTCGTCGGTCAGCCGGGTCAGCCGGTCCGGCTCGTCCAGCGGCACCCACTCGACCGCGACCCCCAGCCCGTACCGGGCGCACACCTGCGCCGTCGAACTCACCACCTGGTCGACGTAGCCGTCGTCGAGGACGGCGGCGCTGGCTCCGGCGACCGCCACCAGCAGTCGGACGCCCGCGCCCCGCACCAGCGCCCGGGCTGCCGCGTTGGGTACGTAGCCGAGCCGGTCGGCGGCGGTGTGCACCCGTTCCCGGGCGATCGGAGAGGCGAAGCCGTTACCCGCGATGACCCGGGACGCCGTCGACCGGGACACCCCGGCGGCGCGGGCGACGTCGTCCAGGGTGGCCGGGCGGCGTGTCGTCTTCATCAGGTACCCCCGTTGCCCGTCCTGCGCCCGGTCGGTGGGCGCGTACCCGCATCATGCACCCGGGCGCCGCCGACGGTAAGGGCCGGGACCGGATTGTGGTGGCAGCGCTCCCAGGTGTGTGATCGTCATGAGGTTGCTTCAGGAGAGGAACGGAAGACGCCCGTGGATCCCGCCGCCACCACCGCCACGACCCCGCCGAGGATCGCCGGTCCACCCCGACACGTGCTGGCCGCCCGCAACGGCGTGGCGGTGGTCTTCGCGCTCAACGGGCTGGCCGTGGCCACCTGGTTCGCCCGCGTGCCGGCGATCCGCGACGGGCTCGGTCTCAGCCCCGGTCGCCTCGGCCTGCTCCTGCTCGCCATGTCGGTCGGCGCGATCCTCGCCATGCCCACCGCCGGGCTGGTCACCCAGCGGCTCGGCGCGGCTCGCGCGGTGGCGTTGGCCACGCTGATCCTGGCGTTCGGGTTGACCGTCGCGGGCGTGTCGGCCGGCGTCGCCGGCTCGTTGCCGGGCGTGGCCGTCGGGCTGTTCGCCCTCGGCTACGGCTCCGGCAGTTGCGACGTGGCGATGAACATCGAGGGCGCCGCCGTCGAACGTCGACTCGGGCGTACCGTGATGCCCCGTTTCCACGCCGCGTGGAGCCTCGGCTCGGTGGCCGGCGCCGGCCTCGGCGCCGCCGCCGCCCGCCTGGCCGTACCGGTGGCGGTGCACCTGGGCGTGATCGCCGCGCTGGTGCTGGCCGGCACCCTGCTCGGGGCGCGGGCGTTCCTGCCCGCCGAGGCCGGCGCCGACGCCGGTACCCCGGCCGGTCGACGTCGGCGCCTGCTCGCCGCCTGGCGCGAGCCGCGCACCCTGCTCATCGGCCTGCTCGTGCTGGCGGCGGCGTTCGCCGAGGGCAGCGCCAACGACTGGCTCGCGGTCGCCTTCATCGACGGGTACGGCTTCAGCGAGGCGGCCGGCGCGGCGGTCTTCGGTGTCTTCGTGGTCGGCATGACGCTGGGCCGCACCCTGGGCACGGTGGCGCTGGACCGGTGGGGGCGAGGTCCGGTACTGACCACCACCATCCTGCTCGCGGTCTGCGGTGCCGGCCTGGCGGTGCTCGCCGGTTCCGGCCCGCTCGCGGTGGTCGGCGTCGCGATGTGGGGCGTGGGTGCCTCGCTCGGCTTCCCGGTCGGCATGAGCGCTGCCGCCGACCAGCCGGAACATGCCCATGTACGGGTCAGCGTCGTCGCGGTGATCGGCTACACCGCCTTCCTCGCCGGTCCGCCCCTGCTCGGTCTGCTCGGCGACCAGGTGGGCACGCTGCGGGCGCTGTTGGTCGTCCCGCTGCTGCTCCTGCCGACCCTGGCGTTGGTCCCGGCCGCCCGCCCGCCCGCCACTGCCGAGCCGGCGTCGTCTGAGCCGGCGTCGTCCGGGCCGGCGTCGTCCGGGCCGGCGTCGTCCGGGCCAGGCGGACCGGGGCAGGCGGACTCGGCGGGCTGACCGAACCCGGCGCACCGTCCAGTCACCGCGCACCGTCCTCCCAGGTAGCTGCCAGGTGAGGGTGCTGCACTGGGAGGCACGCCGAGGAGAGGAGCCGGGCATGGGCTGGTTCAGCCGGCGACCGCGGGTCGCGCAGGGCATCCCGACGAAACTGGACCGCGAGGCGACCCCGCAGGACCTCGCCGCGCTGGCGGAGTTCGCCACCAGCCGGCAGGGCGTGGAGTTCTACCTCGAACCGGAGACCACCGCCACCGACACCACGGTGATGGCCATCGCCCACGACGGTGAGTGGATCCGCCGCCGTACCGGTACGCCGCGGGCAGCCGGTGCCCTCGCCCGCCGACACGCCATCCCGCTGTACGAGGCCACCAAGGTCGGCTATCCGGAGCGGATGCGGGCCTGGAACCGGGCCCACCCGGAGCGCCGGGCCCGCTGAGCCGGGCGCCTCATCCGCGGAGGGCGGCGCGCGCCTCGGCCAGCGACAGCACCGGGCTGTGACTGGAGACGTACCAGCCGATGTCGTCGTCGAGCAGGCGACCGACCAGCGCCAGGTCCGGCTGGTCGGCCGGGGTACGCAGGTGGGCCGGCGGGGGATACCAGCTGTCGCCGAGCAGTATCACCCCCGAGTCGGGCACCACCACGACGGTCGAGTCGGGCGCGTGTCGACCGCCGACGTGACGCAGCCGCACCCCGGTGGGCAGGGTCAGCGCGTCGGTGAAGACCCGGGTGGGCGGCAACACGGTCAGCTCGTCCCAGGAGTCCACGGCCAGGGCGCGGGCCCGGAAACTGGGTCCGAGTCGCCGGTTGCGCAGCACCTCCGCGCGCAGGTACGGGATGCTCCACGGCCGGTTCGCCTCGGCGCGCAGCAGCTCGGCCCCGGCGGCGTGACCCACGATCTCCACGTCCGGCCAGGCGCCGGCGCCCCAGACGTGATCCCAGTGATGATGGGTGTAGACCAACCAGCGGGGCGCGGGCAGACCGGCCTGGCGCAGCGCCGCCTGGATCTCCCGAGCGTGCGACGGGCTCTGCCCGGCATCGATTAGCACGCTGCCGCGTTCGTCGGCGACGAGCGCCACGCCGGCCTGGACCAGGTCCGGATCCGGATCACCCGCACAGACCCACACCCGCCCCGCAACCCGCTCGAACCTCACCCGCCCGCACCGCCCTCCCGTGCCCGCTGCGCACCGCGGGCCGCGCGCGGAGCCGCACCGCACGTCGTGACACGGCGTGCGGTGCGCGCAGCGTACCCGGCAGAGCCGGGGTTGCTCAGCGGACGGCGACGACGGCGGCGTCGGGGCCACCCCGCCAGAGGGTGCCGACCTCGGCGAAGCCCGCCTTGGACAGGGCCTCCAGGTGCCAGGAGACCGGCGGGTTCCACTCCGGACTGTGGCCGGTCGGGTAGATGGCGTGCCGTTGCCGCACCAGGGGCGCGAGCGCCTCGTCCTGCTCGGCCTGCTGCCACCACTGCGACCAGGACAGGGCGGCGCCCGCGGCGTACCGGGAGGCGCGACGTTCCCCCGCCCGGCGCAGCAGGCGGCCGGTCAGCTCCGGCAGCCCGTCGTCGGGCATGTGGTCGGCGTTGACCAGCAGGCCACCCGGGCGCAGCAGGTCGCGGAGTTCGGCGTAGAGGTCGGTCAACCGTTCGGCGGGTAGCCAGTGCAGGGCGGTGGCGGTGAGCACCGCGTCGTACCGGCGATGCGGCAGGGCGGTGGACCAGTCGGGGCGGCTGAGGTCGGCGGTGACGATGTCGGCGCGGTCGCCCAGCGACGCGGCGGCGAGCGCGAGCAGGGCCGGGTCGAGGTCGAGCAGGGTCAGTTCGGCGTCGGGGAAGCGGCGCAGCGCGCGCAGCGAGATCGTGCCGGTGCCGCCGGCCAGGTCCAGCAGCCGGGGCGGCGTGGTGTCGCGGATGGCGTCGACCGCGTCGAGCATCGCGGCGAAGCGTTGTTCCCGGTCCGGTAGGTACGCCTCCTGCTGTCGGTCCCAGCTCTCCTGCCAGGCCCCGGCAGCACCGATGTAAGGGATCATGCGCGACACGGTAGTTACCGACCAGGATCGCTGTCCAGTCTTGTTGCCAACGATTTGCAATTGAGAGAGAATGGCAGGGCGATGATCGCGGGGCCGGTGGCGCGAGCCGCTCGGCCCCGTACTTCGTCGGTACGCGCGCCGGGAACGATCCGGGTCGGGCCCGCGAAGGCCACCCGGCGTGGGTGGTCGTCGCCGGTGACATGATGTCGGTCCGCGGGCACGGCAACGCCCGGTGGTATGGACCCCGGGGGTCAGGTGGAACCGCAGCGCACCGCCGCGCACGAGATGTTCGACGCCGACGTCGCGTCGAACCGGCTCGGCATCGAGTTGGTCAGCGCCGCCGCCGGTGCCGCCGTGGCCCGGATGCGGATCACCCCCGACATGGTCAACGGGCACCGGATCGCCCACGGCGGGTTCGTGTTCCTGCTGGCCGACACCGCGTTCGCGCTGGCCTGCAACAGTCACGGCCCGGTCACCGTCGCGGCCGGCGGCGAGATCACCTTCGTCCGGCCCGCACGCGCGGGCGACACGCTGCTCGCCCGCGCGTCCGAACGCACCCGCTACGGGCGCAGCGGAATCTACGACGTCACGGTGACCCGGGCCGACGGGGAGGTGGTCGCGGAGTTCCGGGGCCGCAGCCGAAGCCTGCGCCCGGCCACCGAGCCGGGCCCCACGCCGGGGGACCGGGGTCCGGCGCCCGATTCCGGTACGCCCGACTGACCCGCCCGGCGACGGCGGCGCCACCGCGCGCGAAGGCCGTCCTACCGCGCGCCGTCACTGGACCACGGCGGGCGGGCGCCGGCCCACCGGGCACACGAGCGGCCGCACCGCGCGCCGGGCCGGGATCGTCGCAGCTGTCGGGCAGGATGTCCGCATGGCTGACGTGGCACTCTTCCACTCCGTCTACGGACTGCGGCCGGCCGTGCTGACCGCCGCCGATCGGCTGCGCGCCGCCGGGCACCAGGTGACCACGCCCGACCTGTACGGGGTGCCGGCGGTCGACACCGTCGAGGCGGGCTTCACCCTGCTCGACCAGATCGGCCAGCAGGTCGTACTCGACCGGGCCCGGGCGGCCCTCGACGAACTGCCGCCCGAGACCGTCCTGGCCGGCTTCTCGATGGGCGCCGGGATCGCCGGCGCGCTGCTCGCCGAGCGCCCCGACGCCGCCGGCCTGCTGCTGTTGCACGGCACCGGTGGCAGCCCGTCGGCGGTCCGGCCCGGGCTGCGGATCCACCTGCACCTGGCCGATCCGGACCCCTACGACCTGCCCGACGAGGTCGAGCAGTGGCGGCGGGAGTTGACCGCCGCCGGTGCCGACCTGGTGGTCCACCGCTACCCCGGGGTGGGACACCTGTTCACCGATCCGACCGTGACCGACCACGACCCGGCGGCCGCCCAACTCACCTGGGACCGGGTCCGGGTCTTCCTGGCGGAGCTCTGATCCGGCGCCGATCTCGCCGACCCGGCCGACCGGGACCGGCGGCGTGGTGTCGACCTGCGGTTCGGTGCGCGGGGTGGTGTCGGCCCGGCGGGCGAAGACGGCCCGCAGCGCCCGCGGCAGCCGTACACCGGCGACCTCGCGCAGCACCGGATCGGTGATGCCGTACCCACCGGCCGGCAGCGCGCCGAGCAGGCCCGCGGCGCTCAGCGCCCGCAGCGCCGACGCGGTCCGGTCCACCGGCCAGCTCAGCGCTCGGGCGGTCGCCGCCGTCGTGGCGCCCACCGGTAGGGTCGCCACGGCCATCAGGGCGGCCCGCAGCGGCGGGTCGAGACGGTCGAGCCGCGCCTCGGCGAGCCGTCGAACGCTCTCCGGAACGGCCGGTCGCGTCCCGTCGTCACCGTCGAGCGCGCGTACGTAGGCCACGGCGTGCCCGGGATTGCCGCCGACCAGGGGCACCAGTTGCCGGACCAACTCGGTGGGCCGACCGGCGCGGCGCAACAGCCGGCGCAGCAACCGGCCGGTGGTCACCGCGTCGAGCGGCCGCATCCACACCCGGGCGACCGGTCGGCCCGGCGTACCGTCCCGCCCGGCGACGCCCGGCCCTGGACGGCCCGGCGCGGGATGGCCCGGGGTGGCGTCCTCGCCGCCAGCGGTGGCGACCAGGACCAGCGGCAGGCCGTCGGCCGTGGCCCGATCGACCAGGGCATCCAGGTGACGGCGCAGCACCGGCGCGGCCCGGTCGAGATCGTCGACGGCCAGCACCACCGGTCGCCGCCGGGCCAGCGCCAGCAGCACCTCCCGCCAGCACACCATGGCCCGGGCGCCGGCCGCGGCGCCGGTGGCGCCGAGCAGACCGGCCACCGTGCCCAGCGCCGGTGCGAGACACTCCGGCGGCACCTGACCGGCGAGGGTGGCGGCCAACCCCCGGCGTACCACCTCGGGACTGTCCGTGGCGCGGGCCCCGGCCAGCGCGCGGAGCAGGTCCGCGACGGGCGCCAGCGGGCCGTCCGGATAGGGCGGGCAGCCCGTCGCACACCACTGCACCGGCTCGCCGTCCATCGTGGGCACCGCCCGCGCCAGCTCGTGCAACAACCGACTGCGCCCGCTGCCGGGCGCGCCGACCAGCAGCAGGCGGCGCGGGCCGCGCCCGTGGATCGCCTCGGCGAGCCGGTCCCGGGCGGTGGCCAGCTCCCGCCGTCGGCCGACCAGCGGACCACCCGACCGGGGTGGACCGGGCCGCAGCGTGCCGGTGGCGTGCCAGACGTCGACCGGCAGCGACTTGCCGGCCACCGTGACCGCCGGCACCCGGCGCTGCGCGATCAGCCCGGCGACCGCCCGGTGCGTGGCCGGACAGAGCGCCACCCCACCGGGCGGCGCGTACCCCTGCAACCGGGCGGCCAGCGTGATGACCGAACCGCTGGCCACGCCGTACCCGCCGTCGTGCCCGACCGCGAGATCGACCACGGCCTCGCCGGTGGCCACCCCGACCCGTACCCGCAGCCCGGGGGCCGCCGCGAGCGGCCGCCGGTCCAGCGCCCCCTGGATCTCCAGGGCGGCCCGCACCGCACGGTACGCCTCCCAGCCGTCGCCGGTCCGCGCGCCGAACAACGCCATCACGGCGTCACCTACGTACTTCTCCACCGCGCCGTCCCAGCGGCGTAGCACCCGGGCCACGGTGCCGAAGAAGATCCGTTGCAGGGCGCGTACGTCCTCCGGATCCAGCCGGTCGACCAACCCGGTCGAACCGACGATGTCGACGAAGAGAACGGTGACGATCCGCCGCTCCTGCGGCACTGACCAGCGCAGACGTCTGGCCGTGCCGCGGGCGGCGGCGGTGGACATGGGCATGGAGACGCACCCGCCTCTCCCCCCGTTTGTGTCGATGTTGACCGGAGACTGTCACCCCTGGTCCGACGGCGGATCTGCAGAACGACGTATGTCGGCCGAGCGCAACCATTGGTCGCATTGTCGACGCGAGGAGGAGGAGAGGCGGGTGGTGGCGGTAGAACGGTGCGGTCGCGTGTGACTAGGCTGCGAGCCATGGCCAGCGACGTGGACCGCACACCGCTCGTCGGTCGGGCCGACCTGGTGGCCACGATGCGTGCCGCGTTGTTCGACAGCGTGGCGCCGGGCAACACGGCCGCCGTGTTCCTCACCGGTGAGAGCGGTGTGGGCAAGACCCGGCTGTTGCGCGAAGTCGGCGAGCAACTCGGCGACCGGGGTGCCCTGGTGCTCACCGGCTCCTGTCTGGACATCGGCGACGCCTCCCCGCTGCATCCGCTGCGCCAGGCGCTGCGGCGGCTCGACGCCGACCTGGCCCCGGCCGCCGCGGCCTCGATCCGGTCGTTACTGGCGGTGTTCGCCGAGGATCCCACCGGCCCGGATGGCGCGGGTGCGCTGCTGGAGCGGGTCTCGCGCGGGCTGAGTGTGATCGCCGGAGGTCGCCCGGTGGTGCTGGTCCTCGACGACCTGCAGTGGGTCGACCGGACCACCCGCCAGCTGCTGCTCTATCTACTCGCCGGCCTGGGTGACCTGCAGCTGTCCGTGCTCGCGGCGGTGCGTTCGGAGTCCCTGCAGGGCGCCCATCCGCTGCGGCGGGTCCTCACCGAGCTGCGCCGGCTGCGGTCGGTGCGGGTGCTCGACCTGGCGCCACTGGACCGCGCCGACGCCGAGCGGCTCGCCGCCGCGGTGGTGGGCCGCCCGCTGGATGCCGAGGCCGCCGAGCGGCTGTGGCAGCGCAGTGGCGGCAACCCGTTCGTCGTCGAGGAGCTCTCCCGGGATCTGCGCGACGGCCGGTACGGTCTCTCCGACACCCTGCGTGAGGTCTTCCTGGCCCGGGTCGACGCGTTGCCCCGGGCGGCGCACCGGGTGGTGCACGCGGTCGCCGCCGGGGTGGAACCGGTCGAGCACTGGCTGCTCGCCCGGGTGGTCGAGCTACCCGAGCAGGACCTGCTGGACGCCGTCCGGGCGGCGGTCGCCCACCGGCTGCTGGCCGGTTCGCACGACGGCTACCGGCTGCGTCACCGGCTGGTCGCCGAGGTGCTGGAGGACGAACTGCTACCGGCCGAGCGGGCCGTGCTGCACCGCAGGTACGCCGAGGCGCTGACCTCGGCACCGGGGGAGCTGCACCAGGCCCGGCTGGCCCACCACTGGCGGCTGGCCGGTGAACCGCAGCGGGCGCTGCCGGCGGCGGTCGCCGCGGCCGAGGAGGCCGAGCGGCTCTACGGCTACGCCGAGGCGCACCGGCACTGGTCGGTCGCGGTCGAGCTGGCCGAGGGGTTGCCCGGTACCGACCGGGCCGCCCTGCTGGGGCACGCGGCCGAGGCCGCCCACCACTGTGGCGAGTACGCCCGGGCGTTGACCCTGCTGGAGGAGTTGGCCGACACCGGTCAGCCGGTCTGTGAGCTGTACATCCGCCGGGCCCGCTACCTCGCCGCCGCGGGTCGGTCGGCGTTGGCCGAGGCGGAGTACCAGCGCGCGTTGGACGCCGCCGACTGCACCCCCGGCCAGCGGGCCACCGCCGCCGCGCGACTGGCGGAACTGTTGCTCCACCTGGGCCGGTACGCCGACGCGGGCCGGCGGGCGCGGGAGGCGCTGGCGCTGGCCGAGCAGGTCGAGGGGGCCACCACGGAGGTGGTGCTGGCCAGCGCGGCGCTGGGCTTCTCCGAGGCGTTCCTGGAGGATCCGGACGCCGGGCTGGCCGTGCTGCGCCGCGCGTTGGAGACCGCCGAACGCGCCGGTCGGCCGGAGGACGTCGCGCTGGCCTACCTGCATCTGGCCGAGCTGCTCACCGGGCCGCTGAACATCCTCGAGGAGGGGGTGGTGGTGGCCCGCCGGGGCGCCGAGCGGGTGGCCGAGCTGGGGCTGGGGCGCAGCTACGCGACCCGGCTGCTGGCCATCGCCACCAACGGCCTGTTCCGGGTGGGGCAGTGGGCCGAGGCGGAGAAGGTGGTGGCGGCGGCGCTGCGTCACCGGCCCTCCGGCACCGACGCCGTCGAGCTGCTGCTGGCGCGTTGCCGGCTCTCCGTCGGGTACGGCGACATCGAGGCGGCCGACCGTGATCTCGACGCGGTGGCGACGATGCTGGCCGGTGGCGGTGCCCGGCACGTCATCCCGCTGCTCACCCTGCGCGCCGGCCTGGCCATGTGGCAGGGCCGGCACGACGTGGCTCGGCACGCGGTGCAACGAGGGCTGACCGAGACCCGCTCCGACGACCTGGTCATTCTCGCGGTGTTGGTCTGGCACGGCCTGCGGGCCGAGGCGGAGGCGAAGGCCAGCCGCAGTGTCGCCGTCGACGACAACGCGGTACGACGGCTGCGGGAGATCACCGAGCGGGTGGCCGGTCGTAGCGAGCGGGCGGCCCGGCCGGTGCGTGACGTGGTGGACGGCTACCTGGCGCTCTGCGCGGCCGAGGTGAGCCGGCTCGACGGGGCCGACCCGGAGCTGTGGGCGCGGGCCGCCGCCGAGTGGGACCACCGTAACCACCCGTACCCGGCGGCGTACTCGCGGCTGCGGCAGGCCGAGGCGTTGCTGGCCGGTCGGCGACGGACCGCCACCGCCGGGAAGCTGCTCCGGCAGGCGTACCAGATGACCCAGGCGCTCGGCGCGGTGCCGTTGACCGACGAGATCCGGACACTTGCCGGCCGGGCCCGGGTCACCCTGGAGGACCGCTCCCCGGCGGCGACGCCGGCCGTCGAGGGGGGCGAAGAGCTGGCCGCGTTGACCGCCCGCGAGCGCGAGGTGCTGGCCGCGGTGGCCGAAGGGCTGACCAACAGGGAGATCGGCCAACGGCTGTTCATCAGCGAGCGGACCATCGGCGTGCACGTCTCGCACATCTTCGACAAGCTCCAGGTACGTACCCGGGTCCAGGCCAGCGCCATCTTCCTGCGTAGTCGCGGGTAGGTGTCGGATAAGTAGTTCTACTGATGCCGGCGGGCGGTTCGGCTGAGAGGCTGAGCCCGGCGTCAGGGAGGGCACCACGGCGCCGGCGAGCAGGCTGGGGGAGACGTGGACGGACGTGGCGACATCGGGAGGGCGGCATGAGCGAACCGCCCTGGGGGCCCGTGCACCGGGACATCGTCGACCTGCTCGCCGATCATCCGGCGGACGTGCCCGCGGTCGTGGACCATCTGACCAAGCTGCAGGACATGCTGGTCCGGCTGCCGCCGCTGCTGGACAGCTGCCCGCTGGCCGACTTCAACAAGCTCTACCTGGTCATCACCAGCACCGTCTTGGACGGGCTCTACGCCGACCGGTTCGTCGACCCGGTCTTCCTGTCCCGGCTGGACGTGGAGTTCGCCGCCCGCTACTTCGACGCGCTACGGCTGTGGAGCGACCAGAGCCCCAGCACGCCGAAGGCGTGGGCCTGCCTGTTCGAGCGGATGCGCGGGCCGGACGCCCGTCCGTTGCCCTCGGCGGCGGCCGGCGTCAACGCGCACATCAACTTCGACCTGCCGTTCGCGCTGGTCACCACCTTCGACCACCTGGAGTCGGAGCCGGTCGACGGCAGTGACCAGCACCGCGACTATCTGGAGATCAACAAGATCTTCGCGGAGAAGATCCCGAGTCTGCGTCGGGGTTACCTGGAGCGGTGGCAACTGCTCATCGACATGCTCAACGGCGACATCGACGACTGGTACCAGGGTGAGCTGATCGGCTACACCCGGGATGTCGCCTGGCGCAACGCACAGCGGATCTGGCGGTGCCGGCACGACCCGCACCGGCACGAACGCGAGCGCAGGCGGCTCGACGAGACGTCCGCGGCGCTCGGTCGGTTGCTGCTGTCGCCCCTCGGGGCGTTCCTGCAGTAGCCGGGACGGGGGGTCCCCGCGCTCCGCCCCCGGTGGAGCGCGGGGGCGGTCCGACCCGCCCGGGCGACGACGCCCGGAGTGACCACGGGGGGAGCAGGGGGACCAGGGGTCGGCCGGCCCGGGGGGTGTCGGCCGGCCCCTGCGGGGTACGCGGCGGCCATGACCGCTGCGTCCCGGCGCCGTCCCGCCGCCCGGCCCCGACCTCGTCCCGCTGCCCCGCCGCGCCCGGCCCGGCCGGGAGACCGCGCCGGCCGGGGAGCGCGGAGTTGACCGGCCGGACCTTCGGCTTCCGCTTCGACCGGCCCCTTCGCCCCGCGTTGGCCCTGCTCGGCGTCCGACCGTCGACCGCCTGGGTCCGCGTCGACGGCGACGAACTGGCGGTGCGGTTCGGGCCCTGGCGGCTGCGTACCGGCCGGGACAACGTGGCGGGAGTGGAGACGACCGGCCCGTACCGCTGGTGGCGGGTGGCCGGCCCCCGGCTGTCCGCCGCCGACCTCGGTGTCACCTTCGGCAGCAGCACCGCTGGCGGGCTCTGCGTCCGGTTCGTCCGGCCGGTGCCCGCGCTGCTGCCCGGAGACTGGCCCCGACACCCCGGACTGACCGTGACCGTCGCCGACTCCACCGCCCTGGCCCGCGCCCTGACCGAGCCGCCCGGTGGCTGAGCGTGCCGTGCCGCCGGTGACCGGGTGGGTCGAGCGCGGCACGACGGGCGTCACGCCGCCCGGTGCCGGCCGGCTTTGACCGTTCCGGCGAGCAGGGGCCCGACGACCACCTACGGTCGGGGCAGGACCGGGGAGGGCGGGGCGGGGCATGGGGGACGGGACCAGACCACGACGTGGCCGGGACCGCCGTCGTACGGCGTCCGGCACACCCGAGCCCGCGCTGCGCGCCGCCCGGGATCCGACCCGGCCGGGTGAGCGGGCCGGCCGGCGGGTCACGGTGCCCGACCAGGTGGCGGTGCGCCCGCCGGGACCGGCCAACCCGGAGAGCCGGCTGCGCCGTTGGCTGTTCGTGCACCAGGTGCAGCCGGTCGGTCCGGAGACCGCCGAGGGGCAGGCCAAGACGCACACCTGGTGGCGGGTGATGTGCCTGACCGGGGTGGACTACTTCTCCACCCTGTCCTACCTGCCGGGCATCGCGGTGCTGGCCGCCGGGGCCCTCTCCCCGCTGGCGACGCTGCTGATCGTGGCGCTGACCCTGTTCGGCATGCTGCCGATGTACCGCCGGGTGGCCCGGGACAGCCCGCACGGCCAGGGCTCGGTGGCGATGCTGGAGCGGCTGCTGCCGTTCTGGCGGGGCAAGATCTTCGTACTGGTGCTACTCGGGTTCGTGGCCACCTCCTGGATCGTCACCATCACGCTCTCCTCGGCCGACGCGACCGTGCACATGTTGCAGAACCCCTACCTGCCGGCGGCCTTCGGCGGGACCACCGTCGCGGTGGTCGTCACCGTGGTGCTGCTGCTGGTCCTGGGCGGGGTGTTCCTGCTCGGCTTCCGGGAGGCCGTCGCGGTTGCCGTACCCCTGGTGGGCGTCTTCCTGGCCCTGAACGCGGTGATCGTGGTGGTGTCGCTGGTGGAGATCGCCGGTGATCCGCGGGTGCTGTCCGACTGGACCGGGGCGTTGACGGCGGGCGGTGGGCCGGGTCAGCTGGCGTTGACCGCGGCGTTGGCGTTTCCGCTGCTGGTGTTGGGACTCTCCGGCTTCGAGACCGGGGTGAGCATGATGCCGCTGGTGGCGGGGGAGGGGTCGGACTCCCGGGCCCGGCTGGCCGCGCGGATCCGTAACACCCGGCGGCTGCTCACCGCCGCCGCGTTGATCATGTCGGTGTACCTGCTCTCGACCACCTTCGTCACCACCCTGCTCATCCCGCCCGAACAGTTCGCTCCGGGTGGCGCGGCCAACGGCCGGGCCCTGGCCTACCTGGCGCACGAGCGCGTCGGCGAGACGTTCGGCACGGTGTACGACCTGAGCAGCGTGCTCATCCTCTGGTTCGCCGGTGCCTCGGCGATGGCTGGACTGATCAACATCGTGCCCCGCTACCTGCCGTCGTACGGCATGGCGCCGGAGTGGGCCCGGGCGGTCCGGCCGGTGGTCATCGTCTACACGCTGATCTGCATCGTGCTGACCATCGTCTTCCAGGCCGACGTCGACGCGCAGGCCGGGGCGTACGCCACCGGGATCCTGGCGATGATGGTCTCCGCCGCGGTCGCGGTGGCGATCGCCGCGGTCGGCCGCCGGCAGCGTGGCGTCGCCGTCGGCTTCACCGTGCTCACCCTGGTCCTGCTGTACGCCCTGGTCGAGAACGTGATCGCCAAGCCGGACGGGATCGCCATCTCCGGCCTGTTCATCCTGGCCATCATCGCGGTGTCGCTGGTGTCCCGGGTCAGCCGGACCACCGAGCTGCGGGCCGAGCGGGTGGAGTTCGACGAGGCGGCCCGGCGCTTCGTCGCCGACTCGGTGGCCCACGACGGCCGGCTGCACGTGATCGCCCACAAGCGGCGCAACGGCGCGGTCAAGGAGTACACCATCAAGGAGCGCGCGCAACGCGGGCAGAATCCGGTGCCGGGCGCGACCGACGTGCTGTTCCTGGAGATCGACGTGGTCGACCCGTCCGGGTTCCGACACGTGCTGCGGGTCCGCGGCGTGGAGGTGGGCGGCTACCGGGTGCTGCGGGCCAGCAGCCCGGCCGCGCCCAACGCCATCGCCGCCATCCTGTTGGCGCTGCGCGACGCCACCGGGGTACGCCCGCACGCGCACTTCGAGTGGTCCGAGGGCAACCCCATCGCGCACCTGTTGCGGTACCTGATCCTGGGTCGGGGCGACACCCCGCCGGTGGTGCGGGAGATCCTGCGTAAGTCCGAGCCGGATCCGTCCCGCCGTCCCGGTATCCACGTCGGCGGGTAGCCGACCGCCCCTTCCCGCCCAGACGTGAAGGCGAATGGCGTACTTATTCACGTATGCCGGATTTCGTCCCTCACGCGCCTTACGTTGCCTCTGGTGGCTGCCGCGACGTCGGCCACCCCGCGTCCGATCTCGGCGCGGCCGTGTATTCGCACGCACGAGAGGCAGGAAACCCTCATGTCCACGTATCAAGGGAGCCGGCGCCCGGCGCGATCCAGACCGCGGTCGCGGTGGCTGCTGGCCGGTGGTCTGGTCGCCGGCAGCCTGGTGGCGACCGCCGCGGGACTGACCACGGTCGCCGCCTCGGCCGCCGACCGGGACACCCCGCCGTCGACCCGCGACCAGCCCACCGCCATGTACTCCGACGTACCCGGCACGGACTGGGCGGCCGAGGGTCACGGCAAGGACCGGCCGCGGCCCGGCGACGAACCCGCCGGCCCGGGTACCGCCCGGCCCGACGACCCGGCCGCCGGCCGGCCCACCGGCGGCTACGGGCGCCCGCCGCAGCGCAAGGCGGTGCCGGTGCCCTGTGACTCGGCCCGGCTGATCGCCGCGCTGGTCCGCGCCAACGCGGAGGGCGGCGCCACCCTGCGGCTGGCGGAGCAGTGCACCTACACCCTGACCCACGCCTTCCAGCAGGTCGACGAGTACGACGGTGGGATCCGCGACGCGCGGGAGGCCGCCGACGCCGCCGAGAACCCGGGCGACGCCGAGGCGCCGCCGCGCAACCCGGCGCACGACACCGCCGGCCTGCCGGTGATCTACCACGCGATCACCATCGAGGGCTCCGGTGCCACCATCGTCCGGGGCGCGAACGCCGCGGACTTCCGGTTCTTCACCGTCCGCGACGGCGGTGAACTGACCCTGCGCGACGTGACCCTGCGCAACGGCCGCTCGAAGGCCGAGGGCGGCAGCATCCACATCGTGCATGGCGCGACCGCGGTCGTGGAACGGGTCACCGTCGCCAACAGCACCTCACTGTCCGCGGACGGCGGCGGTGGCGGCATCTTCAACGACGGCAACCTGCGGATCAGCGACAGCACACTGGTCGGCAACCGGGCCGCCGGCACCGAGGGCAAGGGCGGGGGCCTGCTCAACGGCGGCGTGATGACCATGTACCGGACCGAGTTCCGGCACAACAACGCGGTCAGCTACGGCGGCGGACTGGCCAACTTCCGGGCCGCCGGGGACGTCTACTCCTCCACCTTCATCCGCAACAACGCCGGTCAGGGCGGCGGGATCGCCAGCTTCTCGGCCCGTACCAAGGTCTTCGACAGCCTGGTCGCCGGCAACAGCGCCAAGACCGGCGGTGGCCTGGCCAACTCCGACGCCGTGCTGGTGCTGGGGCAGCTGACCGTCCGGGACAACCTGGCGACCGTCGCCGGCGGCGGCATCTGGACCGTGCAGGGCCTGTTGCCGATCGACGACAGCCTGATCGTCGGCAACACCAGCCGGGGCAACGGCGGGGGTGTCTACACCGAGAAGTCCAACCTGCTGGTGCGCTACACCGACGTCAAGGGCAACGAGGCGGTCGGCGGCAGTTCGCAGGGCGCCGGCCTGTACGTCACCGCCGGCTCCACCTCGCTGTACTCCAGCCGGGTGATCGGCAACCGGGCCACCGCCAAGGCCGGCGGGATCCAGGCCGAACGGGCCCAGGTCAAGATCGACGACGAGAGCGTCGTCATCGAGAACAGCCCCACCAACTGCCTGGGGAGCAAGGTGCCGGTCGCACACTGCTTCCGCTGAACGGGCACGGGCGACGCACCGGGTGCGTCCGGCCCCCACGACCCCGGTCCCGACGACCGGAGTACGCGGGGCCGGACGTACCGTCGCGTCCGGTCACTGGGAGGGCTCGGGCAGTTCGCAGTCGACCTGCGGGTTCGCGCCCACGTAGTTCAGCGGGCCGGCGGCGATGGTCACCAGGATCGTGCCAACCTCGGCACAGTTGGCCTCACCGCTGTCGTAGTAGCCGCGCTGACCGGCGGCGACCGCGCCGATGACGAGCCAGATCACCACGAGGACTCCGAATATCGACGTGCCGCGCATGTCTTCCTCCACGCTCGGGGGGCCAGGGTGTCCGGCCATGTACCCAACCGCGCTCTCCGGCTAACGACGGGCCGCCGCGGTCGCACCGGCCGATGGGCCGCCACGGCCACTTCCGGCCGGCAGCCGTGGCCACTTCCGGCCGGGCCGCCGCAGCCGGTGGCCGACAACGGTCACCGCTACAGCGATGGCGCGGGCACTTCGGGCGGGCGGCCGTGGCTGCGCCGGAAGTCGGCCACCGCCACGCCGGCCAGGACCAGCGCGGCGGCGATCGAGGCGGACAGCGGGGGCAGGTACAGCACCGCCGGCGCGGCGGTGAGCAGAGCCAGGACACCGCCGGGGCGCGACGGCGACACCCGGCTGAACACCTCGCGTTCGAAGAAGGCTCGGCCGATGAGGAACAACGCCGGCCCGCCCAGGATGACCGCCGCCCAGGTGGGCGGCGTACGCGCCGGCAGATCGTGCAGTACCAGCTTGAACCCGGAGGCGGTGACGACCACCCCGGCGATCATGAGCAGGTGGGTGTACGGCGCGGTCTTCAGGAACCGGCTCGGGTTCTTCGCCGCCGCGATCGCGACGGGCATCAGTTCCCCGGACTTGTGCACGTAGATCCGCCACAGCAGCAGGGTGGTGGCGAACGCCATGACGAAGCCGACGGCGTTCTCCGTCCGGGCGTGTTCCGCGCTGTAGGCCATGCCGATGACCAGGATCGCGTCGCCGAGGGCGATGGTGAAGAACTGCTGGTACCGCTCGGAGAGGTGCTCGGCGGTCACGTTGAACTGGGTGGAAGGGACGGTACCCAGCCCGGGCACCGGATAGGCCAGCCGCAGGCCGAGGTAGTCCAGGCCGAGGGCGAGCAGCCAGAGGACCAGCCGGGCGTCACCGGAGACGTAGGCCCCGGCGACCCACGGCACCGCCGATACCGCGAACCAGCAGAAGACCCGGGTCGCCCGCCGCTGGATCTGCCGGTCGCCGCGCATCATCGGCATCAGGAACAGCCCACGTCCGAGATGGATCGCCACGTACGCACCGGCGAAGACCAGCCCCCGGTCGCCGAACGCCTTGGGGATCGCGGTCGTCATCAGCAGCACGCCGAACATCACCCCGATGATCAGTGCCTTGATCTGCGTGCGGTCGGGGTCGTACAGGTCGGTGACCAGGGTGGTGATGGCCCAGGTCCACCAGACCGCAGCGAGCAGGACCAGCGCCTGGATCGCCTGTGGCCAGCTGATCTCCCTGGCCAGGTCCTGCGAGATGAGCGCCAGGGCGACGACGTAGACGAGATCGAAGAAGAGTTCCAGCAGGGTCACCCGTACGGGTGTCCGGTCGTTGCGGACCAGCGAACGCCTCGGGGGTACTGGTTCCGGCTGGACGGACGACACGAACGGCTCCCGGCGGCCGACGACGGTTCGGCGGGCCGGACTCGGCCGGCATCCCGACGCTAGCCGCGTACCCACCGGCCGGAGGCGATATCGGCGCTGGTAACCGGAACGAGTGTCGCCGGACGGCGGGGCTGGGTGGGGTGGGCCCTGTCGAGCTGATAGCGCGAACGGGTCGCGGCTCGGGTGGGTGGTCCAGGGGCCCGGCCGGTGGTGCCCATGACATCCCGGCCGCCGTGGCGGCGCCCCGCGCGATAGCACAAGCGGTTCAGCTCGACAGGGCCCACCCCACCCCACCCCACCCCACCCAGCCCAGCAGTGAGTCACCTTCCGGCGGCCTACCGCCAGTCGCTGATCCGCGCCTACCGCCAGTCGCTGATCCGGCGGCCTACCGCCAGTGGTCGGTCCGGCGGCACGCTGTCCCGCAGGGCGGCCGGATGTTGGTACGCCGGCGCCCACCTGACCGGTAGCGGAACCCGTACGTCGACCACGGGGGCGATACGCCGGATCGCCGGGGTTCGGGCGCTGCACCTGGCCCCCGTACCCCGGCGATCCGTTGTCCGTCGTGGTCAGCCGAGTTCGCCGGCCTCCGCGGCCAGGATCTTCGCCTGCTGCGGCCACGTGGCCAGGCTGGCGGTGGCCCGCAGCCCGGCGCCCCGGATGGTCTCCCGCAGCGCCGCCTCGTCCAGGTCCGCCAGCTGCCGGTAGGTCTGGATGCCGGCGTCGTGCAGCGCGGTGGCCATCTTCGGGCCGACGCCCTGGATCCGGCGGAAGTCGTCACCGGCACCCGTGACCACACTCGGCGCGGGTGCCGCTTCCGGCGCCGGTACGACGGCCTCCGCCGCCGGCTCCACGGCCGTCGCCGCCACCGTCTTTGCCGCCACCGTCTTCGTGGCCTTCGTGGCCCTGGTGGCAGTGCTGGCCTTCGTGGCAGTGCTGTTCTTGCTGGCCGTGCTGGTCTTGGCTGCCTTCGCCGGCTTGGCGGCCGTCGGCTCCTTGGCGGCGGTGGCCTTGGTCGCCTTGGTACCGCGTTTCGGCGGGGTGGCGACCGCCGGCCGTTCCGCCGGTGCGGTCACGTCCCCGGCCGGCTCGGCCACGACCGTCGCCGGTTGTTCGGCTCCGGACGGGACGTCCGCCGGCTGTGCGGCGTCGCTCTCGACGAGCGACGCGACCGGATCCGCGGCGACCGGATCCGCGGCGGGCGGATCCGCGGCGGGCGGATCCGCGGCAGTGGTGTCGGCCGACTCCGTGCCGGCGGGTGCGGGGCCGGCGGGCTCCGGGAGGGTAACGGTGGCGTCGGTGGCCGGCGACGCCTCGGCGGCCACGGTGGTGGTCTCGGCGGCCGGCCCGGCGGCCAGAGTGGTCTCGGCGGCCAGGGTCGGCGCCGGGTCGATGGAGGCCGCCTCGTCGCTGGCGCTCGACCGCTGGGGTTCGGTGGTCGCGGCCGGCGTCGGCGCGGTCATCCCGGCGGTCGTACCGCCGCTGGACACGGGCCGTTCGTTGCGCCGGCCGCGTAGCAGCAGCCAGCCCGCCACCAGCCCGGCGAGCAGCACCACGAGCAGTATCAGCCAGATGCCAGAGGACTCCGCCACGGCAAACCTCCCTGAAGGTCACGTCCGAATCGTCGCGAGAAAAACTCGCCGCAGCTTCGCACACGCTCGTCGCGGGCGACAGGCAGGTCTTGTAACAGTCCGTGCGGGCCGCGGCGGGGCTACCACCCGTGCCCGACACGGGACGGACGGTGTGGACCGGACGAACGCCGACGACCCCGGCGCCGTGCTGGCGCCGGGGTCGCGGGTACGACGGGTCAGTCCTCCTCGCCCCGATAGGTGTAGAAGTCGTCGACGAACTTGCGGCGCAGCCGGGGAACCCGGCTGGTGACCCGGAAGTACCCCCGGGCGCCGAGCAGCGCGAGCCGGCCGAAGACCGGCTTGTACATCCGGTCGTCACCGCTGGTGCCGCTGCGGTTGAGGGAGTCGGCCACCCGCGCGAAGCCGTACGGCAGCATCTCCGCCTCGTAGTCGGACACCGCCTGCACCAGGGGCTTGGTGCCGGCGGCGGCGAGGATCAGCTGACGGCGCAACAGGTTCGCGTCCCGTAGTGCGGTGTTGGCACCCACACCCCGACCGGGTGTCATGGTGTGGATCGCGTCACCGAGCAGGGTGACCGTGCTGCTCTTCCACGGCGGTACGGGCTCCGAGGTGGACACCCGGATCGGCAGCGCGCTGTCCGGATCGGCCCGGCCCAGCAACTCCCGAAGGTGCGGGTGCCAGTTGTCGGTGAGGTCCAGGGCGACCTGGACCAGCTCCGTCCCACGGCGCTGCATGACGTCGGCGGGGAAGCGCCGGGCCGTGCTCCAGACCACCAGGTTGATGCAGTCGCGGGTGTTGTCGTGACGCAACCCGGGCCAGTCGGCGAGCAACGCCGCGTCGGCGGGGCTGGTGTCCGGCTTGAGTCGGCCCTCGGCGTCCCACTTGAACTCCATCACGTGCAGCACACCCATCACCCCGCCGGTGCCGAAGATCAGCGAGATGCCCCGCTGCACGGCCGGCGGCAGCAGCGACCGGGTGTGTTCGGTGAGCGGGATCCGGGTGGCGATGTTGACCGTCCCGGCGTCCCGGACGACCGCGTGCGGCAGGTGCTGGCGGCGGACCGCCGAGTGCGTGCCGTCCGCCGCCACCAGCAGGTCACCGGTGGCGGTGCCACCGTCGGCGAAGTGTGCGGTGACCGTACCGTCGTCGTGCTGCTCGTACCGGGTGAAGGTGCGGTCGAAGTGCACCACGTCCTCCATGCCGGTCAGCAGCACCTGGCGCAGCGTCATCCGGGCCACCGACCGTTCGGTGTCGACCGGGTGGGTGTCCGGTCGGAGCGGGAACGAGGCGGTCCGGCGCAGCTTCTGGTCCAGCACGTTGAAGTAGCGGGGGGACCGGGCGCAGGTGGCCAGGTAGATCTCGAACAGCTCCGGCGGCAGGCAGTCGCGCAGCGCTCGGCTACCGGTGGGGCCGATGCCCACCCGGTAGCCGAGCAGCCCGTCGGACCGGGTGCGGTGTCGCTCGTAGACGGCGACGCTGATGCCGGCCCGGCGCAGCCCGTGCGCCAGGCAGAGGCCACCGGTGCCCGCGCCGATGACCAGGACGTGCGGTGCTCGGATGGTCACGGCGCCGCCCCGATCAGCCGGCCACGCGCGGCGCCGGGACGTCCGCGGCGTCCCAGCGGTAGAAGCAGCTGGCGATCGCGTCCCGCGGGGAACGCCAGGTCGGCAGGTAGGGCGAGGTGTGCGCGGAGAGCCGCTCGTTGACCTGGCGGTAGAGCGGGTGGTTGCGGGCCGCCGCGAGGGCGTCGGCCCCGACGTCGTCGGTCTCCATCAGGTGTACGCACAGATCGTGCAGGCAGTACAGGGAGCGGTGCCGTACCCCGGTCAGGCCGGGCAACTCGGTCGCGTCGGACTCGGTGAAGATCTGCGCCACCCGTCCCTCCGCACCCGGGATGATCCTGCTGACGATCACTAGTCGGCTGCTCATCGGACCCCTCTCGCCGGTGGTCGCGTCCGGCTCCTTCGCCGGGGACGCGACCGCGCTGTTGGACCCACCCTTTCCGGTGCCTGTCACCTGGCCGTCAACGCATCCGGGCCGCCCGGTGACGTCGAGGCGTCAACCGGTCCGGAAGGTGATGCGGTTCGACGGCTGTCGGCGCGGTTCCGGTGCCGTCCGGCTGGCCCGACGGATCGGCTCGAGGGTCTCGGCCAGCAGTGTGCTCATCGCCGGTGACGGTTCCAGTCGCAGTTCGCGCAGCAGCAGGTCGCGGTAGACGTAGAAGGCGTGCAGGGCCTCGAAGGCGTTGCCCTCGGCGAGATGGATGCGGACGACCAACCGGTGCGGGGTCTCCCGCAGCGGCTCGGCGGCCATCGCCTCCAGCGCCGCCTCCAGCGCCTCACCGTGCCGCCCGGCGGCCAGATGCTGCCCGGCCACCTGCTCCAGCATGTGTAACCGAAGTTGGCGCAGCCGTTCCCGGTCGGCCAGAACCCAGTCGTCGTACCAGCCGGGGAGCAGGTCGTGTCGCCCGGCGGCGAGCGCCTGCGCGGCGTCGTCCGGCGGCTGACCGTCGCGTACCCGGGAAGCGGTGTCGATCAGCCGGTCGACGTCCACCCGCACCATCGGGTCGAGGCGGATCGTGTCGGCGGTGGTGGTCAACGGGCAGTAGGGGTCCTGGCGCAGCCGCCACAGCGCGGTGCGCAGCGACGACAGCGCGCGGTCCTCCGTGTTCTCCGGCCACAACAGCCCGGCCAGATGGGTGCGGGTGGCCTCGGGACGCAGCCCGATCAGGGCGATGACCCGCTGTAGGCCGCGGGGCACCACCACCGGTGTGGCGCCGTGCGTCAGGCGGAAGCCACCGAGCAACTGCAGCCGTACCTCGGCCTCCCGGTGCTCTCCGGTGGTCGGCGTGGGTCGTTCGACGGCCACGGCGGCACCCCCTGCGGAACGTTTCGGCTGCGGGTATCGGCCGGGTCCCGGCGTGGTCGCCGACGCCTCTGTCGAGGGGGTCGGCCTTCGCGCGTAGTTGCGAGCCAGGTTCGGACCGCTGTGAAGATTATCAATCGCCGTTACTCTCGGTCAATATCCGCGCCGGCAACGTAACCGGCCCGTCATCTTTGAGGATGGCTCTGAACTGGTCAGTTGCCGAGATCTTGGCAGTCCGTACGCACAGCTAAGCCACAGCTTGCGTCAACGCAGCGTCACCGAAGGCGGTGGTGGCGGGGGGTGTCGGTGACGCGCGCGTGACGCACCGGCCCGCATCGTGTGCGCAGCCGCCCGGGACAGCCGGACGGCGAGGCCCGGCCACGGGGAGGACCGGCATGGACCGAACGCTGATCATCGCGAAGGTGGTGCCGACCGCCGAGGCGTCGGTGGCCGACATCTTCGCCGAATCCGATACGACCGAGTTGCCGCACCTGGCCGGCGTCCGGCACCGGTCGCTGTATCGGCTGCACGACCTGTACGTGCACCTGCTGGAGACCGACTCACCGGGTGACGGCGCGGTGGAGTCGGTGCGGGAGCATCCGGAGTTCCGCCGGGTCAGCGAACGCCTGAGCCCGTACATCACGCCGTACCTGCCGGACTGGCGCTCGCCCCGCGACGCCATGGCCCGCTGCTTCTACCGCTTCGACGCCCGGCAGCCGTGACCCGTGACCGCCCACACCTGCGTCGCGCTTCGATCCCCGGCCCCCCGCACACCCGAGGAGTGAACGATGACCGTCACCGACGGCCGCCCGCTGACCGAGGAGATAACCGACATCCTGGTGGCCAACTGCGGATTGGACCCGGGTGTCGCCGCCCGGTCGCCGGCCGCCTCCCTGGAGGAGCTGGGGATGGACTCCCTGGCGCTGCTCGAACTCTCCGCCGTGGTCGCCGACCGGTGGCGGGTGAGCATTCCGGAACAGGCCGGCCAGCTGAGCATCCCGGCGGTGGCCGACCTGGTGGCCCGGCGGGCCGCCGCACCGGCACCCGCCGCCGGTGCGCCCGGACACACCGAGAACAGCATCGTCATCGCCGCGCCACTGGAACTGGTCTGGACGGTCACCAACGACGTGGCTGGTTGGCCCGAGCTGTTCACCGAGTACGCGAAGGCGGAGATCCTCGGCCGCGACGGCGACACCGTCCGGTTCCGGCTCACCATGCACCCCGACGAGAACGGGGTGGCCTGGAGCTGGGTCAGCGAACGTACCCCCGACCGGGCCGGTCGGCAGGTACGGGCCCGCCGGGTGGAGACCGGACCGTTCGAGTACATGCGGATCCACTGGACGTACACCGAGGAAGCCGAGGGTGTCCGGATGACCTGGGTGCAGGACTTCGCCATGAAGCCCTCCGCGCCGGTGGACAACGCCGGCATGACCGAACGGATCAACACCAACAGCGTGGTGCAGTTGGCCGTCATCAAGGAACGCATCGAACGGCTCGCCGCCCGGCGGGCCGCAGTGGACGTCACCGGAGGCGACGATGAGTGACCTGGCCCTGGTGGCGGCCCGGGACGTACCCGCCGACCGCCGCCGCGGCGGCGAGCTGCGGGTGCTGCTCGGCCCCCGGACCGTCGGCAGCACCTCCGGCTTCATGGGCGTGGCCACCATGGCCCCCGGTGAGCGGATCGCCGAGCACTACCACCCGTACAGCGAGGAGTTCCTCTACCTCGCCCGCGGCGCCATCACCGTCGACCTCGACGACGAACCGGTGCCGCTGACCGCCGGTGAGGCGCTGTTCGTGGCCCGCAACGTCCGGCACCGGTTGCGCAACACCGGTGACGTCCCCGCCGAGGTGGTCTTCCACCTCGGGCCGTTGGCCCCCCGCCCGGAACTCGGCCACGTCGACACCGAGCTGGTCGAACAGCGGGACGGGTCGTGACCGGCCGGCGCACGGTGGTGACCGGCATCGGGGTGGTCGCCCCCGGCGGCGCCACCCGGGACCGGTTCTGGAAGAACATCACCGAGGGACGTACGGCGACCCGCCGGATCAGCTTCTTCGACCCGGCACCGTTCCGCTCGCAGATCGCCGCCGAGTGCGACTTCGACCCCGACGCGGCCGGGCTGACCCCGCTGGAGCGGCAGCGCGCCGACCGGTACGTGCAGTTCGCCCTGGCCTGCGCCGCCGAGGCGGTCGCCGACAGTGGACTGGAGCTCACCGACACCGAGCGCGACCGGGCCGGCGTGGTGCTCGGCACCGCGGTCGGCGGCACCATGGCGCTGGAACAGGAGTACGTGACGGTCAGCGACAGCGGCCGGCGCTGGCTGGTCGACGCCGCGCTCGGCGGACCGTACCTGTACCAGGCGCTGATCCCGAGCAGCCTCGCCGCCGACGTGGCCTGCCGGCACGGGCTGCACGGCCCGGCCCAGGTCGTCTCCACCGGCTGTACGTCCGGCATCGACGCGATCGGTTACGCCCATCAGCTCATCGCCGACGGGGAGGCCGACATCGTGCTGACCGGCGCCGCCGACTCGCCGATCTCCCCGGTCACCGTTGCCTCCTTCGACGCGATCAAGGCCACCAGCCCGGACAACGACGATCCGGCGCACGCCAGCCGCCCGTTCGACGCCGACCGGCGCGGGTTCGTGCTGGCCGAGGGGGCGGCGGTGCTGGTGCTGGAGGAGGCCGGGCACGCCCAGCGGCGCGGCGCGCACGTCTACTGCGAGGTCGCCGGCTACGCCAGCCGCAGCAACGGCTACCACATGACCGGGCTGCGTCCCGACGGCGTGGAGATGGGGCTGGCCATCACCGACGCGATGCGGCAGGCCAGGATCGCGCCAGCGGACATCTCCTACATCAGCGCCCACGGCTCCGGCACCCGGCAGAACGACCGGCACGAGACGGCCGCGTTCAAACGGGCGCTCGGGTCGGCGGCGTACCAGGTGCCGATCAGCTCCATCAAGTCGATGGTCGGGCACTCGTTGGGTGCCATCGGCTCCATCGAGATGGCCGCCTGCGCACTGGCCATCGAGTACGGCGTGGTGCCACCCACCGCCAACTGGACCACCCGCGACCCGGAGTGCGACCTGGACTACGTACCCAACGAGGCGCGCGACGTGCCGGTGGACGTGGCGCTCTCGGTCGGCAGCGGGTTCGGCGGTTTCCAGTCGGCGATGCTGTTCCGCCGGCTGGGCCGCGAGGCGGCGGCGTGACCGAGCAGCGCCGCCGGGCGGTGGTGACCGGTATCGGGGTGGTCGCGCCCAGCGGCATCGGCGCCGAGGCGCACTGGCGGACGGTGTTGTCGGGGCAGCGCCGCACCGGTCCGGTCACCCTGTTCGACGCCACCGGCTACCCGACCCGGCTCGGCGGCGAGGTGCCGGACTTCGACGCCTCCCGGTACACCGACAACCGGATCCTGGTGCAGACCGACCGCTGGACCCACCTCGGGTTCGCGGCCACCCGGCTGGCGCTGACCGACGCCGGACTGCCCGAACGGGCCTCCGACCCGTACGGCTGGGCGGTCACCATGGCCAGTTCCTCCGGCGGCAACCTGTTCGGCCAGCGGGAGCTGCAACGGCTCTGGTCGTCGCCGACCCGCACGGTCGGGGCGTACCAGTCGATCGCCTGGTTCTACGCGGCCAGCGTCGGGCAGCTCTCCATCGGGCACCAGGCGAAGGGCCCGTGCGGGGTGCTGGTGACCGAGGCGGCCGGCGGCCTGGACAGCCTGGCCCACGCCGTACGTACGGTCCGGCGCGGCGCCTCGGTGGTGCTCGCCGGGGCGACCGAGTGTCCGCTCAGTCCGTACGCGTTGGCCTGCCAACTGCGTTCCGGCCTGCTCAGCGACGTCACCGACCCGGAACGGGCGTACCGGCCGTTCGACGCCGCCGCCAGCGGCTACCTGCCGGCGGAGGGCGGCGCGGTCTTCGTCGTCGAGGAGTACGAGCACGCCCTCGCCCGGGGCGCCCGCAGTTACGGCGAGGTGACCGGCTGGGGCGCCACCCACGACGCGGTGCACACCACCGCCGAGAGCGGCGGCGACCCGCACCAGTACGCCCGCGCGATGCGCCTGGCGTTGGGTCGCGCCGGGGTCGAACCGGGGGACGTGGACCTGGTGGTCCCCGACGCGCTCGGGGTACCCCGTTTCGACCGCGCCGAGGCGACCGCGCTGCGTGCCGCCTTCGCCGGCACGGCACCCCCGGTGAGTACCCACAAGACGTTGACCGGGCGGGCCCACCAGGGCGGCTCGGCGCTGGACGTGGCCACCGCGCTGCTCGCCTTCGCGCACGACACGCTGCCCGCCTCGGCCGGCCCCGACCGGGTTGCCGACGGCTGTGACCTGGACTTCCTGCGTGAGCGTCGGCGGCCACGCTCCCGGGTGGCGATGGTCTGTGCCCGTGGCTTCGACGGTTTCAACAGTGCGCTGGTGCTGCGTGGGTCGGCGCCGGCCGGAGAGGAGCGACGATGACGCGAGGACGAGTGGTGTTCCTGATCCGGGTGCCCGCCGCCCGCACCGACGACTTCCTGCGGGCCTACGAGGCGGTCCGCCACCTGGTCGCCGCCGGGGTGCCGGGCCACCTGGTCGACCAGGTGTGCCGCTCGGCCACCGACCCGGAGCAGTGGCTGATCACCAGCGAGTGGGCCGACCTGGCCGACTTCGAGGCGTGGGAACGCAGCCCGGAGCACCGTGACCTGGTCCGGCCGATGCGGGAGTGTTTCACCGACGCCCGGTCGCTGCGCTTCCACGTACACGCCCAGACCCCCGTCCCGGCCTGACCGGGCGCCACGTAGGGTGGCGGACCGCTCGCCGAGGGTCGGCACACGGGGTCGATCTTCCTCGCCGAACCGTGCGCCGACAATCCCGCGAGTCGCCCTTTCTCCGTTGTCCATTCGCACGTCGCAATGCCCGCGACGGCTGCCGTAGGGTTCCGGCAACTACGCGGAGACACGATCGCGTCGACATCGAGTGGTGGACGGTGGACATCTCATGACCAGCCCGCTGCGTTTCCCCGCCGACCCTCCCTTCGCCGGGCCCGCCGCCGACCGACTGCCCAACGCCGCCGACCGGATGTGGCACCGGCCCGTGCCGGGTGCCGCGGCGGCGCCCGCGGGCCCGGCGGAGCCGTCCACGACCGGCGGCCCGGCGGAGCCGTCCACGACCGGCGGCCCGGCGGAGCCGTCCACGACCGGCGGCCCGGCGGAGCCGTCCACGACCGGCGGCCCGGCGGAGCTGGCCACGGCCGGCGGCCGGGGGCCGGCCGGGACGCGCGTCGGCCCGCACCCGGACGGGATGTCCAGGTACGGGCCGGGGTCAGCGCGGCGGGCGGGCGGATAGCCGAGGACGCAGTTCGGCTGGGCGGAGGCAGATCCGCGGGTAGGCGTGATTTCACCCTGAAATTTTTATTTCACCATGAAATCAGCGCTCTGAAGGTAACCCTCTCCCGGGCTGCCAGCCACGGCGCCAGCGCCGATCATCCACCGCTGCCTATCGATCACCGACCCGCCGCACCCCGACTTCGAGACACGAGCTAGTCGCAGGCCACCGGGGCGGACTTGGTCCAGAGCGCGCGGAACAGGTCGATGTAGCGGTTGGTGACCCATCCGTCGATGATCCGCAGCATCGCGTCGTTGCCGTTGTAGTTGGAGTTCGCGGTCAGGTTGTACGAGCCGACGAAGACCGCCTTACGCCACTGGCCGGCGTACTTCGCGTCGATCAGCAGCAGCTTGTTGTGGTTGACGGCGTCGCATTTGACGTCGTTGGCGTGTACGCCCTGAAGCACCACCAGGTTGTTCCGGTGCGCCTGGTCCTGGGTGAGGACCTTGACGTCACAGCCGATGTTCCGCAGCCGCTTCAACTGGTCGGCGATCTCGCGGATGTAGACCGTGTCCGCGTCGACGTTGCTCGCCAGCATCCACACCCGGTCGTTGCCCGGCGCGCACTCGGTGACTCCGGCCAGCACGCCGACCAGGGGCCGCTTGTTGTACTGCGGGAAGAAGTACGCCCGCGAGCTGTCGTTGCTGCCGTAGATCGACTTGTCGTCGTCGCCCCAGGTCACCCCGTCCCACGTCCAGTTGCCGACGTACAACCGGCGCCAGTAGTTGACGTACGCGGAGAACAGCGCGCTGTCGTCGCGGACGATCAGCATGTTCTGCGAGTGCTGGTACTGCTTGGTGTCCAGGTTGGACGCCGACTGCATGACCAGCTTGGTGTCGCCCTTCTTGATCAGGACGAACTTGTTGTGCATGACCCCGATCTGGCGCCCGTCCGGGTGCGTCATGCAGGAGGTGTCGGTGGGGGTGCCGTCGACCGTCTTGAAACACTGCCTGAAGTTGATATTCGCCGCTCTGAGCTTGCTGACGATGGCCGGGTCGACGTGCTTCTGGCCCAGCACGACGCGGACACTCACGCCACGCTGGGCGGCCCGCACGAGCGCGTCGGCCAGTCGGCCGCCCTCACCCGTGTTGGACCAGGCGTACATCGCTATCCGGATGTAGTCGCCGCTCTGCGGCGAGTCGGCGGTGGCGTCGACCTTCGCCTTGATCTTCCGGACGAGCAGCGTGTCGCCCTCGTCGTTCGGGCCGCCCGGCGTTCCGTAGGTCACGCAGACCTCGTAGTTGCCCTGCTCCGAGCAGATCCCCTGGGTGGCTGCTGCCGCTGCCGCCGCCGGCGCCCCCGCCCACGCCGTGGTAAGCAGCACCGTCGCCACGCTGGCCAGGGCCAGTCGGGCGCGGGCCCTGGTCTTCCAACTGTTCTCCATCGCGGAATCCTGACAGAGCATGATCCACTCGGCAACCCCGTCGATGGATCGGCACCACCGCGAACAGGCCGGCAGGGCGGTCGCGGTGGCCATGGTGTCGTTTACGGACAGTGCTGACGTGGCCGTGGGAGCGTGCGCACGGACTGGACCGTTCGGTTGACCGGTCGCGGCTGGACGGACGGAACCGCAGCTCCGACCCCACGACAATCGCACCGAAGGGTTGTGGGACCGCGTCGCTGCCGGAATATTGCACTGATCAAATCCCCCGATGCCGCCGCACCGGCCCGCGGCCGTGCGCTGATTGGAGTACGGGTGTCCACTCAGCACTCCGACCAGCCGGGCCTGCCGGCGACCCGCCGCCCTGCGGGCACGACAAGGAACACCATCCGCGGTCGGCTGGTCGGCATCATCGCCCTGCCGGTGGCGGCCGTCCTGCTGCTGCTCGGCTACGTGACGGTGATCGAGGTCTCGGAGTACCGGGCCGTCCGGACCGCCAGCGAGTCGGTGACGCTGGCCCTCGCCGTACAGGAGCTGACCCAGGAACTACAGACCGAGCGTGGACTCACCGCCGGCCTGCTCGGTGGGAACACCGGTTTCCGCAACGAGATCGCACCGGCTCGGGACCGGGTGGACCAGCGGAGGCAGGCGGTCGAGACGGCGATCGCCGGCGGCGGTGCGGTGGCGGCCCGGGTCGCTTCGGCGGTGCGGGAACTCGACGGGCTAGCCGTGGTCCGTGCCGCCACCGACGGCGGCAGTGCCGGCCGTGCGGCGACCTTCGACTTCTTCACCGAACGCATCGCCACCCTCAACGGCGTCGACTTCGGTCTCGACGCGGCGGACGACCCGGAGCTGCACCGCCAGGTGTCCGCACTGGATGCCCTCAGCCGGATCAAGGAGAGCACCGCCCAGCAGCGCGCGTTCCTCAACGGGGTGTTCTCCGCCGGTGGCTTCGCCGAAGGTGAGTTCCTGCAGTTCGCCGAGATGCGCGCGACCCGGCAGGCGGCACTGGCCGAGTTCGAGGAGTACGCCACCGCCGAACAGCGGGCCGCCAACGACTGGGTGCTGGACACCGGCGCCGCCCGGGTGGCCAACCACTTCGAACAGGTCGCGCTCGATTCCGCCGACGGCCGGCGGGTGCAGGTGAACCCGCAATCCTGGTGGTCGGCGCTGACCACGGTGCTGGATGGGCTGCGGCAGTTGCAGGAACACGTCGGCGCGGAGATCGAGGCGCGGGCCGCGGAACGCCAGCGCGAGTCCACCGGGCGGCTCGTCGGGGTCGGCGTACTGGTGATGTTCTTCCTCTCCGGCGCGGTGGCCCTGCTGGTGCTGGCCTCCCGGTCGATCACCCGGCCGCTGGCGATGCTGGCCGCCGAGGCCCACGAACTCGCGGCGAACCGGCTGCCCGCCGCAGTGCGCCGGCTGCAGGACGGTGACGACGCGGGTACCCCGCAGGCACCCACCCCGGTCCGGGTGCCGCCGCGAGCCAGTACCGAGATCCGCTCGGTGGCCGGCGCCCTCGACCAGGTGCAGGAGGTGGCCTTCCGGCTCGCCACCGAACAGGCCCTGCTGCGCCGCAGCACCACCGACTCACTGGCCAACCTCGGTCGCCGTAACCAGAACCTGCTCCGCCGCCAGCTCGGCTTCATCACCAAGTTGGAACGTGAGGAGACCGACCCGACCGGGCTGGCCAACCTCTTCGAGCTGGACCACCTGGCCACTCGCATGCGTCGTAACGCGGAGAGCCTGCTGGTGCTGGTGGGTGCCAGCGGACCCCGCCAGTGGGCGAATCCGCTCGCGATCTCCGACGTGATCCGGGCCGCCATCTCCGAGGTCGAGGAGTACCGGCGGGTCCAGCTGCGCCGCATCGACGACGCCTGGGTGGTCGGGGCCAACGTCAGCGCGGTGGCCCACCTGCTCGCCGAACTGGTCGAGAACGGCCTGACCTTCTCACCGCCGGACGCGGACGTGGAGATCCAGGGCCGCCGCCACGGCGACGGCTACCTCATCGCCGTCACCGACCAGGGCCTCGGCATGTCGCCGGAGGACCTGGCCGAGGCCAACGCGCGGCTGCGCGGCGAGATCGACTTCGTCTCCGCGCCGACTCGCTACCTCGGCCACCACGTGGTCGGCCAACTGGCCCAGGACCTCGGCATCGACGTCCACCTGGCACCGTCCCCGGTCACCGGCGTGACCGCCCGGGTGGTCCTGCCGCACAGCCTGCTCAGCCGCCCGAACGCGATCACCCCGCCGCCGGGATCCGCCGATGGCGACTCGACGCCGATCGCCATCGCCGCCGCGGACCCGGCGGACTCCGGCAGGGTGCCGCCGGCCAACCCGCCGCGTCGGCCCGCCGCCCGCGCGGTGACGGCGGGGGAGGGCAGCGGCGTCGGCCTGCCCGGCGCCGGGGCGCCGGCGATCCCGGTGCAGTCGGTCGTCGGCCGGCCCGCCACCATCCCCGGCGAACTGGCCGGTGCCGGGACGGTTGCGGAGCGGACCACCAACGGACTGCGCAAGCGGCTGCCCCGCGACCGGCGCACCGCAACGCCCGAGCAGGTGACGGCCCGGCCCGTGCCCGACCAACGTCCGGCCGCCCTCGACGACTCGCCCACGCACGTCCGGGACCGGTTGACCGCGCTGCGCGCCGGGACATTACGCGGCCAGACCGCACGGTCGGCGCCCGAGACCGCGCCTGGCGACGAGACCGCGACCGACTCCTGGGGGGCCCGCAATGGTTGACGTGCAAACCGATCCACACCAGTTGAACTGGCTGCTGGCGAACTTCGTCCGGCAGACCGACGGCGTACGGGACAGCGTCGCGGTCTCCTCCGACGGTCTGCTCGTCGCCGTCTCCGCCGGCCTGGACCGGGGTGCCGGGGACCAGCTCGCCGCGATCGTTTCCAGCATGGCCAGCCTGGCCCGGACCGCCTCCCGCAAGTACGACTTCGACGGGCTGAAGCTCATCATGATCGAGATGAGGCGGGGTTTCCTGCTGGTGTCGGCGATCAGCGACGGCAGCTGTCTGGGGGTGCTCGCCGACGGTGACTGCGACCTGGGTCTGGTCGGGTACGAGATCTCGCTGCTCGCCGACCGGTTCGGTGCCATCCTGACCCCGGCACTGATCTCCGAGTCGCGACGGGTGCTGCCCCGGTGAGTGGCGGGGGACCGCGGCTGCCCGACCCGCGAATGATCCCGTACTGGGCGCCCACGCCCACGCCGCCCGACGCGGCCCGGGAGTCCGGATCCGCGTCCGAGGCCGAGCCGGTGGATGACGCGGCAGTACGGCCCTTCCTGCTCACCGGCGGGCGCACCCGCCCGGTGCAGGACGGGCTTCGGGTGGAGACGCTGCTCAATGCCCAACCGGCGGCGCTCTCCGCGCCGTTGCGCTTCGAGGCCCGGCGGATCGTCGAGCTGTGTCAGCGGCCCACCACAGTGGCCGACCTCGCGGTGGCGCTACGGGTGCCACTCGGTGTCACCCGGGTGCTTGTCGCGGACCTGCTGATCGAGGGCTATCTGCACCGTACGGAACAGGGCGAGCTGTCCGTCGAGATGATCGAGAGGATCCGGGACCGTGTCCGCGCTCTCTAGCCAGCCGCCCGCGCCCACCGCGGTGAAGATCGTGGTCAGTGGCGGGTTCGGCGTCGGCAAGACCACCTTCGTCGGGGCGGTGTCGGAGATCGAGCCGCTGGTCACCGAGGCCGACATGACCGAGGTCTCGGTGGGTGTCGACGACATCTCGGTGGTCGCCGGGAAGACCACCACGACGGTGGCCCTGGACTTCGGTCGGATCAGCCTCGACGAGTCGCTGCTGATGTACCTCTTCGGTACCCCCGGGCAGGACCGCTTCGCCTTCCTCTGGGACGACCTCGTGGACGGCGCCCTCGGGGCGGTCGTGCTGATCGACACCCGGCGGATCGAGGACTGCTTCCCCGCCATCGACTACTTCGAGGACCACCGCATCCCGTTCCTGCTGGCGGTCAACAACTTCGAGACCGCCCGCCGGTTCGACCTGCCCGAGGTGCGGGAGGCGCTCGGCGTCGCGGACGAGGTGACGCTGGTGGAGTGCGACGCCCGGGACCGGGAGTCGGTCAAGCAGGTGCTGGTGGCGCTCACCGAGGTGGTGCTGGCGCAACGCCTGGCCCGGGCCGGCGTGTCCCGGTGACAGCACGCCGCTCCGCCGACCGGTGCGGTTGTGCCCGGGGCGCCACGACGAGGAGGAGACAGTGACGATGCGCAGGTCAGGCTGGATCAGGGCGGCGGCCATCGTCGGTTCGGCCGTGCTCGTGCTGGCCGGCTGCGCGGCCGACATCGCCCCCCGGGTGGCGGCACCGGGCCCGCCGGAGCGGACCGAGTGCGGCACCCTGACGCTGGCGAACCTGCCCTGGGTCGGCTACGAAGCCAACCTCGCCGTCGTCGGCTATCTCGCCGAGACCCGGCTCGACTGCACCGTGGTGGTGAAGGATCTCACCGCGGAGGACGCCTGGGCGCAGGTCGCGGCCGGCGAGGTCGACGTCATCCTGGAGAACTGGGGCCGCGAGGCGCTGAAGAAGCGCTACATCGACGAGGAACGGTCCGCCGTCGAGCACGGCATGACCGGGAACCGGGGAGTCGTCGGCTGGTACGTCACGCCGTGGCTGGTGGAGCAGTATCCGGGCATCACCAACTGGAAGAATCTCAACGACTACGCGTACCTGTTCCGCACCCCCACCTCGAACGGCAAGGGCGCCCTGCTCGGTGGCGACCCGTCCTACGAGACCAACGACCGTGCGTTGATCCGTAACCTGAAGCTGGACTTCACGGTCAGCCTCACCGGCAGCGAGGAGAAGCTGATCGAGGCGTTCCGGGCGGCGGAACGCGACCGTCGGCCGGCGATCGGCTACTTCTACGCGCCACAGTGGTTCCTGGCCGAGGTCGACCTGGTGCACGTCAGACTGCCCGCGTACACGCCCGGCTGCGACTCCGACCCGGAGAAGGTGGCCTGCGACTACCAGCCGTACGACCTCGACAAGATCGCCAACCGGGAGTTCGCCGAGTCGGGGAACCCGGCCGCCGAGATGATCAAGAACTTCCAGTGGACCAACGCCGACCAGAACGAGGTGGCCCGCTACCTCACGGTCGACAAGCTGTCCCGCGACGAGGCGGCGCAGAAGTGGCTCGACGCGAACCCGGAGGTGTGGCAGCCCTGGCTACCCACCGGCTGAACGCTGGGTCTGCCGCCTCGGTCGGTGGTTTGGCCGGGCTGCCCGATCGGTGCTTGGAATGTCACCGTACGTCGCGACAGCTGGGTCTCGCGGAGGTCCAGGTATCGCGGGCGGACGCGATAGCGTGCTCGTCCACGACGATCCCTTGAGGAGGCTGGATTGGTTTCCAGGCTGGTCCGGGCAGCACTTGTTGTTGCGTTGGTGCTTGGCGGCGGTTCCCTGGCCGTGGTGTCGCCGGCGCAGGCCGCGGCACCCAAGTTCAAGAATTGCGCCGCGATGCACAAGAAGTACAAGCACGGTGTGGGTAAGAAGGGTGCGCGGGACAAGGTTCGCGGCAAGACGAAGCCGGTGACCAACTTCAAGGTTTCGACGGCGATCTACAACGCCAACACCAAGCTCGACCGCGACAAGGATGGAGTTGCCTGCGAGAAGCGGTGACACCAGCGACCGGTTGGGGCACTCCGGCATGCGCGTACGGGACCGTTGATCGTTCGGCCCGCGCGGGTGCCGGAGTGTCCTTCTGGTTCTGGGCAGCCACGGTGCGCGGCGGTCCGCGGGCCACTCTCGAAACTGATGTGCTGGCGCCGACGGTACGGGTCGGCGAAGGTGGACCGCATGCAGAGCCCCTCGTGCGCGCGCTGGCCCTGCTCGCCGCGGAGCTGCACGACGCGTTGGCGCTGGCCGGCTGCGCCCACCCGGCCGAGGCCCGGACGCTGCGCACCGTCGTACCGGGCTGACCGCGCGGCGCGACGCACCGCGTTCATCCGTACGCAACGTGTGACGGCAGTCCTGTCGCCGTCCTGGTTGGATGGTCATAATGGGCGGCATGATTGCCTGGGAGTACGCCCTGCTGGTCCGCCGGTACCAGGGACAGGGCCGGAATTTTCACGTCACCTTCGTCTGGTACGGGCCGGACGGGTCCCGAAAGGACGTCACCGCCTACGGCGACACCGCGGTCGCACACCTCAACCGGGTCGGCCGGGAGGGCTGGGAGTTGGTCACGGCGGCCGAGGACGTGAACAACGTGCAGGGCAGCACCGAGGTGCACCGCTACCACCTCAAACGCCCACTCAACTGAGCGTCACCACCCTCCGGGATCGCGTTGACGGTGCATCCTCGACTCGCCACGCTAGGTAGACGAACGTCGATGCATGGGCGTCGGCGCGGACGTGGTGCCGGGGGTAGAAGATGATCAGGCGAAGGATGGCGGGGGCGCTGGCGGCGCTCGCGATGGTGGGCACGGCGCTGGTCGCCGGTGCGGCGCCCGCCCAGGCGGATCCGCCGGGCGGGACGCTGCGCGGCGTCTACTACGACTACTGGTTCTGCCAGTCGTACGGTCGGCAAGGCGTGGCGGAGCAGCGCTGGGACTGGTGGTACTGCGAGCAGAGCGCCAGCCCGCAGAGCGCCCAGTGGTTCCTGTGGACGTTCAACTACTGACAGACCGCGCGGTCCCGCCGGTCCGGTGCGCGGACCGGCGGGACCGCCCCGTCAGGACAGCTCGACGTCGGGGTAGAGCGGGAAACCGGTGAGCAGCTCGCCGGCCTGCCGGCTGACCTTGTCGGCGAGCGCCGGGTCCAGCACGTACTTGGCCTTCGAGGCGGTGCCGTCGGGGTTCGTCCCGGCGGTGGTCTGGCTCAGCACGGTGTGGATCAGCTCGGCGGTGCCGTCCATCTCCGCCGTGCCCAGCCCCCGGGTGGTCAGCGCCGGGGTGCCGATCCGGATACCGGAGGTGTACCAGGCCCCGTTCGGGTCCTGCGGCACCGCGTTGCGGTTGGTGACGATGCCCGAGTCCAGCAGCGCCTGCTCGGCCTGCCGGCCGGTCAGCCCGTACCCGGTGACGTCGATCAGCACCAGGTGGTTGTCGGTGCCGCCGGTGACCAGCTTCGCGCCCCGGCGCAGCAGCCCGTCGGCCAGAGCCTGGGCGTTGTCCACGATGCGCCGGGCGTAGTCGGCGAAGTCGGGCCGGCGCGCCTCGGCCAGCGCGACCGCCTTGGCGGCCATCACGTGCGGCAGCGGACCGCCGAGCACCATCGGGCAGCCCCGGTCCACCTGGTCGGCCAGCTCCGGGCCGCAGAGCACCATGCCGCCGCGCGGGCCGCGCAGCGACTTGTGCGTGGTGGTGGTGACGATGTGGGCGTGCGGCACCGGGTCGAAGTCGCCGGTGAAGACCTTGCCGGCGACCAGCCCGGCGAAGTGGGCCATGTCCACCATGAAGGTGGCGCCGACCGAGTCGGCGATCTCCCGCATGATCCGGAAGTTCACCCTCCGGGGGTACGCCGAGTAGCCGGCGACCAGCACCAGCGGCCGGAACTCGCGGGCCGCCTCGGCGACCCTGTCGTAGTCGACCAACCCGGTGGCCGGGTCGGTGCCGTAGCTGCGCTGGTCGAACATCTTGCCGGAGATGTTGGGCCGGAAACCGTGGGTGAGGTGGCCGCCGGCGTCCAGGGACATGCCGAGCATCCGTTGGTCGCCCAGCTCCCGGCGGAGCGCGAACCAGTCGGCCTCGGACAGGTCGTTGACGTGCCGGGCCTGCGCCCGCCGCAACGCCGGTGCCTCCACCCGGTCGGCCAGGATCGCCCAGAACGCCACCAGGTTGGCGTCGATCCCGGAGTGCGGCTGCACGTACGCGTGCGCCGCGCCGAACAGCTCCCGGGCGTGCTCGGCGGCCAGCGCCTCGACGGTGTCGACGTTCTGGCAGCCGGCGTAGAAGCGGCGGCCCACGGTGCCCTCGGCGTACTTGTCGCTGAACCAGTTGCCCATCGCCAGCAGGGTGGCCGGCGAGGCGTAGTTCTCGCTGGCGATCAGCTTGAGCGACTCGCGCTGGTCGGTCAGCTCGGCCCCGATCGCGTCGGCGACCCGCGGCTCGACCGCCCGGATGACCTCCAACGCGCTGCGGAACGCGGTGGATTCGGCGTTGCGCGACATGCGACCTCCTGAAGATGTGCGGAAGGCCCAGGCGCTCGGCGTGCGTCCTCGTGACGGGGCCGCTTCCCGATGGTGCTCCATCCCCACGCGCCAGTCACGGCCCGTGGCCGATCCTACCGGGTGGGCCACCCGCCCTCGGCGCCCACCGCCGGTCGGGTCACCGCACCGCCCGGTCCGCGTTGACCAGGCCCGCGCCGTAGAAGCCGTTGCGGACACCGCCCCGGCAGGTGGCCGTACCCGCGGTCGGGCTCGGCAGCAGCGGCACCGGGTCGTACCCGCCGGCCGGGCACGGCCGGGCCACGGCGGTGCGCTCCAGCAGCTCCGACAGCTGCCCGGCCGTCAACTCCGGGTGGGCGGACAGCGCCAGCGCCGCGACGCCGGTGACGTGCGGGCTCGCCATCGAGGTGCCCTGCTTCCAGCCCCAACCGTCGGTCCGGGTCACCGTGTTGTACGTGGTCGACAGGACCGTGTCGGCGGTGGTCGAGGTCCGCCCCCGGGTACGCGTCCGGCTGTCGCCACCGGGCGCGGTCACGTCGACGACCCCCTGCCCGTACGAGGAGTAGTAGCTCTTGCGCCCGGTCGGCCCGACCGCCGAGACGGTCACCACGCCCGGTGCCTGCGCCGGCAGGACGCGACAGGCGGCGTCGATCTCGCGTAGCTCGCTGTCGTCCGGGCCGCCCGCCTCGGCGAACGGGTGCGCCAGGTCGCGGTTGGCGTTGCCGGCCGCGGCCACCGTGAGTACGCCCCTGCTCCACGAGTAGTGGATGGCCCGCTGCACCGCCTGCCAGACCGGGCGCTGCCGCGGGTCGCTGCGGCAGTTCAGCTCCCACGGGTCGAGGTGGTAGCTGTTGTTGGTCAGCCGCATCCCGTGTTCGGCTGCCCAGACGAAACCGCAGATCGCAGCCTCCGGATAGACGTACCCCTCGTTGTCGACGATCTTCACGGCGGCCACCCGGACCCCGGGGGCGACACCGGCGACGCCGATCCCGTTGCGGGCGGCGGCGATGATCCCGGCGACGTGGGTGCCGTGGTCGGAGGTGGTGGGGTTCCACGCCGCCTCGCTGGTGTCGGGCACCCCGCCGAGGCACGAGGCGCTCTGCTCCCGGGCGATCTGGTCGGCCAGGTCCGGGTGGCTGCTGGAGATGCCGCTGTCCAGTACGCCGACCACCACGTCGGCGCTGCCGGTGGTGACCAGGTGGGCTCGCGGTACGTCGATCATCGCCAGGTTCCACTGCTGACCGGCCAGCGGCTCGGCGGTCGGGTCGCCGGTGGCCTCGGCGATCTCGGCGGCGGTCAGCTCGACGGTGTCGCCCTCGTTCAGCACGGTACCCAGGCCGGCGGTCGACGCCACGGACTCGACACCCGGGCCCGCCACGTCGGTGACGAAGGCGGGGTTGGCCGAGTGGACGACGAGCACGCCGATCTGCCGGTAGTCGGCCACCACCGTGCCGTCGGCGGCGGAGACCCGGGCGGTGGCCCGCTCGACCGTGCCACCCTGTGGTGCCAACACCAGGTAGGTGGCCTGCGGGCCGATGGCCGAGGCGGTGACCGGGGCCCCGGCGGCGCCGGCGAGGCCGGCGCCGAGTGCCGCGGTGGTCGCCGCGACGACTGCTGTGCGACCGAGGTTGTTCACACCGTCTCCAGCGCCCCTTTCCCGAGTCGCGTTACACCTTGGGTGCCGATTGCTCGCGGAGTGTCAGAACACTCGCCGGCGTCAGGACACCGGAACCGGCCGGGTCGGTGATAGCGTGCGCGCGGTGGGAAGCATCCTGCGCCGGCTCACCCGGCGGCACGGAACCCTGGCGGAGCTGCTCACCGGACGCGGCAACGGCATCGGGCTGATCCGGCTCGTGCTGGCCCTGGCCGTGGTCACCTCGCACGCCAGACCGCTCGGGTTCGGCGCCAGCGACCTCGGCCACCACCTGTTCAACCGGCAGACCAACGTGGGGACGATGGCCGTCTACGGCTTCTTCGTACTCTCCGGACTGCTGATCACCCGCAGCGCCCGCCGGACCGGCCTCGGCCGCTACCTGTGGCACCGCGGCCTGCGGATCTTCCCCGCGCTCTGGGTCTGCCTGCTGGTCACCGCGCTGCTGGTGGCACCGCTGGTGGCGCTGCGCGAGAACGGCACCGTCGCGGGCTTCTTCGACGAGCCGTGGGAGCCGGGCGGCCCGCTGGCGTACGCCCAGGCGAACTGGTGGACCGGTGTACGGCAGTACGGTATCGAGGGGTTGCTGGCCGAGACCACTCCGTGGGGGCGCCGGACCGGCGACAGCATCTTCAACGGCGCGCTCTGGTCGCTGAAGTACGAGATGCTCTGCTACCTGGCGGTGTTCGTACTCGCCGCGACGGCGGTACTCCGCCAGGCCCGGCGCTTCGTGCTGGCGCTGGCGGTCGCCCTCTATCTGGCCATCGCGGCGAACTGGTGGAGCACCGGACGCTGGACCGGCCCGGCCAAGACGGTCAGCGGCAGCGTCGAGCTGCCGTTGCTCGGCAACGTCGGCTACCACTGGCTGCTCTACCTGGGGTTCCTCTTCGCCCTCGGGGCCAGCTTCGACCTATACCGGGAGCGGGTGCCGGTCAACGACCTGCTCGGCCTCGGCTCGGCGGCGCTGCTGGCCGGCTCCCTGTTGGTCGGCGGCTTCGCCGTGCTGGGCCTGCCCGCCTTCGCGTACCTGCTGATCTGGATGTCGGTCCGGATGCCGCGCCGGCTGCACGCCGTGGGTCGACGCAACGACTACTCGTACGGCATCTACATCTACGGCTTCGTCGGCCAGCAGGTGATGGCCAGCCTGGGCTGGAGTCGGTGGGGTTTCGTGCCGTTCGTGCTGCTCTCCGTGGCCGTGGCCGGGGCGGCGGCCGTCCTGTCCTGGAAGCTGGTCGAGCAACCCGCGCTGCGGCTCAAGGACTGGACGCCGTCGCCGGTGGTCCGGCTGTCCCGCCGGTGGGCCCGGCCGCGGCCACCCGCGGGCGTGGCGCCGCGGCCCGCCGTCGCGGTGCCCGCCGTGGTTCCGGCACCCGCCGTGGCGTCGGTCGGCGGGTCGCCCGGCTCGGCCGGCTCCGGGGCAGGCAGGGCGGGCGAGCCGGGGCCGCCGGTGGACGCGCCGACCGGGCGGTTCGGCGTACCGCGGTAGTCCGCCCCGGCCCGTCGTCGCGGCGTACCCTCGGTGGGTGGCGACGGCGGCCGAGGAGATCCAGGTGGGGCAGCGGACGGTCCGCGTCTCCAGCCCGGACAAGCCGTACTTCCCCCAACGCGGACTGACCAAGCTCGACGTGGTGCGCTACTTCCTCGCCGTCGGCGACGGCATCCTGCGCGCGCTGCGGGACCGGCCGACCATGCTGGAACGGTGGCCGCGCGGCGTCTTCGAGGGCGCCACGATCGCCACCCGGCAGGACAACCGGGGCGACGCGTTCTACCAGAAGCGGGTGCCGTCGGGCGCCCCCGACTGGGTGGGCACCGCGCACATCACCTTTCCCAGCGGCCGGACCGCCGACGAGGTGGCCCCGGGTGAACTGGCGGTGGTGATCTGGGCGGTCAACCTGGGCACCCTGCGCTTCCATCCCTGGCCGGTGACCCGGGCCGACGTGGAGCGGCCCGACCAGCTGCGCATCGACCTGGACCCGCTGCCCGGGGTGGGGTTCGACCAGGTGGTGCCGGTGGCGCACGAGGTGCGTGGGTTTCTCGACGAGTTGGGCCTGACCGGCTACCCCAAGACCTCCGGCGGCCGTGGCCTGCACGTCTACGTGCCGATCGAGCCCCGGTGGAGTTTCGGCGACTGCCGGCGTGCGGTCCTCGCGTTGGGCCGCGAGCTGCAGCGGCGCCGCCCCGACCTGGTCACCACCACCTGGTGGCGTGAGCAGCGGGACCGGCCGGTCTTCGTCGACTACAACCAGATGGCCCGTGACCACACCATGACCTCGGCATACTCGATCCGGCCGACACCGGCGGCCCTGGTCTCCGCGCCGCTGGACTGGGCCGAGCTGGACCAGGCCCGTCCGGAGGACTTCGACGTCACCACCATGCCGGGCCGGTTCGCCGAGCGCGGTGACCCGCACGCCGGCCTGGACACCCGTTCGTACTCGCTGGAGCCGTTGCTGGCCCTGGCCGACCGCGACGGTCTGGAGGCCCCGCCGGAACGCTGAGGCGAGCCCCACCGGGGCTCACGCCCAGGGGCTGGTCTGCCCGTCGTACTCCTCGAAGACCAGCCAGCTGCGGGTGGAGAGCACCCCGGCGATGCGTTGCACCCGGTCCAGCACCACGTCCCGCAGCGTGGCGTTGTCCGGCGCCCGGACCAGGGCGAGCACGTCGTGCTCACCGCTGAGCAGGGCCACGTGCTCGACGTAGCGCACCTGCGCCAGCTCCGCCGACACCTCCCGCCAGGTGTCCTGCCGGATGGTCAACGCGATGTACGCCGACGTGCCCAGCCCGGCGGGCTCCGGCGCGACCCGAGCGGTGAACCCGGTGATCGCACCGTCCCGGACCAGCCGCTCCATACGCGCGTACGCGTTGGTCCGCGAGACGTGCACCCGTTCGGCCAAGGTACGGATGGAGATCCGGCCGTCGCGGGTCAACTCGTCGAGGATGCGCCGGTCCACCTCGTCGAGGCCGGGTGCCGAACGTCCCGTACCACCGGTCACCGGCCCCCTGTCTACGGTCTCCTGGCCCACATCAATCCTCCCGTGATGCCATTCATCCCGCCTTCACGGGCCATCTTGAGTCAATCATCCGACCAAAGGAGCATAGGGCCACCACACGTCCAGGAGGTTCCGCCGTGACGACCACCCCCCAGGCGGCCCGCAGGGCATCCCCGCGGAAGCGCCGGCCGGCCACCCCGGCCGCGCCCGACCCGTCCGCCGAACTGCTGCCCCAGGCCGAGCCCGTCCGGTTGCTCGACCCGGACGGCACCACCCTGCCGCCCCGCGCCGACTACCCCGAGCCGCCCGTCGAGGCGCTGCGCGAGATGTACCGGCGGATGGTCGTCGGGCGGCGCTTCGACGCACAGGCCACCGCGCTGACCAAACAGGGTCGGCTGGCCGTCTACCCGTCCTCCCGGGGTCAGGAGGCGTGCCAGGTCGGCGGGGTCCTCGCGCTGCGCGACGACGACTGGGTGTTCCCCACCTACCGTGAGTCGATGGCGCTCACCGCCCGGGGCATCGACCCGGTCGAGGTGCTCACCCTGCTGCGCGGGGACTGGCACTGCGGGTACGACCCCACCGAGGTGCGCACCGCCCCGCAGTGCACCCCGCTGGCGACCCAGTGCGTGCACGCCGCCGGGCTGGCCTACGGCGAGTCGTACCAGGGCCGCGACACCGTGGCGCTGGTCTACATCGGTGACGGCGCCACCAGCGAGGGCGACTTCCACGAGGGGGTCAACTTCGCCGCCGTGTTCAAGGCGCCGGTGGTCTACTTCGTCCAGAACAACCGGTACGCGATCAGCGTCCCGCTGTCCCGGCAGACCGCCGCACCGACCCTGGCGTACAAGGGCGTCGGCTACGGCGTACCCAGCGAGCAGGTCGACGGCAACGACCCGGTCGCCGTGCTCGCCGTACTCAACCGGGCGGTCGCGCACGCCCGGGCCGGCAAGGGGCCGTACCTGGTGGAGGCGCACACCTACCGGATGGAGCCGCACACCAACGCCGACGACCAGACCCGTTACCGCGACCCCGACGAGGTCGAGGCGTGGCGCGACCGTGATCCGATCGTCCGGCTGGAGAGCTACCTGCGGGCCCGCGGCGTGCTCGACGACGCGGCCGTCGCCGAGATCGCCGAGCAGGCCGAGGCGTACGCCGCGCGGCTGCGCGAGCGGATGAACAGCCAACCCACCGTCGACCCGCTCAGCCTCTTCGAGCACGTCTACGCGCGGCCCACCCCGCAGCTGGTCGAACAGCGGGAACAGGTCCGTGCCGAACTCGCCGCGGCGCAGGAGGAGGACGCCTGATGGCCACCATGACCATGGCGAAGGCGCTCAACGCCGCGCTCGCCGACGCGATGCTCGACGACGAGCGGGTCGTCGTCTTCGGCGAGGACGTCGGCCAGCTCGGCGGCGTCTTCCGGATCACCGACGGGCTCCAGGCCCGCTTCGGCGACAAGCGCTGCTTCGACACCCCGCTCGCCGAGGCCGGCATCGTCGGTTTCGCGGTCGGACTGGCCATGTCCGGGCTGCGGCCGGTGGTCGAGATGCAGTTCGACGCCTTCGCGTACCCGGCGTTCGAGCAGATCGCCTCGCACGTGGCGAAGCTGCGCAACCGCACCCGGGGCGCGTTGAGCGTGCCGATGGTGATCCGGGTGCCGTACGCCGGCGGCATCGGCGGGGTGGAGCACCACTGCGACTCCTCCGAGGCGTACTACGCGCACACCCCGGGTCTGAAGGTGGTCACCCCGGCGACCGTCGCCGACGCGTACTCGCTGCTGCGCGAGGCGATCGACGACCCGGATCCGGTGGTCTTCATGGAGCCGAAGAAGCTCTACTTCGGCAGCGCCGAGGCGGAACTGCCGGCCCGTACCGAGCCGTTCGGCCGGGCGGTCGTCCGCCGGCCCGGACGCGACGCCACCCTGGTCGCGTACGGCCCGGCGGTGCCGGTCGCGCTGGAGGCCGCCGAGGCCGCCCGGGAGGAGGGCTGGGACCTGGAGGTGGTCGACGTACGCACCATCGTGCCGTTCGACGACGCCACCGTCACCGCCTCGGTCCGGCGCACCGGCCGCTGCGTGGTGATCCAGGAGGCGCAGGGCTTCGCCGGTGTCGGCGCGGAGATCGCCGCCCGCGTGCAGGAGCGCTGCTTCCACGCCCTGCACGCCCCGGTGCTGCGGGTCTCCGGCCTGGACATCCCGTACCCCGCGCCGATGCTGGAGCACACCCACCTGCCCTCGGTCGACCGGGTGCTCGACGCGGTGGCCCGGCTGCAGTTCGACGACCAGCCCGACGGGCGCTGGCTGGCCGAGGGCAGCGCGGCATGAGCGAACAGGTCTTCCTGCTGCCCGACCTCGGCGAGGGGCTCACCGAGGCGGAGATCGTGCACTGGCGGGTCGCGGTCGGCGACGTGGTCACCGTCGACCAGACCGTGGTCGAGGTCGAGACCGCCAAGGCCGTCGTGGACGTACCCTGCCCGTACGCCGGCCGGGTCGTCGCGCTGCACGGCGCGGAGGGTGAGGTCCGCCCGGTCGGCCAGCCGCTGATCACGGTGGCCGGGCCGGGGACCGACGGGTCCACGACCGAACCGTCCGGGCACGCCGTCTACCGCGAGGAGGAGCGGGCCGGATCCGGCAACGTCCTGATCGGCTACGGCACCGGTCACGGCGGCCGCTCGCGGCGACGCCGTCGTGCCGGGCTCGCCCCGGCCACCCACGCCACCGCCCCGGCCGCGTCGCAGGTCGCGCCGGACCCGGCCGCATCGCCCGTCGCGCTGAACCCGGCCCCGCCGCCCGCCGTCGGACCGCATCCAACCGCCCCGGCCGGGCCGCAGCCGGTGACGGCGGCCGCGGTCCTGGTCATCTCGCCGATCGTGCGACGGCTGGCCCGCGACCATGGCGTGGACCTGCGCGCGGTGCGGGGCAGCGGTCCCGGTGGGGTGGTCCGGCGGGCCGACGTCGAAGCGGCGGCCGACGCGCTGGCCCGCGGTGCCGGGACACCGGTGCCGCAGGCCAGCGGCGTGCACGCCGACCGGCCGGCGGCAGCCGTCGGGGTGGCGGCCGGGCAACCGGCCCACGTCGGGCTCGCCCCGGCCGGCGCGGCGGACCTGGTGATCCCGCTGACCGGCATCCGCAGGGCGATCGCCGACAAGCTCTCCCGCAGCCGGCGGGAGATTCCCGAGGTGACCATCTGGGTGGACGCCGATGCCACCGCGCTGCTGCAGACCCGGGCCGCGATCAACGCGGCCCGTCCCGACCAGCCGGTGAGCATCCTGGCCCTGCTCGCCCGGATCTGCCTGTCGGGGCTGCGTCGCTACCCGCAGCTCAACGCCCGGGTCGACACCGAGGGGCAGCGGATCATCCAGTCCGCCGGGGTGCACCTGGGGATCGCCGCGCAGACCGACCGTGGCCTGGTCGTACCGGTGCTGCGCGACGCCGACCGGCTCACCACCGCGGAGCTGGCCGCCGAACTGGCCGCCACCACCACGGCGGCCCGGGCCGGTGGACTGCCGCCAGCCCGGCTCACCGGCGGGACGTTCACGCTGAACAACTACGGCGTGTTCGGCGTCGACGGCTCCACCCCGATCATCAACCACCCCGAGGCGGCGCTGCTCGGCGTGGGGCGCATCGTGGACAAGCCGTGGGTGGTCGACGGCCAACTCGCGGTGCGTAAGGTGACCCAGCTCAGCCTCACCTTCGACCACCGGGTCTGCGACGGCGGGGTGGCCGGGGGCTTCCTGCGGCACGTCGCCGACTGCGTCGAGCAGCCGGCGCTGCTGGTCGCCGCCGTCTGACTCCGGCTTCCGGCCCACGCGCCCGGCGTCGTCGTAACGGACGCCGGGCGCGTCCGTCCGCACCGGTGAGGCCCGGGCGTACGCGGGGCGGGCCGGGACACCGGCCCCGTTCCGCCCGCCGTCGCCCTGTTCGGCATTGGCGGCGCGTTCTGGAGCAGATTTCCAGAAAAGCTCTCGCATTGTGTGCCTGCTCTTCTCGGAAATTGCGAAACCGTCGGTGTCGGGCGGAGAGAATGTGGCGGAGGACGGAGCAATAACGGGGGGACGCATCATGATGTTGAGGCGGCGACTGACGCTGTTGGCGGTGACCGTGGCAGCGGCACCCCTGGCCCTGGGGGCGTGCACCGGTGACCGCAGACCGGGCCAGCCCGCCGAGGCGCGGGTCAACCCGGAACTGGTCGTGACCCCCGCCGAGGGTACGCGTGACGTGCCGATCAGCGGTGAGATCGGTACCGACGTCAAGCACGGGCGGGTCACCGCCGTGCGGATCACCGACGACAAGGGCGGCACGGTCGAGGCGGAGCCACGTGAGGACGGCACCGGCTGGGTGCCGAACAAGCCGCTGGAGCCGAAACGCACCTACACCGCCGAGGTGACCGCGACCGGTGATTCGGGCACCACCGTCACCCGGAGGACGACCTTCACCACCCAACCGAAATCGTCGAAACCGGCGATCACCAGCGTCCTGTATTTCGCCGGCAACCGGACGTACGGCACGGCGATGCCGGTAACCGTGGCGTTCGACCCGCCCATTCCGAAAGAGGCCAGGGCGGACGTACAACGGCGCCTGTTCGTGAAGACCGACCCGCCGCAGCCGGGCGCCTGGTCCTGGGTCTCCGACGGCAGTCAGGTCTACTACCGGGCGCCCGACTTCTGGCGGCCGGGTACGACGATCAACGTCCGCTCGGCGTTGGAGGGCCTGCCGATCGGCAAGGAGTACGTGGGCGACACCGACAAGCGGGCGACCTCGAAGATCGGCCGGCAGGTCGAGTTGGAGATCGACAACGCGACCAAGCAGATGTCGGTGTTCCAGGACGGCAAGTTGCTGCGCAGACTGCCGGTCAGCCTCGGTAAGCCGAGCACCCCGACCTCCAGCGGCAAGATGGTGATCATGGAGAAGCTCGAGTTCACCACGTTCGACACCCGGGGTTCGGCGGACCCGTACGTGGTCGACGTCGAGGACGCGCAGCGGCTCACCTGGCGCGGCGAGTTCATCCACGGCGCACCCTGGTCGGAGGGGGACCAGGGCAACACCAACGTCTCGCACGGCTGCACCAACCTCTCCGCGGCCAACGCCGACTGGTTGATGGGCATCACCCAGGTCGGCGACCTCGTCACCGTCAAGGGCACCGAGGTCCAACTCGACGAGGGCAACGGCTGGACCGCCTGGAACGTCAGCTGGGACCAGTTCACCAAGGGCAGCGCCCTGCCCGTACCGGCCAACCTGCGGCCCACGCCGACCCAGGCGCCGGACCCGGGTGCGGTGGCCGGTGGCTCGCCGGAGCCGGCCCCGTCCGCCAGCGGCGGCTGACCGGACCGTACCCGCCGGGCCGGCCCGCACGGGCCGGCCCGGTCGCGGTTGCGGTGACCCGGCGTCGCCTTCGCGGCGGTGGCCGGATCGTCGAGCCGGGGATGTTCCCTAGGGTGGAGCGGGTGGGCCTGCGGGTCTTGCCCTGGATCTACCCCGAACCATCGCTCGGCAGGGGGAAAGTGTCGGGGCCGGCGGATAGGTTCGGGTCATGCGAGAGCGCGAGGAGCGGTTCCACGTCGAGACCCGGGTGTCCGACGAGGCGGTGTGCGTCCACCCGGTAGGTGTGGTCGACATCGCCACCGTCGCGGCGTTCCGGGCCGCACTCTGGGCCGCGCCGCCGCGCCGGGAACTGCGCGTCGACCTCTCCGAGGTTCGGTTGCTCTCGGCAGCCGGGGTGCGCGCACTGGTCGCGGCGCGCCTGCGGGTGCGGGCCCGGGGCGGCGAGCTGGTGCTGGTGGATCCGCCGCCGGTGGTGGAGCGGGTTCTGCGCGCCACCGGCCTGCGTCGGGTCATCCCGGTCGTCGAGGCCGCGCCCGCGCGGGTGCTCGCCACGGTGTGACGGCGGCCGGATGCCGGGGGCGTCCGGCGCCGGGCACGGGGCCGGCGCCGGACGCGTCGGTCAGCGGACGCCGAGCAGGTCGACCACGAAGACCAGCGTCTCGTTGGGCTTGATGACGCCACCGGCGCCCCGGCTGCCGTAGCCCAGGTGCGGCGGGATGGTCAGCTTGCGCCGGCCACCGACCCGCATCCCCACCACGCCCTGATCCCAGCCGGAGATGACCCGCCCGCCGCCGAGCGGGAACTCGAACGCCTCGCCCCGGTTCCAGGACGCGTCGAACTCGTTACCGGTCGAGTGGGAGACGCCGACGTAGTGCACTCGGGCCACCTGGCCGGTCTGGGCCTCCGGGCCCTCGCCGACGGTGATGTCCTCGATCACGAGGTCGGCCGGCGGGGCGCCCTCGATCGGACCGATCTCGGGCTTGCTCGCTGCCTGGTTCATGCGAATTCTCCTGTGACGTCGCTTCCGTTCAGCACAATCCTGCCGGATGCTACGGCAGCAGCGCCCCACCCCCGCCCACCTCCACCCGTCCCGCCCGTCCCCGCGCGTCCCCGCTCCCGTCCCGCCCGAGCCCGCCCGCGTCCCCGCCCCGCGCTCATCCCCGCGCTCATCCCCGCGCTCATCCCCGCGCTCATCCCCGCGTCCGCTATAGAAGCGTCGCGGGGCGGCGGGCGTGCGGGCGCGCGGGGGTGGGGGGTGGGGGCGACGAGGGCGGGCGTCACCTGGGTGGTGACGCCCGCCGGTTGGGGGAGGTGAGTCGGTCAGCGGAGCCAGCCGAACCGCTGGACGACCGGCAGCCGGGCCCAGGTGCGGCCGATGCCCCAGGTGTCGCCGGCGTTGGTCACCGCGAGCAGGGCCAGCACCCCGGCGTAGACCAGGTGGTCGTCCATGAAGGGGTTGTTGGCGGGCGGCAGGGCGGCCGTCCACATCAGCACCAGCAGCAGGCCACCGGCGGCGGCAGCGACGCGTACGCCGATGCCGAGCAGTAGCGCGGTACCGATGGCCGCCAGGCCGATCATGAACAGCCAGTCGGCCCAGGCGGCGCCGGCGATGCCGTTGTAGAACCCCTGGAACGGGCCGGTGGCGCCGAAGGTCAGGAAGCCCTTGGTCGGGCTGCCCCCGTTGAGCCAGGCGTTCTTCGCCTCGGTGGCGAATCCCAGGCCGAACAGCTTGTCCAGGAACGCCCAGAGGAAGATCCAACCCAGCGCCAGGCGAAGCCCGGCGAGCAGGTAACGGGTGGCCCGCTTACGGGTGGCCTGCTCCCGGCTGGTCTCGGCCCCCGGGGTGTTGGCGGCGGCGGCGTTCCGCTCCATCATCGCGGTCATCGTGTCCACGTCCCTTCTCTGCCTCGCACCGCTGTCCCGGTGGCATCTTCATTGGACGCCCGCGGGGCAGCGGTCCAGCAGGGCCGACCAGGCCATGATCGGGCGGGACCTTGGTCCTCTGTCCACCGGGACCTACCGCCCGCCGCCCACCGGGGTGGTCCGGCGCGACCGGATGCGGTCAGCCGACGACCGGGATGGCGAGTTGGCCGGACAGCACTCCGGGCGCCTCGGCCAGCGACGGGCCGTACCAGGTCAGATGTCGACCGGAGACCAGGGCGCAGGGTAAGCCGGAAAAGGCGTCCGGTCCGTCGTCGCGGGTGAACCGGTACGGTTCGTCGGGCAGTACGACCAGGTCCGGTGCGGTTGCCCGCAGCTCGGTCAGGCTCGGGCGGGGGTACCGGTCGGACGACTCGGCGTACGCGTTGTGCACGCCGAGTCGGCGTAGCACGTCTCCGGCGAAGGTGTCGGCACCGAGTACCACCCAGGGACGCCGCCACACCGGAATGACCGCCCGTCGGGTGGTGGCCGCCGGCAGCGTGGCCCAGGCGGAACGGGCCGCGGCCAGCCACTCGGGCTCCGTCGGGGCGCCGAGGTCGCGGAGCAGTTCGGCCAGCTCGGCCAACGCCTGGTCCACGGTGCGCGGGTAGGTCACCCGAACCGGTATGCCGGCGGCGGCCAACGCGACGGCGTCCTCGCGCCGGTTCTCCTCGATGTTGAGCAGGACCAGGTCCGGCCGCAGCGCGCGGACCCGGTCGAGGTCCGGGTACTTGCTGCCGCCCACCCGCGGCACGTCCAACTCGCCGGGGTGAGTGCACCAGTCGGTGGCGCCGACCAGCAGGCCGGGCAGGGTCACCGCCACCGCCTCGGTCAGCGACGGCACCAGCGAGACCAGCCGCATGCGCGCTCCTTCCTGTCGACTCCCGGACAGCCACTCCAGGGGCCACCCGGGGGAACCGACCGGCATGATCGTCAGCCTAGACTCGGGCGGTCGGCGGCAGGATTGGGTGGAGACGACGATGACCGGTGGCGACGACTCCTGGCTGGCGACGATTCCGGCCGGAGCCGGACGCGGCACGGTACTGACCCGGGCGGGGCAGCGGGTGCAGGCCGGGCTTCGCCTCGGCGACCTGGTCCGGCGCCGTCCACCCGGCCTCACCGCGAGTCAGTGGAACACCGCCGGCCGGGGCCGTTTCGACCTGGTGGTCTGCGCGCAGGACACCGGACGGGTGGAGTTCGCCGTCGAGTTCCGGCCGCCGTCGACCGACACCGCCGCCCGACGTGCCGAGCGGATCATGGATGCGGTCACCGCCGCGGTCGGCCTGCCCGTCCTGCGGATCGTCTCGGACACGCTGCGCGCCGTCGAGCACGGGCCGGGCATCGTCACGTACCTGATCGACGCGCGCCGGTACGCGGCGGGCGCCGGCGGGCCGGACGTGGTCGCCGTCGGCTTCCGGGACATCGTCGGCCGGCTGCCCGACGGGCGCACCGGCGCGGTGAACGATCTCGGCGCGCTCGCCCGGGCCGAGGCGGTGGAGGCGTACGTGGCGCGGCGGCTGGCCGACCCGATCCTGCGCGGGCTGCACGTACGTTGGTCGGCCGGCCCGGCCGAGGGTTGGAGCTGGGTCGAGGTGCGCCCCGGCGAGTGCCTGCTGGAACGGGTGTCGTTGCAGACGCACCGGCTCTCCTGCGGGATCGAGCCGGCGCGCCTCGCGGAGGATCTGGCCGCCCTCGCCGTCGGTGACCGGCTGCGGACGTTGGAGAGCGGCACGCCGGCCCTGATCCGTCGGGCGGTACTGCTCGACGACCTCCGGGCATTGCGGGACCGCCGGGACGAACTCGTGGACGACTTCGCGTACGACCATCTCTGCCAGGGCTGAGGCACCCGCACCGGCCGAGCGGTGACCCGCCGCCGGAAGCGACCGAAAAAAAGGTCACCGGTCTTTGAACCTCCGTCGCGGCCGCTCCGTACCTCACCGCGAATGGACAGGATCCCCAACCCGCACCGGTAGGCGCGGGAGACGGTGCGGAAAGGGCATCGTCGCTCGTCGACGTGCCATCGGTGCGTTCGGATGTCCGCCGAGCGTGCCACCACGATTCCGTTCGGTCCGTCGAGTCACGAATCAGGTACCGGATCGAGAAGGAGAGCAATTCGATGCGCAGGTCCCCCCGGTCGCGCCGACCATCCGGTAACACGCGGACGAAGCGACTGCTGGCAGTCGGTGCCACGCTCGCCGTATTCGGCGGCGTGGTCGCCGTAACCCAGATCTCGTCGGCCGGTGACCGACGGCCGAACAAGCAGACCCGGCCGGTCGCGGCCGAATGCGTGGAACCGAGCCCCGGCGCGACCGCCCCGGCCGCTCGTGGTGTCACCACCACTCGCACCTGGCAGAACGGCCGCTGGGTGACCAACCACTGGGGTGACGGCCAGCAGACCGTCGAGGAGTGCCAGGAGACCCGCAACGGCACCGGCGGTGCGGCCACCGGCGCACTGGCCGTGGCCTGCCCGGACGTGGTCAGCCGGCTGCCCCAGGTGCCAGACCGGGCGCGCGCCGAGGTGGACCGCAACCTGGCCCTGTTGCAGACCCAGATCACCGAGGCCGACCAGCGACTCGCCGCCGAGGGCAACCGGGGTCAGGCGTTCATCGACAACGCGATCCTGGGCCCGCTGGCGAGCAAGCGACGCGCGACGCTCGACCGCATCACCATCGCCATCGACCGGTTCGGCCCGCGGCCGCGCGGCCTGGCCAACCTGGCCACCTGCCAGGTCCGGCCGGTCGACAACACCAACGGCGGGAACACCGGCGGCAACAACGGTGGCAACAACGGCGGGGGCAACAACGGCGGGAACAACGGGGGCGACAACGGCGGGAACAACCCCAACAACGGCCTCGGCGTGCTGGCCAACAACTGCAACAACAGCCAGCTGCAGCCGCACGACGGGTTCCAGAACGGCAACCGTTGCATCAGCACCGCCTTCGGTGAGGTCGGCGCCGCCGCCAACAACCCGTCGCTGCTGATCACCGAGTTCCCCCAGCAGATCAACCGCAACGAGGGCTTCGCCATCCGGGTGAGCACCCGTAACCTGGTCCGCGACCGCTTCCTGCCGGCCGGTCAGGGTGGCTACTACCTGGAGAGCTCGCTGCTCAACGGCGAGGGGCTGACCCGGGGCCACTTCCACACCGCCTGCCGGATGCTGAACAACACGAACGAGGCGCCGGCGCCCGAGCCCGTACCGGCCTTCTTCGTCGCCACCGAGGACGGTGGCGGTGGACGCCAGCCGGACAGCGTGGTCATCCAGATTCCGGGTCTGCCGGAGTCGGGCACCGCCCAGTGCGCGGTCTGGGCCGGTGACGGTTCGCACCGCATCCCGATGTCGGAGCGGGCCAACCAGACGCCGGCGTTCGACGCGGTGCGGATTCAGGTCAACTGACACCGCCGATCGGCAGAACAAAGCGGGGCCGTCCGGAGTGGTGACTCCGGCGGCCCCGCCGCCTATGTGCCGGCCGACGTGTCGTTCGTCGCCGGTCCCCGAATACCTCTGGTGCGGTCCGCACCGGGACGGCTGCCGTGAGGCGGCTGCTCAGCGGTTCTTGTACGCCTCGACGACCTCGACCGGGATGCGGCCCCGCTCGGAAATCTTGTAGCCGTTGCTGACCGCCCATTCCCGGATGGCGCGGTTCTGCTCGCGGTTCATTCCGGGCGCCGCCGAACCACCGCCCCGGCGTGGGCTGCGGACCGTGTCGGAACCGCCACGGCCGAGTCGCCGACCGGCATTGATAAACGGATCCAGCGCCTTGCGCAGGACGCCCGCGTTCTCGTCGGAGACGTCGATGGTGTACGCCACGCCATCCAGGCTGAACTCGACCGTCCGGTCGGCCTTTCCGCCATCGAGGTCGTCGGTCAGTACCGTGATTACTTTTCGCGCCATCGTCGATTACTCCTTGTGTCGGGCGGGGCGTGGTCAAAGTTTGACTGATCGTCAGGCAATTGCGCAACAAAAGCCACACCCTGCTGCTGCTCGCGTTTTGCGTCCCGTTGAAATCCTGATTTCGGCAGATGTCGGCGCGACCGGCCCGGCCGCCGATCCCGGTCCTTGAGGTGGGGCCGCTGTCGGGCCGGGTTCCCGAGGGCGCGTCGTGTCCTGGATCACAGCGAGGAACAATGCCCGCCGTCCGCGACTTGAGCCTGACACGCTCAACTCAATGCGATAGCAGGTGTTCGATGGCAACCCTTCCGGTACTTCCACTGACCGACGCCGTACTGCTGCCCGGCATGGTCATCCCGGTGACCCTCGACCCGACCACCCAGGCCGCGGTCGACGCGGCCCGCGCCACCGGCGACCAGACGCTGCTCGCGGTGCCCCGCCTGGACGGCGAGTACGGCTCCGTCGGCGCGATCGCCACCATCGAGAAGGTCGGCCGGTTGCCCAGCGGCGAGCCGGCCGCCGTGATCCGTGGCCTGGCCCGCGCCCGCATCGGCTCCGGCGTGCCCGGCCCCGGCGCGGCGCTCTGGGTCGAGGCGTCCGAGATCGACGAACCCGCCCCGGCCGGCAAAGCCCGGGAACTCGCCCGTGAGTACCGCGCGCTGGTGACCTCCGTGCTCCAGCAGCGAGGCGCGTGGCAGGTCATCGACGCGGTGGAGCGGATGACCGACCTCTCCGAACTGGCCGACTCGGCCGGTTACGCGCCCTGGCTGAGCCTGGCGCAGAAGACCGAACTGCTGGCCGCGCCGGACGTCACCGCGCGGCTGGAACTACTCGTCGGCTGGGTGAAGGACCACCTCGCCGAGCAGGAGGTCACCGACCAGATCAACTCCGAGGTACGCGAGGGGCTGGAGAAGTCGCAGCGGGAGTTCCTGTTGCGCCAGCAACTCGCCGCGATCCGCAAGGAACTCGGCGAGGACGCCCCGGACGGCTCGGCCGACTACCGGGCCCGCGTCGAGACCGCCGAGCTGCCCGACAAGGTACGCGAGGCGGCGCTGCGCGAGGTCGGCAAGCTGGAGCGGGCCAGTGACGCATCCCCGGAGGCGGGCTGGATCCGTACCTGGCTCGACACGGTGCTGGAGATGCCGTGGAGCGTGCGTACCGAGGACAACACCGACCTGGCGGCGGCGCGGGCCGTGCTCGACGCCGACCACGCCGGCCTGGCCGACGTGAAGGACCGCATCCTGGAGTACCTGGCGGTGCGTAACCGGCGGGCCGAGCGTGACCTCGGTGTGGTCGGCGGCCGTGGCTCCGGCGCGGTGCTCGCCCTCGCCGGTCCGCCCGGGGTCGGCAAGACCAGCCTCGGCGAATCGGTGGCCCGGGCGCTCGGGCGCAAGTTCGTCCGGGTCTCCCTCGGCGGCATCCGCGACGAGGCCGAGATCCGTGGCCACCGGCGTACCTACGTCGGTGCGCTGCCCGGTCGGATCGTCCGGGCGCTGCGGGAGGCGGGTTCGATGAACCCGGTGGTGCTGCTCGACGAGGTAGACAAGCTCTCCGTGGGGTACGCCGGTGACCCGGCCGCCGCCCTGCTGGAAGTCCTCGACCCGGCCCAGAACCACACCTTCCGCGACCACTACCTCGAGGTCGACCTCGACCTGTCCGACGTGCTGTTCCTGGCTACCGCCAACGTGGTGGAGACCGTCCCCGGCCCGCTGCTGGACCGGATGGAACTGGTCACCCTGGACGGCTACACCGAGGACGAGAAGGTCGCCATCGCCCGCGACCACCTGCTGCCCCGGCAGCGGGAGCGGGCCGGTCTCACCGCCGACGAGGTCGACGTGGATCCGTCCGCGCTGGGCCGGATCGCGGGGGAGTACACCCGGGAGGCCGGCGTACGGCAGTTCGAGCGGGCCCTCGCGAAGATCATGCGCAAGGTCGCGGTGGCGCTCACCGACGACCCGACCCCGGTCCGGGTCGGTGCCGACGAACTGGTCCGCTACCTGGGGCGGCCCAAGCACACCCCGGAGTCGGCGGAGCGTACGGCGGTGCCGGGCGTGGCCACCGGCCTGGCGGTCACCGGCGCCGGGGGAGACGTGCTGTTCATCGAGGCGACCAGCATGGAGGGTGAGCCGGGGCTGACCCTCACCGGTCAACTCGGCGACGTGATGAAGGAGTCCGCGCACATCGCGCTCTCCTACCTGCGGGCCAACGGCCGCCGGCTCGGCCTGGACCCGAACGCCCTCGCCGGGCGGCGGATCCACCTGCACGTACCGGCGGGCGCGGTGCCCAAGGACGGCCCCAGCGCCGGCATCACCATGGTCACCGCGCTGGCTTCCCTGGCCAGCGGCCGGCCGGTACGCCCCGAGTTCGGGATGACCGGCGAGGTGACCCTCTCCGGTCGGGTGCTGCCCATCGGCGGTGTGAAGCAGAAGCTGCTCGCCGCGCACCGGGCCGGCCTGACCGAGGTGATCATCCCGGCCCGTAACGAGCCGGACCTCGACGACCTGCCCACCGAGGTACGCGAGGCGTTGACCGTGCATACCCTGGCCGACGTCGCCGACGTGCTCGCCCTGGCCCTGCGCCCGGCCGAGATCGACCCCGCGGAACTGGGCGGCCAGCGCCTCACCGCCGCCTGAGGTGCCGATGTGAGGAACGGGCCCCTGCCGACGCCTCGGGCGTGGCAGGGGCCCTTCGGCGCACCTAGCGGCGGTCGTCGCGGTCTCGGCGTACGGTGGCCTTGCGGCCCTTGATGGTGCTGCTCCGCAGGCCGGCGATCACCTCGTCGGCGACGGCGATCGGCACCTCGACCAGGGAGAACCGGTCGGCGATCTCGATCGAGCCGATGTCGCGGCCCCGGATGCCGGTCTCCCCGGTGATCGCACCGACCAGGTCCTGCGGGCGCACCCCGGCCCGGCGGCCCACACCGATGAAGACCTGGGTGGTGCCGTTGGTCCGGGGCCGGGCCGGCCGGCGCTCGCCCCGTCCCTCGGCCCCGGCCCGAGGCTCCCGGGCCGGACGGACCGCGACCTGCGGGATCTCCTCCTCGGCCTCGTCCGAGCCGGGCAGGGTCGACTCGTGGGCCAGCTTCACCGCGGCCAGCGCCACCTCCATCAGGTCGAACTCGTCACTGAGCGTCTCGACGATGACCCGGAACGGATCCAGGTCGTCCTCCAGCAGACTCTCCCGCAAGGCCGCCTGGGTCAGCTCCAACCGGCGGGTCCGTAGGTCGGCCACCGTCGGGATCTTGTCGATCGTGATCCGTTGCCCGGTGACCCGCTCGATGGTCTTGAGCATCCGGTGTTCCCGCGGTTCGGCCAGGGTGATCGCCACCCCCTCCCGCCCGGCCCGTCCCACCCGACCGATGCGGTGCACGTACGACTCCGGCGCCGACGGCACGTCGTAGTTGACCACGTGGCTGAGCTGCTCGACGTCCAGCCCGCGTGCCGCCACGTCGGTGGCGACCAGCAGATCCGCGGTGCCGGCGCGCAGCCGGCCCATCACCCGGTCACGCTGTTCCTGGCTCATCCCGCCGTGCAGCGCCTCGGCCCGGTAGCCGCGCCCGTTCATCGTCTCGGTCAGCCGGTCGACCTCCTCCCGGCTGCGGCAGAACACGATCGCCGCGGTCGGCGACTCCACGTCCAGCACCCGACCCAGCGCCGCCGGCTTGTGCGCCCGTGCCACCAGGTACGCGCTCTGCCGTACCCGGGGCGCCTCACCGGCCACCGGCTGCTCCCGGGCGATGAGGATCCGTACCGGGTCGGTCAGGTGCGCCCGCGCCATCCCGTCGATGCGCGCCGGCATGGTCGCCGAGAACAACACCGTCTGCCGCTGGGCCGGGGCGTGTTCCAGGATCGCCTCGATGTCCTCGGCGAAACCCATGTCGAGCATCTCGTCGGCCTCGTCCAGCACCACCGTGCCGAGGTTGCCCAGCCGCAGCGTGCCCCGGGCGATGTGGTCCAGGGCGCGGCCCGGTGTGGCGACCACCACGTCGACCCCCAGGTCCAGGGCGCGTAGCTGCCGGCCGATCGGCTGCCCGCCGTAGATCGGCAGCACCCGGGTGCCCAGATCCTTGCCGTAGCGGTGGAACGCCTCGGAGACCTGCACGGCCAGCTCACGGGTCGGCACCAGGACCAGCGCGACGGGGTCGCCGTCGGGCCGGTGGTCGGGCATCCGCTGGAGCAACGGTAGCGCGAACGCGGCCGTCTTCCCGGTGCCCGTCGCCGCCTGTCCGAGCAGGTCCCGGCCGGCCAGCAGCGGGCCGATGGCCTCGCGCTGGATCGGGGTGGGCTCCTCGTAGCCGAGTGCGGAGAGCGCGGCGAGCAGTTCGGGCCGCAGGCCAAGGTCCGCGAAAGCGGGCTGTTCGGTGGACGGGTCGAGCGGTATGGACGTGGAACTCATGGGTCAAGCCTTTCATCACCGCCCCCCGGCCGCTGCGGCGACCACCGCAACGCCCACCGGTGGGCCGCCGTCCGGGCCGGTGGGCCGCCGTCGCGGCCCCACCGTGGCGGCGCCACCGGCGTGGCCACGGAGTTCCTGGACCTCGACTCCGGCGCGGGGCGGTCAACCCACGCGGGCACGCGTCATCCGGTGGTCAGCGCCAACACGATGGTGACCCCGAGCACGGCGTCGATCACCGCACACCACTCCGCGTACCCGCGCGGCACCACCCGTCGGCTGCGGTGGTGCGCGAGATCCCACCCCGCGTGGGCCAGCCAGCCGGCCGCCACCAGCCACCGCCCGGCGGTGCCGCCGAGGACCACCGCGACCAGGGCCAGCGCCGACCAGGCCGTCAGGCCACCGAGCTGAGTCCGCAGATTGCCCGGTACGCCCCACTGCCGCCGTACGGTGCCGATGACGAGGTACCCGATGGGCAGGACCAGCAGGGTGTACGCCCCCAGCGCCGTCGGCGTGCTCCAGTTGTCGGCGGTCATCAGCAGCGCCAGCGCGGTCGGCCAGCGGTGCACCAGTACCCGGACCAGCGGGTGTCGCGGCACCGGCCGGGCGGTCGGATGCCGGGCGTACTCGGTCCGCCGTCGCAGTGCGGCCAGCACCATCGCCGGCACCATCAGCAGGTGCGTGCCGGTCAGCAGGGCGCCCGCGTCGAGCAGCCCGGCCCGGTACGGCACGAGCAGCAGCAGGGCCGGCACGTACATGGCCAGCACCATCTCGACGGTCGCGGCGGCGCAGTGCCCCCGGTAGCCCATCCAGACCGCCATGCCGATGCTCATGTCGGTGGCCATCAGCAGCGCGGCGATGCCGGGTGTCGCCGGTGCCAACCCGAACGCCGTACCCAGGGCGGCGCGGGCCGGCCCGAGTACCAGCATCCCGGCCAGCATGGCCAGCACCATCTCCAGTAGGTGCCGGAGCAGCGGCCGCGACCAGTGGCGTCGGGCCGGTCCGGCCCGGTGGCCGGCGGTGGTGGGGGTGGGGGAGGTCAGCTCGGTCATGCCACCGAGCGTCGGGGTGGGCGAGGGCGGGGACCAGCCGCGCGGTGTCACCGGTCGGCCGGGCGTTCCGCCCGGCCGACCCGGGCACCTCGGCGGGTCCACCGGTGCGCCGGTGGGCTCTACCCTGGCGACCGTGGTGGCGGACGCGGCGGTGCCGGGCAGCGGGCGGACCCTGTCCCGCGCCCGGGCCGCGACCCTGCTCTCCCTCGCCTCGGGCATGGCCGGCACGCTGCTCCTGCCGGCGGTCGGGCTGGCCCGGGAACCGGACGGTTGGCGGGTCGCCTCCGGCGCGCTCGCCCTCGCCGCGTTCGCGCTGGTGCTGGCGGCGGCGCTGTACGCCGTGGTGACGCCCGACGAGGCCGGCATCCGGCGCCGGTGGCTGCGGTTGGGCTACGGCACCGTGGCGGTGCTCAGCGTGCCGCTCGTCGGGCCGGTCGGCGGCACCGCCTGGCCCACCTGGGCCTGGTTCGGCGCGGCCCTGGTCGGCGGGGTTCCGTTGCTGGCCCCGTTCCGGCTGGTGCTGCCGGCGACGCTCGCCGCCGTCGTGGTGTCCGGGGCGGTCGGCTGGTTCATCGGCCCGGCGGTCGGCCGGTCGGTGCTGATCACCGGCTCGGTCGGCCTCGGCATCGCCCTGGTGAACGGCTTCCAGGTGTGGTTCTGGCGGCTGCTCGTGCAGGCCGAGCAGGGGCGGGCCGCGCAGGCTCGGCTGGTCGCCGCGCAGGAGCGGCTGCGTTTCGCCGGTGACGTGCACGACCTGCTCGGGCACCACCTGACCGTGATCGCGCTGAAGGCCGAACTGGCGGCCCGGCTGGCCGCCGACGACCCGGCACGGGCCGGCCGGGAGGCGAGCGAGGCGCAGCGGCTGGCCGCCACGGCGCTGACCGAACTGCGCCGTACCGTGCACGGGTACCGCCGGGTCGACCTCGCCGAACAGCTCACCGCCGTCGGGGAGGTGCTGCGCTCCTCCGGGGTGCGGTGCACGGTCGTGCCGCCGGTCGGTGAGTTGCCGGCGGAGGCGGCGACCCAACTCGCGGCGGTGCTCCGCGAGGCCGGCACCAACGTGCTGCGGCACAGCCGGGCCGGCTGGTGCCGGATCGAGATCGTCCAGGAGGAGGGCGTCGCGCGGATGACCGTGACCAACGACGGAGTGGCCGACTCGGCGGCACCGGACCGGCACAGCCACGGCCTGCGCGGCCTGGCCGACCGCCTCGCCACCACCGGTGGGCAGCTGCGGACCCGCCGGGCCGACGGCGTCTTCGCCGTCGAGGCGACCGTGCCGACCGCCGCATGACCGCCGCGGACCGGCCGACCGCCGACGGCGGCGCGACCGTGGGGAGCCGCCGGAGCGTCGTGGGCGGCGGGACCGGTGACCGGCCGGTGATCCGGGTGCTGCTCGCCGACGACGAGGAGTTGATCCGTACCGCGCTGGCCGCCCTGCTCGACCTCGAGGCGGACCTCATGGTCGTGGCGCAGGCGGCCGACGGGGAGGCGGCGGTGACGGCGGCGCTGGCCCACCGGCCGGACGTGGCGGTGGTCGACCTGGCCATGCCCCGACGGGACGGGTTCGCGGTCGCCGCCGAACTGGCCCGGGCGGTGCCGGACTGCGCGGTGGTCATCCTGACCGGTCAGGGGCGGCCCCCGCACCTGGCCCGGGCGCTGGCCGCCGGGGCCCGGGGCTTCCTGCCCAAGGGCGCCCCCGGCGGCGCGCTGGCCGACGTGATCCGCCGGGTGCACGCCGGTGGCCGGTACGTCGACCCGGCGCTCGCGGCCGACGCGCTCACCATTCCGCCGTGCCCGCTGACGCCCCGGGAACTGGAGACGCTGCGCCTGGCCGGGGACGGCGCACCGGTCGCCACGATCGCCCGCCGCGCACACCTGTCCACCGGCACGGTCCGCAACTACCTGGCCCTCGCGGTGCAGAAGCTGGGCGTGGAGAGTCGCGCCGAGGCGCTCCGGGTGGCCCGCGAGTACGGCTGGCTGTGAGCCCGCCGGTCGGTACGGGGTCGGGTATCCGGTCTGCCTCCTTGTGGAGTAGATAGGAGGATTGTTCGGGCTCCTCCCGCAAAACGTGCTTACGGTGTCGCTGAGGGTGACGTACGCCGTGTGTAGCGACGGGAGAGGACCCGATCATGCGCTTGCCCAGCCGTAGCCCGGGACATCGGTCCGGTCCTCCCGCGGCGCCCGCCCGCCGCCGCCCTCGTGGCCCGGCCCGGCCGCCGGCCGCGACCGAGCCGGATCTGGACGCGTACCGCGACGCCGTCGCCGAACTGCTGGTCGAGGTGGGCGCGCTGGCCGGGGCGAGCAGCACCAAGGCCCGGCAGCTCCTGATCGACCAGCGGCTGCGCGAGCCCGCCATCGCCGCGGTGCTCGACGCCACCAGCCAGGGGCTGGTCGGTGCCCGGGAGACGCTGCTGCTGGAGATGGCCCGCTACCAGCCCAATGCGCGCAGCTCCGCCGCGGACCTGACCGCGCTGGTGCGGATCTATCTGCTCTCCCGCATCGACGTGATGTGGTGGCGCGACGCCGGCACCTTCCTCACCGACACCGAGGTGCATCACAGCGCGGAACTGGTCGACCTGGAGTGGCTGCGGCGCCGGGACCTGCTGCGGTTCCGCTACACCGAGCAGCCCCGGAACCTGGCCGGTCGGGGAGTGCGGGCGCTGCGCCGACGGCTGCTGCCCGACGCCACACCGCGTACCGCCGGACTGCTGTTCCGCCGGGCCCGTCGGGAGGTGGTCGCCCTGCTCAACGACATCGGCCGCGAGTTCACCGCGGCCACCCCGGCGGGTACGCCGCCGTTGTGGGTGACCAGCCTGGTACGCAGTGCCGAACACCAGTACCGGCTGCGCCGCCTGGGGTACGCCGCGATGGTGCCCAGCGGCCACTGCCTGGGCTGGGCGGTGGACCTGGAGATGGAGTGGTACCGCCGCTTCGGCGCGCGGGACGTGCTGGCCGGGCTGCTGCTGAACCGGCAGCGCGCCGGTGAGATCAACGTGGTCGACGAGGGGCAGGCCTGGCACGTCTGCCTCGCGCCGGCCGCGACGCTGCGGCTGCGCCGGGCGTACGAAGCCGAGATGGGGATCTGAGCGATGTGTGGGGTCCTGCTCAGTCTCGGCCCGGAGGCCGACCCGGCGATCTTCCGCCGGATGCTCGCCACCCTGTCCCCGCGCGGCGAGGTCACCGAGACGCGGTACGAGACCGGCCTGCTCGCCGGTGTCCGGCGGCTGCGGGTGGTGGACCGCGACCGGGCGGTGCAGCCCTGGGTCTCCGCCGACGAGCGGTGGGTGCTCTGCTACAACGGCGAGGTCTTCAACCACCACGAGTTGCGCGCCGAGCTCAGCGCCCTGGGGCACCGGTTCCGCAGCGCCAGCGACACCGAGGTGGTGCTCGCCGCCTTCGAACACTGGGGTGAGCAGCTGGTGACGCGGCTGCGCGGCGAGTACGCCTTCGCCATCGTGGAACGGGCCACCGGCCGCGCGTACCTGGTGCGGGATCCGCTCGGCGTGAAGCCGCTGTACTGGTCGCGGACGCCGGGTTGCCTGCACCTGGCCAGCGAGGTCAAGGCACTGGTCCGCGCGGGCGCGCCGGTGGTCGAGGTGCCGCCGGGCCACCACGGCTGGGCCGACGCCGACGGTCAGGTCGAGTTGCGCCCGTACGTGGACCTGCTCTCCCTCGGCGCGGGCCTGCCGATGGTGGCGGACCCGGACGAGGCCGCCCGGCTCGTGCGTACCGCGCTCACCGACAGCATCCGGGTGCGGCTGGACACCGACCTCCCGGTGGGCGTGGTGCTCTCCGGCGGCCTGGACAGCTCGCTGGTGCTGCTGCACGCGGCCGCGCTGCACCCGGACTGTGTCGCGGTCACCGTCGGGGTGCCGGAGAGCCCCGACGTGGCGTACGCCCGGCGACTGGCCCGCGACCTCGGTGTCCGGCACGAGGTGGTCGAGCTGCGCCCGCGCGACATCCGGCTGACCGACGTACGTGAGGCGATCAGAATCTCCGAGCTGACCGAGTACGGCGACATCATCAACGCGGTCGTCTCGGTGCCGATCTTCCGCCGGCTGGCCGAGCTGGGGATCAAGGTGGTGCTCACCGGGGACGGCTCGGACGAACTCTTCGGCGGCTACCCGATGTACCACGAGGTCGGACCGGAGGCGTCCCGCCGGCTGTTCCTGCACAAGATCCGCAACCTCTGCCGGACCGAGTTGCAGCGGGTGGACCGCACCAGCATGGGGTTCGGGGTGGAGGCCCGGGTGCCCTTCCTCGACCTGGCGCTGGTCGAGTTGGCGATGCGGCTGCCGATCGGGCTGAAGATGTGCGCGGGGCAGGAGAAGTGGATCGTCCGGCGGGCCTTCGCCGACCTGCTGCCCGACTACATCCGGCGCCGGCCGAAGAACCCGATGTCGTACTCCTCCGGGCTGCACGAGCGGGCCCGGTTGTACAAGCCGCTCTTCGCCCGGCTGCACCGCTCGTTCGGCTACCACCTGCTGGAACCGGTCCGGCGGGACTTCGACAGCGTGCTGATGCGCTGCGACAACGACCTGGACGCGGCGATCGCCGCCGGTCGGGCACGTCCGGACTACACGGTGCTCGAACACGCCCGTGACCTGGTCGGCGCGGCCCGCTGGAACGCCGCGCCGATGGTGCGTCGGCTGGTCTCGCCGCGTCGCAACCGGGGCGACGAGGCGCCGTTGCCCGGCTGACCCCGGCCGGACCGTCGGTCGCGGTCGTGGTCTCCGGAGCCGCCCGCCGCACAGTCGGCGGCGCGGAAGACGGGGTCGGCTCAGCCGGTGAGCAGGAGAGCGCCGACGGCGGCGAGCGTGCCGAGCGTGGCCAGTACGGTGCTGGTGGCCAGGAACCGGCCCAGCGGGATCTTCACCCGCGCCGCCCGGCAGCGTTCCAGCCACAGCAGGGTGGCCAGCGACGCCCACGGCAGGGCCAACGGCCCCACGTTGGTGCCGACCAGGAGGGCGAGCAGGCGCTGCCGGTCGCCGACCGGCAGGACCGTCTCACCGGCGAGGTAGGCGGGCAGGTTGTTCACCAGGTTGGCCAGCAGCGCGCCGGTGCCGCCCGCGCGCAGTACGCCGGCCACCCCGCCCTCGTCCCCGGCGAGCCGGGCGACCAGGTCGTTGAGCCCGTGCTGGCCGATCGTCTGGATCACCAGGAACAGCCCGGTGACGAAGACCAGCAGCCGCCACGGCAGCAGCGCCGGGCGCAACGTGCCGGGGGAGCGGACGGCGAAGCCGAGGAGCAGGAGTCCGGTGGCGACCGCCGAGGCGAGCCCGACCGGCGCCCCGGCCAGGATGCCGCCGACGAACAGCAGGCAGGCGGCGAGCGCCGTCCGGTACAGCACCGGATCGGCGGGGCGGTGTACCGGCGGCGCGGGGAACCGGCCGCCGGCCGGCCGGTCACGTCGCCACCAGAGGTACCAGAGCAGGATGATGGTGACCGCGAGCACGGCCAGTTGGGGCAGCCACATGACGGCCGCGTAGGCCAGCGGGTCGAGCCCGATCCGCTCGGCGGCCAGCAGGTTGGTCAGGTTGGAGACCGGCAACAGCAGGCTCGCCGTGTTCGCCAGCCAGACCGTGGTGATCGCCAGCGGCGCCACCGCCGTGCGCAGGGTGACCGCCAGGGTGACCATCACCGGGGTGAGCAGCACCGCCGTGGTGTCCAGGTTCAGCACGATGGTGGTCAGCGCGGCGAAACCCACACAGAGCGCGAACAGCGCCAGCCAGCGGCCCCGCGCCGCGACGGCCAGCCGGGTGGCGAGCACGTCGAAGACACCGGCGGCCGCGGTCAGTTCGGCCAGCACCACCACGGTGCCGAGGAAGAGCAGCAGGGGCACGACACGGGCGAGGGTGTCGGCGGCGGCGGCGCGCGGCAGCAGTCCGGTCGCCACGCAGGCGGCACCGGCCACCGCGAGCGCGATGGCGATCACGTCGAGCGGGTGGGGTCGGCGTCGGCCGTCGGCCGGCCGGTTCGGGGCGGGCGGGGCGTCCCCGGATGCGGTCACGGCTGGTCATCCTCACACGCCCGGCGTACTGCTGCGGTTTCGACGCCGCTGCCGGTGACGGCGGGCACGGCCGGCCGCGCCGGTGCGGCTGTCCCGGCTCAGCCGGCGCCGTTGCCGGCGCCCGGTCCGGACCCGGTGTCGTCGTCGGGCGGCGCGGTGGTCGGCGGCGGTGGGGCCGTCGTCGGCGTGTGCGGCTCCCCGCTCGGCGTGCCGGGGCCCGTCGGGGAGGGGCTGCTCGGCTCCGGATCGGGCGACTCGGGCGGGTTCGACTCGGTGGGCTCCGGGGTGCTCGGCGTCGGCGTCGGCGAATCGGTCGGCTTCGCCGTCGAGTTGGCCGGCCGCAACGGCGGAGCCTGCGCGGGACCGGTGTCCGTCTCGATCGGTGCCGGCGCGTCCTCGGTCGGTGCCTCAGCCGCCGGTGGACTGCTCGGCAGCTTCACTGCCGGGGTGTTGGCCTCGCGTGCCGCGCCGAGCGCGGTGCCGAGCGCGACCAGGCCCACCACCACCGCGGTGAGCGCGCCGACCAGGGTGCCCCGACCACGCCGACGGCCGACCGGAGCCGTGTCGAACTCCGTGTTGTCGGCCCGGGTGTTCGGGCCCGCGTCGCGCACCATCGCGGCGGCCGGGACCATCGCCGTCGGCATCGAACCGTCCGAGACGGCGGCCCGGGCCGCCTCCGCCATCGCCGCGCCGCTGCTGAACCGCGCGGTCGGCTCCTTGGCCAGTGCCTGCCCGACCAGGGCCCGAACCGCCTCCGGGATGTCGTGCGGCAGTTCCGGGGGCGGATCGTCAAGATGCCGGACGGCGACCTGGAGGGGATTGTCGCCGGTGAACGGCGGGCTGCCGGTCAGGCAGCAGTACGCGACCGCGCCGAGCGCGTACAGGTCGGTCGCGCCGGACACCGGCCGGCCGGCGGCCTGCTCGGGCGCCATGTACAGCGCGGTGCCGGGCACCGCGTTGGTGCTGGTGATGCTGGTCACGTTGGTCGACCGGGCGACACCGAAGTCGACGAGGACGACGCTGCCGTCCTCCTGTACCAGCAGGTTGCTCGGCTTCACGTCGCGGTGCACGATGCCGCCGAGGTGCGCCGCGTGCAGCGCCTGCGCCACCTGGGCCACCACCGACATGGTCTGGCCGACGTCCAGGCGACCCTCGGCCTCGATCCGCTTCGACAGCGGCTGGCCGGTGACGAACTCCATCACCAGGTAGTCGGCGTGCCCCCCGCCCGGTAGCTCGTCCTCGCCGCAGTCGAAGACCTGCACGATGCCGGGATGGCGCAGCGCCGCCATGATCCGGGCCTCGGCGCGGAACCGGGCGATGAAGTCGGGGTCGGACACCAGGGAGGGCAGCAGCACCTTGACCGCGACCTGCCGGCCGAGGATCAGGTCGGTGCCGCGCCAGACGTCACCCATGCCGCCGGTGGCGACACGTTCGTCCAAGCGGTACCGGCCGCTGAGTACGACCTCCGAAGACAACACGGCACCACCGTACCCACAGCGGCGTCGGCCGGCGCGCCGGCCGGGCCGGGTGGCGCGCACTCGGGTACCGGTGTCGCGGGCCGGGCCGGTCGTCGACGCCTACCGACCGCGACGGCCCGGTCGCGGCGAGTTGATCTTCTCTGGTGTGGTTCGTTGCCGGGTCGGCCATCGGCTCGGGGAGCGTCGTCCGATTCCCACCCGTTACGGCGAAACGCCCGGCGAGCGGGTAGACAATTGTCACTGTCGGCTCGGGCCGTGGTTGCCGCGCCCCGCGCCGGCTCCTAACGTTAACCCCGTCCCGGTCTCCTCGGGCGCCGCCGCAGTTTCGGCACTGGTGGTTGTGGTCGGCGGTACGGTCGGGAACAATCCGCTCCGGGCCACAGCGGTCCAGCAGCGAACAGGTCGACGGGGGCGGGGTGCGGGGGAACAGGTCCGGCCCGGGCACCGAACCCGCACCGAGTACGCCCACCGGGCAGACGTCCCGCGAGAGGACCGACAAGACGGAAGCGGCAAGGCCATGACCGGTGAACTGAGTCAGGCCGTCGAGGCGGCCCAGGCCGGCGACGAGGAAGCCTTCCGCTTCCTCTACCGCAGCCTCCAGCCCGGACTGCTGCGCTACCTGACCGCTCTGGTCGGGGCGGATGCCGAGGACGTCGCGTCGGAGACATGGCTGCAGGTCGCCCGGGACCTGCCCAGATTCACCGGTGGGGAGTTCCGTGCCTGGGTCGTCACCATCGCCCGTAACCGGGCCATGGACCACCTGCGCCGACAGCGCCGCCGCCCCGCGCTCTCGGTGCCGGTTCAGGAGCTCAGTGAACTGGCCGGGGACGCCGACACCGCCGAACGGGCCGGCGAGAGCATCGGTACCGAGGCGGCGCTCGCGATGATCGCCAGCCTGCCGCCGCGGGAGGCCGAAGCGGTCCTGCTGCGGGCGGTCGTCGGGCTGGACGCCGAGACCGCCGGACGGGTGCTCGGTCGCCGGGCCGGAGCGGTCCGCACCGCCGCCCACCGCGGCCTGCGACGGCTGGCGCTGCTGCTCGACCAGCGCGCCGAGGAGGAGACCGCAGCCGAGTCGCCGGGTCCGCCACCGCGTCCCCGTACCGGCCCGTCCCAGCCGGCGCCGCACGCCGAACCGGTGGATGGTTGACGTGATGGGACTTCGCATGATCCTGCGGCGGCTGGGCCGCTCCGGAGCCACCCGCTCCGGCGCCGACCAGCTGCTCGACGGCGCCCGTGGACCGCGCAACGCGACGCCTGCCGCCGATTCGCCGGACCGGCTCGCCGGACTGCTGCGAGCCGCTGCCGCCCCGGCGCGCGAGCCGGAACTCGCCGGTGAGGAGGCGGCGCTCGCCGCGTTCCGCGCCGCGCGACAGGCCGCCCCGGCCGGGCCGGCACCTCGGCCGCGCCGCCGGCCGTTCACCACCGGCGCGGTGGTCTGGATCGCCGGCGTGGCGGCCACCGCCACCGCGGGTGCGGCCCTGGCGGCGGTCCGCCTGGACCGTCCCGACCAGCCATCCGTCCCGCCGCCGGTACCGGTCACCGTGTCGCCCACGCCCGCGCCCACCGGCGCCGGTGCGCGGCCCAACGGGATCGGCACCAGCCCGTCCGTCGGCGTGACGGGCCTGCCGGACGGCGTCGACGGGCCGTCGGCCAGCGGAGCCGGACCCGTCGGCGGCGAGCCGGCGGCGACGTCGCCGGCACCCACGCCCGGCCTGGGTGAACCCGATCCCGACGCGACGGTGCAGGTCGGGCCCGGTAACTCGAGCAACACCGCCGACCGGGCCGGGCACTGCCGGGCCTACCTGTCCAAGTCCGAGCGGCAGCGGGAGAAGGCCCTGCAGACCCCCGCGTTCAACGAGTTGGTGGTCGCCGCCGGCGGTGCCGAGCACGTGCTGGCGTACTGCCAGCAGCTGCTGACCGAGGTCGACCCGGCCTGGCTGGCGAAGCACGGGCCGACGCCCGCCCCGTCGGCCACGGGCGACGCGACATCCTGATCCGGTCCACCCACGGGCGAGGCCACGCCACCGCCGGGCAGGTGGCAGCGGGGTGAATGCCGTTCGACGCCCGGCCGGCGCCGGCTGGACAGAAGCGGTGCGACCGTCGGCGGCCCCCACGGATGTCACAGTTCCGGGTTACGGTGTCAGGGCTGAGCCGGCGCCGGGAAGGGAGCCGTCGCATGGTGACATCACCGGAACTGCACCGGGTGGCGGTGCTGCGTGACCGCGCCGCAGCCGCCCGACACATCGGCCGGATCTGCTTCAAGACCGGCCCACCGACACTCACCGGTGTCGAACTCGAGTGGACGGTCCACGACGCCGTCGATCCCGCCCGCCCCCTAGACGCCACGCGGCTGCGCGCGGCGCTCGGACCCTACAACCCCACCACACTGGATCCGACCAGCCCCGCCCGGCGACTGCTCCAGGGCAGCACGGTGACCGTCGAGCCCGGCGGCCAGGTGGAGATCTCCACCCCGCCGCGAGCCTCCCTCGCCGCGCTGGTCGAGGCCACCCGATCCGACATCGATCAGCTCACCCACCTGCTGCGGACCGCCGGCCTGCGCCTCGGGCCCGCCGGACTCGACCCGTTCCGGCCGCCCCGGCCGGCGATCGACACACCCCGCTACCGCGCCATGCGGCAGGTCTTCGACCGCAGCGGCCCGGCCGGGCGGACCATGATGTACAGCAGCGCCGGCCTGCAGGTCTGTCTCGACGCGGGCGAGCCGGACCAACTGGCGGCCCGGTGGGCGCTGGCACACGCCGTCGGGCCACCACTGCTGGCCGCCTTCGCCACGGCGGGACGGCACGCCGGCCGGGACACCGGCTGGGCGTCGGCCCGGATGGGGACGTGGTGGCGCATCGACCCGGCCCGCACCGCGCCGGTCTGGCGGCCGGACCGCGCCGACGCGGAGCCGGTCGCGGCATGGACGGCGTACGTACTGGCCGCCCCGCTGCTCTGCGTCCGGGACGGCGACGACTGGACCCCACCGCCGGAGCTGACCTTCGCCGACTGGCTCGACGGGGCGCTGCCCCAGCCACCCACCGTCGACGACCTCGAATACCACGTGAGCACCCTCTTCCCGCCGGTACGACCGCGCGGCTACCTCGAACTGCGCTATCTCGACGCGCAGCCGGGGCGGGACTGGACGCTGCCGCTGGCGGTGCTCGCCGCCCTCTTCAGCGGCGCCGACACGATCGACGCGGCCACGGCGGTGGCCACCCCGGTGGCCGCCGACTGGCGCACCGCAGCGCGGCACGGGCTGCGCGCTCCCGCCCTGGCCGCGGCGGCCGTCGCCCTGCTCGACCTGGCCCTGGCCGCGCTGTCCCGGCTCGACCTGCCGCCGCGACTGCACCACGACATCGAACGGGGACTACGGCGACGGCGGCGTGCCGTCGCGGAGAGGAGGCAACGGTGACCGACACCCCGACCGCGCCGGCCGACGGTCGCGGGCTGCGGGACCGCATCGCGGCGGAACTCGAACGCACCCGCGCCCGCACCACGCTGCTCACCGAGGCGGTGGACGACGGCGAGCTGATGCGCCAGCACTCGCCGCTGATGTCCCCCCTGGTGTGGGATCTGGCCCACGTCGGCAACCAGGAGGAACTCTGGCTGGTCCGCGACGTCGGCGGCCGAGAACCGGTCCGGTGCGACATCGACGAGTTGTACGACGCCTTCAAGCAGCCCCGCCGTGACCGTCCGGCTCTGCCGCTGCTGCCGCCGGCCGAGGCGCGGGCGTACCTGGCGACGGTCCGCGACAAGGTGTACGACCTGCTGGACCGGATCGCCTTCGACAACCGTCGACTGGTCGCCGACGGGTTCGCCTTCGGGATGATCGTGCAGCACGAGCAGCAGCACGACGAGACGATGCTCGCCACCCACCAACTGCGCTCCGGGCCGGCGGCGCTGCACGCCCCGCCGCCGCCCGAGCCGGCCACCCGGGCGGCCGGCGAGGTGCTGGTGCCGGCCGGTCCGTTCGTGATGGGCACCGACACCGACCCGTGGGCGCTGGACAACGAGCGCCCCGCGCACCGGGTCGACCTGCCCGCGTACCTGATCGACGCCGCGCCGGTCACCAACGGCGCGTACCGCGAGTTCATCGCCGACGGCGGATACGACGAGCCCCGCTGGTGGAGTGGACCGGGCTGGCGGCACCGCCAGGAGGCCGGGCTGAGCGCGCCGATGCACTGGCGACGCGACGGCGACGGCTGGGCGTACCGCCGCTTCGGCCGTTGGACCGCGGTCCGCGACGACGAGCCGGTGGTGCACGTCTGCTTCCACGAGGCGCAGGCGTACGCCGCGTGGGCGGGTAGGCGGCTGCCCACCGAGGCGGAGTGGGAGAAGGCGGCCCGCTGGGATCCGGCCACCGGCCGGTCCCGCCGCTACCCGTGGGGCGACGACGAGCCGACCGCCGCGCACGCCAACCTCGGGCAGCGGCACCTGTGGCCGGCGCCGGTGGGCGCCTACCCGGCCGGCGCCTCGCCGCTGGGTGTGCACCAACTCGTCGGTGACGTCTGGGAGTGGACCAGCACCACCTTCCGGGGCTATCCGGGCTTCGCCGCCTTCCCGTACCGGGAGTACTCCGAGGTCTTCTTCGGCGCGGAATACCAGGTGCTGCGCGGCGGGTCGTTCGGCACCGACCGGGCCGCCTGCCGGGGCACGTTCCGCAACTGGGACTACCCGGTACGCCGGCAGATCTTCAGCGGGTTCCGGTGCGCCCGCGACGCCGACGCCGAGCAGGCCCACCCGTGAGGGTCGCCTGATGTGCCGCCACCTGGCGTACCTGGGTCCCCCGGTGACCCTGCGCGAACTGCTCCTGGACCCGCCGCACTCGCTGCTGCGGCAGTCCTGGGCACCGCGGGACATGCGCGGCGGCGGGACGATCAACGCCGACGGGTTCGGCGTCGGCTGGTACCCGGACAGCGGCCCGCCGGTGCGGTACCGGCGGGCTCAGCCGATCTGGACCGACCCGACCATCGCCGATCTCGCGGCGGTCACCTCTACCACGGCGGTGCTGGCCGCGGTGCGGTCGGCCACGGTCGGCATGGCGGTCGTCGACGCCGCCGCCGCACCGTTCGCCGAGGGACGGTGGCTGTTCAGCCACAACGGTGTGGTGCGCGGCTGGCCGGACTCGATCGTCCCGCTCGCCGCCGAGCTGCCGGTACGGGATCTGCTCACCCTCGACGCGACCACCGACTCGGCGCTGCTGTGGGCGCTGGTACGTCATCGGCTGCGGGCGGGTCTCGACCCGGCGCGGGCGGTCGCCGAGACGGTCACCTCGGTGGCCGCGGCCGCCCCCGGGTCGCGGCTCAACCTGCTGCTCACCGACGGCCGCACGGTGGTCGCCAGCGCGTTCGGGCACGCGCTGTCGCTGCGGGCGACGGCCGACTCGGTGCTGTTGTCCTCCGAACCACACGACGACGAACCCGGCTGGCGGGAGGTGCCGCAGGGGCACCTCGTCCGGGCGAACGCGACCGAGGTACACCGGCAGGCCCTCGGCGTGGCGGTGGTACCCGATCAGCTCGACGGAAGGGGAAGTAGATGAGCGCGGAACCGCTCGAGATCCATCTCGACGACCAGGACATCGCCGAGAACCTGCGCCGGGACGTCCGCGTCGGGCTGACCGCCGAGCGCAAGTGGCTGCCCCCGAAGTGGTTCTACGACGCCCGGGGCAGCGAGCTGTTCGACGAGATCACCCGGCTGCCCGAGTACTATCCGACCCGCGCCGAACGTGCGGTGCTGGCCGGACGAGCTGCCGAGATCGCCGAGCTGACCGGGGCGAAGACGCTGATCGAGCTGGGTTCCGGTTCCTCGGAGAAGACCCGCCTGTTGCTGGACGCCTTCACCCGCCGGGGTGGCCTGGGTACCTTCGTACCGCTGGACGTGTCGGTCAGCGCGTTACGCGGCTCGACCGTGACGCTCGCCGCCGACTATCCGGGTCTGCGGGTACGCGGCATCGTCGGCGACTTCACCCGGGATCTCGACCGGCTGCCGGCCGGCGGTCGGCGGCTGGTGATCTTCCTCGGCGGCACCATCGGCAACCTGCTGCCGACCGAACGGGCCGAGTTCCTCACCCGGATGCGGACCGCCCTGGAGGCCGGCGACTGGCTGCTGGTCGGCACCGACCTGGTCAAGGATCCGGCGGTGATCCTGCCCGCCTACGACGACGCGGCCGGGGTGACCGCGGAGTTCAACCGCAACGTCCTGCGGGTGCTCAACCGGGAACTCGGCGCGGATCTCGACCCGGAGGCGTTCTCCCACGTCGCGCTCTGGGACCGGGACCGGGAGTGGATCGAGATGCGGCTGCGGGCCGAGCGGCCGATGCGGGTCCGGATACTCGACCTGGTGGTCAGCTTCACCGCGGGGGAGGAGCTGCGTACCGAGGTGTCGGCGAAGTTCCGCCCCGAAGGGATCGCCGCCGAACTCGCCGCCGCGGGGTGGCACGCCGAGCGGTTCTGGACCGACCCGGACGACCTGTTCGGGGTGACGCTGGCCCGCGCCGACTGACCGGCGCCCCGGTGGGGCCGGCCCGGCCGATGATGGGCTAGGCTTGGCGCAGCGAAGGGGAGTAGCCCGCAACGTCGTGGTCGACATACTGGTGCGTTCCGCATCCGGCCACGCGGCCTCGTCAGACGAGGCGGGCGAGACCTTCGACCCAGGCTGTACAGCCGGGTCGAGGGCATCCCCGTACCTCCTCCCGGCCTGATCCGGAAGGACGTCATGGAAGGCTTCCTCGTCGCGCTGGCGGTCAGCTTCGGCGTGATCTTCGTCGCCGAGCTGGGAGACAAGTCCCAGCTCATGGCCCTCGCCTTCGCCACCAGATATCGCACCCTGCCGATCCTGATCGGCATCACCGTCGCCACCGCCGTGGTGCACCTGGCCTCGGTGGCCATCGGCCACGGCCTCGGTGCCGCCCTGCCGACCGGCTGGATCTCACTGCTGGCGGGTCTGGCGTTCATCGGATTCGGGGCGTGGACCCTGCGGGGTGACACCCTCACCGAGGAGGACAAGCGCAAGGCCGCCAAGAGTGGCAAGTCGGCGGTGTTCACCGTGGGCGTCGCCTTCTTCCTCGCCGAACTCGGCGACAAGACGATGTTGGCCACGATCACCCTGGCCACCCAGTACGGCTGGTTCGGCACCTGGATCGGCTCGACCATCGGCATGGTCGCCGCCGACGCGCTGGCCATCATCGTCGGCCGGCTGCTCGGGCGGAAACTGCCGGAACGGACCATCAAGTACGGTGCCGCGGCGCTGTTCGCCCTCAGTGGTCTCTGGCTGATCATCGAGGCGGCCGCGGAACTGCTCTGAGTGCCCCGGCGCTGACTACCCGGGTGCCGGCCGGGTAAGGCGCCGGGATGGACATCGAGGTGATCCTTCACCGCGGCCACCAGGTCGTGGTGACCGCGGTGGAGGTCGTCGGTGTCGCGGTGATCGTCGCGGGCGTGGCCTGGGCGGCGCTGCGGTTCGTGGTCGACGGACTGCGTCAGCGTGACGCCACCGTCTTCACCCGGATCCGGCTGACCCTGGGTCGGTTCCTCGTCCTCGGGCTGGAGTTCCAGCTGGCGGCGGACATCCTGCGTACCGCGTTGTCGCCGACCTTCGCGCAGATCGGCCAACTCGCCGCCATCGCCGCGATCCGGACCGGGCTCAACCACGTCCTCGGCCGAGAGATCGAGCAGGAGCAGCGGCAGGTCGACCGCCGGGGGCGAACCGGATGACCGCCACCCTCTCCACCGTGATCACCGTGATCGGCGTGTTCGCCGCCGGCATCGTGTTGGTCGGTACCCGTTCGGTGCCGACGGCCCTCGGGGTGCTGTTGGACATGCTGGTCGCCGCCGGCCTGGTCCGGCTGGTCGGCGAGCAGACCTGGGCGGACCTGGCCGGGGTGGTCGCCATCGTGCTGCTGCGCACCGTGCTGCGTGGTGCACTGCTCGCCGACTATCGGCGGTCGCACCCCGGCGCGACGGTCCGGTCTCGTCGGCCCGGGCGGCGGTGAGCGCGTCCTCGCGCGCCCGCCCCGGAGAAACCCGCATCTTTTCCGCCGGAAAGCGATTCCGACGCACCGTCGCTCCGGTTGGGCATTCCGAGCACCGTGGTCTGCGAGGAAAACACCTAACTCCGGACATAAGTCGCAGAAGCCGCTTTAATGGTTTCACGAGATTGAGTCGACCTTGGGGGTTTTTGTGAAGCTCTTTGGCGTTACCGGCCCGATCCGGAGGCATGTCTGATGGACCTGTTGCGCCAGCTACGCCTCGTGCGCCAGCACTGGTGGATCGTCCTGGTCACCCTCATGGTCGCGCTGGGCGTGACCGCCCTGGTCACGGTCCGGGCGCAACCCCGGTACGTCGCCTCGGTCACCTTCTTCGTCACCACCCCCAGCCAGGGCGTCTCCGACGCCTACCAGGGTGGGCTCTTCCTACAGCAGCGGGTCAAGTCCTACGCGGAACTGCTGACCAGCGACCGGCTCGCGCAGAGCATGGTGTCCGAGCGGCAACTGGGGTTGACCGCGGATGAGGTCCAGCGGCGGGTCAGCACCTCCACCGAAACCGGCACCGTCCTGCTGCGCGCCTCGGTGACCGACACCGACCAGGCCCGGGCACTGCGGATCACGGAGGCGCTCGCGGCGAACTTCGTGGAACTGGTCCAGAAGGTCGAGACCCGGCCCGACGGCAGCGCCGGACCGATCAAGATCGAGGTGGTCAGCGGCCCGGGGGTCAGCCCCACGCCGGTCTCGCCGCAGCCGGTACGCAACACCGTCATCGGCGCCCTGCTCGGGCTGCTCGCCGGCGTGGGCCTGGCGATCCTGCGCGGCATGGCCGACGTCCGACTGCGGGACGCCGCCGGGCTGCAACGGGTGACCGGCAGCCCGCTGCTCGGCGAGATCCCGCTCGATCCCAGCGCCCGGGTGGCGCCACTGATCGTCGGTGAGGCCGCCACCTCGGCCCGCGCCGAGGCGGTTCGCAAACTGCGGACGAACCTGCGCTTCGTCGACGTGCACGAGCCGGCCCGGGTGATCGCCGTCACCAGCGCCCTGCAGGGCGAGGGCAAGACCACCATGTCGTGCAACCTGGCGATCGCCCTGGCCGAGGCGGGCTGGCGGGTTCTGCTGGTCGACGCCGACCTGCGCCGGCCCAAGGTCGGTGACTACCTGGGCATCGACTCCGGCGTCGGGCTCACCGACGTGCTGGTCGGCGACGTGCACGTCGGTGACGTGGTACAGCGTTGGGGCGACAAGTCACTGCTCGTGCTGCCCAGCGGCTCGGCGCCGCCCAACCCGAGCGAACTGCTCGGCTCGAAGGCGATGTCGGACCTGTTGCTGGCGCTGCGCGAGTCGGCCGACATCGTCATCATCGACACCGCGCCGCTGCTCGCGGTCACCGACGGTGTGGTGGTCGCGGTGCAGGCCGACGGCGCGCTGCTGGTCAGCCAGCAGGGTCGTACCTCGCGGACCCAGGTGGCCGCGGCGGCCCGGGCCCTGCACTCGGTGTCGGTGCGGCTGCTCGGCTGCGTGCTGAACATGGCCCGGGTGCCGAAGACCGAGGCGTACCAGTACGAGGCCTACCGGGTGGTCGCGGGGACCGCGTCGACGGACGGGATCCCGGCTGGCCGGCACGCCGAGCGGGATGCCGCCGCCGACAAGGTCGACCACACGCAGGAACTCACCCGGCTGTCCCGATGAGCAGCGCCAGCGGTCGCAGGGATCGTTCGATCTCCTCCGCGCAGCGCCGGAAGTCCTCCGGGGTGCCGGCGACGGGATCCCGCAGGTCGTCGGCGTCCCCGGGGGCGGGTTGCAGCCGCCCCCGGGCCAGCGCGGCCGCGGTCACCGCGGCGGACAACGGGTCGTCCTGCTCGTCCACCGGCGGCTCGACGGCCGCGGCGAGCCGGCCGAACTGGCGCAGCGTGAACGTCCGGTGCAGTGCGGCCGGTGCCAGCGCGGTGCAGATCGACCGCTGGCGCCGGGTGGCGGTCAGTACCAGCACCGCCTCGGTGAGGTGTTCGGGCGCCAGCCGCCGGCTACGGAACGCCGCCGGGTCCTCGCCGGTCTCGGCGGCGATCTCCGCCGCGTACGGGTGCATGGCCAGGCCCTCGACCGCGTCGGTGCCGGCACTGGCCACGGTCACCGGCCGGCCGGCGAGCATCCGGCGGGCGGTGTACTCGGCCATCGGTGACCGGCACAGGTTGGCGTGGCAGACGAACAACACCCCGTTGACCATGTGGAACTCCCTCGACGACGTGGTCGCGGGCGGGAGCGCCGCGACGAGGGACGGCCATCGGCGGCGGCCGTCCCGGGAGGGGTTCCCGGCATCGTACGCAGGCGGGGCGCCCACCGTCGGGGCCGCCGCGCCGAACGGATGGGCGGGGACGGAGGTGGCTCGGTGCGGATCGGCATCCTGACCTACCACTTTCCGCCGGAGCCGGCGTTCATTCCCGGCAGCCTGGCCGTGGAACTGGCCGCGCGGGGTCACGAGGTGCGGGTGCTGACCGGCTTCCCCGACTATCCCGGCGGGCACGTCTACCCTGGATGGCGGCAGCGCTGGCGGCACGAGACCCACAGCCGGGGGTTGACCGTGCGGCGGGTCCCCCGGTACAGCACGGGTGACGGTGGCGTACGGGGACGGATGGCCTCCTGGCTCTCCTTCGCCGGCAGCGCCGCGCTCGTCGGACGTCGCTACTTCGCCGGTGTCGACGTGCTCTACGTACACCAGCCGCCGGCCACGGCGTTCGCCTCGGTGGCACTGCTGCGTCGACTCGGCCGCGTGCCGGTGGTGCTGCACGTGCCGGACGTGTGGGCGGAGCAGGCGCCGGCGGACACCGACGACGGCCGGTGGGCGGCACGGGTCCGGGCCGCGATGACCCGCACGTACCAGTCCGCCGCCGCTATCGCGGTGACCGCGCCGTCGCTGCGCGACGCGGTGGTGGCGGTCGGCACCGACCCGGATCGGGTCCGCACGGTGCTCAACTGGACCGACGAGCGGATCTTCCGCCCCGCGACGGCCAGCGCGTCCGCGCGGAACCTGGTTCGCCGCGACGAGCGCTGCGTGGTGATGCACGCCGGCACCATCGGATTCCGGCAGGGGTTGGAGACGGCGGTCCGGGCGGCGGCGGCCCTGGACCGGACCATGGACCTGGTCCTGGTGGGTTCGGGCGCGGACGAGCGGCGGGTGCGGGGGCTCGCCGAGGAGTTGCGGGCCGACAACGTGCGCTTCGTCGACCGCCGGTCGCCGCTGGACATGCCGGAGTTGTACGCCGCCGCCGACTACCAGTTGGTGATGCTGCGCGACCTGCCGGCGCTGCGCAGCACCGTGCCGGGCAAGCTGCAGGCGGCGCTCTCCTGCGCCGCGCCGGTGGTGGCCTCGGCGGGTGGCGACACGGCGGCCCTGGTGGAGCGCACGCGGGCGGGACTGTCCTGCCCGCCGGAGGACTGGGCCAGCCTGGCCGACCGGTTCTGGTTGGCCGCCACCATACCGCCGCCGGCCCGGCTGGACATGGGGCGGCGGGGGCGTGCGGCGTACCTGCGGGACATGTCCCTGCCGGCCGGGGTGGACCGGATCGAGCAGCTGCTGCGGGAGGCGGCCGACGCGGGATCGGGCCGGAAGGTGAGTAGCGAGCGAGAGTCGCATATCGCCTGAAGCCGTCATTACGGCACCAATCCCATCGTTGGGTGTTAGAACTGTGATGCCTTCTGTCCGGATTACCGGAAGTTCCGAACTACTGGGAGTGAGGTGCGGCGTGACGGATAGCGACAGCCCGGGTCGTCGGCAGAGTCGTTCCCGCCGACGGCGGCGTGCCCGACTGCGTCGCATCCTGCTCGCCTCGCTGGTGGCCGGTTCGTTGCTGCTGGGTGTCGCCGGCTGGGTGGGGTTCCGGGGTTGGCAGGCCCGGTCGCACCTCACCAACGCCGCGGGACTGGCCGGTGAGTTGAGCCGCCAACTGGTCGGCGGCGACACCGAACGCGCGCAGCGCACCCTCTCGGCGCTCCAGGAACAGTCCGGCGCCGCGCGTCGCGCGACCGGGGATCCAGGCTGGTGGCTCGGCCGGCAGGTGCCCTACGCCGGGTCGAACTTCTCGGCGGTGCGGCAGATCTCCATCGCGATCGACGACCTGGCCCGCGCGACGTTCCCGGCGTTGTTGCGGGTCGACCTCGGTGGGCTGGTGCCTCGCGAGGGGCGGCTGGACGTGGCGGCGCTGCGGACGGTCAGCGCGGAACTGGTCGAGGTGGACGCGACGGTGCAGCGGACCCGCGCGAAGCTGGCCGAGATCCCGGACGATCGGCTGGTCGGCCCGATCCGGCAGGCGCTGGTCGAGTTGCGCGGCGAGATCGACCGGCTGGCGGCGTTGAGTTCGGCGGCGGATCGGGCCAGCCGCCTGCTGCCGGCGTTGCTCGGCGTCGACGGGCCACGGCAGTACCTGCTGGTCTCGCAGAACTCCGCCGAACTGCGCGCCACCGGCGGCATGATCGGCGCGTACGCGGTCATCGAGGCGAACCGGGGCCGGATGAAGATGGGCGCGCAGGGCGGCAGTGGCAGCCTCGGCCGCTTCACCGACCCGCTGAAGGTGCCCAGGGAGGTGCGGGCGCTCTGGGGTGACCTGCCCGGCATGTATCCCGCGGACGTCAACCTGACGCCACACTTCCCGACGGCGGCGTCGTTGTTCCGGCAGATGTACCGGCAGCGCGGTGGTGAGGCCGTCGACGGAGTGCTCGCCGTCGACCCGGTGGCGCTGTCGTACCTGTTGAGGGTCACCGGTGCGGTACGGCTCGCCGACGGGGTGACGATCGACGCCGACAACGCGGTCAAGACCCTGCTGCACGACACCTACCAGCGGTTGGAACCGAAGGAACAGGACGCCTTCTTCGCCGCCGCCGCCGCGAAGGTGTTCAACACGTTGTTCGAGCGGAACACCAGCCCGAACGGGCTGTTGTCCGCATTTGACCGATCTGTGCAAGAACGTCGGATATTGTTCTGGAGTGCTCGACCAGAGGAACAGCGGATGTTCGGCGACAGCCGGATGGCCGGGACGCTTCCGGAAGAGGACAGCGTGCCGACGGTCGGCGTGTTCCTCAACGACGGCAGCGGCGCGAAACTCGGCTACTACCTGCGGCAGAGCGCCGACCTGGCGGTCGGCGCCTGCCAGGCGGACGGCCGTCGGGAGCTGAGCCTGCGGGTGACCATCCGGTCCACCGCCCCCAGCTCCGGACTGAGCAAGTCGGTCCTCGGCCTGGGCCGGGCGGGTGATCCGTACACCATCCGAACCCTGGTCTCGGTGTACGGACCAGCTGGCGGCGCGGTACTGAACACCCGCCTGGAAGGGGCCGAGACCGCAGTGGCCACCGGCACCGAACGGCGCCGGCAGGTGGCCACCGTGAACGTCGAGGTCGGCCCGGGTGGCAGTCGCACCTTGGAGGTCTCGCTGCTGACCGGCAAGACGGGCAGCGGGTCCGCCGAGCTGTGGCTGACCCCGACCGCCACCCCATGGACCACCCAAGTTGTCACCGCACCTAGCTGTTCACAGTAGGAGGGAACGAGATCATGCGGCTATCCCGCATCATCATGGCGCTCACGGTCGGACTGGCTGTAGCGACCGTGCCGGCCGCGGCGGGGGCGGCACAGCCGCAGCCGGCGCCGTCTCCATCGCCCACGGCCACGGATCCGCCCCAACCACCGCCGTACACACCGGAACTCGCCACGCTGACGGCGAACCAGCCGAGCATCGTGGTGGGCGAGACGGTCGTCCTCACCGGCCGCGACTTCGGGCCGAACGAGACGGTGGACCTGTCGGTCACGGTGCAGCCGCTGGCCGCGCCCGCCGCCGGTACGGCACGTCGCGGCGACGGCAGCACGGTCGCCATGGTGCCGGTGGCGTTCCAGGCGGGCGCGCCGCTGAGCTTCACCGCCCGGACCAACAGCAACGGCGTCTTCACCCGGCGGTACACGCCGTCGGTCACCGGCCTGCTCACCATCACCGCGGTCGGCCGGGAGTCGGGTCGTACCGCCTCGACCGAGCTGCGGGTGCTGCACAAGCGCAAGCCGCACCTGCCGGTCACCGGCAGCAGCCTGGACACGCCGCTGAAGGTCGGTGGCGGCCTGGTCGCCACGGGCGCGGTCCTGCTGCTCGGCACGATGCTCTGGCGTCGGCGCAGCCGGTTCGGCACACGCTGATCCCACGCTGCGGGCAGCGTTCGTAACACGCGCGCCGGTGCCCGCCGGATCCCTTCCGGCGGGCACCGGCGCGTACCGCTGTCCGGTTCAGACCACCCCGTGCGCGAGCATCGCCTCGGCCACCCGACGGAAGCCGTCGATGTTCGCACCGGCCACGTAGTCGCCGGGGCGGCCGTACTCCTGCGCGGTGGCCCAGCACCGCGCGTGGATGTCGCGCATGGTCTCCCGCAGCCGTTGTTCCGACTCGGCGAAGGTCCACGACTCCCGGCTGGCGTTCTGCCGCATCTCCAGGGCGCTGACCGTCACCCCACCGGCGTTGGCGGCCTTCCCGGGCGCGAACCGCACCCCGGCCCGGCGCAGGACGCGCACCCCGTCGGGCGTGGTCGGCATGTTCGCCCCCTCCACCACCGCCAGGCAGCCGCCGGCCACCAGCGCGGCGGCCTCCGCCGCGCCGATCTCGTTCTGGGTCGCGCACGGCAGGGCCAGGTCGCAGGGCACCTCCCAGGGGGTACGTCCGGCGACGGCGACCGCGTGCGGGACCTCGCGTACGTAGTCGGCCAGCCGGCCGCGACGACGCTGCTTCACTTCCCGCAACACCTCGAGGTCGATGCCCTTCTCGTCGAGCAGATACCCGGCCGAGTCCGAGCAGGTGAGCACCGTGCCACCGAGTTGGTGCACCTTCTCGATCGCGTGGATCGCCACGTTGCCCGCGCCGGAGACCACCACCCGCTTGCCATCCAGACCCTCCCCGACCTGGGCGAACATCTCCTCGGCGAAGAACACCGCCCCGTAGCCGGTGGCCTCGGCACGGACCTGCGCGCCGCCGTACGACAGGCCCTTGCCGGTGAGCACCCCCGACTCGTACCGGTTGGTGATCCGCTTGTACTGCCCGAACAGGTAGCCGATCTCCCGGCTGCCCACCCCGATGTCCCCGGCCGGTACGTCGGTCTGCGCGCCGATGTGCCGGTGCAGTTCGGTCATGAAGCTCTGGCAGAACCGCATCACCTCACGGTCCGACCGGCCCTTCGGGTCGAAGTCCGCACCGCCCTTCCCGGCCCCGATCGGCAGCCCGGTCAGGGCGTTCTTGAAGATCTGCTCGAAGCCGAGGAACTTCACGATGCCCAGGTAGACCGACGGGTGGAAACGCAGACCACCCTTGTACGGGCCCAGCGCGCTGTTGAACTCCACCCGGAAGCCCCGGTTGACCCGGATCCGGCCACGGTCGTCCTCCCACGGCACCCGGAAGATGACCTGCCGCTCCGGTTCGCAGATCCGCTCGACGATCCGGGCGTCCGCGTACTCGGGATGCCGGGCGAGGACCGGGCCGACACTGTCCAGCACCTCCCGTACCGCCTGGTGGAACTCGGGTTCACCCGGGTTGCGGGTGACCACCCTGGCGAACACCGACTCGACCGTCTCCGGCATCACCGACACGTCCTTCCGGTCCGGGCGCGGCTTCGTTGCCGCACCTCACCGCCGCCGCGGCGACGGTGCCCCCGGATACGGATCCTCCACGTCGTCCGGTTCACTGGCCGCCGTGGACGAGACTTCATCGGCTGACGTGGACGAGACGATCTGGGCGACCGTACGTACGGCGCGGGAGTGGCTGGACGTGGCGAACGGCACCGGCGAGGCGGAGCTGACCTGCCGGGTGCTCAAGCTCACCGAGGAGGTGGGCGAGGTGGCGGCCGCCTGGATCGGCACGCTCGGGCAGAACCCGCGCAAGGGCGTCACCCACACCCGGCCGGACGTGGTGGCGGAACTCGCCGACGTGGCGTTCACCGCCCTGGTCGCCATCGAGAGCCTGGGCCTGGACGCCCGGACGGTGCTGGCGAACTGCGCCGGCAAGGTCGCCGAGCGGGTGGCACCGCCGGCCGATCCCACCCCATCGGCGCCGGCCTGACTGATCCATCCCGCCCTCTGGTGCGTGTCTGCTGGTAGGGGGACCGTGGAAGGGGACGTGGCATGGCCGATTCGGGGCGGAACACGAACTGTCCGACAACCCATGGGCCGGCGCCGGGCGGCGCGGTGGACGGCGAACCGGCCGAGGCCGGCGACGCGGCTGTCCCGGCCGGGCCGACCTGGTCGGCCGGGGCACGACTGCTGGCCGCCGCCGCGGTCCTGGTGCTGGGGCTCGGTGGGGTCGCCGTGGTGGTGATCCTCTCCGACCCGCACCGGCTCGGCCTGGTCTTCTCCGGCGCCGGACCGCAGTCGGAGGAGACGGCCGAGCCGGCGGGCACCAGCGGGTTGGGCGGCGCGGCCCGGGCGGCCGCGGAGCGCGCCGAGGAGGCGATGACCGCGCCGCTGGACGGCCGCGAGCGAGCCAGCTTCGAGCTGGTCGACGGGGTGACCCGGTTCGAGTTGCGGGTGACGGACCTGGGGGAGGAGCTGTACCGGATCACCAGCCCGGCCGAATCCGACGCTCGACCCCGTCCCGAGCTGACCGGGGATCGGTTGCGGCTGCGGATGCAGCGGATCGGCGACGCGCCGGGTGCGGTGGAGGTGCTGCTCAACGCCCAGGTGTCGTGGGAACTGCGGATCACCGGCGGGGTTACCGAACGCCGGCTCGACCTCACCGCCGGACGGCTGTCCGCGCTGGAGTTCGCCGGTGGCGCGACCCGTACCGAACTGCGGTTGCCGCGCACCCGCGGCGCGCTGGTGGTGCGGGTGACCGGCGGGGTGAACCTCCTCGCCGTCACGGTCGCCGACGGGGCACCGGTACGGGTACGCGCCCGCTCCGGGGCCGGCGGAGTCAACGTGTACGAGGAACGCCGCGACGGTGTGCCGCCCGGTACGGTGCTCGGCTCGCCGAACTGGGACCGCTCGGTCGACCGGATCTTCCTGGACCTGGTGGCCGGCGCGAACCTGGTCACCGTGCGTCGGGGATGACACCGGCCGGTGCCGCCGCAGCCGGGTCGACCGGGCCCGTGGCGGGCGTACAGTCGGCTGGTGGAACGTACCGAGTCGTTGCCGGCAGAGACCCGACCGCCCGGGGTGGCGACCGTCGATCCGGGCAGTGTGCTGCTGCCGGGGCACGACGTGCCGCTGGGCCGCTACACCACGGTCCGCCGGCTGCTGCCGCAGCGGGCCCGGCGGCTGGTCGGCGCCTGGTGCTTCGTCGACCACTTCGGCCCGGACGACGTCGCCGTACGCCCCGGCATGGAGGTACCGCCGCACCCGCACACCGGCCTGCAGACCGTGACCTGGCTGCTCGACGGCGAGATCGTGCACCGCGACAGCCTGGGCAACGTGCAGCCGATCCGCCCCGGGCAGCTGAACGTGATGACCTCCGGCCACGGCATCGCCCACTCCGAGCGGTCCCCGGCCGACCGTCCGCCGCTGATGCACGGCGTGCAGTTGTGGGTGGCGCTGCCCGACTCGGCCCGCTCCGGTCCGGCGGACTTCGCCCACCACGCCGACCTGCCCCGCTGGCGGGACGGGGAACTGGACGTGACGCTGCTGGTCGGGGAGATCGACGGGGAGCGCTCACCGGCTCGGGCGTACACCCCGCTGCTCGGCGCCCAGCTGGAGGTGACCGGCCCGGGACCGGCCGCGCTGCCGCTGCGCCGGGACTTCGAGTACGCGCTGCTGGCCGTCGACGGCAGCGCCGAGGTCGACGGCGTACCCCTCACCCCCGGCGCGCTGCTCTGGCTCGGCACCGGCCGCACCTCGCTGGCCGTACGCGCGGAGCCCGGCACCCGGCTGATGCTGCTCGGCGGTACCCCGTTCGAGGAGCCGCTGGTGATGTGGTGGAACTTCGTCGGCCGCAGCCACGAGGAGATCGTGGCCGCCCGCGAGGACTGGATGGCCGGGCGGCGGTTCGGGGTCGTGGCCGCCGATCCGGATCCGCCGTTGCCCGCCCCCGCCCTGCCCACCACCCGACTCAAGGCCCGCGACCGGGCCGGCGGCTTCCAGGACTGACCGGGCCGGCGGTCCGCGGGACTGACCGGGCCGGCGGTCCGCGGGACTGACCGGGCCGCAGGCGGGTAGTAGCCGGCATGCCAACCGCGGTCGCCACCACCATCGAGGACCGGAAGCGCCTGGCCCGCCGGCTCGCCGGCAGCGGTCGAGGCTTCGCCGAGCAGTACGGTTTCCGGGTCACCAACAACCCGTCCAGCCTGTTCCAACTGCTCTGTCTCGCGGTGCTGCTGGCCCGCCGGGGAGACTTCCGGCGGGCCCTGGACAGCGCTCACGCCCTACCGGCGGCGGGCTGGGACAGCGCCGCCCGGCTGGCGCGGGCTCCGCACGGCGACCGGGTCCGGGTACTGTGCGACAGCGGTCAACGCGGCGACGTCGACGCCCTCGCCGACCTGCTCGGCGACCTGGCCCGCACCGTGACCGAGCGGTACCGGGGTGACCTGCGGCGGATGCGTTCCGCGGCCCGGCACGACCCAACCCGTGAGCGGATGCTGTTGGCCGCGCTGCCCGGGGTGGACGCGACGGTCGTCGACCTGTTCCTGCGCGAGGTGCAGGCGCTGTGGGCGGAGGTGGCGCCGGTCGCCGACAAGCGGGCGCTGGCGGCGGCACGTCGGCTCGGGTTGGGGCGTTCGGCCGCGGAACTCGCCGAGGTGGCCGGCGGCGGCGAATCGGAACGACTGGCCTGGCTGGTCGGGGCGCTCGCGCGGATCGACCTGGAGCACCGGTACGCGGAAGTGACCGGTTAGATCTTCGGTTGGTACCCCCATGTCCGTTCGGATGATGGCGTGTCGTATGCTGGTCGCGGTAACAGCGGCTGCCCGGTTCGGGCGGCCGTGGGGCCGCCTGGTGGCCGCGACCGGTTCGGCGCAGCCGCCACCAGGGCAGGTGGTTACCCAGGGGCGCCACCGGTCGCGGTTCGCGGCCGGGGCGCCCTCCTGGGTTTGCGGTCCGATGGTTCCGGTCAGATGCTGCGCAGATGCTGGGACACCCGTTGGTGCCGCTTGTCGCGGCCCGCTGCGGCCCGCTGCGCGTCGTTCACCTCCGGTGCGGCCTCGATACCGGCCGAACGGGCCACCTCCGTGCCGTTGGCGTAGTCGACCGGCGGCAGGGCACGCAGCGCGCGCAGCACGTCGGCCGGGGCTCCCTCGCGTTCGGCCTCGCGTAGTACGTCGTCCTTCCCGGCCGGGTAGTCCAGGCTGGACAGGTAGTGCAGAACGTCGGCGTAGCTCGCCATGGTGTCGGCTCCTCCCGGCTTCGTTCCGGCCACGACCGGCGGCGGTTACCCGCCCGGGCGCCGGTCACGCACCGTGTCCCGGAGAATCGGCCGCCGTTTCCGCGCCGGCCGGGCGGGTAACCGCCGACCGGAGGGGAGACACGATGAACTACGACACGTTCGTCGACCAGGTCGCCCAGCGCACCAGCACGTCCTCGGCACGGGCGGTGGAGCTGACCGGGGCGACCCTGGAGACGCTCGCCGAGCGGCTGACCGGCGGCGAGGCGCTGGACCTGGCGGTCCAGCTGCCCGAGCCGCTCCGGCTGTCGCTGCGGCCGACACCCGGTACCGAGGCGGCACACCGGTTCGGCGCGGCCGAGTTCGTCGCCCGGGTGGCCCTGCGGGCCGACGTCTCCGAGCCGGCCGCCCGCAACGTGGTGCGGGCGGTGTTCACCACCATCCGGGAGGCGGTCACCGGCGGAGAGTTCGACGAACTGGTGGTGCAGCTGCCGCGCGACTATCGCGACCTGGTCGAACCGGCGATGGCGCCGGGCGCGACCCTGCGCCGCCGCTGAACGCGCAGCCCCGGCCGCGTGCGGCCCCCGTCACCCGGCCGCGTGCGGCCCCCCGGTCACCCGGCCGCGTGCGGCTCCGGTCAGCCGACGGCACCGGCGGCGCGCAGCTCCGACACCCGGTCCGGGCGGTAGCCGGTCTCGGCGAGCACCTCGTCGGTGTGCTCACCCGGCCAGGGCGGCGGCCGCCGGAGCGCGGTCGGGGTACCGGAGAACCGGGGTGCCGGCGCCGGCTGGACCACCCCGTCGCGTACGACGAAGGTGTCCCGCGCCGTCAGGTGTGGATGCCGTGGCGCTTCCTGCCAGTCCAGCACCGGTGCCACGCAGGCGTCGGAGGCGGTGAGCAGGGCCGACCACTCGTCCCGCGACCGGCTGCGGAACAGCCGCGCCCAGGCCGCCCGCAGCGCCGGCCAGTTCGCCGGGTCGGTGCGGTCCGGCGCCTCGTCCGGCGGCAGTGGAAACCCGGTCCGCCGGACCAACTCGTCGTAGAACTTCGGCTCCAGCGCGCCGACCGCCAGGTACCGCCCGTCGGCACACTCGTAGGTGTCGTAGAACGGCGCACCGCCGTCGAGCAGGTTCACCCCGCGCGGGTCCTGCCACATGCCGAGCTGCCGCAGGGCGTGCACCTGGGTGCTCAGTACCGCCACCCCGTCCACCACGGCCGCGTCGACCACCTGACCGGCCGCGCCGCCGCGGACCGCGTACAGCGCGGAGACGACGCCCAGGGCCAGTAGCATCCCGCCGCCGCCGAAGTCGCCGAGCAGGTTCAGCGGTGGCACCGGCGGCTGTCCGGCCCGGCCGATGCCGTGCAGGGCCCCGGTCAGGGCCAGGTAGTCGATGTCGTGCCCGGCGTACGGGGCGTTCGGCCCGTCCTGCCCCCAACCGGTCATCCGGCCGTAGACCAGCCCGGGATTGACCGCGTGGCAGTCGGCCGGGCCCAGACCGAGCCGTTCGGTCACCCCGGGCCGGAAGCCCTCGATCAGGCCGTCCGCGTCACGGACCAGGGCCAGCACCACCTCCCGGCCGCCGGCCGACTTCAGGTCCACCGCGATCGACCGGCGGCCCCGGTTGAGCAGGTCGGGGTGCGGGGTGCCGAAGGCCGAGGCGTCCACGTCGGTCACCCGGTCCACCCGGATCACGTCGGCGCCGAGGTCGGCGAGCATCATCGCGGCGAACGGACCCGGTCCGATGCCGGCCAGCTCGACCAGGCGTACACCGGCCAGCGGGCCGGACTGCGCTGCGCTCATCGGTTCACGATAGGCACTCGTGTCCGACTGGAACACCGTTGACCTCGGCGGACGAGACCGGCGTGCCCCGCCTGGCGGCCGGGATCGGGCTGCCCTAACCTTGTCAGCACGAGGGGAGTACTTCCCACGAACCATACCGGTCAGTACGGCGCACCAGGGTGCGCCTCGGGTGGTTGCCCACGAAACGTGGGTGAAGGAGACCTCGAACATGACACGGTGTTCGAGGAGGATCCATGTCTGATTTGTCGTATGCGGCCGCCGGTTTCGAGACCATCGGTACGCCGTCGCTCTGGGCGATCACCATCGTCGGGGTCGTCGCCCTGCTGGTGCTCGACTTCGTGGTGACCCGCCGCCCGCACGAGGTGTCGCTGAAGGAAGCACTCGGCTGGTCCGCCTTCTACATAGCCCTGCCGCTGGCCTTCGGTGCCTGGGTCTGGTCCCAGTACGGACGTCAGGAGGGCATCGACTACCTGGCCGGCTACCTGGTCGAGAAGTCGCTGTCGGTGGACAACCTCTTCGTCTTCATGCTGCTGCTGGCCGCCTTCGCGGTACCGAGCGTGCTCGCCCAGCGGGTACTGCTCTTCGGTATCACCGGCGCGCTGGTGCTGCGCGGCATCTTCATCGCCCTCGGCGCGGCGGCCCTGCAGACCCTGGACTTCGCCTTCCTGATCTTCGCGTTGATCCTGCTGTTCACCGCGGCCAAGCTGCTGCGCGACGCCTTCACCGGGCACGAGCAGTCGGTCGACATCGCCAACATGCGCTCGGTGCGCCTGCTGCGCCGTTTCATGCCGGTGGTGAACGAGTACCACGGCACGAAGATGACCGTCCGGGTCGACGGGCGCCGTGCACTCACCCCGCTCGCGCTGGTGGTGGTGGCGGTGCTCGCCACCGACGTGGTGTTCGCCGTCGACTCGGTGCCGGCCGTCTACGGCATCACCGAGGACCCGTACCTCGTCTTCGCCACCAACGCCTTCGCCCTGCTCGGCCTGCGCGCGCTGTACTTCGTGCTGCACGCGGCGCTGAGCCGGCTGGTCCACCTCACCTACGGCCTGGCCATCATCCTGGCGTTCATCGGCGTCAAGCTCGGCCTGCACTGGGCGCACGGCATCTGGGAGGGCGTCCCGCTGATCCCCACCGAGATCTCCCTCCTGGTCATCATCGCCGTGCTGACCATCGTCACCATCACCAGTCTGCGGGCCACCCGCAACGTGGTGCCCGGCTCGAAGGAGGTCGTCACCGAACGACGGTGACGACACGCCGGCCCACCAGGCCAAGACCGGTGGGCCGGCGAACCTCCCCGGGTGCCGACCCGGACGTGGTACGACTTAGCGGTGGGAATCATCACGCCCGGCTTCTCGGGCCGGCCCCGGTCCGGCGCGCCGGACCTGCCGCCCGGGCAGTACCTGACACCGGACTTCCCGGTCCTCTCCGCCGGTCCGACACCCAAGGTGCCGCGGGCGGACTGGGAGTTCGTAATCACCACCGAAACCGGCACCGAGTACCGGTGGAGCTGGGACGAGATGATGTCGCTGCCCCAGGAGACGCCGACCGTCGACATCCACTGCGTCACCCGGTGGTCCAGGCTGGGCACCAGCTGGCAGGGGGTCTCCCTGGACACCCTGCTGGAGGAGGTCGAGACGGCCGCCGACTACGCCCTGGCGCACTCCTACGGCGGGTACACCACCAACCTGCCGCTGGACGACCTGCGCGACGGGCAGGCCTGGCTGGTGCACACGTACGACGGTGACGACCTGCCGGCCGAGCACGGTGGACCGGCCCGGCTGCTGGTGCCGCACCTCTACTTCTGGAAGTCCGCCAAGTGGTTACGCGGCATCCACCTGACCATCGAGGACACCCCCGGCTTCTGGGAGACCGCCGGCTACCACGACTACGGCGACCCGTGGCGCGAGCAGCGCTACCAGGGCGATTGAGCGGGCGGATGCGCTGGCAGCCGGCGCGGCTGGTGGGTCGCCGGGTCGAGACACCGAGCGCGCAGACTCTGGTACTCGAGGTGCCCGACTGGCCGTCGCACCTGCCCGGCCAGCACGTGGACATCCGGCTCACCGCACCGGACGGCTACCAGGCCGCCCGGTCGTACTCGCTGGCCGGCCCCGCCGACGGCGACCGGATCGAGGTCACCGTGCAGCGGGTGCCCGACGGCGAGGTGTCGCCGTTCCTGGTGGACGCCTTCCAGCAGGGCGACCCGGTCGAGGTACGCGGCCCACTCGGCGGTTGGTTCATCTGGCGGCCGCAGCAGACCGAGCCGGTACTGCTGGTGGCGGGCGGTTCCGGCGTGGTGCCACTGATGGCCATGATCCGTGCCCGGCGGGCGGCGGGCAGCCGTACGCCGTTCCGGCTGATCTACTCCGTACGGACCCCCGCCGACCTCTTCTACGCCGAGGAACTGCGCCAACGGGTGCGCGACGACGCCGGCCTCGACGTGGCGTACGTCTACACCCGTGAGGCGCCGCCGGGCTGGCGGGGCGAGCCACACCGGGTCGGGCTCGCCGACGTCAACAATCACGGCTGGCCGCCGGAGCTGGAACCGCTGGTGTACGTCTGCGGCCCCACCGGCTTCGTGGAGACCGTCTCCGACCTGCTCGTCGGGCTGGGACATCCGGCCCGTCGGGTCCGCACCGAACGTTTCGGCCCGACCGGCTGAGAGGAGACCGCGGATGACCGCGCTGCCGTACGTCGACGGCAACATGCTCGACGGCCCGATGGGGGAGGTGTTCGCCGTAGACCTCAGCACTGCCACCGGGCGGTGCGCGAACTGCGGCGCCACCGGTCCGGTGGCCGCCCTGCGGGTCTACTCGCACGCGCCCGGACTGGTGGCGCGCTGCCCGACCTGTGCCGAGGTGATGGTGCGGCTGGTCCGGGCGCCCGACCGGGCCTGGCTGGACCTGCGGGGCACCACGTTCCTCCAGTTCCCGATGCCGCCGTCCGGCGACGGTCCACTGGCGCAACCCTGATTTCAGGGTGAAATAAATATTTCAGGTTGAAATCACGCCGGTCCAGGAACGTGCCTCCCGGGCCAGGCGACCGTCGGGGTGCCAACAGGTTGCAGCCGCACCAGCCGCACCAGCCAACCGGTCGGCTCCTGCGGGGCGGACGTTTGTCGTGGCCGGCGACGGGAACCGGGCCGAGATGACGAAACCTCGTGTGGTGATCGTGGGAGCCGGGTTCGCCGGTTACCACGCGGCGAAGACGCTGAGTCGGCTGGCCCGCGACCGGGCCGAGATCGTCCTGCTGAACTCGACCGACTACTTCCTCTACCTGCCGTTGCTGCCCGAGGTGGCAGCCGGTGTGGTCGAGCCCGGCCGGGTCGCCGTGCCGTTGACCGGCACGCTGGACGGGGTACGCGTGGTCATCGGCGAGGCCGACCACGTCGACCTGCAGAACCGTTGGGTGGGCTTCAGCCAACCCGAGGGCGACCACAACCGGTTGGCGTACGACCGGCTCGTCCTCGCCGTCGGCAGCGTCAACAAACTGCTGCCGATTCCCGGCGTGACCGAGTACGCGCACGGCTTCCGGGGCCTGCCCGAGGCGGTCTACCTGCACGACCACGTGGTCCGGCAGATCGAGCTGGCCGAGCAGGCGGAGGACCCGGCCGAGCAGCAGGCCCGGGCCACCTTCGTGGTGGTCGGTGCCGGATACACCGGTACCGAGGTGGCCGCCCACGGACAACTGTTCACCGACGAACTGGCCGCCCAACGCCCCCGGCTGAAGATCCGCCCGAAGTGGATGTTGCTGGACGTCGCGCCGCGGGTGCTGCCCGAACTCGACCAGCGGATGTCGAAGACCGCGGACCGGGTGCTGCGTCGTCGCGGCGTGGACGTCCGGATGGGCACCTCCGTGGCCGTCGCCACCGCCGACGGGGTCAAACTCACCGACGGGGAGCACATACCGACCTGCTCCCTCGTCTGGTGCGTGGGCGTACGTCCCGACCCGTTCGTGGCCCAGTTGGGTCTGCGTACCGAGAAGGGGCGGTTGGTCGTCGACGAGTACCTCAACGTCCCCGGTTTCCCCGAGGTGTACGCCTGCGGTGACGCCGCCGCGGTGCCCGACCTGGCCCGCCCCGGCCAGGTCTGCACGATGACCGCGCAGCACGCGCAGCGGCAGGGCAAGCTGGCCGCACACAACATCGCCGCCTCGTACGGGCAGGGCCGCCGCCGGCCGTACAAGCACCACGACCTCGGCTGGGTGGTCGACCTCGGCGGCAGGCAGGCGGCGGCGAACCCGCTCAAGGTGCCGCTGGCCGGCCTGCCGGCCAAGGCCGTCACCCGCGGCTACCACCTGCTGGCGATGCCGGGCAACCGGGCCCGGGTGAGCGCCGACTGGCTGCTCGACGCGACGCTGCCCCGGTCGGCGGCCCAACTGGGTCTCGTACCGGCCAACGCCGTACCGCTGGAGAGCACCTCACCCGAGGTGCCCAGCCGGGCTCGCTGACGGGCGGGGCTGGGCGTGCGGGCCGGCGGGCGGGGTGCCCGCCGGCCCGACAGTCGCCCGGGCGCTCGACCTTCGTCAGCCGGCCAGGCCGGCGCCCGCCTCGTCGATCGCGGCGTCGACCGTGTGGGCCAGGTCGACGTCCAGCGCGGTCACCCCGCCGACGCGACCGGTGGTGACGGTCAGTACGGCGGTGCTCGGGTCCGCCCGGCCGATCCGTGGCCCCCGGCCGGTCTGGCCGCGCAGCTCGTCGAGCCGGTCCAACACCCGATCGAGGTTGTCCGCCGGTAGTTCGAGGGTCCGCGACAGTCCGTCGCCCTCGTCCGACCAGTACGGCAGGTCGGCCAGCGCGGCGTCGAGGTCCGCCTTCGGCAGCGGCGGCGTGGCGCTACTGGCGCCGACCACCCCGCCGCCGACGGACGGCGGGTTCAGCAGTTCCCGCAGTTCGTCCGGCACGTGCAACGACTCGATCAGATCACCGTCCTGCTCGGCGAGCGCCGCGAGGGTTGCCTCGGCCTGGTAGCGGGCCTGTTCGGGGCTCCGTCCGCTGAGCCGCCCCACCTCGGACAGGAAGCCCGGCAGGTCCTGCCGCCGCTCGATACCGTCGACCGGCACGACGTCGTGCAGCGAGGTCGGCACCGCCGCCAGCAGGCGCTGGCGTTCGGCCGCGCCCAGCGCCCAGGCCAGCACGAGCACGGTGGACTCCACGCCGACCTTCGCCGTGCGGAAGTCCACGCCGGCCCGACGTACCACGTCCTCGACGAGATCCCGGTAGCCGATCGGAGCCACCCCCGGTTCCTGCCTGCCCGGTTCGGGGCGGGGGCGGGAGGTCTCCGGGACACCGGCCGGCGCCGGGGTGGGACCACCGCGCGTGGCATCGGGTTTGTGGCGTTTGCCGGCCGGCGGAGGTCCGGCGCGTTTGCCCTGGTCGAGGTGGGTGAGCTGCTTCGACGCACTGAGGCTGGCCCCGGTGTCGCCGGCCTGCCGGCCGCGTTCCCGTGCCTGCCGGGCCAGCGCCCGTCGACGCTGGTTGTCGCCCTCCATCTGCTTGCGCATGGTGACACCTCGCTTCCGCTGGTGTTCCCTGGCTTCAACGGTGGCTGTTCCCTGGCCTCGTCGGTGGCCTTCCCGCCGCCACCGGGCGCGAAACGATCGCTCCGGCTCCGGCTCGGGGCCCGCCGGACAGCGACGATTCCGCTTCATCCTCGCCGGGTGAGGGACGCTCACCCCAGCGGTGCGGACGATCGACCTGGACCGGAGATCTTCCGAGGCACGCGGAAGGGCAGGTCGTGATGAAGCGGATTGTCGAGATCGTCCCCGCCCGCCCGGGCTGGTACGCCCGGTGGCGCCTGGCCGCCGAGAGCGACGTCTCCGGGCCCCCCGGCAGCACCCGGTGCTACTCCGTGAGCCTGTGGGCGCTGCTGGAGGAGGCCGACGGCACCGGCCGCGAGGTGATCGGCGTCGACTGTGCCGGGCAGTGGCCCGGAGCCGACGACGACACGGGCGCGGAGTTCGTCCGCTACCTGTTCAGCCCGCCCGACTCCGGTCCGCCGGAGGACGCCGAACCGGTACCCGAACCGCGTCGAGCCGGGTTTGCGGTCCCGGCACCCTGAGCCGAACTCCGGCCCCCGGCCCCTGGTCCCAGGGTCGGGGGCCATCCCCCGGTCGGCGGTTCAGCCAGCTGCCTGTACGTCGTCCTCGGTGGTGGCGGACATCTCGAGCAACTCGGCGAGACCGGTACGGTCCAGCAACTGCCGCAGGTTGGCGCTGACCCCGGTCAGCCGGATCGGTGCGGAACCGCCCCGATGGGCCACCACGAAGGCGCTCAGACCGGAGGAGTCGCACAGGCCGACGCCCGCCAGGTCGATGACCAGCTGCTGGTAACCCTCACGGCGCAACTCGGTGACCGCGGCGATCAGTTCGGGTGCACTGTCGAAGTCGAGGTCCCCGGTCAACTTCAGCTCGGCCCGCCCAGCGTCGAACCGGCCGACCTCGATGGTCAACAGCTGCGCGGTCATGGCTCCATGCTCCCAGTCCGTCGGGTTGGCGCAAGTCGCGGGGTGGGCGATTCGTCATCCGCGTGAAGTGACCCACCGCCCGCTGCGCGTTCCGTCGTCAGGCCGGCCGGCTCAGGCGGTGACGGTGGGTTGCCCGTCGGGCTCGCTCGTCACCGGGGCGCCGGGGCCGACCGGCCGGGCGAGCAGGCCGGTCACCCCGGTCATGTCGAGAATGGTCTCCAGGAACCGCGGCACCGCCCGCAGCCGCAGGACGATGCCCGACTTCTGCCCTTCGCGCCAGGCGTGCACGATGACGCTGAGCCCGGTGCTGTCGATGAACTGCAAACCGGCGAAGTCGAGTACGAGTAGTCCGGGGCGGGCCTGTAGCGCCCGGTCGATCTCCGCATGCAGCGGGCTCGCCGTGGTGTACGCGAGGTCTCCACTCACCCGGATCACGGCCGTGTCGGGATCGGCCCGGTCGACGGACAGGCTCAGCGGCGTCGTCTCGGGTCTTCGACCGTGGGACAGCAACGATCACGCCTTCCGCGGTGGCGGGCGGGCAGGGGCGCTCGGATCGTAACAACCAGCGCGGCGGGCCGCTCGACGGGCGGGGCGAGGGCGTGGTCGGGCGGTCGCCCAGGTGGCGGCGCGGCGATACCGGCGTAGGCTGGTTGCTGGGACGCGACCAGGCACGCCGCTCGACGCGGGTGCGGCGATCGAGAAGGAGTGGGGCTCAGCTGGTGACTGGTGCCGACGTCAGGGACATCGACCCGGGCGACGGACGGTTAGCCACACCGAGTGCCTCCCTGGCCCCGGCGTGGCGGTCTGCCGCGCCCGGGTCCGCGCCGCCGACGGCCGTGCAACCGCCGCGTTCCCCGGCCGCCGAGGAGTGGCTGGAGTCGTCGCGTGCCCCGGCCGGACGGGACTGGCCGGAGATCGCCGAACATCTCCGCGAGGGCGTCGTGGTCTGCGGCCCCGACGGCGTGGTGTGGCACGTCAGCCCGGTGGCCGAACGGTTGCTACCGGAGGCCGTACCGGGCGGGACGCTCGCGAACTTCGACGGGTGGCACGCCGGCATCGCCGAGTTCACCCACCACGGACGTCGGCTGCGTACCCGCCGGGTCGCGCTGTCTGCCGGCCGCGGCTGCTGGTACGTGGAGGACGTCACCGAGCACCTCGGGTCGGTCGACGCGTTGGCGGCGGAGCAGGCCCGCGCGGCGTTCCTGGCCGTGGTCGGCGAGAAGCTCGGCAACCCGCTGCATCCCGACCGGGCCGCCGCGGCGGTGGTCCGACTCGCGGTGCCCGCGCTGGCCGAGGTGGCCGTGCTGGTGTTGGCGCCCCGGTCCGGGCGGGCCCGCTGGTGGCGGGCGCAGCGGGCCGGCGACGACGGCCCGAAGGTCGACCAGGGCCTGCTGGCCGCGGCGGAACTGCCCTCGTCGGTGACCGACAGCCTGCGCGGACTGACCCCGCACACCGTCGACTGGCTGGCCGAGCAGGCCGTCGAGGCGGGCTGGTTGCCCGGGCTGTCCGCCGCCGACGTCTGTGCCCGGCTGGTGGCGCTGCCCGGCCGCGACGCCCCCGTCGGGGTGCTGCTGGTCGCCCGACCGGCCGCCCGGTGGTTCGACGAGGAGGACATCGACCTGCTCCGGGTGTTCGCCGCCCGGGCCGGGGCGGCGTTGACCACCGCCCTGCTCTACCGCGACCAGGCCGAGGTGGCCGACACGCTACAGGCCAGCCTGCTGCCGGCGGAGCCGGTGCAGGCGCCGGGCGTGCAGTGGGGTACGGCGTACCGACCGGCCCAGGCCGGTCTGCGCATCGGCGGCGACTTCTACGGCGCACACCGGCTGCCCGACGGCGGCTCGGTGTTCTTCCTCGGCGACGTCTCGGGCAAGGGCGTGGAGGCCGCCGTCTTCACCGGGCAACTGCGCCAGTGCCTGCACGCGCTGCACCGGGTCGAGGCGCAGCCGGCCCGGCTGCTGCGGCTGCTCAACGACGCCCTGCTGGAGACCACCCTGGCCCACGGGCAGGGCCGCTTCGCCACACTGGTGCTGGGTGTGGTCCGGCCGCACCGCGACGGCGGTCTGGCGTTGACGCTGGCCGGGGGAGGTCACCTCCCTCCGTTGGTGCTGCGTTCCTCCGGTGCGGTCGAGCAGCTCCCACTGAGCGGGATGCTCATCGGCGTGGTGCCGGATCCGCGGGTGGGTCAGGTCACTACCCGGCTCGCACCGGGAGAGACGTGCGTGCTCTACAGCGACGGCGTGACCGAGGCGCGGGGCGGCCGGCGGGGTACGGAGCAACTCGGCACCGACCGGCTGGTGCAGGCGATGACCGGCTGCCAACGGATGCCGGCGCCGGCCCTGGCCGAACGGATCGAGCAGGTGACCTGCGACTGGCTGGCCCAACGCGACCACGACGACATCGCGGTGCTCGCGCTGCGGGCCACCACCGCCGGCCGGCCGCAGCGGCACCTGCACGCGGTGCCCGCGCCGGTGTCACCGGCCAGCCGGGCGGCGACTCCGTGACCGTCGCGGTGACGGGAGCCTTGCCGGCGGCGGCGTACCCCGAGTATCTGCGGTGTCTCGCCGAGGCGGACGAGTCGGCCGCCGTCGAGGTGGCGCGCGGGCTGCTCGACGCCGGGGTACCCGCCGACCGGGTGCTGCTGGATCTGGTCGCCCCGGCACAGGCCGAGGTGGGGGAGCGGTGGGCGCGTAACGAGTGGAACGTGGCCCAGGAGCACGCGGCCACGCACGTCAGCGAGCAGGTGGTGGCGGCGGTTTCCGCGTACGCCGGGGTGCGCCCGGAGCGGGGCCGGGTCGTGGTGGCCTGTATGGACGGCGAGTGGCACGCGCTGCCGGCGCGGCTGGTCGCCGAGGTGCTGCGGTTGCGGGGTTGGCAGGTGACCTTCCTCGGGGCCAGCGTGCCCGCCGCGCACCTGGTGTCGTATCTGCACCGGCACGACGCGTACGCGGTGGCGTTGGCCTGCGCGCTGCCGATGCGGCTGCCGCAGGCGCACCGGATGATCGAGGCGTGCCGGCGTTCGGACGTGCCGATCGTGGTCGGTGGCCGCGGGTTCGGCGTGGACGGCCGGTGGGCCCGGCGGCTCGGGGTCGCCTGGGCGCCGGACGCGCCGGCCGCCGCCGAATTGCTCGCCGACGAACGGGCGTTGCGGGCGAGCCCGCCCGCCGGTCTCGCGCAGCTGGCCGACGACGAGTACGCGGGCCTGATCAGCCGCCGCGCTGAACTGATCGACAGTGCGTTGGCCGAGCTGGCGCACCGGATGCCGGCCACCCGTGTCTACACGCCGTCCCAGCTGGACTCCACGGTCAGCGACCTCGGCTACATCCTGGACTTCCTGGCCGCCGCCCTCTATGTCGACGACGGATCCCTGTTCACCGAGTTCGTCGAGTGGCTGGAGGCCATTCTGGACAGTCGGGGGGTGCCGGCCGTCGCGATTGCCGGTACGTTGCGTCACCTCTCCGGCGCCTTGCGTGACTTCCCGCGCGCCGCGGGCTATCTCGCCGACGGTTACGTATCGTTGCCGTCGCCGGAGCGGCGGGCGTCCGCACCGGAGGCGTAAACTGCGGCCCGCCGTGGGGATCGCCCTATACTTGCCTCACTGCAAGCATCCGTCCTGGGTGGCGAGAGGGGATTGCCGTGACGTTCACCGTCACGTACGCCGAACGTGACGGAGGTGGGCCGGCCCACCTCCGCCTTGCCGGTGAGCTGGACATGGGCAGCGCACCCCAGTTGACTGCCGTGATCGACCGGCTGACCGACGCGGGGGAGCGGAAACTCCTGGTCGACCTGACCGACCTCACCTTCTGTGACTCGACAGGTATCGCGGTCTTCGTTCGCGGCGACAACCGGGCGGCTGCGGCGGGTGGGTGGCTGCGGGTGACCGGCGCGACCGGCCGGGTGGAGCGGGTACTCAAGGTCACCGGCCTGTCCGAGGTGCTGGGTTACCCCACCGACCCGGCCGACCCTTCGGCCACCGATCGTCCGGCCATGGGCTAGATTCCCCGCCAGCGCGAGATTCGCAGACTCCGTGCTCGCCGACCTGAGGCAGGTAGTGATGGCCGCTCGTACCCTTGACCCGGTTCGCATCCTCGTGGTGGATGACGACCCGGGCGACGTGCTCATGATCGAGGAAGCCCTGGCGACCTCGGACGTCGACAAGGTCATCGACGTGGTCGGTGACGGCCAGGAGGCGATGGAGTTCCTCCGCCGTGAGGGCCGGCACACCGGCGCCCAACGTCCGGACGTGATCCTGCTCGACCTGAACATGCCCCGCAAGGACGGGCGGCAGGTGCTGGGTGAGGTGAAGGGTGACGACGACCTGCGGACCATTCCGATCGTCGTACTGACCACCTCGAACGCGGACACCGACATCATCAGCAGCTACACGCTGCAGGCCAACGCGTACGTCACCAAGCCGATCGACCTGGACGACTTCAACGACGTGGTCCACCGTATCGACGAGTTCTTCGGTCGGGTCGTCGTCCTGCCCAAGCAGCGGGGCTGACCCGGTCGCCGTCGATACCGACGGCGACCGCCGTCCCCGCGCGTCGGTCGGGCGGGGCGGTCAGGTCAGCGCGGCCACGACTGTGCTGGCCCGCTCCTCGTGCTGCGCGTACGCGTACGGGTAGGCGGAGATCTGCACGGCCTGGGCGGCCATCGTCAGGCTCATCTGCTGCCAGCCGGGCACCTCGAGCAGCGCCGTGTAGAACGCCCGTGCCGCGTACGCCGGGCGCATCAGCTCGCGTACCGTGCCCCAGCCGCTGCTGGGCCGCTGCTGGAACAGGCCGACCGAGTCGTGGTCCCAGCCGATGGCCTGGTGCGGGTACTCCTGCGACTCGGGCAGCACGCCGCTGGCGTAGTTGAGCAGGGTGCTCTCCTGCATCGCCGTGGCGACCGCGACGACCAGACCCTGACGCGGGATCTTCATCTCGACACCGACGTCCACGATCACCTTGGCGTTGTCCATCTGTGCCTGGGTGAGCCCGGCGACCGGCTTGGGGCGGGCCGGCTTGGCCGGCGACTTCTTCGGCTTCGGGCTGGTCGAGGGCTTGGCCGTCGGGGAGGCGGACGGACTGGGGCTGGGGCTTGCCGGCGTGGGGGAGGGGCTGCGCTCCAGGGAGCGGGAGGCGGGGTCGTCCTCGGCGGCCAGCGCACGGTCGGCGACCGCCTCGGCCACCCGGGGCAGGGGCACCGGCTCGGCGGCCTCGCGGGTGGCCGCCACCGCCACGGCGGTCGCGCCGAGGCAGCAGGTCACGCCCGTGGCGAGAGCCACCCGCATCGGGGTGGAGGCCAGCAGGGCCCGGACGCCGCGGCGCGGAGGAACCGCAGCGCGGTGCCGGCCGCCCACCCGTTCGGACGATGCTCCATCGGCCGAGCGGCTCGCCGGTTGCTGGGGGGTCAGCTTCTGGTCGATCTGGTCGTCGGGATGCACCCGCCGAGGCTAGAAAGCTTGCGGCCCGCTGCCATCGGCCCGGTTGGTGGCATGGGTCACAGTTTGCTGCTATTCGTCGCGCGATTCTCCGCGATCGTCCCGATAGCGGATATCCCGCCGTTATCCGTAATTCCCTTTATATCGTAATTGCCGGGACAGGCGGGCAGGAACTGGTGATCTCGTCGAGGTCGATTCCAGTCCCGGTGCGCATCCCCCGAACGGCCGACCCGTGGGTCGGCCCGGAGTCGCGTCGGAGAGGGTTGATCGGTCCAGCGCCGGGCGGTACGCCGACACCGCAACCGGCCGCCGGGCCAACCGGCCGCCGGGCCAACCGGCCGCCGGGCCAACCGGTGAAGGGCCAGCCGGTGAAGGGCCAACCGGTGAAGGGCCAACCGGTGAAGGGGCGGCCGGCGGACGGCTCAGTGCCGTCCGTTCTCCGCCGGTGTGACGGTGAGCCGGTGCCGGCTGCCGTCCGCGCTGGAGAACGGCCACAACTGTTCCGCGTGCTCGACCAACTCCGCGAGCTGCTGCCGGCTCAACCCGACCGAGGCGATCGAGGCGTGCACGTCGGCGCGGTACCGGCCGTCGTCGTCCCGGCCCAGTTTCGCCTCCGCGCGTACCTGCACGGTGTGCGCCTCGTCGGTGATCCCACCCGCCGCCTCCACCGCCGCGTGGTGCAGGCAGGACGCGAAGGCGGCGGCGAGCAGCTGCGACGGCGTCAGCCCGGTGCAGTGCGCCGCCAGCGGCGAGGCGAGGGTGGTGGAGAGCGCCTCGTCGTCGGTGTGGATGTGGCCGCCCTCGGCGGTCGCGGTGGCAATCTCGTTCAGCCAGGAACTCGGCATCGTGTTCCTCCCCGTCACTCCCCGCCCGGCTACCCGCCGGTGGTGCGGTGAAACCGGCGGGTCAGCCGGGGTGCCGGGTGGTGAACCGGAGCGCGCCCGCCGCCTCGGTGGCCGCGGCGGCGGCCTGGTCGTTCCACGGGCTGACCGACGACGGTCGGGGTCGGGGCAGCAGCGGCTGCTGCATCGGCACGTAGACCCGGGCGTCCACCGCCTCGGCCAGCAGCAGCGCGGCGACCACGCTGCTCGGCCGGCGGGCCGGATCCTCGGCGAGACAGCGCCGGCACAGCTCGGCCACCTCGGCGGGCAGCCCCGGCACCTCGGGCAGGGGCTGCGGCGGCTGCCGCCGGTCCGGACCGAGCAACTGGGTGACGCTGTCGGCCGCGTACGGCAGCCGTCCGGTCAGGCAGTAGTAGAGCAGTACGCCCAGGGCGTACATGTCCGCCGCCGGGGTGGCCGGTGCCCGGCACAGCTGCTCCGGTGCCAGGTAGGCGGGGGTACCGACCACGATGCCCTCGGGCGTGGGGTCGTCGGCGCCGGCCGGGGCGGCGATGCCGAAGTCGAGCACCTTCACCCCGGCCGGGGTGAGCATGACGTTCGCCGGCTTGACGTCGCGGTGCACGATGCCGTGCGCGTGGGCGGCGGCCAGCGCGGCGCTCACCTCGGCGCACACCCGTACCGCGATCCGCCAGTCCAGCGGGCCGGCGCGCAGGTGGACGGCGAGCGTCTCGCCCGGCACCAGCTCCATCACGATGTACGGCGCCTCCCGGCCGGGCACCGTGGCGCAGGCGCCGAAGTCGTGCACGCTGGCGACGTTCGGATGCACCAGCCGGGCCGCCGAACGGGCCTCGGCCCGGATGCGTTCGACCGATCCCTCGCCGTCCAGCCCCGGCGACACCAGCTTCACCGCCACCGGCCGGTCCAGCACCTCGTCGTGCCCCCGCCAGACCTCCGACATGCCGCCGATACCGATGCGCTGTTCGAGCCGGTACCGCCCGTCCAGCGTCCTCATCGACCGCTCCCTGCCCTCGTGCCGCCTCGCCGCGACTCGGCGCGGCTCGCCCGGTGCGACCCGCGCCGCGCCCGTGGCTTCGGCACGGTACCCCACCTCCGATCAGGGCAAACCGGCCTCAGGACGGGGTTGGTGCGTTAGCGTGCGAGCCGGGGCGCCGAGGTGCCGGAGAGGTGGGAGGGGAACGGGTGATGAGTGAGGTGACCGTACGTTTCGTCGGCGGCCCGGCCCACGACCTGATTCGGACGCTGCCGGCGGGCCCGGACGGCGCGCCGCCCCGGCTGTGGGTGCTCCGCCGGCCCGCGGCGGCGCCCACGCCGGCCGCCGACCATCTCTACGCGCGGCAGCGGCCCGACGGCACGGTCTGGACGATGCGTTTCGTCCGAACCGATCCGGTCGGTGTGACCGAGTGACCGGCGGGCCTCCACCCGCACAGTCGGCCCACAGGATTCACACAAGCCGGATCCAGCGGGCCGGACCACGATGGGGGCCGTGATGACCGAGGGAGAGCTCGGGTCGGGTCGCGTGGAGCTGCGTCGGCCCGACGGGGAGCCGGTGCGGGTGCTGGTGGTCGACGACGAGCCGACCCTGACCGACCTGATGTCGATGGCGCTGCGGTACGAGGGCTGGCAGGTGCGTACGGCAGGCGACGGGATGACGGCGCTGCGCGCCGCCCGGCAGTTCCGGCCCGACGCGGTGGTGCTCGACGTGATGCTGCCGGACCTGGACGGTTTCCAGGTGCTGCGTCGGCTGCGCGAGGACGACCCCACCGTGCCGGTGCTCTTCCTGACCGCCAAGGACGCGGTGGAGGAGCGGGTCGCCGGGCTGACCGTGGGCGGCGACGACTACGTCACCAAGCCGTTCAGCCTGGAGGAGGTGATCGCCCGGCTGCGGGCGTTGCTGCGCCGCTCCGGCCTCGCCGTCGCCACCCGGCCGGACGCGGTGCTGACCGTCGGCGGTCTCAGCCTGGACGAGGACAGCCACGAGGTGCGCCGCGACGGGCAGCTGATCACCCTGACCGCCACCGAGTTCGAGCTGCTGCGGTACCTGATGCGCAACCCCCGGCGGGTGCTGAGCAAGGCGCAGATCCTCGACCGGGTGTGGAACTACGACTTCGGCGGCCAGGCCAACGTGGTCGAGCTGTACATCTCCTACCTGCGCAAGAAGATCGACGCCGGTCGGCAGCCGATGATCCACACGCTGCGCGGGGCCGGGTACCTGCTCAAGCCGGCGGAGTGAACGGGGTGCGGCGGTGGCTGGCGGGACGGTCGCTGCGGACCCGCCTGGTGGTCACCCTGGTCGCCCTGCTGGCCGTGGTCAGCCTCGCCATCGGCGGGATCACCACGGCCGCGCTGCGGCAGTTCCTGATCTCCCGGGTGGACGCCCAACTGCTCCCGATGACCGGGGTCCGCGGCGCGACGCCGTGGGAGCCCGGTCCGGGCAGCCCGCCCTGGTCCGACGTGCGGGTACCGCGCGGCTTCCCACCCGGCACGATCGACGCCCGCGTCGTGGACGGGCAGGTCATTGAGGCGTGGACGCTGGCCGAACGGCAGGAGGAGGCGGTACCGGTCGACCAGGTCGGCGCGTTGGCCACGGTGCCCACCGACGGCCAGGCGCACACCCTGCACCTGGGCGACCGGGGCAGCTACCGGGTCGTCGCCCGGCCGTCCTCCGGCGGGACCGAACGGGTGCTCGGCGTGCCGCTGACCGAGGTGGCGGACACCGTGTGGTGGATGGTCCTCGCCCAGGCCGGCGTCACCGCCGTCGGCCTGCTCGTCGCCGGTGCCGCCGGCACGTTGATCGTCCGGGCCACCCTGCGCCCGCTGCGCCGGGTCGCCGCCACCGCCGGTCGGGTCAGCGAACTGCCCCTGGACCGGGGCGAGGTGGCGCTCTCCGAACGGGTACCGGCGGCCGACACGGATCCGCGTACCGAGGTGGGGCAGGTGGGGGCCGCGCTCAACCGGCTGCTCGGGCACGTCGCCGCCGCGCTGGCCGCCCGGCAGGCTAGCGAGACCCGGGTACGCCAGTTCGTCGCCGACGCCAGCCACGAACTGCGTACGCCGCTGGCCGCGATCCGCGGCTACGCCGAGGTGGCCCGCCGCGGCCGCGACCAGGTGCCGGCCGACGTGGCGCACGCATTGCGCCGGGTGGAGTCGGAGAGCACCCGGATGACCAGCCTCGTCGACGACCTGCTGCTGCTGGCCCGGCTGGACTCCGGTCGGCCGCTCGCGGTCGAGCCGGTCGACCTCACCGCGCTGGTGGTGGATGCGGTCAGCGACGCCCACGTCGCCGGTCCCGAGCACCGTTGGCAGCTCGACCTGCCCGAACAGGTCGTCCGGGTGCCCGGCGACCCGGCCCGGCTGCATCAGGTGCTGACCAACCTGCTGACCAACGCGCGGGTGCACACGCCGCCGGGCAGCACCGTCACCACCAGCCTGCGGCTGGCCGACGACGTCGCCGAACTCAGCGTCACCGACGACGGTCCCGGCGTACCGCCGGAACTGCGTGACGAGGTCTTCGAACGCTTCGCCCGCGGCGACAGCTCCCGCTCCCGGGCCCACGGCAGCACCGGCCTCGGCCTGGCCATCGTCGCCGCCGTGGTGGAGGCCCACCACGGCGGCGTCGCGGTACGCAGCCGGCCGGGGCACACCGTCTTCACTGTCCGGCTGCCCCAGCCCAGCGTCGACCCGCCGGCCTGAGCGGGGCGCACCGGCGGGTCCGACCGGCCGGGTGGCAGGCTGGTGGCGTGTACCGGGAACGATCGGCCGGCGTCGCCGGTGCGGTGCTGTGGACCAGCACCGCACCGGCGGCTGCGGTGACCACCCGGGTGCTGCCGGACGGCTGCGTCGACCTGCTCTGGTCCAGCCGGGTCGGGCTGCTGGTGGCGGGTCCGGACCGCACCGCGCACCTCGGCACCAGTGCGCCGGGGGAGCGGTGGGTGGGCTTGCGGCTGCCGCCCGGGGTCGGTCCGGCGGTGCTCGGCGTGCCCGCGGTCCGGCTGCGCGACCAGCGGGTGCCGTTGCCGCAGGTGTGGGGCCCACGGGTCGTCGAACCGCTGGCCGAGCGGGCCGAGCGCGACCCGGCGCGCGTCCTGGTCGAGCTGGCCACGCACCGGCTGCGGGTCGCGGGTGGCCCGGATCCGCTCGGTGCCCGGGTGGCCGCCGCGCTCGCCGCCGGCGCCACGGTGGCCGCGACCGCCGCCGAGGTCGGCCTCGACCCGCGCGGCCTGCTGCGGCACAGCAGGAACCTGTTCGGGTACGGTCCGAAGACCCTCGCCCGGATCCTGCGGATGCACCGGGCGCTGGCGCTGGCCCGTACCGGCGTGTCCCTGGCCGAGGTGGCCGCCCGCAGCGGCTACGCCGACCAGGCCCACCTGACCCGGGACGTCCGGGATCTCGCCGGGGTGCCGCCCACGGCGCTGCTCACCGGCTGAGCCCCGGCGTCTCGCGGCGGCCCGGTCGCGGCGTGAGGTTGCGCCCCGGCGGCCCGGACCCTTCACTCCGGCGGGGCCGGGAGGGCGGCGAACAGGTCGACGGCGTTGCCGTCGGGGTCGTGCAGCACGGCGTAGCGCTGGCCCCAGACAGCGTCCCAGGGCGCCCGGTGGCCGTGGTGCCCGGCGGCGGTGAGTTCGGCGTACCAGCGGTCCACCTCCGCCGGCTCGGCGCAGCGGAAGGCCAACGACGTCCGGGAACTGCCCACCGGCGGGGTCCAGTCCGGGTCGAAGGACCGGATGGTGGCGAGGTCGTCCCAGGCGAGCCGGAGGCCACCGGGCAACGTCACCTCCACGTGCGGCTGCTGCTCCGCGCCGGACGGGATCTCCAGCCCCAGCCGGCGGTAGAACTCCAGGCTGCGGGCCAGGTCGGTGGTGACCAGGCCGATCAGGTCCAGTTCAGGCGTCATGGGGGCAGGCTACGGACGGTCCCCGGTCACCGTCTTGAACGAAACGGTCGGGAAGAAGTGGGCGTTGTGCCCGACAGGACAGCGAAGAGCAGCGTACGGTGGCAGAAGTCCGGCTCGACCATCTAAATCCGAAACATGAACATTCTGTGGTAATGCCGGGTATGGACATGGCGAGGGGAAAGGAGCGGTCGGTGAAACACTTGGCCTACCTGGACGCGGGATCCGGCAGCCTGATCGTGCAGGCGGTGGTCGGCGGGGTCGCCGGCGTCGCGGTGGCGGCCAAGCTCTACTGGCGCAGACTGGTCAGCCGCTTCCGCCGCCAGCCCACCGACCAGAGCTGACCCGCCCGGTATGACGATCCCGCACCCCGGCCCGGCCGGGCGGCCGGCACCGTCCGACACCGACCTGCGGGCCGAACCCGGCTCGTTCCGCGACCCGGCGAACCGGATCTTCCACGCCGGGCCGGACGTACTGCGCGCGCTCGACGAGACCGCGGCGGCACACTGGCGGGCCCTGGCCGGCAGCGCCTTCTTCCCGCCCCTGATGGCCGCCGGCAAGGTCTGCGGCACCGAGGAGCTGCCGGCGCAGGCGGCACCGGCGAACTGGGCGGCGCTGCTGCGGCACGAACGCATCCCGTTCGTCTCGCACCCGTACGAGTGGTCCTTCTCGATGCTGCGCGACGCCGCGCTGCTGCACCTGGAGATCCTCCGGGCCGCCCTGCCGGCCGGCTTCACCACCAAGGACGGATCGGCGTACAACCTCCAGTGGCGCGGCACCGAACCGGTCTTCATCGACGTGGGTTCGTTCGCCCCGCTGGCCGAGGGGGAACCCTGGGCCGGCTACCGGCAGTTCTGCCAGACCCTGCTCTACCCGCTGCTGCTCGGTGCCCACCTGGGGCTGGACTTCCAGCCGTGGTTGCGGGCCCGGGTCGACGGCATCGAACCGGACCAGATGGCCCGCCTGTTCAAGGGCGCCCGCCGCTTCCTGCCCGGCGTGCCGACCCACGTCCACCTGCACGGGCGGGCGCAACGCCGCAACGCCGACCGGAGCACCGCCGCGGTACGCGAGCAGTTGCGCGACGCCGGCTACAGCCGGGAACTGGCGCTGGCCTCGGTACGCGGGATGGAGAAGCTGGTCCGCCGCCTGGAACACGAGCCGCCCGCCAGCCACTGGGTGGACTACCAGCGCACCTGCGGCTACTCCGAGGCCGACCGGGCCGCCAAGGAACGGTTCGTGACCGCCGCGCTGACCAGCGCCGGTCGGGGACGACTCGTGCTCGACCTCGGCGCCAACGACGGCCGGTACTCGCGGATCGCCGCCCGCCACGCCGACCACGTCGTCGCCGTGGAACAGGACCCGGCGGTGGTCGACCGGCTCTACCGCACCCTGCGCGGCGAGGGTGAGCGCCGGGTGCTGCCGCTGGTGATGGACCTCGCCGACCCGTCGCCCGGCGGCGGCTGGCGCGGCGTCGAGCGGGCCTCCTTCGCCGCCCGGGCCGGTGCGGACACCGTGCTCGCCCTGGCCCTGGTGCACCACCTGGCGATCGGCCGCAACGTACCGCTGCCCGAGGTGGTCGGGTGTCTCGCCGAGCTGGCCGCGCCCGGCGGCCGGTTGGTGGTGGAGTTCGTCCACCCCGAGGACGCGATGGCCCGCCGGCTGCTGGCCAACAAACCCGACGGTATCTTCCCCGACTATCGGCGGGACGCCTTCGAGGCGCTGCTCGCCGCCCGGGGCACCGTCGAAGACCGGCTGGAACTGCCCTCGGGCAGCAGAACCCTCTACCGGGTGGCCCTGGGTGGCTGACCGTACCCCGGTCGAGGTCGGTCCGGTCGGCGTCGGCGAGTCGGCACCCGCCGACGGTCCGCAGGTACGCCGACCGCGGGTACGCCGGTGGCGCTGGGGGTGTGGCGGCTGGCGGGCCGAGACGGGGCGGCTGCTGGAGACCACCGCGCTGCTCGGACTGGTGATCACCCAGCCGCTGCTGGACGTGCTCGGCCGCAGCCCGGACTTCTTCCTGTTCCACCGTGCCGACCGGAGCGAGATCCTGCTGCTGGTGGCCCTGATCGCGGTCCTGCCGCCGGTGGCGGTGGGGCTGCTCGGCGTGCTGTCGGGGCTGGCCGGCCCGGCCGTGCGGGCGGCGACGCACACCCTGCTGGTGGGCCTGCTGGTGGCCGCGCTGGCAGTGCAGGTCGGTCGCCACCTCACTCCGCTGCGGGGCGTACCGCTGCTGCTGGTGGCCGCCGTGGCCGGCGCCGCCGCGGCGGCCGCGCACCGGCGGTGGCGGGCCCCGGGTCGGGTGCTGCGACTGGCCGGTGCCGGTCCGCTGATCTTCGTCGGGCTGTTCCTGTTCGCCTCACCGACCGCGCCGGTGGTGCTGCCGCGTGGCGACGGCGGCGCGGCCGGTACGGCCACCGGCAGCCTGCACCCACCGGTGGTCATGCTGGTCCTCGACGAGTTGCCGCTGGTCTCCCTGCTCGGCGCGGACGGCGGGATCGACGCCGAACGGTTCCCGAACTTCGCGGCGCTGGCCGACGCCTCCACCTGGTACCGCAACGCGACCGGGGTGAGCGGCTGGACGCCGTACGCGTTGCCGGCGATGCTGACCGGCCGGTACCCGGCCGAGCCGGTCGCCCCGCACTACTCGCACTACCCGGACAACCTCTTCACCGCCTTCGGCGGGCTGTACGACATCCGCGCCGAGGAGAGCATCACCCGGCTCTGCCCGCCCAGCCGCTGTGAACAGCCCGTCACCCCGGAACAGGGCCTCGGGGTGCTGACCCGCGAGACCGGCCGGCTGCTGCGTCAGGTGACGGCGCCGTGGGACAGCCGGATCGACCCGGAGAACTCGTACCGGGAACAGACCGTCGAAGAGGCGGGCATCGACGCGGCCGAGCCGGTGCCGGACGACCCGAAGTTCCGCTGGGACAGCCTGAACGTCAACCAGCCGGCCCGGTTCACCAGCTTCCTGCAGGGGCTGACCCCCTCGGCCCGGCCGACGCTGCACTTCCTGCACCTGCTGATGCCGCACTCACCGTGGGCCTACCTGCCCTCGGGCGCACGCTACGAGGCGCCCGAGGAGTTCCCCAACGAGGGCGACGGTTGGGTGGACCTGGCCCGTGCCCGGCACCTCGCGCAACTCGGCTACACCGACCGGCTGATCGGTGAGACGCTGCGGACGCTGCGCGACAACGGGCTGTGGGACCAGGCCCTGGTCGTGGTCACCGCCGACCACGGGGTGAGCTTCACCAAGGGCGCGCAGGGACGGGGGATGGACGCCATCCGGGCCGCCGCCGACGAGGTGGCCTGGGTGCCGATGTTCGTCAAGACGCCCGGGCAGCGCGCCGGCCGGATCGACGACCGCAACTGGGAGCACGTCGACCTGCTGCCCACGATCGCCGACGAGGCCGCGATCCGGCTGCCGCACCGGGTCGACGGCCGCTCCGCGCGCCAGGCACCGCGCGATCCCGGCAAGGTGTTCTACGACCGGCCCGCCGAGCCGACCCCGATCGAGGGCGGGGTGCCCGGGCCGCAGCCGCCCCCGGCGCCGCACCCGCTGGTCGGCACCGGCGTGGGCGCCGCGCCGCCCGGCCCCACCGCCCGCGTCGGCGGTCAGGACGGTTTCCGCGCGGTGGACCCGGACAGCGGCGACCTGCCGGCGATGATCTGGGGCACCCTGCCCGACCAGGTTCCCGACGGCACCGCGCTGGCGGTCGCGGTCAACGGCACCGTGGCCACGGTGGTGCCGGTGGTCGCCCCCGATCCGGGCGGCCGTCGCTTCGCCGCGTTGATCGCCGACGACCGGCTCTTCCACCCCGGCGCCAACCGGCTCGACCTGTACCTCGTCGAGGCCGACGGTGGCCTGCGTCACCTGACCATCTCCTGAGCCGTACCGGCTCGTGACCCGGCCGTCGAGCCGTCGCACAGCTTCGTCCCGCTCGCGTACTTCCACGCTTCGTGTGCCGTCCGTTCCTTTCCGTCCTGGTCGTCGGGGTTTCCCAGCCGTCCGGTCGGGAATCGGGTGACGCATACCTCACCGCCGAACCACCGCGGGCGGTGTTGTCGCCACCGCAATTACGGTAGAAGCGAAGGCAATTCAACGTAGATCTGCCGGCGAAGCGAGGAAACACATGACGGAAGTCAAGCTCGATCACCCCGGCGGGCAGCTGTCGATGCCGGTACATTCCGCGGTCGAGGGCCCCGCCGGTATCGGTGTGGGCAAGCTGCTGAAGGAAACCGGACTCACCACCTACGACCCGGGTTTCGTCAACACCGCCGCCTGCTCGTCCGCGATCACCTACATCGACGGCGACGCGGGCATCCTGCGCTACCGGGGTTACCCGATCGAGCAGCTGGCCGAGAAGAGCTCCTTCCTGGAGGTCTCCTACCTGCTGATCTACGGCGAGTTGCCGACCGGCGAGCAGCTGACCGAGTTCAGCGAGCGGATCCGCCGGCATTCGCTGCTGCACGAGGAGATGCGCCGGTTCTTCGACGGCTTCCCCCGGGACGCGCACCCGATGGCGGTGCTCTCCTCGGCGGTCAGCGCCATCTCCACCTTCTACCAGGACAGCCTGGACCCGTTCGACGCCGAGCACGTGGAGATGTCCACGGTCCGGCTGATGGCGAAGGTGCCGACCATCGCCTCGTACGCCTACAAGAAGTCCATCGGGCAGCCGCTGCTGTACCCGGACAACTCGCTGGGCTACGTGGAGAACTTCCTGCGGATGACGTTCGGCGTGCCGGCGGAGCCGTACGAGGTCGACCCGGTGATGGCCCGCGTACTGGACATGCTGTTCGTCCTGCACGCCGACCACGAGCAGAACTGCTCGACCTCCACCGTGCGGCTGGTCGGCTCCAGCAACGCCAACCTGTTCGCCTCGGTCTCGGCCGGCGTGAACGCCCTGTTCGGCCCGCTGCACGGCGGCGCCAACCAGGCGGTGCTGGAGATGCTGGAGCGGATCCAGGCCGACGGCGGTGACGTGCAGTCCTTCGTCCGCAAGGTGAAGGACAAGCAGGACGGCGTCAAGCTGATGGGCTTCGGCCACCGGGTCTACAAGAACTACGACCCGCGCGCCGCGATCGTGAAGAAGGCCGCCCAGGACGTGCTCGGCCGGATGGCCAAGCCCGACCCGATGCTGGACATCGCGATGCAGCTGGAGGAGATCGCCCTCGCCGACGACTTCTTCGTCTCCCGGCGGCTCTACCCGAACGTGGACTTCTACACCGGCCTGATCTACAAGGCCATGGGCTTCCCGACGAAGATGTTCACGGTGTTGTTCGCCCTCGGCCGGCTGCCGGGTTGGATCGCCCAGTGGCGCGAGATGATCAACGACCCGGAGACGAAGATCGGTCGTCCGCGGCAGATCTACACCGGCGCCACCGAGCGGGACTACCTCCCCCTCGAGAAGCGCTGACGGCTCCTCGCGGCACCGGACGACGGCCGCCGTCCCCGATCGGGGGACGGCGGCCGTCGTGGTCCGCGAGGAGGGGGTTGAGCCCCGCGGCGGTCAGTGTGCCGTGTGGTCGTGGTCGTCCTCGGTGCCCGCCGTGGTGGGCAGCGAGCCGAGTACCTGGTTGATCACGTGGATCCGGGCGTTGGACGCCTGGTAGTCCGCGCACACCGTGTCGGCCCGGTCCGCGACGCGGGCGCCCTGTTCCTGGCCGGTGACGGCCAGCCGGGTACCGGCGAGGGTGGTCACGCTGCCGGCGTCGACCAGCTCGGCAACCGGCAACGAGCCGGTGACCACGTGGTCGCGCAGCAGCCCACGCAGCTCGTCGGTGTCGTGCAGCAGCAACTCGTCGAGGTTGGTGCGGGAGAACTTGGCCGCGAACGCGTCGTCGGTCGGGGCCAGGATCGTCACCCCCGGCGTTCCGGTCAGTTCGTCGGCCAGGCCGGTGGCCCGTACCGCCGCCTCGAAGGTGGTGAGTACCGGGATCCACTGCAGGGCCTGGTCGGCGGGCTGACCGGCCAGCGAGCCCGGGTTGCCCGGCTCGTCCCCGGCCGGCAGTTGGTCGCAGAGCGGTCCGGTCACGCTGACCGTCACCGGCGGGCCGGACGACGTACCGGATCCGCCGTTCGCGCCGGTGCAGCCGCTCGCCACGACGAGGAGGGTGAGAGCCGCGCCGACGAGCGTCGCCCGCCGGCGATCCCGGCGGGCCGGCGGTCGCGCGGCCCAAGCAAGGGTGTCGGTCACGATCTGCTCCACTTCCGCTGGTGAGGGGTACCGGCAGGCCGGGCGCGGAACCGGCCTGCCGGTACGACGGTCATCGGTGCGGGCTCAGCTCAGCTCACAGGCTCGCGCACTGGCTGAACTTCGGACCGCTGACCGAGTTGGCGACCTCCAGGTTGGTCGGCGCGATGCCGTTGCCGGTGCAACCCAGCGGGCCGTTGACGGTGTTTCCGGCGATCAGCGGTGCCACGTCGGCGCTGTCGACCACGTTGACCGGGCCGCTCACCTTGTTGCCGACCAGGACCACGGGGCCCCGGACGCCGGTGACGTTGACCGGACCGTTGACCGTGCTGTCGGTCAGCACGAACCCGGCCGCGCCGCTGGCGTCCACCGGCCCGTTGATCGAGCCACCGTTGACGATCAGCGTGGCGCCCGGCTGGACCCGGACCGGACCCCGGACGGTGGCGCCGTCCAGGCAGGCCACCCCGGAGACCGTCAGCGGACCGTTGTGGGTACCGGTCAGCGTGGGGGCTACCCGCTCACCGGCGACCAGGCCCTCGGCGGCCTGCCCGTCGAGCAGCAGCGGCACCAGACCCCGCTCCGGCTGCGACATCGGCACCAGGTAGCCGTCGGCGACCTTGACCACCTTCCAGCCGTGGGCGGCGAGCCGCTGTGCCACGGTGGTCTGCCGGCCGGCCGGACCGTCGGTCCGCGCCCCGTGGTACTGCTCCTCGGTGAGCTTGTAGGCACACGGCACCTGCTCCAGGATCCGCTCCGGAGTCGGCGCGTCCACCGGCGGCGGGGTGTCACCCGGGTGCGGAGCCGGGTACGCCTCGATCGGACGGGAACCCCGGAAGACGATCCGGCCGGTGTTCGCCGACTGGAACTTGATCGCCTCGGCCCGGGCGGCGGTGATGTCGCCGACGCGCGCCCCGTGGTACGCGAGGAACTGGTTGAACGTCCAGAGCGCCGAGTACGTCTTGCGGCGGCGGTTGTTGGCGGTGTTGCCCTCGTCCGGCCGGGTCGGTCCGCCGGAGCTGCGCAGCTCCAGCAGCGAGTTGACCACGTTCTTCAGGCCGAGGGTGTTGCGCAGGATGGTCTCCTCACCCAGGCCCACGTTGGCCCCGGTGCACCCGTACGGGCAGGCCCACCAGCCGTCCTTGGCGCCCTGGGTGTACATGTGACCCTCGATCATGTGCTGCGACTCGTCGAAGATTCCCTGGGCCACGTTGGCGTGCCGCGGCGGCAGCATCGGCAGGTCACCGGTGTTGGTGTTGCCGTACTCGTGCCCGTCGTAGCTGGCGATCGGCCGGTAGTCGCGGATCATCTCCACGAAGGTCTGGGTCTCCGGCTGGCGGATCAGCGAGTAGTCCCGGTTCAGGTCCTGACCGGTGGAGTTGCCCCGGCTGTTGGCCGCCCGGCCGTCACCGTTGATGGTCGGCAGGATCAGCATCGTGGTCTTCGACAGCCGGTCGAGGGTGGCCGGGTCGTCGGTGAACGCCAACTGCCGGGCCATGATGAAGCAGGCCTCACGGTCACCGGGCTCGTTGCCGTGCACGTTGCAGTTGACCAGCAGCGGGTTCGTCGCGGCCACGGCCTCCGGGGTGGCCGGCGGCGTGGGGTAGCCGATGACGAACATGTTGATCGGCCGGTTCTGGATGGTGCGGCCGATCTCCACCACCCGGACCCGGTCGCTCAGCTCGTCGATCGCCGCCGTGTAGGCGTACTCGTTGACGTCGCTGGTGTACTGCGCGCCCAGCGTGTTCTCCCACTGGGTACGCAGGTTCTGCCCCGGGGTGCCCGGGTCGCCCCAGTGGGCGTTGGTGGTGCCGGCGACCGGCGCCGAGTACGGCTGAGCCGTGGTACCGAAGCGGGCCCGCACGCGCCACTGGAACCGGTTGCCGGGGGCGAACCCGGCGTCGGCGAAGGTGGGCTCGGAGTTGTTGATCTGCCGGTTCGGACGCCAGACACCGACGATCACCGAGTTGCCGGTGGCGGTGCCGTCGTCGGCGACCGGAGTCCGCTCGATCTGGTAGTCGGTGGCCCCGTCGACGTGGGTCCAGGCCAGGGTCGCGTACCCGGCACCCTGGACGACCGTCACGTCCTGCACCTGGTTCGGCTCCGCCTGCAGCTGCAGGGCGGTACCCGCGAGCTGGCCGTGGGCCTGGGCGGGCAGCGCCGTCGCCGCGAGGATGGCGGCGAGCAGACTGGAGAAGACACCGGCCGTTGTCCGTCTGTATCGCAAAGGGGATCTCCAAACAGGAGGGATGGCTGGGTACCGCTCAGCACACCCGCCACCGACCGGTCGCGGGGCCGCGAGCTGGGAATCTTGAGGATCATCTGAGATTCCCGGCCCCGTGGTGTCGCCGCCGCCGACCGGCGGTTCAGCCCGCCCGGAGCCGATACCCGACACCGCGTACCGTTTCCACCAGTCCGGCGTCGTCGAGCTTGCCGCGCAACGCCGCGACGTGCACGTCCAGGTTGTGCCGGGTCGCCCAGGTGGTCTGCCAGACCTGCAACTGCAACCGGTCCCGGGGCACCACCGTGCCGGCCTGCCGGGCCAGCGCCACCAGCAGGTCGAACTCCTTGCGGGACAGGCCGACCTCCCGGTCGGCGACCCAGACCCGTCGGGCGTCGACGTCGATGCGCAGCGCGCCCACCTGCAACGCCGCCACCGTCTGGACGGTACGGGTGGTCCGGCGCATCACCGCCTCGATACGCGCCTGCAACTCCACCATCGAGAACGGCTTCACCACGTAGTCGTCGGCACCGGCGCGCAGCCCGGCCACCCGGTCCTGCTCCTCACCGCGAGCGGTCACCGCGATGATGGCGACCACCTCGTTGTGCTGACGGATCCGTCGGCACACCTCCAGCCCGTCGCGGTCGGGCAGGCTCATGTCGAGCAGGATGAGGTCGACCGGCTCCGCCTCGACCGCCTCCGCGGCCGTGACCGCCTGCACCACCTCGTGCCCCCGCCGCCGCAGCGCCGAGGCGAGCCCCGCCGACACGCGTAGGTCGTCTTCCACCAGGAGCACCCGCACCGACACCCTCCTCGACCCGCCCCCGTTGGATGTACGCGAGTCTGTCGGATGTGAACGGCCGTTGACCAGTGCGGATACAAGATCGTAACGGCAGAATCGGCGGCCCGAACGGGTCTGGTTCCGGTGGAGGTCGACAGGCGGAGCAACCGCACCCCGTCGGGTTCCGACATCTGTCGAAGCCCGACGGGGTGCGGGGAGGACCGGGCCCGGATCAGCCGGTGCGCAGACCGGCGGCGGCGAGCAGGTTGCCCTCCGGCACCACCGCGCGTGCCCGGCCGTGCGCCATCTGCCGGGCGGCCTGCTCGGCGGTGAAGCCCGGGGCCTGCGCGATGGCCGCCGCGTACGTGGCCGCGGTCCGGCTGGCGATGGCCGCCCAGCCGTACCGCTCGTGCACCATGGTGCGGGCCCGCCGGGCCAGCGTCCGGGCATTCTCCTGGTCGGACAGCAGGGCGTGCACCGCCTCGGCCAGCGAGTGCGGGTCGTGCGGGCGGAACGTCGTCCCGGTGACACCCGGCTCGACGATCTCGGCCAGCCCGCCGGTCTCGGCGACCGCGAGCGGCGCACCGGCGGCGGCGCCCTCCAGGGCGACCATGCCGAACGGCTCGTAGATGCTGGGCACCACGAAGCAGTCCGAGGCGGCCAGCACCGCGGGCAGTTCCGTGCCACCGAGGAACCCGGGCAGGCTGACCGTGTCGGCCAGGCCGAGCCGCCGCACGTCGGCCGCCAGCTCACCCTGGTACGGGCCGTCGCCGACGATCACCGCGCGCAGGCCCGGGTGCCGCTCACGCAGCCGGGGCAGCGCGGCCAGCAGGTGCTGCACCCCCTTCTCGTACACCAGCCGGCCGGCGAAGGTGACCAGCGGACCGGCACCGGCGAACCGGGCCCGGGCCCGGGCGACGGCGGTCGCCGGCGCGCGCCAGCGGTGCGGCTCCACCCCGTTGGGCACCACGTCGACCCGACCGGCCGGCACGCCGAACAGCCCGGTCACCTCGTCGCGCATGTAGCCGGAGCAGACCACCACCCGGGTCGACTCGCCGCCGAGCCACTGCTCGACGCCGTGGATGGTGCGGTTCATCTCGCCGGGCAGCCAGCCCTGGTGCCGGCCCGCCTCGGTGGCGTGGATGGTCGTCACCAGCGGCAGGTCGAGGTGCTCGCGCAGGGTCATCGCGGTGTGCGCGACCAGCCAGTCGTGGGCGTGGACGACGTCGTACCCGCCGGTCTCGGCGGCCCGCAGGGCCGCCCGGGTGAGCGTGTGGTTGAACGCCATCGTCCAGGCCAGCAGGCTCTCGGTGGCCAGCGGGAAGGTCACCGGATCCTCGGCGGCCCGCACCACCCGTACGCCGTCGACGTACTCCTCCAACGGGGCGCCCTCGGCGTGCCGGGTGACGACGGTGACCTCGTGCCCGGCGGCGACCAGGGCCGTCGACAGGGCGTGCACGTGCCGACCCAGGCCACCCACGAGCACCGGCGGGAACTCCCAGGACAGCATCAGGATGCGGTGGGTCCGCGGCGGGGTGGCCGGGCCCGGCTGGGCCGGGATCTGGGGTCGCGAGGTGAGCGTGGGCCGGTGCACCCGGTCCGTGGCGGTGGCGGTACGCCCGCCGATCCGCAGGGTCGTCACATCAGTCTCCGTCCGTGCAGGAGGGAACGCGCCGACGACGATGGCGGCGAGGGAACAACGTTGGGTTTCGGACACGCGCGTACGCGGCCGACGGTGCGAGGATCGAGAGCGCGCGACCGCGCACCCGCGGATCAGGGATCGCCGGCGCGTGAGCACTTGCCCGACACCAAGGAAACGTCATGCCGGCCGGATCCGCACCTTGAGGACGGTCACAGTGACTGACGGCACCGTGAGGATTCATCCCGGGTCGGTCGGCCGGACACCCGGCATTCACCCGATCGGATGGATTGGTGGCGGACCGTGCGGGGCATTACCGCCCCGCGCATCACCCCGGATCCCCCGGGCGGGTGTGCTCATGGTGCGGGCGCGCTCATGACACTGGGCCGAAGGAGCGACATGCAGGTCTGGCCGGGCGAGCGGTATCCCCTCGGTGCCACCTACGACGGGATGGGCACCAACTTCGCGATCTTCTCCGAGGTGGCCGAGAGGATCGAACTCTGCCTCTTCGACGAGTGGGACGTCGGCCACGAGCGCCGGGTCGAACTCCGCGAGGTCGACGCGTACGTCTGGCACGCCTACATTCCCGGCATCGGGCCGGGGCAGCGGTACGGCTACCGGGTACACGGCCCGTACGACCCGGCGAACGGCCTGCGCTGCAACCCGCACAAGCTGCTCATCGACCCGTACGCGAAGGCCGTCGACGGGGACGTGCACTGGGATCCGGCGGTCTACGACTACGTCCACGGCGAGCCGGAACGGATGAGCGAGACCGACTCGGCGCCGTTCATGCCCAAGTCGGTGGTGGTCAACCCGTACTTCGACTGGGGCAACGACGCGCCACCGCGCATCCCGTACCACCACTCGGTCATCTACGAGGCGCACGTACGCGGGCTGACCATGCGGCTGCCCGGCATCCCCGAGGAGCTGCGCGGTACGTACGCGGGGATCGCCTCGCCGCCGATGATCGAGCACCTGACCCGGCTCGGCATCACCGCCATCGAACTGATGCCGGTGCACCAGTTCGTCAACGACCACCGCCTGGCCGACCTGGGGCTGCGCAACTACTGGGGCTACAACACCATCGGCTTCTTCGCCCCGCACCACGCCTACTCCGCGCTGGGCCACGTCGGGCAGCAGGTGCAGGAGTTCCGCGGCATGGTCAAGGCGCTGCACGCGGCCGGCATCGAGGTCATCCTCGACGTGGTCTACAACCACACCGCCGAGGGCAACCACCTCGGTCCGACGCTGAGCTTCAAGGGCGTCGACAACCCCAGCTACTACCGGCTCTCCGAGGAAGACCGGCGCTACTACGTCGACTACACCGGCACCGGCAACAGCCTCAACGTCCGCAGCCCGCACTCGCTGCAACTGATCATGGACTCGCTGCGGTACTGGGTCACCGAGATGCACGTCGACGGCTTCCGCTTCGACCTGGCCGCCACCCTGGCCCGCGAGTTCTACGAGGTCGACCGGCTCTCCACCTTCTTCGAGGTGGTCCAGCAGGACCCGGTGGTGAGCCGGGTCAAGCTCATCGCCGAGCCGTGGGACGTCGGCCCCGGCGGCTATCAGGTCGGCAACTTCCCGCCGCAGTGGACCGAGTGGAACGGCAAGTACCGGGACACCGTCCGCGACTTCTGGCGCGGCGAGCCGGCGACCCTCGCCGAGTTCGCCTCCCGCATCTCCGGCTCCGCCGACCTCTACCAGGACGACGGCCGTCGCCCCTTCCACAGCATCAACTTCGTCACCTGCCACGACGGGTTCACCCTGACCGACCTGGTGTCGTACAACGACAAGCACAACGAGGCCAACGGGGAGGACAACCGGGACGGGGAGAGCCACAACCGGTCCTGGAACTGCGGCGTCGAGGGCGACACCGACGACCCCGGGGTACTGGCGCTGCGGGCCAAGCAGCGGCGCAACTTCATCGCCACCCTGCTGCTGTCGCAGGGCGTACCGATGATCGGCCACGGCGACGAACTGGGCCGCACCCAGCGGGGCAACAACAACGCCTACTGCCAGGACAGCGAACTGGCCTGGATCGACTGGGACGCGATCGACACCGAGCTGCTGGACTTCACCCGGCGGTTGGTCGAGTTCCGCCGCCAGCACCAGGTGTTCCAGCGTCGCCGCTTCTTCACCGGCCTGCCGGTACGCGGCCGGGAGATCGACGAACCCCTGCCCGACCTGGCCTGGTACACCCCCGACGGGCGGCAGATGACCGGCGAGGACTGGGGTAACGACTTCGGCCGCTCGGTGGCGCTGTTCGTCAACGGCGACGGCATCCGGGAACGCGGCCAGTACGGCCAACGCCACCACGACGCCTCCTTCTGGCTCTGCTTCAACGCCCACGACGCACCACTGGACTTCACCCCACCGCCGGCCGAGTTCGGCCAACGCTGGGAGCTCGTGATCAGCACCGTCGAACCCGACCAGGACAAGGGCACCACCATCGAGGCCGGCGGCACGGTCTGCGTACCGGACCGGTCCCTGGTGGTGCTGGAAAGGGTCGCCTGACATGTCCGACACCCCTCGACCGGTCGGCGCCACCTACCGGGTGCAGGTGCGTCCCGACTTCGACCTCGACGCCACCGCCGGCCTCGCCGGCTACCTCGCCGACCTCGGCGTCACCCACCTGTACAGCGCGCCGCTGCTGGCCGCCGCCCCCGGCAGCGCGCACGGTTACGACGTGGTCGACCACCGCAAGGTCAACCCGGAACTCGGCGGCGAGGCCGCCCGGCAGCGGCTGCTGTGGGCGCTGCGCTCCGTCGGGCTGGGCCTGGTCGTGGACATCGTGCCCAACCACGCCGGGGTCGCCGTACCGGCCGCCAACCCGGCCTGGTGGGACGTGCTGCGCCGGGGGCGCGGGTCGGCGTACGCCGACTGGTTCGACATCGACTGGGACGCCGGCCGGCTGCTGCTGCCGGTGCTCGCCGACACCCCGGACGCGCTGGCCGACCTCACCGTCGCCGACGGCGAGCTGCGCTACCACGAGCACCGCTTCCCGATCGCCGACGGCACCGGCGACGGCCGCCCCGGCGAGGTCCACGACCGGCAGCACTACGAACTGGTCTCCTGGCGGCGCGGCGACGCCGAGCTGACGTACCGCCGGTTCTTCGCCGTGGCCAGCCTGGCCGGGCTGCGGGTGGAGGACCCGGCGGTGTTCGCCGCCACCCACGAGCTGATCCTGGCCTGGGCCGCGGCCGGCGAGATCGACGGCATCCGGGTCGACCACCCCGACGGCCTGCGTGACCCCGCCGACTACCTGGCCCGGCTGCGTGCCGCCGCCCCCGACGCCTGGCTGGTCGTGGAGAAGATCCTGGAGTACGGCGAGGAACTGCCGGCCTGGCCGGTCGACGGCACCACCGGCTACGACGCCCTCGCGGCGGTCTGCGGCCTGTTCGTCGACGGCGACGCCGAGGCGGAGCTGACCGCCCTGGACACCCGGCTGGTCGGCCGGGCCACCTCCTGGGCCGACCTGACCCACGACACCAAGCTCGGCGCCGCCACCCGGCTGCTCGCCGCCGAACTGACCCGGCTGGCCGCCCTCGCCCCGGACGTCGACCCCGACGCGGCCCGCGCCGCCCTGGCCGAGTTGGCCGCCGCGTTCCCGGTCTACCGCGGCTACCCGCCCGACGGGGCCCGGCACCTGGCCAACGCCCGCGCCGAGGCCGGCCGCCGCCGCACCGACCTGACCGGCGCGCTGGACGCGATCACCCGCCGGCTGCGCGACCCCGACGACGAACTGGGCCGCCGCTTCCCGCAGTTCACCGGAGCGGTGATGGCCAAGGGCGTCGAGGACACCGCCTACTACCGGTGGAGCCGGTTCGTCGCCCTCAACGAGGTCGGCGGCAGCCCCAGCCACTTCGGCACCCGACCCGGCCGCTTCCATCGCTTCGCCGCCGACCGCCACGCCCGCTGGCCGGCCAGCATGACCACGCTGTCGACCCACGACACGAAACGTGGTGAGGACGTCCGGGCCCGCCTCGCCGTCCTCGCCGAAGCGCCACGACGTTGGGCCGAGCTGGTCACCCGGTGGATGGCGGCGGTGCCGCTGCCCGACGCCGCCCTGGCCCACCTGCTGTGGCAGACCGCCGTCGGCGCCTGGCCGATCGAACGCGAGCGGCTGCACGCGTACGCCGAGAAGGCTGCCCGGGAAGCCGCCGTCTCGACCGGCTGGACCGACCCCGACCCGGCCTTCGAACAGGCTATGCACGCCCTGGTCGACGCCGGGTACGACGACCCGACCGTCGCGCCGGAACTGGCCGCGTTCGCCGCCGAGATCACCCCGGCCGGCTGGGCCAACTCGCTCGGCCAGAAGCTGGTCCAACTGGCCATGCCCGGGGTGCCCGACACCTACCAGGGCACCGAGCTGTGGGACAACTCCCTGGTCGACCCCGACAACCGCCGTCCGGTCGACTTCGCCGTACGCCGGGAGATGCTGGCCCGGCTCGACGCCGGCTGGCTGCCGCCGGTGGACGAGGGCGGCGCGGCCAAGCTGCTCGTGGTGTCCCGAACCCTGCGGGCCCGCCGGGACCGCCCGGAGCTGTTCGGCGACTACCGGCCGGTCACCGGGCACGGTCCGGCCGCCGGGCACGTCGTCGCCTTCGACCGCGGCGGTGCGCTGGCCGTCGCCACCCGGCTGCCGCTGCGGCTGGCCGCCGACGGCGGCTGGCGCGACACCACCCTGTCACTACCGGTCAAACAGATGTCGTGCCTGTTCACCGGGCGGGTCTACAGTGATGGTCGGGTCCGCCTGGCGGACCTGCTGGCCAACTATCCCGTCGCGCTGCTGGTGCCCACCACCTGACCCGGGAGGGCTGCGTCATGTCCGAGTTCACGGTCTGGGCGCCGGAGGCGAAGCGGGTGCGGCTGCGCCTGCCCGGCGCCGCCGACCACGAGATGCGCGCCGGTCGGGACGGCTGGTGGCGGGTCGAGGTACCCGGCGCCGGACCCGACTACGCGTTCCTGCTGGGCGACGACGACCAGCCGCTGCCCGACCCCCGGTCCCGGTGGCAGCCGGCCGGGGTACACGGTCCCAGCCGGGTCTACGACCACTCGGCCTTCACCTGGACCGACGACTCCTGGACCGGCCGGCAACTGCCCGGCAGCATCCTCTACGAGCTGCACGTCGGCACCTTCACCCCGGAAGGCACCTTCGACGCGGCGATCGGCCGGCTCGACCACCTGGTCGAACTCGGCGTCGACATGATCGAACTGCTGCCGGTGAACGCCTTCAACGGCGAACACAACTGGGGATACGACGGGGTCTGCTGGTTCGCCCCACACGAACCGTACGGCGGCCCCGACGGCCTGAAACGGCTGGTCGACGCCGCCCACGCCAAGGGGCTGGGGGTGATCCTCGACGTCGTCTACAACCATTTCGGGCCCTCCGGGGCCTACGCGCCGATGTTCGCGCCGTACCTCAGTGACCGCAGCACCCCCTGGGGTCAGGCGATCAACCTGGACGGTCCGCACTCCGACGGGGTACGCCGGTTCATCGTCGACAGCGTGCTGATGTGGCTGCGCGACTACCACGTCGACGGCCTGCGCCTGGACGCCGTACACGCGCTGCCCGACACCCGTGCGGTGCACCTGCTGGAAGAGATCGCCGTCGAGGTCGAGTCGCTGTCGGTGCACCTGGGCCGCCCGCTGTCCCTGATCGCCGAGTCCGACCTCAACGACCCCCGGCTGATCACCCCACGGGAGGCCGGCGGCTACGGCCTGCACGCCCAGTGGAACGACGACGCCCACCACGCCCTGCACACCCTGCTCACCGACGAACAGCAGGGCTACTACGGCGACTTCGGCAGCATGGAATGCCTCGCCGAGGTGTTGCGCGGCGCCTTCTTCCACACCGGCACCTGGTCGAGCTTCCGGCACCGCCAACACGGTCGCCCCGTCGACCAGCGCACCCCCGGCCACCGCTTCGTCGCGTACCTGCAGAACCACGACCAGATCGGCAACCGGGCCACCGGTGACCGGCTGACCGCGAGCGTGTCGCCCGCCATGCTCCGCGTCGGCGCCACCCTGCTGATGACCGCGCCGTTCACCCCGATGCTGTTCATGGGGGAGGAGTGGGCGGCCAGCACGCCGTGGCAGTACTTCACCAGTCACCCCGAGCCGGAGTTGGCCGCCGCCGTGGTGTCCGGCCGCCGCCGCGAGTTCGCCACCCACGGCTGGTCGGCCGCCGCCGTGCCCGACCCCCAGGACCGGCAGACCTTCGTACGCTCCCGGTTGGACTGGGCCGAGCTGGAGAAACCCGACCACCGCGGGATGTACGACTTCTACCGCCGGCTCATCGCGCTGCGGAAGTCCCGTCCGGAACTGTCCGACCCGCACCTGTTCGCCATCGACGTACGCCACGGCGACCGCTTCCTGGTGATGCGCCGCGGCGGCTGCCTGGTCGCCGCCAACCTCGCCCACCAGCCGCAACGCATCACCCTGCCGGGAGTGGCCCGGCGGGTGCTGCTGGCCACCGGAGAGGGCGTCACCGTCCAACGCGACCGCATCGAACTACCAGCGGAGACAGCGGCCATCGTGGCGTCGTGAGGACGTGGACGGGCGCATTGGCTCCACTGGGCTTGGAGGTGCTGTCCGGCCAGCAGCCCGCGTGGCACCCTCGTCGGGCCCGGCCGCCGACCCGTCGGGCGACGCGCGGCCCGGCAGGGTGCGGCCGATGCCGGCCGAGGGTCAGGCGGTGCGGGCGCGCAGGGCGCGGGTCAGGATCGGGATCATCACCGCGGCCGGGACGAGGTGCAACCCGACCAGGGCGGCCACGGTTGCGCTGCTCGCCCCGACGAGGAAGGGCGGGACCAGCGAGATCGCGGTCAGCGACCCGGCCGTCCACCCGAACCGCTCGGCGGGTCGGCTGCTCCAGCGAAGCAGGGCGGTGGCGATGACGACGCCCACCAGTGCGAAGAATCCGGTCACCACGGCGAACCCGGGTAACGGGATCGCCTCGCCGCCGTCGGGGATCTCGAAGTCGACGCCGGCCGCCCGGGCGAGCGCGGCGGTGATCGTGGTGGCCGCCACCGCCGCGAGCGTGGCACCGAGGCCGGTGACGAGCAGCCCGCGCAGCGGGCGGGCGGGGCGGGTCCGGCCGGTGGCCGCGCGGGTGTCGGCGCTGGTGTCGTTCATGCTGCTCATCTCGTTCCTCCGTCTTCCAGCTCTCCTGACTGGCCTACCGCTGCCACTCCGTGCCGTCCGTGGGTAGCTGCGCGGGCAGCCCGAGTCGCGGGAACTGGTCGTCGTGGAAGGTGACGATCTCGGTGATCGCCCCGCCGCTGATGCGCAGCACGTCGACCGTCAGCGGCAGGTACCCGCCCGCGGGCTCCCGCCGGTGGTAGAAGGCGACGGCGGGCTGCCGGTTCACCGAGGTGGGTACGGCCCGCAGGCCCGTCATGCCCTCGAAGCCGCTGTCGACCCAGTCCTTGACCACCGCGTCGCGGCCGACGTGCAGGCCCGGCGTGGGCGGCATCGAGCAGCGGACGTCGTCGCGCAGCAGGGCGGCCAGCCGGTCGATGTCCGTGGCCACGCTGGCGTCGGTATAGCGCCGGACCAGCTCGCGGGTGCCGGCGTCCTCCTCGCCGCCGGTCCAGTCCTGCCGCTCGGCGGGCAGGTGCTCCCGCATTCCGGCGCGGGCCCGCTGCAACGCGCTGTTCACCGAGTTGACGGAGTCCCCGAGAAGTTCCGCGACCTCCTTCGCCGGCCAGCCGAGCACGTCGCGCAGGATCAGCACGGCCCGTGGGCGCGGCGCCAGGTGCTGGACCGCGACCAGGTACGCCAGCTCGATCGTCTCCCGCGCGACGGCGAGCGCCTCCGGCTCGTCCGCGTCGCCCGCGGGCAGCTCGTCGAGCAGCCGGTCCGGGTACGGCTGCAACCACCGCACCTCACCGCCGACCGCCGGCTCCGGGCGGCACCGGGCGAGCAGGTCCAGGCAGGCGTTGGTGGCGATCCGGTACAGCCAGGCCCGGAACGTGGACCGCCCCTCGAAGGTCTCCCGCCGTCGCCAGGCCCGCAGGAACGTCTCCTGCACGGTGTCCTCGGCGTCCTCGAACGACCCGAGCATCCGGTAGCAGTGCACGTGCAGCTCCCGCCGGTGCCGCTCCGCCAGCCCGGTGAACGCCGGCTCGTCTACCTGGCCCAGCCCGCCCGGTTCCGCCAACCGTGTCTGCGCACCCATCACGTCGTCCTTCCGCTTGTCGTGTCCCGTCACAGGTGTGACGGGCCGGGGCCCGATAACTCATCACCGACGGTCGGCGACGCCCGCGCTGACCCGTCCTGCGTTGCCGCCGGTGGCCGCCCGCTCTCTCCGGGCCGCCGATGTGCGGGTGGGGCCGTGGGGAGGTAGATCGCCGTGCGCCGGGTGCGAGCGCGGAGCGCGGCGCTCACCCGTGGCGCCACGGCGGTCGGGAGGCGTCGCTCGGCTTCGTCCGGCGGGAAGAAGGCGGCATCGGTGAGTTCGTCGTCGGGTAGCTCGAAACGTTCCGTGCCGGTGAGCGTGCCGCAGTCGAAGGTGAGGTGGATCAGGGCCCGCAGCCGTGGCCCTTCAGGTGGCGCCCAGTCCACCACGAGCAGGTCGCCGACGGGCAACGTGAGGCCCAACTCCTCGCGGACCTCGCGGGCACAGCCGTCGTGCGGGTGCTCGTCCGCCTCGATGCCGCCGCCGGGGAAGGCCCAGTAGTCGCGGTAGCGGGGCTTGACCAGCAGTACGTCACCGGCCGGGTTGGTGATCAGAGCGCCGGTGGAGGCGTGGAAGGCCGGCAGGTTGGCGTACCAGACGGCAGGTTCGGTCCAGGTCACGAGTCGACGGTAGCCGTACGGGTGCCGGGGGCCTCCCACGCCGACCCTGACCTCGGCGGCCGGTGGACGGTAGCGCGAGGTCACGCTCGATCCGGGATCGGGTGGTGTCCCGGTGCGGGGAGGCCACTGCATCCCGGATCGGGCGTGATCGTGCGGGTGGGGTCGTCAGGCCCGGTTCGCGGACGGCCGGGCCAGGGGCGGCAGGCCGCAGGTCGCGGCGAAGCCCTGCGCCTCGATGCCGAGGGCGACGTTCATCCGGGCGGCGAGGTTGGCGGCGCCGATGAACGCGGTGAGTTCGATCAGCCCCGGCGCACCGAGCAGCTTGAGCAGCCGACCGGAGAGTTCGTCGCTGACCGTCGGCGGCGTCTGGGACATCGCTTCGGCGTACGTCAGCACGTCGCGCTCCACCGGAGTGAAGGCGTCCGACTCGCGCCAGCGGGGTACCTCGCGGGCCTTGGTCAGGTCGAGTCCCTCGTTGCGGGCCTGGAAGTAGCCCATGTCGAGGCAGAACGAGCAGCCGATCAGGGACGCCACCGCCATGTGCGCGTAGGACTTCAGGTCCCGGTCGCACTCGTCCCACCGGTTGGCCTTGCGGCCGAGGCTCATGGTGGCGTTGAGTACGGCCCGGTGGTGCCACAGCACGCCGAGCGGCTCGGGCACCGTGCCGACCATCCTCCTGGCGATCGTCTTCATCAGGGCGCCCTGGACACCGGTGATCTCGGTCGGGGGGATCCTGCTGGTCATCTCTCCTCCTTGCGGCTTGCCGGTCTCGGGCATCAGACGCCGGTCGGAGCCGATCTGTGACAGCCGCCCCCGGCCGGTCGGCCGGGGGCGGTCAGGTGTCGGGTCGGGCGGGGTCACGCCCAGGGCGCGGTCGGGTACCAGGGGATGAGTTCGCGGCGGGCGAGCAGGCGGACGTCCCAGTAGAGGAACGTGAAGGCACCCGCGATGATGAACGCGACCGCGATGGTCGCCGCCAGCCGGCTCGGGCGGGCCGCGAACCAGCGTTGCAGCCGGCTGCCCGCGAACCAGGCCAGCAGCAGGAACAACACCGCCATGATGATGATGTTGCCGATCGACTGGAGGGTGAACGCGGCGGCGCCGTAGAGCGGGTTGCCGCTCTCCGCGGCGTCCCGGAACATCTGGCGGAACAGCGGGAACGGGCGTCCGATCAGGAAACCGGCGATGAGTACGCCCATGAAGACCAGCGGCGCGTTGGGGTAGCGGCGGGCGATCCGGGCGAACGGGTCCGGCACCACCCGTAGCGCGGCCAGCCCCAGATAGATCATGATCAGCCCGATCAGGCCGAAGACCACCATGGACTGGATGCTGCGCGGCGACAGCGATCCGGGCGTGTTCGGTGCGGTGGAGAACTGGGGCATCGAGGTGCCGACCAGTCCGACGAGCGCGCCGTAGGCGGCGGACACCACGATCATGCCGACCGCCATCCAGCCCAGCGGACGCAGCGGAGTCAGGAAGCGGCCGAGCCGACTGCCGGAGGTGCCGGCCAGCGGGGCGATGGCGCCGAAGGCGGCGATGTTGCAGGCGGTGAAGGTGCCGGCGACACCGGAGACGAACGCGAAGAGCACACCCGCCACGACCCCGCTGATCGGAGTCTCCTTCGCGTCGTGACCCAGCATCGTGTTGGCGATGTTGTCGCCGATGGTCGAGTCGACGAACTCCGCCGACCAGACGACGGTGAGCAGGAAGCCGGCCAACACGCTGAGCGCGATGATCAGCCCGCGTCGACGTGGCGTCTCGCCGGGGACGAAGACCGAGGTGGCTTCGGACGGCACGCGGAGCTCGTCGGTGACGCGTAGACGGCGGGGATGACTGTCGGTCTGGGCCATGCGGCGCTCCTCATCATCACGGAGGGTTAACAACGATGATGATGGATGGATTGCGGCGCGGGTTTCTTCCAGATTGCTCGACTTCTCTCAGATTGCTCGACCGCCCGCCCCGGCCTCCGGCAGCCGGACGGTGAACAGGCTGCCCTTGTCCAGGGCGCTCTGCACCCGACCGGGTGCCCCCGTGCGCCTTGACCAGGTGCTGCGTGTGCCCTTCCCGACATCCGGCTTGCATGAGTATGCGCGCTGGTGCATACTCTTCCTTGTGTCCAAGGTTCTGACCTCCCTGCCCATCGGTGAACGTGTCGGCATCGCCTTCTCCGGCGGCCTCGACACCTCGGTCGCGGTCGCGTGGATGCGCGACAAGGGCGCCATCCCGTGCGCCTACACGGCCGACATAGGCCAGTACGACGAGCCCGACATCGCCTCGGTGCCCGGTCGGGCGCACAACTACGGGGCCGAGATCGCCCGGCTGGTCGACTGCCGGGCCGCCCTGGTCGAGGAGGGGCTGGCGGCGTTGACCTGCGGCGCCTTCCACATCCGCTCGGGCGGGCGGGCCTACTTCAACACCACGCCGTTGGGCCGGGCGGTCACCGGGACGCTGCTGGTCCGGGCGATGGTCTCCGACGACGTCCAGATCTGGGGCGACGGCTCCACCTTCAAGGGCAACGACATCGAGCGGTTCTACCGCTACGGCCTGCTGGCCAACCCGCAGCTGCGGATCTACAAGCCGTGGCTCGACGGTGACTTCGTCACCGAACTCGGCGGGCGCAAGGAGATGTCCGAGTGGCTGCTGGAACGCGGCCTGCCGTACCGGGACAGCACCGAGAAGGCGTACTCCACCGACGCCAACATCTGGGGCGCCACGCACGAGGCGAAGACCCTGGAACACCTGGACACCGGCATCGAGACGGTCAACCCGATCATGGGCGTCAAGTTCTGGGACCTGTCGGTCGAGATCCCCACCGAGGACGTCACCATCGGCTTCGAGCAGGGCCGCCCGGTGACGATCAACGGCAAGGAGTTCCCCAGCGCGGTCGACCTGGTGCTGGAGGCCAACGCCATCGGCGGGCGGCACGGCCTGGGCATGTCCGACCAGATCGAGAACCGGATCATCGAGGCCAAGAGCCGCGGCATCTACGAGGCCCCCGGCATGGCGCTGCTGCACGCCGCGTACGAACGGTTGGTCAATGCCATCCACAACGAGGACACCCTGGCCAACTACCACAACGAGGGCCGCCGCCTGGGCCGCCTGATGTACGAGGGCCGCTGGCTGGACCCGCAGGCGCTGATGTTGCGCGAGTCGTTGCAGCGTTGGGTCGGTACGGCGGTCACCGGCGAGGTCACGTTGCGGCTGCGCCGGGGCGAGGACTACTCGATCCTGGACACCACCGGCCCGGCATTCAGTTACCACCCGGACAAGCTGTCGATGGAGCGTACGCAGGATTCGGCGTTCGGCCCGCAGGACCGCATCGGCCAGCTCACCATGCGCAACCTGGACATCGCCGACTCGCGCGCCAAGCTGGAGCAGTACGCGAACCTCGGCATGGTCGGCGGCGGCACCCCGCAGCGGGTCGTCGGTGCCGCCCAGGCGGCCTCCACCGGCCTGATCGGCGCGATGCCGCAGGGCGGCGCCGAGGCCATCGCCTCCCGCGGGGTCTCCTCGGTCGAGGACGAGGCGCTCGACCGCGCCGCCATGGAGTTCGGCGTCGACTGACCGACCGGCTCCGGCCCGGCCGCCCGCCCGCCGTCGACGGCGATCGAACACCGTCGACGGCGGGCGGTGCCGTCCGGGGCGTCCGGGCGCGGCCGGTACGCTTGCCGCCTCCGGCGTCCTGGACGCCTGACGCCCCGGTGTCCCGATGGAGGTGGCCGTGCCCGCAGCTGTCCGATCCTGGCTGGCGGTCGCCGTGGCCAGCGCCGTCGCGGTCCTCGCCTGGGCCGGCTTCTGGTATCTGGCCCTGCCGCGCGCCGACGTGTGCCCGGCGATCCACCCGGCACCGGCCGGATGTCGGGTCGACGAACGGATCTCCACCGCGTGGCTCTGGACGATCATCGTGGCGGCGCTCTACGTGGCCACCGTCGTCGCCCGGGTCCGTCCGAGCGGGCAGCGCCGCCAGGCGGTCGCGCTGGGCACGGTGGCGCTCGGCGTCGCCGCCCTGTACGGCCTGTGGACGGTGTGGCGCGCGGGCGGCTGAACCACCACGCGGGTTCACCGTCGGTTCACCCGGAATCCAAAGCTGGTTCATAGTCTCGGCTGTTTGCATTCGCTGGTCCCTGTCACCGCACAGATCGGCCAGCCCACATGCGCTCATGGCTGCGGCGGGTTCCGTCCCGCGCCCCAGACCCCCAGCCGTCCACCGCAGCGCCACCGTCGCCGCCCGACGACGGGCGGCCGGGCGGTACCGACCGGAGTGGGGCCGCGTCACACGCCCCCAGCGGGCTGCACGCCTTCAACCGGTACGAGATCAAGTATCTGGTACCGGTCGGCGACCTGCCGGCGCTGCGCGAGCGGTTCGCCGCCCGGATGGACCGCGACCGCCACGGTGGCGACACCGGATACGGCGTGTGGAGCGTCTACTACGACACCGCCGGGCTGCGCTTCTACTGGGAGAAGATCGAAGGGCTGAGGTTCCGCCGCAAGCTGCGGGTGCGGCACTACGGCGACCGCGCCACCGTCACCGACGACAGCATCGTGCACGTCGAGATCAAGCAACGGGTGAACCGGGTCACCCAGAAGCGCCGGGTGGCCCTGCCGTACCACCTGGCCCGCGCGCTGTGCGACCGGCGGGAACTGGTCGCACACGCCCCCGAGCAGCGGGCCTTCCTCGACGAGGTCCTGGAACTGCTCTGCGGTCTGGATCTGCGGCCGGTGGCGATGACCGGCTACCAGCGGGAGGCGTTCGTCGGCCGGGACTCCGACACCGGCCTGCGGGTCACCCTCGACCACCGGGTACGCGGCCGGGACCGCGACTTCCACCTCGGCGCGGACGCCGAGAACCGACTCATCGTGCCGGCGAGCTTCTCCGTGCTGGAGATCAAGGCGAACGAGCGGGTGCCGTACTGGCTCACCGACCTGGCCGCCCGGACGAACCTGTCGATCGTCCGGATGTCGAAGTACTGCCAGAGCGTCGAGGCCTTCGGTCGCGTTCCCCGTTCGCTGCACCACGCCGCCGCCGACGACTTCCTGCCGTCCCACCCGCAATCCGCCGACTACGCCAAGAGTGAGGTCTGACCCATGCCGTTCGAGTTCCAGGATCTGTCCGGCACCTTCAGCGTCGGCGACATCGCCCTGGCCATGTCGCTGGCCTTCCTGCTCAGCGCGATGATCGGCTGGGTCTACCGGTTCACCCACCGCAACGTGTCGTACAGCCAGTCGTACGTGCAGACGCTTGTCATCCTCGGCATGCTCATCTCGCTGATCATGCTTGTGGTGGGCTCCAACATCGCCCGCGCCTTCGCCCTGGTCGGTGCCCTGTCGGTGGTGCGGTTCCGCAACGCCATCAAGGAGACCCGCGACGTCGGGTTCATCTTCCTGGTGATGGGCGTGGGCATGGCCTGCGGCACCCGGTTCTACCTGCTGGCCGTGGTCGCGGCCGTCGCGATCAGCCTCATCATCGTGCTGATGTACCGCTTCAACTGGTTCGCCTCCAACGTGCAGCGTCAGGTCGTCAAGGTGCAGGTGCCGCCGACCGGCAACCACACCGAGCACATCCAGGACGTGCTGATCCGCTTCACCAGCGAGTTCGAACTGGTCAGCATGGAGACGATCCGGGGCGGCGCGCTCACCGAGATGATGTACACGGTGCGGTTGAGCAAGGGTGCCGAGCCCAGCGACCTGATCAACGCGTTGGCCGAGCGGACCGGCGGCCAGCGGGTGACCGTACTGACCGGCTACGACCAGACGGACCTGTGATGCGCGGGAAGCGCCGGATCCCGCTCCGGATCCGGCACTACTGGAAGTTCCTGGCCAGCTGCCTCACACTCCTGCTCGTACTCACCGTCACACTCAGCACGGTACGGATCCGCCCGTACGTGACCAGCGCGAGTGACACCGGGGGTGACGTGGTCACCCAGAACATCGCCGGCACGGTCGACCTGTTCGACGAGACGGTGGCGCACCGCATCGAGTTGGTCTTCCGGGACGCCGACTACGAGCGCATGCTGGACGCCTTCTACGACGAGGGCGAGAAGGAGTACATCGAGGCCGACCTGGTCATCGACGGCACCACCGTGCCGAGTGTCGGCATCCGGCTCAAGGGCAACTCCACGCTGCGCAGCCTGAGCCGTGACGGACAGACCCCGCAACGCGGTGTCGGCGAGGACGGAGCCGACGGCCAGGACCGGCGAGCCGGTCAGGAGACGGCGGCCGGCCAGGACGGCCCCGGTGCGCAGGGCAGGACCGGTGGTCAGGACGGCCCCGGTGGTCAGGACGGCCCGGGTGGTCAGGGTAGGACCGGTGGGTTCGGCCAGACGACGTTGCGGGCCGAGGAGCCGGAGACCCTGCCGTGGCTGATCCGCTTCGACGAGTACGTCGACGGCCGCCGGTACCAGGGGCACCGGGACATCGCGGTGCGGGTGGCCGGGATGGGCGGCGGCTCCACCGTGCTCAACGAAGCGGTGACCCTCGACCTGCTCGCCGCCGCCGGTGAGGTGACCCAGGAGTACGCCTACACCAGCTTCACGGTCAACGACCGGCCCACCACGGCCCGCCTGGTCGTCGAGCATCCCGACGGGAACTTCGCCGAGGACTTCGACGGTTCGGGGGTGCTCTACAAGTCGCTGGCGACCAGCCGGTTCACCGACCAGGGTGACGACCAGACCGAGTACGCCGACGACTTCAAACAGATCACCATGAAGGGCAGCCAGGACCTGCAACCGGTGATCGACCTGATCAGGTGGGTCGAGAACGCCAGCGACGTCGAGTTCGACGAGCAGTTGGCCGACCACGTCGACGTGGCGTCCTTCGCCCGGTACGCGGCGTGGCAGAACCTGCTGCTCAACTTCGACGACATGTCCGGTCCGGGCCGCAACTACTACCTCTGGTACGACCTGGGCACGAAACGGTTCACCGTCATCGGCTGGGACTACAACCTCGCGTTCAGCGGCAGCGCCACCCAGGGACCGCACGAGCAGGGCCGGCTCGGCGGCGCAGCCGTACCGGGCGTCGGCCTCCGCGACGACGCCGGTCCGGCCACCGCGGCTCCGGACTCCGCCACCGCGGAGGTTACTCCGGACTCCGCCACCGCGGAGGGTGCCGCTCCGGACCCCGTCGGAGCGGACGGCGGACGCCAGGCGGAGTCTCCTACCGGCCGCACCCGCCCGGACAACGGCGCCGTCCGCGGCGGGGACGCCGGGCCGGGCGGCAACGGCGGTCCCGGCGGCAACGGTGGCCCCGGCGGCAGCGGCCACCAGCTCAAGGAGCGCTTCCTGGCCAGTGCGAAGTTCAAGCAGGTGTACGAGGACGCCTACCGTGCCCTCTACCAACAGGTCTTCGCCGACGGTACGGCGCTGGCCGCGGTGGACGCGATAACCGAGGTGTTGGCCACGGTGGACGGGTACGACGCCGCGGCCGCCGGCAGCGACGCCGAGCGGCTGCGGACGCTGATCCAGCAGCGCACCGAGAGCCTCGCCGGCAACGAGGTCATCACGCAGAGCTGAGTCGGTCGAACCGCGCCCGTGGGTGTCCGGCACCCGCGGACGCGGTCGGCTCTCGCGCCGCCGCCGACGGTCCAGCAGGCGTCCGGTGGCCCCGGTGGACTCAACCGGCGTCCGGTGGCCCGGCCGACAGCAGCGCGTCGAGGGCGTTCAGGGTCCAGGTCCAGGACTGCTCGCTGTCCGGGGTGCTGTGGCTGAACGCGCCACCCAGTTCCAGGCTGGCGAAGCCGTGGAACACGCCGCCGAGCAGCCGTACCGCATGGGTCTGCGCCGGCTCGTCCAGTTGGTAGCCGCGCAGGACCGCGCGGGCCAACTGGGCGTGGCGTGGGCCGGCGCTCGCCGCCGCCGTCTGCGGGTCGAGCCGCAGGTGGGTCGCGGCGTACCGGCCGGGGTGTTCGCGGGCGTAGTCGCGGTAGACGTTGCCCAACGCGAACAGCGCGTCCTTACCGGCCCGCCCGGCCAACGCCTCGGCCGCCCGGTCGGCCAACTCGTCCAGTGCGAACAGCGCGATGCGGACCTTCAGCTCGTGGGTGCTGCGGATGTGCGAGTAGAGGCTCGCCACCTTGACGCCGAACCGCTGGGCCAGTGCGGAGGCGGTGACCTGCTCGAAGCCGACCTCGTCGGCCAGCTCCGCGCCGCCGAGCGCGAGCCGGTGCGGGTTGAGTCCCAGCCGTGGCATGTCCCTCCCCGGGCGTGTGTGGCAGAACACCTGTATCGGCTTTGCCTAAACAGTTTAGGAAAAAAACCATAGACTTATGGAACCGCTGACCGAGCCGGAGATCCGAGCCGCCTTCGTCAACTGCAGCAAGGGCGAGGCGAAGCGCCTCTCCGTGCCACGTGACCTGGCCACCCGCCCCTGGGCCGACCTGGACTACCTGGGTTGGCGCGACCCGCAGACGCCGGATCGCGCCTACCTCGTCACCGTCCCCGCGGACCGCCCGGTAGCGCTGGTCCTGCGCCGCCCGAGCGCCGGCCCGGGACCGGCCCGGCGCAACCTGTGCTCGATCTGCCTGACCTCACCGGAGGTGGGAGTGAGCCTGCTGGTCGCCCCTCGGGCCGGTCGGGCCGGTCGGGACGGTAGCTCCGTCGGCACCTACCTGTGCAGCGACCTGTCCTGCTCGCTCTACCTGCGGGGCAAGAAGGACGCCGGGGCCGGCGCGCGGCTGCACGAGACGATCAGCCTGGACGAGAAGATCGCCCGTACCGTCACGAACCTCGCCGGCTTCCTGGCCCGGGTGACAGCCTGAGCGCCACCCGCCACCCGCCACCCGCCACCCGCCGAGGGCGCCGGCTGCCCTGTGCCGCCAGGCTCGCGTACCGTTGCGCGTCGAACCGGTTCAGGGTGTGGCGGGGCCGGTCAGGTCGAAGTCGGCGGTGAGCGGTGCGCCGCCCACCCGCAGGGACTGTGAGGTACAGCGGCCAGTGGTGGGGCACGTCGGTGGCGAGCAGCGTCCCGCCGTCCGGGCCGGTGCAGCCGCCGTGCCGGCCCACCTGCTCCTCGCCGAGGCCGACGACGGTGAACCCGACGGCATGACGGAGGGAGCGGGGCATCGGCGGATCCTCTCGACCCGGCGGACGGAACGCACCCACCGTAATCGCCGTGTCGATCCGATCACTCTCTGCGCCGGGAGTTGGTCAGGCGTGCAGTCAGGGGATCGGCCACTCGTGGACCGGGCGGTTGCTGTGCATCAACTCCACGTAGTGCCGGACCACCTCGCGCAGTGCCGCCGGCCGGTCGAGCTGGTCGGCGGACTCCAGCCGGTGCAGCGTCGCCACCTGCCAGCTCGCCCCGTTGCGGCCGGAGAGGCAGCGTTGCTCGACGACGCCGAGCAGCCGGTCCCGCTCGCCCGGCTCGACGCCCCACCGGTCCAGGCCCTGCGCGGCCAGCGGCAGCAGCCGGCGCAGCACCAGTTCGGTGACCGGCAGGTAGCCCAGGCCGGGCCAGAAGACGTGCGCGTCGATGCCGTGCCGGGCGCAGGTGTTGAAGTTCTCCTCGGCGGCACTGAACGACATCTGCGACCACAGTGGCCGGTCGGCCTCGGCCAGCGCCCGGACCAGCCCGAAGTAGAACGCCCCGTTGGCGACGGTGTCCAGCACGGTCGGCCCGGCCGGCAGGACCCGGTTCTCCACCCGCAGGTGCGGGCGGCCCCGGAGCACGTCGTAGACGGGCCGGTTCCAGCGGTAGATCGTGCCGTTGTGCAACCGCAGCTCGCTCAGGGTCGGTACGCCACCGGCGGCCAGCGTCTCGGAGGGATCCTCGGGGTCGCAGACCGGCAGCAGCGCCGGGAAGTAGCGCACGTTCTCCTCGAACAGGTCGAACACCGAGGTGATCCAACGTTCCCCGAACCACACCCGAGGTCGTACGCCCTGCGTCTTGATCTCCTCGGGGCGGGTGTCGGTGGCCTGCTGGAACAGCGGGATGCGGGTCTCGCGCCACAGTTCCCGGCCGAAGAACAGCGGCGAGTTCGCGCCCAGCGCCATCTGGATGCCGGCGATGGCCTGGGCCGCGTTCCAGTAGTCGGCGAACTGGCTCGGGCCCACCTGGAGATGGAACTGGGTGCTGGTGCAGGCCGCCTCCGGGGTGATGGTGTCGGCGGTGACCGCCAGCCGCTCCACCCCGTTGACGGAGATCCGCAGATCCTCGCCCCGGGCCGCGAAGATCTGTTCGTTGAGCAGCGCGTACCGGGGATTGGCCGACAGGGTGGCCGCGGTCAGGTGCTCGGGCCGCACGGTGGGCAGGATGCCGATCATCACCAGGTGCGCGCCGACCGTGCGGGCCCGTTGCTCGGCGGCGTTCAGGCTGGCTCGTACGCTCTGTTCGAACTCGGCCAGGCCGGTGCCGGCCAGTCGCCTCGGCGCCACGTTGATCTCGACGTTGAACTGGCCGAGCTCGGTCTGGAAGCTCGGGTCGGCCACCGCCCGCAACACGTCGGTGTTGCGCATCGTCGGCATCGAGTCGTCGTCGACCAGGTTCAGCTCGATCTCCAGGCCGGTCATCGGCCGGTCGACATCGAACCGGGACTCGCGCAGCATCTCGGCGAAGACGTCGAGACAACGGCGTACCTTGTCCCGGTAGCGAGCCCGGTCCTGCCGGCTGAAGGTCTGCACAGCGACTTCCTCGCCCATGGTCACCACCCTGTCACCGCTGGTACCCCCAACGTCGCATGTCCATGCCACCGGGCGGAAGTCCGTCCCGTTGTCCACCGTCCGGCGTGCGGTGACCGCCGTCGCGTCGCCGGCCCGGCGGGCGGGGCCCGGGGCGTACGCCGCTAACATGACCTTCGTGCGCGCGAAGGTGACCCGGTTGTTCGTGGCGGCGGCGATCGCGGAGGCGATCTCCTGGGCCGGCCTGCTGGCCGGAATGGCGGCCAAGTACGGCCCGCCCGGCAACGAGCTGGGGGTGCAGATCTTCGGCCCGATCCACGGCGCGCTCTTCGTGGTCTACGGCGCGCTGGTGCTGGCCGTGGCCCGGCTGCACCGGTGGAGCCTGCTGGCCACCGGTGTGGCCCTGGCCTGCGCGGTACCGCCGTTCGCCACTCTGGTCTTCGAGCGTTGGGCCCGCCGCCGCGGCATGCTCGACGTCACCGAACCGGTCCGCGAGCCCGCCCCGGTCGGCTGGCCGGCCCGGTAGTCCTCGTCGCCGGAGACCTCAGGTCAGCGCCGTGCAGGCGGCCAGCCCGGCGAGCAGCAGGACGCCCAGTGCGGCCTGCAACAGCAGTGGTGGCCCGAGGTGCGACCACATGGTGGCGGTACGCGGGCGCAGCAACTGCCCGGTGGTGAGGTTGACGATCCGCTCGATCTTCGGCGGCAGGTCCGGATCGCCCTGGTCGCGCAGGGTCAGCTGGACGTGGTCGGCCGGATGCAGGGCGCTCTGCGGTAGGTGCCCGTGCAGCTCCACCTCGTACAACCGGTTGTCGGAGTCGCGCAGCCGGATCGGGGTGACCAGGTACTCGGGGCCCTTCTTCAGCTCCTTGAACTTGCGCCGGCCGGTGCCGGAGCCGGCGGAGAGCGCGGCCTGGACCAACTTGGCGAGCAGACCGACCACCCCGGCGGCGGCCAGCACCAACACCAGCACCGGCTGCCCCACCCGCACCTCCCGCGGGTAGCCGTCCAGCAGGCGGACGACCCGGGCGGTGAGGATGCGTCCGGTCGGGTGGAGGCTGCGCCGGGAATACGATGTCGTGTCCATTGCCACCACCCAGAGTTCGCGTCCGTGCACAGATCGTATCGGCCCTCCGGGTTGAACGACGTGAATGAAAACCGGTCACGCGGTGGCGGGCAGGTGACAAGCCGGGTCGGACGGGTAAGCGCGGGGCCGAGCTGGAAAGGGGTCGAGCATGCAGCTGTCCTTCCTGCGCCCGCTCTACGACCGTCCCGGTCCGTGGTGCTCGGTCTACCTGGACGCGTCCCTGGACACCGAGGACGCGCACGCCGCACTCGATCTTCGCTGGCGTGGCCTGCAACGGCAGCTGGCCGAGCAGGGTGCCGACGAGCCGACCGTGGCCGCCGTCGACCGGGTGATCCGCGGCCACGACCCGATGCCCGGCGACTACGGCCTGGCCGTCTTCGCCACCGGCGGCCGGGTGGTGCTCTCCGAGTACCTGTCCGCCCCACCCCGCCGGGACCTGGCCGGGTTCGCGCCACTGCCGCACGTGATGCCGCTGTTGGCCCAGCGGGGCGAGCAGGTGGCCTGGGTCCGGGTGCTGGCCGACCGTACCGGCGCCGACGCGATGTCGGTCAGCGCCGGTGGCGTACCGCGCCGGGCACACGTCGTCGGGCGGGAGAGTTACCAGCTGCGCCGGGTCAAGCCCGGCGGCTGGTCCCAGTCGCGCTACCAGCGCGCCGCCATGGAGGCTTGGCACCACAACGCCGGTGACGTCACCGCCGCCACGGTCGAGCTGGCCGAGCGGGTCGGTGCCGAGGTGGTCGTGGTCGCCGGTGACGTCCGGGCCACCGGCATGATCGCCGCGCAGATGCCGGAGCGCTGGCAGGACCTGGTGGTGCGCACCGACGCCGGCTCGCGGGCCGGCGGCGCCGACCAGACCCTGCTGGACGACCTCACCGTGCAGACCATCGCCGAGGTCGCCGATCAGCGGATCAGCGCGGCGTTGGACCGCTTCGGCATGCAGGAGGACGTCGGTGCCGGACTCGACGCCGTGGTCGCCGCGTTGCAGCGCAACCAGGTGGACACGATGCTGATCGTGGACGACCCGTCCGCCGACGGTGAACTCTGGATCGGGTCGGCGGCCACCGACATCGCCACCGAGCCCGGCCAGCTGACCGGCACCCGCGATCCGCAGCGGGTCCGCGCCGACGCGGCGCTGGTCCGCGCGCTGGTCGGCACCGACGCCGAGCTGACCGTGCTGGGCCCGGACGAGGCGCCGGAACTGGTGGACGGGGTCGGCGCGGTGCTGCGCTATGTCGACCCGTCCACGCCCGGACGGGACGGTGCCTGACCCGAGCCCGCCCGGCCCGGATCGGGCCGGGCCGGGGTCGGCCGTGCTGGACCTGGCCGACCCGGTGCTGGCGGAGGCGGTCGTCGCGCGGTTGGCGGCCTGGCGGGTGCCGCGGGTCTTCGGGCATCCCGGCGAGACGGCCGCGCCGCTGGTCGAGGCCCTGAGCGCGACCGGTGGTGAGGTCACCTTCGTGCCCACCCGGCCCGGGGCCAGCGCCGCGCTCATGGCGGTCGCCCACGCCCGGCTCACCGGCGGCGTCGGCGTCTGCCTGGCGTCCGCCGGAGCGAGCGCGTACGGGCTGCTCGCCGGCCTCGACGCCGCCCGGCAGCACGGGTTGCCCGTCCTGGCGATCGTCGCCGAACATCCGCCGGTGGCGTCGGCGGACGACCGGTGGGGGCCTGTCGACCGCAGCTTCGGCGCGGTGTGTCGCCGGGTGTTCCACGCGGTCGACCCGGCCCGGGGTGCCGACCTGGTGGAGGCCGCGCTGCGGGACGCCGTCGCCGGGCCAGGTCCGGTCTGCCTGGTGGTGCCCGCGGGCGCGCCCGGACGGCGCCGGACCGTCGTGGGTGGCGGTGCCGCCGCCCGCCTGGTCTTCGAGGAACTGCGGCTCCGGTTGCCCCGCCCCGGCATCGTGGCCGTGGACGGCGAGCCGAACCTCGCCCGCTACGCCCACCGGCTGCCACCCGGTACGACCGTGCTCGCCGAGCCCGGCGGTGCCGCGACGGGTGCCGCCCTGCCGGCCGCCGTGGCCGCCAAGCTGGCCGCCCCGGAGCGGCCGGTGCTCGCCCTGGTGACCGACGACGGCATGCGTTCGCACGGGCTGGCCGAGCTGGTCACCGTCGCCCGCGGTTGGCCGCAGTGGCCCGATCCGCGACTGGTGGTGCTGGTGTTCAACACCCGGTCCGGCCACCCGGGCCGTCAGCTGGCCGACGACGTCCCGTACGCGGGCTGGGCCCGGCTGCTCGGGCTGCACGGCGTACGCGTCGACCGGCCGGAGCTGGTCGGCGCGGCCTGGGACGGGGCGCTGACCGCCGACCGCCCGTGTGTCCTGGACGTGGTGGCCGCACCCTGACCCGCACGCCCTGCCCCATGCCCGCGCGACGCTGCGGGGTACGGCGGGAATGGTCAAGATCAGATGGTTGATGCCGTTCGGTGGAGTGATGCCCTGTTTAACCCGCAACGTGGCGGGAAGCCGGGCCGCGTGAGCGAACGAGGCAGGGTGGGGCCGGTGCGCGGGACGCGCCCGCCACTCACGGCGGCCGGCGCCGGACTGACCGGCGACCGGATCGTGGCGACGGGCAGCCTGGCCCGGATCCTGGTCGGGGCCACCGCCCGTGCCCTGCGCGGGGCGGACTGCGCCGACCTCGGCCACGCCGGACCGGTGTCCCGCTTCGCCGGCACCCCCGACCCGGTACGCCGGGCCGCGGCCGTGCGCTCCGCCGGCCGGGTCGCACTGACCCCGACCCAGGCGACCGAGGTGGACGCGGAGCGCGTCGCACAGTGGTTCGCCGACCAGTACCCGCGCCGCCGCTATCCCGGCCTGCTGCTCGGTTCGCCGCACGGCGCCGTCGCCCACCTCGCGACGGCCCTCGGGATGCCCTGGCTGCCCGCCGGATTCGAGATGCTCGCCCACTGGCCGCACGGCAACGTCGACCGTCCCGACGCCGCCCTGGACCACGGTGCCGCACTGGCCGGGCGGCTGCTCGCCGGCAACCCGGATCTGCACGTACGGCAGGTGCACTGCCCGGCGAGCCGGGGCGTGCTGGCCGGGGTGACGGTGGCGTTGACGGGCCGCTGGCGGCGCCTGCCGGCCGCGTACCGGCGGTTCCTGGCCGACCGGCTCGAACCGCAGGCCACGATCCTGGTGCTGCGCGACGCCCGGACCTGGCCGGTGCTCGACGCCGCGGACGGGCACAGCTTCCAGGTGGGCTGCCCGGGCAGCGGCCTCGACCCGGTGGACTTCCACCCGGACAGCCCGGCGCTGCGTCAGGTGCTGCGCAGCGCCGGCGGTGAGCCCGCCAACTGGGCACCGCCGGAGGTCTCCACCCCGCCCGGTGGCGCCGAGCACGGTGTGGAGTCCGGTTTCGAACACGGCGTGCGCGACTGGGCCGCAAAGACCGGCCACCCGGTGCACCGGCTGCTCGTGCCCGCCCCGGAGGCGCTCAGCGTGGCCACCGCCGAGCTGTACCGGGGCTGGCTGCGGGCCGCCGGCAAGACCGGCGACCGGTTGGTGGTCGAGTGCGGCCGGCTGCTCGACCCGTGGCAGGTGCTCCGGGCCGGCCTGGTGCCGTACTGGTGCGAGAACGCCGCCCGCCGCTGCGTCGAGCAGGCCGAGTGGTGGCTGGCCGGCAGCGAACCGTTCAGCTCGGTGGACGTGCTGCCGGAACCGCCGGGCGTCCGGTCGCCCGCGCTCGCCGGGCTGCCGCAGTGGCTGGCCGTAGCCGGGTTCGGGCGCCGACGCCGGGCGCTGGACCGGGCCTCGGCGCGCGGCTACCCGGTCACCACGGTGCCCACCCGCCGGGCCACCGAGGTGCTCCGGGCGCAGCCGTACGACCTGCCCGCACCGGCGCCGCTGAGGGCGCGGGACGCGCTCGCCGCGCTGCGCGCCGGTGGTAGCCGGCACGGCCTGCTGGTCTGTTGACATCGGGCTGGCGAAACATCCTCGCGAACCCGCGATCCCGTGATTGAGTACCTACGGAGCGGGAACACCGCCGGCTGCGACAGGCTGATCACCTTGGCGTGGCACGGCGCCGTCGCCCGTTTCGCATCCCAATCACGTACCACTCACCGGCCCGTGCGTGTCCACGCGCGTGCCCGATGCCGGCCGAATCCGGGCGGGGTCCTTCCTGAGGGAGGCGCGGATGTTCGGACAGACCACCACAACCACACCACCACCCACCGATCGGGGCCTGGAGGATCTCGACGCGGCAGCGTTGGCGTACGCGGCACGGATCGAGGGGTTGCCACCGGAACGGCGCCAGGAGGCCCGCGACGACCTGGTCCGATTCGCCCTGCCGTTCGCCGGGCGACTGGCACGCCGCTACCGGGGCCGCGGGGAACCGCTGGAGGATCTGGAGCAGGTGGCCCGGTTGGGCCTGGTCAACGCCGTCGACCGGTACGACCCGGAACGTGGCTCGTTCACCGCGTACGCGGCGATCACCATCGTGGGTGAGATCAAGCGGCACTTCCGCGACCGCACCTGGGGCGTGCACGTGCCCCGCCGGCTGCGGGACCTGATCCTCGAGGTGGGGCAGGCCACGGCGGCGCTGACCAGCGAGCTGTCCCGGGCACCCACGGTCGCGGAGCTGTCCAAGCGGCTGGAGACGCCGGAGGAGGAGATCCTCGCCGCGCTGGAGTCGGCGGCCGGCTACAGCCCGGCCTCGCTGAACGCACCGGTGGGCGGGGAGAGTTCCGCCGAGTTCGGTGACCTGGTGGGAGAGTCGGACATCGCGCTGGAGTCGGTCGACGACCGGGTGACGGTCAGCGGCCTGCTGCACCGGCTGCCCTGGCGGGAGCGGCGGATCCTGGCCATGCGCTTCTACGGCAACCAGACCCAAGCGGAGATCGCGGCCCGGTTCGGCATCTCCCAGATGCACGTGTCGCGGCTGCTGTCGCGGGCACTGACCTGGCTGCGCCAGGCGATGCTCGCCGACGCCCCGCCACCCTGGCAGAACGGTCCGGCCGAGGGCGAGCCGGTGGCGGCCAAGCAACCGCGCGCCGCCGCGGCCCGCTCACGCTGACCGGCCACCACCACATCGGAACCCCCCCGGGCCGTTCGGCGGCCGGGCCGGGCACGACCCGGGGCGGCACCTGACCGGTGCCGCCCCGGTGCGTACTCCCGGTTCAGTTCTCCGTGCCGTCGCCCCGGCCACGCGGATGGCGCCAGCGGTCGTTGGGCTGCGGACGCCGCTCGGCCCCCAGCGGGTTCTCCTCCGGCTCGTCGGTCTCGTCGAAGCTCGGCCGGCGCACCTCCTCCGGCTCCGGCACCTCCACCGGCCGGGCGCCGGACTGCGGCGCCGGATGGTACGCGACGGCCTCCCGCGCGCCCCGTGCCCCCTCGGCGCTGGGCGACTCGGGCGGATGTTCCTCCCGCCGCAGCTCCGCACCCAGTTCCTGCGGCGGCCGGGTGGTCCGTTGTGGCAGGTCGCGGCCCAGGTCGGAGACGAGTTCGCCGTACTTGGCGTCGAACGCCGGTCGCTCCGAGCGGATCCGGGGCATCCGGTCGAAGTTGCGCAGCGGCGGGGGACAACTGGTGGCCCACTCCAGCGAGTTGCCGAAGCCCCACGGGTCGTCCACGGTCACCAGGGCCCCGAAGCGCCACGACTTCCAGGCGTTCCAGATGAAGAACAGGGTGGACGCGCCGAGGACGAACGAGAACACACTGGAGATGGTGTTCAGGGTGGTGAAGCCGTCGGTGGGCAGGTAGTCGGCGTAGCGCCGGGGCATGCCCTCGTTGCCCAGCCAGTGGTGCACCAGGAAGGTGCCGTGGAAGCCGACGAACATGGTCCAGAAGTGCAGCTTGCCGAGCCGCTCGTCGAGCAGCCGGCCGGTCATCTTCGGCCACCAGAAGTAGAAGCCGGCGAAGAGCGCGAACACCACCGTGCCGAAGACGACGTAGTGGAAGTGGGCCACCACGAAGTACGTGTCGTGGGTGTGGAAGTCGGCCGGCGGGCTGGCCAGCAGTACGCCGGTGAGGCCGCCCAGCAGGAAGGTGACCAGGAAGCCGATGGAGAACAACATCGGCGTCTCGAAGGTGAGTTGCCCCTTCCACATGGTGCCGATCCAGTTGAAGAACTTCACCCCGGTGGGTACGGCGATCAGGTAACTCAGGATGCTGAAGAACGGCAGCAGTACCTGGCCGGTGGCGAACATGTGGTGCGCCCACACCGTCATCGACAGCACCGTGATCGCGATGGTGGCCAGTACCAGACCGGTGTAGCCGAAGATCGGCTTACGGGAGAAGACGGGAATGACCTCGGTGATGATGCCGAAGAACGGCAGCGCGATGATGTACACCTCGGGGTGACCGAAGAACCAGAACAGGTGCTGCCACAGCATCGGCCCGGCGGTCTCCGGGCTGAACACGTGCGCGCCGAGCAGCCGGTCCGCGGTCAGCGCGAGCAGCGCGGCGGCCAGCAGCGGGAAGACCAGGATCACCAGCACGCTGGTGAACAGCATGTTCCAGGTGAAGATCGGCATCCGGAACATGGTCATGCCGGGGGCGCGCAGGGTCAGGATCGTGGTGATCAGGTTGACCGCGCCGAGGATGGTGCCCAGACCGGAGACGACCAGGCCGATCACCCACATGTTCGCGCCGACACCCGGGGAGTGCTCGGCGGTGCTCAGCGGCGTGTACGCGGTCCAACCGAAGTCGGCGGTGCCCTGCGGCGTGAAGAACCCGCCGAGCACCATCAACCCGCCGAACAGGTACAGCCAGTACGCCAGGGCGTTGAGCCGGGGGAACGACACGTCCGGCGCGCCGATCTGGATCGGCACGATGTAGTTGCCGAACCCGAACGCCGCCGGGGTGGCGAACAGCAGCAGCATCACCGCGCCGTGCGAGGTGAACAGCTGGTTGTACTGCTCCGGGGAGAGGAACTGCAGGCCCGGGCGGGCCAACTCCGCCCGGATCACCATCGCCTCGATCCCGGCCACCAGGAAGAAGCCGAACGAGGTCATCAGGTAGAGCAGCCCGATCTGCTTGTGATCGGTGGTGGCCAGGAACCGGAGCAGCTTGCCGCCGCGCACGGGCTTGTTCACCGAGCCGGGATAGCCGCCGAACCGGGCCGGCGCGAGGATGGCCGGCCCCCGGTCCTGGCCGGGTTCGGTGGGTACCCGCTTGGGCATGAGCTCTCACCCCGCTGACGACGGAAAGGACGGGCAGGGCTACCCGGCCCGCCGACCATGTAACCAGGCGAGAGGGGGAGTTTCGGTCAATTCGCCGCTAGTGTTGCCCAGACGGCCTTTCCGTCACCGGCCGGCGCGCAACCCCAGCGTTCGGCCAACTCGCGTACCAGCAGCAGCCCCCGGCCGCCCTCGTCGCGCAGGCCGGGCCGGCCCGGCTCGACCGCCTCGCGGCTGCCGTCGACCACCGCCAGGTGCAACCACGGCCGGCGCAGCGTCACGGTCACCTGCATCGGGGTGCCGGCGTGCCGGACCACGTTGCCGACCAGCTCACTGAGCACGATCGAGGCCGGTCCGACCGCCTCGGGCAGATCCCACCGGGCGCAGGCGTCGGTCACCAGCTCCCGGGCGCGCCGGCAGGCCGCCGCCACCGGCTCCAGGCTGGCCCGTAGCCGCGGCACCGCCCAGGCACCCGCCACCCGGGTCGCCTCCGCGCAGCTGCGTCGCACCGGCACCACCCGGCAGACGGTGGACCGGGCCAGCCGGGCGGCCAGCACCGGATCCGGCGCGCAGAGCACCATCGGCACCACCGGCCAGTCGGCGGCCCGCCGTGCCGCGGCGGCGAAGACCGCCACCGCCAACTGGTCGGGTGAGCTCAGGTCGGTCAGGTCGACCACCAGCGCGTCGGGCTGCCCGGCCAGACACCGGTCCAGCACCGCGTACACCTCGCGGGTGGTGGTCAGGTCGAGGGTGCCGGCGACGCGTACGACGCTGACAGGTGACCCGTCGCGTACCTCGCAGGTGATCCGGCTCGCCATCTCCGCCCTCGTTCCACCGGTTTCGCCGAGCCTGCCAACTACCCGGCCCCCGGGGGCACGAAACGACGCCCGCGGGTGGTGTGGTGCCGGTCATGCGGCGCGCAGCGCGGGTACGGCGGCGTCGGAGCGACGGACCCGCTCGTAGAGGGCGGCGTAGCGGCGGGCCATCACCGCCGGGGTGAACCGGGCGGCGGCCTCCCGCCGGCACTCGTCGGGCTCCAGCAGGTCGGCGGCGAGCACCAGGTCACCCAGCTCCGCCTCGTCACCGGTGAGCAGCCCGGTACGTCCGTGCTCGACCAGCTCGGGCAGGCAACCCCGGGCCAGCGCCACCACCGGCGTGCCCAGGGCCAGCGACTCGACCACCGCCGTACCACCGGGTTCCTCCCAACGCAGCGGGAACAGCGTGGCCCGGGCGGTGGCCAGCAGGTCGTCGCGGTCCCGCCCGGCCACCGTGCCGATCCACCGCACCCGGTCGCCGTCGACGTACGGCGCGACCTCGTCGTGGAAGAAGCGCACGTCGGGGTTCTGCCGTGCCTCGGCGCCGGCCGCCGCCAGTTCCGCCGGCCGGTGGTACGGGCCGACCGGCCCGGCCAGCACCAGCCGGAACCCGACCCGGTGCGCCAGCCGGGCCGCCAGGTCCTGGCCCTTGCCCGGGTTGACCCGACCCAGCACCAGCACGTGCTCGCCCTTGACCACCGGTGGGCGCCGGTGCGCCTCGGTGGCCAGCGGAGTGGCCAGGTGTACGTGGCCGACCGAGTGTTCCCGCAGCGCCCGCGGGGCCCGGGCCAGCTGCGCGGCGGACACCCCGTTGACCCGGACCCGCGCGCCGCCGTCCAGGCCGCCGTACAGCTCGGGATGCTTGCCCAGGTCCCAGTGCAGCGTGTGCAGCACCGGCGGGGCACCCGGGCCCATCGCGGTGAGCATGGCCAGCCCGACCGCCTCCACGTGGTCGTGCACCAGGTCGATGTCGTCGCGGGCGTGCAACTGCCGCACCACGCCCGCGAGGTGCGCCTGGGCCACCCCGCAGACCTGGTTGTACGGCCGTTGCAGGGCGCCGAACTGACCCTCGGCGAAGACCCCGACGCGCTCGTCGCAGGGCAGCGTGCTGCTGCCGACCGAGGCGAGCACCACCCGCACGCCCAGCCGCCGCAGCTCGGGCACCAGGGTGGCGACGACGTTCTCGATCCCGCCGTAACCGGGCGGCGGCACGGGCAGCCACGGACCGGCGTTCATCAGGACGGTCAGCGTCATCGGGTCGGTACCCCTTCCTCGGCGGACCAGCCGGACTGCGCACCCGGCTGCCGGGGGTTCCGGCTGCGTACCCGGGCTGCCGGGTTCGGGTGCGTACCCGCCGGTCAGGCGGCGGCGACCCGTCGGCGTGGAACCCGGTGCCGCAACTCCGCCAACGGCGGCCGCTCTGCCACGGCCACGTCGCTGACCACGATCTCCCGGTCCAGGTTCGGCAGCGCCTCGGAGCCGCCGCGCCGGAACTGGGTGAGCAGTGCGGTGGGCAGCATGTCCGGGCTGGCCCAGCCCCGCCGCTGCAGCCGCGACCAGGCGGTCAACATGATCTGGGCCGACATCCGCCCCAACGCCGCCGTGTCCTGGTGCCGGTGCTTGCGTTCACCCAGATCGACCTGGGCCAGCGCGTCCAGCCCGACGAGTTCGAGCAGGTCGATCAGCATGGCGGTCTCGACGCCGTACCCGGAGACGAACGGCACCTGCGCCAGTACCTCGCGGCGGCCCGCGTACTCGCCGGCCAGGGGTTGTACGAAGCCGGCCAGCTCCGGCCAGAACAGGTTGAGCATCGGGCGAGCCATCAGCTCGGTCACCCGGCCACCGCCGTCGGCCTCCACTCCACTCGTGCCGACCAGCGGCCGGTGGTAGAACCCCTTCACGAAGTCGACGGACGGGTCGGTGAGCAGCGGCCCGAGCAGCCCGGTGACGAAGTGCGGCCGGAACTCCCGCAGGTCGGCGTCGACGAAGGCCACCACGTCGCCCTCGGCGGCGGCCAGCCCGGCCCAGAGCGCGTCACCCTTGCCGGTGAGTCGGGGCAGGTCGCGGGTCATCGAGTCCTGGCTGACCACCTCGGCACCGGCCGCCCGGGCCACCTCCGCGGTGCGGTCGGTGGAGCGCGAGTCGACCACGATCAGCTCGTCGACCAGCGGCACCCGGTCGACCAGGTGCTCCCGGATGGTCGAGACGATCGCGCCGACCGTCGCCTCCTCGTTTCGGGCCGGCAGCACCACGCTGACCCGGCTGTCGCCCTTGGCCTGGATGAGTCGACGAGTCGGCCAGTCCGCCGCCGAGGTGGTCCGATAGGTGGCCCAGGCCTCGACCACGGGCGAGACCAGAGTTTCGCTGTTCCGCACAGGCACCCCCTTCAGCGGGAAGACCGGGAGATGGGTTTCCCAGTACTTCGCGCTAGCTAACCGGATCGATCCCACCAGCTTGATCACCACCGTGCTCCGGGCGCGTTTTCAGGTGATGAACGTTTGATTGCGCCGGGCCGGTGGGCTGTCCGGTTTCGTCGACGTCGAGCCGATCGGCGCGATCGAGATCCCACCGGCGGCCATCCCCGGGACGCCCGCCACCTGCACGGACGCCCACCCACCCGGCACGGCGCGCCGGGCAGGGCGCAAAACCGGCCGCCGGTCGCGTACCGTTGCCGCTCATGGGTGTGTCGCAACGGTTGAAGACCAGGTTCCGCCGGTTCCTCCAGCGCCCGGGAACCACGGTAGACCTGGCCCCGCTGGAGAAGCTGCTGCCGGCCATCGAGGCCCGCGCGGAGGAGGTCTCGGCGTTCGACGACGCCGAACTCACCGAGGCGGCGGCCGCGGCGTCGCGCTACGAGGATATCTGCGCGCTCGGCCGTGAGGCCGCCCGCCGCGGCCTCGACCAGCGACCGTACGACGTCCAGTTGCTCGGCGCGATGTCCCTGCTCTCCGGCAAGGTCGCCGAGATGGCCACCGGTGAGGGCAAGACGCTGACCGCAGCGATCGCCGCGTACGGGCACGTCCGGCTCGGAAACGGCCCGGTGCACGTGCTCACCGTCAACGACTACCTGGCCCGCCGCGACGCCCAGTGGATGGAGCCGGTCTACACCCTGCTCGGGCTCACCGTCGGCTGGGTCAACGAGGCGTCCACGCCGGTGGAACGGCGAGCCGCCTACGCCTGCGACGTGACCTACGTCTCGGTCAGCGAGGCCGGCTTCGACTTCCTGCGCGACCAGCTCGTCACCGATGTCGAGGACCGGGTCCAGCCGGCGCTGCGGACCGCGATCGTCGACGAGGCCGACTCGATCCTCATCGACGAGGCCCGGGTGCCGATGGTCCTCGCCGGTTCGGTACCCGGTGAGCAGGATCCGGTGCACGCCGCCGCGGCGCTGGTACGCGGCCTGCGCAAGGGCAAGCACTACACGGTCGCCGAGGACGGCCGCAGCGTGGCCTTCACCTCCGCCGGCCTGGCCGCCGTCGAGGCCAAGCTCGGCATCGACCTGTACGACGAGGAGAACGTCGAGCAGCTCTCCGCGGTGAACGTGGCGCTGCACGCGCACGCCCTGCTGCACCGCGACGTGGACTACATCGTCCGCGACGGCAGCGTCGAACTGATCGACGAGATGCGGGGCCGGGTGGCCCAGCGCCGCCGCTGGCCCGACGGGCTGCAGGCGGCGGTCGAGGCCAAGGAGGGGCTGGACGCCACCGCCGAGGGCGAGGTGCTCGGCACCATCGCCGTGCAGGCGTACATCGGTCTCTACCCGACCGTCTGCGGCATGACCGCGACCGCCGTGCTGGTCGGCGACCAACTGCGGGAGTTCTTCGGCCTAGAGGTCGCGGTGATCCCGCCGAACACCCCGTGCGTGCGGGTGGACGAGCCGGACCGCATCTACGCCACCCGGGCGGAGAAGGAGGAGGCGCTGATCGACGAGATCACGCGCTGCCACGCCGCCGGGCGGCCGGTGCTGGTCGGCACCCTCGACGTCAAGGAGTCCGAGCAGCTCGCCGCCGGGCTCAACGCGGCCGGGGTGCCGTGCGTGGTGCTCAACGCCAAGAACGACGACGAGGAGGCGGCGATCATCGCCGAGGCCGGCGCGCACCGCGCGGTCACCGTCTCCACCCAGATGGCCGGCCGGGGGGTGGACATCCGCCTCGGCGGCAGCGACCAGGCCGACCGCGAGCAGGTGGCCGAACTCGGTGGCCTCTACGTGATCGGCAGCGGCCGGCACGACAGCCGCCGGGTCGACGACCAACTGCGCGGGCGGGCCGGCCGGCAGGGCGACCCCGGCGGCTCGGTCTTCTTCGTCAGCCTGGAGGACGACCTGGTCGTCCGGCACGCCGGTGACGCCGTGCCGCCGTCGCCCCGGATGAACGCCGACGGCCTGGTCACCGACGCCCAGGTGGACTACGCGGTGGAGCACGCCCAGCGGGTCGCCGAGGGCGTCAACCACGAGATCCATCGCAACACCTGGCGCTACAGCGTGGTGATCGAGCAGCAGCGCAAGGCCCTCGCCGAGCGCCGGGAGCGGCTACTGACCAGTGACGTCGCGGCGCTGATGCTGCTGGACAAGATGCCGGAGAAGGCCGGCGAGATGGACGAGGACCTGCTCGCCCGGGTGGCCCGGTCGATCGCCCTCTACCACCTCGACCGGCTCTGGGCCGACCACCTGGCCGAGCTGTCGGAGGTCCGCGAGGGCGTGCACCTGCGGGCCCTGGGGCGCCTCGACCCGCTCGACGAGTTCCACCGGTCCGCGGTTCCGGCGTTCAACAACCTGATCCCGGAGATCGAGGCGCGCACCCTCGCCACCTTCGCCGACACCGAGTTCGACGAGGAGTGGGAGCCGGACGAGGCCGAGCTGGTGCGGCCGAGCGCCACCTGGACGTACCTGGTGCACGACAACCCGTTCGGCTCCGAGCTGGACCGTCTGATCGCGTCGGTCGGTCGACGCCTGACCGGGGCCGGGGCTCGCTGACCGGTGTCGGTCCGCGGGCCGACACCGCCGCCGACCGACACCGGAGGCCGGGCCAGCCTCTCCCCGTGGTAGCCGTATCCTGGTAGGCGACCCGGTTTGCACCGTTTCGACCGTTGGCGGCGCGGGTAGTAGGCCGGGTCGTGATGTTCGGGCTGTCGGGGTGCCCGGGTTCCAGCCGAGGAGGAGACAGGTGACGACGCTGGCCAGGCGTACGGAGGCGGCGGGCCGGTGAACCTGGAGACGAGTCCACCGGTGACAGAGACTCTCGGCGTACTCGAGACGGCGGCCCTGCTGCGGGAACTGACCGCCGGACTGATCGCCCTGGACGACTTCGACCAGGCGCTCGCCGCGCTGGTGCGGATCACCCGGGCCGCCCTGGCCGGGGTGAGCTGGTGCGGGTTCACCGCGTTGCGGGCCGGTGAGCCGGCCGGGGTGGCCGCCTCCGACGCTTCGATGAGCGGCCTGGACGACGTGCGGTACGGCGCGGACACGCCGGCCATGGACGCGATCCGGCGGCGGGAGATGGTCGGCGCGGCGGACCTCGCCGCCGAGGCCCGCTGGCCGGACTGGACGCCCCGGGCGCGTGAGCTGGGCGTGCGGGGCGTCATCTCGGCCCCGGTCGACGTCGACGACCAGGTGGTCGGCGCGGTGAACCTCTACGCGGGCGAGTCCGACACGTTGACCACCGGCCACCAGTTGACCGCGATGCTGCTCGCCGAACACGCCGGCCTGCTGCTCGCCGCGGTGCGTGACCGGCAACGACGGGCCGCGCAGGCCGACGCGCGGGACGCCGCGCTGCTCGGTGACGGCGTGATCGGCCAGGCCGTCGGCGTGATCATGACGCAGCGTGGTTGCCCCGCCGAGGACGCCCTCGACGTCCTGCGCAGTGCGGCCTCGTCGTTGGCCATCCCGCTGCGGGAGGTGGCGGAACGACTGGTCAGCACGGTCTCCCGGCCCCGGGAGAACTGAACGGCGCTCGTTTCGCCGCGCTGGCGCCCGGGTAGCACCCTGGATCGGTGGGCTGATTCCAATCCCAGGGGGAACGATGCAGAGCCGACTGCGGGTGCAGGGACACCCCATCCAACCGATGCTGGTGACGTTCCCGTACGGGCTCTTCGTCTGCGCGACCATCTTCGACTTCGCCCAGGTGGCCGGTGGCCCGGCCCTACTCGGCGAGGTCGGCTACTGGACGGTGGTGGCCGCCCTGGTGGCGGCGGGGTTGACCATGGTGGCCGGCATGGTCGACCTGTGGGACGTGCCGCCGGACCGGACCCGCCGCACCGCGATCAGCTTCAACCTCGTCAACGCCGGCATGGCCGGGCTGTTCCTGCTCTCCTGCCTGGTGCGGGCGGAGGCGTCGAACCGGGGCGCCACCGCCGTACTGCTGGCCGTCGAGGTACTCGCGCTGGCCGTCGGCGGTCTCGGCGTGGCGCTCGGCGCGCGGCTGGTGCGCCACTACGAGCCCGGGCGGGTGGAACCGACCAGCTTCGACGCCCTGCGTGGCGCCGGCACCCCGGGTGGCCGTGGCGCCCGGCGTGGCCGTGGCACCCTGTACGGCCGCGGCGTCCTGCGCGGCGCCGAGGCGCGGACGGGCGAGGTCGTCCGCCCCCGTCCGTAGTTCGCCCGGGTCGGGTCGCCACCTCGTGCCCCGGGCCGGGTACCGACAAAATCTGTTGCCCCGGCGGAGCCGCCCGGAGACGCTGACCCTGTGCCCCGAGACGTGGACTTCGAAGAGTTGATCGCCGACGGCGCCGCCGCGCCGGTCGAGGGCTGGGGCTTCGACTGGCTCGCCGGGCGGGCCACCGAGGAGCGTCCACCGTGGGGGTACGCCCGCCTGGTGGCGGCGCGGATGGCGACGGTCGACGCGGCGCTGGACATCGACACCGGCGGGGGAGAGGTGCTCGCCGAGGTGCCCCACCCACCCCGGCTGCTGGTGGCGACCGAGGCGTGGCCGCCGAACGTGCCGGTGGCCCGGGCGAGGCTCCGTCCGATCGGAGCCAGCGTGGTGGCGGTGCACCCCGACGCGCCGCTGCCGTTGCGTGGTGGCGCCTTCGACCTGGTGGTCAGTCGGCATCCGGTACGCACCGACTGGCCCGAGGTGGCGCGCCTGCTGCGGCCGGGTGGCACGTTCCTGTCCCAGCAGATCGGTCCGGGCACCGTGCGCGAACTCAGCGAGGCGATCCTCGGGCCGCTGCCGCCACCGGCCCACCGGCACCCGGAGCAGGCGGTCGCGGCGGCCACCGCGGCCGGGTTGACCGTCGTCGACCTGCGTACGGCCACCCTGCGCACGGTGTTCCACGACATCGGCGCCGTGGTCTGGTTCCTGCGCAAGGTGGTCTGGACGGTGCCCGGTTTCACCGTGGCGGCGCACCGGCCGGCGCTGGCCCGCCTGCACGAGCGAATCCGCACCGAAGGACCGTTCGTCGCCCACGCCCGGCGTTTCCTCATCGAGGCCCGACGCTAGCCCCGGCCCCGTGCCGGGCCGGCGCGAGTCAGGCCGGACGCAGCAGGGCGTGCATCTCCGCCAGGTCGAAGAACTGGGCGGTCTCCACCGCGGACGGGCTGCCGTGGTCGGGGTCGGCACCGGCGGTGAGCAGGGCGCGTACCCCGTCGGCGCTGCTGCGGAAGACCGCCGCGGCCAGGGCCGTCTGGCCGCGGTCGTTGGTCCGGGTGTGGTCGGCACCCCGGTCGAGCAGCGCGGCCACCGTCTCCGGGTGGGCGTGGTACGCCGCCAGGATCAGGAGCGTGTCGCCCTTCTCGTTGGTCAGGTTGACCGGCAGCCCCGCGTCGACGTACCCGGCCAGTTCGGTGGTCGCGCCGTCGCGCGCCAGGTCGAACATCCGGTGCGCGAACTCCAGGGTCTCGGCGTCGAGTTCCTCGCTCACCGGTCCAGGCTAGTCGGCGTCGCCGCGTCGTTCATCTCGACCGGTCCCGCCCCGCGAACGGACGCCCTCCCAACATGTAGGATTACCTACTAAACCTATAGGGTTTACCGTCTAGACTGGTCGGGACCGTCAGCCGTTGACCCGCCGTGAGGAACCCATGTCTGCCCTGCCCGTCTCCGAGCAGTCGGACCTGCTCGCCGTCGCTCGGCGCTGGGCCGCCGCCCCCGCGAGCTGGCCGGTGCCGCTGCGTTTCGACCCGGCCAGCCGGTGGTACGCCCGACTCGCCGCGGACGACGAGCACGAGGTGTGGGCACTGAGCTGGTTGCCCGGCCAGGGCACCGACCTGCACGACCACGGGGGCTCCTCCGGTGCCTTCCTGGTCGCCACCGGCGTCCTCACCGAGGGGACGGTCAGTGGCGGACGGCTGCGCCCGCACCTGCTCGCCGCCGGATCCGGCCGCCGGTTCGGCCCCCGGCACGTGCACGTGGTGACCAACCGGCACGCCACGCCCGCGGTCAGCGTCCACGTCTACCGCCCGGCCCTGCGCCGGATGACCCGCTACCACCTCACCGGGGGGCGGCTGGCGGTCGCCGAGGTGGCCGAGGCCGGGGTGGCATGGTGATCGCGTCCCGCCGTGCCGACCGGTGCGGCACCCCGCTGAGAAAACCTTGGAAGGAACCGATGATGTCGCAGACCGACCCCGCCGCCGCCAACTGTCCGGCGCCGGTGCCGCCGCCGGGCTCGCGCGGGATCGACGAGATCCTGGCCGCCGCCCGGGCCCGGCTCGACCGCCTCGACCCCGAGCAGGCGCACCTGGCGTACCGGGCCGGCGCCCTGCTGGTCGACATTCGGCCCGCCGCGCAGCGGGCCGCACACGGCACCGTGCCGGGGTCGCTCGCGGTGGAACGCAACGTGCTGGAGTGGCGCTTCGACCCGCGTTGTGCGGCCCGGCTGCCCCAGGCCGTCGGCTACGACCTGCCGGTGGTCGTGCTCTGCCAGGAGGGCTACACCTCGTCGCTGGCCGCCGCCTCGTTGCAGGACCTCGGCCTGCACCGGGCCACCGACGCGATCGGCGGCTTCGCCGCCTGGCGGATCGCCGGCCTGCCGGTGCTGGGGCCGACCCCGCCGGCCCGACCGTCAACTCTCGCGCCCCCGGCGACCGCCGGTCGGGTGTCCCACTGAACATCCACGCCCACCGGCGTGGCGGTAGTTCCCCAGGAGGCCACCATGTCCGTCGTCGCCATCGGTCCGCGCCAGTACCCGCCCGGCCGTACCAACCGGGCCCGGCCGGCCCGGCCGCGTACCGGGCCGACCCTGACCATCACCGTCGACCTCGCCTCGGGAGCCGGCAACCCGCGCCTGGCCCGGCTGCTGGAACTGCTCGGCGAGCTGGCCGAGTCCGGTGACGGCCGGCTGCTGCTGTCCGAGTCCGGTGACGGTGGGCCGCTGTCACCCGAGTCCGGTGACGGTGGGCCGCTGTCGTCCGACGGCGTCGTACGCCCGTCGGTCGAGGAGGACCCTTCCGGCGTACGGATCCTCACCGGACCCCGGACGGTGCGCCACGGCGACCGGGTGGTCCCGCTGACCCGGATCGAGTACGATCTGCTGCTCTTCCTGGCCGAGCGGCCGCGTCGGGTCTTCACCCGGCTCCAGCTGCTCAACTCGGTCTGGGGCTACGACCACGCGGTGGCGCGCACGGTCGACGTGCACGTGCGCCGGTTGCGCGCCAAGCTGGGCGACGGCACACCGCTGCTGACCACCGTCCACGGTGTCGGCTACCGGCTCGCCGACGACGCCCGGGTGATCATCGAACGCTGATTCCGGGCAGTGCGGCGCGGCGTGTCCCCGACATCCGGCACGCCGCGCGGTGCTGTCTCGCCCGCGATACACGCGCGGGATGGGAGCGCGACCAGGCGACGTCACCGCCGGTAGGCGTGACACCTTCGGGGGAACGTGAACTCCGGGCCCGACCCCCGCATCAGGTCAACTTGGCGACTCTGCTGTAATCATCTGGCTTCGTACGCAGAGCGAGCGGCCGGCTCCGATGTGTCGGTCATTTGTCACATTCATGCAACGTAGCCGCCCCTTGACCCTCGGACGGGCGCCGGGAAGCATCGATGAGGCGGCGTCCCGGGGCCGTGGGGAAAACCCGGACCAGCCAAGGAGGACCATGTCGGTCAGCCCCGCTTCGTCGCGCGCCGGATGGCATACGTCCCAACCCCCGGTTCCCGGTCGGCCCCCGGGTGGTCAGCGTCGGCCCACCACCGCCACCGCCCCGGTCATCACCGTCACCCTGTCCATCCCGCTGGCCTGTGAGGAGTCGCTGACGCCGGCCGCGCACCGGCTGCTGGAGGCCGCCCGGGAGATCCTGGAGCGCGGCGAGGGCACCGTGACCGGCGGCGTCGTGGTGGTACCGGAACGGCGCACCGAGGCCGTCCCGGCCGGACGGTCGCCCGCGCGTCAGCTCGTCCCGACCGTGCCCACCCTGCACATCCTGGCCTCCTCCCGGTCGGTGCTGCGAGACGGCGAACCGCTGCCGCTGACCCGGCTGGAGTTCGACCTGCTGCTGCACCTGGTGGCGCACCCCCGCCGGGTCTTCACCCGGCTCCAACTGCTCAACGCGGTCTGGGGCTACGAGCACGCCGGAGTACGCACGGTGGACGTGCACGTACGCCGGCTGCGCGGCAAGGTCGGAGTGGACGTGCCCCTGGTCACCACCGTCTACGGCGTCGGCTACCGGCTGGCCGACGACGCCCGGGTCACCCTCGACCAGGCCGGCTGAACCACCCGGCGGTGACCGGGCACGATGGTCGGATGCGCGTGCGTCCGATCTCACCGCGGCGACTCGTCGCCGAACTCGCCGAACGGCTCGCCCGGGCGCAGCCGGCCGGACGGCTGCGGGTCGGCGTGGACGGCCCACCCGCCGCCCGGCCCGAGGAACTGGCCGCCGCCCTGGTCGACCCGCTGCGGGCGCTGGGCCGCCCGGCCCTGCACATCCGGACCGAGGACTTCCTGCGGCCCGCCTCCGTCCGGCTGGAACGCGGCCGGACCAATCCGGACGCGTACTACGAGGGCTGGGTCGACGAGGCCGGCCTGCGCCGAGAGGTACTCGACCCGGCCGGCCCGCACGGCAGCGGCCGGCTGCTGCCCTCGCTGTGGGACGCCCGAGCCGACCGGGCCAGTCGGGCCGGCTACCTCGAACTGCCCCCCGGTGGAGTGGTCCTGGTCAGTGGCGCGTTCCTGCTCGGCGGGGGACTCCCGTTCGACGTCACCGTGCACCTGGAACTGTCCGCCGCGGCACTGGGCCGGCGTACCCACCCCGACCTGGCCTGGACGCTGCCCGCCTTCGGTCGCTACACCGACGAGGTCGTCCCGGCCGCCTTCGCCGACCTGGTGGTCCGGGTGGACGACCCGCGTCGTCCCGCGATCGTGGAATCCGTTGACGACCCGGTTTGACTCCCGGGGGCCGGGGGTAATCGCGGGGCTCACAGCGCCCGGGTGATCACCGCTTGGGCGGTACGACCGGGTGGGGAACCTCCCGCCCGCGAAGACTATGAGGCCCACGAAAGGCAGGCAGCCATGCTCGTCCACGACACGGTCGGTACGGGCCGATCCCAGGCGGAGATCGACCAGATCCGACTCTCCCTGCAGGCCCGCTACGCCGAGCTGTCCGAGGAGTACGAGCAGGCCGTGCAGCAGAGCCAGGTGCTCCGGCTGGTCGAGGTCGGCGACACCGCGGGCGACGACCAGGCCGACAGCGGCACCAAGACCGCCGAGCGGGACACCGCGCAGTCCCTGCTGCGGACCATTCTCGACCGGCGCGCCCAGTTCGAGCACGCGCTGACCCGGCTCGACGAGGGCACCTACGGCTTCTGCGAGGGCTGCTCGGCACCCATCCCGGTGGAACGGCTGGAGATCTTCCCTTCGGCGACCACCTGCGTGACCTGCAAGCAGACCCGCGAACGTCGGGCGGCCTGACCCGAGACGGCTGCCGACCGGTCCGGGACGCGGTGAACCTCACCCATGGGCGAGATCAGGGTAGGCACCGCGTCCTGGACCGACCGTACGCTGCTGGACTCCGGTTGGTACCCGGCCGCGGCGGACACTCCCGAACGACGCCTGGCCTACTACGCCCGGCAGTTTCCGCTGGTGGAGGTCGACGCCACCTACTACTCGCCGCCGGCCGAGCGCACCGCCCGGCTGTGGGCCGAACGCACCCCGCCCGGCTTCACCTTCAACGTGAAGGCGTTCAGCCTCCTCACCGGCCACCCCACCAAGGTCAGTGCGATCTACCGGGACCTGCGACCGCGGACCGACAAGCGCAACGTCTACCCGGGCGACCTGCCGCCGCAGGCGTACGAGGAGATCTGGACCCGCTTCCTCAGCGCGCTGGATCCACTCGTCGAGGCGGGCCGGCTCGGTGCGTTGCTGTTCCAGTTCCCGCCCTGGTTCACCATCCGCCGGGACAACAAGCAGTACCTGCTGGAGGTGACCCGGCGCTGCGCGCCGCTGCGTCCGGTCTTCGAGTTCCGGCACGCCTCCTGGCTCGACGGCGACAACGCCACCGAGACCCTCGACTTCCTGCGCGGACACGGCCTGGCGTACGTCAGCGTGGACATGCCGCAGGGCCACCGCTCGTCGATCCCGCCGGTGCTGGCCGCCACCGCTGACCTCGCGGTGGTGCGCTTCCACGGCCACAGCGACAAGTGGACCAGCCGCGACATCCACGAGAAGTTCGGCTACCGCTACTCCGACCGCGAGTTGGCCGACTGGGCTCCCAGACTCCGCGAACTGGCCGACCGCACGCAGCAGACCCACGTGCTCATGAACAACTGCTACCGCGACTTCGCCCAGACCAACGCCCAGCAACTCCAATCCCTCCTCTCCACCCCCTAAACCCCCACCCGGCCCCTCCCGTCCCCCTCCCGGCCTCCTCGTGGGGTGGGGTGGGGGTGGGGTGGGTCATTCGGGTGGGGTGAGGGCGGGTCACCTTGGTGTTCCGGAGGATGGGGGCAGCGGGCGGCACTGTGGTCGCCGTCCGTACGGAAGTGAGACCACGGAGGTGGTTGGTGGTGGCGGTTCGGGTGGTGCCACACCGGCGGCGCGACGCCGTCCTGCACGTCGTCGGCGCGTCCGGGCGAGCCCGGCGGGCACGACGTCTCGGGTGGGGCAGCCCGATCCGGCCGCGGCGCGGCCCGGCGGGTCCGCCGCGACGTCACGACGACCGACGGTGGGAGACCGACCTACGGGGGTGGACAGATGGCTGAGCAGTTCCAGTCGGCGGTCGAGTCCTCGGTGGACAAGACCAACCTGATTCTCAAGGACATCGAGCAGGCGTACGGGTGGCCGAAGGCGCAGCGCAACCAGTCGTACGCGGCCCTGCGTACCGTGCTGCACCTGCTGCGCGACCGGCTGCCGGTGCAGGAGAGCGTGGAGTTCTCCGCCCAGTTGCCGATGCTGGTCCGCGGCATCTACTTCGACGGTTGGCAGCCGCAGGACGTGCCGATCAAACTCAACCGCGACGACTTCCTCTACGAGGTCCGCCAGGGCTTCCCGTACGACGTGGAGGGCGGCCCGGAGCGGGTGGTCCAGGTGGTGCTGGACACCCTGCGCCGGCACATCACCCAGGGCGAGTGGGACGACGTGCGGGCCAACATGCCCGCCGACCTCGCGCAGATCCTGCCCTGACCCGGCACGTCGTGGCCCGTCCCGCCAACCGGCGGGCGGGCCACACGTGTGCGCTACCGGAGACGATGCCTACCAGAGGTCGAGGTGGAACACCTCGAACGAGGTGCCGTAGCGCACGCCCAGCCGGCTGCCGACCGGCCGGGCGCCACCCTCCAGGAACTTCTCGGCGTCGAAGCCGCCGTCGCCCAGCCCGGTCAGGTACGCCTCGTGGGCCAGCCGCGACGCCACCCCTTGTCGAAGCAGCCCGTCGATGCCGGCCTCGCCGCTGGTCACCAGGCAGTAGACCACCGCACCGCACCGGACAGCCGGTCCCGGCCCGCGTCGGCGGACGCGGCGAACCGGGCGTGTCGGTCGGTTCGGGCGTCTACCGTGGGGTGCAGTGTGGTTAGAGAAGATCGGGCGCGGGGTACCACCCGCGGCACGACGCACCCCACCGACGGCGGGGGCGGGTCCATCCGAGGGAGCACGATGCCACTCAACGACGACGACATCCAGAGCACCGGCGGCGGCGGGCTGGAGGGCCCGGCCGACGGCGGCGCGACCCCCGGGCAGCACGATGGTGGTGCCGACGGTAGTGCCGAGGGTCCGGCGGACGGTGGGGCCACGCCCGGGCAGCACGATGGTGGTGCCGACGGTAGTGCCGAGGGTCCGGCGGACGGCGGCGCGACCCCCGGGCAGCACGATGGTGGTGCCGACGGTAGTGCCGAGGGTCCGGCGGACGGTGGGGCCACGCCCGGCCAGCACGATGGTGGTGCCGACGGCGCCGCCCGATAGCCGCACACCATGACGCGACTCGACCCGCCGGGCGGCACTGGCCGCCCGGCGGTGCCGTACCCGTCCGCGTTGGCCCGCTGCGTCAGCGTGGAACCGGCGAAGTTCGCCGCCGCCCACTGGGGACAGACCCCGCTGCTCTCCCGCTGCGCCGAGTTGCCCAACCCGGCCGGCTTCACCGACCTGTTGAGCCCCGACGACGCCGACGAACTACTCAGCCGCCGCGGTCTGCGTACCCCGTTCCTGCGGGTCGCCAAGGACGGTCAGGTGCTGCCGGCGGCGCGTTACACCGGCGGCGGCGGTGCCGGCGCCGAGATCGGCGACCAGGTCCTCGACGAGAAGATCCTGGAGTTGTACGCGGGCGGCGCGACCCTCGTCCTGCAGGGCCTGCACCGCAACTGGCCGCCGTTGATCGACTTCACCCGGGAGTTGAGCCACGCCGTCGGCCAGCCGCTACAGGTCAACGCCTACCTCACCCCGCCGGGCAGCCAGGGCTTCGCCACCCACTACGACACCCACGACGTCTTCGTCCTGCAGGTCGACGGGCGCAAGCACTGGCGGATCCACCCTCCGGTGCTGCCCGACCCGCTGGAGCGCCAGCCGTGGGGTGGCCGGGCCGACGAGATCACCGCCACCGCCCAGGGCCCGGCCGCACTTGACGTGCTGCTTGAACCCGGCGACGCCCTGTACCTGCCGCGCGGCTGGCTGCACAGTGCCCAGGCTCAGGAGTCCAGCTCGCTGCACCTGACCGTCGGCATCCGCGCGGTGACCCGGTACGCGCTGGTCGAGGAGTTGCTGGCGTTGGCGGCCGAGGACCGCCGGCTGCGGGCCACCCTGCCGCTCGGTATCGACCTGGCCGACCCGGACGCCATCGAACCGGAGCTGACCGAGACCGTGGAGGCGCTGCGCGACTGGCTGCTGCGCGCCGAACCCGCCGCGGTGGCGGACCGGCTGCGGCAGCGGGTCTGGCCGGCGTCTCGTCCCGCCCCGATCCGGCCCCTCGCGCAGGCCGCCGCGCTGCACACGCTGACCGCCGACAGCCGGGTCGCGGTGCGCCCCGGACTGCGCTGGCAGCTCACCGGCGACGGTGACCGGGTCGCGCTGCGCCTGTTCGACCGGACGATCACCCTGCCCGCCCAGTGCGAACCCGCGGTGCGCGCCCTGCTCACCGGCGCCGTCACCCGGGTGGGCGACCTGCCCGCCCTGGAGACCGACGCCGACCGCCTCACCCTCACCCGCCGCCTACTACGCGAGGCCCTCCTCACCCCCGCATAACCCCCGCCCACCCGCCCCGCCTCCCCGCCTCGCGGATCTTGCACTTTCGGTCCTGCTTGTGTCCCAATGTGCCCCTTATGTGGCGACGGAAAGTGCAAGATCATGGACAGGGGGAGAGGACGTGCGGGCGGGTGAGGCGGTGTTCAGAGGGTGGTGAGGAGGAGGAGGGTGGTGGTCAGGCCGGCGGCCACCACCAGGAGGACGGGGCGCGGGCTGAGAGCGGCGTGCTGGCGGTCGGCGATCAGGCGGGCCGGGATCAGCCCCAGCACCGGACCGAGCAGCGTCACCACCAGCGCCAACACCGGCAGCCCGACGGCCAGTTCGCCGTCGGTACGTCCGGCCAGCGCGCGGGCCCCGGCACCCACCGCGTACGCCAGCACCGCACCGCCCACCCCGCACAACACCAGCAGCGGGTTCACGTTGCCCGGCAGTTCGCCACGTTGCCGGGTCCGGCGCAGCAGGTCCCGCACCCCGTCCAGCAGCGGCAACGGGTCACCGGTGGCGTCCACGGCCGGAGCCGGCGGCGTGCCGGCCCGCCGACCACCGCCGCCCAGCCGGACGTTCAACTCCTGCCACAGCGCCCCGACCTCGGCGTCCACCCGCTCCTGGGTCTCCCGCGCCGCGGCCAGCTCCCGCTCGGCCCGGTTGACCTCGTCGGCCGACTCGGCCACCGCCCGGTCGGCTGCCGCGCACTGCTGTTCGTACCAGGCGTGCGCCTCCGCCCGCTGCTGCTGTACCCGCGCGGTCAGTTCGGCGAGTCGCCGCAGCTGGGCCGCGTACGTCTGGCTGGTCACCGGTTCGTTCAACGTGACGGTCCATAGGGGATAATGGTCTGCCCGGTACGGTGTACCGCCCGGTCGAAGAAGAGCCCCCGCCACGGGCGCGGATACCAGTCCGGCCCGCCGGTGCCCGGGTACAGCGACGAGCCCAGCTCCCCGCCGTGGGTGTCCAGCGCCACCCAGGCGCCGATCTGGTCGGTGCGGGCCGCCGGCCCGCCCAGGTCGGCGCGCATCCGCGCCACCCCGCGCCACCAGGCCAGCACATGGGTACGCCGCTCGGGCCCGTCGTGCAGGATCCGGCGCAGGTGCTCCGTTCCGGTGGCCCGACCGACCCGTGCGGCCAGCGCCCCGGCCGCCGCGTCGACGGCGAACAGCAGCAGGTAGTGCGGGGCGGCGCCGCCGCCCGGCGCGCCGAGGCCCCCGGCCGTCTCGGCCATCAGCTCGACCACGGTCTCCTCGTCGTACCAGGCGGCGTCGTCGGCGAGATCCTCGTACAACGCCCGGGCGGCCGGGTCGGCGTCCGGGTCGAGGCAGGCGATGGAGAACCGGGCGCTGCCCGGCCGGTGCTGCCGGGCCAGGGACCGGGCCGCCGCGTCCAGCACCGCACACGCCTCGTCGACCCGGGTGCCGAGCACGGCCAGGTTGCGGCCGGGCGCCCGGGGCAGCCGCAGCGCAGCCGACCGGGCCTGCACGTCGATGATCTCGCCGAGCAGCGCGACCGGCCCGCGTGGCGTACCGACCTCCGGCGCCGCCAGCGCCCGGAAGTCCGGCGCGTCGGCGAGCCGCGGGATCGCGTCACCGTCGAAGAGCCGGGCCGGCGCCGCCTCGGCGGGCCGCATCCGCCACAGCCGGTGCTGCAACTCGCTCCACGTCTCCCAGTCGCCGGCCGACGGGATCCGGGCCACCTCGTTCCCCTCGGGCAGGCCCGACTCGGCGTTGACCACGGCGTGGAACTTCGGCAGCGACTGCGCGGCGTCGTTGCGTTCGGCCAGGATGCGCAGTGCCTTGGGCAACGCGATGCGCAGGGTGAACTGGGCGACCAGCGCGGGACGCCCCCACAGTGCCTCGATGCCGCGTACGTCCTGCGAGGCGAGCACCAGGTGGATGCCCTGCGAACGACCCCGCCGGGCCAGGTCCTCCAGCAGGTCGGCCGCCTCCCGGGCCACCGCGTCCCGGCCGGCCAGCAACATCTGGAACTCGTCCACCACCGCGACGATCCGGGGCCAGTGCCCGGTCGGGTCCACCGCGCGTAGCTCGGCCAGCTTGGTGACCTCGTGCTTCTTCGCCGCGTCGGCGCGTCGGCGCAGCTCCTCGGCGAGGAACCGGAGCAGTGCCAGGCCGAACTCCCGGTCGGTGTTGACGTTGATCCCGACCAGCCGCATGTGCGGCAGCCAGCTCGGATCCCGTCGGCCCTGGGCGAACCGGGCGAAGGACACCCCCTCCTTGAAGTCGAGCAGGTAGAACTCCAGCTCGGTGGGGGAGTAGCGGGCGGCCAGCGCACCGATCCAGGCGAAGATCAGGTTTGTCTTGCCGGTGCCGGACGGGCCGCCGATCAGCGCGTGCGGCGGGTAGTCGCCGAGGGTGACCAGCACCGGCCGGCCGTTGGGCCCCTCGCCGATCGGCGCCGTCAGGCCGATCGCCGAATCCTCCCGCCACATCTGCTCCGGCGGGGGCAGCAGGTCGGTGAAGGGGGTGGGTGCCGGCCCGGCGCTGACCACCGAGGCGATCTGCCGGCAGGTCTCGGTGACCAAGGTGGCCGGCGGGGGCGGATCCAGTTGGACGGCGAGGTTGCCGACGCGCGCGGTGTCACCGGTGACCGCCACCCGGGTAAGCGTCGGGTCGTCCGGCAGGGCCACCCCCCGCGCGATCAGGTGTACGCCGCACGCCGCGCCGGCCCGGACCACCCGGTCGAGCTGGCTGCGCTCGTGCCGGGACAACTCGTCGCCGCCGAGCACCACCGCCACCCGCCACGGTTCCGGCCGCCGACCCGTCGCGGCGGCCAGGTCACGCAGCGAGGCGTGCTCACCGGCGAGCACCGTCTCGTTGATCCGGCGGATCTGCTCCACCAGGTCGTCCAGCAGCCGACCCAGCCCGCCGGGACCGACGAAGGTGAGCAGCCCGGCCGTGCCCAGCGGGGCGAAACCGGCCAGCCCGCCGCCCAACCGGTCCGGGTCGTAGCCGACCACCCGTACGCTGCCGGGCGCCGCCCGGCCGAGGCTGCGCAGCAGCAGCGCGGCGACCACCGCGGCGCAGCCGTCGGCGTCCCCGTCGAGCGCCACGTGGCCGCCGTCGAGCAACGCCACCAGCGCCGGTACCGGTTCGGCCTCCGGCAGCCGGACGGTGCCGACCCGGGCCGCGCCCGGCGGCTCACCCCGGCCGGCCGGGGTCGGCTGCCAAACCGACCACTGCGCCGAACCCGCACCGGGCGCCTCCCGGGCGGCGGCCTGCGCCGCCTGCCGGGCCAGCGCCGCGAGCCGGGCCGCGTGCTGGGCGTCGATCTCGGCGAGCCGGCGGTCGCGTTCGGCACCCACCCGCTCGGGTACGCCCGTGGCGGCCCGGCGCACCCGGACCGCCCGGTCCCGTGCGCCGGTCAGGGCGAGCTGCGCGGCGGCCGACCGGGCGCGGGACGCGCCGAGTGCCTCGGCGAGCATCTCCCGGACCCGGGCGACCAGCTGGTTACGCCGGTCAGCCATCGACCCCGTACCCGGGCCGTCCGGTCACCCCGTCACCCGCGGCGGGCCGCGTGGGTGGCCCGGCCCACGGTGTGTCGCGCCGGGGCCGGGTACCGCCGCCGGGGGAGTTCACTGCGCCAGGCGTCGACAGCGCGCCGTTCCTTTCCGTGGTGGCCGACGGCAGGTCACGGCCGAGGCGGTCGAGTAGGACACCGGTGAGCACCCCGGCGGTGACCGCCGGATCGGCGGCGTGCGGCTGCTCGTCGTCGCCGCGCCGCGGTGGCGGCATCCGGCAGACCCGGGTGAGCAGCGTGTCCAGCACCGGCGGGGGTAGGCCGGGCAGCAGGTCCCGGACCCGGCCGTCCAGCTCACGACGCAACCGGGCCAGGTCGTCGCCCCGCGGCGGGTGGCCGAGCAGTTCCCCGGCGAGGTCGCGCAGCAGCGGCGGCGCCACGGCGGCCAGCCCCATGCCGACGTCGGCGTGCGCGTCGCGCAGCTCGCGGTGCAGCCGGTCGCGGTCGCCGGCCCGGACGCCGCGGACCACCCGGCGCAGCAACTCCTGCGGGTCGCTGATCCGCTCGTCGGGCTGTTCCGCGGGGCCCTCACGCCCGCCGGTCAGCTCCGCCACCCGCACCGACCACCAGCGACGCAGTCGCACCTCACCGGCGGGCTCCGGCGCCACGGCCACCGGCTCGGCCGCGCCGGGCGCGTCGTGCACCGGGCGGCGGTCCTGCGTGGCGGCGGGCGGTGGCGCGCCGTCGGGGGCCAGCCCGATCGCGGCGAGGTACGCGGTCAGCTGCTCCTGGGCCACCCGCAGCGCGTACCCGGCGGTCTCGGCGTGCTCGGTGGCCGCGGAGAGTTCCGGCACCCCCATCGGGTCGGCCGACTCCTGGCGTACCCAGCGCAGCCGTTCGGTGGCCAGCCCGAACCTCTCCAGCGCCTGGGCCAGCAGGCCCAGCGGCAGTTCCTCGGCGGCAGCCCGTACCTGCGCGCCGACATCCTCGACGATGGACACGCCCCGCCCCTACAGCGTCGAGACGTACTGCTGGGCCTGCTCGACCGCGACGAGCGTCGCGGCGAGGCACTCCTCGAGCTCCTGGCCGGCCTGGGTCAACGACGCCTGGGCCGCCTCGACGGTGGTGTGCCCACTGCCCTCCAACGCGCCGGCGAGGGTCTGCTGTGCTTCGGCCAGCTTCTCGCCGGCGGCCTGCACGGCGCTCTGGCCGTCACCGATCTGTTGGAGCGCGATGTCGATGGCTGCCTTGAGCTCGGCGACGCTCGCCACTCGGAACCTCCTGGGGGCGGGGAGGACTCCATTAGAGCCTATGCCGGTCGGGGAGAGAACAAACGCCCTGTCAGTGTTGCCGCCGCGTTGACCGGTTGTCGACCGCAGGCGCCGCGAGTCCGATTCGTGGGACTCGCGGTCGGAAGATCACTTAGCGCTACGCTCGCGGCCTCCGACGGCCCCCCGATCGCCCGTGCGCCGGTCCCGTAGCCAACGCGGGCCGAACACCTCGGCACCGAGCGCGGTGACCCGTTCACGCAGCGCCCGGTCGGCGGTGACGACCAACCTTCGCCGGTCAGCGGCCTCGGCGACCAGGTCGACGATGGTGTCGTCACCCGAGCCGGCCGCGGCGACGACCCGCACCCCGTCGACCCCGGGCACGTCGCGGGCGGCACCCTCCACCACCAGCACCACCTCGACCGGCGGCGGCAGCTCCGGTGGCACACCCTGGTCGCCCACCGACGGCAGGGTGTCCCGCAGCCGGGCGGTCGCGCCGGCCCGGTCACGCCACCAGCCGTCGGGCCGGGACCCGACCACGTTCGCGGCGTCCACGATGAGCAGCGGTTTGCGGTCCATCCCGCCACCCTGCCATCCGCCGGGCGTCCGGTCCGTGCGCCGCGCCGCCGTGGTAGCGCGTGGGCCGGACGGTCGGCGGCGTTTGTCCGGGCGTGGTCCGGGTAGCCCGTGCCGACCGTCTCGCGCCCGACCCGCGGAGGACAGACATGATTGGACCCGGCGACTTCGGCTCCGACCCGTGGGACGAGTTCCTGGCCCGGTACTTCGGCCGGGGCGAGGGAGGGCGGCGGCCGGCGCACCGGGTCGACATCACCCGGCTGATGACCGCCGACGCCCGGGAGATGCTGGCCGACGCGGCCCGCCGGGCCGCCCAGAAGAAGAGCAACGACCTGGACACCGACCACCTGCTCTGGGCCGCGCTGCAACGCGAACCCCTGCAGGATCTGGTCCGCCGCGCCGGAGCGGACCCGGACACCCTGGTCAACGCGCTGGGCGGGCGGGCCGACGGGGCGCCGCACGGCGAGGTCCCGCCGAACCTGTCGCTGACCCCGGCGGCCAAACGGGCGCTGCTCGACGCGCACCAGTTGTCCCGGGCGATGGGCGCCAACTACATCGGCCCCGAACACATCCTGATGGCGCTGCCGCTGAACCCGGAGTCGCCGGCCGGCCGGATGTTGGCCGCCGGGCGGATCCAGCCGGAGTCGTTGCAGGCCGCCAACGCCGAACGTGGGCCGATGGCCCAGCCTCGCCCGGACCGGGGTACCCCCACCCTGGACCAGTACGGCCAGGACCTCACCGAGCTGGCCCGCAACGACCAGATCGACCCGGTGATCGGGCGCGCCGACGAGATCGAACAGGCGGTGGAGATCCTGTCCCGGCGTACCAAGAACAACCCGGTGCTGATCGGTGAGGCCGGCGTCGGCAAGACCGCGATCGTGGAGGGCCTGGCGGAGCGGATCTGCGACGGTGACGTGCCGCAGACCCTGCTGGGCAAGCGGGTGATCCAGCTGGACCTGGCCGGGTTGGTCGCCGGCACCCGGTACCGGGGCGACTTCGAGGAACGGCTGAAGAAGGTGATCGACGAGATCAGGGCGAACCGGGACGAGCTAATCATCTTCCTGGACGAGATCCACACTCTGGTCGGCGCGGGCGGCGCGGGCAGCGAGGGTGGCATGGACGCCTCCAACATGCTCAAGCCGGCCCTGGCCCGCGGCGAACTGCGGGTGATCGGCGCGACCACCCTGGACGAGTACCGCCGCAGCATCGAGAAGGACGCCGCGCTGGCCCGCCGCTTCCAGCCGGTCTTCGTACCCGAGCCCAGCGGCGAGGACACGGTGTCCATCCTGCGCGGTCTGCGGGACCGCTACGAGGCCCACCACCAGGTGCGCTTCACCGACGAGGCGCTGATCGCCGCCGCCGAACTCTCCGACCGGTACATCACCGACCGGTACCTGCCGGACAAGGCGATCGACCTGATCGACCAGGCCGGCGCCCGGGTCCGGCTGCGGACCCGCACCCCCGCCGCCGACGTGCGCGACCTGGAGCAGCAACTCGAGGAGGTACGTCGGGACAAGGAACAGGCGGTCGCCGACGAACAGTACGAACGCGCCTCGTCCCTGCGCGACCGGGTCGCCGAGCTGGAAGACCAGGTGCACCGGGCCCGAGGCGACGACGGCAGCGGCAGCCAGGTGCCCGAGGTGGGGCCGGACGAGATCGCCGAGGTGGTCTCCCGGGCCACCGGCATCCCGGCCAGCCAGCTCACCGAGGAGGAACGGGTCCGCCTGCTGCGGCTGGAGGGTCACCTGCACGAGAAGGTCGTCGGGCAGGACGACGCGGTCGCCGCGGTGGCCGAGGCGGTACGCCGCTCCCGTACCGGACTGGCCGATCCGAACCGCCCGATGGGCAGCTTCCTGTTCCTCGGCCCCACCGGCGTCGGCAAGACCGAACTGGGCCGGGCCCTGGCCGAGGCGCTCTTCGGTGAGGCGGACCGGATGGTGCGGGTGGACATGAGCGAGTTCCAGGAGCGGCACACCGTCAGCCGGCTGGTCGGCGCGCCGCCCGGCTACGTCGGGTACGAGGAGGCCGGCCAGCTCACCGAGGCGGTACGCCGCCGCCCGTACGCGGTGGTGCTGCTCGACGAGATCGAGAAGGCCCACCCGGACGTGTTCAACATCCTGTTGCAGGTCCTCGACGAGGGGCGGCTGACCGACAGCCAGGGCCGTACGGTCAACTTCAAGAACACCGTCCTGATCATGACGAGCAATCTCGGTTCCGAGCTGATCACCGGCGCCCAGCGGGCGGTCGGCTTCGGTGCCGGCGAGCCCGGCAGCCAGCAGGAGAGCGACGAACTGCGGGAACGGCTGATGCGCCGGCTACAGGAGAACTTCCGCCCGGAGTTCCTCAACCGGATCGACGAAGTGATCATCTTCCGCCGGTTGGAGGCCACGCAGCTGCGGCAGATCACCGAGCTGATGCTCGAGGAGACCCGCCGCCGGCTGCACGCCCAGGACATCCAGGTGGACTTCACCAACGCCGGCATCGACTGGCTCGCCGAGCACGGCTACCAGCCGGAGTTCGGTGCCCGGCCACTGCGTCGGGTGATCCAGCGGGAGGTGGACAACCAACTGTCCCGGATGCTGCTGGACCAGCAGGTGTCGCCGGGCCAACGGGTCACCGTCGACGCCCGCGACGGGCAGCTCAACTTCGAGGTGGCGGCCGGTGAGCACGGCTACCGGGCGGCCTCGACCACCCACCCGCGTTGACCGGCATCCCCGCTGACCGGGAGGTATCGATGACCGAACCGGAGCAGGCCCGCGACGAGGACCGCGTCGACCCGATCGTGGCCTCGCCGACCGCGAACCCCGCCCGGGTGCAGGTGCCGGCGGAGGGGCTGGGCGGGCAGACCGACGAGGGGCACCCGGGGGCACCCGGGTCGCCACCGGCAGAGGAGGGCTGATGGTACGCGAGCAGCGACTCGACCCCGAGGTGGAAGTGCTCTGGGAGGACTTCCACGCCGAGGTCAACGTGCCGTCCGAACAGCTGCGGCAGTGGCTGCTGACCCGGGGTTCCGGTGCGGAGGCGTTCGGCCCGAACCCGGACCTGGACCTGCCGGAACCGGGCCGGCAGATCCTCGCCGTGCTGCGCAAACGCAAGGTGGACCTGACCCCGCAGGACATCGAGGTGATGCGCGACGCCGTCGAGCGCATCCGCTCGCTGACCGCGGCGAAACCCGGCCGCGGCAACGCCGACGACGAGTGGCGGCACTCGCTGCTCGACCTCGGGCACGACGTACTCGTCGAACGCTGACCGGCCCGTCGTCCGCCGTACCTCCGCTGTCGTCCCGGCCCCCGACGGGCCGGGACGACGCGGCGTCGGCTACTCGGACTCCAGGCTGGCGATGGTCAGGCCGGCGCCGTCCGCGGCGCCCTGCCGGTCCGCGCGGGTCTGTTCCTCGCGGGTGATGAGGTTGGCGTACTCGGTCAGGTCGGCCGGGTCAGGCACCTCCGGCAACCGGCGCAGGAAGGCTTCCACGTCCCGGACCGCGGCGGTGTGCCGCGCGGCCGCCTCGCGCAGGACCTCACGGTCGTCGGCGGCGGGATAGAGGTCGGTCATGGGCGACCCATTACCCGTCGTCAGGCGGTTCGCACCCCACGTTCGGCCACCGCCGTCACCGGGCGCCGCAACCCGAACGTCGGATTGCGCAACAACCAGGCCAGGTAGGCCGGGTGCGGGGCCAGCGAATCGGTGTACGCCGTCAGCGCGGTCTCCAGCACCAGCTCGGCCACCCGGGCGGCCGGCGACTCCGGATGCCAGCCCAGCATCAGCCGCCAGCGCAGCGGCGCACCGGCCAGCCGGCGGGTCACCAGCCCGGCCACCGGCCGGAACGTGGCCTGACACAACGCCACCGCCTCACCGGCGTCCACCAGGTCGATGCAGCCACGTACGTCGGCCTCGTACAGCTTGCGCGGAGTGAAACCGGCGCGGGCGCAGGCCGCGGCGAAACAGTCGCCGAAACAGCCGTCACCCGGCGCCGCCACCCACTGCTCCTGCCGCAGTTCGGCCAGCGCCACCTCGTCCCGGTCGGCCAGTGGATGCACCTCCGGCAACAGCACCATCACCGGGTCGACGGCGACCTCCCGCCAACTCAACCCGTAGTCCGCCGACGGGGTGGAGTCACCGCACACCCCCGTCAGCGCGTAGTCCAGCCGCCCTCCGGCGACCATCTGGGCCAGTTCGTCGACCGACCAGGACGCGTACGTGGTGATCTGGGCCTGTGGTTGCTCGGCGGCGAGCCGGTGCACCAGCCGGCCCAGGATGGGGCTGTTCACCCCACCGAACCGGTAGCGGCGTGGCGCGTCACCCGCCCCGGCCAGTCGGGCCGCCTCGTCCTGCAGCCCTTTCATCGCCGGCAGCAGTACCCGGGCCCGGGCGAGCACCAGCTCGCCGAGGGCGGTGGGGCGAGCACCCCGGCGGTCCCGTTCGAACAGCGGCCCGCCGAGGGTCCGTTCGATGCGCTGAAGCTGGGCGGTCAGCGCCGGCTGGGCCAGGCCGAGCGTCGAGGCCGCCTTGGTCACGCTCCCGGTCTCCGCGATGGCGCAGACCACCCGCAGGTGGCGCAACTCCAGATTCATAGCGTGACCGTAGGGCCACGGAGCAGCTGGCGGAAGGGCCCGGACGGATCAACGACCATGAACCTGTCGCCGGCCGGCTCAGCGGGACGGCGGCTCGTTCAGCTCGCTGAGCTGGGTGTGTCGGCCGGTCACCGCGTCCCGCAACTTGTCGACCAGGGCCACCGCGGGCTCGACGATCCGGTTCCACGGCGGGGTGTGCGGGATGCCCGGGTGCGGGCGGGTCGGCGCGGCCTCCTCGGCGATCTCCAGCCGGTTGCCCAGCCGGATCAGTTCCTCCTCGGTGGCGGCGGCACAGAGCCGCTGCACCAGCGCGTCGACCGCCGTCACGTGCGCCTCGACCAGTTGGGCCACCATCGCCAGTCGGTCGTCGGTCAGCCCCCGCAGCGCCATCAGCAGGGCGGCGTCACCGGCCAACACCTCACCGACCGGCTCGTCGGCGTCGGTCAGCGCCTGCCGGATGGCGGGCAACAGGTACTGCTCCTCGGCCGACAGGTGCCGGGACAGCGCGGCGATCAGGATCTCCCGCCCGTGCGCCGGATCCGGCTCGGGCCCGACCAGCCGCCGGGTCAGCTCCAGCAGCTGCTGGTGCTCCTCGGCGATGGTGGCGGCGATGCTGCGCCCGGCGGGCTGGTAGCCGTCGCCCGGTACGGGCGGCAGCGGCGGCAGGTGGACGGACACGGTCGCCTCCTCGACGGGCGGGCGGAGCGCCGATGATATGGCAACGGCCGCGCGCGGCAGTACCCGCACCCGCCCGCGCCGAAACCGTCGCCGCGGCGTACCCGCCGGCCGGATCCTCGGACCGCGCGGTGACCTGCGCCGCGCCGCGAGGGCCGGTCGACTGGTATGAAGAGGCGATGACGAGCAACGCCGACTCCGCCCTCCCCGCGCCCGCGCCCACCGACGAGGTCGTCGACCTCTGCCGCGACCTGCTGCGCATCGACACCACGAACACCGGGGACAACGCCACCAGCGCCGGGGAACGCCACGCCGCGGAGTACGTCGCGGCGAAGCTGGCCGAGGTCGGCGTCGAGTCGGTGCTGCTCGAATCCGCCCCGGGCCGGGCCAACGTGGTCGCCCGAATCCCCGGCACCGAGCCCAGCCGGGGGGCGCTGCTGGTGCACGGCCACCTGGACGTGGTACCGGCCGACGCCGACGAGTGGTCGGTGCACCCGTTCTCCGGTGAGCTGCGCGACGGGTACCTGTGGGGCCGTGGCGCCATCGACATGAAGGACTTCGACGCGATGGTGCTGGCCGTGGTGCGGCACTGGCAGCGCACCGGGGTCCGCCCGACCCGCGACATCGTGCTGGCGTACACCGCCGACGAGGAGGCGGGCAGCGAGTACGGCGCCCACTTCCTCGCCCACCGGCACCGGGAACTCTTCGACGGCTGCACCGAGGCCATCGGCGAGGTCGGCGGCTTCTCGTACACCGTGGACGACTCGCGGCGGCTCTACCTCATCGAGACCGCGCAGAAGGGCATCGACTGGCTGCGGCTGCACGCCAAGGGCCGGCCCGGCCACGGTTCGATGGTGCACGACGACAACGCGGTCACCGCCCTGGCCGAGGCGGTGGCCCGGATCGGCCGGCATCGCTTCCCGGTGGTGGTCACCGACACCGTACGGGCCTTCCTGGAGGAGGTCTCCGAGGTCCTCGGCATCGAGTTGGACCCGGACGACCCGGAGGCCGCCATCGCCAAGCTCGGCCCGATCTCCAACATCATCGGCGCGACCATCCGGAACACCGCCAACCCGACCCGGCTCGCCGCCGGCTACAAGGACAACGTGATCCCGGGCCGGGCCAGCGCCACCATCGACTGCCGCAGCCTGCCCGGCCAGTCCGAGCTGCTGGAACGGCAGCTGCGCGAGCTGGTCGGCCCCGACATCGCCATCGAGTACGTCCAGCGCCAGCCCGCCCTGGAGACCACCTTCGACGGCGACCTGGTCGCGGCGATGTCCGCCGCGCTGGTCGCCGAGGACCCGGGCGCCCGGCCGGTGCCGTACATGCTCTCCGGCGGCACCGACGCCAAGGCGTTCTCGCAGTTGGGCATCCGCTGCTTCGGCTTCGCGCCGCTGCGCCTGCCGGCCGATCTGAACTTCTCGGCGTTGTTCCACGGCATCGACGAGCGGGTTCCGGTGGACGGACTACAGTTCGGCGTGCGGGTTCTCGACCGGTTCCTGCGTACCTGCTAACCGGCGTCCGGATGGACGCCAGTACCTCGGATTCACCCCAACGTGAAAGGGACGCCGCACATGACCGACCAGCACGGTGAGCTGGACGCCGCCCTCGAGCGCGTGATCGAAGCGGCCCGCCACCACCTGGCCGCCGTCCGCGCCGCGCAGGGCCGGATCGACGACGACGACGTCTGGCGGGCGTACGTCGCGCTGAACAACGCGTCGTTCGCGTACGACGAGCAACTCATGGACGCCTTCGGCGAGGTGACTCCGTGGGACGTCGAGTCGATCGACCCGGACGAGGCCGACCAGCGCTTCGCCGGCGTCGACGGGGTCGAGCCGACGGACCCGCACCCGCAGGTGATCTCGGTACGCCAGCGGCGCGACTACCGGGTGCCCAGCGTCTCCGCGCTGATCCGGATCGCCGAGGCGGCCCGGCGCGAGGGCACCCCGGCCGACGAGGAGGTGCCGCCGGTGGAGGGCGTCGGCGAGGCGGTGCTGGAACTGCTGCAGAGCGGTGACGGCTCGCTCGGCGCGCTCGACGTGCCGGAGCTGGAGCCGCTCGACGGCGTGGTGATGGTCAGCGAGGTCGGCACCCCGGTCGACCTGGAGTCCTTCGACGACGACGACCCGGTCGGCCCGTTCCAGCCGGCGGCCGACGACCGGCTGGTCGGCCGGCTCGACGAGCACCCGTTCCTGGAACTCGACGAGGAACACGACCACGCGCACTGAGCACCGGCCGGCGAGCCCCGGCCGGGGCTCGCCGGTGTGCGTTGCGGGGCCTGTCGAGCTGAGCGCGTAAACGGATCAGGAAGTCGCCGCCGGGGCCGGTCCGCCGATCCCGGCGGTGCTGGTCCGGCTGCCGAGAGCGTGATTGGCTCCCGGCACGCGGCTGGTGGCACGAAGGGCACCGGCCCCGGACCCGGCGGGTCCGCGGCGCCCGGGCCGCCGGGTCAGTACGACAGGCCCGGCTGCGGCGTACCGACTCGGCGACGGCGCAGCACCACCTGGCGGGTGCCGTCCCGGAACAGTTGCACCCGGGCCAGCTCCCATCCGGAGAACTCCGCCTGGATCGCCAGCTGCGCCGCGGCGGTCAACCGGTCGACGTTCGGCGGCAACCGCAGCGGCGCGTACTCGTAGTCCATGGGCCTATGCTGCCCAGCCGGACCCGCCCGGCGCCACCCTGAACCGGGTGACCCGCGCCGCCCGGTGGCTCAGCCGTCCCGCTCGGGGTAGCCGACCTCCACCGCCGACACGTCGTCCAACGCCGTGGTGATCTCCTCCGGCAGGGTCATCCGCTCCACCTGCAGCGCGCCGAGCAGCTGCCCGCTGGTGCGGGCACCGAGGATCGGCGCGGTCACCCCGGGCCGGTCCCGGATCCAGGCCAGCGCCACCTCCAGCGGGGAGACCCCGAGCCCGCTCGCGGCGGTGGCCACCGCCTCCACGATGCTGGAGCAGCGCGGCTCCAGGTAGGTGGCGACGAACCGCTCGAAGTGCGGCGACACCGCCCGGGAGTCCGCCGGGCGGCCGTGCCGGTACTTGCCGGTGAGCACCCCCCGACCCAGCGGCGACCAGGGCAACACCCCCAGCCCCAGCGCGTCGCAGGCCGGCAGCACCTCTCGTTCCACCCCCCGCTCCAGCAGCGAGTACTCCACCTGGGCGGCCACCACCGGGGCCCGTCCCGGCCAGGCCGCCTGCCAGGCCGCGGCCCGGGCGGTCTGCCAACCGGAGAAGTTCGACACGCCGACGTAGCGCACCCGGCCGCTGGCCACCGCGTGGTCCAGCGCGGCCAGGGTCTCCTCCAGCGGCGTCTGCGGGTCGTATCCGTGGACCTGGAACAGGTCGACGTGGTCGGTGCCCAACCGCCGCAGCGAGGCGTCCAGGGTACGCAGCAGGTGCCCGCGTGAGCCGTCCCGGCGCCGACCACCACCGGGCCGCAGCCCGGCCTTGGTGGCGATCAGCAGGTCCTCCCGCGGCACCAGGGTGCCCAGCAGGGAGCCGATCACCGCCTCGGCGTCGCCGTCGCCGTACACGTCGGCGGTGTCGATCAGGTTGCCGCCCGCGTCCAGGTAACTCTTCAGCTGCGCCGCCGCATCGTCGGCGTCGGTGTCCCGGCCCCAGGTCATGGTGCCGAGCGCGAGCCGGGAAACCGCCAGCCCGCTTCGGCCGAGCGGTCGCTGCTGCATGGGTGAACCTTATTTCGAACCGGGCCGGACCGATATCCTCGCTCCCGTCAAGTCTGCCGGCGATTCTCCGGTGAGCCGGTGATCGTCCCCACCGCCGCCATTGCGTAACCTGATGCGACTGCGGATGGGGGAGGACTCTGTGCGACTCGGGCTAAGCCTCGGATATCAGACAGCGTGGAGCACACCGGCTGATCATCTGGCCCTGGCTCAGGAGGCGGACCGGCTCGGCTACTCGGTGGTGTGGGCGGCGGAGGCGTACGGCTCCGACTCGCCGAGCATGCTCGCCTGGATGGCCGGGCAGACCGAGCGGATCGACATCGGCAGCGCCGTGATGCAGATTCCGGCCCGTACCCCTGCGATGACCGCGATGACCGCCGCGACCATCGACGCGCTCTCCGGCGGCCGGTTCCGGCTCGGGCTGGGCGTCTCCGGCCCGCAGGTCTCCGAGGGCTGGCACGGCGTACGTTTCGGCAAGCCCCTGGCGCGCACCCGCGAGTACGTCGACATCGTCAAGCTCGCGGTGGGCCGCAAGGAGGTCGCCTACGACGGCGAGTTCTACACCCTGCCGCTACCCGACGGCCCCGGCAAGGCGCTGCGGCTGGGCTTCCGCCCGCCGCGCGAGCACATCCCGATCTACCTGGCCGCCGTCGGCCCGAAGAACCTCGAACTGGCCGGCGAGATCGCCGACGGCTGGCTGGCCGTCTTCTTCGCCCCCGAGTACGCCCAGGAGCAACTCGCCTCGGTGACCGCCGGGCGGGCCAGGGCCGGCAGGGAACTGGCCGGGTTCGACGTGGTGCCCTCCGTGCCGGTGGTGGTCGGCGACGACCTCGACTCCTGCGCCGAACTGGTCCGCTGGTACGCCGCCCTGTACGTGGGCGGCATGGGCAGCCGGCAGCAGAACTTCTACAACCAACTGGCCACCCGGATGGGCTACGGCGACGCCGCCCGCGAGGTACAGGACCTCTACCTGGCCAAGCGGCAGCGCGACGCCGCCGCCGCGGTGCCGCTGGAGTTCATCGACCGGACCTCGCTGCTCGGTCCGAAGGAACGCATCGCCGAGCGGATGCGCCAGTACGCCGAGGCCGGCGTGACGACCCTCTCGGTGACCCTGTTCGCCGCCGACCGCGACAGCGGGGTACAGACCCTGCGTACCGTCGCCGAGGCACTCGACCTCTCGGGAGTCGGGGAGTGACCTGGGTCGAAGCCATCGTCCTGGGCATCGTCCAGGGCCTGACCGAGTTCCTGCCGGTCAGCTCGTCGGGGCACCTGCGCATCACCTCGGCGATCTTCTTCGAGCAGGACGCCGGTGCCTCCTTCACCGCGGTCACCCAGCTGGGTACCGAGGCCGCCGTGCTGCTCTACTTCGCCAAGGACATCTGGCGGATCGGCCGGACCTGGGTGGTCGGCATCTGGGACAAATCGGTCCGGAGCAGCCTGGACTACCGGATGGGCTGGTACGTGATCGTCGGCTCGATCCCGATCGGTGCCCTCGGCTTCCTGTTCAAGGACCAGATCCGGGAGACCGCCCGCAACCTGTGGGTGGTGGCCACCACCCTGATCGTGTTCGCCTTCGTGCTCGCCTTCGCCGAGTACTGGGGCCGGCAGACCCGGACCCTGAAGGACTTCCGGATGCGTGACGGCGTGGTGATGGGCTTCGCCCAGGCGCTCGCCCTCATCCCCGGCGTGTCCCGGTCGGGAGCGACCCTCACCTTCGGCCTGTTCCTCAACCTGACCCGGGAGACCGCGGCCCGCTACTCGTTCCTGCTGGCCATCCCGGCGGTGGTGATGTCCGGGATCTTCAGCCTGGGCGACGTCTTCGAACCGGCGGCGCCCGGCACGTCGGTGCCCACCGTGGCGCAGATGGTGGTCGCCACGCTCATCGCGTTCGCGGTCGGCTACGCGGCCATCGCCTGGCTGCTGCGCTACGTCGCCCACCACACCCTGTACGTCTTCGTGCTCTACCGAGTGGCGGTCGGCACCCTGGTCTTCGCCCTCCTGCTCACCGGAACCATCAGCGCCACCTGAGCGGACAGGAAGGGTTCCTTCTCGACGCCTCGGGTAGCGGACGGACCCCTCTCGACATCGGGGTGGTGAAGACGCCGATGGCCGGCACCCGGATACCGGGTGCCGGCCATCGTTGTCGTGCGGTGGGTCAGCTGTTCCAGTGCTGGGCGACCAGGTCGGCGGCCTGCTGCTCCCACTGGGCGTAGTGGTCGGGGTACGCCGACACCTGCACCGTCTGCGCGGCCACGGTCAGCGGCATGTCCTGCCACCCGTCGACCTGCTGCAGACCCTTCAGGAACGCCAGGGTCGAGTACTCGGGGTCGGTGATCTGCTCCACCGTGCCCCAGCCACTGGACGGACGCTGCTGGAACAGGCCCTGCGAGTCGTGGTCGTTACGGTCACCCAGGTGACCCAGGTTCTCCAGCTTCGACTCCTGCAGGCTGGTGGCGATGGCGACGACCGCGGCACGCTCGTCCATGCCGGCCTTCTTCGTCGCCGCGATGATCGCCTTGGTGTTCGCGGTCTGCTCGTCGTTCAGGTCGATCCGGGACTGGGCGCCCTGCACACCGTGCGGGATGAGCTTGCCCGTGTCGGGCCGGTCGGCCTGGACGGCGGCGGACAGGCTGCCCGTGGTGGTGGTGGTGTCGGCGGTGGCGTGGTTCAGGGGTCCGGCGGCGAGGCCACCGGCGACGGTGAGGCCGGCGATGGCGAGGACGCTCTTACGCAGCATGGTGTTCATGGGGATGCTCCATTCCGGGGGTCGGGTGTCACCGCCTGGGGGCGGCCGTGGTGACACCGGCGCCGGATCGGCGCCTGGCAGAGCAGAGAGGTTGAAGAACGGACCGGCGGGCTCGCGGGCCGATGGCTCTTCGCGGCGCCGGGACCGGTTACAACGACCGACCGGGGCGGGTCATTCCCGAGGCGCCACCGTCTCGATCCGGGGGTCTGATCGGGGTGCGTCGCGGGGCCCTGCTCGGTCAGCCACCCGTTACAACGCCCCCCACTCGCCCGGCATTCCGCCCGGAGCCGGCCCACCCGAGGCCGGCATATCCGACATTCGGCGTACCCGGGCGGTCCAGTCACCCGCCGCCCACGCCGGTCGAACCCGGCACCGCCGGTACGCCGCGCGACCGGCGGTGTACCCACCACCGGCGGAGACCGGACATCGGGCACCTAGGGTGGGTACGTGGCGACACTTCTGCTCCTGCGGCACGGACGTACCACCGCCAACGCCGACGGTGGCCTGGCCGGCCGCCAACCCGTCGAACTGGACGAGACCGGCCGGGCCCAGGCCAGCGCCGTCGGCGAGCGCCTGCGGGCACTGCCGTTCGCGGCCGTCGTGAGCAGCCCGCTGGTCCGCTGCCGGCAGACCCTCGAACTGGCGCTGCCACAGGCCTCGCCAGAGTTGGACGACGGGCTCATCGAGTGCGGGTACGGCACCTGGGAGGGGCAGCCGCTGAAGAAGCTCGCCAAGGAGCCGCTCTGGCCGGTGGTACAGCAGCATCCCAGCGCGGCCGTCTTCCCCGAGGGCGAGGCGATGGCCCAGATGGCCGCCCGGGCTGTCGCCGCGGTACGCGCCAGGGACGCCCGGGTGAACGCGGAACACGGCCCGGAGGCGGTCTGGTTGGCGTGCAGCCATGGGGACGTGATCAAGGCAATCGTGGCGGACGCCCTCGGCGTACACCTTGATCTCTTCCAGCGGATCGTGGTGGACCCGGCGTCGGTCACCGCGATCCGTTACACCCCGCTGCGCCCGTTTCTGCTGCGGCTCAACGACGTCGGCGGCGACCTGGCCGGGCTGGTGCCGCCGCCCGGCAAGCGGCGCCGCCGGACCGGTCGCCGGGCCGACTCGGACGCCGCGGTCGGCGGCGGCGCCGGAGCCGCGCGGTGACCGGCGGCGCGGCGGCGCGGCGGATCGACGGCGGCGCGGCGGCGCGGCGGGCTGACGTCGGCGCGGCCGCGCGGCGGATCGACGGCGGTGCGGCGGCGCGGTGGGCCGACGGAGCAGCCGCGACCGGGCGGATGGTGGCCCGGGAGCTTACCGGCTTTCGGGTCGGTGGGGTGCGCGGTCCCCGGGGTCGCCGGATAGGGTCGTGGGTATGACCCACCAGGTGCACGCCTTCGAGCCGCCGGAGCGGTTCGTCGCCGGGACCGTCGGGCCGCCGGGGGAACGCACGTTCTTCCTGCAGGCACGCGGCGGCGGGCGGTTGGTCAGCGTCGCGCTGGAGAAGGTCCAGGTCTCTCTGCTCGCCGAGAAGCTGGAGGAGTTGCTCACCGAGGCACAGCGCCGCTTCGGCGTGGACCTACCCGAGGCGCCGACGTCGCTCGGTGACAACGAGCCGCTGGACACACCGGTCGACGAGGAGTTCCGGGTCGGCACGCTCGGCCTCGCCTTCGACGCGGACACCGCCACCGTGGTGATCGAGGCGATCGCGGTCGGCGAGGCGGAGGCCGAGATCGAGTTGGGCGAGTCGGAGGAGGACGACGAACCCGACGACGTCGAACCCGACGAGGACCTCGACCGCCTTCGGGTGCGGCTGACCCCGGAGGCGACCCGCGCGTTCATCGAACGAGCCCGGCGGGTCGTCAACGCCGGCCGCCCGCCCTGCCCGCTGTGCGGCCAGCCGCTCGACCCGGCCGGTCACCTCTGCCCGCGGAACAACGGCTACCACCGGTGACCTCGTCCGGCGTGGCACCCCGGCAGGACGGCGAGGCGGCGTTGCGGCTGTTGCGCGACGGTGAGCTGACCGTGGAAGGCCGGCTCGTGGACGCCTCGAACACCACCCTGCGGGGCATCCTCACCCTGGACGGCGAGACCGCGAGGTGTGTGTACAAGCCGGTGCGGGGCGAACGACCGCTGTGGGACTTCCCGGACGGCACCCTGGCCGGGCGTGAGGTCGCCGCCTACCTCGTCTCCGTGGCCACCGGCTGGGACCTGGTGCCGCCGACCGTGCTACGCGAGGGGCCGTTCGGTCCGGGTTCGTGCCAGCTGTGGATCGACGAGCCGGACGACGCCGAGCCGCTGGTCGGGTTCGTGCCGGCCGACGCGCTGCCGCCCCGGTGGTTCCCGGTCGCCGCGGCCCGCGACGACGACGGCACCCCGTACGCCCTGGCGCACGCCGACGATCCGCGGCTGGCCCGACTCGCGATCTTCGACGCCGTGATCAACAACGCCGACCGCAAGGGCGGTCACGTCCTGCTCGGACCGGACGACCGGATCTACGGTGTCGACCACGGGGTCAGCTTCCACGTGGAGGGCAAGCTGCGTACCGTCCTGTGGGGCTGGGCCGGCCGGCTGCTGCCCGCCGACGGCGTCCAGGCCCTCGACCGGCTCGCCCGCCAGGTCGCCGGCCCGCTCGGCGCGGAACTCGCCGAGCATCTCACCCTCGGCGAGATCGCCGAGTTGGCGGCCCGGGTCGACCGGCTGCGCGAGCACTGCCGTTTCCCCCAGCCGTCAGCGGAGTGGCCGGCCGTGCCGTGGCCCCCGCTGTGAGCCTGAGGTCTTGATCACTCCTGGCCCGCCGTGGCCGTGACCCGAGGCTGGTTAGGCTGACGGGCATGGAGTCTTGGGTGGGGCACGAGGTGCCGCGGTTGCCGGGCAGGGGCGGGCCGCTGAGGTTGTTCGACTCGGCGCGGCAGAGCGTGCAGCCGGCCGATCCGGACGGTCCGGCGACCATGTACGTCTGCGGCATCACCCCGTACGACGCCACCCACCTGGGGCACGCCGCCACCATGATCACCTTCGATCTGGTGCAGCGGATGTGGCGCGACGCGGGCCACCAGGTGCGGTACGTCCAGAACGTCACCGACATCGACGACCCGCTGCTGGAACGCGCCGAGCGCGACGGCGAGGACTGGAAGGTCCTGGCCATGCGGGAGACCGCGCTGTTCCGGGAGGACATGGAGGCGCTGCGGATCATCCCGCCGGCGCACTACGTCGGCGCCGTCGAGTCGATCCCGGACATCGCCGAGAAGGTGCTCGTACTGCTCAAGGACGGTGCCGCGTACCGCCTGGACGACGGTACCGGCGACGTCTACTTCGACATCTCGGCCGCCCCGCGCTTCGGCTACGAGTCGAACCTGTCCCGCACCGAGATGCTGGAGATCTTCCCCGAACGCGGTGGTGACCCGGACCGGGCCGGCAAGCGTGACCCGCTGGACCCGCTGCTGTGGCGCGGCGCCCGCGACGGCGAACCGTCCTGGCCCGGCGGCGACCTCGGCGCGGGCCGGCCGGGTTGGCACATCGAGTGCGCGGTGATCGCCCTGGGCCTGCTCGATGCCACCATCGACGTGCAGGGAGGCGGCAACGACCTGATCTTCCCGCATCACGAGTGTTCCGCCGCGCACGCCGAGCGGCTGACCGGGGCGGCCCCCTTCGCCGGGCACTACGTGCATGCCGGGATGATCGGCCTGGACGGCGAGAAGATGTCCAAGTCCCGGGGCAACCTGGTGTTCGTCTCCCGGCTGCGCGCCGACCGGGTGGACCCGATGGCGGTGCGGTTGGCGCTCCTCTCCGGCCACTACCGCGCCGACCGTTCCTGGACCGACGACCTGCTGACCGCCGCCGAGCAACGACTGGGCCGCTGGCGGCAGGCCGTCGTCGCACCCGCGGGGCCGTCCGGCGCGGCGTTCCTGGCCGGCGTACGGGACCGCCTCACCGACGACCTGGACTCGCCCGGTGCGCTACGGCTGGCCGACGAGTGGGCCGAGCTGACCCTGACCGGGGCCGCCGAGGCCACCACCGACCCGGCCGCACCGGCCCTGTTCGCCGACACCCTGGACGCCCTCCTAGGCATCCGCCTCTAACAGCCACCCTCGTTCTCTCTCCCTCTCCCTCCCTCCCTTCCGTCGCCCCTACCGCCCCGCCCGCGCTTCCCCGCCCGCGCTTCCCCGCCCGCGCTTCCCCGCCCGCGCTTCCCCCCGCGCTTCCCCCCGCGCTTCCCCCCGCGCTTCCCCGGCTCCGTCTCGGTGATCTTGCAGTTCCAGTCGCCCTTCTTACGGGGCATTTGTGGCCCCCCGGAAACACCGTTGGCGAGACAGGCCCCTGTGAGACGAGGCGGGCGTGAGGCGAGGCGGGCGTGAGGCGAGGCGGGCATGGGGCGGGCGGGCGCGTGGGGGTGGGGGTGGGGGTTAGCCGAGGATTAGGTCGGGGTCGGGGTCGGGGTCGGGGCGGGGATCTTGTACTCCTCGGTGAGCGTGGTGACCGGGCCGGGCCAGGTCGCCTGGGCCACCTCAATGGGCTTGCGGTGCGCGTCGTACGCCACATGCAGCAGGTGCAGCACGGGGGTGTCCGGCCGGATCTGGAGGGTTTCGGCCTCCTCCCGGCTGGGCTGGCGGGCGCTGATCGTGTCGGTGGCGGTCGCGTACCGCCGGCCGGTGGCCTCCTCGGCCTCCTGGTAGAGCGGGCGCCCGAACGCCTCGGCGCGTTCCAGGGTGGTGCCGGCGGTCTCGGCCGGTAGGAACCAGGAGGCTCCCACCTCGACCGGTGAGTCCTCGGTGCGGACCAGGTGCCGGCGGCAGAGCAGCTCGGTGCCGTCCGGTACGCCGAACGCGTCGGCCACCTCCGGTGGCGCGGGGGAGCGGCCGACGGTGACGAGTTGTTGCCGGTACCGGGCGGCCAGATCGGTGTGGTAGCCGCGGAAGCCGCCGTAGCGTCCCCGGGATAGCCGGTTGAGCCGCCGCCGGGTGCCCCGTACGTACGTACCGGAGCCGGGTTTGGTGATCAGGATGCCCTCGACCCGCAGCTGGTCGACGGCGCGTTGCGCGGTCTGCTTCGCCACACCGAACAGCTCGGCGACGGCCGGGATCGACGGTAGGCGCTCACCGGGCCCCCAGTCGCCGCGCCGGATCTGTGCCTTGAGCTGCGCGGCGATCTGCCGATGCGGAAACTCCGCCGCCCCCGGATTGATCTGCATCCTCGAACCCCCATCAGCACTAGGCTCCTAGGATGCCCTACGCAGACAGCCCTCCGCCACCCCAACCCGCCCAGAAGTCCGTGTTGATCATGAGGTTGGCGGCACTGGTTGATCTCCAGCGTGCCGCCAACCTCATGATCAACCGCGCGGGCGCGGGCGCGGGCGCGGGCGCGGGGGTGGGGGTGGGGGTGGGTTACCAGGAGCCGGCGGTGGGGCCGGCGGAGCCGCCGCGACGGCGCAGGTACTTCTCGAACTCCTGGGCGATCTCGTCGCCGGTCAGCGGGGTGATGCCGGCGTCGCCGACACGCTCCTCCAGTTCACGGACGTACTCGCCGAGTTCGGCGTCCTGCTCGGCGGCGTTGCGTACCCGCTGCTCCCACTCGGCGGCCTCCTCGGCCAGGTCGGCCATCGGTACCGGCAGGTCGAGGACCTCCTCGACCCGGTGCAGCAGGGCCTGGGTCGCCTTCGGGCAGGGCGGGTTGTTGGCGTAGTGCGGTACGTGCACCCAGAACGAGACCGCGTCGACCTCGGCGCGGGTACAGGCGTCGTGCAGTACGCCGACGATGCCGGTCGGCCCGTCGTAGCGGGTGGGGGTGAGCTGGTACCGCTTGGCGGCGTCGGCGTCGGAGGCGCTGCCGCTGATCGGCAGCGGCCGGGTGTACGGCACGTCGGCTAGCAGCGCGCCGAGCAGCACCACCCGCTCGACCTCGAGGCTGTGGCAGATCTCCAGTACCTGCTCACAGAAGGTGCGCCAGCGCATGCTCGGCTCGATGCCCCGGATCAGCACCACGTCCCGATCGGTGCCGGACGGGCTGGCCACGGTGAATCGCGTGGTCGGCCACTCCACCCGCCGGGTGGCGCCGTCGGCCATCGTGATGGTGGGCCGGCTGACCTGGAAGTCGTAGAAGTCCTCCGGGTCCAGCTCGGTGATCGGCCGGGCCTCCCACACCTGTTCCAGATGTTCCACGGCGGCGGTCGAGGCGTCGGCGGCGTCGTTCCAGCCCTCGAAGGCGGCGATCGCCACCGGAGACCGCAGCACCGGCAGTCCGTCGAACTCGGTCACGCCGTCACCTCACCGCGCGGGTCGTCGGCGACCCCGGTGGTCCGCCCGCCGTGCATGGTGGTGTCGCTGTAGTCCCTCACATCCGTCAGCCTACGTGCCGCGCCGGGACGCGGCCCGTCGGCCGCGCCGGATCGGGGGAGCAGTCCAGCCGGGTCCGGGGCCGCCGAGCCCACCCTGATCGGGCGACAGGCCCGGCATCTGTGGCGGAAGCGGACAACGTGATCCGGGTGACACAATGTGGGAACCGGTGGCGCGTGGGGATGTCGGTACCCGCTGCCGCACTACCCTGAGGGTGTGCGGACTACGTTGCTCGATGCGCTGGCAGAACGGATCCTCATCGCCGACGGGGCGATGGGGACGATGCTCCAGGCCGCCGACCTGACCCTGGACGACTTCGACGGGCTCGAAGGCTGCAACGAGATCCTCAACGTCACCCGCCCCGAGGTGGTACGCGCGGTGCACGAGGAGTACCTGGCGGCCGGTGCGGACTGCGTCGAGACCAACACGTTCGGTGCCAACCTCGCCAACCTCGCCGAGTACGACATCCAGCACCGCATCCGGGAACTGTCCGCGGCCGGCGCCCGGATAGCCCGTGCGGCGGCCGACGCGTACAGCACGCCCGAGCGGCCCCGGTTCGTACTCGGCTCGATCGGGCCCGGCACCAAACTGCCCACCCTCGGTCACGCCGCCTACGCGACCCTGCGCGACGCGTACCAGGAGAACGCGGCCGGCCTGATCGAGGGCGGCGCGGACGCGCTGATCGTGGAGACCTGCCAGGACCTGCTCCAGGTCAAGGCCGCCGTGATCGGCTCGCAGCGGGCGATGGCGGAGCTGGGCCGGCGGGTGCCGCTGATCTGCCACGTCACCGTGGAGACCACCGGCACCATGCTGCTCGGCAGTGAGATCGGTGCCGCGCTGACCGCGATCGAGCCGCTCGGCATCGATCTGATCGGGCTGAACTGCGCCACCGGCCCGGCCGAGATGAGCGAGCACCTGCGCTACCTGTCCCAGCACGCCCGGGTGCCGCTGTCGGTGATGCCGAACGCCGGCCTGCCGCAGCTCACCGCCGACGGCGCGGTCTACCCGTTGACCCCGGTCGAGCTGGCCGACGCCCTGGAACGGTTCGTGACCGAGTACGGCGTCTCCCTGATCGGTGGCTGTTGCGGTACCACCCCCGAGCACGTCCGGCTGCTCGCCGAGCGGCTGCACGGCGCCCGGCCCGGTCCGCGTCAACCGCGTGCCGACCCGGGCGTCTCCTCGATCTACCACCACGTCCCGTTCGCCCAGGACGCCAGCGTGCTGATGGTGGGGGAGCGGACCAACGCCAACGGCTCCAAGGCGTTCCGCGAGGCGATGCTCGCCGCCGACTGGCAGTCCTGCGTGGAGATCGCCCGCAGCCAGGCCCGCGACGGCTCGCACCTGCTGGACCTCTGCGTCGACTACGTGGGCCGCGACGGCACCACCGACATGCGCGAGCTGGCCGGGCGGTTCGCCACCGCGTCCACCCTGCCGATCATGCTGGACTCGACGGAGCCGGCGGTGATCGAGGCCGGGCTGGAGATGCTCGGCGGCCGGTGCGTGGTCAACTCGGTGAACTTCGAGGACGGCGACGGCCCGGAGTCCCGGTACGCCAAGGTGATGCCGGTGGTGGCCGAGCACGGCGCCGCCGTGGTCGCGCTGCTCATCGACGAGGAGGGCCAGGCGCGGACGAAGGAGTGGAAGGTACGCGTCGCCGAGCGGCTGATCGAGGACCTCACCGGCCGGTGGGGGCTGCGCCGCGCGGACATCCTGATCGACGCGCTGACCTTCCCGATCGCCACCGGCCAGGAGGAGACCCGCCGCGACGGCATCGAGACGATCGAGGCGATCCGGGAGATCGCCCGCCGCTGGCCCGGCGTGAACTTCACCCTGGGAATCTCGAACGTCTCGTTCGGGCTCAACCCAGCGGCCCGGCAGGTACTCAACTCGGTCTTCCTGCACGAGTGCGTGCAGGCCGGGCTGACCTCGGCGATCGTGCACGCCAGCAAGATCCTGCCGATGTCGAAGATCCCCGATCAGCAGCGCGAGATCGCCCTCGACCTGGTCTACGACCGCCGCCGCGAGGGCTACGACCCGGTGCAGCGGTTCATCGAGGTCTTCGAGGGCGTCGACGCCGCCTCGGCGCGGGCCACCCGGGCCGAGGAGTTGGCCGCGTTGCCGCTCAACGAGCGGCTCAAGCGGCGGATCATCGACGGCGAGCGCAACGGCCTGGAGGCCGACCTGGACGCGGCGATGGCCGCCGGCACCGCCCCGCTGCTCATCATCAACGACATTCTGCTCGACGGCATGAAGGTGGTCGGTGAGCTGTTCGGCTCCGGCCAGATGCAGCTGCCGTTCGTGTTGCAGTCCGCCGAGGTGATGAAGACCGCGGTGGCGTACCTCGAACCGCACATGGAGAAGGCCGACGACGGCGGCAAGGGCCGCATCGTGCTCGCCACCGTCAAGGGCGACGTGCACGACATCGGCAAGAACCTGGTGGACATCATCTTGTCCAACAACGGCTACGAGGTGGTGAACATCGGCATCAAGCAGCCGATCTCCGCCATCCTGGACGCCGCCGAGGAACACCGGGCCGACGCCATCGGCATGTCCGGCCTGCTGGTCAAGAGCACGGTCATCATGAAGGAGAACCTGGCCGAGATGACCTCGCGCGGGGTCGCGGAGCGCTGGCCGGTCCTGCTCGGCGGCGCGGCACTGACCCGGGCGTACGTCGAGGACGACCTGCGGTCGATGTTCCCCGGCCAGGTGCACTACGCCCGCGACGCCTTCGAGGGACTGTCCCTGATGGACCGGGTGATGACCGCCAAGCGCGGCGGCGCCCCGGTCGTCGACCCCGAGCGGGAGGCGGCCCTCGCGGCCCGCCGGGCCCGCCGGGAACGGCAGCGCGCGGTGGTCGCCGAGTCGCTGCCCGAGCTGAGCGACGCCTCGGTCCGCTCCGACGTGGCGCTCGACGTACCGGTGCCGGCCGCGCCGTTCTACGGCACCCGCGTGATCAAGGGGGTGCCGCTGGCCGACTACGCGGCGCTGCTGGACGAGCGGGCCACCTTCATGGGCCAGTGGGGCCTGCGCGGTGCGCGCGGCGGCAAGGGCCCGTCGTACGAGGAACTCGTGGAGACCGAGGGCCGGCCCCGGCTGCGCTACTGGCTCGACCGCCTGATCGCCGACCAGGTGCTGGAAGCCGCAGTGGTGTACGGGTACTTCCCGGCCTACTCCGAGGGCAACGACCTGGTGGTGCTGGACGAGAACGGGCACGCCGAGCGGGCCCGGTTCACCTTCCCCCGGCAGCGTCAGGAACGCCGGCTCTGCCTGGCCGACTTCTTCCGCCCCCGCGGCGACGACCTGGACGTGGTCGCGTTGCAGCTGGTCACCGTGGGGCAGCCGGTCAGCGAGTACGCGGCCAAACTGTTCGCCCGCAACGAGTACCGCGACTACCTGGAGGTGCACGGGCTCTCCGTGCAGCTCACCGAGGCACTCGCCGAGTACTGGCACAAGCGGGTCCGGGCCGAGCTGACCCTGCCCGGCGGCCGTACCGTCGCCGACGACGACCCGACCGACCTGGCCGGCCTGCTGCGCACCGACTACCGCGGCTGCCGGTACGCGTTCGGCTACCCGGCCTGCCCCGACCTGGAGGACCGGGCGAAGATCGTGGAGCTGCTCGGCGCCGACCGGATCGGCGTGCAGCTGTCGGAGGAGTTCCAGCTCATGCCGGAGCAGGCCACCGACGCCATCGTCGTGCACCACCCGGAGGCCAGCTACTTCAACGCCAAGTGACGCCGTCACCCGGCCTGAGCTGCACGAACACTGTTCCGGTGGGCGCTCAGGCCGTGGTGAGGCCGCCGGGTGGGCTGACCGGTCGGGGCACTCGTGCGTACGGTCGGGCTAGTGCCGCCGGGGCCGACCGACGTGATCGACTCCGTTCCGCCGCAAGGGTGGCATCCCGCGTCTGGGGTGTGCTCTGTTACGGCGCAACGGCGGCACCCGCACCGGGCCCGGCACCCCGCCGGGGCCCGGGCATTGGGTGACCGGCGTCTGGGCTTGACCCGGTCTGCGAACCTGGACGTCCAGGTACGCGCACCCGGACGCTCGGGGACGTCGCCTGCGGATCAGCCGGGAGGACGGATGCGAGTCAAGCCCGCTCAGACCCTGCTCTTCGGATTCGGCTTCGGTGCCATAGGTGGCATCCTCCTCGGCGAGGTGGCCATCTGGCCTGCCCTGGTGGTGATCCTGGCCGGGGGCACCATGACCGTGTTCGGTTCGTCGGCACCCACCCTCAGCGCGGAAGCCCACCTCGACGGGGCTGACCGCGCGCCGGTGCCGCGGCGCATCCGCGGGTTCCAGTTGGCCGACGACGGGCCGACGCTGGCCGGCTTGGGTACCCGCGTCGAGCAGATCCTCCAGATGGCCGAAGAACAGGCCGCCGACCATCGCAACGAGGCGAAGCGGGAGTCGGAGGGCATTCTGGCGGCGGCCCGGGCCGAGGCCGACGCAATCCTGGCGCAGGCCCGCGCGCAGGCCGACCGGACCACCGGTCCGGCCGGCCTGCCGCTCTGACCCGAGAGTTCGACGCCCCGATACCGGCTCGTCGGTCCGACGCCGGCCCCGTCTCGGTCCGACGCCGGCCCGCCGGGTCAACTGCCGAGCCGTCCGACCACGGCCGACCCCTCAGGAACGGGGGGAGGCCGCCCAGGACTGCGGCGCCTCGGCGGGAGACGGGAAGGCGTTCCGCGGTTGTAGGCCCGCCCACCACATGCCGATCGCCAACGCCGCCGTCGCCTCCAGATACGCCGCCCGGACCAGCCCGCCGCATGGTGCCGGCGTGCAACCGATCGAGTCGATCAGGGTCCGCGTCGCGGCGACCGCGGTGGGATGGTCGGCACAGAACGGCACGGCCAGCGGCACGTTCTCGAACGTGGGTGGACGCAGCGTCCAGCTGCTGACGTGACACAGGTTGAACGCCTTGACCACGTACGCCCCGGGCGCGGCGGTCGCCAGTCGCCAGGCGATCGAACCGGTCTCCCCGACGTCGAGCAGCAACCCGTCGTCCGTCGGTACCAGTGGGTTGGTGCAGTCGACGACCGTACGTCCGGCGAGATCGTCGGCCAGTTCGGTGACCAACCGTGGGGCCGCCGCTGCCGGCACCGCCAGCAGGACGGCGTCGCCGTGGCGCGCCGCGTCGGCCAGGCTGCCGGCTCCGGCGGCGGCGAGTTCGGCGGTCCGGCGCGCCCGTAGCGGACTTCGGCCACCGACCAGCACGTCGTGCCCGGCGGCAACCCAGGCACCGCCGAGCGCCGCCGCCATCCCACCCGTACCGAGTATCCCGATCTTCATCCGTACGCTCCCAACACCCGATCGGCGGGCCGGGCGACCCACCACCGTGGACGCTAGGCAGGCCGATGGAGACCAAACGGTGCCCGACGCCTGGGGCAGGATGGTGGCATGGGCGCGTCCATGGAACTGGCCGACGGCTTCACCTCCGACTGCCGGGCTCGCCTGGCGTTCGAGATTCTCGCCAACCGGTGGGACAGCGTGGTGGTCTACACCCTGGCCGCCCACGGGCCGACCCGCCCGGCGCAACTGCGGACCAGGATCGGCGGGATCAGCGCCAAGGTGCTCAATGAGGCGCTGCGCCGGCTGGAGTACAACGGACTGGTGGAACGCCGGCCGTACCGGCAGGCACCGCCCCGTGTCGACTACGCGCTCACCGAAGCGGGTGCCGCACTGCTGGAGCCGATGCGGCTGATGGGCGCCTGGGCCAACCGCTACGCCGACGCGGTCCTCGATGCCCAGCAACGCTTCGAGGAGCGGTGTCACGACCGCGCGCGCCTGCGGCCACGGTGAGCGCCCCTGGCGATTCGGGGGGCGGGTTCGTGGCGGACCCGGGGCGGTCCACGCCCGGCGTGTCGACCGCCCGGGTCGCCGCGAACCAGGCCGGCTCGGTCCCGGACGTCGCCCGGGTCGGTTCGGTCCCGGACGTCGCCCGGGTCGGTTCGGTCCCGGACGTCGCCCGGGTCGGCTCAGTTCCGGAGGCCGGTCGGCTCAGTTCCAAAGGCCGCCCGGGCGGCGTAGCCAGGGTGCCACTGCGGGGGTGGCCAGGAGCAACGCTACGGCGAGGGCCGTGATCACCGCCTGCCCGACCCGACCGGGGGTCACTCCCGCGGTGCCATCCAGGACGTAGTTGGCGTAGCCGTTGGCCGCCGCGTCGGTGACCAGGATGGCGCAGCCCAGGAATAGCCCTTCGAGTCGGCGCAGTGCCAGCAGCAGCGCCGCGAGCGGATCCAGCACGGTCAGCGAGGTGAAGTACAGCAGCAGCCAACCGGGCGTCGAGGAAGCGTCCGGTCCGCCCGGCCGGAGTCCGACCAGGTCGCCCAGGTGGACGATTCCGCCGTACGCGAGGACGCCCGCCGCGGCGACGACCACGACGCGGATCCGGCGGGGCACGCCGGCCCACCGCGGCGTACCTGCTGCCGTCTCCATGGCCCCCGTCCCGCCCGGACGGCCGCCGCCCGGACGGGATCGATGGTAGGCGCGCCCCGTCGCCCCGTCGCCCCGTCGCCCCGTCGCCCCGTCGCCCCGCGCCCGCGCCCCGCCCGTCGTCTGGCGGAAGTCGCGCGCCGGACGTCCGGCGGACGCCCGGCGGTGGAAGTCGGCGCGCAGACGGGGGACTCTCGGAGGCTTCGCCGCTCATGATCATGATGGCTGGCAGGATGTAGATCATGCTCGCGTTGCGCCGCACGATGACCACCTGGACCGTGTTCGTACCGATCGCCGCCCTGCTGGTGCTCGGGCTGACCTGGAACCGGCAGCTCGGCGGCGTGCTGGTGGTCGTGGTGGCGTTGTTCCTGGCCGGCGCGGTCCTCGCGGCCGTGCACCACGCCGAGGTGGTGGCGCACAAGGTCGGCGAACCGTACGGCTCGCTGGTGCTGGCCGTGGCGGTCACCGTCATCGAGGTGGCCCTGATCGTCACGTTGATGATCAGCGGTGGGGAGAAGACCCAGTCGCTCGCCCGGGACACCGTCTTCGCCGCCGTCATGATCACCTGCAACGGCATCCTCGGCCTCTCCCTGCTGATCGGCGCGTTGCGTCGACGCCTGGCCGTGTTCAACCCGGAGGGTACCGGTGGCGCGCTGGCCACCGTGGCCACCCTGGCCACCCTGAGCCTGGTCGTGCCGACGTTCACCATCGGCCGGGCCGGGCCGCAGTTCAGCCCCGCCCAGCTGACCTTCGCCGCCGTGGTGTCGCTGGCGCTGTATGCCCTGTTCGTGATGGTGCAGACCGGCCGGCACCGGGACTACTTCCTGCCGGTGGGCAGCGAGGGCGAGGCACTGCCGGAGGAGGTGCACGCCGACCCGCCGTCGACCCGGCGGGCCATGATGAGCCTGGGTCTGCTGCTGGTCGCCCTGGTGGCCGTGGTCGGCGACGCCAAGTCGGTCTCCCCGGCGATCGAGGCCGGGGTGGCCGCGGTGAACCTGCCACCGGCGTTCGTCGGCGTCATCATCGCCCTGCTGGTGCTGCTGCCCGAGACGCTCGCCGCGGCCCGTGCCGCGCGTCGGGACCGGGTGCAGATCAGCCTCAACCTCGCCCTCGGCTCGGCGATGGCCAGCATCGGCCTGACCATCCCGGCCATCGCCATCGTCTCGATCTGGCTCGAAGGACCGCTGCTGCTCGGCCTCGGCGGCACCCAGGTCACCCTGCTGGCCCTGACCGTCGTCACCGGCGTGCTGACCGTCGTACCGGGGCGGGCCACCCTGTTGCAGGGCGGGGTGCACCTGGTGCTGTTCGCCGCCTTCGTCTTCCTCGCCGCCAGCCCCTGAGCCGCCAGCCCGCCGGGTCGCCCGCCGCTGAGCCGCCAGCCCCTGAGCCGCCAGCCCGCCGGGTCGCCCGCCGCTGAGCCGCCAGCCCCTGAGCCGCCCGCCGCCGGGTCGCTTCGGCCTCCGGGCGGCGTGGCGGTGAACCGGAACGGGCGGTACGGCGTACCAGTCGGCAACATGGCATGCCGACCGTACCCTTCGGGTACTGGATCCGGCATCGCCGAGGCGGGAGGATGCGGTGGCGTCAGCGGGTCGTGGGCGGCGACCGGGCAGGATCGCCGGCTTGGTGGTGGCGCTGGTCGCCGCCGCCGCGTGCATGGTGGACCCGGTGGGGCAACCGACCGGGCCGACCGGACCGACCGGGCCAGGCGAACCTGCGTCACCCAGCGTCGAGGTGACCCGGGCCGACGGCACCGACACCGTCGAGGAGTTCCAGGAGGACGTCTCGGTGGCGCTGCGTACCGCCGAACGCTACTGGGCGCAGCAGTTCGAGGCGTCCGGGTCGTCGTTGCGGCCGATCCGGCGGGTGATCCCGTACCAGCGCGACGGGGAGATCTCCTGCGGCGGGCAGGAGGTGCCCCGCAACAACGCCGTCTACTGCACGGTCAGCGACTACATCGCGTACGACGTGAACTGGTCCTTCCGTGCGTTCCGGCAGGTCGGCGACGCGTTCGTGTACTACCTGATCGGCCACGAGTACGCCCACGGGATCCAGACCCGCCTGGGTGTCAAGTACAACTTCACCATCCAGCAGGAGTTGCAGGCCGACTGCATGGCCGGGGCGTACCTGGGCGGGTCGGTGCGGGCCGGTTGGCTCACCCTCGCCGAGGGGGACCTGGAGGAGTTCCACGAGGGACTGCTCGCCGTCGGCGACGACCCGGGCCAGCCGTGGTTCGCCGAGGGCTCGCACGGCACCCCGGAACAGCGCGCCGAGGCGTTCTTCCGGGGCTACGAGCAGTCCCTGTCGGCCTGCGGGTTGGGTTGAGAAAGGTCACTGTGCCGGGTGTACGGCGGTGACGGGCTGACAGGATTCAGCGGGTACCCGAACCGAGGAGGATCCGGTGACCAGCCGCCATCCCGCCGCCGTGCTCTTCGACATGGACGGCACCCTGGTCGACAGCGAGCGACTCTGGGACGTCGCCCTGGCCGAACTCGCCGAGACCTACGGGGGCACCCTCTCCGGGGCGGCCCGGCGGGCGATCGTCGGCACCGGCATGGCCGACTCGATGCGGATCCTGCACGACGACCTGGGCCAGCCGTACCGCGATCCGGCGGCCAGCGCGGCGTGGATCAACGCGCGGATCCTCGAACTCTTCCGCACCGGGTTGCGGTGGCGGCCGGGAGCGTTGGCGTTGCTCGGCGCGGTGCGGGCGGCGCGGATCCCGACCGCCCTGGTCACCTCCAGCGGCCGGGCACTCGTCGAGATCGCCCTGGACACCCTGGGCCGGGACAGCTTCGACGTGGTGGTCTGCGGTGACGAGGTCGACGCGACCAAGCCGCACCCGGAGCCGTACCTGACGGCCGCGCGGCTGCTCGGCGTACCGATCGAACGGTGTGTGGCGATCGAGGACTCGGCCACCGGGGTGGCAAGTGCGGTCGCCGCCGGTGCGGCGGTGCTGGCCGTACCGGCCGAGGTGCCGCTGGCGCCCAGCGACGGCGTACACCAGTTGGAGAGCCTGCTCGCGGCGGACCTGGACCTGTTGGCCGGCCTGCTGCGCTGAGCCGGGACGCCCAGAAGGGCCCGCTCTCCACGCCGGGCATGGAGAGCGGGCCCTTCCCAGCATCTCAGTCGTGGGCGATGGCGCCCAGGACGTTGATCCGGGCGGCGCGGATCGCGGGCAGGACCGCGGCGATCACGCCGATCAGCGCGGCCAGGCCGAGGAAGATCCCCATCTGTCCCCAGGGCAGCACCAACTTGTTGATGCCCTCCTCGCGCAGCGCCTCGACCACCGCGGCGCCCAGTCCGGTGCCCACGGCCACGCCGAGCAGCGCGCCGAACACCGAGATCACCACCGCCTCGACGGTGATCATGCCCATGGTCTGCGACCGGCGCAGCCCGATGGCGCGCAGCAGGCCCAGCTCGCGGGTCCGCTCCAGCACCGACAGGGCGAGGGTGTTGATGATTCCGAGTACGGCGATCACGATGGCCAGCGCCAGCAGGATCTGGATCATCGTGAGCAGGCTGTCGAGCTGCCCGGTCTGCTCCTCGATGAACGCGTCCCGGTCGGCCACCGACACCTCCGGGCTGTTCGCCAACAGCGCCTCGACCCGCGGCAGGACGTCGGCCACCCGGGCTCCTGGTTCGAGCTGGATGAACGCCTGGATCGGCTGGGTGATGCTGAAGTTGCGGGCGGCGTCGGCCGGCATGATCACCGGGCCGAGGATCGGCGAGCTCTCGTAGACGCCGGTCACCGTGTAGGTCTGCGGCTCGCCGCGGGCGAACTGCACCGGCACCGTGGAGCCGACCGACAACCCGCGCGACTCCGCCGCATCCGAGCTGATCATCATCTGCCCGGCCGCCAGCCGGTCGATGTCGCCGGCCACGGGCGTGGCACCGTAGACCTGCCGCATCGCGGCCGGCTCGGTGACCGCACCCACCCAGGTGCGCTGGTCGCCCAGCAGCGCGATGTCGCCGTACTGGCCGTCGACCAGGCGAACCCCGGGGATCGCCTTCGTCTGGTCGAGCACCGCCGGGTCGAAGCTCGGCGGCCGGGGTCCGCTCTGTGCCCCGGCGATGACCAACTCCGCCCGGACGTTGTCCTGGACCAGCCCGCTGATGCTGCTCTTGGCCGAGTCCAGGATCACCGTGATGCCGGTGACCAGCGCGATGCCGACCATCAGGGCGGCGGCGGTGATCGCGGTACGGCGCGGGTTGCGGCCCGAGTTGAGCCGGCCCAGCTTGCCCGGCACCCAGCCGGAGAAGACGGCGCCGAGCGCTGCCACCACCGGCTTGCTGATCAGCGGCGTGAGCAGGGCGACGCCGATGAACGCGAAGAGCACGCCGCCGAGGATGGTGGCCAGGGTGTTGCCGCCCGCGTGCCCGCCGAGGCCGAGGAAGAGCAGCACCGCGCCGACCGAGGTGACCACCGCACCGGCGATGGTGATCTTGGTCAGGGGGCGGTCCGGAGTGGCCACGTCCTGCATCGCCGCGATCGGGGGAATCCGCGCGGCCCGCAGCGCCGGCAGCAGCGCCGCCAGCACGGTGATCACCAGGCCGACGCCGAAGGCGCCGATCACCGCGGAGGCGGGCACCGCGATCCCGGCCAGCGCCATCCCACCGGCGAGGTTGCTGAACAGGTACGCCAGCAGCGCGCCGATGCCGATGCCGGCGGCCAGGCCGAACAGCGAGGCGATCAGGCCGATGGCGATCGCCTCCAGCACCACCGAACCGATGATCTGCCGGGCGCTGGCGCCGACCGCCCGCAGCAGGGCCAGTTCCCGGGTGCGCTGCGCCACGATGATCGAGAACGTGTTCAGGATCAGGAACGTGCCGACCAGCAACGCCACCGCGGCGAAGCCGAGCAGGATCCGGTTGAAGAAGGTCAGCCCCTCCTTCAGCCCGGCGGCGGCGTCGGCGGAGAGCTGCTCACCGGTCTTGACCACGTAGTCGTCGCCCACCGCCGCGGCCACCGCGTCGCGCAGCGACTCGTCCGAGACCCCGGACGCGGCGGTGACCACGATGTTGTTGAAGGCACCCGGCTCGCCGAGCATCAACTGCTGGGCCGTCGGCGTGGTGAACATGACCTCGTTGACCCCGCCGAGGGAGTCCCGGTCACCGCTGTAGCCGAAGATGCCGACGATGGTGAAGTCCTTGCGCGGTGCGAGGGTGAGCACACCGACCCGGTCGCCGACCGCCACCCGGCCGGCGTCGGCCAGCCCCTTGTTGATCACGATCTCGTCGTCGGCCCGCGGTTCCCGGCCCTCCCGCAGCTGGACCAGGTCACCCTCGCCGACCCAGTTGCCGCCCAGCTGCGGCGGGCCGAACGAGGCGACCACCTTGCCGTTGCTGCCGATCAACCGGGCGCCGTCGGCGACCACCGTGCCGGTGGCCTCGGCCACCCCGGGCACCGCCCGCACCGTGTCCACCACGGACGCGGGGAACGGGGTCTGCAACTGTTCGCCCTCGAACTCGTTGACCGCCAGCTTCGGCTTGGCCGCCACGTTGACGTCCACCTCGGCGTACGCGTCGGCGAACAGCGAGTCGAAGGAACGGCCGAGGGTGTCGGTGAGCACGAAGGCGCCGGAGACGAACATGACGCCGAGCACCACCGCCAGCCCGGACAGCACCAGGCGGACCTTGCGGGCCAGCAGGCTCTTCAGTGTCGCCCGGAACATCAGCGGGCCACCTCGGCGGGGGTGTCCAGCTTCTTCATGGTGTCCAGCACCGTGTCGGCGGTCGGCTCGATCAGCTCCGAGACGATCTGCCCGTCGGCGAGGAACACCACCCGGTCGGCGTACGCGGCGGCCGTCGGGTCGTGGGTGACCATGACGATCGTCTGGCCGTGCTCCCGTACCGAGTTGCGGAGGAAGTTCAGCACCTCGGCGCCGGAACGGGAATCCAGGTTGCCGGTCGGCTCGTCGGCGAAGATCACCTCGGGGCGGGCCACCAGCGCCCGGGCGCACGCCACCCGCTGCTGCTGGCCACCGGAGAGCTGCGCCGGCCGGTGGTCGAGCCGGTCCCGCAGCCCCACCGTCTCGATCACGACGTCGTACCAGGCCGGGTCGGGCTTGCGCCCGGCGATCGACAGCGGCAGCAGGATGTTCTCCTTGGCCGTCAACGTCGGCAACAGGTTGAACTGCTGGAAGATGAAGCCGACCTTGTCGCGGCGCAGCTTCGTCAACCCCGCGTCGCCGAGGCCGGTGACCGTGGTCTCGCCGACCTGCACCGTCCCCCGGGTCACCGTGTCCAAACCGGCCAGGCAGTGCATCAGCGTCGACTTGCCGGACCCCGACGGGCCCATGATCGCGGTGAACCGCCCGCGCTCGAACTCGGCGCTCACCCCCCGCAGCGCCATGACCTGAGCCTCGCCGCTGCCGTAAACCTTCCACACGTCGCTCGCCCGGGCCGCGACCGATGCCGGCTCGCCTGTCGTAGCGGTCACGTCAAGAACCTCTCCGTAGCTGTCCCATCGCGCCGCCCCCGCTGGTCCGGCACGAGTCCAATCATCTGCGCCCCCGGACGCCGATCCGTCCGACTCCGGGTGGAGCCGAGACGGATTTCCGGGTGCGGGTACCCCCCACGCGAAGTCAGGGTTGTCCCCGATCCCGCGCCGCCGACCCGTCCGCCGGGCGGCGCGCGACCATCGTCGACGCTGCCGCCACGTGAGGGTCAACCGGATACCAACGCAGATCGTCACGGTAGGTGACGGATGCAACGGCCGCGTTACGCCCCAGGTCGGACCAGGCCCGACTCGTACGCCAGCACCACCGCCTGTACCCGGTCCCGCAACCCGAGCTTGGTCAGCACGTGCCCCACGTGGGTCTTGATGGTTGTCTCGCTGACCGACAGTGCCCGGGCGATCTCGGCGTTGGACAGCCCCCGGGCGACCTGCACCAACACCTCACGCTCCCGGTCGGTGAGCGCGCTCAGTCCCTTCGGCGGCGACGCCGTCGGATCGGGCAGCACGTCGGCGAAGCGGTCCAGCAGTCGCCGCAGGATCCGCGGCGCGACCACCGCGTCGCCGCCGGCCACCGTGTGGATGGCGGTGACCAGGTCCTCGGCCGGTACGTCCTTGGCCAGGAAGCCACTGGCGCCGGCCCGCAGCGCACCCACCACGTACTCGTCGAGGTCGAAGGTGGTCAGGATGAGCACCCGGACCGGCAGCCGGGCGTCGACGATGGCCCGGGTGGCGCTCACCCCGTCCATCCGCGGCATCCGGATGTCCATCAGCACCACGTCGGGCAGCAGCCGGCGGGACAACTCCACCGCCTCCACGCCGTCACCGGCCTCGGCGACGATGTCCAGGTCCGGCTCGGCGCCCAGCACCATCCGGAAGCCGGTACGCAGCAACGGCTGGTCGTCGGCGAGCAGGATGCGTACCGGCCGGGCCGGTGCCGTCCGGTCGGCCATCTGGTCCTCCTCCGAGGTCAGCGGGTCGCTCACCGGGTACCGGCCAGCGGTTCGACCGGAATCCGCGCGTACACCCGGTAGCCGCCGCCGGACCGCGCCCCGGTGTGCAGGATCCCACCGTAGAGGGCGACCCGTTCCCGCATCCCCACCAGGCCGTGCCCGACCCGCTGCGGCGTCGGCGCCGGCCCCCGGCCGGTGTCGGTCACCTCGACCTCGACGGCGTCACCGGTGAAGCTCACCCGTACCTGCGCGGTGGCGGTGCCGGCGTGTTTGAGCGCGTTGGTCAGCGCCTCCTGCACGATCCGGTACACGGTCAACGCCTCGCCCTCCTCCAGCGCCCCCGGCGTACCCGCCACGGTCAGCGTCACCGGTAGCCCGGCCTCGCTGACCTGCTCGGTCAGCGCCTCGATGCCGGCGAGCCCGGGCTGCGGGGCCAACTCGGCCGCCGGCTCGGACTCGGTACGCAGCACGTCCAGCAGCCGGCGCAGCTCCCGTAGGGTGGCCCGGCTGGTCTCCTCGATCGTGCCGACCGCCTCGTCGGCGGCGTCCGGATCCCGCCGCAACACCCGCCGTACGCCGGTCGCGAGCACCCCCATCACGCTGACGTGGTGCGCCACCACGTCGTGCAGTTCCCGGGCGATCCGGCGCCGCTCGTCGGCGACCGCCTGCTCGGCGAGGGAACGCTGGTTGGCCTCGGCGACCCGGGCCCGTTCCCGCAGCGCCTCGGTCGAGGCCCGCCGGGCCTGCACGGTCCGCCCCACCGAGAACGCCACGATCCCGACCAGCAGGTTGTTCGCCACCAGGTAGGCCGCGCTGACCTGCGGCAGCACCTCCGGTGGCCGTTCGGCGGCCACCACCGCCACCGGCACCCACATCGCCACCGCGGCCAGCAACGCCGGACGCACCGGCTGGTATGCCGCCATCGTGTAGGTGAGCACGACCAGGGTCAGGCTCTGCGTGGTCGGCGTCACGTCCAGCGCGACGGGCAGGGCCAGCGTCGCCAGCGCGGCCAGCACGGCGGGCCACGGGGCCACCCGGCGCAGCGCCACCGGGGCGGCAGCGAGCAGGCTCCAGCTCAGTGCCGCCGGCAGTGGCTGGGGCCAGAACTCCTGCGGTGTCAGGACGGTGAACAGCGCCTCCGCCAACACCAGCCCGACGACCAGCAGCGCGTCGCCGGCCGGTGGCCGCCGACGCAGCCACTGTCTCAGCCGCGTACCCACGTCCCTGACGCTAACCGCCCTCGGCGGCGAAAGATCGTCTCCGATGGGGAGCCGGGCCTCATCCCTGCGGAGGAGTCACTCGTCGGCGCCGGGGGCGACCGGCCCGGAGCGGGCGTCCCGCAGCGGGTCCGGCGCCGCCGCCGGCTCGGGGAAGGGCGGTGGCGTGCCGCCGTAGGTCGGGCAGTGCGCCTGGTGGCTGCACCAGTCGCACAGCCGGCTCGGTCGGGGCCGGAAGTCCCGGGCGGCGGTGGCCTGCTCGATCGCCCGCCACAGCGCCACCACGGTGCGTTCGAAACGCACCAGTTCCTCCGCGTCGGGGGTGTAGTCGCACACCTCGGCGTCGCGCAGGTAGAGCAGGCGCAACACCCGGGGGACCACGCCCCGGGTGCGCCACAGCACCAGCGCGTAGAACTTGAGCTGGAACAGTGCCCGGGCCTCGAACGCCTCCCGCGGCGCGCCACCGGTCTTGTAGTCCACCACCCGCAGCGCGCCGTCCGCAGCGACGTCGAGCCGGTCGAGGTAGCCGCGGATCAGCAACTCGTCGTCGATCACGGCGGAGATCAGGCTCTCCCGCTCGGCCGGCTCCAGCCGCTGCGGATCCTCCACCGCGAAGTAGCCCTCCAGCAGGGCCGCCGCCGAACGCAGGAACTCGGCCGCGTCGACCCCGCCTTCGTCGTCGAACAGCCCGGCCAGCTCCGGCTGCTCGGTGACCAGCCGATCCCACTGCGGTGCCACGAGGTCACCGGCGGCCTGCGGGGTGCGCCCGGCCGGCGGCAGGTCGAACAGCCGTTCCAGCACCGCGTGCACCAGCGTGCCCCGGGCCTGCTCCACGGTGGGCCGCTCGGGCAGCCGGTCGATGCTGCGGAACCGGTAGAGCAACGGGCAGGTCTTGAAGTCCGCCGCCCGCGACGGTGACAGCGAGGCGCGCACCGTCGCCGGCAGTTGCGTCGAAGTCGGAGCCTGCTGGGTGATCACCGGATCCGCCGTCATGCCGTGGAAGAGTAGGGCACCGCTGTGACAGTGGCGCCGCCGCCGCACCGGTAGGTGATCTCCCGGCGCGTAGCATCAGGCCGATGGAGCGCAGCAGGCAGCCGCGGGCGGCACGTCGACCCGGGCTACGGGTCGGCCGGGTCTTCGGGGTGCCGCTGTACCTGAACGCCTCGATCCTGCTGCTCGCGCTGTTGATCATCGTGCTCTACGGCGAACTGGCCGGGCAGCGGCTGGAACTGTCGCCGGCGGTCGGCTACCTGGTCGGCGCCGGGTTCGTCGTCTCGTTGCTCGGGTCGGTACTGGCCCACGAACTCGGCCACGCGCTGACCGCCCGACACTTCGGCATCGGTGTGCGGGGGATCACCCTCGAACTGCTCGGCGGGTACACCGAGATGGAACGCGAGGCGCCGTCGCCGCGGGTGGACCTGCTGGTCTCGCTCGCCGGGCCGGCGGTCTCGGCGGTGCTCGGCGTGGCGGCGGTCGCTGCCACGCTGGCCCTGCCCGACCGCACCGTGGCCGACCAACTCGCCTTCCAACTGGCGGTCAGCAACGTCATCGTCGCCCTGTTCAACATCCTGCCCGGGTTGCCGCTGGACGGCGGGCGGGCGTTGCGGGCGGTGCTGTGGGCGCTCACCCGCGACCGGCACCGGGCCACCGAGGTGGCCGGCTGGGTCGGCCGCGTCCTCGCGGTCGGCACGGTGGCGCTGGTCGGCCTGCTCTACGCCGCCGACCTGCTGAGCCTGCTGGCGTTGCCGCTGACCGCCCTGGTCGCGCTGACCATCTGGCAGGGCGCCGGGCAGTCGATCCGGATGGCCCGCATCGCCCGGCGGCTCCCGCTTGTCGACCTGGCCCGACTGGCCCGCCCGGTGCTGCGGGTGCCGACCGCCACCCCGCTGGCCGAGGCCCAGCGGCGGGCCGCCGAGCTGGCGTCGCAGCGACCGGTCGCGTTGCTGGTGACCGACTCCGCGGGCCGGCCGACGGCCCTGGTCGACCCGGCCGCGGCGGCGGCCGTACCGCCGGCCCGCCGGCCCTGGCTGGCGGTGGACGTGGTGGCCCGCGCGGTCACCGACCTGCCGACCGTGCCGGTGACCACCGCCGGAGAAGAGGTGCTGGAGACGGTGCAGGCACACCCGGGCGCGCAGTACCTCGTGACGGCAGGCGAAGATGTCGTCGGCATTCTGCACATCGCGGATCTGGCGCAACTGCTCGAACCTCACCGGAAGATGAACTCGTGACCGTGACCCAATCGAACCCGGCCGCCCCGGGCACCGCGGTGCCCGCCGAGAAGCCGGAGCTGCCCGCCGTGCACCGGGGCCCGTTCCGGCCCGGCGACCGGGTCCAGCTGACCGATCCCAAGGGCCGGATGCACACGGTCACCCTGGAGCCGGGCAAGCAGTTCCACACCCACCGGGGCATCCTGGCGCACGACGACCTGATCGGGCTGCCCGACGGCAGCGTGGTCACCACCTCCGGCGGCGGCACCGCCTTCCTGGCGCTGCGGCCACTGCTGTCGGACTACGTGCTCTCCATGCCCCGCGGCGCCCAGGTGATCTACCCCAAGGACTCGGCGCAGATCGTCGCCATGGGCGACATCTTCCCCGGCGCCAAGGTGCTGGAGGCCGGCGCCGGGTCCGGTGCGTTGAGCTGCTCGCTGCTGCGGGCCGTCGGCACCACCGGTGAACTGCACTCCTACGAGGTGCGCGACGACTTCGCCCAGATCGCCCGCCGCAACGTGGAGGCGTTCTTCAACGCCCCGCACCCGGCCTGGCACCTGCACGTCGGCGACGTCGCCGAGTGCACCGAGACCGGCTTCGACCGGATCATCCTGGACATGCTGACCCCGTGGGAGAACCTCGACATGGTCGAGCGGGCGCTGCTGCCCGGCGGCGTCTTCATCGGCTACGTGGCCACCACCCCGCAGCTGTCCGAGCTGGTCGAGGCGTTGCGGGAGCGCGGCGGCTGGACCGAGCCGCGGGCCTGGGAGTCACTGGTCCGGGACTGGCACGCCGAGGGGCTGGCGGTCCGGCCCGACCATCGGATGATCGCGCATACGGCGTTCCTCGTCTCGGCGCGTAAGCTCGCCCCCGGAGTCACCGCTCCGCCCCGGCGGCGCAAGCCGAGCAAGGGCACCGAGGCGTACGCGCAACGTCGCCAGGCGCTGCGGGCGGCGGAGGCGGCCCAGCAGGCGGGCACCGCACCGGGGGCCCGACTGGACGCGACGCAGGAGGCGGACAGGCCGTGACGGCGGAATGGGGCGGCTGGGAGTGAACGGGCTGATCCTGGACGCAGGTCGGCGCAGTGAGGCGACGGCATGAGCCGTCCCGGTTTCGGCGGCGGCGACCTGCCGGCGGTCTTCCCCGACTGGTCGCCCTACACCGACCTCGAATCGGCGGCGCGGGCGTACCTGCGCGACCCGGACGTGGCCCTCGAGGCGCTCGGCGGGGTACTGCGCGGGGCCTCGGTGCTCGGCTTCACCCTGGAACGGTTCGTCAACGAGGTCAACGGCGTGTGGCAGGAGGTCGTCGTCTGCGACGGCAGCCGGCTGGTGCTCTGGCACGGCGAGGACGTACCGCCGGGGGAGGGGCCACCGGGGTCGATGACCTCTTCGCTGCGGGTGGTGCCGGTCTCCTCGGTCACCGAGGTCGGCTGCCGTCGGCGGCTGTTCCGGCACGACAACGGTGAGATCCGCGTCGACAGCATCGACGTGTACCTGCTGCTGACCTCGCTCGACGAGACCCCGCCGAGCGAGGAGACGCCCGGTGGGCCGCGCCACGACGCGTTGCGGTTCGGCAAGACCCTCGACGACGGCGGCGCCGGGCAGATCGCCCGGCTGGAGGAGTTCGCCCGGCTGGTCGCCTCGGTGGTCGGCCGCCCGCTGCTCTGAGCTGGTCGACGGTCGGCGGCCCCACTGCGCCGAGCTGGTCGACGGTCGCCCGCGGGCTGGGCGACCCCGCAGCCCGGCCGGAGGCCGGCCCGGCATCGCCCGCCGGACGGGGAGTCAGTCCTCGGCTTCCGGCCCGGCCACCTCGACGCCGTCGCTGCCGCGTACGACGTGGATGCACTCGCCCGGGCACTCCCGCGCCGAGTCGATCACCTCAAGGCGCAGATGCTCCGGCACGTCGACCCGGGCACCCGGGGACTGCCGCAGCTCGCCGTCGGGACCCTTGACGTAGGCCAGGCCGTCGACGTCGAACTCGAAGACCTCGGGTGCGTACTGCACGCACAGCCCGTCGCCCGTGCAGAGATCCTGATCCACCCAGACCTGCAGCTCGTCGGTTGCGACCTCGGCCACCGGCGCACCCCCCATGTTCTCCCGTCCCACCCCCCGACGGTACCCGAATGCCGGTACCCGTCCGCGAACCCACCCTTGGCGATCAAGCTTCGGTGACGGGCGCGTTGCGGAGGACCGAATCGGGCTCATAGCGGCTAGTGTTAGGTCAGAACGTTCAAGCCCCCCGGGGAGGTGGGACGTGGCACGCAGCGACGACGCGGACTCGCGCGCCGCACGGTGGGAGAAGGAGGCCCACGATCTCTCCACGCAGGTCGCGTTCCTTCAAGAGGAACTCGCTCTGGTGCGGCGCAAGTTGACCGAAAGCCCCCGACACGTCCGGCAGCTCGAAGAGCGGCTGGCTGCCACCCAGGCGCAGTTGGCCCGGCTGACCGAGAACAACGAACGGCTCGTGAGCACCCTCAAGGAGGCTCGCGCGCAGATCGTGACCCTCAAGGAGGAGATCGACCGGCTCGCCCAGCCGCCGAGCGGCTACGGCGTCTTCCTGGCCCGACACGAAGACGGCACGGTGGACGTGTTCACCGGCGGGCGCAAGCTGCGCGTGGCCGTCTCGCCCTCGCTCGACGTGGGTGAACTCCGGCGCGGCCAGGAGGTCCTGCTCAACGACGCGCTCAACATCGTGGACGCGTTCGGCTACGAGCGGGTCGGCGAGGTGGTCATGCTCAAGGAGATCCTCGCGGGCCCCGAGGGCGCACCGGGTGACCGGGCGCTGGTGGTCTCGCACTCCGACGAGGAACGGGTCGTGCACCTGGCCGAGACCCTGATCGGCAGTGCGATCCGGGCCGGCGACTCGCTCATGATCGAACCGCGTTCGGCGTACGCGTACGAGCGGATTCCGAAGAGCGAGGTCGAGGAGTTGGTGCTGGAGGAGGTGCCGGACGTCGACTACGCCGACATCGGCGGCCTGCACTCCCAGATCGAGCAGATCCGGGACGCGGTGGAACTCCCGTTCCTGCACGCCGACCTGTTCCGCGAGCACCAGCTCCGGCCGCCGAAGGGCATCCTGCTCTACGGCCCGCCCGGCTGCGGCAAGACGCTGATCGCCAAGGCGGTCGCCAACTCGCTGGCCAAGAAGATCGCCGAACGGCGGGGCGAGGAGAAGCACACCAGCTTCTTCCTCAACATCAAGGGCCCCGAGCTGCTCAACAAGTACGTCGGCGAGACCGAGCGGCACATCCGGCTGATCTTCCAGCGGGCTCGGGAGAAGGCCGGCGAGGGTACCCCCGTCATCGTCTTCTTCGACGAGATGGACTCGATCTTCCGGACCCGGGGCTCCGGTGTCTCCTCCGACGTGGAGAACACCATCGTGCCGCAGCTGCTCAGCGAGATCGACGGCGTGGAGGGGCTGGAGAACGTCATCGTCATCGGCGCCTCCAACCGGGAAGACATGATCGACCCGGCGATCCTGCGCCCCGGCCGACTCGACGTGAAGATCAAGATCGAGCGTCCGGACGCCGAGGCGGCCAAGGACATCTTCTCCAAGTACATCCTCGCCGGGCTTCCGCTGCACGCCGACGACCTGGCCGAGCACGGCGGAGAGGCACAGGCCACGGTCGCCGCCATGATCGACGCGGTGGTCCTGCGGATGTACTCGGAGACCGAGGAGAACCGCTTCCTCGAGGTCACCTACGCCAACGGCGACAAGGAAGTCCTCTACTTCAAGGACTTCAACTCCGGTGCGATGATCCAGAACATCGTCGACCGGGGCAAGAAGATGGCCATCAAGGAGTTCCTCACCTCCGGCCGCAAGGGGCTGCGCCTACAGCACCTGCTCGACGCCTGCGTCGACGAGTTCCGCGAGAACGAGGACCTGCCCAACACCACCAACCCGGACGACTGGGCCCGCATCTCCGGCAAGAAGGGCGAGCGGATCGTCTACATCCGCACGCTCGTCTCCGGCGGCAAGGGCACCGAGGCCGGCCGTTCCATCGAGACCGCCAGCAACACCGGCCAGTACCTCTGACCGGGTCGCTACCAGGGCCCGTGACGCCTCGCGTCACGGGCCCTGCGCACGCGGCGTACGCCCCACGGCGGCGGGCAGGAACCGGGCGACACCGGTAGACTCCGGGACATCTCCTCCTACCCCGTCAAGGATCCCGCGTGCCCGCCGAGCAGAGCGCCCTCGCACCGCCGGTCGCCCCGGCCCTGACCCCCAGCCCCGGCTCCCCGTACCGCCGACGGCTCCTCGTCGCGCTGGTCGCCCTGCCCGCGGCCTGGCTGCTGCCGCTCGTCGCGGTCGCCCTCGACGCCCGGTGGGCCCTGCCTCCGCTGGTGCTGCTCGCCACCGCCAGCCTGCTCCGTGGCGGCCGTACCCTGCTCGACCGGGTGCTACTCGCCGCCGTCCTGCTGATCTGCCTCACCACCGCGGCCGGGCTGCTCTTCACGGTCTGGCCGTGGGGGATGGCACCGCTACCGGTCGGCGGGACCGCCCTCACCGTGCTCGTCCTGACCGCCCTGGCCACCGGCCGCCGGCCCACCCTGCCCCGCCCCGGCTGGGCCGACCTGCTCTCCGTGGCCGCCACCGCCGGACTCGTCTGGTACCTCGCCCAGCCCCTGCTGCGCGCCGGTGACCTGGTCGGACGACTGACCGTCTTCGGTCGCGGCGAGGACTACCTGCGCCACCTCAGCCTGGTCGACGTGATCGGCCAGCACGGCGGGTACGTCTTCCTCGACCCGGCCGCGGTCCGCGACCAGTTGCTCTCCCTGCTGGTCTACTACCCCCAGGGCTGGCACCTGCTGGTCGCCCTGCTCGACGGGCACCGCACCGCGCCCGGCACCGCGCCCGGCACCGCGCCGGCCGGCGCGGCAGCCGTGGAGCCGTTCCTCTGGTGGAACCTCGCCGGTTTCGGGCTGTTCGTGCTCGTCCTGTTCTGGGCCGCGCAACGGCTACCCGGGCCGCTGCACCCGCTGAGCCGGACCGTACTCACCGTCGTCGTCGGCGCCCTGGTCCTCGGCACCCAGATGCCCCGGATGCTGCTCTCCGGCTATCCCACCGAGACGCTCGGGTTGACCCTCACCGTCGTCCTCGCGGTACTGGTCGCCCGGCCGGTCGCCGCACCCCGCGAACATCTCCTGCTGCTGGGCGCCCTGCTGGTCGGCATCGGCTACACCTACTACCTGTTCCTGCCCGCTGCCGGGATCCTCGTGCTCGGCGCGTTGCTGCTGCGGCGCCGGGAGATCCGCCGTCGGCTGGCCACCTCGCTGCTCATCGGCGTCACCACCGCCGTCCTCGCCCCGGTACCGATCCTGCTCGGCGTGTTCCGTGCCAACCAGACCGAGTCACTCGCCGCCACCGTCGGGCCGGACGTCACCGAGACCTGGCTCGCTCTCGGCGGCCTCGGCGCGTTCGTGGTACCGGCCCTGCTGGTGCACGCCGTCCGGGTCGGCCGGGTCGACCCGGCCTGGCGTCGCTGGCTGTTCGTGCTGCTGGTCAGCATGCTACTCACCCTGGCCATCGGCCAGGCCAGCCTCAGCCTCGGCGGCGAGGTCGGCTACTACTTCAACAAGGCCGGGCACCTCACCACCGTGCTGCTCATCGTCGGTACCGCCGCCGTGGTGCGGCTGCTGCCGGTGCCGCGGCGGGGCCGCCCGGTGCGTACCGTGCTGGCCGGTCTCACCGCCGTCGCCGTCGCCGCCGCCACGGTCTTCTTCGTCGGCGTCACCGGCTGGCACCGCAGCCTGCTCGTGGTCGACCGGCAGAGTTGGGCCGAGCGGTGGGTGCACCAGCAGCTCGACCCGCCCGGCCGGGCCGCGGCCGTGTGCGAGCAGGCATACCAGCGGTACCCGGCGGTCGACGGCGTCACCACGCTGATCCTCGACCGCCGGCCCTACCAGTCCTACCTGGCCAGCATCTGCCTCTCCACCCTGCAGGGCACCACCGCGCAGACCGAGGCCGGCATCTACGACATGGTCTTCGTCGAACCGGACCGGACCTCGCAGATGCTGCACCGGGTGCCGGGCGAGATCCGCCTGGTGATGGCCACCGACGGGGCCCGGGTACGGGTCAACCGGATGCTGCGTGAGTACCCTGAGCTGGCCGATCGGATCACCGTCGAGACGATGATCGTCGATGATCCGCCGAGCTGACCCGCACGACCCGCTGCGTACCGACCACACCGCCACGCCCCCGTGGGCCCGACTGCCGACTACGCTCGGAAGGGACGGGGACCGATCGGGCAAGCGAAGCGGGTAGGTCGATGAGCGTAAGACGGATCATGGGCACCGAGGTCGAGTACGGCATCTCCGTGCCCGGCCAGGCCGGAGCCAACCCGATGGTCACCTCCTCCCAGGTGGTCAACGCCTACGGAGCCCGACCGGAACTGAACCGGGGTGGCCGGGCCCGCTGGGACTACGAGGAGGAGTCGCCACTGCGGGACGCCCGGGGCTTCACCTACTCGGGCGCGGCGTACGACCCGGCCGAGGCGCTGGCCGACGAGGATCTCGGGCTGGCGAACGTCATACTCACCAACGGGGCCCGGCTCTACGTCGACCACGCCCACCCCGAGTACTCCACTCCGGAGGTGACCACCCCCCGGGACGTGGTCCGCTGGGACAAGGCGGGGGAGCGGGTGATGGCCGAGGCGGCCCGTCGGGCGGCCACCATTCCCGGTACCGCGCCGATCCACCTCTACAAGAACAACACCGACAACAAGGGGGCCAGCTACGGCGCCCACGAGAACTACCTGATGCGGCGGCAGACCCCGTTCGCCGACATCGTGGCGTACCTGACCCCGTTCTTCGTGACCCGACAGATCGTCTGCGGCGCCGGTCGGGTCGGCATCGGCCAGGACGGCGGGCAGAGCGGCTTCCAGATCTCCCAGCGCGCCGACTTCTTCGAGGTCGAGGTGGGCCTGGAGACCACGCTCAAGCGGCCGATCATCAACACCCGGGACGAGCCGCACGCCGACGCCGACAAGTACCGCCGGCTGCACGTCATCATCGGCGACGCCAACCTCTCGGAGATCTCCACCTACCTGAAGGTGGGCACCACCGCGCTGATCCTGACGATGATCGAGGAGAAGGCGCTCGGTGCCGACCTGGGCATCGCCGACCCGGTCGGCGAGCTGCGGGCGGTCAGTCACGACCCGTCGCTGTCGCATCGGATGCGGCTGCGCGACGGACGCCGACTGACCGCGCTGGACGTGCAGTGGGCGTACCTGGAACGGGTGCGCGCGTTCGTCGAGGACCGCTACGGCAGCGACGTCGACGAACAGACCGCCGACGTGCTGGACCGCTGGGAGTCCGTGCTGGACCGGCTCGGCCGCGACGCCATGCTCTGCGCCGACGAGTTGGACTGGGTGGCCAAGCTGCGGCTGCTGGAGGGCTACCGGGACCGGGAGAAGCTGGCCTGGGGTTCGCACAAGCTCCAACTTGTCGACCTGCAGTACTCCGACGTGCGCCCGGAGAAGGGCCTCTATCACCGGTTGGTGTCCCGCGGTTCGATGAAGACGCTGCTGACCGACGAGGAGAGTCGCTCGGCGATGACCGAACCGCCGGAGGACACCCGCGCCTACTTCCGGGGCCGCTGCCTGGCGCAGTACGCCTCCGAGGTGGTCGCGGCCAGCTGGGACTCGGTCATCTTCGACGTGGGCCGGGAATCGCTGGTGCGGGTGCCGATGATGGAGCCGGAACGCGGCACCCGGCGGCACGTCGGGGCGTTGTTCGACCGCTGCGCCAGCGCCAAGGACCTGTTGGAGTCGCTCACCGGCGGCTGAGCGACCGGTCGGCACCGGGTACGCCCGCCGCGCGCCGCTTTCGAACCGGCGCGCGGCGGGCGTTTCGTCGCTCCCGCGAGGTAAGTTCATCGCAGGGAGATCGTGGAGGAGGCAACAGTGGCCACTCGTGACAGCGGCGGTCAGTCGCAGTCGGGCAAGTCCCGCCAGGGCGAAGAGGTCGAGGACGTCACCGTCGAGGCGAACCCGGAGGTCGCCGAGCGGCACGCCGAGATCACCGAGGACGTCGACGACCTGCTCGACGAGATCGACTCCGTCCTCGAGGAGAACGCCGAGGAATTCGTGAGAGGATACGTGCAAAAGGGAGGCCAGTGAACATATAGGCCTAAATCGGACATGGCGGGAGTGCGGGACGACGGAAGCGGTCAGCTTCGCTGCCGTGACTGCGGTCAGTGGAAGGCGCCTGAAGAATTCTGCTCGAACAGCAAGCGTCCCAATGGTCGAGGTAGCTACTGCAAGCCATGTTTCAACATCCGGTCGAAGGCCAGTTACGCCAAACGGGTGAAGCTTCAGCATGCCCGGGAAGTGAAGCCAGCCCGAGAGGTGCCTGACGGGCACCGATTCTGCGCGGACTGCGGCAGCGTCAAACCGCTTGCCGAGTTTCCCCGCAACCGCGCCGACAGTTCGGGCTACGCCACCTACTGCAAGCCCTGCCACAACACCCGAACGCGTGAGACGAAACAGCGGCTCTACGGTGGGACCCGCGAATACCACCTGCGGAGTCGCTACGGGATCGGGCAGGCGGAGTTCGACGAGCTGTTGGCCGAGCAGGGTGGGGTCTGCGGGGTGTGCGGTGACCCCGATCCGGAACATGTGGACCACGATCATCGCACCGGGTGGGTGCGCGGGATACTCTGCTTCAACTGCAACGGTGGTCTCGGCCAGTTCCGTGACAGTCCGACGAGGCTGGCCCGGGCCATCACGTACCTGAGAGGAACCACGTGGCAGCGGGTTTTGATCCATCCGGGCGTCTACCAGATGTGTTCACCAACGCGGGGACGTCCTCCTTCACCTCGTTCCTGAGCAAGGTGGCTCCCGAGATGCTGCCCGGCCGCCGGCCGTTGCCCCCGGGGATGGCCGCCGACCTGGCCCCGCACGCCACGACCATCGTGGCCATCTCCGCCGCCGGTGGTGTGGTGATGGCCGGCGACCGGCGGGCCACCATGGGCCACCTGATCGCCCAGCGGGACATCGAGAAGGTGCACCCGGCCGACGCGTACTCGCTGGTGGGCATCGCCGGCACCGCCGGCATCGGCATCGAGCTGATGCGACTGTTCCAGGTGGAACTGGAGCACTACGAGAAGATCGAGGGCGCGATGCTCTCGCTCGACGGCAAGGCCAACCGGCTGGCCTCGATGATCCGGGGCAACCTCGGTGCCGCGATGCAGGGCCTGGCCGTGATCCCGTTGTTCGCCGGGTTCGACCTGGCCGCGAAGGATCCGGCCCGGGCGGGACGGATCTTCAGCTTCGACGTCACGGGTGGCCCGTACGAGGAGACCGGCTACGACGCGATCGGTTCGGGCTCGCTGTTCGCCAAGTCGGCGCTGAAGAAGCGGTTCCGGGCCGGGCTGTCCGTGGACGACGCGGTGCGGTTGGCGGTGGAGGCGCTCTACGACGCCGCCGACGACGACACCGCTACCGGCGGGCCGGACCTGACCCGGCGGATCTACCCGGTGGTGATGACCGCGACGGCGGAGGGGACGTACCGGCTGACCGACGCGGAGACGTCGGCGATCGCCGAGAGCGTGGTCGCCGGCCGGATGGAGAACCCGGGCGGTTGAGCCGCCCGCCCGTAGCTGACCCGCAGTTGTCCCGTACCGTGCCCGAAGGAGAGCCGCCGCCGTGGCCATGCAGTTCTACGCCTCGCCCGAGCAGATCATGCGCGACCGTTCCGAGCTCGCCCGCAAGGGCATCGCCCGGGGCCGCAGCGCGGTGGTCCTGAGCTACGCCGGCGGGGTGCTCTTCGTCGCGGAGAACCTGTCCAGCGCCCTGCACAAGGTCAGTGAGATCTACGACCGGATCGGCTTCGCCGCCGTCGGCCGGTACAACGAGTTCGAGAACCTGCGCCGGGCCGGGGTGCGGATGGCGGACCTCAACGGCCTGAGCTACGACCGGCGGGACGTCACCGGCCTCGGGTTGGCCAATGCGTACGCGCAGACGCTCGGCGCCATCTTCACCGAACAGTCCAAGCCGTTCGAGGTGGAGATCTGCGTGGCCGAGGTGGGTGCCACGCCCGAGGAGGACTCCCTCTACCGGAACACCTACGACGGTTCGGTGACCGACGAGCCGGGCCGGATGGCGATGGGCGGGCAGTCCGAGGCGATCGCCGGGGTGTTGAAGTCGAACCACCGGCCGGACATGTCGCTCGGCGAGGCGGTACGGGTGGCGGTGCAGGCGCTGGGCAGCGTCGGTGGTGAGGGCGGTGCCGCCCGGACGATCGCCGCCAACCAGCTGGAGGTGGCGGTCCTGGACCGCAACCGGGTGGGGCGTACCTTCCGGCGGATCACCGGCGCGGCCCTGACCGCCCTGCTCGACGGCAGTGCGGTCGGCGACGCGGAGTCGGCCGGCGACGCGGAGTCGGCCGGCGACCGGGCGAGGACTCCCACCACGCCGACGGAGGAAGCGCACAAGCCGACCACTTCGGCGGGCTCCGCCGACCTGGAGGATAAGCCGGGCGACAAGTCCGAGAGCTGACGCCGCCCGGCCCGGGGCCGGCACCGGCGCCCCGACCCGAGGTGCGCTGTGGACCCTTTGCTCTGCTTCACTCCACGCAACGAAACCGGGCCGAACCGGTGCGCGGAGTGAAGCAGAGCGGGGCGTGCCGGGGGAGTCCTCCTCGCGTCGCGCAGCAGCATCAACACCGCGATCAGGGTGAGCGCGCAGGATGGCGTCCCGGACCGGTGTGCCGCGCGACCGCGTGGCGCGCCCACTCGGGCGGTCGGTCGACGGCGGCAGGTCGGGTCAGTCGCGGGCCAGCAGCGGCCGGACCAGGGCCCACCAGGCGGCGGCGACGGCGTTGAAGACGCCCATGCCGGGGGGTGCGGCGACGTTCGAGGGGGCCACCCGGGCCGTCATCAGGTGGGCGATGGCGCCGTCGCCGAGCCTACGCTCGCCCTGTAGCCGACGGCGGCGGGCGCGGACCCAGTCGCGGTGCCGCCACAGCCAAGCCCAGCCGCGGACCTTCTGCCGGCCCCAGCCGCCGGCCAGCGCGGCGGCGAGCATGGCGGTCTCGGTGAGCAGCAGCATCGGGGCCAGCAGGGTCAGCGTGCGGCCCTGGTACGCGGTGAGCAGGGTGATCAGGCGGTTGCGTTCGACCAGGTAGAGCTTGAGGTCGTTGCGGGAGAACTCGTAGTGGTGGCGGACCACGGCGTCCGGTACGTACTCCAGCCGCAGGCCGCGCTGCCACAGCCGGAGGCTGAGTTCGGTGTCCTCGTGGTAGGCGAAGTACTCGTCGGCGAAGCCGGCCAGCTCCGTCCAGCGCTGCCGACCGATCACGAAGCAGCAGCCGCTGAGCGACGGTACGACCGTACGGTGGGCGTGCGCGGTGGCCGGTTCCCCGTTGCCACCCGCCCAGGACAGGCCGGTGAAGTGCAGCGGGTTGCCGGAGGTGTTGATCAGGTCGGGTTGGTCGGCGAGCCGGATGGAGGCCATCGCGGCGCCGACGCCGGGCTCGGCGGCGACCGCGACGACCTTGGCGAGGGCGTCGGGTGCCACCACGGCGTCGGAGTTGACGAAGGCCAGCCAGTCGCCGGTGGCCTCGGCGGCGCCCAGGTTGCAGCCGCCGGAGTAGCCGGTGTTCGCCTCCGGGCGGATCAGCCGTACGCCGGGTAGTCCCTTGACCACGTCGATGCCGTCGCCGGTGCAGCCGTTGTCGACCACCACCAGTTCGATCTCGACGCCGGTGCTGGCCAGTACCGCCTGCGCGGCGTCGACCAGCCAGGGTTCGGCGCCGTAGGCGAGCATCACCGCGGTCACGCGGGGTGCGCTCATCGGTTCCCTCCGGGGGTGGTCGCGGGCACGGCGGCCGGCGCGGCGGACGGGGGCGGGGGCGGGGTCGGGGTCTGCCGGCGGCGCAGCAGGACGATCATGACGGCGGCGACCACCACGGAGCCGACCGTGTAGCCGAGTTCGACGCGCAGCGCGACGGTCAGCGGGGCGAGGGTAGCGGCGGCCAGTGCGACGACGCCGACGGTCCAGGCCGTGGCCTGCGCGTGGTGCCGGTCGCGGGCCAGTAGCGCCTGGCCGAGCACCATCGCCCACAGGTACGCCAGGGTGGCCAGGGCGAGCCAGCCGAAGTCGGCGTGCCCGAGCACGTCGGGGGCGTCGAAGAGGCGCTGGACCAGCCACGGTCCGAGCAGTACGGCCAGTGTGCCACCGACGATGCCCAGCGCGGTCACCACGGCCAGCGCCCGGCGCAGCAGACCGGCGAAGGCGGCCTCGTCGTCGGTGGCGGCGGCGGTGGACAGCCCGGGCAGCAGGGCGGCCTGCATCGAGCCGAAGACGAACAGCGGGATCCGCACCAGCACCAGCGCGGAGAGCAGCGCCCCGGCGGTGGCGACGTCGGCCGGCGCGAGCAGCCGTACGTTGATCACGCCGACGTTGACCACGACCTGGGACAGCAGGCTGGAGACGGTGAGCAGGGCGAGGCCGCGCAGCAGGGGCGGCCACGGCACCGGGTTCCCGCCGCCGGCGGCCCGGGCCACCGGTGGCGCGGTCAGCGCGACGGCCAGCAGCGGCGCGACGACCAGCACCAGGGCGTACGCCACCGGCGAGTCGACGCCGGCCAGGGCGAGCGCGGCGACCAACCCGATGCGCAGGCCGCCGTCGACGCCGAGTTGGGTGCCGTACCAGCCGAACTGGTGCAGCCCGGAGAGCACGCCCCGGGTGGTGTGGGCCAGGGCGAGTGCGCCGAGTGCGCCGCCGAGCGCCGCCACCATCGTCCGGTCGCCGGCGAAGAGCCGGTCGGCGAGGGTGTCGGCGGTGGCGACGGTGGCCGCCAGCAGCAGGGTGAGTACGGCGGCGGCGACGGTGGCGCCCCGGGCCAGCACCGGCCCGGGGGGCAGCCCCCGGGTGCGGCGGGCGGCCACCAGCCGGGCCACCTCCTGTTCGACCGGGAGGAACACGCCGATGCCGACGGTGAAGACGATGGACCAGAGCACCGACAACGACGAGTAGTCGTCGGCGGTGAGGCTGTGCCCGGCGACGGCGAGGTGCACGTACGCGGCCAGGCCGACCAGGGCCAGCCCGCCGCCGACGGGGAGGGTGCCGGGTGGGACGAGGCGGAGCAGTCGACGGATCACCGGCGGATGAGCGCCAGCGTGAGCACGGCCAGTGCCCGACCGAGGTAGACCATCGCCTTCGCGGGGGAGTGGCTCGGGGTGCCGGCCATCCGGCGGCGCATGGCCACCGGGACCTGCTGGATGCGGTAGCCGCGGCGGGCGGCGTGCACCAGCGTCTCGACGGTGTCGCCGAGGTACTCGGCCGGGTACCAGCGGGCGAACATCTCGATCATCCGGCGGTTGGCGGCGCGGAATCCGGAGGTGGTGTCGGTCAGCGCGGTGCCGGCGAGGCCGGAGAGCACCGTCGACAGCATGCCCATCGCCCAGCGGCGCGGCCCGCGTACGGTGTAGTCGCCCTCGCCGGCGAAGCGGGCGCCGATGACCAGGTCGTAGTCGTCGAGCAGGTCGACCAGCTTCGGCACGTACCGGGGGTCGTGCTGCCCGTCCGCGTCGATCTGCACCGCCACGTCGTAGTCGTGCTCGTGGGCGTAGCGGTAACCCAGCCGCATCGCCCCACCGACACCAAGGTTGTAGGGCAGCCGGGCGACCCGGGCGCCGGCCGCGGTGGCGACGGCCGCGGTGCGGTCGGCGGAGCCGTCGTCGACGACCAGTACGTCCACGCCGGGCAGCTCGCCGCGGATCTCGCGGACCACGTCGGCGATCGAGCCGGCCTCGTTGAGGGCCGGGATGATGACGAGCAGACGCTTGCCGTTAACCATCGCGGCTCACCAGTTCCGGCCGCTCCGCCCGCTCGGCCCGGTCGGCCTCGACCTCGGCGCGCAGTAGCGCGAACTCCTCGGCCAACGTCCGGGTCTCCTCCTCCAGCGCGCTGACCTCCCAGCTGAGGTGGATGCAGACCAGCAGCAGGAAGACGATGCCGAGGAAGAGCACGAGGCTGACCCCGGAGGCCACGCCGAGCAGGTCGGCGACGCCGTCGAGCAGCCGGGGGAACAGGGACAGCGGGATGACCACGAACAGCAGCCCGAGCCAGAGCATGCCGTACTTCTCCCGGAGCTGCCGGCGGCGCAGCAGCTCGACGATCGTGGCCAGCAGGACCAGTCCGGTCAGCCCGGTGACCAGGGTGAGCTTCATGCGACCTTCCACGGGGAGGGTGGAGCGGCGGGGGTGAGCGCCTCGATCAGCGTGGCGTGCCAGTCCGGTAGCGGCGGCAGGCCCGCGTCGGCCCATCGGCCGTGCCCTAGCACACTGTACGCCGGGCGGGTGGCGGGACGCGGAAACCGGGCGCTGGTGGTGGGGCGGATCCGGTCGGGGTCGAGCCCGTGTCCGGCGAACACCGCCCGGGCCAGGCCGTACCAGGTGGTCTCGCCGGCACAGGTGCCGTGGTAGACGCCCGGCGCGGCCCGACCGGCCAGGGCGGCCCCGGCGAGCCCGACCAGTTGCCGGGCCAGCGCGTACGACCAGGTGGGTTGGCCCCGCTGGTCGTCGACCACGTCGAGGAACTCGCGTTGTTCGGCCAGGTCGAGCAGGGTGGTGACGAAGTTGCGGCCGTGGCCGCCGTAGAGCCAGGCGGTGCGCACCACGTAGCCGGCGTCGGGCAGCAGCCGAGCCACCGCCTGTTCACCGGCGAGCTTGCCGCGGCCGTACGCGTTGAGCGGTGCGGTCGGCGCGTCCTCGGGGTACGGGGTGCCGGCGTCGCCGGCGAAGACGTAGTCGGTGGAGACCTGGAGCAGGCGGGCACCGTGGGCGGCGCAGGCGGTGGCGAGGTGGGCCACCGCCGTGCCGTTGACGGCGGTCGCGGCGGTCTCGTCCCGTTCGGCGCCGTCGACGTCGGTCCAGGCGGCGGCGTTCACCACCACGTCGTGACCGGCCACCGCGGCGCGTACGGCGGCGGGGTCGGTGATGTCGAGGTCGGCCCGGGTGGCGGCGGTCAGCGTGTGTTCCGGCGCCTCGGCGAGCACCTCGACCAGGTCCCGCCCGAGCATCCCACCGGCGCCGGTCACCAGGATCCTCATGCGTTCGCGGTCCCGGTCAGCGGTTCCCACCAGGCGCGGTTGTCCCGGTACCAGGCCACGGTCTCGGCCAGCCCGGCGCCCAGGGTGATGCTCGGCGCGTACCCCAGCTCGCGGTTGATCTTGGTGATGTCCAGCGAGTACCGGCGGTCGTGACCCTTGCGGTCGGGGACGGTGACGACCCGGTCCCAGCCGGCGCCGCAGGCGTCCAGCAGCCGGCCGGTCAGCTCCTTGTTGGTCAGCTCGGTACCGCCGCCGATGTGGTACACCTCGCCCGCGCGGCCCTTCTCCTGGACCATGGCGATGCCCCGGCAGTGGTCGTGGACGTGCAACCAGTCGCGGACGTTGCCGCCGTCGCCGTAGAGCGGCACCGTACCGCCGTCGAGCAGGTTGGTCACGAACAGCGGGATGACCTTCTCCGGGAACTGGTACGGCCCGTAGTTGTTGGAGCAGCGGGTCACCACCACGTCCAGGCCGTGGGTGCGGTGGTAGGCCAGCGCGAGCAGGTCCGAGCCGGCCTTCGAGGCCGAGTACGGGGAGTTGGGCGCCAGCGGCCAGTCCTCGGTCCAGGAGCCCTCCGCGATGGAGCCGTACACCTCGTCGGTGGAGACGTGCACGAACCGCCGCACCCCGTGGCGCAGGGCGGCGTCGAGCAGCGCCTGGGTGCCCAGCACGTTGGTGCTGACGAACGGCGCGGCCCCGGCGATCGAGCGGTCGACGTGTGACTCGGCGGCGAAGTGCACGATCACGTCATGCCCCGCGACTACCTCGTCGACCACCTCCGCGTGACGGATGTCACCCTGGACGAACCGCAGTCGAGGGTCGTCGCGGACCGGCGCCAGGTTGGCCGGATTGCCGGAGTACGTCAGCGCGTCGAGCACCGTCACGCCCGTGGGTTCCAACGCGGGTACGCCCTCGGCGGTGCCGCCGGGCACGCCGAGCAGCATCCGCACGTACTCCGAACCGATGAACCCGGCGCCGCCGGTTACCAGGATCCTCACGGGTCCGGAAGTCTACGCGAACCGCCCCCAACCGCCGGGTACGCGCGACGTGCCGGGCCCGGCGGCTACCGGTAGGCTCCCCGGGTGCGTGGAATCCTGCTCGCCGGTGGCACCGGATCCCGGCTGTGGCCGATCACCCGGGCGGTGTCGAAGCAGCTGATGCCGGTCTTCGACAAGCCGATGATCTACTACCCGCTGTCCACCCTGGTGATGGCCGGGGTGCACGAGATCCTGGTGATCACCACGCCGGAGGAGCAGCACCAGTTCCAGCGGCTGCTCGGCGACGGCAGCCAGTTCGGCCTGCGGCTGGAGTACGTCGCCCAGCCCCGGCCGGAGGGCATCGCCCAGGCGTTCCTGCTCGGTGCGGACTTCATCGGCGACGAGGCGGTGGCGCTGATCCTGGGGGACAACATCTTCCACGGCGTCGGGCTGGGCCGGCAGCTCGCCGACGCCGGTGACCCGGTGGGCGGGCGGATCTTCGCGTACCCGGTGGCCGACCCGCAGGCGTACGGCGTGGTCGACTTCGACGCCGACGGCCGGGTGCGGTCGATCGAGGAGAAACCGGCGCGGCCGAAGTCCCGCTACGCGGTGCCCGGCCTGTACTTCTACGACAACCGGGTGGTGAAGATCGCCCGCGGGCTCACCCCCAGCGCCCGCGGCGAGCTGGAGATCACCGCGGTGAACGAGGCGTACCGGCAGTGGGGCGAGTTGTCGGTGACCGTCCTGGACCGGGGCACCGCCTGGCTGGACACCGGCACCTTCACCTCGCTGATGCAGGCCGCCGAGTTCGTCCGGGTCATCGAGGAGCGCCAGGGCATGAAGATCGGCTGCGTCGAGGAGGTCGCCTGGCGGGCCGGGCTGATCGACGACGGGCAGCTGCGGGCGTTGGCCGAACCGCTGACCAAGAGCGGCTACGGCGACTACCTGCTGGCGCTGCTCGCCGCCGGCCGCGTCGAGCCGAGCGGCTCGCCCGCCGGGCCGGGGGTGGCCGGATGAAGCTGCGGCCGTTGAGCATCGAGGGCGCCTGGGAGGTCACCCCGCAGCAGCACGGTGACCCGCGCGGGCTGTTCCTGGAGTGGTACCGCTTCGACCGGCTCGCCGAGGCGGTCGGGCACCCGCTGCGGCTGGCGCAGGGCAACCTGTCCGTCTCGGCCCGGGACGTGGTGCGCGGCATCCACTTCGCCGACGTGCCACCGGGGCAGGCGAAGTACGTCACCTGTGTGCGGGGCGCGGTGCTGGACGTGGTGGTGGACCTGCGGGTCGGGTCGCCCACCTTCGGCCGCTGGGAGGGCGTCCGGCTGGACGACGTCGACCGGCGCGCGGTCTACCTGGCCGAGGGGCTCGGCCACGGCTTCTGCGCGTTGACCGACGACGCCACCCTGAGCTACCTCTGCTCGACCACGTACAACCCGACGGCCGAACATGCCGTGCATCCGCTGGACGAGGAGCTGGCCATCCGGTGGCCGGCCGGTACCCCGCTGCTGTCCGCCCGCGACGCCGCCGCGCCGAGCCTGGCACAGGCCCGGGCCTCCGGTCTGCTGCCCGACTACGAGGCGTGCCGGAGGTACCTGGCGGGCCGGTCCGGTGGGGCGTCACCCGGCCGAGGGTGACCTCGAGATCGGGTGCAGGTGCCGCGACAGTGACGAACCGGGCCTCGGTACGGCTAATGTCTCATCATGGAGCGGCGAATCTTCGGTCTGGAGACCGAGTACGGCGTCACCTGCACCTACCGCGGACAGCGCAGGCTGTCCCCTGACGAGGTAGCCCGGTATCTCTTCCGCCGGGTGGTGTCCTGGGGCCGATCGAGTAACGTCTTCCTGCGTAACGGCGCTCGGCTCTACCTGGACGTCGGCTCGCACCCCGAGTACGCCACCCCGGAGTGCGACTCGGTGGTCGACCTGGTGGCCCACGACCGGGCCGGCGAGCGGATCCTGGAAGGGCTGCTCATCGACGCGGAGAAGCGGTTGCACGACGAGGGCATCGCGGGCGAGATCTACCTGTTCAAGAACAACACCGACTCGGCCGGCAACTCGTACGGCTGCCACGAGAACTACCTGGTCTCCCGGCATGGCGAGTTCGGCCGGCTGGCCGACGTGCTGATCCCGTTCCTGGTCACCCGGCAGCTGATCTGTGGCGCGGGCAAGGTGCTGCAGACCCCGCGCGGCGCGGTGTACTGCCTGTCCCAGCGGGCCGAGCACATCTGGGAGGGGGTCTCCTCGGCGACCACCCGCAGCCGCCCGATCATCAACACCCGGGACGAGCCGCACGCCGACGCCGAACGGTACCGCCGGCTGCACGTCATCGTCGGTGACTCCAACATGAACGAGGTCACCACGCTGCTGAAGGTCGGCACCGCGGACATCGTGCTGCGGATGATCGAGGCCGGGGTGGTGATGCGTGACCTCACCCTGGAGAACCCGATCCGGGCGATCCGGGAGGTGTCGCACGACATCACCGGGCGGCGCAAGGTGCGGCTGGCCTCGGGCAAGGAGGTCAGCGCCCTGGAGATCCAGCAGGAGTACCTGGCCAAGGCGACCGAGTTCGTGGAGCGCCGGGGCGGTGACCAGACCGCGAAGCGGGTGGTCGAGTTGTGGGGTCGAGTGCTGCGGGCGGTGGAGACCGGCGACCTGGAGCCGGTCTCGCGGGAGATCGACTGGGTGACCAAGCTGCGGTTGATCGAGCGCTACCAGCGCAAGCACGACCTACCGCTGTCGCATCCGCGGGTCGCGCAGATGGACCTCGCCTACCACGATCTGCGCCGGGGTCGGGGCCTCTACGCCCTGCTGGAGCGGCGCGGCGACGTGGACCGGGTGGCCACCGATCCGGAGATCTTCGAGGCGAAGGAGACGCCACCGCAGACCACCCGGGCCCGGCTGCGCGGTGAGTTCATCCGGCACGCCCAGGAGAAGCGGCGCGACTTCACCGTGGACTGGGTGCACCTCAAGCTCAACGACCAGGCGCAGCGCACCGTGCTGTGCAAGGACCCGTTCCGGGCGTACGACGAGCGGGTGGAGCGGCTGATCGCCAGCATGTGACCGGCGGCACCGGGCCTGCCCAGCGTACGGGCGGGCCCGGGTACGCTGGGCGGACCATGATGCCTCCCGAACCCCCCACCCCGGGTACCCAGCGACAGGGCTGGCTGGAACGCCGCCGGGACAAGGTCCGCGCCGAGGTCGAGCGCAACCGCCGCGGCGAGTACACCGTTCCGACCTGGGTGCTGGCCCTGGCCCTGGCGTTGATCGTCGGCGCCTGGCTGGCTCTGATCATTCTTGCCTGAGGCGGGCGGCGTACCGGCCCGCCGCGGCGGCGGCCAGGAAGTAGGCATGGTCGGCGTCCAGCCCGCGGCCCATCGTGGACAGCGGCACCGGGCTGGCGCGTAGCGCCGCGTCCAGTCCGGTGGTGTCCACCGTCCGCACGTCGTGCCGCTCGGCCAGCGGCACCAACGCGGCGTCGACCTGCGCGGCCAGCGCCGGCTCCAGGCCGTCGGGCACCACCAGCTCCGCCCGGGCCAGCGCCACCCGGCCGTACGCGGTCAGGCTGTGATGGGACACGCCACGGTGCCGGGGCCGCGGGTCGGCCGACGAGATCCGCAGCGAGCCGACCGGGCGCCCGCCCAGCGTGGCGATGGCGTTGACCGCCTCACCGACCGCCACCCCGGAGAAGCCCCACCGGGTGCCGGTGCCGAGGTTTCCGGGGCCCTGCGCGACCACCGCCACGTCGGCGTGCAGCACGTGGCGGGCGGCGAGCAGGCCGGTGTGCAGCGTGGCCGCCTCCAGGTCACCGCCGAACGCCTGCCCGACGCTGATCGTGCCGACCAACTCGTCGCGCAGGGCGTCGAGGGTGCGGGAGAACCAGGCGGGCAGCGCCCCGCCGTCGGTGAGCAGGTACGCCACCCGGGTCTGTGGGGAGTCGGCGCGGATACCGGCCAGGATCGCCGGCAGCGCCGAGTGCAGGTCGGCGGTCACCACCGGCAGTCCGGCCACGTCCTCGGCGGCGGCCACCACCGCGTGGTGCGGCGACGCCTCCTCGTCGACGCCGAGCAGGATCGGCTGCAGCGGGGTGTAGCGGGCCTTCACCAGGTGACCGGCGTCGCGGCTCTCCGACGCCTGCGGCGGGTCCGGCGGTAGCCGGTCCGGCAGCGCCACGACCAGGGCGTACCCGCCGGTGCCGAGTCCCATCAGCAGGGCGCCGGCGTTGAGCAGTACCCGGTCGCCCGGCTCTGGTGTGCCGACCAGCTCCGGGTAGGCCAGCGCCCGCATCGCCGTACCGTCGGCCAACTCGACGTCCAGCTCGACCGCCCCGGCCCACCGCCGCCGCAGCCCCGCCACCGTCCCCACCCGCCACCGCACCATCCCCCGACGCTAACCCCCACCCCCACGCCGCCCTGCCCCACCCCCGCGCGCCCGTGCGCGGCCCACCCGCGCCGTCGATCACGGAGTTTCGGTCGGGACAAGATGGTGCAAAGACGACATAGCGGCGACATCAAGTTCATGATCGGCGAGTTGGGGTGGTGGTGGGTGTGGACCGGCGGCGCGTGGGTGCGTCGGGAGGACGGCGGGCTGCTAGCGTCTACGGGGTGTCGCGCAGCCGCACCGAACGCCTGGTCAACCTGGTGATCTGCCTGCTGTCCACGCGTCGGTTCCTGACCGCCGCGCAGATCGCCGCGACCGTGCCGGGTTACGAGCACGACCCGGACGACGCCCGTGAGCACGAGGCATTCCAGCGCAAGTTCGAGCGGGACAAGGCCGAACTGCGGGAGCTGGGCGTACCGCTGGAGACCGGGACGGCGAGCGCGTTCGACGCGGAGCCCGGCTACCGGATCGCCCGCCGGGAGTACGCGCTGCCCGACATCCCGCTCAAACCGGACGAGGCTGCCGCCGTGGGCATCGCCGCGCGGCTGTGGCAGCATGCCGGCCTCGCCGCCGCCGCGTCCTCCGGCCTGGCCAAGCTGCGTGCCGCCGGGGTGGACGTGGATCCGCAGGCCACCCTCGGGCTGGAGCCGATGGTCACCGTCGACCCGGCGTTCGCGCCGCTGACCGCCGCCGCCCGGGACCGGCGCGAGGTCCGCTTCGACTACCGGGTACCCGACCAGGACGCCCCCACCCGCCGCCGGCTGCAACCGTGGGGCGTGGTCTGCTGGCGCGGCCGGTGGTACGTCGTCGGGCACGACCTGGACCGCGACGCGGCCCGCTGCTTCCGGCTCTCCCGGGTGGTCGGCCAGGTCCGGGCCACCGGTCCGACCGGCGCCTACCAGCCGCCGGTCGGCGTCGACCTGATCAGCCACGTGGCCCGCTGGTCCGGCTCACCCGAACACGCCGGCCGGGCCACCGTGCTGGTCACCCCCGGCCGGGCCGCCGGGCTGCGCCGCTGGGCGGTCAGCGTCACCACCGGGCCCGCCGCGGACCGGCTGATCCTGCCGTACTCCGACCCGGAGCAGCTCGCCGGCCACCTCGTCGGCTACGGCCCCGAGGTACGGGTGCTCGAACCACCCGAGGTACGCGACGCGGTCATCCAGCGACTCAAGGAGATCGCCGCCCGGCACGACTCGATGGCGGTGACCCGATGACCCGACCGGCCTCGCGGACCTCCGCCGACCGGCTGGCGCGACTGCTCAACCTGGTGCCCTACCTGCTGGCCCGCCCCGGCATCGAGATCGCCGAGGCGGCCGGTGACCTGGGCGTGACCGAGCGGCAGCTGCGCGAGGATCTCGAGCTGCTGTGGGTCTGCGGACTGCCCGGGTACGGCCCCGGCGACCTGATCGACATGGCCTTCGACGGCGACCGGGTGACCATCACCTACGACGCCGGCATCGACCGTCCGCTGCGGCTCACCCCGGACGAGGCCCTCGCCCTGGTGGTCGCGCTGCGGATGCTGGCCGAGACGCCGGGGGTGGCCAACCGGGAGGCCGTCGAGCGGGCCCTGGCCAAGATCGAGGACGCGGCCGGTGACCTGGTCAGCGCGCCGGTCGAGGTGCGGCTGCCGGGCGACTCGCGGCGGGTCGAGCAGTTGCGCGCCGCGGTGCAGAGCGGGCGCGCGCTGGGCATCACCTACTACACCGCCGCCCGGGACGAGACCACCGAGCGGGTGATCGACCCGCTGCGGGTACTGATGTTCGGCGGCCGGGCGTACGTCGAGGCCTGGTGCCGGCGGGCCGAGGCGGTACGGCTGTTCCGGGCCGACCGGATCGACGCGGTCACCGAGCTGGACGAGCCGGCCGTGGTGCCGCCCCAGGCCCGCCCGCACGACCTCAGCGAAGGGGTGTTCCGGCCCTCGCCCGACCTGCCGCTGATCACGTTGCGGATCGGCCGGGGCGAGCGCTGGATCACCGAGTACTACCCCTGTGAGCGGGTCGAGTCCGACGGCGAGCGCTGGGTGGTCTCGCTGCGGGTCACCGACCTGGGCTGGGCCCGCCGGTTCGTGCTCGGCCTCGGCCCGGAGGTCACCGTGCTGGCCCCGGCCGAGCTGGCCGAGCAGGTCCGCGACACGGCGGTGGCCGCCCTCGACGCGTACGCGGCGCCGGTGCCGGCCGGCGCCGACCCGGCGGCGACCGCACCCAGGCAGTAGGCTGACCCGGTGCTGAAGTGGATCGTGCTCGCCCTGGTGCTGGTGCCGTTGATCGTGCTCGCGCTGGCGGTCCGACCCGTGCTGGCCCGGCTGCCGCAGCTGCGCCGGGCCGCGGTGCGCCTGAAGCAACGGGCCGACGAGGCGGCGGCGCTGCGCGCGGCGGCGGAGAGCCTCCAACAGCGGGCCGAGGGGCTGCAGAGCCGGCTGGAGACCAGCCAGCAGCGACTGACTCTGATCAGGTCGCGGCGCGGCGACTGATCGGCGCTGCCGGGTCCAGCGGCCCGGTTCCGGCTACGAAGATCCAACCAGTGGTTGACGCGACACTCGCAGGTGGCCGAGACTTCACCCGCCGGGAGAATTCCACCACCGCCCGGTGGGTGGCAACAGCCTCTGGCGCACGTACCATGGGCTGCGGTACCACCCCCGTTGACACAAGCGACTGGAGCTTCACATGGGTGCCCTCAGGCCCTGGCACATCGCCGTACTCGTGGTCGTGCTGATCCTGCTCTTCGGCGCGAAGCGGCTCCCCGACGCGGCGCGCTCCCTGGGCCGCTCGCTGCGCATCATCAAGGCCGAGACCAAGAGCCTGGCCGACGACGACGACCGCGACCTGGCCAGCAAGGCTGACGCGCAGGCCGGCTACCAGCCACTCGCGCCGCAGCAGCCCCAGCAGCAGCCGTACCAGGGCACGGTGCAGCAGCCGGTCGTCGACCCGGTGCAGCGCGTCCGCGAAAACTGAGCGAGGGGCCCGAGCGCCGTGGCCTTCGCCCTGCGTAAGCGTGGTCCGAGCAACTTCGAACGGGCCGCCGACGGCTCGATGACCCTCATCGAGCACTTCCGCGAACTGCGTACCCGATTGTTCCGGGCATCACTGGCGATCGTGGTCGGACTGATCATCGGTTACCTGCTCGCCCAGCCGGCATTCGACCTGCTGGCGCAGCCGTACTGCCGGCTGCCCGGGATGATCGTCGACGGCGAGTGCCAGCAGTTCCTGATGCTCGCCCCCGCCGACGGCTTCGTGCTCAAGCTCAAGCTGGCGCTCTGGATCGGGCTGATCATCGGTGCCCCGGTCTGGCTCTACCAGCTGTGGGCGTTCATCGCGCCCGGGCTGCACCGCAACGAGCGCAAGTGGGCGTACGTCTTCGTCACGATCGCGGCGCCGCTGTTCGCCGCCGGTGCGGTGCTCGCCTTCTTCGTGGTCGACAAGGGCCTGGCGTTCCTGATGGAGGCCGGCGTCACCGGCACCGACTCGCAGCTCGAGGTGACCCGCTACATCAGCTTCGTCACCACCATGATCCTGCTGTTCGGGGTGGCCTTCGAGTTCCCGCTCACCCTGCTGATGCTCAACTTCACCGGGGTGGTCAGCGCCAAGCGGTTGCTCAGCTGGTGGCGGGTGGTGGTCTTCATCTGCTTCGCGTTCGCGGCGGTGGCCACGCCGGACCCGGGCCCGTTCGGCATGACGCTGCTGGCGCTCTGCCTCAGCCTGCTCTACTTCATCGCGGTCGGGGTGGCGTTCCTCAACGACAAGCGGCGGGGACGCGGCAAGGAGATCTACGCCGGCATCGATGACGACGAGGTATCGCCGTTGGAGTTCGACCGTGACCCGGTGGAGTCGGGACGCCCGGTGGACCGGGTCAGCCCGATCGACGCCCCGGAACCGGTGGCCGCACCCAGGCCGATCGAACGGCGCTACGACGACGTGACCTGATCGGGACCGATCGACCATGGAACGCCGTCCCTTCGGGGGCGGCGTTTCGTGCGTGCGTGGGGCCGCGGTGCCGAATCCGCACGGCGCGGGCTGGACAGGGCCGACGGTCCGACGGGTACGGTGCACGCCGTGACCGCAGACGATCACCGCCCGATCCCCGACGGGCCCGTCGCCGTACTGGCCAACCCGACCGCCGGGCGTGGCCGGCACCGGGGTTTGCTGCCGGACCTGCTGGACCGGCTCTCGGCGGCCGGTCGGCCGGTGCGGCTGCTGCCCGCCGCCAGCGCGGACGAGGCCGAGTCGGCCTGCCGGTCGGCGGTCGCCGAGGGAGCTGCCGCGCTGGTCGCCGTGGGCGGCGACGGTACCGTGCACCGTGCCGTGCAGGCGGTCGCCGGCACCGCCGTACCCTTCGGCCCGGTCCCGGCCGGGACGGGTAACGACTTCGCCGCCGACACCGGCTTTCCGGCCGAACCGCGGGCGGCGGTGGACGTGATCACGGCGGCCCTGCGGGAGCGCCGCAGCCGCCCCGTCGACCTGGCCCGGATGACCGGCTCCGCCGGCACCGTCCGCTGGTACGGCGCGGTTCTCGCGGCCGGCTTCGACGCGATCGTCAACGAGCGGGCCAACCGGATGCGCTGGCCGCGTGGCCCCCGCCGGTACGACCTGGCTATCGTCGCGGAACTGGCCCGGCTGCGGCCACGCCGCTACACCCTCACCCTCGACGGCGAGCGGGTCGAGGTCGACGCGGTGCTGGTGGCGGTCGGCAACGGCGCCAGCTACGGCGGTGGGATGCGGATCTGCCCGGCTGCGGACCCGACCGACGGGCTGCTCGACGTGGTGGTCGGCGGCCGGTTCGACCGACGCACGCTGATCCGGGTCAAGCCGCGCATCTACGCCGGCACCCATGTCACCCACCCGCTGGTACGCACCTACCGGGTCCGCACCGTCACGGTCGCCGCGGAGGGCGGCATCACCACCTACGCGGACGGAGAGCGCTCGCTGCCCCTCCCGGTCACCATCACCGCCGTCCCCGCCGCCATCCACCTCCTCCGCTGACACCCCCCGCCCCTCCCTCCCCGCCCCCACTCCCCGGGGCCCCCGCCCTCGCCGCGCCTTCGCCGTGCCCTCGCCTCCGCGATCTTGTACTTGCCGTCGGGACGAAAGCGAACAAAACCCCCTGTATCGGCGACCGAAACCGCAAGATCGCGGGCGGGGCGGGGGGTGAGGGCGGGGCGCGGCGGGCGGCGGGGTGCTGTCAGGGGTGGGCCAGGGAGAGGACGGAGCCCAGGCCGTTGGGGCGGCCCGGGTCGGCGGTGGGTAGGACCAGGGCGGTGCAACCGGCGGCGACGGCACCGGCGTCGGCGGCGGTGTCGCCGACCATCAGGGCCTGCTCCGGGTCGACACCGAGCATCCCGCAGGCCCGCCAGAAGATCGCCGGATCCGGCTTGCAACGGCCCACCTCGTACGACAGTACGAAGGCGTCCACCAGGTCGGCCAGGCCCCAGGCGGCGAAGTGGGGTCGGATGTCGAACCCGATGTTGCTGACCACCGCCACCCGTACGCCGGCCGCCCGCAGGGCGGTCAGGGTGGGCGCGGTGTCCGGGTACGGCACCCAGCCGGCCGGCACCAGCAGCCGCTCGTAGAGCGCGTCGGCGAGACCGCCGATGCCGGTCTCGACGGTCTCGGCCAGCCCGGTGTACGCGCCCCGATGGGCGTGCTCGTACAGATCCCGGTCGGCCCAGAGTTCGGCCAGGTGTGGTGGCACCCGGGTAGGCAGTGGCCCACCGGCCCGGCCGGCGGTCAGCAGCCGGTCGGCCAGGGCGGTGGCCCGGACCCGGTCCAGTTCCACGCCGCAGCTGGCAGCGGCGGCCAGCACCCACTCGCGGGGTTCCTCGACCTGGGCGAGCGTGCCGTGGAAGTCGAGCAGCACCGCCTGCACGGGCCGGCGGGACGGGCCCGGGCGGGCGGCGGCGTCACCGTCGCGTACGGGGTCGGTCGGTTCGGCATGATCCGGCACGTGGTGCACCCTACCGACCCACTCCGACCGCCCTGCCGGACGGCCTTGCCCGGTGCCCGTCGCAGGCACGGACTAATCTTGGGGACATGTCGAGCCCCGCCGAGCGGTACGCCGCGGCGCGCCGCCGGGCCGCCCAGGCCTCACAGTTCCCGGCGCTGGAAGAGTTCACCGCTGACCTGGGGTTCGACCTCGACGACTTCCAGCGCGAGGCGTGTCAGGCCCTGGAGCGGGGCAGCGGTGTGCTGGTGTGCGCGCCGACCGGTGCCGGCAAGACGGTGGTCGGCGAGTTCGCCGTACACCTGGCGCTGCGCGGCACGCCGGGGCAGCCGGCGCCGACCGACGGCACCCGGCGCAAGTGTTTCTACACCACGCCGATCAAGGCGCTGTCCAACCAGAAGTACCACGACCTGGTGGACCGCTACGGTGCCGAGCAGGTGGGGCTGCTCACCGGCGACAACGCCATCAACGGCGACGCGCCCGTGGTGGTGATGACCACCGAGGTGCTGCGCAACATGCTCTACGCCGGCTCGGCCACTCTCCAGGGCCTGGCGTACGTGGTGATGGACGAGGTGCACTACCTGGCCGACCGGTTCCGGGGCGGGGTGTGGGAAGAGGTGATCATCCACCTGCCCGCGTCGGTCACCCTGGTGTCGTTGTCGGCGACGGTCTCCAACGCCGAGGAGTTCGCCGACTGGCTGATCACCGTGCGCGGCGAGACCACGGTGGTGGTCAGCGAGCACCGGCCGGTGCCGCTGTGGCAGCACATGCTGGTCGGCAAGCGGATGTTCGACCTGTTCCACGACGCCGCCGCCGCCCGCAAGCACGACGTGCATCCGGAGCTGCTGCGCTACACCCGGGAGACGATGCGCCGCCTCGACCTGGGTGAGGGGCGTTCGGCCGGGCCCGGCGGCGGGCGTCGCGGACCGCGCTGGCGCGGTCCGATGCGGCCCGACATCGTCGAGCGGTTGGACCGCGAGGGGCTGCTGCCGGCGATCCTGTTCATCTTCAGCCGGGCCGGCTGCGCCGCCGCGGTGCAGCAGTGCCTGGCCGCCGGGCTGCGGCTCACCTCGCCCGAGGAGCGGGCCGAGATCCGCCGGGTGGTGGAGTCCCGGATCACCGCCATTCCGGGTGAGGACCTGTCGGTGCTCGGCTACTGGGAGTGGCTCGACGGCCTGGAGCGTGGGCTGGCGTCGCACCACGCCGGGATGCTGCCGGCGTTCAAGGAGGTCGTCGAGGAGCTGTTCGTCCGGGGGCTGGTCAAGGCGGTCTTCGCCACCGAGACCCTGGCGCTGGGCATCAACATGCCGGCCCGCTGCGTGGTGCTGGAACGACTGGTCAAGTACAACGGCGAGGCGCATGTCGACCTGACACCGGGGGAGTACACGCAGCTCACCGGGCGGGCCGGGCGCCGGGGCATCGACGTGGAGGGGCACGCCGTGGTGGTGTGGTCCCCGGAGACCGACCCCCGGCACGTGGCCGGTCTCGCCTCCACCCGCACGTATCCGCTGCGGTCCAGCTTCCGACCGTCGTACAACATGGCGGTGAACCTGGTCGGCAGCGTCGGCGCGGAGCCGGCCCGGGCGTTGCTGGAGTCCTCGTTCGCGCAGTTCCAGGCGGACCGGTCGGTGGTCGGGCTGGCCCGGCAGGTGCAGCGCAACGACGAGACCATCGAGGCGTACGGAGTGGAGGCGGAGTGCCACCACGGCGACTTCGACGAGTACTTCGCGCTGCGGGTGGCCATCGCCGACCGGGAACGGGCCATCGCCCGACAGGGGCAGAGCCAGCGCCGGGCGGCGGCGGTGACGGCGCTGGAACGCCTGCGCGTCGGTGACGTGATCCGGGTGCCCTCCGGGCGGCGGGCCGGTCTGGCCGTCGTGCTCGACCCGGCCGCCGGTGGGTTCAGCGAGCCCCGCCCGCTGGTGCTGACCCAGGACCGCTGGGCCGGGCGGGTCAGTCCCGCCGACTTCACCACGCCCGCCGAGGTGCTGGCCCGGATCCGGGTGCCGAAGCACTTCAACCACCGTAACCCCGCCGCCCGGCGGGACCTGGCGGCGCAGGTCAGCGGCACCGGCCTGGACCGGCACAGCCGTCGGGGCGCCCGGGGCCGGCAGTCGGGGGAGGACCACCAGGTCACCCAGCTGCGCGCCGAACTCCGGCGCCACCCGTGCCACGCCTGCCCGGAACGGGAGGAGCACGCCCGGTGGGCCGAGCGCCGTCGGCGGCTGGAGCGGGACACCGAGGAACTGCGTCAGCGGGTGGCCGGTCGGACGGGTTCGCTGGCGCGGACCTTCGACCGGATCGTCGCGCTGCTCACCTCCCGGGGGTACCTCACCGCCGAGGCGGAGGTGACCGACGCCGGACGGATGCTCGCCCGGATCTGGACGGAGGCCGACCTACTCGTCGCGGAGTGCCTGCGCCGGGGGGTCTGGGACGGACTGTCGCCAGCCGAGTTGGCCGCGGCGGTCTCCGTGGTGGTCTTCGAGGCCCGCCGCGACGTCGACGAGCGCGCCTCGTTGCCACGCGGTCCGGTGGCCGAGGCGGTCGAGGCGACCCTGAAGCTGTGGGGCGAGATCGAGGCCGACGAGGCGGCGCGCGGGCTGACCGTCACCCGGGAGCCGGATCTGGGCTTCGCGTGGCCGATCTACCGTTGGGCCCGGGGCGAAGCGTTGGCGAAGGTGCTGGCCAGTGGGCATGAACTCGACGGTGAGATGCCGGCCGGCGACTTCGTCCGGTGGGCCCGCCAGGTGGTCGACCTGCTGGGTCAGTTGGCCGACTCCGGTGGTGCCTCGGCCGAGCTGCGGGCCACCGCACGGCAGGCGATCGGAGTGGTCAACCGGGGTGTGCTCGCCTACCATGCGCCCGCCTGAGCATTACCCAGAGTGATCACCGGGCGGTCGAATCGACGCAGCTCTGCGTCATCGTGAGGGCACCGAAAGCAGTGTCCGGTGATCCTATTGTGCCTGGTAGGGCGTTCCCCGATCATGTTACCGGCGCGTCAGCTGCGTGCCGGCACAGCTCTGGGGGGAGCCACCTTGGCAGAAATCAATCACTTTGAGTACGGATGGATCACACCGGCGCTCAGCTATGCGTTGTCGGTGCTCGGTTCCATCCTCGGCCTGGTCTGCGCCAGCCGGATCCGTACCGCGCCCAGCGCCGGTCAGCGGGCCTGGTGGGGGGTGCTCGCGGCCTGGGCGTTGGGCGGCACCGCGATCTGGACCATGCACTTCATGGCCATGCTCGGCTTCGCCGTCACCGGCTCCCGGATCCGGTACGACGTGCCGGTCACCGTCGCCAGCGCGTTGATCGCGGTGGTGGCGGTCGGCATCGGGTTGGCCATCGTGGGGACCGGCCGACTCTCGGTGGTACGCGTCCTCGTCGGGGGCCTGTTCACCGGCGCCGGGGTGGCGGCGATGCACTACACGGGCATGGCCGCGATGCGGATGGACGGGCGGCTGGGCTACGACCAGGTGCGGGTGGCGCTCTCCGTGCTGATCGCCGTGGTCGCCGCCACCGTCGCGCTCTGGCTCGCGATGACCGTCCGCCGGGGGCTGGCGATCTTCGCCTCGGCGCTGGTGATGGGCGTGGCGGTCAACGGCATGCACTTCACCGGGATGAGTGCCCTCTCGGTGCACCTGCACGAACGACAGGGCGACGTCACCGGTGCCGAGGTGGGCACGCTGCTGATCCCGATCGTACTGCTGGTGATCTTCGGTGTGGTGGGGCTGATCTACGCGCTGCTCGCCGCGCCCACCGACGACGACCTCGCCGCGGCGGCGTACCTGGGCACCCGGCAGGTCCGGCCGGCGGCGGCGGAGCCGGCCGCGGTCGACGTCCCCGATCCGGTGGGGCTGCGCGCCCGCTCCACCCTGGCCCGACCGGGCGCGCAGTTCCCGTCCCGGCGGGACCACCCTCCGCGCTGACCCACGCGGTGCCGGCCGGGCCGGTCGTGGCCCCGAGCGACGTCGGTCGGGGCCACGACCCGGTCAGGACAGGGCCCTCAGGTACGGCCCGTGGTTGCGGCTGAACTCCCACTGGTAGTAGCGGTCCCAGTTGATCGACCAGGTCATCAGCCCGCGGAAGTCGGGGTTGGTGCCGCTGCGCGGGGTGTAGCCGCCGCAGCCCTCTCCTCGGACCAGGCAGGTGACCGCCGACTGGACACCGGCCGGGGCGAGGTAGCCGTTACCGGCGCTGACCGAGGACGGTGCGCCGAAGGCGACCTGGTCCGCCCGCAGGGCGGGGAAGCGGCGATCCGGGTTGCCGGCGACCGGGAAGCCGGCGAGCAGCATGTCGGTCATCGCGGCGTGGAACTCGGCGCTGCCCATGCCGTGGTACTGGTTGTCCAACCCCATGCGGCCGTCCCGGCCGGACGGTCGCGGAAAGTGTCGTACCCGACACCGAAGATGTATCCATGGCTGTCCCTGCGCTCACCCCACGCGACCTCCCGCCGCGCTCGCTGCCACTGCGCGAGGCGCGCACCAGACTGAGTCAGCTCGTCGCGATGGCGGAGCTGACCGACACCGTCACCGTGGTCACCCGCGACGGCGACCCTCGACCCGTCGCGGCGATCGTGCCGGTCGCCGCGGTCCGCACCGCCGCACAGGTCCGCGCCGACGCCGACCGGCTGGCCGAGGTCACCGCCGGCTGGGCACGGCGCCTCGAGGCACTGCGCGAGCAGACCGGCCGCCGGCACGCCGCCGAGCTGCGGGCGATCCGGGCGGCGCTCGCCGAGGCGTGGACGGAGCTGGAGCGACGGGCCGCGCCGGGTGATCCCGCGCTGGCCCGACTGCGCGCCGCCCACGCCGACCGCCTGGCCGGCTGACCACACCCCGCCGCGGCGGCCCGGGTCACGCTTGGGCAACTGTGCGTCGCCCGGTGGCCTCGGTCGGCCACAATGGAGCGCCACGATCAGCCGGTTACGGGGGTGACGATGAGCGAGTTGGATTCGCCCGCCGCGGGTCCGCCGGCCGGGCGACCGGATGGCCCGGGTGTGCCGGATGGCCCGGGTGCGTCGGCGCGGGTGCGCCGGCTCCGCCTGGCCGCCCTGATCCTCCTGCTGGTGGTGGCCGTGGTGGCGATCGTGCGGGCGGTCAGCGTGGCCGGCCCGCCCAGCCGCGCCCAGTTGCGGGAGCAAGCCGGACTGACCGGCAAGCAGGAACTGCTCATCGGGGTCAAGGACGACCAGCCCAGGGTGTCGCAGCTGCTGGAGGGCGGCACGTTCGCGGGCTTCGACATCGAGATCGCATACCTGATCGCGGAGGATCTCGGTTTCGAGGCGGCCCGGGTGAAGTTCCTGCCCATCGAGAGTGAGGATCGGGCCCGCCGCCAGGCGCGCACCCCCGACGGACGCTTCGTCACCGTCGACCTGGTCGTCGCCTCGTACAGCATCACCGCGAAGCGCCGCGAGCAGGGCGTGATCTTCTCGGCGCCCTACCTGCAGACCGAACAGTCGGTGGTCACCCTGAAGTCCGGCGGCCTGCGGCCGACCACCTTCGCCGATCTCGCCGGCAAGAAGGTCTGCACGCTGGCGACCTCGACCGCCGAGCAGAACCTGACCGCGGCCGGGGCGCAGGCCCACGGCCGCAACCGGATCAGCCAGTGCATCCAGGAGCTGTACGACGGCGAGATCGACGCGGTCACCACGGACGCGGCGATCCTGGCCGGCTTCGTGGCGCCGCCGCCGGTCGGCGACCTACCGCCGATGACCAAGCTGACGAACCCGAAGCCGTTGCACCACGCCGACATCGGTGCCGACGGTGACGAACTCTGGGGCGTGAACACCGGCCCCGACCCGGCAATGCGTGACCTGGTCAACCTCTCCCTGGAAGAGGCGCGGACCGGTCGCAACGGCAAACGGTGGCAGGCAGCCTTCGACAAGTACTTCGGCCACGCGCAGCAGTACAACGTCGATCAGCAGGTCGCGGTGGATCGGCAACCGCCGCCGGCGCCATCGGACAAGGTGGAGGTGCGGCGTTGGCCGTGGGAGAGGTTCGCGCTGCCCGACCCGAACCGGCCCCGGCCGGCCCCGTCGCCCGGCGCCGCTCGGGTGCGCGCCAGACGCAACAGTGGCTGCTGACCCTGCTGCCGGCCTTCCCGGTGCTGCTGCTGGTGCTGCGGCTGTGGCGGCTCAGCCGGCAGGACATGTCCACGATGCTGCTGCTCGTGCAGTACGTCAGCCCGCTGGGGTTGCTCAGCGCCCTGCTCATCGCCCTGGTCTGGGTGGTGCCGCTGGTGGTGCTGGTGCCCGTGGTGCTCGGCCGGCTGTGGCAGGTCAGCGCACCGGACCGGTTCGACGCGGAGCGTTCGCTGCTCGCCTACGCCGCCGCGCGTACGCCGGGCTGGGTCCTGGTCGTGTCGGCCGCCCTCGCCGCCCTCACCTGGCAGCTGCGGTTCCTGCCGACCCTGGTGATGTTGCTGGTGTGGCTGGTCGCCCTGCAGTCCCGTGCCCGGTTCCCGGACCGGCCGCGCCTGCTGCTGGCCACCGGCGTGATCCTGCCGATCGTCGTGGCCGCGGCCGGCTACACCTGGCTCGCCCCGGCCATCCGGACCGCCGTGGAGCACGGCGAGCTGGGCACCGCGCTGCTGCTGGCGCTGCCGCCGGCCGGTGCGCTGGTGCTGACCGGGCCGGTGCCGTCGCGGCCGGCCCCGGCGTTGACCCGGGCGGTCGTCTACACCGCCGGTGCCCTGATGCCGTTGGTGACCGGGGTGGTGTTCCTGCGGGTGCCGCTGCTGCCGGCGGTGGCCGTCGAGGTCGGCGAGGCGCAGACCGAGGAGGTGGTACTGGGCGAGGCGGTGACGGTGACCGACCGGATGACCCTCGTGCTGAGTCGCTCCGGTGAGGTCCGTTTCCTGCCCAACGACCACGTCCAGGCGCAGGTGCTCTGCCCCGACGCGGACCGGGTGCCGAACAGTCGGGTGGATGTGGCCGGGTGGCCGGTGGAGGACACCGCCCTGGAGTGGCTGCTGCCGCGCCGCCCCGTCGGCCCGCCGGATCCGCGCTGCACGGGCCTGGTGCCGGGCTATCCGGCGTCGACCTCAGTCGGGTCGTGACCTGCCCTTGAGGCGGCGGCCGAGCTCCCGGGCGATCTCCCGGTCCGCGTCGCGGGCGGCGAGTGCCTGCCGCTTGTCGTACGACCGGCGGCCCTTCGCCACGGCCAGTTCGACCTTGGCCCAGCCGCCGGAGAAGTACATCGACAGCGGTACCAGGGTGAATCCACCCTCCCGGATCTGGGCCAGGATCCGGCCGATCTCCACCCGGCGCAGCAACAGCTTGCGGGTCCGGCGGGGGGCGTGGTTGGTCCAGGTGCCGTAGCCGTACTCGGCGATGTGCAGGCCGTACAGCATGATCTCCCCGTCGCGTTCGTGGGCGAAGGCGTCCACCAACGAGACGCGGCCGGCCCGCAACGACTTGACCTCGGTACCGGCCAGCACGATGCCGGCCTCGTAGGTCTTGAGGATCGTGTAGTCGTGCCGGGCCTTGCGGTTGGACGCGACAAGCGTCCGCTCGCCGTCGCGGGAGGTGCTCACCGGCGAAGGATAGCCGCTGCCCGGGCCCTCGGCGCCGGTCAGCGCCGCCGGTGCCGGGCCCGCAGCTTGCCCACCAGTTCGGTCATCGCGGCCGTGAACCGCGGGTCGGACTCGCCGGGCCAGTGCCCGATGATGGGTGGCGGAACGCTGTCGCCCGGCGGCGACACCACGTCGGCCGGATCCCGCAGCCGCCGGTCGACGGTGCCCGGCGGGCCGGACCGGATCGGTTGCCGCCCCGGTCGGTGCGGCGAGAACACCCAGCCACCGATCGGGTCGGTGTCCCGCCAAAGGTTCACCCACCGCCAGTTCACCCGATCACCCACCTCGCACAGCACCTCGTCGTCGACGTACGCGGGAAAGAGCCGTCCGTAGAGCCGGCGCAGCGGTGACCCGTACGTCAGCAGGGCCAGTTGGCCGCACACCTGGTGCGGCAGTTGCAACACGGTGGCGGCGAGCAGTACGGCGCCGTGGCTGTGGCCGGTCAGCAGCACGCCGTGTCCCTGTTCGGTGAGGTAGGTGATCCGCCGGCTGAGTTCCGGTACCGCCCGTTCCGCGTAGCACGGCGGCGCGAACGGGTGCGCCGCCCGGGGCCAGAACGTGCCCAGGTCCCACACCACCCCGACGTAGCGCCGGAACTCGGCGGTGCGGTAGGCGAAGATGCCGCCGACGAGCAGGCCGAGGACCACCACCGCGATGAGGAGGCTGCCCACCTGGATGCCGAAGTTCGTCGCCGCCTCCGGTATCCCGGTGAGGCGTTGTACGACCACGCCGGGGGAGAGCTCCTGCATGCCGAGCAGGATGGTGGGCATGCCCGCGCCCACCGTGCAGGCGTAGACCACCGCGAGCAGCTCCAGGCGTTCGGTGAACCGGGCCCGGGCGATCGTCCGTTCGACCTGGTACAACCGGTGCCGGGCCGCGGGTGGGGCGTCGGGGAAGTCGCGGGCCACGGTCGCCCGGGCGGTTCGCATCCGGGCGGGGCGGCTGGCCAGGGTCACCACGATCGCCGTCAGCAGTACGATCACGGCGGCCACCAGAAAGACGAAGATCGCCCACTTGAAGCCGAGCGGCGCGCCGATGTTCCGCTCGCCGTCGGCTGCGGCACGACGGTTGAGCAGGTCGGCGACCCGGAAGACGAGGTCCGCGGAGAGGGCGACGGCCAGGCCGGTGGCGACGGCGGCGATGACCGGTGCGCCCAGGCCCTGCAACGGCCCGGCGCCGAGCCCGTCGCGGCCGAGACCGCGACGCATCTCGTCCGGGTCGAGCCGGCCGGTGGGGTCGGCGGGACCGGCGACGGTGCCCCGCAGCTGTCCCCGGCTGGCGAAGACCATGGTGCCGAGTACCAGCAGCAGGACGGCCTGGACCAGGATGACCAGTGCGCCGGTCAGGCTGTACCCCGGCAGTCCCACGCCGGGCCGCCAGGGTGTCGGGTCGATCGCGACGGCCACCAGCACCAGGACCGTCAGCAGGCAGGCGACGGTACGCACGCCGGTGCAGAGCCGGTCCACGAAGCCGTTGGACACGGCGTCGATCCACGGGTGCACGCAGAGAAGTACGGCGCAGCTGCCGAGCAGCGCGGCGGTGCCGACGAGGAGCGCGATGCCCAGGGCTGACGGGCCCGCGGCGACCCGGGCCACCAGCAGCCCGAGACAGAGCGTGGTGAACCCGGTGGCGACGTGCAGCGAACGGAGTCGACCCACCACCGGTGCGCTGTCCCACTGGCCGACGGCGCTGAGTTGGTGTGCGGCCGAGCCGGTCGTGGTGGTGGTGTGGAAGGCGTCGAAGTTGTGGCCCGGTCGGGCACCGAGTCGCCAGACCAGACCGAGGGCGGCGGCCGGTAGCAGGGCGCACACCGCCAGGCGCAGCCCGGTGGGCCGCCCGCCGAGCCAGGACAACCAGGGCCGCCCGGCCAGGCACGACTCGTTCGGCAGGCAGCGCCAGGCGATGACGTCCAGGGCCACCCCCATCGCGGCGAGCACGTACAGCATGGTCAGGGTGAGTGCGAGCAGCCGGCACAGCGCCTTGAGGCAGGCGCCGGAGGCACCCCGGTGGGCCGGGCGCATCCAGATCGCGACGTTGCAGAGCATGAACGGCAGCAGGAAGACCAGCGACAGCGTGCGCACCGTGGTCCCGGAGGGCAGGTCGCTCCACCGGTACGCCTCCACGGTGATCCCGGCTGGGCCCTTGGCGTCCGGATAGCCGGGTAACGGCCGGTGGAAACCGCCGCTGGCGTCCCCGGCGACCTGGTGGCTGTGCGGGCGGCCCAGGATCTGTTCCGCCCCGGCGCCGGAGACGCCGTGAACCCGCAGTTCGATGACGTCGTCCGACGTCTGCGGTGCACTGCTCATCTGCTCCCCGGAACGTGTCCACCGGCCGGGCCGGCCCCGGCCCCGGCCGGGCCGCTACCTGTCTACCGGCCCCGGCCGGACCGCTACGGCGCGGCGCCCACGACTACCCATCCCGGCGACGCTCACGCCTGCGCGGTGCGGGGGTGCCGACCCGGACGACTCGGGCGACTCGGGCGACTCGGGCGTTCGGGTGGACCGATCAACAAAGCCGGGCTTGTAATCCTACTTTCTCGGTAGGAATATAGGGATGCGATTCGCCCGGTACGCCGTCGGCGGCGGGCGCTCGCCCATCCCTCCCGACCCGCCGAAGGAACTCCGATGAGCAACCCGGAACCCCGACCGTCACCCACCGCGCCCGAGAGCCGGTTCGCCTTCAACGAGGACTGGGCCGCGACCATCCTGGGCCTGGCCCTGCTCGGCCTGGTCCTGGTCGGCGCGATCCCCGCCGGGCTGGTGCCCTGATGACCGCCGACGCCACCCGACCCGTACCGGACGCCGACCCGTCGGACCACCGGCCACCGGTCGCCACCAGCACCGAGCCGCCGTCGACCGAGCCGCCGTCGACCGAGCCGGCCGACCCGCCAGCGGATCCAGCGGCCGTGCCGCCCGCTGCGGCTGCCCGATCCGGCCCGTTCTGGGCCTGGACCGCCGTCGGTCTGCTGGTGGTCCTGGTCCTCGCCGGGCTGACCCGCTATCTCGAACAGAACGTGCCCGAGTGGGCGGCCGGCACCGCGGTGGAGGACGTCGCGGCGGCGATCGAGTACCCGGTCTACGCCATCCTGCTGGGCCTGCTCGGCAATCTCGTGGTCACGCTGACCGGGCTGCGCGACCGGATCGCCGCCGCCTTCCGTACCGAGTTCTTCATCAAGACCGGCCTGGTGCTGCTCGGCGCCTCGATCAACCTGGCCGTGATCGCCAGCGCCGCCGGACCGGCCATCGCCCAGGCGGTTCTGCTGATCACCGGGGTGTTCCTGTTCACCTGGTGGCTGGCCGGCCGGCTCGGCCTGGACGACAGGTTGCGTGCCCTGCTCGCCTCGGCCGTCTCGATCTGCGGGGTCAGCGCGGCCATCGCCGCCGCCGGGGCGGTCCGCGCCCGCCGGGAACAACTCGCCTACACGGCCAGCCTGGTGATCGTCTTCGCCCTACCGTCGATCTTCCTGCTGCCCTGGTTGGCCGACCTGCTCGGTCTGGAATCGGCGGTGGCCGGCGCCTGGATCGGCGGCAACATCGACACCACCGCGGCGGTCACCGCGGCCGGTGCGCTGGCCGGTGAGGACGCCCTGCAGATCGCCAGCATCGTCAAGGTCACTCAGAACGCCCTGATGGGAGTGGTCGCGGTGGCGCTCACCGCGTACTTCGCGCTGCACGTCGAGCGGCGGGCCGGTGCGGCTCGTCCCGGGCTCGGTGAGCTGTGGCGTCGATTCCCGAAGTTCGTCCTGGGCTTCGTCGCGGCGTCGGTGATCGCCACCTGGTACCTCGACGCGGCCGGTGCCGACGGCAAGGCGACCATCTCGATCGTCAACGACCTGCGGACCTGGTTCTTCATCCTGGCGTTCGTCAGCATCGGGCTGGAGGTGCGGGTGGCGGCGCTGCGGCAGGCCGGTTGGCGTCCGGTGGCGGTGTTCGGTGCGGCCACCGTGTTCAACCTGGTCCTCGCGCTCGGCCTGGCCTCGCTGCTGTTCGCCGGCTTCACGGTCAGCTGATCTCGCCGACGGCCCGCGGCCGGGGACCGGGCGAAACCGGTCCCCGGCACGGGGGCGCCGGCACGGGGGCGCCGGCACGGGGGCGCCGGCACGGCGGCGCCGCCGGCCGGGGCGTACGCCGGCGCCTCAGGGTGCCGGCACGCCGAGGCGGTCGAGCAGGCGGCGGCGCAGCGCACCGAACGCCGGATCGTCGGGGGACCGGGTCGGCCCGAGGTGCACCGGCAACTCCTCGGCGATGACACCGTCCTCCAGTACGAGCAGGCGGTCGGCGAGCAGCAGCGCCTCCTCCACGTCGTGGGTGACCAGCAGCGCGGCGAAGCCGTGTTCGGCGCGCAGCCGACGCAACAGACCCTGCATGCGCAGCCGGGTGAGCGCGTCGAGCGCACCGAACGGTTCGTCGAGCAACAGTACGTCCGGTTCGCGGACCAGCGCCCGGGCGACCGCGACCCGTTGCGCCTGCCCGCCGGAGAGTTCGGCGGGCCAGGCCCGGTGCCGGTCGGCGAGGCCGACCTCGGCCAGCGCCCGGGCGACCCGGCCTGCCACGTCCGGTCCGGCGAGTCCGAGCGCGACGTTGGCCGCGACCCGCTTCCACGGCAGCAGCCGGTGCTCCTGGAAGACCACCGCGGCGGTGCCCCGCAGGTCGATCTCGCCGGTGGCCTCGGCGTCCAGCCCGGCGAGGATCCGCAGCAGGGTGCTCTTGCCCGAGCCGCTGCCGCCGAGCAGGGCGACCACCTCGCCCGGTGCGATGCCCAGCGAGACGCCGGCCAGCACCGGTACGGCACCGAAGTCGCGGCGTACGTCGGCGGCGGTCAGCACCGGTGCGCCGGTCAGGTGGCCCGGAGTCCGCGTCGCCATGACAGCGTCCTCCTCTCCAGGGTGCGGATGGCCACGTCGGAGAGCAGGCCGAGCAGGGCGTAGACGAGCAGGCCGAGGACCACCACGTCGGTCTGGCTGAACTCCCGGGCCTCCATCATCAGGAAGCCGATCCCGGTCTGCGCGTTGACCTGCTCGCCGACCACGAGGCTGAGCCAGGCGGCGCCGATGGCCAACCGCAGGCCGAGGAAGAGCGCGGGCAGGGCACCGGGCAGCACCACGTGCCGCAGCCGGGCGGCGAGCCCCAGCCCGCAGGTACGGGCCGCCTCCACCAGCCGCTCGTCGATATCCCGGATGCCGGCGTACGTGTTGAAGTAGAGGGGGAAGAAGGCGCCGAGCGCCACCAGGCTGACCTTCAGCGACTCGCCGATGCCGACCCAGATGATCAGCAGCGGTACCAGGCCGAGATGCGGCAGCATCCGGGCCATCTGCACCGGCGGGTCGACCAGGTCGTCGCCGACGCGCAGCAGTCCCGCGAGGGCGCCGAGGAGCAGGGCGAGCCCGCCGCCGATGAGCAGGCCGGTGCCGGCCCGGGTGAGCGAGTCGAGCAGGTGGGTCAGCAGGGTGCCGTCGCGGGCCAGCCGCCAACCGGTGGCCAGCACCGTACTGGGTGCGGGCAGCTTCTCCGGCGCCAGCAGCCCGAAGCGGGCCGCCGCCTCCCAACCGGTGACCAGCAGCAGCGGGGTGGCCGACCGGCGCCAGGCCAGGGTGCGTCCGGGCCGTCGGGCGGGGCCCGGCGTGGTGGCCGGGGCGGTCACCGGTGCCGGCGGTACGAGGGCTGCCCTGGTCACTGGAACACCTTGGTGAAGCGGTCGTCGATTCGGCCGCGGATGTCGACCGGTTCGGGGATGAGGTCGAGGGTGGCGAAGCCGTCGGCGATGGCCTGCAACTCGTCGCCGACGGCCGGGGTGACCGGGGCCAGGGCGCGGGCGCTGCGGGCCAGGGCCCGGCTGGTGACGTCCTCGGGGATCTTCAGTTCCGGGGCGAGCACCGCGGCGCGTTCGGCCGGGTTGGCGATTCCCCAGTCGGTGACCGTCCGGTACGTCCGCAGGAACGCCTCGATCTGCTCGGACTTCTGCGCCAACGCGTCCGGATGGGCCAGCACGTACTCGCGGTTGCTGGCCAGGCCGGTGGCGTCGGCGAGGATGCGTACCCCCGGTCGCTCGGCGAGGGCGAAGTAGGGATCCCAGATCACCCAGGCGTCGACCTGCCCGTTGTCGAAGGCGGGCCGGCCCTCGGCGGGCTTGAGGTACTTGACGTTGATGTCCTGCAACGTCAGGTTGTTCGCCGCCAGCAGGCGGACCAGCAGCCAGTGCACGTTGGAGCCCTTGTTCAGCGCCACCGTACGGCCCTTGAGGTCGGCGAAGGTGCGCAGCCCGGAGTCCTCCTTGACCAGTACCGCCTCGCCCTGCGGGATCGGCTCCGAGGTGCCGATGATCTGGAACGGGATCCGGCCGGCGGCGGCGAAGATCGGTGGTGCCTCCCCGGTCTGGCCGATGTCGATGGAGCCCGCCTTGAGCGCCTCGGTCAGCGCCGGGCCGCTCTCGAACAGCGACCACTCGGCGTCGGGCGCCTCGGCGCGGGCCTTGACCAGGCTCAGTCCGCCGAAGCGTTGGTAGCCGATGCGCAGTCGGGGAGTGTCGCCGCCGGCGGACTCGCCGCCGCAGCCGGTCAGCGCGCCGACGGCGACCAGGGTGAGCGTCGCCAGGGCGGCGGTGACGCGGAAGCGGCGTGGGGCAGGGGTACGCATGAGGACTCCTCGACAGCGGCAGGGGGAACCGGCGGACATCGACGACCGTCCGGCGGCGCCAACAGCCTACTAACCCGATAGGTTTTATGGGTAGTCTGTTCGGGTGTCGGCACGACTCCCCCGGAGCCGGTCGACCCGACCAGCCACACCTCGCCCCGGAGGATCGAGCCATGTCGTTGACGTTCCACTGGTTCCTGCCCACCTACGGCGACAGCCGGGACATCGTCGGTGGCGGCCACGGCGTGCCGGTGGGCCGGGCCGGCGGCTCCCGCCCGCCCACCGTCGCCTACCTGGGGCAGATCGCCCGCACCGCCGAACAGCTGGGCTTCGTCGGCGCGCTGACGCCCACCGGGGCCTGGTGCGAGGACGCCTGGCTGAGCACCGCCATGCTGGCCGAGGTCACCGAGCGGCTGAAGTTCCTGGTGGCCTTCCGGCCCGGCCTGCTCTCGCCGACCCTCGCCGCCCAGATGGGCGCGACCTTCCAGCGGCTGTCCGGTGGCCGGCTGCTGGTCAACGTCGTCACCGGTGGCGAGGCCCACGAGCAGCGCGCCTACGGCGACTTCCTGGACAAGGACGCCCGGTACGCCCGCACCGACGAGTTCCTGCACGTGGTACGCGCCCTGTGGGCCGGCGAGACGGTCGACCACGCGGGCGAACACGTCCGGGTCGAACAGGCCCGACTGGCCCGGCTACCCGACCCGGCGCCGCCGGTCTACTTCGGCGGTTCGTCCGCGGCGGCCGGTCCGGTCGCGGCCCGGCACAGCGACGTCTACCTCACCTGGGGGGAGCCGCCGGCCCAGGTCGCCGCCAAGCTCGACTGGATCCGAGGGCTGGCCGCCGCGGCCGGGCGTACCGTCCGCTTCGGCATCCGGCTGCACGTCATCGCGCGGGACACCAGCGACGAGGCGTGGGCCCAGGCCCGCCGGCTGCTGGCCGGCATCGCCGAGGCCGACCTGCGGGCCGCGCAGGAGGGGCTGCGCCGCAGCGAGTCGGAGGGCCAACGCCGGATGCTCGACCTGCACGGTGGCGCCCGGGACGGCCTGGAGGTCGCTCCCAACCTGTGGGCCGGCTTCGGGCTGGTACGCGGCGGCGCCGGTACCGCCCTGGTCGGCGACCACACCGAGGTGGCCGACCGGATCGCCGAGTACCACGCCCTCGGCATCGACGAGTTCGTGCTGTCCGGACAGCCGCACCTGGAGGAGGCGTACTGGTTCGGTGAGGGGGTGTTGCCGGTCCTGCGCGAGCGCGGGCTGTGGCGGCATCCGGCGGGCGACCCGGCGACCGCCGCCCAGCCCGCCGGGATCCCGTTCGCCACGCCGCCCGTACCGTCCGGATCCCCCCTCGACAGCGCGCCGGCAGCCGAACTCACCCCGGCCGCCAGCTGAGGCCGCCGACCGGCTCACCCCTGCCGGCGGGCGAAGAACTCGGCCAACACCTGGGTGTGGGTGGAGAACGCCAGCTCGGTGGGGGCGGTCAGCACCAGCCACTCGGTGGCCTCCGTGGTCGGCGCCGACGGCGGCAGCTCCCCGACCGGGCGGGCGGGCAACTCGCCGAAGATCATCATCGTGCCGCCGGCCGGAGCGCTGTGCACCGCGACCAGCCTCGCCCCGGCCGGGTCGGCGTGCAGCCCGGTCTCCTCGCGCAACTCGCGGACCAGCGCGTCCTGCCACTGTTCGCCGTACTCGATGAAACCGCCGGGCAGCGCGAGTAGCCCGCGGGCCGGCTCGATGTCGCGCCGGACGACGACCACGCCGGGCCCGGTCGGTGTGCGTACCGGCAGCAGGGCCACCGCCACCGGCAGCGGGTTACGCCAGACCGTCTGGTCGCAGGCGGCGCAGAGCCGGGGCCAGCCGGCGTCCGCCGGATAGGCCGTGCCGCAGTACGAGCAGTGCGAGTACGCCACCCCGGTCATGCCGATGCACGTTACCGGCGCCGCCGCGGTGGTGCTGCGTCCGGGTCAACGGGTGACCAGGCGGGCGTTGCCGATCGCGTCCATCCGTCCCCAGCGACCGGGGATCTCGAGCAGTTCGATGCGGCCGAACCGTTGCGGCACCGCCGGATGCACCACCAGGTGTTCGCCGTACGGCTCCAGGCCCAGCAGGGTACGCAGCAGCAGGAAGGTCGCCCCCGTGGCGGACGCCTGCGGGCTGTTCGACGCCGGGTACGGCACCGGGTACCGGGTCAGCTCCCGGTCGTAGCCGGCGAACGCCTCCGGCATCCGCCCGGCGAAGTGCTGGGCGGCGTCGATGATGCTCTCGGCGATGAGGCCCGCCTCGGCGACGAAGCCGTACCGGTACAGCCCGCAGGCGATCAGCGAGTTGTCGAACGGCCACACCGCGCCGACGTGGTAACCGAGCGGGTTGTAGCTGGTCTGGCCGGTGGCGAGGGTGCGTACCCCCCAGCCGGAGAACAACCGGGGCCCGAGCAGGTGGCCCGCCACCGCCTCGGCCCTGGGCCGCTCGACGATCCCGCTCCACAGCAGGTGACCCATGTTCGACGCCAGCGCGTCGACCTGGTCGCCGTCCGGGCCGAGCGCCAACGCGAAGTACTCGCCGTCGGCGATCCAGAAGTCCTGGTTGAACCGCCGCTTCAGCTCCTCCGCCTGCCGCTCCAGGCGGTCGGCGTACGCCGGATCACCCCAGAACTCGCGGGCCAGTCGCGCCCCGCGCCGCTTGGCGTCGTACGCGTAGCCCTGCAACTCGCAGGTGGCCCGGGGCAGCCCGGGCAACCGGCCGTCGCGGTAGCAGATCGCCTCCGGCGAGTCCTTCCAGCAGTGGTTCAGCGCGCCGCTGCGCTCGTTGCGCGGCTGGTACCAGAGGTAACCGTCCCCGCGCAGGTCGCCGTACTCGTCGATCCAGTGCAGCGCGGCCCGGGTGGCGTCCTCTAGCTCGCGCACCAGGGCGGCGTCGCCGGTCCAGCGCTCGTACTCGTCGAGCAGTACGACGAACAGCGGCGTGACGTCGGCGCCGCCGAAGTACGGCGACTGTGGTCGCTCCTCGAACGCCGCCATCTCGCCGTACCGGAACTCGTTGAGCATCTTTCCGGGCTCCTCGTCCCGGAAGTCGTCGAGCACCGACCCCTGGTCCAGGGCGAGCAGCCGCAGGGTGGTGGCGGCCAGCCCGGGGACGAAGGGCAGGGTCTGGAAACTGGTGATGATGGAGTCGCGGCCGATGATCGTGGCCGACCAGGGCAGTCCGGCGGCCAGCATCGTCTCGTGCGGCATGGCGAGGGGGGAGAAGCGCAACCCGGCCAGATCCACCAGGCCGCGCTGGTAGGTCATGGTCATCGGTTCCCAGTCGCAGTGCAGCCGGGGCGCGTCGGCCAGCCAGTGGGTCAGGTCGTGGCGCAGTTGCGAACCGACCTGGGCCTCGGCGTACCGCAACCGGTCCCGTACGTCGGCGCCGTCCGGCCGCAGCACCAACCCCTTGACGCGCAGCGTCGTACTCCACTTGCCCTGTGGGCCGATCCGGATCCGGAAGGTGAACCCGCGTTCGTCGACCTCCGCCGCCTCACTGGTGGAGACGTCCGTGACCCGGTGGAACTTGTCTCGCCGGTAGCCCAGCCGCAGGCAGTCCTCCGCGACCTCCCGGTAACCGCGCAGCGCCGACGCCTGCGGCCAGACCACGTGGTAGATCGGCGCGAAGTCGGAGTCGATGTCGATGCGGACCACGTGGTCGACCGACTGGCCGGTGTGGTTGAGCACGGTGAGGCGTTCGGTGAAGCTGCTGTCCGCGATCCACCGGTCGCGGATGACCGATGCCTTGGCGTCGACGTAGTGGGTCGGATTGCCGGGCACCAGGAAGAACCGGATCCGGTAGTAGCTCGGCTCGTGCACCGCCAGCGGGTGCAGCGGCTCCCCGTCGATGCTCAACCGCCAGGTGGAGAGCAGCCTGGTGTCGAAGCCGAAGAAGCCGGCCGGGTTGGTGGGGCTGAAGGTCATGTCCCCGTTGTCCTCGCTGAGCGCGAAGATGTTGCCGTCGAGGATCCGGACCAGCTTCTTCATCACGCCGCCGAACCGCCCGTCGGTTGCTGCCGCCCGGCAGCCGCCCGCGGGTGGCGGGCGCCGGGGGGCGGGGCGAACAGCCGTTCGAGAACCATCACGAGGCGGAAGTCGCCGTCGGCGGTGAAGTCGTTGCGCAGCCACGCCGGTACCGGCTTCACCTCGCCGCGGGCCATCCGGAGAAACAGCTCCCGGTCGGCGTTGATCACCGTGTCGGCGTCCTCGGCGCCACCCCGGCCCACGGTGATCCGGCCCTGGTCGATGGCGGCCAGCCAGTGCTCCACGCCGTCGGGGCCGTCGAGGTCGAAACGGACCGTCCCGGAGATCTGCCGCAGCATCCGCGCGCCGTTGCGGGCGAGGCCTTCGAAGAAGTCGCTCACCGCGTCCGACATCGCACCTCCCGGGGCCGTGCCCGGCCGACGGCGGTCGGCGGCTGGGGAGCCGAACCCGCGGCACGCGCGTCGGTCAAGCCCTGTCACTGTATGGGACTTTAGCGACTTTAGTTCGAGTATGTGGTGATGTGCGGTAAGCCGGCCGGGCCGAGGGCGGTCGCCGTCGTGGACGAATGCGATTGGCTTCCGGTGTCGGTCGGCCTATGGTGGGTCGATGTACCCCGCCGCACTCTCGGACCGCGTCGCCGTAGCCACGGCGACCTCGCTGTCCGTCGCGGCGACCCGTCGGGGTCGGATCTGCGCGCAGGCCGGTGACGGCCAGCCCCGCCCCGCCGGCCGGAGCCCTCCGGAACTCGTCCACCCAGCACGGACGACCAAGGGCGAAGCCAACGGCTTCGGCCTTTTCTTTTTCCGGAGGGAGTTTCTCGACATGAGCACCGACATGTACGACCAGCAGTGGCTCACCGAACTGGAGTCGACGCTGACCCACGAGTACGAGACGCAGACGGCTCGGCTGACCCAGCTGACGGCCGACACCGGCGACCCGGCCGAGGCGCACACCAACGCCGCGTTGATCATCGCCGCCCGGCAGAGCATCGAGCAGATCGCCGGTGCGCTGCGGCGACTGGCCGCGGGGCGGTACGGCGACTGCGAGAAGTGCGGTACGGCCATCCCACGGGAGCGGCTGGAGATCCTGCCGCACGCCCGGTTCTGCGTACCCTGCCAGCAGAAGCAGAACGGCTGACCCGGGTCGGGCCGCCGGACCGGTCTATCCGGGCGGCGGCCCGTCCCCGCTCGGCGTGCTGGTGGGCGGCAGGCCGGTCGTGTTGATCACCCCGGGCTGGGCGGGCGGCTGCTGGTCCAGGCTCGCGGTGACGCTGGCGGTCATGCCGTCCGGTCGGCGGGTCAGGGTCAGCGCGCCGGTCAGCTGGTGGGCCAGCCACAGCCCGCGACCACCCGGGGTGTTCGTCGCCGGCAGGTTCACCGTCAGGTCGGCGCCGCCGGGGCCGTGGTCGGTCACCTCACATACCAGCTGGTCGGCGTGTCGGAACAGGTCGAGCCGGCCCTGCCCGCCGCCGTGCAGCACGGCGTTGGTGACCAACTCGTGGACGGCCAGCACGAGATCCTCGGCGGCGTCGCCGCGCAGGCCCGCGGCGGCGATCCGCGCGGCGAGCAGGTGGCGCAGCGTGGTCACCGTCTGCGCGGTGAACGGCAGCGAGAGCAGTGAGGTGACCTCGTCATCGCCGGGAGACGGGCCGCTCGGGCCACTGGCATCCGGTCGACCGAGGTTGTTCATGCAGGCAGAGTACGTCGTCCGGCGGCATCCGCGACCCTTGCCCAGCAGCAAGGACGCCGTACCGGGGGTGGCCTGGGGGCACCGCTACCGTGGCCGCATGCCACAGCTTGCCGCGATCGTCATCCACTGCCGTGACCCTTACCTGATCGCCCCGTTCTGGAGCACTGTCACCGGGCTGCCCATCGTCCCCGACGATCTCAAGAAGCTGGCAGAACGCGCCCTGGGACCGGCCGAATCGGTGCTGCTGGGTGCGTCGACCGGGGACGGCCTGCACATCTGGGTAGCGCCCGCCGAGGAACTGCCCCCGGTGGGCCGCATCCACCTGGACCTGGCGATCGGGGACGGCGAACTCGACGCCATCCTGGCGGCGGGCGCCACCGTGGTCCGTACGCTGCCGCGTTGGACCGTGCTGGCCGACCCGGAGGGAAACGAGTTCTGCGTCTTCCGGCGGCCCTGAGCCCGGTGGTCGGGTGACCGGGATCACCCCGTGCGGCCGGTTGGTCACTGGCCCGACCGGTGTCGCCCGACCCGGTCCCGTGCCGCACTCCGCTGGCCGCCGTCCCCGGCACGTGCTTTGCTCTGCTTCAATCCGCGCAACGCTTGGCACCCGAATCCGCCGCGGGCGCGACGACCACGACAGGGAGACCTCTCGCATGGCCGACTTCGTCGGTGCCGTCGACCAGGGCACCACCAGCACCCGATTCATGATCTTCGACCATGGTGGTAACGAGGTGGGTCGTCACCAGCTCGAACACCAGCAGATCCTGCCGCGGGCCGGTTGGGTGGAGCACAACCCGGTGGAGATCTGGGACCGGACCCAGACCGTCGTACGGACCGCCCTGAACACGCACAGCCTGGCCGCCTCGGATCTGGTCGCGCTCGGCATCACCAACCAGCGGGAGACCACGGTGGTGTGGGACCGGCGCACCGGCCGCCCGTACTACAACGCCATCGTCTGGCAGGACACCCGCACCGACCGGATCGCCGCGGCGCTGGAACGCGACGGCCGGGGCGAGGTCATCCGGCGCAAGGCCGGCGTGCCGCCGGCGACCTACTTCTCGGCCGGCAAGATCCAGTGGATCCTGGAGAACGTCGACGGCGTCCGGGCGGCCGCCGAACGCGGTACGGCCGTCTTCGGCAACACCGACAGTTGGTTGCTCTGGCACCTCACCGGCGGCACCGACGGCGGCGCCCACGTCACCGACCCCACCAACGCCAGCCGCACGATGCTGATGAACCTGGAGACGCTGGACTGGGACGACGAACTGCTCTCCTTCTTCGACATCCCCCGGGCCATGCTGCCGCGGATCGTCGCGTCGTCGGACCCGCACGGCTACGGCGTGACCCGGCCGAGCGGCCCGTTCGCCGGGCCGGTCCGGATCACCGCGGACCTGGGTGACCAGCAGGCGGCCACCGTCGGGCAGGTCTGCTTCGCGCCGGGGGAGGCCAAGAACACCTACGGGACGGGCAACTTCATGCTGCTCAACACCGGTACCGAGATCGTCCGCTCGGCGGCCGGGCTGCTCACCACGGTCTGTTACCAGTTCGCCGACCAGCCGGCCGTGTACGCGCTGGAGGGCAGCATCGCGGTCACCGGGTCGGCGGTGCAGTGGTTGCGCGACCAGCTGAAGATCATCAGTAGTGCCGCGCAGAGCGAGGACCTCGCCCGCCAGGTCGACGACAACGGTGGCGTCTACTTCGTACCGGCCTTCTCCGGCCTGTTCGCCCCGTACTGGCGCGCCGACGCCCGGGGCGCCATCGTCGGGCTGTCCCGCTACAACACCGACGCCCACATCGCCCGGGCGACGCTGGAGGCGATCTGCTACCAGAGCCGCGACGTGGCCGAGGCGATGGCGCAGGACTCGGGGGTGGCCCTGGAGTGCCTCAAGGTCGACGGCGGGGTCACCGTCAACGACCTGTGCATGCAGTTGCAGGCCGACATCCTCGGCGTGCCGGTCAGCCGGCCGGTGGTCGCCGAGACCACCGCCCTCGGCGCGGCCTATGCCGCGGGCCTCGCCGTCGGCTTCTGGAAGAACACCGACGAGTTGCGGGCGAACTGGCACGAGAGCCGGCGCTGGCAGCCGTCCTGGTCCGCGCAGCAGCGCGCGACCGGCTACGCGGGGTGGCGCAAGGCGGTCGGGCGCACCCTCGACTGGGTGGACGTGGCGTGAACGGCGGCGGCCGGATGACCGCGGCTCGCATACCGGCTGTGCCAGTACGGTGACGGCGCGGTGACGGGCGAACCTGGACGGTCTGCCCTAGCATCCCGATATCGGGCCCGGGAGCCTGCCGTGGAGAGGGGCAAACCAATGCGGGTCACCCGCGCGATCGTCGCGGTCGTGGTCGTACTGTCGGCCGGCGTGTTGGCGGGTTCGGCGAACGCGGCCGGACCGTCGCCGTTCGTCGTGGTGAACGGGACGATCCAGCCGGCCACCGGAACACCGCTGCCGCCATCGGGCACGCATGCCACGCTGTGGCACAACGGCAGCCACGCGCTGACCACCGTGCTCGGCCCCGGCACGTTGGTACTGGGCGCCATCGGCGACCACTGTGACGGGTGGCCCGTGGTCCGGGTCAGCGTGGACGGCAGCCCGGTCGGCGAGGTCACCGTCGACAGCACCACCGACTACGGCAGCCACCAGGTGGGGGCGGCGCTGCCGGCGGGGCAGCACACCGTCCGCGTCGACCTGGTCAACGACCGCTTCACCGGCCAGTGCGACCGGAACGTGCATCTGGCGTACGCCCGGGTGGAGTCGGCGCCGGTGGTCGACACCAGGTTCAGCTTCGCGGTCGTACCGGACACCCAGGAGGAGGTGCTGACCGCCTCGGACACCCGGCTGCGGCAGCGCGTCGACTGGCTGGTGGCCCAGCGCGCCGCGCTCGACCTGCGTTTCGTCACGCACTCCGGGGACGTGGTCAACTACGACACCCCCGACCACGTGCAGTACGTCCGGGCCGCCGCCGCGCTGCGACCACTGGAGACGGTCGGGGTGCCGTACACGCTCGCGATCGGCAACCACGACGGGCAGGTCTTCGGTCCCGACGGTGAGCGACGTAGCCCGGCGGGTCCGCTGCTGCGCGACACGACGGTGTTCAACCGCTACTTCACCGCCGAGCGCTTCGGTGGGGTGCAGGGCCGGTTCGAGAGCGGCAAGGTGGACAACGCGTACGCGACCTATGCGGCCGGCGGGGTGCGTTGGCTGGTGCTGACGCTGGAGTTGTGGCCGCGCCGGGCCGCGGTCGCCTGGGCCCAGGCGGTCGTCGCCGCCCACCCCCGGCACAACGTGGTCGTCGTCACCCACCACTACCTGGAGAGTGACGCGACCATCGGGCAGAGCGCCGGCTTCGGCTCCACCAGCCCGCAGTACCTCTACGACAACCTGATCCGGCGCTATCCCAACATCAGGATGGTCTTCTCCGGGCACACCGGCACCGCGGCCTCCCGGGTGGACACCGGTGTGCACGGCAACCGGATCTACTCGTTCCTGCAGACGTTCCACTCCCGTCGGACCAACCCGGTGCGGCTGGTGGAGGTCGACACGGCGGCGAACTCGCTGCGTACCTGGATCTACGCGCCGTACACGGCCGAGAACTTCCCGGCCCACGACCGCACGTACGGCGGCATCGGTCTGGTGCGCTGACCGCCGCGGGCTCCGGTCGCCCGGCGGGGCTGTCGCAGAACTAGCTCGAAACTGTCTCGTTATTGTCCGACGATTCGAGATGCCGGTAGACGGTGGCCCGGGAGACACCGAACGCGGCGGCGATCTCGTCGACCGAGTGGCGGCCCGCCGCGTACATCCGGCGAACGGCCGACACCTGCTCCGGCCCCAGCGCCGGCGGCCGGCCCGGTCGACGCCGGTCGGAAGGGGTGCCGCCGGTGGGCGGCGTCGGCCCGGCCCGGTCCGCGCCGTGGCCTGCCGGCGGCGAGTCGGCCAACAATCGGCGTACGCCGTCGAGGATGTCGGCGCGCAACACCTCGTCGGGTACGTCGGTGAAGAAGAACACCGGATCGCCGCAGGCCGACAGGGCCTGTACCGCGCGGATCCGCTCGCCGACACCGGCATCCGGCCCGGCGACGATCTCGTTGGCCCGCAGCACGATCCGCACCAGCCGCTGGTAGTTGCTGCCCCGGTCGACCAGGGCCAGGTCGTGGTAGAGCATGCCCAGGGAGCGACGATGTCTGAGCATGGTGTCCGCCCAACCCTCGACGAGCATCCACCGGGCCCGCGCGGGCGGCAGCGCGGCGGCGGCGTCGAGCAGGGTCTCCAGATCCCGGATCAGCGGCTCGGCCAGGTCGGTGAGCAGGTGCGCCTTGCTCGGGAAGTGGTAGAGGATCGCCGCCTTGGTCAACCGCAACCGCTCGGCGATCTGGCGCAGTGAGGTGCGCTGGTAGCCCTGCTCGGCGAACAGGTCGAGCGCGGCGCGCAGGATCCGGCTGCGGGTGCCGTCGGTCTCCGCCCAGGTCATGGCCATCACGATAGCCGCCGCTGACCGGCGGAAGGGGCGTGGCGGCGGTCCCTTACCATCGGTCAGTGCAGTCGCTAGTAGGCACCGGTACGGCGGGAGGCACCCCATGTCCGTGATCTCCATCGACAACCTGGTCAAGACCTTCGGCGGCGTACGCGCCCTCGACGGGCTCGACCTGCGGGTGGAACCGGGGGAGGTGCACGGCTTCCTGGGGCCCAACGGCGCGGGCAAGTCCACCACCATCCGGATCCTGCTCGGCCTGCTGCGCCGCGACTCCGGCCAGGTGCGCGTCCTCGACGGCGACCCGTGGCGGGACGCGGTCGCGCTGCACCGCCGGCTGGCGTACGTGCCGGGCGACGTCAACCTCTGGCCCAACCTCTCCGGCGGCGAGGCGATCGACCTGTTCGGCGCGCTGCGCGGCGGCCTCGACGAGGGGCGCCGGGACGAGCTGCTGCGCCGGTTCGAACTGGACCCCACGAAGAAGTGCCGCACCTACTCCAAGGGCAACCGGCAGAAGGTCGCCATCGTCGCCGCGTTCGCCTCCGACGTCGAGCTGTACGTCCTGGACGAGCCCACCTCCGGACTGGATCCGCTGATGGAGGCGGTCTTCCAGGAGGAGGTCCGGCGGCTGACCGGGGCCGGTGCCAGCGTGCTGCTCTCCAGCCACGTGCTCGCCGAGGTCGAGGCGCTCTGCGACCGGGTCAGCATCATCCGCGAGGGCCGCGTGGTGGAGTCGGGTACCCTCGCCGAGCTGCGGCACCTGGCCCGGACCACGGTCACCGTCGAGACGGTACGCCCACTCACCGGCGTGGCGCAGCTGCCCGGCGTGCACGAGGTCCGCACGGTCGACGGCCGGGTCCGGCTGGAGGTCGAGCCCGCGCACCTCGACACGTTGCTCGGCCACCTGGTGCGCTTCCAGGTCCGCGCGTTGACCAGCGCACCGCCGACCCTGGAGGAGCTGTTCCTCCGCCACTACGGCGACACCGTCGAGTCGTCCACCTCCGTCGGTGGTGGACGATGAGCAGCCTCACCGGCACCGGCCGGCTGGCCCGGCTCGCCCTGCGCCGGGACCGGATCCGGCTGGGCATCTGGGTACTCGGCACCCCGCTGATCGGGTACGCCCTCGCCGAGAGCGTCGCCGGGCTCTACCCCGACGAGCAGACCCGCGTCGGGTACGCCGAGACCGTGATCGGCAGCGTCGTCGCCCGGGCCTTCAACGGCCCGATCGCCAGCACCGACCTCGGCGCCGTGGTGGTCACCGAGACGTACCTCACCCTCGCCCTGCTCGCCGCGCTGCTCAGCACCTTCGCCGTGATCCGTCACACCCGGCAGAACGAGGAGACCGGGCGGGCCGAACTGCTCGGTGCCGCCCCGGTCGGCCGGTACGCCCTGCTCACCGCCGCCCTGGTGGTCGTGGTCGGCGCCAACGTGGCGGCCGCCGCGCTGCTGGCCCTGGCCCTCGTCGGCAGCGGCCTGTCGGTCGCCGGGTCGGTGGCCGCAGCGGCGGCGATCGGCGGCGTGGGGGTGGCCTTCACCGGCCTGGCCGCGGTCGCCGCCCAGCTCTCGGTCACCTCCCGCGGCGCGAACGCGCTCGCCGCCGTCACGGTCGGCGTGGCGTTCCTGCTGCGGGCCGCCGGTGACGTGCTCGGCGAACGCGCCCCCGGCGCGATCCGACTGGACAGCGCCTGGCCGACCTGGCTGTCGCCGCTGGGCTGGGGCACCCAGGTCCGGGCCTTCGGGGCGCAACGCTGGTGGGTCCTCGCGCTGCCGGCGGCCCTGCTGGTCGCCGGGATCGCCGTGGCCTACCTGCTCGCCGAACGCCGCGACGTCGGCGCCGGCCTGCTGGCCGCCCGGCGGGGGCCGGCCCGAGCCGCCGCCGGACTGCTCAGCCCGGCCGGGTTGACCTGGCGACTGCAACGTGGGGCCCTGCTCGGCTGGGCGGTCGCGGTCGCGGTACTCGGCCTCTGCATGGGGGTGGCCGGACACGAGATCGACGCCATGATCGCCGAGAATCCGCAGGCGGCCGAGGCGATCGCCCAGCTCGGCGGCGGCGCGGAACTGGTCGACGCGTACCTGGCCGCGATGCTCGGGCTGTTCGCCCTGACCATCGGGGCGTACGTGGTGCAGGCCCTGCTGCGGACCCGGGCCGACGAGTCCGACGGCATCCTCGAGGCGTTGCTCGCCACGGCGGTCAGCCGCACCCGCTGGCTCGGTACGCAGGTGCTCGGCGCCGTACTCGGTGCGCTGGCGCTGGTGCTGCTGGCCGGAGTCACCACCGGCTTCGGGTACGGCCTGGTCGCCGGTGACCCGATCGGCTGGACCGTCGAGCTGGCCGGGGCGGCGGCGCTGCGGCTGCCCGCCCTGCTGGTGGTCGCCGGGGTGGTGACCGCCCTGTTCGGCGCGCTGCCCCGCTGGTCGGTCGCGCTGAGTTGGACGGTGCTGATCGCCTTTCTGCTGCTCGGGCAGCTGGGCGCGGTGCTGGAGCTGCCGCAGGCCGCACTCAACCTGTCGCCCTACACCCACGTACCCTCGGTGCCCGCCGCCGACGTCGCGGTGCTGCCCCTGGTCACCCTGACCGGGGTGGCCGTCGCCCTGCTCGCCCTCGGACTGGTCACCTTCGGCAGGCGGGACACCCCGCGGTGAGCGCCCGGGGCGGCCCGAGGCACACCGGTACCCCCGTTGCCGGCCGCGCGTCGCCGGGGTAGCTACGCGGAACTCACTAGACTCGACCCGGTGGGACGGGGACGCTCAGACCACGGGCATGGATGGTCCGCACATGCGTGAGCTGCTCACTTCGATCGAGACGGCCGTCCAGCGGGGACAGCAGGACGAGGCGCTACGCCGGCTGGCGAACGTGCCGGCGGATCTGCCGTTGCCGGCGGGACTGGCCTGGCGCCTCGGTGTGCTGCTGCACCAGCGTGGCCGGTTCGACGCGGCCGACGCCTGCTACCGGCGTGCCGATCTCGACCCGGGGGACCGGCTCCCGTTGGCGCTGGCGGACCGGGCCCAGGTACTCGCCGGCTGGGCCGCGACCCGCTGGGCGAAGGGCGACCAGGCGCGTACCCGGCAGTTGGCCGCGGACGCGGTCCGGGTCGCGGAGCAGAGCGGGGACGACGCCGCGGTGGCGGCGGCCTACCTGGCGCAGGCGTTGGCCGCGTTCGGCGCCGGTGACCGCGCGGGTAACGAGCACGCGTACGCCCAGGCCCTCGCGGCGGCCGAACGAGCCGGTGACTTCGGGCAGCAACTCCGCATCCGGTGCAACGTCGGATCGCGGCTCGTCGAGGAGGGACACTACCGGTCGGCCGTCGCGGAACTCGACGAGGCGGTTCGGCTGGGCGAGCTGCACGGGCACCAGATGCTGCTCGCGTTGGCGCTGCACAATCGGGCGGAGGCGTGGTTGGGGCTGGGCGAGCTGCGTCGTGCGCGCGGTGACGCGGACCAGGCGTTGGCCCGGTGGCAGCGGGCCGGATCGCCGCTGGCGGCCTTCGGGTTGACGCTGACCGCCCGGGTGCACCGGGTCCGCGGGGCGACCCGGCAGGCGGTCGCCGCGTACCGGGCGGCCCTGGCCATGGGTGAGCCGGACGGTAACGCGCAGGTGCTGGTCGAGGCGTGTGCCGGGCTCGCCCGGATCAGCTACGCCGACGATCCGGCGGCGGCGACCCGCCTCGCCGAACGGGCGCTGTCGATGCCCAGCTCCGCCGGGCCCACCGTGGCGGAACTGGCCGCCGGGTGGGTCGCCCTCTGCTCCGCGGACCCACCGACCGCCCTGCGGTACGGCGAACAGGTTCGCGCGGAGGCCGGTCGGCGCCGAGACCGCGCCGGGCTGGCCGAGGCGATGGAACTCGTCACGCTCGCCACCCACCGGGCCAGCCCCGTGACGGTCCCACCCCGGACTGTCCGCCGGCTGCTCGCCGACCTGGTCGAAGCCGCGACGATCTGGGCCGAACTCGGCAACGAGTTCGCCCTCGCCACCAACGCCCTGCTCCAGGCCCGCCTCGCCGGTGACCGGGCGGCCGAGGAGATCGCGTACGAGCGGCTACGCCAGTCCGGCGTACAGGAAGGCGCCTGGCACGTCGCCGGACCGTTGGCGGCGATCGGGCCGGCTCCGGTCCCCGAGGTGGAGGTACAGCTCCTGGGGCAGTTCACGGTCCGCCGGGCCGGGGTGCCGGTGCCGGTGGGCAGCTGGCAGTCCCGTAAGGCGCGGGAACTGCTCAGGCTGGTGGCCGGGCAGCTCGGGAGGGCGGTGACCCGCGACGCGCTGGCCGCCGCGCTGTGGCCGCAGGCCGCAACCGAGGTGGCGCTACGCCGCCTGTCGGTGCTGATCTCGACCGTGCGCGGCGTGTTCGACCCGGAGCGGCGGTATCCGGCCGACCGTTACCTCGTCACGGATGCGACCACGGTCCGGATCGACCCGGCGCACGTCGCCGTGGACGCGGTGCGCTTCCAGGAGGCGGCCCGCGCCGTCATCGTGGCGGACAGCGCGAGCCCGTCGAAGGCGTCGTCGAGCGGCAGTCCGGATCCGGCGGCCACCGACGGTGACATCCGGCTGCTGACCCGCCTGGAGGCGGTGGTGGCGATGTACACCGGCGATCTCTGCGACGACGGTGAGATCGCCGGAGACTCGGTGCACCGGCCCCGCGCCGTCCTGGCCGACCTGTACCGCGAGACGACCCACCGGCTGGCGCGGCGATGCCTGTGCCTGGGGCGTAACGAGGCGGCGATCGGCTGGTACCTACGCCTCACCGCCGAGGACGGCTACGACGAGCCGGCCCATCTCGGGCTGATCAGCGCCTTGTCCGCGGTCGGGCGGCACGGCGAGGCCAACCGCCGGTACCAGGAGTACGGCGCGCGGATGCGGGAGATGGATGTCGAGCCCGCTGTCTTCCCCCACCCGGAGCGGGCTCGCCCGCCCGCCTGAACGATTCCTGAACCCCGCCCGAAACCGGCCGGTCAGACTGCGCACAGGAAAGTACGCGTGCCCCGCTGCCGGAACCGGATCGCCGGCGCTGGTGGCGTCGGCGGACGCCGGTACGGCGGACGGGGGCGGGGCAGCTCGGAGGAGAGATCGATGAGAAGAACTCGGCGGGGTCCAGGGCGGGCCGCCCAGGCGCTGGCCGCGCTCGCGGTCGGGTTGCTGCTGGCGGGCTGCGGTCCCGATGCGGGCGACCCGGCACCGGCCGCCGGCGGCAGCACGGCCGACACCGGCGGCGCGAGTCCCCAGGCCGACGGCGGGAAGGACACCGACCGGGCCGAGCCGGCCGGTGCCGACAGCTGGTGTGAGGTGGTGAAGGCGTTCAACGACTCGGTGGAGCCGTTGTTCGAGCCGGGCGCGAGCGGTGCGAAGGGCGATGCGGCTCAGGCACATGCCCGGTTGCGGGAGCTGGTGGCAGCGGCGCCGGCCGAGATCAAGACGGAGGCGGCGGCGCTCAGCGAGTTCTATGGCGCGGTCATCGACACCTCGGGCAAGAGCATGGCCGAGGATCCCGACGGCTTCGCCCGCCTCGCCAAGGCCGCCGAGCACCTCAGGGAGGTCATGCCGCCGGTGTCGGACTACACCATGAAGTACTGCCCGGAACTCGACGCGCAGCTGCCGATGGGAGACGGCTGACCCGACCGTACGGCCGAGGTCGGTCGCTCAGAGCACCTGGGAGAGGAAGCGGCGCAGGCGTGGGTGCTGCGCCGCTTCGAAGATCGCGTTCGGCGCGCCGGCCTCCAGCACCACGCCGGCGTCCATGAAGGCGACCGTGTCGGCGACCTCGCGGGCGAAGCCCATCTCGTGGGTCACCACGACCATCGTCATGCCCTGCGCGGACAGCTCCGCCATCAACGCCAGCACGCCCTTGACCAGTTCCGGGTCCAGTGCCGAGGTCGCCTCGTCGAAGAGCATCACCTCCGGCTGCATGGCCAGGGCGCGGGCGATGGCGACCCGCTGCTGCTGCCCGCCCGAGAGCTGCCCGGGGCGGGCGTCGGCCTTGGCGGCCAGCCCCACCCGGTCCAGGTGCTCGCGGGCCACCGCCACCGCCTCGTCGTCGCCGAGCCGGCGCTTGCGGCGCAGCGCGAGGGTGACGTTGCGCAGCACGCTCATGTGCGGAAAGAGGTTGAACTGTTGGAACACCATGCCGACCCGCTGACGCAGGACGTCCGGGTCGTCGCGCAGCACGCTGCGCCCGTCCAGCAGCACGTCACCCCGATCCGGTTCGAGGAGCCGGTTGACGGTGCGCAGCAGGGTGGACTTGCCCGACCCGGACGGGCCGATCACGCAGGCGGTGGCACCCCGGGCCACCTCCAGGTCCACCCCGCGCAGCACCTGGTTGCGGCCGAAGGCCAGGTGCACGTCGCGCAGGGCCAGGCTGACCGAGCTGCTCATCGTTGGTTCCCTCCGGCGGCGCCGGGCAGCGCCAGGTCGAGGTCGTCGGGGTCGTCGTGCGCCGGTCCGGTGGCCGGTCGGCCGTGCCGCAGCCGACGGTCGATCCAGTTGACCGCGTGGGTCAGCGGCACCGTCAGGGCCAGGTAGCAGAGCCCGGCCAGCAGCAGCGCCGACTGGTTACCGGTGTTGGCCGCGTAGTCCTGCCCGATCCGGAACAGTTCCCGCTGGCTGGCCAGCAGACCGAGGAAGTAGACCAGGCTGGAGTCCTTGATCAGGGCGATCAGCTGGTTCACCCAGGCCGGCAGGATCCGCCGGATGCCCTGCGGAATGATCACCAACCGCATGGCCTCGCCCCAGGAGAGTCCGAGCGCGCGGGCGGCCTCCAGTTGGGTGGCCTCGATCGACTGGATGCCGGAGCGGAAGATCTCCCCGATGTACGCGGACGCGATCAGCGACAGCGCGAGGATGCCCAGCGGGTACGGGTTGGGCCCCCACACCTGCATGCCCAGTGGGGCCAGCCCGACGCCGATCAGCAGGATCGTCGCCGCGGCCGGCAGGCCCCGGAACACGTCGGTCCAGACCCGGGCCGGCCACCGCAACCAGCGGGTGCGGGAGATGCCCGCGACGGCCAGCAGGATGCCCAGCGCCGAGCCGAGCAGGGCGGCGGTGACCGCCAGGATCAGCGTGTTGGGCAACCCGACGGTGAGCATCTCGGGTAGCGCCTCGCGCATGGACTCCCAGTCGAAGAACGTCTCCCACAGGGTGCGCAACGGATCCACGGTCGACCTCCGCCCTACTCGCTCGTCGTCCTACCTCAGGAGGCGGCCGACGCCGAGGGCGCCGCCGATCCGGCCGGTGCGGTGACGTCACCGCTGCCCGGAGTGAAGTCGGCCGGGATCGGCCGGCCCGGGTAGTACTGCTCCTGTAGCCGGGTCCAGGTACCGTCGGCGATCACCTCGTCGAGCGCCTTGTTCAGCGCCTCGCGCAGCGCGTCGTTGCCCTTGGCGAAGGCGTACGCGGTCGGGGCCGGACTGAGTTCCTTCGCCGCGACCTTGATCTTGCCGTTGCTGTCGGCGGCGGTCTTCTCACCGATCTCGGCCGGGGCGATCCAGGCGTCCGCGGTGCCCGCCTTGAGCTGGTTGATCGCCCCGTTGTAGTCGGGTACCCGCACCGGGTCGAGGCCCCGGTTGGTGGCGTAGTCGTCCTGGACGGTGCCCTGTACCACCACCACCCGCTTGCCGGGCAGCTCGTCGAAGCTGCTGAGCGCCGAGCCGGCCGGCACGTCCAGGCCGAAGTAGCCGAAGTCGTAGCCGTTGCCGAAGTCGACCGTCTTCTTCCGCGCCTCGGTGATCGTGATCGAGGAGCTGCCGATGTCGAACTTGCGGGTGTTGACCTGCGACAGCAACGCCGAGAAGTCGGTGCCGACGAACTCCACCCGCAGGCCGAGCCGGTCGGCCGCGGCGACCAGCAGGTCGTTGTCGAAGCCGGTGAACTTGCCGTCGGAGAGATACACGTTCGGCGGCGCGTCGGTGAGCGTGCCGGCCCGCAGCACCCCCGGCTGGAGCAGGTTGTACGGGTTCTCGGCGGTGCCGGCGGAGTCGGCGCCGCAGGCGGTGAGGGTGGCGGCAGCCAGGGTGGCGGCCACGCCGAGGGCAGCGGCCCGGGTCAGGGCAGGAAGGATTCGCACAGGTGTCTCCTGGCTGAGCGGCGGCGGGCACGGACGTGCCACACCGGCGGTCCGTCGTGGGACGGACCGCTGGGATGGGTGGACGAGAGGGAAGGGGAACGGTCAGCCGATCCGGCAGGGCTCGGTGACTGGCGGCGACGCGGTCAGCTACACGCGGCGCTACAGACCCGCATCATGTCGACGTGCCGGCGCCGGGTCAGGCCCGGACGGATCGCGTCGGGTGCGGGTCGACTTCCGTACGACATGGGTCTCCTCGAGGTCGTGATGACCTGGGGAACCAGGCCACGCTTGCATCGGAGGTAGCTCCGATGCCTGGTCCTCACCCGGGGCACCCCTGCGCGGACGAGGGTTGCCGGCCAGCGAGCCGGGGCTTGACGCTGGCGCTCATGACCTGTCGCCGAGGCTAGCAGTCGGTGACGGGGCGGCGTCCACCCGTTATGACCACCCTCACGCCCGGACCGGGCGGAGGTGCAGGGCCAGGCGCCGGGTCAGGACCGTGGCGCCGGCGAGCGCCGCCAGGACCATGGTGATCTCGACGGCGACCACCTTCGGTGCGGTGCTGTAGTCGGTGGACCAGGCGAAGGCGATGGTGACCGGGGTGACGACGATGCCGGCCGCCGGTAGCCCGTAGTAGACGCCGACCCCCACCTGGATCGGTACGTCGACCGAGCGCGGAATGTCGATCATGCGAACGAACAGCGGATACAGCGTGTACAGCAGGTCGTAGCCGAGCACGCTGCCGAGTACCGCACCGGTCAGCGCGGTCCGTAGCAGTACCGCACTATTCGGTGTGGCGATATACCGGTTCCCGGATCGTCCGTGCCGCACGGTTGCCGGCGGCCCGCGTGATCCCTTACGGTCTGCTCAGCGGTGGGTGGTGCGGTCCGCATCCGAGAAGACACCGCCGGTGCTCCGCGACGCCGGGCCGGGATGGTGGAATCCCGTCGCCCGCGCAGGCGTGGCGGACGACCCGGCGGGCGAGCCCCGACCTGCGGGCGGCGCGTCGAGGCGCCGGGCCCGCGGTTGTCGGGAGCGCGGACACCCACCGGGAGCACCCGTGTACCTCACCCCACACGAGCAGGATCGTCTGCTCGTCCACGTGGCGGCCGACGTCGCCCGGCGCCGCCGCGAACGCGGCCTGCGCCTCAACTATCCGGAAGCCGTCGCGGTGATCACCGCCTTCCTGCTGGAGGGCGCCCGCGACGGACGGTCCGTGGTCGACCTGATGGCCGCCGGCCGCACCGTCCTGACCCGGGACGACGTGCAGGACGGCATCCCCGAGCTGCTGGGGGAGGTGCAGGTGGAGGCGACGTTCCCGGACGGCACCAAGCTGGTGACGGTGCACCACCCGATCCCGTGATCCCCGGGGAGATCCTGCCGGCCGCCGATCCGGTGGAGATCAACGCGGGTCGTCCGGTGACCACCCTGCTGGTGGTCAACACCGCCGACCGGCCGGTGCAGGTCGGCTCGCACTACCACTTCGCGGAGGCCAATCCGGCCCTGGACTTCGACCGCGCCGCCGCGTGGGGGCGGCGGCTGGCGGTACCGGCCGGCACCTCGGTGCGCTTCGAACCGGGGGTCAGCCGCAGCGTCGACCTGGTGCCGCTGGGCGGCGCCCGGATCGTGCCCGGCCTGCGCGGCGAGTGTGCCGGAGCACTGGACGGGAGGCCGGAGGCGTGAGCTTCGTGGAACGCGACCGCTACGTGGCGCTGTACGGGCCGACCACCGGGGACCGGATCCGGTTGGCCGACACCAACCTGCTGATCGAGGTGGAGCACGACCACTGTGCCGGCGGCGACGAGGCGGTCTTCGGCGGCGGCAAGGTGATCCGTGAGTCGATGGGCCAGTCCCGGGCCACCCGGGCCGAGGGGGCGCTGGACACCGTCATCACCGGCGCGGTCGTCCTCGACCACTGGGGGATCGTCAAGGCCGACGTGGGGCTGCGCGACGGGCGGATCGTCGCGCTGGGCCGGGCGGGCAACCCGGACACCATGGACGGTGTGCACCCGGACCTGGTGATCGGCCCGGCCACCGAGGTGATCGCCGGTAACGGCCGGATCCTCACCGCCGGCGCCGTCGACACCCACGTGCACTTCATCTGCCCGCAGATCGTCACCGAGGCGCTCGCCGCTGGCGTCACCACCCTGGTCGGCGGCGGTACCGGACCGGCCGAGGGCACCCGCGCCACCACCGTCACCCCGAACGCCTGGCACCTGGCGCGGATGCACGAGGCGCTGGACACGTTCCCGGTCAACGTGCTGCTGCTGGGCAAGGGCAACACCGTCTCCGAAGAGGCGCTCTGGGAGCAGCTGCGGGCCGGGGCCGGCGGGTTCAAGCTGCACGAGGACTGGGGCACCACCCCGGCGGCCATCGACGCCTGCCTGCGGGTCGCCGACGCCTCCGGCGTGCAGGTCTCCATCCACACCGACACCCTGAACGAGGCCGGGTTCGTCGCGGACACCCTGCGGGCGGTCGGCGGCCGGGCGATCCACTCGTACCACACCGAGGGGGCCGGCGGCGGGCACGCGCCGGACATCATCACCGTCGCCGGTGAGCCCAACGTGCTGCCCTCGTCGACCAACCCGACCCGCCCGTACACCCGCAACACCCTGGCCGAGCACCTCGACATGCTGATGGTCTGCCACCACCTGAACCCGGCCGTGCCGGAGGACCTGGCGTTCGCGGAGAGCCGGATCCGGCCGTCCACCATGGCCGCCGAGGACCTGTTGCACGACCTGGGCGCGATTTCCATCATCGGCTCGGACTCGCAGGCCATGGGCCGGGTCGGTGAGATCGTGCTGCGGACCTGGCAGAGCGCGCACGTGATGAAGGCCCGGGTGGGCGCGCTGCCCGGCGACGGCGCGGCCGACAACCACCGGGCCCGGCGGTACGTGGCGAAGTACACCATCTGCGCCGCCATGGCCAACGGGCTCGACCACGAGATCGGCTCGGTCGAGGCGGGCAAGCTCGCCGACCTGGTGCTCTGGGAGCCGGCGTTCTTCGGCGTCCGGCCGCACCTGGTGATCAAGGGCGGCATGATCGCGTACGCGCAGCTGGGCGACGCGAACGCATCCATCCCGACGCCGCAGCCGATGCTGCCCCGGCCCATGTTCGGCGCGTACGGAGGTGCGGCCGCCGCCACCAGCCTGGCGTTCGTGGCCCCCGCCGCGCTCGACGCGGGGCTGCGACTGGAGGTGCGGCGTCGGGTGGTGCCGGTGTCCGACGTACGGTCGCGCGGCAAGGCCGACCTGCCGGAGAACAGTGCCCTGCCGCGCATCGAGGTCGATCCGGACACCTTCACCGTCCGGATCGACGGTGTGGTGGTCGAACCCGACCCGGTGACCGAACTGCCCATGGCCCAGCGGTACTTCCTGTTCTGATGTCCGCGTCGACGATGCTGTTGCTGCTCGCCGACGGGCGGTTCCCGGCCGGGGCACACGCCCACTCGTCGGGTCTGGAGGCCGCCGTCGCCGCCGGGCGGGTCACCGACCTGAGCACGCTGGCGGAGTACCTGCGCGGCCGACTGGCCACCGCCGGGCTGGTCGCGGCGGCGTTCGCGGCGGCGGCCTGCCGGGCCGCCGGGGTGGACCCGCCGGCATCGGCGCCCGGTACCGATCCGAACGGTCGGCACCGGCGGTCGGCGCTGGCTCGGCTCGACGTCGAACTGGACGCGCGGACCGCCTCGCCGGCCCAGCGAACGGTGTCCCGCCGGCAGGGACGGGCCCTGCTGCGGGCCGGCCGGGCGATCTGGCCCACCGCCGGCTTCGACGACCTGCCCGCCACACCGGGCGGTCCGCACCAGCCGCTCGTACTCGGGCTGGTCGGTGCCGCCGCCGGCCTCGACCCGGCGCAGGTCGCCACGGTCGCCGTGCACGCCACGGTGACCGGTTCGGCCAGCGCCGCCGTACGCCTGCTCGGCCTTGACCCGTACCAGGTGCAGACCCTGCTGGTACGGCTCGCCGATGCCTGCGACGCCACCGCGGCGCGGGCGGCGCGGGCCGCCGAACAACCACCGCGGCGGCTGCCGGCCGCCGCGGCGCCACTTGCCGACATCCATGCCGAAGCACACGCCACCTGGGAGGTGCGTCTCTTTGCGTCCTGAAGCCGACCACGACGAGTCCGTTCCCCACACCCACCCCGAACCGGGAGTCGACCCACACGCGCCGCTGCCGGCCGCCGTCCGGGCGCTGCGCGTCGGCATCGGCGGTCCGGTCGGTTCGGGCAAGACCGCCCTGGTGGCCGCGTTGTGCCGGGCGTTCGCCGACGAGCTGCGCCTCGGCGTGGTGACCAACGACATCTACACCACCGAGGACGCCGACTTCCTCAAGCGGGCCGGGGTGCTCGACCCGACCCGGATCCGGGCCGTGGAGACCGGCTGCTGCCCGCACACCGCCATCCGTGACGACATCGGCGCCAACCTGGACGCCATCGACGAACTGGCCGACGCGCTGGGACCGCTGGACCTGGTGCTGGTGGAGAGCGGCGGTGACAACCTGACCGCCACCTTCAGCCGAGGCCTGGTCGACCGGCAGATCTTCGTGGTCGACGTGGCCGGCGGCGACAAGGTGCCGCGCAAGGGCGGCCCCGGCGTGACCGCGGCCGACCTGCTCGTGATCAACAAGACCGATCTGGCGCCGATGGTCGGCGCGGACCTGTCCGTGATGGACCGCGACGCCCGCGCCCGCCGCGGCGACCTGCCCACCGTGTTCCAGTCCATCACCGAGGACCCGCTCGCCACCCGGGTCGCCGCGTGGATCCGCCACGAACTCGCCCACCACCGCGGTGCCGCGGCGGCCGACGTGGACCGGGCCACGCCCGCCGTCGCGGTCGCGGCCGGGCCGGCCTGATGCGGGCCACCGCCCGGCTGGTGGCCCGCGCCGACCGGCACGGCCGGACCACCCTGGCCGAGCTGCGCGGCGAGAGCCCGCTGCTGCTGCGCCAGGTCCCCGCCGGGGACGGAGGCGTCACGGTGTACGTCGTCGGCGGCGCGGCCGGTCCGCTCGCCGGCGACGACCTGCGGTTGGACGTCGAGGTCGGCCCCGGTGCGCGGGTGCGGATGCACACCGTGGCCGCCTCGATCGCCCTGCCCGGCCGCCCCGGCGCGGTCTCCCGGATGCTGGTCCGGGCGACCGTCGCCGAACGGGCCGCCCTGCACTGGCTGCCGGAGCAGCTGGTCGCGGCGGCCGGCTGCGCCCACGTCGCCGACGCCGAGGTCGACGTCGCCGAGGACGGCGTCCTGCACTGGCGCGACGAGCTGATCTGCGGCCGGCACGGCGAGCAGCCCGGCCGGGCCGAGGTCAACACCGGAGTCGACCTGGCCGGCCGGCCGCTGCTGCGGCAGAGCCTCGCGGTCGGCCCGGACGCGCCCGGCTGGGCCGGTCCGGCGGTGCTCGGCGGCGCGCCGGCCACCGGATCCCTGCTGGTGGTCGACCCGGCCCGACCCACCGAACCACCCGCGGTACGGGGGACCGTGGCCCGACTGCCGCTCACCGGCGGCACCGCGACCCTGTGGACCGCCACCGCACCGGACGCGCACACCCTGCGTACCCTGCTCGAATCGGAACGTGAGCAACTGCTGGCGGCGCCGGATAGCATCGCGGTTCCGGTCGACGGGGAGGGGACTGAGGTTGTCCGAGTTGGGGGAGGTCGTCGCGGAGCGACGGATCGCGTTGACCGGTCCGGCCGGCGACTCGGCGGAGGTGCTCGTCCGGTTCGGCAGACCGCATCCTGATCCGTTGTCGACCTCCGGCGACTGGGGCTGCCCGTTCCAGATCGACGGTCTGGGCGACGACTCGGTCCAGGAGGCGTTCGGGGTGGACTCCCTGCAGGCCCTGCTGCTGGCAATCTGGAGCGTACGGCTGGAACTGGCCGAGCGGGCCGAGCGGACCTCGGTACGGCTGGACTGGCTGGAGCAGCGGGCGCTGGGCCTGCGCGTCGTGCCAGACGTGGTGGACCTGCCCCCGGCGCCGTAGGCCCGGTACGGACTTCGCGGCGCTAAACCGGTTGGTCGGGCCAGCGCGGGCGGTTATCCTGCGTGCCTCATGGACCTGCCTCGAAGCTTCGTCATCCGCGAGGGTGACCTGCGGATTCTCAACCCCTTCGACGCCGACAAGCTGGCCACCCTGGGCCGGGCGGTGAAGCTCGCACCGGGTACCTCGATCCTCGATCTGTGCAGCGGCAAGGGCGAACTGCTCTGCACCTGGGCGCGTGATCACGGTGTGGTCGGCACCGGAGTCGACATCAGCAGCGCCTTCACCGCCGCCGCCCGGCAGCGGGCGGCCGAACTGGGGGTGGCCGAGCGGGTCCGGTTCGTCCACGGCGACGCCGCCCACCATCCGGTGGGCGAGCCGGTCGACGTGGCGGCGTGCGTCGGTGCCACCTGGATCGGCGGCGGTGTCGCCGGCACCCTGGAGATCCTTGATCGGCAGCTGCGCCCGGGCGGGATGGCCCTGGTCGGCGAGCCGTACTGGCGGATCGACCCGCCCGACCAGGTGACGGTGCTGGGCTGCCACGCGAGCACCCGGGACGACTTCCGAGATCTGCCCGGCCTGGTCGGCCTCTTCGCCGAGCTGGGTTGGGACCTGGTGGAGATGGTGCTGGCCGACCAGGACAGCTGGGACCGCTACGCGGCGGCACACTGGCTCAACCTGCGTCGGTGGCTGGACGACAACCCGGACGACCCGCTCGCCGACGAGCTGCGGCGGGAGCTGACCGAGGATCCGGTACGTCACGTCCGTTACGGCCGCGAGTACCTGGGCTGGGGCGTCTTCGCACTGATCCGCCGCTGACCGAGGCCCGGCCCGTCCACTTCGGACCGGTGCCCCGCCGGATCGGCCGGTATGGCACCGTGTGTCCGATGCCGGCATCCGTCGGCGGGACCGCGCGAGGTAGGGAGTGACGCATGGTCAGTCAGGTGAGTCGTCGAGCCGCGATCGGGATCGGGGCGGCAACGGCGGCGCTGGTGGCGACACCGGACGGTGCCGCCGCGGCGCCGGGCGGTGCGGCAGGGGGCACCGGCGTCCCACTCGCCGGTGCCGGTTCCGTGGGCGGTCCCCGCTCCGCGTCCGAGCTGATCCGGCGTACCTACCAGAGCCAGAAGGCGCGGGCGGGCGGCGTGTGGCACTCCCACGTCGCGATGGTCGACGCGGCCGGCGCGCTCGGCGTGGTCGTGGCCGACGACGCGGACCGGGTGACCCACGGCTACAGCGTCCAGAAGCTCGCCGTCGCGGTGGCCGTGATGGACAAGATCGACCGTGGTGAGCTGTCGCTCGGTCAGCGCCTCGACCTGACCGGAGACATCATCCTGGGCGGTAGCGGGATCTACTTCCTGCACACCGTCTGGGGCGACGAGATCACGGTGGCGAACTTCCTCACCGCGCTGCTGCTGGTCTCGGACAACACGGCGGTGCGGATGTGCGGCCGGGTGGTGCCGGCGCTGGAGATCAACGAGATCCTCGCCGCCAAGGGCTTCACCCACACCCGGGTCGAGCCGGTGGCCAACCCGAACCGGTTCTTCCTGGGTGTGACCACCCCGCGGGAGACCCACGACCTGTTGTGGCGGCTGGCCAACAAGACCCTGCTGTCGGCCCGGTCGAGCGACTTCCTGCTGGGGATCCTGCGCTGGATCAACGGCTACCACGACGGGATCCGCCGGGACATGTCCTCGGCGGAGCGCAGTCGGGTCGCCACCAAGTACGGCGCGGACTACGACTCGCTGGGCGCCGCCCGCCACGAGGCCGGCATCATGTTCGACCCGACCGGTGCGCCGACGCTGACCTACGCCTTCTTCGCCGACTCCCTCGGCGACCTGGACAACTACGGCGGCACCCATCCGGCGGTACGCGCCCACGCGGTGCTCGGCCGGACCATGTTCGACGCCATCGGCCCGGTCACCAACCGTGCCTCGCGCGTCCGCCACTCCGTCCCGCGGTTCCGTCCCGTCGACGGCGGCTGACCCTCGACCCTGCGCGTTGGGCGAGGTGCGGCCCGACCCGATCCCGGATCGAGTGGTGTCGGAACCACCCGGAAGCCACTCGATCCCGGATCGAGCGTGATCATGCCGATCAGGTGAGGTCCGGGTCGGACGGGTCGGGTGAGGTCCGGGTCGGACGTGCGTCGGGGTCCGGCCCGGCGTAAGCGGTCAGACCGGGCTCGGGGCCGGGTGGCGGGCCGGGCGGCGGTTCGGGTCCAGCCGGCCGATCAGGCCGTCGAGCAGCCCGGCCAGCTCGGCGTCGTCGGCCCCGGCCAGCCCGGCCAACTCGGCCTGGACCAGCGCGGCGAGCCGTTCGTGCTCGCGTCGGCCCCGGGCGCTCAGGTAGGCCCGGATGCGACGCCGGTCGATCGGGTCGACCCGGCGGAAGACGAGGTTGCGGTCGACGAGCTGGTCGACCAGCTTGGTCAGGGTGCCCGGCGGCAGCGACGCCTCGGCGGCCACCTCGCTCATCGGGTGGCCCAGGCCGTCGGCGAGCAGGCTGAGCACCCGCCACGCCTCGATGCTGAGCGCCTCGTCGGCGAGCACCCCGCCGACCCGGCGCGAGAGCAGCCGCTCGGCGCGGGTGAGCAGGGGCAGCAGGTCGGCTGCGGAGCCGGGAAGGTCTGACATGGCACTCCCGCCTTGCGGTTGCCGGGTCATCGTACCGAGATGTCCCGCTGGATGGGGAGGGCTGGTCATCACCATCGGTGGCGGCCACCATGTGTTCATGTCCGCGCCGGCACCGGGGTACGGGCGCCCGCAGGCGGGGGAGAGCATCACCGCCGGGGCGTCCTGGCTCACCGTCGACCGGGGCGTGGTCAGTATCGCGCTGGTGTATCCGATGCGGGGACCGGCCGGCATGTTCGGCCCGAGCTGTGAGTCGTGCGCCCAGCTCGCGGTCGAGGAGGTCAACGGGCGGGGCGGGGTGCTCGGCCGGGAACTGCGGCTCGTCCCGGTCGACGGCGGGGCGCCGCCGGCCGAGGTCGCCGCCGAGGTCGAGGCGTTGGTGTCGGTCGGCGCGGTGCAGGGCGTCACCGGTTGGCACATCTCCTCGGTACGTCAGGCGGTGGCGCCGCGGATCGCGCACCGGGTGCCGTACGTCTACACCGCCCTGTACGAGGGCGGCGAGCGTACCGAGGGGGTCTTCCTCACCAGCGAGACCCCGGACGCGCAGCTCTGGCCGGCGATGCGGGTACTCGCCGGTGAGCTGGGGGTGCGGCGCTGGTTCGTGGTGGGCAACGACTACGTCTGGCCGCGCCGCACCACCCGTGCCGCGCACCGGTACGCGCTGCGCAGTGGCGGGCGGGTGGTCGGGCAGCACTTCCTGCCGTTGGAGACCCACGACTACGCCGAGGTGCTGCGCCGGGTCGAGCGCAGTGACGCCGACGCGGTGCTGATGCTGCTGGTCGGGGCGGACGCGGTGCGGTTCAACCGGGCGTTCGCCCGGTCCGGACTGGACCAGCGTTGCCTGCGGCTGAGCACGCTGATGGACGAGAACATGCTGCTCGGCAGCGGCGCGGCCAACACCCGGCGGCTGTTCAGCACGGCCGGCTTCTTCGCCGGCCTGGTCACGCCGGAGAACCTGGACTTCCACGGCGCCTTCGCCCGCCGCTTCGGCCTGGAGGCGCCGCCGCTGGGCAGTCTCGGTGAGTCCTGTTACGAGGGAGTCATGTTGCTCGCCGCGTTGATCGCCAAGGCCGGCACGTTGGACGTCCGGGCGGTGGAGGCCTCCGCCGACGTGGTGTCGTACGACGGTCCCCGCGGTGAGCTGCGGTTACGGCGTCGGCACGTACGTCAGCGCATCTACCTCGCCGAGGCCGACGGGCTGGACTTCACCGTCCTCGCCGAACTGTGACCTTCGGGGGCCGGGCCGCGCCTTGACATGGCGGACCGCCTGCCGCCTAAGATACTTCCTGTGTGAAGTATTCGGTCGCCGCACCGAATGTCGTCACCCGTCCGACGGGTGCTCGTAAATGAATCGTCGCGGCGGCCGATAATCGTATGCCGATGCCATTGAGCCGATTTCTGTCGGCGTGGCATCGGCATTTTTTGTGGCCACTCGCCTGCGCTCTCTCGGCAGTGGAAACAGTCTATTGAGGATCGGGAAACATCCGCGCAACGAAGCGGATCGAAGCTTTCCCTGCCCGATATCCGAAATCGGTGTCCGGCCGGCGTCCACCCGCAGCGCCGGGCGCCGCGCGACGTTCCGACGGACCGCACCGCAAACCGCCGAAGCAACCTCGACCCGGGACCGACGCCCGTTCCCGGGTAACTGACTCCACGCCTGACGCCCGACGCAGGGAGAATTGATGACACTGTTCCGGGGACGCCGCATCCTGGCGGGTGCCATGACCCTGGTCGCCGCGGCCGCGCTGGCCGCGTGCGGCAGCAAGACCACCGACGCGAACACCTCCGCCGGCGTCACCGCCGACGTCTCCGGCGACACCGTCAAGGTGGGCCTGCTCAACTCCCTGTCCGGCACGATGGCCATCAGCGAGGTCACCGTCCGCGACTCGATCATGCTGGCGATCGAGGAGATCAACGCGGCCGGCGGAGTGCTCGGCAAGAAGGTCCAGCCGGTCGGTGAGGACGGTGCCTCGGACTGGCCGACCTTCGCCGAGAAGGCCGAGAAGCTGATCCGCGAGGACCGGGTCGCGGCGGTCTTCGGTTGCTGGACCTCGGCCAGCCGAAAGGCCGTCAAGCCGGTGTTCGAGAAGAACAAGGCGCTGCTGTTCTACCCCGTGCAGTACGAGGGACTGGAGCAGTCACCGTACATCTTCTACACCGGCGCCACGACGAACCAGCAGATCGTCCCGGGCCTGGACTACCTCAAGGCGCAGGGCGCCAAGTCGCTCTACCTGGTCGGTTCCGACTACGTGTTCCCGCGTACCGCGAACAAAATCATCAAGGCGTACGCCGAGGCAAACGGAATGACGGTGCTGGGCGAGGACTACGCCCCACTCGGCTCCACCGAGTTCGGCACCATCACCAACAAGGTGAAGTCCGCCGGGGCGGACGCGGTCTTCAACACTCTCAACGGCGACAGCAACGTGGCGTTCTTCAAGGAGTACAAGTCCGCCGGGCTGACCGCCACCAGCATGCCGGTGGTGTCGGTGTCGATCGCCGAGGAGGAGGTCAAGAGCATCGGCACCCAGTACCTGGAGGGCCAGCTGACCGCCTGGAACTACTACCAGACCACCCCTGGCGCGGCCAACGAGAAGTTCGTCGCCGCGTACAAGGCCAAGTACGGGGCGGACAAGCCGACCAGCGACCCGATGGAGGCCGCGTACGTCTCGGTCTACCTGTGGAAGGCGATGGTGGAGAAGGCCGGCGCCTTCGACGTGGAGAAGGTCCGGGAGGCCTCCGACGGGATCACCTTCGAGGCTCCCGAGGGGCTGGTCACGGTGGACGGCGCCACCCAGCACATCGCGAAGACCGCCCGCGTCGGCAAGGTCGGCGCCGACGGACTGATCACCGAGGTCTGGAACTCCGGCGACCCGATCACGCCGGATCCGTACCTCAAGAGCTACCCGTGGGCCGGCGGCCTGAGCTGACCGGGCCGGCCCTGGCCCGGACGCCACGGGCCTGAGCTGATCCGGATGACCCTGACCCGGGCGGCGCGGCACGCACCGCCCGGGTCGGCACCCCACCAGCAGTACGGAGCACCCACCGTGACAGTTCTCATCGGCCAACTCTTCACCGGCGTCAGCATCGGAGCGGTGCTGCTGCTCATCGCGCTCGGCCTGGCCCTCACGTTCGGCCAGATGGGCGTGATCAACATGGCGCACGGCGAGTTCATCATGGCCGGCGCGTACACCACCTACGTCCTGCAACAGGTCGTCACCGTGGCCGGCTGGTCGTTGCTGGTCGCCCTGCCGGTCGCCTTCCTGGTGGCCGGCACGATGGGCGTACTGCTGGAGATCCTGCTGATCCGCCGCCTCTACGCCCGACCGCTGGACACCCTGCTGGTCACCTGGGGGGTGTCGCTGATCCTGCAACAACTCGCCCGGGACGTCTTCGGCAGCCCCAACGTGCAGACCCGGGCCCCGGAGCTGCTCACCGGCAACATCGCCCTGCCCGGCGGGATCACCGTGGCCAACAACCGGCTGTTCATCCTGGCGCTGGCCGGCGGCGCGGTCGTCGCGTTGACCGTCGCGCTGCGGGTGACGCCGCTGGGGCGCCGGATCCGGGCCGTGGTGCAGAACCGCGACCTGGCCGCCGTCTCCGGCATCGCCACCGCCCGGGTCGACCGGATGACCTTCTTCATCGGTTCCGGCCTGGCCGGGATCGCCGGGGTCGCCCTCACCCTGCTCGGTCCGATCGGCCCCACCATGGGCACCAACCTGATCATCGATGCCTTCCTGGTGGTCGTGGTCGGCGGGATCGGCCAGCTGAAGGGCACCGTGATCGTCGCCTTCGGCCTGGGCGTGCTGCAGGCCACCGGCGAGTACCTGACCACCCTCAGCGTCGCCAAGGTGATGGTCTTCGTCGCCATCGTCGCGTTCCTGCAGTGGCGGCCCCAGGGCATGTTCACCCTGCGAACCCGGAGTCTGGCATGACCACCGTCGCCCGAGATCCCGCCACCGACGTCGATCCCACACCGCCCGTGGAGAAGCCGGCCGCCGGGCCGTCGCGGCACCGCTTCCGCGCCGCCGCCGGATTCGCCCTCGGCGCCGCCCTGCTGTTCGCCGTGGCGCCGCTGGTGCTCTCGGACTTCCGGCTGTCGCTGCTGGCCAAGTACCTCTGCGTGGCCATGGTCGCGGTCGGCATCGGCCTGGCCTGGGGGCGCGGCGGCATGCTCGCCCTCGGCCAGGGCGTCTTCTTCGGCCTCGGCGGCTACGCGATGGCCATGCACCTCAAGCTCGCCGACGCGGGTCCGGGCAACATGCCCGACTTCATGATGCTGTACGGGCAACTCGACGAACTGCCGCTGTGGTGGCGGCCGTTCGCCAGCCCGTGGTTCGCGCTGCCCGCCACGGTGCTGCTGCCGATGGCGGTCGCCTTCGTCCTCGGTTCGCTGGTCTTCCGTCGCCGGGTCCGCGGCGCCTACTTCGCGATCCTCAGCCAGGCCCTCGCCGCCGCCATGGTGATCCTGCTGATCGGACAGCAGGGCACCACCGGCGGCACCAACGGCCTCACCGACATCCAGGGCTTCTTCGGCTACGACCTGGACGACCCGGTCAACCAGCGGATGGTCTACTTCATCATCGCCGGTATCCTGCTGGCCCTGCTGGCGTTGACCCGGCACCTGATGCAGAGCCGCTACGGCGAACTGCTGGTGGCGGTGCGCGACGGTGAGGAGCGGGTCCGGTTCCTCGGCTACGACCCGGCCACCGTCAAGCTCGTCGCGTACGTGGTGGCCGCGGGCATGGCCGGGCTGGCCGGTGCGCTGTTCGTGCCCGCGGTCGGCATCATCTCCCCGGCCCTGATCGGGATCGTGCCGTCCATCGAGTTCGTCATCGGCGTCGCCGTCGGTGGGCGGGCCACCCTACTCGGTCCGGTGCTCGGCGCGGTCGCGGTGGCCTGGGCGCGTACCGCCCTGTCGGAACGTTTCCCGGGCACCTGGACGTACCTGCAGGGGTTGCTCTTCGTGGTGGTGGTGGCGTTCCTGCCGGGCGGCCTGGCCTCGCTGGTCGGCCTGGCCCGTCGCCGCACCGACGGCGGGCGGCGTCCCGGGCCGCTGGTCCGGCTGCGTCGCTCCAGGGTGGAGGCGGGCTGATGACCGAGCAGCTGTACGGGCTGTCCATCCGCGACCTGCGGGTCAGCTTCGACGGGTTCACCGCCGTGGACGGGGTGAGCCTGGACGTGGCACCGGGCGACATCCGGTTCCTCATCGGACCCAACGGTGCCGGCAAGACGACCCTGGTCGACGCGGTCACTGGGCTGGTGAAGGCGACCGGCTCGGTCCGCTTCGGCGACCGGGAACTGCTCGGTCGCCCGGTACACCGGATCAGCCGTCTCGGTGTCGGCCGGACCTTCCAGACCTCGACGGTGTTCGAGGAGCTGACCGTCCTGCAGAACCTCGACATCGCCGCCGGGGCCCGGCGTAGCTGGGCGACCCTGTTGCGGCGGCGGCACGGGGTGCCCGACGAGGTGGCCGAGGCGCTCGAGGTGATCGGCCTGGCGGGCCGGGCCGACCAACTCGCCGGCACCCTCGCCCACGGGCAGAAACAGTGGCTGGAGATCGGCATGCTGCTCGTCCAGGACGTCCGGCTGCTGCTGCTCGACGAGCCGGTCGCCGGGATGAGCCACGAGGAACGCGACGCCACCGGGCAACTGCTGGAACAGGTCAGCCAGGACCGTACGGTGGTGGTGATCGAGCACGACATGGACTTCCTGCGCCGCTTCGCGCGTACGGTCACCGTGCTGCACGCGGGTCGGGTGCTCAGCGAGGGCACCGTCGCGCAGGTGCAGGCCGACCCGCGCGTCCAGGAGGTCTACCTCGGCCACCCGGTCGACGCCGGGTCGGCCCCGACGGCTACGGAGGCATGATGCTCACCATCCGCGGCGTGCATGCCGGGTACGGACGTAGCCGGGTACTGCACGGCGTCGACGTCACGGTGCCCGGCGACGGGGTGGCCACCGTGCTCGGCCACAACGGTGCCGGCAAGTCGACCCTGCTGCGGGTCGCCGCCGGCCTGCTGCGGCCCAGCGCCGGTCGGGTCGAGTTCCACGGCGAGGACATCACCCGGCTCGCCCCGCACCAGCGGGTCGCCCGGGGCATCGCGTACGTGCCGCAGGGCCAGCAGTGCTTTCCGCACCTCACCGCGGCGGAGAACCTGCGCCTGGTCGCCGACGGCCGGCGCGACGGGGCGGCGGCCACCGCCGAGGTGCTGGACCTGTTCCCGGCGCTGCGTACGCTGCTGCGCCGCCGGGCCGGGCTGCTCTCCGGCGGGCAACGCCAGCAGTTGGCCATCGCCCGGGCGCTGATCACCCGGCCCCGGCTGCTGATGCTGGACGAACCGACCGAGGGTATCCAGCCCTCGGTGGTGACCGAGATCCAGGACCGGATCGTGGCGCTGATCGCGCAGACCGGCTTCAGCGTGCTGCTGGTCGAGCAGCACCTCGGGTTCGCGCTGCGGGTGGCCGACCGCTACCACGTGTTGGAGTCCGGGCGGGTCACCTCCGCGGGCGACGGCGGCGGCGACGCGGAACGCACCGTCCGGGAGGCGCTCGCCGTTTAGTCGGCTGATCAACTTCCTGTCGGCGGAATGGCGGTTTCCGGTCGGCGGGGTCACCACCATTCCGCCGAGACGGTGCGCGGCCCTTCCTGCCCCACCCGCCGGACGGGTCGGGGCAGGGGCCGTCCGGGTGTCGGGTGACCGCCCCGGACGGCCCCGCGCGGCCCGGGCCTGGGGTGGGCCGCGTCATCGGGTACGCCTACACCAACCGGATCGCGTCACCGTCGACGGTGACGTTCGCGGCGGGCAGCGGGGCTCCGGCCGGTCCACTACGGACGGAACCGTCCGCGATGTCGAAGACACTGTTGTGGCAGGCGCAGGTGATCACGCCGTCGTTCACCGAGGTGACGGTGCAGCCCTGGTGGGTGCACTTGGCCGAGAACGCCTTGATCTCGCCCTCGGTGGGTTGGGTGACCACCACCCCCGCCGCGGCGAAGATCGCGCCACCGCCGACCGGGATGTCGGCGAGGGTGGCCAACGCCGGCGCCCCGCTGCCGTCGTCCGGCGCGCCCGAACCGGAGGGGTCGGCGCTGCCGCCGGGGGAGACCGGCGCGGGCGGTGCCGCGGCCGGTTCACCGTAGGTCGCGCAGCCGGTCAGCGCGGCGACTCCCGCCGCGCCGGTGCCGGCCAGGAAGGCCCGCCGCGACCGGCAACAGCCGGCCTGCTCGTGGTTCATCTGTGCTGCCTTGCCTTTCCCGAGGTTTCAGAACTGGATGCCGAAGGTGGTGAAGTACCAGACCGACGAGGTCAGGAAGATCCCGATCAGGGCGACGAAGACGACCCCGCCGACCGCCGGCAGCACCCAGCCGGCGAGACCCCGCTTGGGCAGGGTCAGCATCTTGGTGGCGAACGCGCCGAAGAAGAAGCAGCCCAACAGGGAGTGCAGCAGCACCCGGGTGTCGAAGTCGGCGAAGCCGAGCGCGTACAGGCAGTGCACCGCGACCGGGACGGTGAGCAGGAACGCGATCCGGCCGGACCAGCGGTGCGCCGGGCCCGCCCAGGACGGCGAGAAGCCACCGAGCCGCCCCCACATCGCCAGTGCGGACAGCAGTTGGATCACCGCGAAGAACGCCGCGCCGGTGCCCAGCCACACCTTCACCGTCAGCGGCGACGAGAAGCCGGCCACGTTGACCGCGATCCCGGTCGGAGTGTGGGTGCGGCCGTAGACGCCGAGTGCCACCGCCACCGCGGCCCCGACCAGCAGCGGTACCACCATCGAGGGGCGCCGCCGCTGGGCGCCCGGCGGCGGGCCGCCGAACTCGCGGATCACCTCGACGTCGGGTGCGGGCGCCCGGCGGGGGACCGTACGCACGTTGCCCTGTCGGTGCTGGGACATCACCGCGCCCCGGGGACGACCGGTACGGCGTTGATGGTGACCCCGTTGACGACGGTGCTGTAGAAGGCGGGATCCAACGGCGGTGCGGGAATCGGCTTGCCGTTCCAGGTGACGATGCCGATCTGCGTCCCGTCGGGGAGCATGATCCATCCACCGTCGATGCCGGCCTTGCGGACCTCGTCGTCGGCGCGGTAGATCGCCGCGGCGGTGCCCGAGCCGGACTTGGTGACCGCCTCGTCGACCGCCTTCTCGTCGGGCTCGGCGGTGAACTTCCACCGCCGGACGCCGACGATCATCTCGCCGCTGGCGTTGTCCCCCCGGATGATGCCGGTCAGTTTCGCGTCCGGGCCGGTCAGTTCGATCTTCCCGTCCCGGACCGTGCCGGAGAGCCACACCTCCATCGCCCGGCCGTCGCAGACGTACGCCTCCGCCTTGCCGCCCTTGACGGTGATGGCGATGGTGGCACCGTTCTCCAACTGGCCGATCCAGTTCTGCTCGACCGTGTTGACCTCGGTGCTGTCGGACCGGCCCGGGCCGGACGGTGGGGACACCTCGGCCGGTCGGGTACTCGCGGGGTCGGGTTGCTCCTCGTCCGCCGGTGTCTCGGCCTCGACGTCGGTCTCGACGTCGTCGGCCGGTGGCGCGGCGGCGGCCGGTGGGCCGTTCCCCGCGACCGGTTGGGTGCCCGGCGGGGATGCCTGCGCACTCATCGTGAACAGCACAGCAGCCGTCACCGCCCCCGACAGGAGGGTGAGCAACGGGGTCAGGCGCTTCATGGGCCACTCCCTTCGGCGAGAGGTACGGCCACGTTGCTACATCGGTTCAATCCGCGCGCGGAGAACCCCGGATCCGATGTCGACGGTGTCCGGTTCTCACCCACTCGGGTGGGATAACCATAAATTAACAACATCAGCGTTTGTCACTTGCGTGTCACACGCTATCCAGTGACAGGATGCACTTAAAGCGTTAGGCTGCCCGATGTTGGATCCCGTGCGACGGGGGTCTCGGATCCAATGTCCTGCCTGGTGGGGGAGCTGTCCGGGGGCGTACCAGAGTTCGGGGAGGGGCACGCGCCGCAGCACCGGAGGTCGCGTGAGCGTGACGCCGGGGGGCAGCACTCCGTTTACGGAACGGCAACGTCAAGGCATGGCTGGGGGAGACGCGTGCTTGTCGTACGGTCGTTGGCGCACGGGGTCGGTCGACCCTGGTCGCTGCGGACAGCGGTGCTCGCCGGGGTGGGCGGAGCACTGGGCATCGGCACGGTGGCACTGCTCGGCTTGCTCTCCGGCGCCCCGCTGCTGATCGCCCCGATGGGCTCCACCTGCATGATGCTCTTCGGCGCGCCACAGGCGCCCTTCGCCCAGCCGCGCAACGTCCTCGGCGGACACCTCATCTGCACCGTGGTCGGCCTGGTCGCGGTGTCGATGCTGGGCGCCGCGCCGTGGGCGATCGGCGTCGCCGTCGGGTTCGCCATGGCCGTGATGGGACTGACCCGCTCGTTCCACCCGCCGGCCGGCGGCGACACCGTGCTGGTGATGCTGGTCCAGCCCAGTTGGCTGTTCCTGTTCGCGCCGGTGCTGCTCGGTTGTGTCGTCCTGCTCGGCATCGCGCTGCTGTTCCACAACGCGCACACCCGCGGCTCCTACCCGGTTCTCGAGGGCGGCCCCGAACCTCACCGGGTGGTGGCCCCCGGGGGCTGAACCAGGTCCACGGCCGGGCCGGCGCCCGCCGCACCGACCTTCGGATATCCGTACGACCCGATCGCGTCGAGATGGGAGAGGGACGAGCAGATGCAGCAAGGTGACACCGGCCGGAGCCTGTCGCTCGGACAGGAGAGGTCATGGTTCATCGACCAGTACGTGAACGCACCCGTCGACGTACTGGTCGACCGGGTGCGGTTGCGCGGGGAACTGGACGCCGACACGCTCGCCGCCGCGTTCGGCGACGTGGTGGCCGGCGCCGACGTACTGTCCTGGGCGATCGGCTCGGAACAGGGACGGGCCCACCAGCGGCGGTCGGCGCCCGTGCCGACGGTGCTGCCGAGCACCGACCTGTCCGAGCTGCCCGAGTCCGAGCGGGACGAGGCGGCCCGGCGGGCCGTCGAGCGGGCCGCCGCGACCCGGTTCGACCTCGGGCGTGGTCCGCTGCTACGGGCCGAGGTGCTCCGCCTCGCCGCCGACGACCACCTGCTGCTGCTCGTCGCGCACCGGGCGGTGGCGGACCCGACGTCCCTGGCGCTGGTGGTGGCCCGGCTCGGCGCGGCCTACCGGACGCGCTGCGGTGCGGCGGCGGGCCCGGCCCGTCCCCGTTCCGGTCCCGGCACCGACGACGACTTCGCCGGCTTCGCCCAACGGGAGCGCACGGCCGCCGAGGCGGCCCGGGTGGTCGCCGGTGCCGCCTGGCGTGAACACCTCGCGGACGTGCCGCCGTTGGAACTGCCGACCGACCGGGTACGCGGGGTCCAGCCCCGGTACGAGGCCGGTGCCGTCGACGTGCTGCTGCCCGCCGCCGTGCGTGAGCAGGTCGACGGCCTGGCCGACCGGCTCGGCGTGCGCCCCGCCGACGTGCTGCGCGCCGGGTTCCAGGCGTTGCTGCACCGGTGGTCGGGCCAGCCCGTGCTGGCCCTCGGGGTGGCCGACGACCGCCGGGACGCGACCACCGGTGAGCTGGTGGGGCCGGCGAGCACCTGGCGGGTGGCGCGTTCCGAGACCGACGAGGCCACGCCGTTCACCGCGCTCTGCGCCGCTGCCGGTGCCCCGGAGCCGCTGCCGTTCGAGACCCTCGTCGAGGAGGTACGCCCACCCCGCGACCCGGCCCGCAACCCGGTCTTCCAGGCGGCGTTCACCGCCCAGGAGATCACCGCCCCGACCGACTGCTTCGGCGCCGTGGAGGTCGTCGCCCAGAGCCTGGTGCCGGCCGCGGCGACCCTGCCCGACCTGGCGCTGCTGGCCCAGCCCGACGGCGAGGACGTCCGGCTCACCCTCAGTTGGCGGGCGGACCTGTTCGACGCCGCCACCACCGAACGGATGCTCGGCCACTACGTCAACCTGCTGGGCGCCGCGCTGGCCGAACCGGACTCCCCGGTGCAGCGCCTGGAGATCCTGGCCGACGCGGAACGGGCCCGACTGCTCGACGAGTTCAACCGCACCGACGTGCCGTACCCGTCGGACGTCACCGTGCACGAACTCTTCGAGGAGCAGGTGCTGCGCACCCCCGACGCCCGGGCGGTCACCATCGAGGGCCAGCACCTGACCTACCGCGAGCTGAACGAGCAGGCGAACCGGCTGGCCCACCGGCTGCGAGCCGCCGGGGTGGGCCGGGGCACGTTCGTGGCGCTCTGCCTGGAACGGTCGCTGGAGCTGATGGTCGCCGTGGTGGCGGTGCTCAAGTCCGGTGGTGCGTACGTGCCGCTCGATCCGGCGTACCCGACCGACCGGCTCGCGTTCATGCTGGACGACACGCAGGCCCGGTTCCTGGTCACCCTGAACCGGCTCCGCGAGTTGGCCCCGGTCGGCCCGGACGTGACGGTGCTGGTGCTCGACGACGCCGACGACGCGGCGTCGATCGCCGCGCAGCCCGCCGCGAACCCGGTCAACGTGAACACCGCCGACGACCTGACCTACATCGTCTACACCTCGGGTTCGACCGGGCGGCCCAAGGGCGTCGAGACCATCCACCGCGGCGTGGCCCGTCTGGTGATCAACACCGACATCCTCCAGCTCGACGAGCGCACCAGCTATCTGCAGATCTCCCCGCTCTCGTTCGACGCCTGCACGCTGGAGATCTTCGGCCCGCTGCTCAACGGGGGCCGGGTGGTGCTGCTGCCACCCGGGGTGCCTACCCCGGCCCGGGTCGCGCGTACCGTCCGGGAGCAGGGCGTCGACACGCTCTGGCTGGTCGCGCCGCTGGCCAACCTCACCATCGACACCCACCTGGACGACCTGCGCGAGCTGCGGCAGTTCATGGCCGGCGGCGACGTGCTCTCCCTGCCGCACATCCGGCAGGTGCTGGAACGCCTGCCGCACGTGTCGATGGTCAACGGCTACGGCCCGACCGAGGTCACCGCGTTCAGCGTCAGCCACAAGATCACGTACGTGGATCCCGACTGGCCGTCGATCCCGATCGGCCGACCGATGCACAACACCACGGCGTACATCCTGGACCCGCTCTCCCAGCCGGTGCCGATCGGCGTCTGGGGCGAGCTGTACCTGGGCGGTCCCGGGGTGGCGCTGGGTTACCACAACCGACCCGACCTCAACCGCGAGCGCTTCCTGCCGGACGTGTTCCGCCCGGGCGACGGGCACCAGCTCTACCGCACCGGTGACCGCTGCCGCTGGCTGCCGGACGGCACCATCCAGTTCCACGGCCGGTTGGACACCCAGGTCAAGATCGACGGGTTGCGGGTCGAGCTGGGTGAGATCCAGAGCGCCGTCGCCGACGACGAGTCGGTGGCCGCGGCCGTGGTGACGGCACCGGTGATCGGCGCGCGTCGCACCCTGGTCGCGTACGTCGTGCCGGCGGACCCGCAGACCTTCGACCCCGCCGTGGTGCGCGCCCGGGTGGCTGCCGCGCTGCCCAGCGTCATGGTGCCCGCCCACTACGTCACCATCCCCACGATCCCGTTGACCCCGAACAACAAGGTCGACTTCCGGGCGTTGCCCGAACCGGCGCTCGGCGCGGGCGGCGCGCACCGACCGGCCGAGACCAGCACCCAGCAGGCCGTCGCCGAGATCTGGCAGGAGATCCTCGGCGTGCCGTCGGTCGGGCTGGACGACAACTTCTTCGAACTCGGTGGGCACTCACTGCGTGCGGTACCGATGATCGCGGCGGTCAGTATGCGTTTCGGTATCGATCTCGCCGTGCAGGACATCTTCGAGGTTCCGGTTCTCGAGGCGCTCGCCAACCGCATCGAGGAGCGGATGCTTCAGGCTATCCCGGCAGAGGAGTTGGAGCGTATGTTCGCAGATATCGGCGGCTGACGCCGTCATCGCGGGCCCGGGCCGGGTCACCATTCCCGGCCCGGGTCGCGAGAATTGTCACGGCAGTCGACGGCTCAACTTGTGTGCTGCCGACCGCCACCCGCCGCCCGGGTAGTCGAGCACCATTCCATTCGCGTCGACCGTTAGTTTGTAGCTGCCGTAACGTCCTTTGTAGCGGTAGGTGTCGCGGTCGATCCGGTGATATCCCTGTTCGACGGCGCGCAGCCCGAACGAGGGGACCTGGATCCACAGGACGCGGGCGGTGGCCTGCTCGCCGACCGCGAGGCCGAGCCGGCGGATGGCCAGCGTGTTGGTCGCCGGGGTGACCGCCAGGTCCACGTCGTCGCAGGGAAAGTCCAGGTCAAGCGGGCCTTCGGCGGAACTCCACCGGCCGTCCTCGTCGGCCCGCAGGGCCAGCACACGGGGGCCGGTCGGCTCGTCGAGTTCCACCCGGACGGACCGCGAACGCCGGGCCCCGTCGGTCTCGACGAGGTACGTCGCGCTGGTCGGACCACCGCGGCCCCGATACAGCGCGGTGCCCGAAAGGCGGAAGCCGTCCGTCGTGCGATCGAGCTTGCCCATTTCCAGGAACAGCCGATCGGATCGTTCCCAACTGGTCGTACTCAGTCTTTCCAAATCGGACATGCCGGAGATTCTAGTTCCTCGATTCTCCACTGGCGCAATGGCCCGGGCGGTTGTAACGTCGTCGGCAGGCGAGGGCAGTTGTCTGCCAATCGCGTTGGACGGTTCGCCGGTCGGGTCGCCTCCCGATCCGTCGAACCCGGACATTCCTGCTCGCAAACTACTGTCGGCTGACCAATTCGGCGACCGTTTACGGGTCGACGCGCTAACGCGTACGGCCCGGCCCGGTCCGCGCCCGATTGCCCTTTCCCGCCCCTCCGCTCCAGAAAGGGAAGTGCCGTGCCAGTGCCGAACATCGGTGACGATCCCGCGTTCGTGGCCACCACCGACCACGACAGCATGCGACAACTCCGGACACTTGTCGGCGACGTGCTGGACGTGCTCGGCGACGTCGGCGAGGGCCGGGCCACCCCGGTCGCGCCCGGCGGCCCGACGGCGGTCCGCGCGTACGCCGAGGACGTGCTCGCCGAGCCGCTGCTCCCGGCGGCCGGTGGCAAGCCCGCCGAGGTGCTGCGGCAACTCGTCCAGGCCTACGCCAACTGGGCGGTCGACGTCAGCCACCCGGCCACGGTGGCCCGGATGCAGTGCCCGCCCACCGCCGTGGCGGTGGCCGCGGACCTGGTGACCAGCGCGCTGAACCAGTCGATGCACGCCTGGGAGGCGGGACCGTTCGCGCTGGAACTGGAGCGCCGACTGATCCAGGACCTCGCCGACCTGGTCGGCTACGGCACCGACGCGGGCGGCACGGTCACCGCCGGCGGCAGCATCTCCAACATCATGGCCATGCTGGTGGCCCGGGACGAGGCGTACCAGCGCCGGTTCGGTCGGTCCACCTTCGACAGCGGCATCGCCGTGGGCGGGGTCCGCCCGGTGGTGCTCTGCACCGAGACGGTGCACTTCTCCGTCGACCGGGGTGCCAGCATCGCCGGCATCGGCGCGGACGGCATCATCCGGGTGCCCGCCGACGAACTGGGCCGGATGATCCCGGCCGAGGCCGACCGGATCCTGACCGAGTTGCCCGCCGGCCACCTGCCGGTGATGTTGTTCGTCTGCGCCGGCTCCACCGACTTCGGCTGGGTCGACCCGCTGCCCGAACTCGCCGAGGTGGCCCGCAGACACGGTGTCTGGCTGCACGCCGACGCCGCCTACGGCGGCGGCGCGCTCTTCTCCGACCGGCTCCGGCCGCTCTTCGACGGGCTCGCCGAGGCCGACTCGGTCACCCTCGACCTGCACAAGTTCGGTTGGGTACCGGCGTCGGCCGGGATCTTCCTGACCCGCGACGCGGCGCACCTGGAGCACCTCGCCGCCCAGCAGACCAGCCTCAACGCCCCCGACGACGTCGCCGAGGGCTTCGTCGGCCGGTACGGGCACTCGATCCAGGCCACCCGCCGGTGCGACGCGTTGAAGATCGCCGCCACCCTGCGGGCGTACGGCCGCGACGGCATCGGGGCGATGGTCGACGCCTGCCACGACCTGTCCCGGTACGGCGCGGCGCGGGTCGGCCGGGAACCGAAGCTGGAGTTGGCCGCCGAGCCGGTGCTGAGCACGGTGCTGTTCCGCTACCTGCCCGACGGCGACACCGACGTCGACACCTTCAACAGCGGGCTGCGCCGGCAGCTGATGCGCGACGGGCACGCCATGTTGGCCCGGGTCTTCCTGCCGAACGCCGGTGGTGGCAAGGACGTGTGGCTCAAGCTCATGCTGCTCAACCCGGCGACCACCGGTGAGCAGCTCGACCAGGTGATCGACGACGTGCTGGCCGCGGGCGCGGCGCTGGAGGCGGCGGGCCGGTCCTGACGCCCGCCGGAAGAGATCGTCAGGGAGCGCGACGATGGTGACGCAGACGCAGGGTACGACCCTGGCCTACACCCCGACCGACGAGTCGGTGTCGACCCGTGACTCGATGGGCCGGCTGCCCGGGGTGCTGGCCCTGCCGCTGACCTTCCTCACCGGCAAGCCGCACACCGGTCAACGTCCGGTGCGGCTGACCCCCGGCCTCCACCTCTGGGCGGCCACCGCCTCGATGCTCGCCGGGCTGGCGGTCAGCTGGGTGGCGCTGTGGCGGGGCGGGTGGTGGCTGGCGTTGCTGCTGGTGGGCTGGTCGATGACGCTGCACGGTGCCCGCAACCTGCGGATGATGATGTACCACCAGGCGGCGCACCGGAACATGTGGGCTCGGCCCCGCCGTGACCAGCTGGTCGGCCGGCTGGTCGCCGCCGCGCTGATGGTCCAGGACTTCTCCCGGTACAGCACCGAGCACGTCATCGACCACCACGCGGTGCACCACATGACCGTCCGGGACCCGACGGTGCAGGCGTTCCTGATCGGGCTGGAGCTGCGGCCCGGGATGAGCCGTCGGCAGATGTGGCGACACCTGATCCTGCGCAAGCTGCTGTCCCCGACGTTCCACCTGAACTTCCTGCTCGGCCGGGTGCAGTCCTACTTCGCCCCGGCGAGCTGGGCGCTGCGGCTGACCACGGTGGCCGGCTACGCCGCGGTGGTGGGCCTGGCCGTCTGGTTCGACCAGTGGGTCTTCCTGCTGGTCGCCTGGGTGCTGCCGATGACGTTCTTCTACCAGGTCAGCAACACGCTGCGGCTGTGCGTGAAGCACACCTTCCCGGCACCCGAGGTGTCCCAGCGGCGGGGGCGGGAGTACTTCGCCAGCCTGACCAACGCCATCATGATCGGCGAGCGGGCGCCGACCGACGCGCCGGGTGGGCCGCTGCGCCGCGCCGCCCGCTGGGCCCGCTGGTGGCTGCGGATGCTCACGGTGCACTTCCCGGCGCGGTATCTGGTGCTCACCGGCGACACGGTGGTGCACGACTTCCACCACCGGCACCCGATGAGCCGGGACTGGGCGAACTACATCTTCGCCCGGCAGGCCGACATCGACGCCGGGCACCGGGGCTGGCCGCCGTACCGGGAGGTCTGGGGGCTGGTTCCGGCGATCAACCTGGTCTTCGACTCGCTGCGGCACGCCGACCCGCAGGAGTACGACCGGGCGCGGATCGCCCAGGTGAGCGGACGCAGTGTCTTCTCCGCCTTCGACGACTGACGGCCACGACCGTCCATCCAGGAGGTAAGACCCACATGACCAGCCGGAACACCCAACGAACCGTGATCATCGGCGTGGCCCGCAGCGACGCGCACGCGGTGGCCAACCACCTCATCGCGATGCGGCTGCGGGAGGCCGGCTTCCTCGTCGTCAACCTCGGCGTCTGCACGCCGCTGGAGGAGTTCGCCGAGGCCCTGAGCGCCCACCCCGACGCCGAGGCGGTGCTGATCGGCAGCCTCAACGGGCACGCCTACGAGGATCTCGCCGACCTGCCGGCGCTGCGCGCCGCCGGCCGCCTGCACTGCCCGGTGATCGTCGGCGGGAACCTCTCGGTCGGCAGCCACAAGGACGGCGACGAGCGGGAGCGGCTGCTGCGGCTGGGTGTGGACCACATCCTCGACGACGCCGACCAGATCCCCCTGCTGCTGGACCTGCTGCACGCGGCCCGCGTCACCCCGCTGACCGGTGTCTGACCTTCCCGAGCTCGACCTCGAGCCACGAGTCGCGGCGATGTTGCCGCCCTGGACGGAGATCATGCAGTACATCCGCAAGTCCCCGAAGCGCCAGACCGTCGAGGTGCTGCGCGCGGCGGCGGCACGCGGTCGGCCGGTGGTGCAGCCCCGCTGCGGTGTCGGCGGGCACGGCGAGATGCGGACCCTGCTGACCACCCTGGAACAACGAGGGCGGCCGGACATCCTGACCATCACCATCGACTCGTTCACCCGGCTCAAACAGTTCCGCTCCGCGGCCCAGACGCTGCAACGTGACCCGGCCGGGCTCAACGGCTACCCGCTGGTGACCCACGGCTGGCGGCGCGGCCGGGAACTCAACGAACTGGTGGATGCCCCGATCGAGGTCCGGCACGGCTCGCCCGACCCGCGCGAGCTGTTCGCGGTCGCACTGGCCTCGGGCTTCACCTCGTTCGAGGGCGGCGGCATCGACTACAACCTGCCGTACTCCAAGGACGTGCCGCTGGCCCGTTCGCTGGCCGCCTGGGCTCAGGTCGACCGGCTCTGCGGCGTACTGGCCGAGACCGGGGTGATCGTGGACCGGGAGTTGTTCGGCACCCTCACCGCGGTGCTGGTGCCACCGTCGGTGAGCCTGGCCGTCTGCCTGCTGGAGGCCCGGGCGGCGAGCCTGGCCGGGGTGCGCTGCCTGTCCGTGGCGTACCCCCAGGGTGGCGAGGTCCACCAGGACATCGCCGCGTTGCGGTCGATCCCGGTGCTGGCCCGCCGGTACCTGCCGGAGCACGTGGAGGTCTTCCCGGTCCTGCACGAGTTCATGGGGGTCTTCCCCCGCGATCCGGACGTGGCCGACGCGCTGATTCTGTACGGCGGGCTCACCGCCCGGCTCGGCGGCGCCGCCAAGGTGATCAACAAGACCAACCAGGAGGCGCGCGGCATCCCCGACGCGGAGGCCAACGTCGCCGGGATCCGGACCACCGCGCTGGCCTGCACCGACCTGCTCGACTTCGTCCGGGTGGACGAGGCCACGGTGGAGGAGGAGACCTACTGGTTGCAGCGGGAGGTCGCCGAGCTGGTCGAGCCGGTACTGGCGGCGCCGGACCTGTCCGCGGCGATCGTCGAGGCGTTCACCGACGGACGCCTCGACATCCCGTTCAGCGCCAGCGTGCACGCCCGCTCCGAGGTGATCCCCAAGCGCGACTCCACCGGCGCGATCCGCTACCTCGGCGCCGGTCGGCTGCCGTTCAGCCGGCCCACCCTACGCCGCAACGAGCAGTGCCTGCGGGTGGACCGGGCCAGCCTCAGCGGACGCCTGATCGACGAGATCCGCTCCGACATCAACTTCTTCGTCCAGGCCGAGACGCGCAGCCAGGCCGCCCGCTTGGCGACCCGCGCCGCCCCGACCCGCTCCGCCGTCACCGGCCCGGGAGGTGCCCGATGACCGACACCGTGCTCGACGCCGACGAGTTGACCCGGGCCGCCCTCGACACCGGCGGCCCCGCCGACCTGCGTTTCCAACCCGCGTTGCGGCGACTGGTGCAGGCGATCAACGACGAGGCGCGGCTGACCGCCGACGGCGCCCGGGTCGCCCGGGCCTCGCTGGTGAACTCGCTGCGCACCCAGCTGCGCCTGGCGGCCCGACCGCCGGCGGGCCCGCCACCGGCGGTGACCGTGGTGACCGGGCTGCACCGCACCGGCACCACCCTGCTGCAGTCGCTGCTCGCCGCCCACCCCGGTGTGCGCGCACCACAACTGTGGGAGCTGCTGGCCCCGGCCGCGGCACAGCCGGTCGACGAGCTGGTCGCCGCCGCCACCCGGTACGTCGACGAGTACTACCGGGCCGCGCCCGCGTTCGCCGCCATCCACCCGCTGCACGCCCGCAAGCCCGAGGAGTGTCACCGGCTGATCGCCAACAGCTTCCACTCCGAGATCTTCGGCCTGCGCTACCACGTGCCCGGCTACCTGGACTGGCTGGCAAGGCAGGACCACGGCCCGGCGTACGCGCTGCACCGGGCACAGCTGGCCGCGATCGTCGGCGGGGGTCGCACCGGGCACGTGGTGCTGAAGTGCCCGTTCCACCTGTGGCACGGCGCCGACCTGGCCGCCGCGTACCCGCAGGCCCGGGTGGTCCGGCTGCACCGGGATCCGGTGGCGACCGTCGCCTCGGTGTGCAGCCTCACCCGTACCGTCCGGGCGGCCCGCTCCGGCCACGTCGACCCGTACGAGATCGGGGCGTTCTGGCTCGACCGGACCGCCGCCGCCGTGCCCGGACTGCGCGGCGCCGACGCCTTCGCCGGGCTGCCCGTGCTCGATCTGCGCTACCGCGACCTGGTCGCCGACCCGATGGCGGCCCTCGCCCGGGTCTGCGCGTTCGCCGGACTGCCCTTCGACGCGACGGCCCGGCGGGCGGTCCGCGACGCCGCCCGGGCCTCCTCGGGCAGCGCACCCGGCCGCCACCAGTACCGGCTGACCGACTACGGGCTCGACGAGGACCGTGTCCGCCGCCGCTTCGCCGACTACCGGGCCGCCTACCGACTGTGACCTCCGCTCCTGCCGGTCGCTCCACCCCACAGAAGGAGAGATGCCGTGACCACCACGACGAACACCCAGGTACCCGCACCGCGTGAGCCGCAGCCGGCGGCGCCGGCCGCCACCCCGATGGAACTGGCCATGCAGGAGGTCGAGGCGGTGAACGCGGTCGCCGGTGACAACCCGATCAAGATCGGGATCCTGTCGCCGATGACCCGCCCCGGCGACGCCATGGCGGGCGTGCTGGTCTCCCGGGGGGCCCGGCTGGGCGCCGAGTACCTGCGCGAACACGGCGGCGTCCTGGGCGGGCGCAACGTCTCCTTCGTCGCCTACAACGACATGGCCACCGCCGACCACGAGGGCTTCCCCCGCTCCGCCGTCGCCGGCATGGCGAAGCTGGCCATGGTCGACGAGGTGCTCGCCGTGCTCGGCCAGTGGCACCTGCGTACCACGCCGTGGGTGGCGGAGATGTGCGAGAAGATCGGCGTGCCGATGTTCGTGGAGAACGGCCACAGCACGGTGACCCACGGGCGGCGGACCATCTACCGCACCTACTTCTCCATCGCCGACCGGGCCCCGCTGATGATGGACTGCCTGGCCGACATCGGCGCCCGGCGGATCGGCATCATCGCCACCGACACGGTCTTCGGTCAGTCCATGGCCGACACCCTCCAGCAGTACGGCGAGTCCGTGCACGGGATGGAGTTCCTGCGCTTCGACTTCGCGCAGGAGAGCGTGCTGGACTGGACCGAGCAGCTGCGGCAGATGAAGGAGTGGGGGCCGGACGCCTTCATCAACGACGGCGTCAACGTCGCCGCCGGCGGCGGCCCGGTCGGCAACAACTACCTCATCCTGCGGCAGGCCATCGAGGTCGGCCTGCTGCCGTCGGTGCCGATGATGGTGACCTTCGGCTTCCCGATGCGCTCGCAGGACTACTGGCGGATGGCCGGGCCGGGCGGCAACGGGGTGATGTGGCCGGCGACCAAGTTCCGTCCCTCGTGGTCGGAGATGACGCCGATCGGCCGCTGGTTCACCGACCGGTTCATGCAGCGCTACGGCTTCGCCCCGCCGGACACCTGCCTGAGCGCGTTCACCGACGTCACCATCATCGGCCAGGCACTGGAGGTGGCCGGCACCGACAGCCGGGAGGCGCTGCTCGACGCCCTGGAGTCCACCGAGTTCGACACCTGGCGCGGGCCGCTGCGCTTCGAGCGCGGCGCGGAGCACTGGCACCACAACCCGCCGGAGCTGGTCGTCATGCAGTACCAGACGGTCGGGCAGACCTTCGACGACGCCGCGGTCATCTACCCGCCGAACCTGGCCGACAGCAAGTTCCGGCCCTCGGCGGCCGACGGGGAGCTGCCGTGACAACAGGCACCGGGGCGGACCGGGTGGCCGGTCCACCCCGCACCGCCGCGGCCACCGTCGTGGCCGCACTGCGCGCCCACGGCGTCGACCGGGTGTTCTGCGTGGCCGGGGAGAGCTACCTGGCGGTCCTCGACGAGCTGCACGCCACGGCCACGATCGACGTGGTGACCAACCGGCACGAGGCGTCCGCCGGCTTCGCCGCCCTCGCCGACGCCAAACTCACCGGACGCGCCGGGGTGTGTCTGGTCAGCCGCGGCCCGGGGGCCACCAACGCCAGCATCGCGGTGCACTCGGCGTTGCAGGACGCCGCGCCGTTGCTGCTCGTGGTCGGCCAGGCGCCCCGGTCCGACCTCGGCACCGACGCGTTCCAGGAGATCGACTACGCCCGCGCCTTCAGCGGCCTGGCCAAGGAGGTGCTGGTGCTGCTGGAGCCGGCCCGCACCGGCGAGTTCGTCACCCGGGCGCTGCGGGTGGCGCAGTCGGGCACCCCCGGCCCGGTGGTGCTGGTGCTGCCCGAGGACGTGCTGGAGTCGGCGGACCCGAACGGGGCGCTGCCGGCGCGGTGGCAGCCGGGCGCCGCCGCCGTCGCACCGGCCGACCTCGACCGGGTGCTCGACCTGCTGCGCGACGCGCAGCGTCCGCTGCTGCTGGCGGGCGGCGGGCTGGCCGACCCGGCCGGCCGGCGGTTGCTGGCCGCCGCCGCCCACCGGCACCACCTGCCGGTGCTGACCAGCAACAAGCGGCAGGACCTCTTCGACAACCGGGATCCCTGCTACGCCGGCCACCTGCACAACAACACCCAGCCGGCGCAGCGGGCGCTGCTGGACCGCGCCGACCTGGTCCTGGCGGTCGGCACCCGGCTCGACGACGTGACCACGCTGGGGCGGCGGCTGCCGCGCCCGGGCAACCCGCGGCAGCCGCTGGTGCACGTCCACCCCGATCCGCAGCGGCTGGGACGGACCCATCCGCCGACGGTCGGGGTGGCCGCCGACCCGGTGCAGTTCCTGCGACAACTCGCCGCGGCCGACCCGGCCGGGGTGGACGCCGGGCGGGTGGCGTGGGTCGACGAACTGCACGGGGTGGAGGTGGCCAAGGCCCGCTGGTCGACCCATCCCAGCGACGACGGGCTGGCCTTCGGCGCGCTCGTCGCCGGGCTGGACGAACTCACCGGCGGCGACGTGGTGGTGACCCTCGACTCGGGCACCTTCACCAGTTGGCTCTACCGCTACCTGCGGCTCACCGGTGCGGGTCGGATGCTCGGCATCGGATCGAGCGCGATGGGGTTCGGCGTGCCGGCCGGGGTGGCCGCCGCGCTGCGTACCGGTCGACCGACCGTGGTGATCGTGGGGGACGGCGGATTCCTGATGACCGGCTCCGAACTGGCCACCGCGGTCAGCCGCCGGCTGCCGCTGATCGTGGTGATCGCCAACAACGGCAGCTACGGCACCATCCGGGCCCACCAGGAACGGGCCTACCCCGGCCGGGTCATCGCCACCGACCTGGACAATCCCGACTTCGTCGCGCTGGCCCGGGCGTACGGCGCGCTGGGGCTGGCGGTCGGCACCGAGCAGGACGTCGAACCGGCCCTCGCCCGCGCCCTGGCCCACGACGGACCGGTGGTCGTCGACGTACGCACCAGCCTGTCCTGGATCTCGGCGTACCGGCGGATCGACGTGAGCGGCTCGACCGAGGTGGAGGTGGGTGTCGCGTGAGCCGGTACGAATCGCTGACCGACCTGATCGGGAACACCCCGCTGGTCCGGCTGCGCCGGGTGGTCGCCGCCGACTCGGCACCGTTGTACGCCAAGGTGGAGTACCTCAACCCGGGCGGCTCGGTGAAGGACCGCATCGCGTTGCGGATGGTGGCCGCCGCCGAGGCGCAGGGGCTGCTGGGGCCCGGTGGCACGATCGTCGAACCGACCTCCGGCAACACCGGCGTCGGGCTGGCCATCGTCGCCCAGCAGAAGGGCTACCACTGCGTCTTCACCTGCCCGGACAAGGTCTCCCGCGACAAGATCGACGTGTTGCGGGCGTACGGGGCGGAGGTGGTTATCTGCCCGGCGGCGGTGCGGCCCGAGCATCCCGACTCGTACCGCAGCGTGGCCCGCCGGATCGCCGCCGAGCGGCCCGGCGCGGTGCAGCTGAACCAGTACGCCAACCAGAGCAACCCGGACTCGCACTACCACACCACGGGACCGGAGCTGTGGCGGCAGACCGAGGGCCGACTGACCCACTTCGTCACCGGCATCGGCACCGGCGGCACCATCTCCGGCACCGGCCGTTACCTCAAGGAGGTCTCCGACGGCGCCGTGCGGGTCGTCGGGGTCGACCCCGACGGGTCGATCTACTCCGGCGGCACCGGCCGCCCGTACCTGCTGGAGGGGGTCGGGCAGCCGAGCTACCCGGACTCCTACGACCCGACCGTGGTGGACGAGATCATTCCGGTCGCCGACCACGAGGCGATCATGATGACCCGCCGGCTGGCCCGCGAGGACGCCCTGCTCACCGGCGGCTCCGGTGGGATGGCGGTGGCCGCCGCGGCCCGGGTCGCCGCCGAGGCCGGTCCGCAGGCGTTGGTCGTGGTCCTGCTGCCCGACTCCGGCCGGGGCTACCTGTCGAAGATCTTCAACGACGACTGGCTGGCCGGCCTGGGCCTCCACGACCCGCCCACCGACCAGCCGAGGGTCCGCGACGCGGCCATCGGCGGTCATCCGGCGCTGATCCGGCCCGACGAGACCCTCGCCCACGCGGTGAAGCTGCTGCGCGACGCCGACACCACGCACCTGCTGGTCAGTGCCGCACCGCCACCGGTACGCCTGGCCGAGATCCTGGGCACGGTCACCGCGGCGGTGCTGGCCCGGGCGTACGCCGCCGGCGCCGGCCCGGACGAGCCGGTCGGTGCCCACCTGGGCCCGGTGCCGCCGCAGGTCGGCGCCGGGATGCCGCTGCCGGACGTGATCCCGCTGCTGACCGACCCGTCGGCCGCCCTGCTGGTGGTCGACGGGGGCCGCCCGAGCTGCCTGTTGACCGCACGGTGCCTCGTCGGCTACCTCGCCGAGGGTCGACCGGCGGGCCTGTCCGCACCTTCGCCGCTGGGGGAACAGTGAACACTGTCATCGAGTACGTCGACCCGGTCGAGGGTTTCCGGGGCTGGCTGGCCTACGACGGACTGGACTGCCGGCTGGCCGCCGGGGGGTGCCGGGTCACCCCCGGCCTGACCGCGGCCGACCTGTCCGAACTGGCCGGTCGGATGACCCTGAAGGAACGGCTGCTGGGCATCAACGTCGACGGCGCCAAGTGCGGCATCGACTACGACCCGCACGCGCCGGGCAAGGCCGAGGCGCTGCGCCGGTTCCTCGGCTTCCTGCGCGGCCAACTGATGACCCGCTTCAGCATGGGCTGCGACATGGGCACCCGCTGGGAGGAACTGGAACAACTGGCCGCCGCCGAGGGCATCCCGTCGATCAAGTACGCGGTGCGCGGCGCCCAGGGCTTCAGCGCGGCGGAGTTCGTCGACCGGATGAGCCTGCTCGACCAGCACGTCGGCGCGCTGACCCTGGCCCAGCGCCGGGCCGGGCACGCGCTGGCCCAGGCGGCGGTGATGGCGGCGCGGGCCAGTGCCCTGCCCGGCCCGCTCTCCTGCACCCTGCAGGGCTTCGGCAACCTCGGCCGGGCGGCGGCGTACACCCTGTCGCAGGAGGGGGTCCGGATCACCGGGATCGCCGACGAGTACGGCTGCGTCGCCGACCCGCGCGGGCTGGACGTGGCCGCGATGCTGACCGAACCGGCCGGCACCCCGGTGCCGGCGCTCGCGCCGCACGCCCGGCGGATGCCGCCGACCGCCCTGTTCGACCTGCCGACCGACCTGGTGCTGCTCGCCGCCGGAGCGGACGGCCTGCCGGCCGAGCGGGCCGACCGGCTGGCGGCCCCGGTGGTGGTGGTCGGCGCGAACTGCGGCCTGAGCCCGCAGGCGGAGCACGCCCTGCACCGTGCCGGGGTGCTGGTGGTGCCCGACTTCGTCGGCGGCATCGGCGGGTCCGCGTCGATGGAGGCGCTGTTCGGTCCGGCCCGCTGCCCCAGCCCGAAGGGGGTGCTCGACGGGGTGACCGAGCTGATGCGCCAGCTCGTCGACCACCTCACCGACGAGGCCCGGCGCCGCGACCTGCCGCTGCGCCAGGTCGCCTACGACACCGCCGCCGCCGCCCGGGTGTTCCCCGGCGAGGCGCCGTACGGCGGCAGTCCCTTCCGTACCCGACCGCTGACCACGGCCAGCCATCCCGTCCGTCGCTGAACCGGAGGCACCCATGTCCGTCACCCACGCACACTCGGTCGACACCTGCCGCCACGAGCGGGGGCACATCACCGACTCACGCTTCTACGGCAACCGGTACGCCACCGCTGCCAGTCGCCGGATCTACTGCGACGTCTGCCGCAAGCAACGCTGGCTCGACATCGAGGCGGCGCTGGCCCGCGCGCAGGGTGAGCTGGGCATGATCCCCGGTCACGTGGTCGAGGGCATCGTCGCTGCGGCCCGGTTGGAACGCATCGACCTCGACGCGGTGCAGGAGGAGATCGACCGCTCCGGGCACTCCCTGGTCGGGTTGCTGCGCGTCTTCCAGGCCGCCTGCCCCGACGGCAGCGGCGAGTTCATCCACTTCGGCGCCACCACCCAGGACATCCAGGACACCGGCCAGTCGTTGGAGATCCGGGACACCCTCGACGAACTGGACCGGGAGCTGGCGGAGATCCTCACCTGCCTGGTCGAGCTGGCCGAACAGCACGCCGACACGGTCGCCGTCGGGCGGACCCACGCCCGCGCCGCCCTGCCGATGAGCTTCGGCCTCAAGATCGCCAGCTGGATCGACGAGATCCTCCGGCACACCGAGCGGCTGGCCACCGTGCGCTCCCGGGTGGTGGTGGCGCAGCTGTTCGGCGGGGCCGGCACCATGGCCGGCTTCGGTGGCGAGGGCATCGGCCTGCTGGAACGCTTCGCCGCCCAGCTGGGTCTGGGCGTACCGACGATCGGCTGGCACGTGGCCCGGGACCGGATGGTCGAGTTCGTCACCACGTCCGCCATGGTCGCCGGCACCCTGGGGCGTATCGCCGACGAGATCCGCACCATCGGCCGACCCGAGTTCGGTGAGGTCACCGAGCCGTGGCGGTACGGCAAGGTCGGGTCGAGCACCATGCCGCACAAGCGCAACCCGGAGCGCTGCGAGCAGGTGGTGGTGATGGCGAAGCTGGCCGCCGCGCAGGCCGGCATCGCGTTCACCGGCATGATCGGCGACCACGAGCGGGACTCGCGGTCGCTGCGGGTGGAGTGGGCGTGCGTACCGGACGTGTCCCACTACACCCTGGCCGCCTGTGAGATCACCCGGGAACTGGTGCAGGGGCTGACCGTCAACGTGGACCGGCTGCGCGAGAACACCCGGAGCGTCGCCGACCAGTTGGCCTCCGAGCGACTGATGCTCGCTCTCGGCGAGCACGTCGGCAAGCAGACCGCCCACGAGCGGGTCTACGAGCTGAGCCAGCACGCCCAGGATGCCGGCCGGTCGCTGCGGGAGCTGCTGGACGGCTGCGCGGACCTGCGCGAGCTGCTGTCGGACGAGCAGATCGAGGTCATCTTCGACCCGGCCGGCTACCTCGGTGCCTCGGCCGACCTGACCCACCGTACGGCGGCCGAGGCCCGCAAGTGGCTGGGCGGTCGGGAGTGACCGGTGCCCGCTGCCGGGACCGGCCGGGGCACCGGTCCGGTCCCGGTCCACGCCCGGGCCGGCGCGTGCCGGTCCGGTCAGCCCCGACCCATCAGGGCACCACCGTTGATCTGGATGATCTGACCGGTGACGAAACCCGCACCCGGACCGGCCAGGTACGCCACCAGTTCGGCCACGTCCGCGACGGTGCCGCCCCGGCCGACCGGCGCCTGCGCCGAACGCTGCCGGTGGAACTCCGGGGTCATCCGCTCGCGGAAGAAATCCGTACCGCCGATGTAACCCGGCGCCACCACGTTGACCGTGATGCCGTCGGCGGCCAACTGCCCGGCCAGCTCCGTGGACCAGGGGTGCAGCGCGGCCTTCGCGGCACCGTAGGAGGTGTTGCCGCGGAAGGCGGCGATCGAACTCACCGTGACGATCCGGCCGCCGGGGCGGCGCAGCGCCGGCAGCAGCGCCTGGGTCAACAGCACCACCGGCAGCACGTTGCCGCCGAGGTTGCGCAGGTACTGCTCGCGAGTGGTGTCCAGGTCGTCGCTCGGGTACGGCGCGAAGTTGCCCCCGGCGTTGTTGACCAGCACGTCCACCGTCGCGCCGGCCGCGGTGATCTCCTCGGCGGCCCGGCGTACCTCGGCCGGCTCGCACAGGTCGGCGACGACGGAGCGGACCCGGCGCCCGTCGTACGACAGCTCCTCGGTGGCCTCCCGCAGCACCTCGGCGCGCCGGCCGAGCAGCACCACCTCGTGCTCCGCGGCCAGTTGGTCGGCGATGGCCCGACCGATGCCGGTGCCACCTCCGGACACCACGGCGACCTTGCGCACCACGACCACCCCTCTCCGTTGTCGATGTCCGGCAGTATCCACCAACTCGGCCCGACGGGAGCAGCCGCGTGAGCGACCACCAGCACGACACCGATCCGCTACCCGAGACCGCGCCGGGCATCCTGGCCGAGGACCGCGCCCACCTGTTCTACTCCTGGTCGGCGCAGCGGGCGCTGCGACCGATGCCGGTCGCCGGCGCGCTCGGTTCCTACTTCTGGGACTACGAGGGCAACCGCTACCTCGACTTCGCCTCCCAGTTCGTCCACGTCAACATCGGCCACCAGCACCCCAAGGTGGTGGCGGCGATCCAACGGCAGGCCGCCCGGCTCTGCACGGTCAGCCCCGCGTTCGGCAACGACCAGCGGGCCCGGGCGGCCCGGCTGATCGCCGAACGCGCCCCGGGCGACCTGGACCGGGTGCTGTTCACCAACGGCGGCACCGACGCGGTCGAACACGCGGTCCGGATGGCCCGGCTGGTCACCGGCCGCCCCAAGGTGCTCGCCGCCTACCGGTCGTACCACGGCGCCTCGCACCTGGCGCTGCACCTGACCGGCGACCCGCGACGGTGGCCGGTGGACACCGGGACGGCCGGGGTGGTGCACTTCTTCGGCCCGTACCTGTACCGCACGGCGTTCCACGCCCGTACCGAGCAGGAGGAGGCGCAGCGGGCCCTGGCCCACCTCGAACAGGTCATCGCCCTGGAGGGGCCGGGCACCGTCGCGGCGGTGATCCTGGAACCGGTGGTCGGCACCAACGGGGTACTGGTGCCGCCGCCCGGGTACCTGGCCGGGGTGCGGGAACTGTGCGACCGGCACGGCATCCTGCTCGTCGCCGACGAGGTGATGGCGGGCTTCGGCCGCACCGGCCGCTGGTTCGCGGTGCAGAACTGGGACGTGGTGCCGGATCTGATCACCTTCGCCAAGGGGGTGAACTCCGGGTACGTGCCGCTGGGCGGGGTGCTGATGGGCCCGCGGGTCCACGAGGCGTTCGCCGACCGCCCCTACCCGGGCGGGCTCACCTACTCCGGGCACCCACTGGCCTGCGCCGCCGCGGTCGCCGCCATCACCGCCATGACCGAGGAGCGGATCGTCGAGCACGCCGCCTGGCTCGGCACCGAGGTACTCGGCCCCGGCCTGCGGGAACTGGCCGACCGGCATCCGGTGGTCGGCGAGGTACGCGGGCTCGGCGTGTTCTGGGCGCTGGAGCTGGTCCGCGACCGGGACACCCGCGAGATGCTGCCGCCATTGGGACCGCCGGGCGGACCGCCCGGGCCGATGGACGAACTCGCGGCGGCCTGCCGCAAGCGCGGGCTGTGGCCCTTCCTGCACACCAACCGGGTCCACGTGCTGCCGCCGTGCACCGCGACCGAGCAGGAGGTCCGCACCGGCCTGGAGATCCTCGACGAGGCGCTGTCCGTCGTGGACCCCCGATGACCTCAGAACCCCACCGACCTTCCGCACCGCACCGCAGTTCCTGACGAGGAGCGACATGACCCAGCACGCCCAACGCCTGTCCACCCTCACCGCCGAGCAGCGTGCACTGCTGCTCAAGCAGGTCGGCGCCCAGCTGACCGAGCGCCAGCGGCCCAGCACCCGGATTCCCCGCCGGCCCCAGGCCGGTGACCGCGCACCCGTGTCGTACCTCCAGGAGCAGCTCTGGTTCCTCGACCAACTGGTGCCGGGACAGTCGACGTACAACGTGCCGTCGGTGTTCCGGCTGCGGGGCCCGCTGGATCTGACCGCGTTGCGTCGGGCCCTGGCCGACATCGTCGAACGGCACGAGGCGTTGCGGACCACCATCCGGGCCGAGAACGGCGAGCCGTACCAGCACGTCGCCGAGCCCGGCGAACAACCGCACCAACTGGTCGTCGACGACCTCAGCGACATCGCTGACCCACCGGCCCGGCTGGCCGAGGGGCAGCGCCGGGTGCAGGAGGAGATCCGGCGCCCGTTCGACCTGGCGACCGGGCCACTGTTCCGGTCGTTGCTGGTCCGCCTCGACGACACCGACCACCTGCTCGCGGTGACCATGCACCACGTCGCCTCCGACGGCTGGTCCCAGGCGGTGCTCACCAACGAGCTGTCCGAGCTGTACGCGGCCCACCACGCCGGTCGCCCCCCGGCGCTGCAACCGCTGCCGGTGCAGTACGGCGACTACGCGGCCTGGCAGCGCAACCAGCTCAGCGACGAGGTCTTCGACGGCCAGCTCGACTACTGGCAGCAGCGGCTGCGCGGGCTGCCCACCCTGGAACTGCCCACCGACCGGCCACGACCGGCGACCATGTCGTACCGCAGCGCCGCGGTGTCGCACACCCTCGGCGGTGACCTGCTGCACCGGCTGCGGCAGCTCTCGGCCCGCAACAACACCACCCTGTTCATGACGCTGATGACGGCGTACCAGGCGGTGCTGGCCCGCTACAGCGGGCAGGACGAGATCGTGGTGGGCACCACCACCACCGGGCGGGAACCGGCCGAGCTGGAACCGTTGATCGGGTACTTCGTGAACATGGTGGTGCTGCGCACCGACGTGGCCGACGACCCCACCTTCGGGCAACTGCTGCAACGGGTACGCGGCGTGGTGCTGGAGGCGTGGAAACACCAGCAGGTGCCGTTCGAGAAGGTGGTGGAACGGATCCAGCCGGTGCGGGACCCGTCGCGCAACCCGCTGTTCCAGGTCGGCCTGCAACTGCTCGGCAGCGCCACCCAGAGCACCGAGCCGAACCTGCCCGGCCTCACCGTCTCGGCGCTGGACGCCAACCCCGGCGGACACCCGTTCGACCTGTCGATCACCGCCACCGAGAGCCCGGACCAGCTCCGGCTGGTCGCGGACTACTCGGTGGACCTGTTCGACGAGCCGCGGATGGCCCGGCTGCTGCGGCACCTGGAACGGGTGCTGCGCGCCGCCGTCGACGCCCCGGACACCCCGCTGTCGGCGCTGCCGCTGCTCGACGAGGAGGAACGCACCCTGCTGCTGCACACCTGGCAGGGGCCGAAGGGGCAGCGGGCCCGGGAACCGGTGCACGTACAGATCGCCCGGCTCGCCACCGAGCGTCCCGACCTGGTGGCGGCCACCCTGGACGGTGCCGAGCTGACCTACGGCGAACTGCACCGCCGCGCCACCGTGCTCGCCCACCGGTTCCGGGATCTGGGCGTGGGCCGCGAAGACATCGTCGCGCTGCTGCTGGAACGCGGCTTCGACCTGATCGTCGGCATGGTCGCCGCGCAGCAGGCCGGCGGCGCCTTCGTGGTGATGGACCCCGGCCACCCGGTACGCCGCATCGAGTTCATCCTCGCCGACACCGCGGCCAAGGCGGTGGTGACCCGCGACGCGTTGGCCGACCGGCTGCCCGAGGAGAGCGGCGCCACCCGGGTGCTGGTGGACACCGACTGGCCGGCGCTGGAGCAGGCGGCCGGCGCGGCGGCACCGCTGACCGAACTGGCCGACGAGAACTCCCTGGCGTACGTGCTCTACACCTCCGGGTCGACCGGCAAGCCCAAGGGCGTGATGATCGAGCACCACGCGCTCAACACGTTCCTGCTCTGGCTCGGCAACATCTTCGACTTCGGCCCCGGTGACCGGCTGCTGCAACACATGGCGCCGATCTTCGACTTCGCCGAGGGCGAGATCTTCACCGCGCTGACCCGCGGCGTGACCATGGTGTTCGTACCCGAGGAGCACCGCACCGACCCGGACGTCATCGGGCAACTGCTGGTCTCCGAACGGATCACCTACATCGGCGGCCCACCGGCCATCCTGGGCCGCATCCCGCCGGGCGCCTACCCCGACCTCAAGTACATGATCGCCGGTGGGGAGGCGGTGACCGGCGACCTGATCAACCGGTGGAACACCCCGGGTCGCCGGTTCATCAACGGGTACGGCCCGACCGAGGCGGCCGTCGGCTGCATCTACTACGAGTGCGAGCACCGCACCTGGACCGGCCAGCCGCCGATCGGCCGGGCCATGCCCAACCGGGTGGCGTACGTGCTGGACCGGTTCAACAACCTCCAGCCCATCGGCGTACCCGGTGAGGTGGTCACCGGCGGTGAGGGACTGGCCCGCGGCTACCTGAACCGGCCCGAGCTGACCGCCGAGAAGTTCCTCGACGACCCGTACCGGCCGGGGGAGCGGATGTACCGCACCGGCGACCTGGGCGTGTGGAGCGAGGACGGGCAGATTCAGTTCCTCGGCCGGATCGACACCCAGGTCAAGCTCAACGGCCTGCGCATCGAGCTGGAGGAGATCGAGTCGACGCTGACCGCACACCCGGGCGTCGCCGAGGCCGCCGTCGCGCTGCGCGAGGACAGCCCCGGCACCAAACGGCTGGTCGGCTACGTGGTACCGGCGGCCAGCCCGGCGCCGGACACCGAGCAACTGCGGGAACACCTGCTCGCCGACCTGCCGCCGTACATGGTGCCGCATGTCTTCGTGGCCCTGGAGGTGCTGCCGCTGACCAGCGTCGGCAAGGTGGACCGCAACCGGTTGCCGGCACCCGAGGAGGCCGGCCCGGCCGCGCAGGAGGCGTTCGTCGCCCCCCGTACCGTCCAGGAGGAGCAGGTCGCCGAGATCTTCGCGGCGGTGCTCGGCGTCGACCGGGTCGGCGCGGACGCGAACTTCTTCGAGCTGGGCGGCAACTCGCTGATGGCCGCCCGGGTGCTGTCCCGCATCGCCGAGGTCGGCGGGGTCAGCGCGACCATGCGCGACTTCTACACCAGACCGCGGGTGAGCGAGATCGCCCAACTGCTGACCGGCGCCGGTCCCGCCGAGCCGGTCGCCGAGCCGGCAGCCGACCCGGCCCGGGCCCGCCTGGAGCAGGAGATCGCCGACCTCGAACAGCGGCTGCGGGCGGCCCGCGCGGCCCTCGCCGGGCAGCAGGGCGCCGACGACAGCCGGCCCGCCGGGCACGAGGGGCAGCGGTTGCCGCTCTCACCGACCCAGGAACAGCTGTGGTTCCTGGAACAGCTCGCCCCCGGCCAGCCGACGTACCACATCCCGGTGCCGGTCCGGCTGACCGGCCCGCTCGACGCCGAGCTGCTCGGGCAGGCGCTGACCGCGGTGGTGGCCCGCCACGAGGCGTTGCGGACCACCTTCGGCGCCGACGACGACACCCCGTACCAGCTGGTGTCCCCGGCCGGTGACGTCGCGCTGCCGGTGTCGGACCTGAGCACCGTCGCCGACCGTGACCAGGCGCTGCGTGTCGAACTGGAACGCGACGCCACCACCCCGTTCGACCTGGGCCGTGACCAGATGCTGCGGGCCCGACTGCTCCGGCTCGACGGCGCCGAGCACGTGCTGAGCCTGGTACTGCACCACATCTGCGCGGACGGCTGGTCGGCCGGCGTGCTGGTCCGCGACCTGGCCGAGTACTACGACGCGCTGCGCCACGCCCGGCAGCCGCAACTGCCCACCCTGCGGTTGCAGTACGCCGACCACGCGCTGACCCAACGCCGACGCCTCGACGCGGGCGAGTTGGCGCCGCAGCTGGCGTACTGGCAGCGGCAGCTGGCCGACGCGCCGACGGCGGACCTGCCCACCGACCGGCCCCGTCCGGCCACCGCCAGCAACCGGGGCGCGCTGCTGGTGCACCGGATGCCCGTCGACGTGCTGCACGGTCTGCGCCAGGTGGCGCAGCAGGAACAGGCCAGCACGTACGCGGTGCTGCTGGCCGGGTTCAAGACGGTGCTGATGCGCTACACCGGCGTGGACGACATCGTGGTCGGCACCGCCGGTGCCGGCCGGGACCGGCCCGAGCTGGAGGACCTGGTCGGCTTCTTCGTCAACATGCTGGCGCTGCGGACCGACCTCTCCGGCGACCCGAGTTTCGCCACGGCGGTGCGCCGCACCATGGGCACCCTGCTGGCGGCCTGGGAACACCAGGACGCCCCGTTCGAGCGGGTGGTCGGCGGTCTCGGCCGGCGCCGTGACCCCAGCCGCAACCCGGTCTTCCAGGTCTCCATCGACCTGCTTAGCGGCGACCTGGTCGACTTCCGGTTCCCCGGGCTGGCGGCCGAGTTCCTCGACGTCGACCCGGGTGTCTCCCGCTTCGACATGGCGATCAACGCGTACGAGGAGACCGACGGGATCACCTTCCGGATCGAGTACGCCACCGACCTGTTCGACGTCGAACGGGTCCGGGCGATGTTCGGGCACCTGGAACGGCTGCTGCGCGCCGCCGTCGCCGCGCCGCAGACACCGCTGTCGGCGCTGCCGCTGCTCGACGACGCCGAGCGGGCCGAACTGCTCACCCTGGCCCGCGGCGAGCGACGCGAGCACCGGCCGACCACGCTGCCGGAACTCTTCGCGGCCAGCGTCGCCCGAGCCCCGCAGGCCCCGGCGGTGATCAGCAGCGAGGGCACGCTGAGCTACGCCGAACTCGACGAGCGCAGCCGCCGGCTGGCCGCCCGGCTGCGCGCCGAGGGGGTACGCACCGGCGACATCGTGCCGGTACTGCTCGACCGGGGCGTGGCCGAGGTGGTCAGCGTCCTGGCGGTGCTGCGGGCCGGTGCCGCGTACGCCCCGATGGACCCGGCGGCCCCCGCGGCCCGGCTGGCCTTCCAGGTGCGCGACACGGGCGCCCGGGTGGTGGTGGGCGACCCTGCGCTGGCCGCGACGCTCGACGGGGTCAGCGCGGTCGACCCGCACGCCGAGCTGCCGGCGGCGGCGGACGAGCCGTGGCGGTCGGAGCTGAGCCCGTCCGCGGTGGCGTACGTGCTGTTCACCTCCGGTTCCACCGGCGAACCCAAGGGGGTGCTGATCGAGCACGCGATGGTCGTCGGCTACCTGGAGTGGATGGTGCCGGACTTCGGGGTCGGCCCGGACGCGCGGGTGTTGCACTGCTGCGCCCCGGTCTTCGACCTGGCGGTGGGGGAGATGTTCAGCGCGCTGGCCGCCGGGGCGGCGGTCGTGGTCGCCGGCCCCGACGAGGTGCACCAGCCGGGCGCGCTGACCGAACTGGCCCGTGCCACCGGGGCGACCCACGTGTTCACCACGCCGACCGTGCTGGGGCTGCTCGATCCGACCCGGCTGCCGGACCTGCGCGCGGTCATGATGGCCGGCGAGCCGGCCCCGCCGTCGCTGGTGGCGACCTGGAACGTCGACGGCCGGCGGGTGTTCAACCTGTACGGACCGGCCGAGGCCACGGTCGGCTGCACCTGGTACGAGTGCCCGACCGGTGCCGAACCGGTACCGCCGGTGCCGATCGGCCGGCCGATGCCCAACCGGCGGGTCTACGTCGTCGACGACACCGGAGAGCTGGCCCCGGTCGGGGTGCCCGGCGAACTGGTGATCGCCGGGCCGGGGGTGGCCCGCGGCTACCTCGACCGTCCCGAGTTGACCGCGGCGGCCTTCGGCGCCGACGACCGGGCCGGCGACGGCCGGGCCTACCGCAGCGGTGACCTGGGCCGGTGGAACCGGGCCGGGCAGTTGGAGTTCCTCGGCCGCCGGGACGGGCAGGTGAAACTCCGGGGGCTGCGGATCGAGCTGGGCGAGATCGAACACGCCCTGCGCGCGGCGCCGGGGGTGCGGCTGGCGGCCGCCGCGGTGCACGGCTCCGGAGCCGACGCGGTCCTGGTCGGCTACGTGGTCGGTGAGCTGACCGACGCCGACCTCGACACGCTGCGTCCGGCGCTGGCCGACCGGTTGCCCGGGTACATGGTGCCCAACGTCGTGCTGCGCCTGCCGGAGCTGCCGCTGACCCGCACCGGGAAGGTGGACCGCAAGCGACTGCCCGCCCCGGACGGCGGCGCCACGCGGACCGCCTACGTGGCACCGGGTACCGACGACGAGCGCGCCGTGGCGGGTGTCTTCGCCGACCTGCTCGGCCTGGACCGGGTCGGTGTCGAGGACGAGTTCTTCCTGCGCGGCGGCAACTCGTTGCAGGCCATCCGGGCGGTCGGCCGGCTCACCGACGTGCTGGGCGTACCGCTGACGGTGCGGGACTTCTACACCGCGCCGAGCGTCGCCGCGCTGGCGGAGCTGGCCGGGCGTCGGCGGGCCGCCGAGCAGGCGGCGCAGTGGCAGCTGCTGGACGAGATCGAGCAGCTAAGCGACGACGAGGTGGAACGGCTGCTGGCGGCGGACTGATCGCCGGTCACCCCGTGGGCCCCGCCGCCGACGCGGCGGGGCCGCGGTGCCCCCGAAAGGAGTGAGATGTCCGACGAGACCTTCGACGGCAGGGTCGCCCAACTGGACGAGCGCCGGCGGCTGCTGCTGGAACGACTGCGCCGCCAACGCCGGGCGCAGCCGGCCACGATCACCGCACGCCCCGCCGGTGCCGAGCGGATACCGCTGTCGCGGGCCCAGGAGCAGCTGTGGTTCCTGGCCCAACTCGCCCCCGCCGAGCCGACCTACAACCTGGTCCAGGCCTCCTGGCTGACCGGGGAACTGGACACCGGCGCGCTGCGCCGGGCGCTGGACGAGGTGGTCCGCCGGCACGAGGCGCTGCGTACCGTGCTGGAGACTGTCGACGGTACGGCGTACCAGCGGGTCCGGCCGCCGGCCCCGGCGGAGCTGGCCGTCGACGACGTGTCCGACCTGCCCGCCGGGCGGCGCCGCCCGGCGGCGTTGGCGCTGTTACAGGACCGGGAGGTGCACCGGCCGTTCGACCTGGCCGCCGGACCGCTGTTCCGGGCCCGGCTGGTCCGCCTCGGGCCGACCGAACACGCCCTCGCGGTGGCCGTGCACCACATCGTGGTGGACGGTTGGTCGATGGGCCTGCTGGTCCGTGAGCTGGCCGCCGCGTACGCCGCCTACCGCCGGGGCGGGGTGCCGGAACTGGCCCCGGTGCCGTTGCAGTACCCCGACTTCGCCCGGTGGCAGCGCGAGCACACCGCCGAGCTGGACGACCACCTGCGGTACTGGGCGGACCGGCTGGCCGACCTGCCCACCCTGGATCTGCCCACCGACCGGCCCCGGCCGGCGACCGCGTCGTTCCGGGGCGCCATGCTCGACCATCCGCTGGACCCGCAGCTGCACGCCGGGACGCAGGCACTGGCCAAGGAGACCGGGGCGAGCCCGTTCATGGTGCTGGTGGCCGGCTTCGGCGCCCTGCTGGCCCGCTACACCGGCGCCGACGACCTGGCCGTCGGCACCACCTTCAGCGGGCGCAGCCGTCCGGAGTTGGAGCCGGTCGTCGGCTTCTTCGCCAACATGGGGGTGCTGCGGCTGGACACCTCCGGCGACCCCAGCTTCGTCACCCTGGTCGACCGGGCCCGGGACACCTGTCTGGGCGCGTGGGAACACCAGGACGCCCCCTTCGAGCGGGTGGTGCAGCGGCTGGCGCCGCCCCGCGACCCGAGCCGCAACCCGCTGTTCCAGGTGGCCGTGCAACTGCTCGACGGCTCCACCTGGGGCGGGCCGGCCCTGCCCGGCACCGACAGCGCCCCGGTCGACCTGCGGCTGGACCGGTCCCGGTTCGACCTGATGGTCAGCCTGGTCGACCACGGCGACCGGTACTCGGTGCTCACCGAGTACTCCACCGACCTGTTCGACCAGCAGCGGGTACGCACCATGCTCGAACACCTGGCCCGGCTGCTCGACGCCGGCCTGACCGACCCGGCGACCCCGCTGTCCCGGTTGCCGATGCTCGCCGGCACCGAACGGGACCGGGTGTTGGCGCTCGGCGCGGGGCCGCGGCGCGAGACCGCCCCGGCCACCGTCTACCAGCTGGTCCGCGCCCAGGCCGAGCGCACCCCGGCGGCGGTGGCGCTGCGCCACGACGGCGACCAGCTGACCTACCGGGATCTGCTGGACCGGGCGGCCCGCCGGGCGGCCCGGCTGCGCGCCGCCGGGCTGCGCCCCGGTGACCTGGTGCCGGTGCTGTTGGACCGCGGCGTGGACGAGGTGCTGACCCCGCTCGCCGTCTGGCACGCCGGCGGGGTCTACCTGCCGCTGGACACCGCCGCCCCGCCGAACCGGTTGCGCCGGATCCTGACCAACGCCGCCGCCCGGCTGGTGCTGACCCGCACCGAACACGCCGACGGGGTGCCGCCGGGGCCGTGGCAGACGCTGCTGCTCGACACCGGTGACCCGGCCGACGGCGTCGAACCGGAGCCGTCGACCGGCCCGGACGACCTGGCGTACGTGCTGCACACCTCCGGCACCACCGGCGACCCGAAGGGCGTCCAACTGCCGCACCGGGGCTTCGTCACCTATCTGGACTGGATGCGCGGGCAGTGGCGCTGCGGGCCCGGTGACCGGGTGCTGCACGGCTGCGCGCCCGTGTTCGACCTGGCCGCCGGTGAGGTGCTCGCCGCGCTCACCTCCGGTGCCACCGTCGTGGTGATCGGCAAGGACCGGCTGCTCTCCCCGGGTGGGCTCGCCGAGACCCTGGCCCAGGAACGGATCACCCACCTCTTCCTGACCCCGACCACGCTCGGTCTGGCCGAGGGCGACACCGCCCGGTTCGACGCGCTGCGGGAGGTGATGGTGGGCGGCGAGGTCTGCCCGACCGACCTGGTGACCCGCTGGGCCCGGCCGGGTCGCCGGTTCGTCAACCTGTACGGTCCGACCGAGGCCACCGTGGGCTGTCTGGCGTACGACTGCACCGACTGGACGGCACCGTCACCGCCGCCCATCGGGCGGACGATGCCGAACCGGCGCACCTACGTGGTGGACCGCTGGGACAACCCGGTGCCGGTCGGGGTACGCGGCGAGATCCTGGTCGGCGGGGCCGCCCTGAGTACCGGCTACCTCAATGACCCGGAGCTGACCGGGCAGCGGTTCACCGTCGACCCGTTCGACCCTGGCGGGCGGGTCTACCGCACCGGCGACCAGGGACACTGGGACGCCGAGGGCCGGCTGCACTTCGGCGGCCGGCTGGACGGCCAGGTCAAGCTGCGTGGGCTGCGGATCGAACTGGACGAGATCGAGGCCGTGTTGAACCGGCATCCGGCCGTCACCCGGGCCGCGGTCACCGTGGTCCGGGACGGCAACGGCGTACAGCGGCTGGTCGGCTACCTGGTGGACGGGGCCGGGCCGGCGCCGGACGCGGCACTGCGTACGCACCTGGCGGCGGAACTGCCGGCGCACCTGGTGCCCGGCCAGTTCGTCCGGCTGCCGGCCCTGCCGCTGACCACCAGCGGGAAGGTGAACCGGCGGGCGTTGCCGGCTCCCGAGGCGGGTGACCCGGCCGCGCCGGGGGTCGCCGCGGCCACCCCGACCGAGCGGCAGGTGGCGGAGATCTTCGCCGAGGTGCTGGGGGCACCCCGGGTCGGCGTCGAGACCTCCTTCTTCGACCTGGGTGGGCACTCGTTGCAGGCGGCCCACGTGCTGTCCCGCGTCGCCGGGCGGCTCGGCGTGTCGGTGCCGCTCAAGCAGTTCTACGCCACCCCCACGGTCCGGGCGGTGGCCCGGCTGGCCGGCCGGGGCCCGGTGGCGGACTCCTCGCCGCTGGTCACCCTCAAGGCGGCCGGTGGGCGGCCCCGGCTGTACTGCCCGCACGCGGTCTCCGGCTCGCCGTACTGGTACCTGCCGCTGAGTCGGGCGTTGCATCCGGAGCAGCCGATGGACGGTTTCGAGGCGCCGGGGCTGGAGGGCGACGCCGAGCCGGTCGAGGACCTGGTGGCCCTCGCCGCCCGGTACGTGGCCGCGTTGCGGCAGCGCCAGCCGCACGGGCCGTACCTGCTGGCCGGCTGGTCGATGGGGGGCTTCCTCTGCTTCGAGATGGCCCGTCAGCTCGCCGCCGACGGTGCGGCACCCGACCTCGTGGTGATGATCGACTCCAATGCGCCGGGTCCGCTGCCGTTGCCCGGCGAGCGGCAGGTCATGGAGACGTTCGTGGCCGACCTGGCCGGGCTCTCCGGCACCGCGGCGCTGCCACTGGGTGCCGAGGTGGTCGACGCGGCGGATCCGATCGCGGCGCTCACCGCGTTCCTGGTCCGGCACGGGTTGATCCCGCCGGACGTGCACGCGGACTTCGTCGCACACCGGTACGCCGTGTTCCGGGCCAACATGCGGGCCATCTACGGCTACCGTCCGGCCCCGTACCCGGGGCGGACCGTGCTGGTGCAGGCGGAGCAGGAGGCCAGCCGCGCCGCCTGGCGTCGGTGGGCACCGGCGATGGAGGTGGTGACCCTGCCCGGCGACCACTACTCGATGTGGACCCCGGCCAACCTGCCCGCCCTGGCGGCGTTGATCGACGCGGAGGTGCGGCAGCTGCTACCGGCCGGCTGATCCCACCGGGCGACGCCCGGCCCACCGTCGTGGGCCGGGCGTCGCGCCGGGACAGCGGTCAGGCGCTGCCGTCGCGGTCGGGTCCGCCCCGGCCACCGGCGACCGCACCGGTCACCGCACGCCGGTCGGCTGCGGTGGTGTCGCCCGCCGCTGCCGTCTCGGCGTCGTCGGTCTCGGTGGGGGAGTCCGGTCCGGTCTGCGTGGCCCGGGTGCGGGTGGACAGCCGCCAGGTCCGGTACGCCAGCAGGAAGCCCAGGGTCAGCAGGCCGGCGTCGATCCAGAGACTGCGGCTCAGGCCCAGCGCGGAGCGGCTCGGGTCGTTCTCGGCGGTGGCCAGGTAGACGCCGCCGACGACGACCACACTCACCACACTGGCCAGCAGCGTCCCGGTGGAGACCAGCGCGGACAACGCGGCGGCGTAGCGCGGGCCGACGGCGGCCGCGGTCTGCTCCACCAGCGTGCTGAACCCGGCCGCCATGCCCGCGCCGGCCACCAGCAGCAGTGCCGACACCACCGGGATCGGCCAGCCGCCGGCGACCACGACCGCCAGGGCGGCCAGCGCGGCGGCGAAGACCAGCAGGCCGGCGACCGGGAGGGGGCGGTGCAGCTGCTTGGGCAGCCGCGTCCAGGTCAGACTCACCGCCGCGAACCCCACCGGGTACGGGATGAACATCAGGCCCGCCTGTAGCGGGGTGTAGCCCAGGCCGTTCTGCACGTGCAGGGTGAGCGGGAACAGCACCCCGGCGAAGGCGAAGTTGAGGATGCAGCAGGCCAGCAGCCCGGACTTCACGCCACGGGGGCGTAGCGCTTCGATCTCCAGCACGGGTTGGCCACCACGGGCGGCCAGTCGTAGCTCGTACAGCACGAAGAGCACCAGGCCGACGGTGCCGGCGGCGACGCTGCCCAGGGCCCAGGCCGGCCAGCCCTGTTCGCGGCCGAAGACCAGCGGGGCGACCACCGCGCCCATCGAGGTGGCGAGCAGGACGATGCCGAGGATGTCCGGCCGGAACCGCCCGGTGGGGGTGTGTCCCGGCAGGTAGCGCGGCGCCGCCGCCAGCAGGGCCAGGCCGATCGGTACGTTGACCAGGAAGGCGGCTCGCCAGCCGCTGCCGAGCAGGTCGGCGCTGACGATCACGCCGCCGGCGATCTGACCGGCGGCGACCCCGAGGGCGAGGACCATCGAGTAGAGCCCGATCGCCCGGGCCCTTGCGGTGCCGGTGAAGACGACCTGGATGACCGAGAGGACCTGGGGGACCATCATGGCGCCGAAGGCGCCCTGCAGGAGGCGGGCGGCGACCAGCGTGCCGGCGGTCGGGGCGATGCCGCAGAGCAGGGAGCTGACCGTGAAGCCGGTCAGCCCGATCATGAACAGTCGGCGGTGTCCCACGTCGCCGCCGAGGCGCGCGCCGGTGACCACGAGCACCGCGAACATCAACGTGTACCCGGACAGGATGAGCTGTAGGACCGCACCCGAGGTGTTCAGGTCGTCCTGGATGGTCTTGGTGGCGACGGCGACGATGGAGTTGTCCATCGTCGCCATGATCTGCGCCACCAGGAGGATGAGCAGCACCAACCGGGCGCCACGCGGCTGGCTGTCGTCCGCAGCGGACATCGACGCTCCTCGTCGGAGAAGATGGCGGGGTTCGGGTCAGTGGTAGAGGCTTCCGTGCCGACGGTGACTCTGCAACTACGTGGCGGTGGGTGTCGCGGGTCGCGCGGGGCTCGGCGTGTCGCCGCCGGTGCCGGACGGGATCCGCGGTCGCCTGCTCCGCGTCGCCGCCGCGGCGACCGGTCCGAATGCGGGCATGGGCTTGCCGACCTCCGAGCCGTCCGGCGGGTTGTGAACATCGGTTGAATGGCGACCACCGCAACCTACATAGCATTCTCTCGGGTGACAACAGTCAATTCCTCGACGACGTGCCGCTGGATCAGGCTCGCGGATCGTGGGGAGATAAGTCCTGATTGGATCCGCTATGTTCGCCAGGGGCCGGCGCCCTGTGGCGAGTTCGTTGCAGGTGTGCACGGATCGATGTTAGGCTGCCGCAAGCCTTCGTCGATCGTCGGCGGCCGACCATTCTCCGCGGCTGTTCGGCAACAGTTGGCTTTCTCTGCTATGTGCCGGCGAATGATTATCCGCTTCGCCAATGGCCGATCGCGTCGCTGTGCCGGACGGTTTCTCGGCGGCCCGGGTAGTCGGCTGCGCGGTGGGCCGCCGGGCACGAACGGTAGGAGGCGAGACTCCGCGTCGGCGCCGCCGGTGCCGGTCGAAGGCGTTTCGCGTCGCCCGGCTTCGGCGGGCCGTGATCACCTCTGGTAGTGATGTGGTCGCCAACCGAGTCGGGTGCCCGGCCCCGGAACATAATGTGCCAGCATGGGGCATGACCACCCAGTCGGAGTCGTCGGTGATCACGGAGCGTGACAGTGTCGAGTCGGCCGACGAGTTCGTCGGCGCGCTCGTCTCGCTGAGCCGGATGATGGTCGCCGTCGCCATGCGGACACTGGCGCGCATCGACGCCGACGTCACGCTGCAACAGTTCCGGACACTGGTGGTTCTGGTACCCGGCCCGCAGCGGGTGATCGATCTGGCGAAGCTGCTCGGCGTGCAGTCGTCCACCGCCACCCGGATGTGCGACCGGCTGGTCCGCAAGGGACTGGTGGCACGGCACGAACGCGTCGAGGACCGCCGGGCCGCCTGGGTCGGGTTGACCTCCGCGGGTAAGGATCTGGTCGGGCGGGGGATGCGGGAACGGCAACGGGAACTCGAACGGATTCTCGCCGACGTACGCCTCGAAGAGCCCGCGCTGCCCGCCGCCGCGTTGGTCGCCGTGCTTCGCGCCGCCGGTGAACTCACCGACGGCGCCTGGTGGCAGCAGTGGAAGGAATCGGTGGCCGAGTAGCCCGGTCCGCGGCGCCGACGTTGCCCCGGGCGGTACCGGACGAACGTCGGGCACCCCTGCCGGCGAGCGGATCAGACGGTGACGCGGGCGGCGGGCTGCCGGGCCGCCGGTGCGGACCGGGGCGCGACGGTACGGGGCCGCCCGGCCTCGGCCGGCGTGACGTCGACCAGTGCCGCGCCGTCCCGGGACACCCCCAGTTGGGCGAGCGCCTCGTCGTGGCTGTCGAAGATCGGGAAGACCCCGGCGAGTTTCATGGTGTGCAGTACGGTGCGGATGAACCTCGACGGTGCGGCCAGGCAGAGCCGCCCACCACGGTCGCGTACGTCGCGGTGGGCCCGTACCAGCAGGCCCAGCCCGGCGGAGTCGATGACCTGGACCCGGGTCAGGTCCACCACGACCGTTCCGCCCACGTCGAGGGCGGTGCGCAGCGCGACGCGCAGCGCGTCACCGGCGTCCGGGGCGACGTCGGTCACCGTCACCTCGGCCACCTGCTCGACCCCGACCCCGCCCACCGGGCGGTCGTCGTCGGGTGGGGTGCTGCCGGCCGGCAGGGTGCTGCACCGCGGGCAACGGTGCGGACCGGTCGCGAACGGGGAACCGCTCCAGCCGTGGTCGGAGACCAGGGTCCAGACGACCTCGGCGTCGGGCAGTACACAGGCGGTGCCGGTGGTGGTCTCGCCGCACACGTCGCAGATCAGGGTCATCAGATTGTCGTCCGGTACGACGGTCATCCTGCTTCCTCTCCGGTGCCGCGCCGGCTCTGGCGGGGACACGGGCTCGGGGGCGACGGGCGGCTGCGCCGTCGCCGGGCAGACGATCAGCGGGAGTCGGAGCGTTCCTTGCCGGCGGTGGCGGCCACGATCACCACGCCGACCGCGGCGAGACCGGCCTGGACGACCAGGCCCAGCAGGCTGAACCCACGGACCCCGACGAGCCAGGCGCTGATCGCGCCCAGCAGTGCGGCGGCGGCGCCGATGGTCATGGTGAGCCATAGCGGGACGCCCGACCGGCCGGGGACGGCGAGTCGGCCGAGCGCGCCGACGGCGAGGCCGACGGCGAGGGCCGCGACGATCCCGGCGACGGTCATCCTGCTCCTCGGTGCGGTGTCTGCGGTGTCAGGTCCGGACGGGCACGGCCGCGCGGCCGAACGCCGCCGCGCGGCCGGCGACACCGTGCGGCGGGCCGGCGGTCGACGGCGCGACGGCCTCCGTGGACGCCGTCGGTGCCTTGGTGGACGCCGCCGGTGCCTCGACGGGGGCGGTCGTGTTGTCGGTGTGCACCGGCAGGATCTGGTCCAACCGGGCGGTCTGCAGGATGCGGGCGATGCGCGGGTTGGGGTTGCGGAGCGCCAGCAGGCCACCGCTGCGCACCAGCCGGCGGTGCACGTCGAGCAGCAGGCCGATGGCTGCGGCGTCGATGTGCCGACAACCGGAGAGGTCGATCGTCACCTGTCTCGGGTGGAGCGCGAGCAGCTGGTCGAAGACCGCGCCGGTCTCCGGCAGGCAGGCCAGGTCGAACTCGGTGATGGCCACCTCCACCAGTGGCACGGTGCACTCGGGGCCTCGTGGCGTGGTCACGTCGGTGCCCCCTCCCTGCTGTCCCGAGGTCGGCTCTCACCCTGCCCAGCGGGGTTGGCAGGCACCGCGCGGACGTATGACAGTTGCGTGACAAAACCCCCGTATGCCGGTGGCGATTGGCTGGTCGGCGGGGGCTTGGGGATGATTCCGGGTATGACAGCGGTACTGGTGATCGAGGACGACGACCGGATCCGGCTGGCGTTACTGCTCGCCCTGGAGGACGAGGGCTACGACGCCCAGGGGGCGGCGACCGCCGAGGAGGGGCTGCGCGCGCAACGCCGGAACCCGGCCGACTATGTCCTCGTCGACCTGATGCTGCCCGGAATCGACGGCTTCGAGTGCATCCGTCAGCTGCGGCGGGACGACGACGTGCCGATCGTCGTGGTCAGCGCCCGTGACGACACGCACGACATCGTCGCCGCGCTCGAGGCCGGCGCCGACGACTACGTGGTCAAGCCGGTCGCGATCAAGGAGCTGACCGCGAGGTTGCGCGCGCTGCGCCGCCGCGCCCGCACCGTCACCCCGGCGGAGGAGCCGGTCCCGGTGTACGCCTTCGGCGACCTGGAGGTCAGCCCCGAAGCGGGGGAGGTACGCCGCTCGGGTGAGCCGGTGGCGGTCACCCGTACCGAGTTCCGGCTGCTCTGCGAGTTGGTCGAGCACGCCGGACGGGTGCTCTCCCGACAGCAGCTGCTCAGCCGCGTCTGGGGGTACGACACCGGCGACGAGCGGCTGGTCGACGTGCACGTGGGCCGGCTGCGCCAGAAGATCGAAGCCGATCCGGCCAATCCGAAACATCTGGTGACCCTGCGCGGGCTGGGCTACAAGTTGCAGCGATGAGACGCCTCGGACTGCGTGCCCGGGTCACCGCCGCCTTCGCCGTGGGCGCACTGCTGCTGTCGGCCTCGATGGCGCTGGTGTCCTACGAGCTGACCCGTCGTACCCTGCTCGACGAGCGGGAACGCGCCGTGGTGCGGGCGGCCTACTACGACGCGGCGGTGGTCCGTGCCGGCCTGGCGACCGAGAACCCGGACGTGGGGGAGGCGCTGCGCTCCCTCGATACCGGCACCAGCCGGCGGGCGGTGCTGTACCTCAACGGCGAGTGGTACGGCCGGGCGGCCGACAACGACGGTCTGACCGCCGCCGTTCCCGCCCGGCTGCGGGAACTGGTCACCGCGGGCGAGCCGGCGGTGCAGCGGGTCCGGGTCGACGACCATCCCGTCATGCTGGTCGGCGTGCCGTTGTCCGAGTCGGCGTCGTTCTACGAGTTCGCCTCGCTGCGGGAGTTGGAGCAGACCTTCCAGATCCTCGCGCTGGCGCTGACCGCGGTCGCCATCATGGTCGCCGGCTCCGGCGCGGCGCTCGGCTGGTACGCCACCCGGCACGGACTGCGGCCACTCACCGCCGTCGCCGACGCCGCGGAACGGATCGCCGCCGGCGACTTCACCACCCGGCTCGCGCCGGACACGGATCCCGACCTGACCCGCCTGTCCACCTCGTTCAACCGGATGGTGGACGAGTTGGCCCAGCGCATCGACCGGGACCGGCGTTTCGCCGCCGACGTCAGTCACGAACTGCGCTCGCCCCTGCAGACCCTCGCCGCGGCGGCCAGTGTGCTGGCCCGGCGTCGGGAGAACCAGGACGAGCGGACCGCCACCGCGGCTCGACTGGTGGCCGACGAGATCGACCGGTTCCAGCAGTTGGTCAACGACCTGCTGGATCTCGCCCGCAGCGACCAGCCGGCGCATCGGGAGCCGGTCGACCTGGCCGAGTTGGCCCGGCAGGCCTGCCGCGACCGGGAACTGCCCGAGTCGATTGTGCGGCTGTCCGCCGGTACGCCGTCGACCTGGCGGGTGGACCAGCGTCGCGTCGCGCAGGTTCTGGCCAACCTGCTCGACAACGCCGAACGGTACGGGGCCGGTCCGGTCGAGGTGCGGCTGTCCCACGACGGGGACACCGGCATCATCGAGGTGGACGACGAGGGCCCGGGGGTGCCGGTGGCGGACCGCGAAGCCATCTTCGACCGCTTCGTACGCGGCCGGGCGGCCAACTACCGCGGCGGTGGTGACGGCACCGGCCTCGGGTTGGCGCTGGTGGCCCAGCACGCCGTCGCGCACGGCGGCGGCGCCTCGGTCGGTGACCGTCCGGAGGGCGGTGCCCGGTTCCGGGTCACCCTGCCCGGGAGCGTGTCGTCGTGACCGCCGTACGCACCGTGCGGGGCGTCCTGGCGGCCACCCTGCTCGCCCTGGTCACCGCCTGCGGGGTGCCGGGTGAGGACCGGCCCCGCACGGTCACCCCGCCGCCCGGCCCGTTCCCGTACACCGCGACCGCCATGCCCACCGCCGCCGAGACCGGTGCGGTGACCGAGATGCTCTACTTCACCCGGGAGGACCGGCTGGTGCCGGTGATCCGCCGGATCGACGAGGTCCCCGAGGCCGACGCCCAACTGCGTGACCTGCTGGCCGGGCCCACTCCGGCCGAACGTGACGACGGACTGACCAGCGCCCTGCCGGGTGCGCTGAGCAATGCCGTGGTCGAACTGGTCGAGGGGCAGGCCGCGGTCACCGTCGCACCGGCCGCCGCGGAGACCGGCCGCATCGACGAACTGCTCGCGTACGGGCAGATCGTCTGTACGCTCACCGCCCGCACCGATGTGACCGCCGTGCGCTTCCTGCGCGACGGTGTCCCGCTGAGCGTTCCCCGGGCCGACTCCTCGCTGTCGTCGGAGCCACTCACCGCGGCCGACTACGCGGCACTGATCAGCCCGCGCTGAGCCCCTTCATGACGGTTGTCCCGCGACGGTGTGACGGTCCCGACACAAAGCGCCCGAGGGTGGGTGGTGGAGTTTGACCGAACCACCGGTGCGGGCACCAGACTGGCGACCCGAACGCTTGGAGGGACGGCTCTCGTGGAAATCACCGGCTTCTTCACCGCCATCATCATCGGCCTGATCATCGGCGCGCTCGGGCGGCTGGTCGTGCCGGGACGCCAGCGCATCCCGATCCTGCTGACCATGCTGATCGGTATCGTGGCCGCGGTCGTCGGCACGTTCGTCGCGGCCCTGCTCGGCGTGGACGACACCGCCGGCATCGACTGGATCGAACTGTTCATCCAGATCGCCTTCGCCGCGCTCGGTGTCTCCCTCGTGGCCGGCGCGTACGGCCGCCGTCGCTGACCCCGTCCGGCACGCCGGCCCGTCCCGTCACCGGGGCGGGCCGGCGCCGTGTCGAAGAGGGGACCACCCGGCGCACGCGGACAGCGACCACTCGTATCCTTTCCGCGAATCGTCGAGGCCGACGAGGAGAGTGGGAAGGAGAAGGTGTGAACGACCGGCCCGAGACGTTGGAGTTCCAGGCCGAGGCCCGTCAGCTGCTCCAGCTGATGGTGCACTCGATCTACTCGAACAAGGACGTCTTCCTGCGGGAGCTGATCTCGAACGCCTCCGACGCGCTGGACAAGCTGCGGCTGGCGGCGCTGCGGGACAAGGACCTCGCGGTGGACACCGACGACCTGCACGTCACCATCGAGGTCGACCGGGAGGCCCGAACCCTCACCGTGCGGGACAACGGCATCGGCATGAGCCGCGACGAGGTCGTCTCGGTGATCGGCACGATCGCCAAGTCGGGCACCGCCGAACTGCTGCGCCAACTGCGGGAGGCCCAGGAGGCCGGGGCGTCGCAGGAGCTGATCGGGCAGTTCGGCGTCGGCTTCTACGCGGCGTTCATGGTGGCCGACCGGGTCGAGTTGACCACCCGCAAGGCCGGCGAGAGCGGCGGCACCCGCTGGGAGTCCACCGGCGAGGGCACGTACACCCTCGGCGCGCTCGACGAGGCACCCCAGGGCACCGCGGTGACCCTGCACCTCAAGCCCGCCGACACCGAGGACAACCTGCACGACTACACCGCCGAGTGGACGATCCGCGAGATCGTCAAGCGGTACTCCGACTTCATCGCCCACCCGATCCGGATGGCCGTCGAGCGTCCCGGTGCCGACGGCGCCGAGGCCACCACCGAGACGGTGACGCTCAACTCGATGAAGGCGCTCTGGGCCCGCCCGCGCGGCGAGGTCGAGCCGGCCGAGTACCACGAGTTCTACAAGCACGTCGGCCACGACTGGGCCGACCCGCTGGAAACCATCCACATGCGCGGCGAGGGCACCTTCGAGTACGAGGCGCTGCTGTTCATCCCGTCGCACGCGCCGATCGACCTGTTCTCGCCACAGGGGCGGCGCGGGGTGCAGCTCTACGTCAAGCGCGTGTTCATCATGGACGACTGTGACGCGCTGATGCCGAACTACCTGCGCTTCGTCAAGGGTGTGGTGGACGCCCACGACCTGAGCCTGAACATCTCCCGGGAGATCCTGCAGCAGGACCGGCAGATCAGGGCGGTGCGCCGCCGCCTGGTCAAGAAGGTCCTCGCCACGGTGAAGGACCTCAAGACCGACCAGCCGGAGCGGTACCGCACCTTCTGGACCGAGTTCGGCGCCGCGGTCAAGGAGGGGCTGGTCGACGACGCCGACAACCGGGACACCCTGCTGGAGATCGTCTCGGTGGCCTCCACCAACGACCCGGCCGAACTCACCGACCTCGCCGGCTACGTCGGCCGGATGAGGGACGGCCAGGCCGACATCTACTACGTCACCGGCGAGAACCGCACCACCCTCGAGAACTCCCCGCACCTGGAGGCGTTCCGCGCCAAGGGCTACGAGGTGCTGCTGCTCACCGACCCGGTCGACGAGGTGTGGGTGGAGCGGGTCGGCAGCTACCAGGGCCGTACCCTGCGCTCGATCGCCAAGGGCGAGGTCGACCTGGACACCGAGGAGGAGCGCGGCGAGGCCGAGGCGCAGCGGGAGCGGCAGCGGACCGAGTACGCCGACCTGCTCGGCTGGCTGACCGGGGTACTGTCCGACTCGGTCAAGGAGGTCCGGCTCTCGGCGCGGCTGACCACCTCACCGGCCTGCGTGGTCGGCGACGCCCACGACCTCACCCCGACCCTGGAGAAGCTGTACCGGGCGATGGGCCACGAGGTGCCGAAGGTCAAGCGGATCCTGGAGCTCAACCCGGATCACCCGCTGGTCACCGGGCTGCGCAAGGCGCACGAGCAGGGCGGTGCCGAGGCGACGCTCACCGAGACCGCCGAACTGCTGTACGGCCTGGCCCTGCTGGCCGAGGGCGGCGAGCTGGCCGACCCGTCGCGGTTCGCCCGGATCCTCGCCGACCGCCTCACCCGCACCCTGTAGCCGCCGGACGTACCACGGTGGACCGCGCCGGGTCCGGGATCGAGCTGCCAGGGTGACGGCCGCTCGATCCCGGACCGGCCCAGGCGTGCCGCGGCCGGCGGCGGGGTAAGCCAAGCGGCCATGGACACGAGCACTGCGGACCGCACCGGCACCGTCGCGGTGGTGGCCCACCGGAAGAAGACCCTCGGCGGCGGCCTCGACGAACTGCGGGCGACGCTGCGCGGCGCCGGGGTGGGCGACCTGCTCTGGTACGAGGTGCCGAAGAGCCGCAAGGCGCCGAAGAAGGTCCGCAAGGCCCTGGACCGGGGCGCCGACCTGGTCTTCGTCTGGGGTGGCGACGGCATGGTGCAGCGCTGCGCCGATGTGCTGGCCGGCAGCGGTACGCCGATGGCGATCCTGCCCGCCGGCACCGCCAACCTCTTCGCCGGCAACCTCGGCATCCCCGAGGACCTGCCGGCGGCGGTCCGGATCGGCCTGCACGGCCCGCGCCGCCGCCTCGACCTGGGCCGACTCAACGGGGAACACTTCGCCGTGTTGGCCGGCGCCGGCTTCGACGGCGAGCTGATCCGCGCGGCCGACCGGGAGCTGAAGGGCCGTCTCGGTCGGCTCGCCTACGTGTGGACCGGGCTGCGCCACGTACGCGGGGAGCTGACCCGGACCCGGATCAGGGTCGACGGGGACACCTGGTTCGAGGGCGAGGCGAGTTGCGTCCTCTTCGGCAACGTCGGCACGATCACCGGCGGCATTCCCGCCTTCGACGACGCCCGCCTCGACGACGGGGCGTTGGAGATCGGCGTGTCGACCGCCAGCGGTGCCGTCGACTGGGCGCGTACGCTCGGCCGGATGGCCGCCGGCCGCTCGGCGGACTCGCCGTTCGTCCGGATCACCCGGGGCCGCCGGATCAAGGTCCGGTTCGCCGAGGCCAAGACGTACGAGCTGGACGGCGGCGCGCGGGGGCGAACCCGCCGGCTCAAGGTCCGGTCGGTACCCGCCGCGCTCACCGTGTGCCATCCGGCGGCTGACGAGGACACCGCGACGTCCCCGTGACCGCCGCTGGCCGGTCAACCGCCCGGGCCGGGCCGCGCCGGGCCACGGCCGGACGAGGTGGCGAGGCAGGGCAGGCAGCGCACCAGGCAGCCGGCGGCGAACCGGGCAGTGCCGGCGGTGGCGACGGCGAGCGAACCCCGTCGGGCGACGAGCGGGCCGACCGCGGCGCTCAGGCGGCGGCGGATCCGCGGCGCGACTGCTGCGCCGCCCAACTGGGCAGTGCGGCCGGAGTGGACCATCCGTCGTGCTGCCCGGCGGCGGAGGTCGCCTCTTCCGGCGCGCCGCCCTGGGCCAGGGCGAGCGCCCGCTGGGCCTGCTGCCAGGGCCCGCAGGGCCAGTCCTGGCCGGCGCAGATCGGGTGGGCGCACCCGCCGTCCTCCGCCGGGGCGTGGGCGTCGGCGACGTCCAGGCCGAGCCGCCACAGCAGCGGGTCGGTCACCTCGGCGGGCCGGTCGGTGGTGTGGCTGGGCCGGTCGGCGTTGTCGGACACGCGTGATCCCCCTCGTATTCGAGCTCCACGCTCTACGTCTCCAGTCTGCACGCAGGCCAAACGCACTTTCCGGGCCGGTCGGGGCGAGGTGGGCGCGGTCACCTGTCCTAGTCCTTGGGACGATTGACAGATCACTTCCGGCGGACGAGAGTGATCCGCGACATGATCACTCCCTACTGACGGATGCGTGACGCTGCGTAATCGGCGATGCGGGCAGCGTCGGCCGCCGAGCGGATCGCCCATGGCTGTTCACGGAGCTGAGAGCAGCCCAGGCGAGCCGCAGACCCCCTGTCCGCCGCACGCCGAGAAGGGGCCACGAGCCCTCATGCCCGAGATCCTTACCCGAAACCGGTGGCGACACCGGCTACCCGTCTCCGTGGCGCTGGCCACCGGCACCGCCATGATGCTGCTGGTCAGCCCGGCGGCGGCGGTCGTGCCGAAGGCCGCCGCGCCGACCACCGAGATCCCCGCCGACCTCGGCCGGCTGGCCGACGAGGCGCCGAACGTGGTCGAGGTGGTGCTGGCCGACAGCGCCGAACTGGACGCGCTGGTGGCCACCGGCGTCGACCTCGACCACCACGTCGACCACACCGACGACGGCATCGTGGTGCACGCCGTGGTGACCGGCAACGAGGTCGCCACCCTGGCCGCGGCCGGCTTCACCTTCGGCGAGGTCCTGCACACCCCGGCTGACGCGCAGGCCCGGGTGGCCGAGCGTGAGGCGACCATCGCCGAGCACCTGGCCGACAACCGGGAGTTCGCCGCCGCGGCGACCTTCTCGGCCCAGAGCGCCGTCTCCGACGTCAAGATCATCCGTGCCGACTACTACACCTCCGGCGAGAACCAGGTGCTGTCGGTCGAGGCGAAGTGGGCGCAGGGTCAGACCGTGACCAGCGCGCTCACCGTCGAGCGGGACAGCGGCCCGGGCACCGAGATCGGTTCCGGCGGTACGCAGAACATCACCCGCTTCGTCGACGGCGGCGTCTACCTGTACCACCGTGGCGCCGCGCAGGTCACCACCCGACCCGACTACGTGCGGATCACCAGCCCCACCGGTGACGTCGCGGTGGCCAAGGTGCAGGAGTGGCTGCCCATCTCCGGCGACGCCCCCGAGGGGCCGGGCTACCAGAAGGACTTCGTCAACAGCTACCTCACCCCCACCGAGCTGTACGACCGGATCAAGGCACTGGCCGCGCAGTACCCGAAGATCTCCGAGATCGTCGAGCTGCCGTACCAGACCAACGGCTACCGCCGCAAGGCACAGGCCGTGCTCGGCAGCGCCAACGCCAGCCGGGTCGGCGTGGACTCGCTGGCCTGGGGCCACGAGGGCGGCAACGACATCTCGGTCGAGCTGGTCAACCCGGGCGCCGCCGACGCGCCGCTGACCGTGACGGTGACCGGTACCCAGGTCCGGGTCAGCCTGGCCACCAACGCCGCCGGGGCGATCACCAGCACCGCCGCCCAGGTGGCCGCCGCGCTCAACGCCCAGGCGGGGACGCTGCTCAAGGCGTACACCTACCGGGGTAACGCCGGTGCCGGGGTGGTCGCGCCGGCCGCGCGCACCGCGCTGTCGGACGGCCTCTCCGCGCCCGACTCGGTCTCCCGCGACCCGCACTCGGTGTACGCCATCCGGATCGGCAAGCACCGCGACGGCTCCAAGCTGGGCGTGCTCGCGTACGCGCAGGAACACGCCCGCGAGTGGGTACCACCGCTGGTGACCATCGAGACCGCCGAACGGCTGCTGCGCAACTACGGCCACGACGGCAAGACCAAGCAGTTGGTGGACAACCTCGACATCTGGATCGCCCCGTCGATCAACCCGGACGGCGGGCACTACTCGTTCTACGACTTCGCCTCGCAGCGCAAGAACATGACCAACCACTGCACGCCGGAGACGTCGGGTGACTTCCTCGGCCGCACCTCGTGGGGCGTGGACAACAACCGCAACTACATCGAGTACAGCCTCTTCGACGGCTACTCGGGCGCCTCGACGAGCTGCACCAGCGGCACGTACGCCGGGCCGGCCGAGCTGTCCGAGCCGGAGAGCCGCAACGTGGACTGGCTCGCCTCGCAGCCGAACATCAAGTTCTCGATGAACCTGCACTCCTCCGGCAACTACTTCATGTGGTCGCCCGGCTCGTACGCGACCCCGGGCCGGATCTCGGCGCCGCGGCCCACGCTGGCCGAGGAGTCGCTGTTCTGGGGTGCCTCGTCGCGGATCCTGACCGCCATCAAGCGGCACCGCAACCTGGCGGTCACCCCGGCGCGTACCGGCCCGATCGCCGACGTGCTCTACTCGGCGGCCGGCAACTCCGGTGACATGCTCTGGTACAAGTACGGCATCTATGCCTGGAACTTCGAGGTCGGCACGTCCTTCCAGCCGCCGTGGAGTTCCGCGCACGAGGAGACCATGGAGTTCTCCAACGGTCTGGTCGAGATGCTGCGGGTGGCCCGGGACTTCGACACCGACCACCAGCGGCCGACCAGCACGGTGTCGGTCAGCGCCAGCGCCACGCCGGGCATGGTCGACCTGAAGTTCGACACCAGCGAACCGGCGGCGGTCTTCTACACCCTCGACGGAGCCAAGCCCACCTACGACTCGGCACTGTACGGGTCGGCGGGCATCCGGGAGGGCGGCGAGACGCTGACCGTCCCGGCCGGCACCACGGTCCACTGGTTCTCGGTGGATGCGGCCGGCAACGTGGAGAAGAACTACAAGCCGGACGGCAACGGCAAGAACTTCAACAAGCAGACGGTCGTCGCACCGACCGGCTGATCTATCCGGTGCTCGATCCGGGTGGTCGCGGCCGCAACGCCGCGGCCACCCGGCAGGCCGTGGCGGCGCCCCTGCGCCGATCGAGCATCCGCGAACCGCGATGATGACCGGGTGAAGATCCTGTCCATCCAGTCCTCGGTCGCCTACGGCCACGTCGGTAACTCCGCCGCCGTCTTCCCCCTGCAACGGCTGGGGCACGAGGTCTGGCCGGTGCTGACCGTGCACTTCTCCAACCACACCGGCTACGGCGCCTGGCGTGGCCCGCTGCTCGCCCCGGCCGACGTCGCCGAGGTGATCGCCGGCATCGCCGACCGTGGCGTCATCGGTGACGCCGACGCGATCCTCTCCGGCTACCAGGGTGACCCGGCGATGGGCGCGGTGATCCTCGACGCGGTGACCCTGGTGAAGACCGCCAACCCGGACGCCGTCTACTGCTGCGACCCGGTGATGGGCGACGTCGGTCGGGGCATGTTCGTCCGGCCGGGCATCCCCGAGTACCTGCGCGACGTGGTGGTGCCCCGGGCGGACATCGTGACGCCCAACCAGTTCGAGTTGGAGTTCCTCGCCGGGCGGCGGACCGACTCACCGCAGGCACTGCTGGCGGCCGTCGACGTGGTCCGCGCCACCGGCCCCCGGCACGTGCTGGTCACCAGCGTCCTGCACGGCGGGGTGCCGGCGGGGCAACTGGAGGTGGTGGCCGTCTCCGACGAGGGCGCCTGGGTGGTGACCACCCCGCTGCTGCCGATCAGCCCGAACGGCGGCGGCGACGTGACCGCCGCCCTGTACCTCGCCCACCTGCGCAGCACCGGTTCCCCCGCGACGGCGCTGGAACGCACCACCGCGTCGATCTTCGCCGTGCTGGAGGCGACCCTGGCCGCCGGCACCCGGGAACTGCAACTGGTCGCCGCCCAGGCGGCGATCGCCGACCCACCGGCCCGGTTCCCCGCCCGCCGGCTGCGCTGACTGGCCGGCCGCGCTGATCGGCCCCGGTGCTGCTCGGCCGGCTGCGCTGATCTGCGCCGCCCGCCGTTGCAGCGTCGTCAGGTCGGGGGCGTCCTGTACCACGCTGCCCGCACACTGCGGAGGCGGTACGTCCCGGCCGCCCTGCTGTCCCTCGGTCCGGCCCTGCGCCGGGTGCCGCGAACCGTCCGCGCTATCAGCTCGACAGGGTCGTGACACAGGTTGACCGGAAAGCGGGGTCCCCGGCCGCCGCGTGGACTTCACGCGGCGACCGAGGACCCCGCTGCGGCTGGCGCCCGCTTGCCGGGGGGCCGAACCTAGCCGGCGCGGCAGGAGGACAGGACGCCCACCAGACCGACGCCGGGTTCCTTCAGCGGCAGCCGGGTGTTCGCCGCCGGGCAGCGCGGCACCGTCAGGTCGTAGATGCCCCGACCGAAGGTGGCGGCGGTGAGCTGCCGCGACGGCTCGTGGTAGCGCAGGTACATCACCGCGGCCTGCGGCAGGTCGGCGCCGAGGGCCGCCCACTCGCCGCCGTTCCAGCCGGAGAGGAAGACACCGACGTCGGTGCCGACCAGCAGCAGCCCGTCGGCGGTCGGGATCACCGAGTTGACCGGCGCGTCGGGCAGGCCCCGACCGATGTCGGTCCAGGTGAGCCCGCCGTCGAGGGTCATCATCACGTGCGCCCGGTCGCTGCCGGAACGGAAGCCGGAGAACGTGGCGTACGCGATGTTCGCGTCCTTCGGGTGTACCGCGACGCGGGTGACCCAGGTGCCGGGCAGCTGCCCCGCGTCGACCTCGTGCCAGCTCCCGCCGAGGTCGCGCGTCCACCAGAGCTTGCCGTCGTCGGTGCCGACGTACAACGTGTTGCCGTCGCTGGGCGCGGCGGCGATGGTGGTGATCGTGCCCCATGGGTAGCCGGACGGGTCGTTCGGCCCGCCGCCGGTCAGGTCGGGGCTGATCGCCGTCCAGGTCCGACCGTTGTCCGTCGACCGGTTCACGATGTTGCCGGCGTAGTACATGACGTTCGGGTCGTTCGGGTCGAACTGCAGCGGGGTGAGCCAGTTGCGGCGCTGCGAGGTGGTCTGGCCGGTGCCGATGTTCTGCCGCGGCGTGCCGCCGGCGTTCTCCGACCGGTAGCAGGCACCGTACTGGCTGCAGCCGAAGACGATGTTCGGGTTCTCCGGGTGGATGAGGGTCTGTAGACCGTCACCGCAGCCGATCGCGTTCCATGGGCCGCCGGCACCGTTGTAGCCGCGGTTGCAGCCGTTGTCCTGGGTGCCGCCGACCTTCAGGCTCGGGTCGGTCTGCGCCACGTCGACGGTGTAGAACTGCGTGTACCGCTCGTCGGTGGACTTCACCCAGCCGCTGGCGCCGTTGTTCTGCGAGCGGTAGAACCCGCCGTCGTTGCCGAGATACACCCGGCCCGGCACCTTCGGATCCCAGCGCATCGAGTGCTGGTCGGCGTGCACGCCACCCACCGAGGAGAAGCTCTGCGCGCCGTTGGTGGAGCGCATCAGGTTCACGCCCATCAGGAAGACGTGGTTGGCGTTGGCCGGGTCGACGAAGATCTTGCCGAACCACCAGCTGAACGTCGACTGCGACGCCTGGTTGGCGCTGATCGGCTGCTGCGTCCAGGTGTCGCCGCCGTCGTCGGAGCGGTAGAAGGCCCGGAACGGTCCGAGGGCCGTGCCGACGTACGCGTACAGCCGCTGCGGGTCGTTGGGGGCCAGTGCGATTCCCCAGCGGCCCTGGTCGGCGTCGGTGGGCAGGCCGTTGGTCAGCCGCGTCCAGTTCTCGCCACCGTCGTCGGAACGCCAGAGGCTCGACCCGGGGCCGCCGTAGGTGCGCTGGTGAGGCTCGCGCAGGTGGTCCCACATCGCGGCGTACACCCGGTCGGGGTTGCTCGGGTCGACGAGCACCTCGGTGGCGCCGGTGGTGTCGTTCGGTGGGGCGAGCACCTGCCGCCAGCTGTCACCGCCGTCGTCGGTCAGGTAGACGCCGCGCTCGCCGCCCGGTACGAACAGGTTGCCGCTGGCCGCCGCGAAGATCCGGTCCTCGTCGCTCGGGTCGATCGCGAACCGGCCGATGGCGTGGCTGTCGGCCAGACCGACCCGTTCCCAGTTGGCGCCCCGGTCGGTGGAGCGGTAGACGCCGTCGCCGCCGAAGGTGATGGAACCACCGCCGGGCTGCGCCTCGCCGGTGCCGGCGAACAGCACCCCGTCGCTGGTCATGGCGACCGCACCGATGGCCTGGCTCCAGTTGTCCGGCCAGGCCGGGGTGAAGGTGGCCCCGGCGTCGCCGGACTTCCACACGCCGCCCGAGGCGGCGGCGATGAACACCTGGTCGGGCACCTGCGGGTCGACCGCGATGTCGACCACCCGGCCACCGATGTTGGCGGGTCCGAAGAAGGACCAGGACCGCTCGGCGAGCGGCCGGTAGACGCTGCGGGTACGGGCGGCGAGCTGGTTGGCCTCGCCGCGGGCGTTGGCGTACTTGGCGGCCGACAGGTCGGTGGCGCCGTCGCTCATCCGCTGCGCGGTCATCCACTCGTCGGGCAGCTCCATCGGTCCGGTGGGAAAGTTGGTGGCCAGCGGCGGCTCGGTCGACGGTGCGCCGGCCGACGCCGCCAACGCGACGGTGGCGAGCAGCCCCAGCACCGCTGTCGCCGCCAGGCCGCGATGGCGTCTGGCGAAGGTGAGTTTCATTCCGTCTCTCCTGATCCGGACACGGACGGTCCTGAATGCGCACGCTAGAGTGCGCATCGGCGAACGTCACCGAGCATCTGTCGGGAATGCCGACGTCCGGTTAGGACAGGTGTCGAGGGCGCCCGCCGGCGCCCGGCAGCCACGACTCAGCCGACCGGCTCACCGGCCGGACCGAGGTCACCCGCCGCTGCGGAACTCGGGCAGGCCGGCGTCCTCGGAATCGGGGCCGACCATGACGGTGAGCGTGGTGCCGTCGGCGCACAACGCCCCGGCCCGCAGGTACATCCGCCGGTCCTGGGTCCGGGCCAGCACCTCGGTCTCGAAGATCTCGTCCTCGATGCGCAGCAGGTCGATGTCGGTGCGCTGCTCGTAGTGGGCGCGTACGTCCAACGGGGACATCCGGACGGTGGCCTCCACGGTGGTCAGCATCCCCTGCGCCACCACACTGGTGACCCGGGCACCGTCGGGCAGGACCAGCCCGGTCACCTCGGCGCCGACCTCGGGTTCCTGGTCCAGCGGCACCCGGTCGCAGCTGGGCAGGTTCGCCAGCAGGTCCCGTTGGCCGCCGCCCGATCGGGTGGTGTCGCCGCCGCAGGCGGCCAACAGCGGGAGCACGGCGACGGCGACGGCCAGGGCCCGGAGTCTCATCGCAGCAGGATGCCAGCTCATCGCAGCACCCGCCAGCGCCGGACGCCCAGCAGCAACCCGATGATGATCACGGTGGTGATCAGCATCAGCAGGATGGTGACCAGCGAGCCGTAGGCGAACCCGGAGAACTCGAACACCTGGTCGAAGATGTAGACCGGCAGGTACAGGGTGGCGTTGGCCGGACGCCCGTCGGTGAGCACGTACGCCGGCACGAAGTTGACCTGCAGGGTGAGGATGATGTCCCGGACCGCCAGCAGTACCAGCACCGGCGCGAGCAGCGGCAGGGTGAGCCGCCGCAGCTGCCCGAACGGGCCGCAGCCCTCCAGCGCCGCGGCCTCGTACAGCCGGCCGTCGAGCAGCCGGCGGGCGGCGAGGACCACCACGAAGCCCTCGCCGATCGGGAACGCCAGCATCAGCACCACCGCGAGGCGGGCCGTGGTCGGATCGGCGAGCCAGTTGTAGCCGGCGTGCCCGAACAGCCCGAGGAACTGGTTCAACGGCCCGTACAGCGGGTTGAGCACCCACAGGAAGAGCACCGCCAGGGCCACGTCCGGGATGACCGTGGGCAGGTAGACGGCGGTACGGAACCAGCGTCCGCCGGGCCGCGGCGCGGCCAGCAGCAGGCCGAGCCCGACCGCGGCGACGAACCGCACCGGCACGGCGAGCGCCACGTGCGCCAGCGACGCCTCCAGGCTGTCCAGCAGGAACCGGTCGTCGAGCATCCGGCGTACGTTGGCCAGCCCGACGAACTGCGGATCGCGGGTCAGTCCGGTGTGGTCGGTGACGGCGTACCCGACGTTGAGCAGCGCCGGCACCGCGACCAGCAGGGCCACCGCCACCGCGTACGGGGCGAGGAACGCCCAGCCGGTCAACTCCGGCCGGGGGCGGCGGGTCACCGGCGCCGACCGGTGGCCGCCTCGAACCGGTGCAGCCGGTCGGCCCGCAGCCGCACCTCGTCGCCGGGTGCGACACCGGGCCGGGGTCCGGTGCGTACGGTGAGCCGGGTGCCGTCGGGGCAGCGGGTCAACAGCACCGCCTCGCTGCCCAGCGCCTCGATCGCCTCGACGGTCGCGGTGACGGTGCCGGCCTCGTCCAGCGTCAGGTCCTCCGGCCGTACGCCGACGGTCAGCGTCGCGTCGCCGCCGAGCACCCCGCCGCCGGGCACCAGGTTCATCGGCGGGCTGCCGAGGAACCCGGCGACGAACGTGTCGGCCGGCTCGTCGTACACCTGCTGCGGCGCACCGACCTGCCGGATCCTTCCCTCGGCCAGGACCACCACCCGGTCGCCGAGGGTCATCGCCTCGTGCTGGTCGTGCGTGACGTGGATGGCGGTGGTACGCAGTTCCCGGTGCAGGGTGAGCAGGTCGGCGCGGGTGGCGAAGCGCAGCGGCGCGTCCAGGCTGGCCAGCGGCTCGTCGAGCAGGTACACGCTGGGGTCGCGCAGCAGCGCCCGGGCCAACGCCACCCGCTGGCGCTGCCCGCCCGACATCTGGTCGGGGTAGCGGTCCAGCAGGTCGGCGATGCCCAGCCGCTGCGCCGCCTGGCGGGCCCGCCGGTCCGCCTCGGCCCGCCGCACCCGGCGCACCCGCGGCCCGAAGGTCAGGTTGCCCAGCACGGTGAGGTGTGGGAAGAGCGCGTAGTCCTGGAAGACCATGGCCACCGCCCGGCGGTGCGGCGGCATCCCGGCGACGTCGGCGCCGTCGACCAGCACCCGGCCGCTGTCCGGCCGGTCGAGCCCGGCGATCAGCCGCAGGATCGTCGACTTGCCCGACCCGGAGGGACCGACCAGGGTGACCAGTTCTCCCGCGCGTACCGTCAGGTCCACGCCGTCCACGGCGGTGGTCGCCCCGTACGACCGGGTGAGCGCCTCCAGCCGGATGACTCCCTTCACCGGCCCACCGTCAGCGCGAACAGCGGACGGACCCGTTCCTCCAACTGGCGCAGCCCCTGCTCCCGGTCGACCCGGCCGTAGAACACCTCGGTCAGCAGGCTGTTCGCCTCCTTCTCCACCCGCGACCAGGTGCCGGTGCGGGGGGTGGCGCGCAGGTGCGGCGCGGCGTCGAGGAAGACCTGCGAGGAGCGGGGCGGCTTGCTCGGGTCGAGGAACGCGGCGGAGTCGGCCACGTCGAGCCGCGACGGCACGGTCCGGCCCGACTCGGCGAGCGCCCGCTGCCCGGCGGTGCCCATCGCGTACTCGATGAACCGCCAGGCCGGCCGGTGGTCGGCCAGGCCGGCGCTCATGCAGTACGCGTCGCTGTGCAGGATCGACGCCGGCACCCCACCGGGGGCCACCGGCAGCGGCGCCACGTCCCAGGTGAAGCCGGAGACGGTCCGCAGGGTGGGCACCGCCACCCGGCTGTTGAGGTACATGCCGAGGGTGCCGCGCAGGAACCGGGCCTCGCTGGACTCGCTCTGCTCCTGCGCGTCCGGCGGCACGACGCCGTGGCGCAGTTGCAGGTCGACGAACCAGTCGACGGCCGCCCGGGCGGCCGGGTCGGCGCGCAGGGTCAGCGTGGTCGGGCGCTGCTCGTCGTCGACCAGTTCACCTCCGTTGGACCAGACGAACGGCGCCAGCCGTGGGATGGTCGGCTCGACACCCAGGCCGTACCGGCCGTCGCCGGTCAACGCCTTCGCCGCGGCGAGGAAGTCGTCCCAGCTCCACCCGGCGGTCGGCGTGGGCACCCCGGCGGCGGCGAACAGGTCGGCGTTGTAGTAGACGACCAGCGAGGAGAGGTTCTGCGGCAGGCAGGTCAGCTCCAGCCCGTCGAACCGGAACGCGTCGAGGGCCTGCGGACTGAAGTCGCTCTCCCGGATCGCCTCGCTGGTGTCCAGGTACGACTGGGCCGGTTCGATCGCGCCCTGTGCGGCGAACTGCCCGTAGCGGCGGTAGTTGAGCAGGAACACGTCCGGCGGGCGGCCACCGGCGAAGGAGGTGGTCAGCCGGGCCATCAGTTCGTCCTGGCTGGCCACGGGGGAGAGGGTGACCGGCAGGTCGGGGTTGGCCGTGCTGAAGCCGGCGACCAGGTCCCGGTAGCCGGCGATCTCCTCGGCGTCACCGAACAGCACGACGGTGATGCCGGTCGGCTCCGCAGCCCGGTCGCCGGAGGTGCAGCCGGTGCCGACGAGCAGCACGGTGAGCAGGGTGGCGCAGAGGCGTCGCCAGTGCGGAGTCATCGGCGTCCTTTCGATCGAAGCGCCGCCAACGGGTCGTCGGCCAGCAGGATCCGCTGGGCCAGCAGGAACACCAGCACGCACGGCAGGGTGGCGACCACGCTGCCGGCCATCAACAGCGGCCAGTCCGTCGGGTTGAGCAGCAGCAGGAACCGCAGCCCCAGCGGCCAGGTGTAACGGTCGCCACTGGTCAGGTACAGCAGCGGGTCGATGAAGTTGGCCCAGTGGAAGGTGAAGGCGAGCACCGCCACCGCGAGCGTCGCCGGCTTGACCTGCGGCATCGCCAGGCGACGCCAGATGGTGAGCCAGCCGGCGCCCTCCAGCCGGGCGGCCTGCAACTGGCTGTCCGAGACACCGCCGAAGCTCCACGCGTACAGCAGGACCAGGAACGGGCTCACCGCAAGCGCCGCCGGTGCCAGCAGCGGCAGGTACGTGTCGACGACCCCGGCCAGTCGGAACAGTTCGAACCGGGTGGCCCAGACGGCGGTGACCGGCACCAGCAGCAGCACCAGCAGGCCGATCAGCGCCCGTCGGCGGCCGGCACCGGACAGCAGCCGCAGCCCGAACCCGGTCAGCGACGCGACCAGCACGGTCAGCGGCACCGCCAGCGCCACCACCAGCGCCGAGTTGGCCAGGTAGCGCAGTAGCGGCACCAGCTCCGGCAGCCTGGCGTACGCCGCCGTGGTGGCCCCGGCCGGCCACAGCTCCAGCGTGCGTGGCGGCGGTGATCCGGCCGGTCGCAGCGAGCCGACCAGCATGAACCACAGCGGGGCGACGAAGAACGCGGCGACGAGCGCGGGCACCAGGTACCGCCCGACCCACCGCCCGACCACCGCACCACTCCTGTCGTGACCGCCCGAGCCCGGGCACTGCGCCGAACCTATGGACCGGTTCGCCGCCGGTCATCGGGCACCTGTCGAAGATCTCCGGGCCAGCTTGCTACGGGTGTCGTAGGTCCCTCACTCGTCGGGCCGGTGCTGCCCGGTCAGCCGGGCCAGCTTCAGCCCCAGGTGCAGGCAGAGCCGCTCGTCGCCGCTCTTGAGGTCGGTGCCGGCGATCTCCTCGATGCGTTGCAGCCGGTAGTACAGCGTGGTGCGGTGCAGGCGCAGCTCGGCGGCGGTGGCGTGCGCGTTGCCGGCCTGGTCCAGGTACCGCTCCAGAGTCGCCAGCAGCACCTGGCTGCCGGGGGCGGCCAGCAGCCGGGCCAGCCCGGGATGCACGTCGGCCACGGTCAGCTGCTGGTCACCGAGGCGGGCCAGCACCCGGTAGCTGCCCAGCCCGGACCAGAGGACCACCCGGCCCAACGCCGGCAGTTGCGCGCCGACCCGCGCGGCGTGCAACGCCTCGGCGTACGACTCGACGACGTCGGCCAGCCGCGGCCGGGTCTGGCCGACGCCCACCACGGTCCGCTGCACCGAGCCGAGGCTGCGCGTCACGTGTTGCAGGTCCTCGTCGAGATGCCGGGCGGCGGCCTCCGGGGCGGGTCGGCCGGCGGCCGGTTCGGCGGGCAGCAGCAGCACCCCGTGGTCGTGTCGGACCAGGTGCAACGCCTCCCGGGTGCCGGCCCGTCGGCGCGCGGCCACCAGCGACTGCTCCAACGCGATGCGGGCCAGTTCGTCCGGCTGCCGTTCGCCGGACCCGACCAGCCGGGCCACCAGCGCGGTCCGGGGGCCGTCCGCGCCGATCATCCCGGCCTCCAGCAGCGCGCGGGCCGCCTGGTCGCGGGTGTCCGGGCTGTCGGCGAGCAGGGTACGGGCCGCCTCGGTCTCGCTCTGCGCGGCCAGTTCGCCGAGCAGGTTCTCCCGGTACAGCGCCAGCGACAACTCCTTGAGCAGTCCGGTCGCCGCCAGGTCGACGTCGGTCATGGTGCCGTCGGCGTCGATGAACCAGACGAAGCCGAGCAGCAGGTCGTGGTGGCGCACCGGTACGCACAACCGGGGCAGCAGGTCCAGTTCCGGTCGGGCCGGCGTACGCACCGGCTGCCGGGCCTCGGCGATACCGAGGTCACGCAGCCAGGCGACCACCTCGGGGGCGTTCTGCCGGCGCAGGATCGACGCCCGCCGGACCTCGTCGGTCAGCCCGTTCTGCTCGCTGTAGACGACGACCCGCTGGCGCCGGTCCTCGATGAGGGCGGGACGGCCGACGTGGGCGGCGACGGCGTCGACGATGCGTTGCAACTCGCCCCGCACCAGGCCCCCTCTCACGTCACGGACCCCGGAGCGCGGCGAACGCGCCCCGCACCCCCGCCATGATCAGGATCCTGTCTACACCCGGGAAGAGCGTTCGACCACGCGCTAACGTTACAGTTACGTGTATCGTTCTCGCCTTGCCTGTCACATCCGATCGGTGTCGATGGTTCGGCCGCCCCGCCGATCTCGGACATCAGTAAGTATCACTTCCCATGGCCCACTCTCGTCACCTGTGGGATTCCATCGACTACCGAACGTCACTTCGACGGATCGAGTGAGGGCGGTGCCGGTCGAGCGTCGCCCACCGCAGGGGCGGCCGCCCGGCTATAACGGGCTGATGGCAATCCCCACCCTCGTCGTCGTCAGCGGGCCGCCGGGAAGCGGCAAGACGACCCTGGCCCACCGCCTTCCAGGGCCGGCTCTGGCGGCCCGGCCTGGATCCGCTGGTCGGGATCGCGGACATCCGGGTGGTGCACTGCCGGGTCGACGCGGCACTCGCCCACGGCCGGATCCGGCGACGGCGCCGCCCGGCCCGCCTCGCCGTGCCGACGGACCTGGACACCAGTGACGGCGATCACACTGGTTCGTGACCCGATCCCGGCGGACCCGTCGTCTCTCCAGATGTGAGTACCGGAATGGACGCGGCCGACGAGGGTGAACTCGTACGCCGGGTCGCCCGCGGCGACCGGCGGGCGTTTGACGAGCTGTACCGGCGTACCGCGCCGTGGTTGGAGGTGCGCCTGCGTCGCCGGTGTGCCGACCAGGACATCGTGGCCGAGGTGCTGCAGGACACCTTCCTGGCGGTATGGCGGGCGGCGGGCAGCTTCGCCGGCACCCGCACCAGCGGCAGCGGCGTGGCGCAGGGCAGCGCGGTGGGTTGGCTGTGGACCATCGCCGCGCACCGCCTCGTCGACGCGTTCCGGCGTCGGGCCCGCAAGGCGCAGGTGCCGCAGGTCGAGCTGATGCCGGCCACCGCGCCCGCCGCCGAGGACGAGGTGATGGCCGCCCGGATCGGCCAGGAACTGGAACAGGCCCTGCTCGCCCTGCCGTCCGAGGTCCGGGCCGCTCTGCGGGCCACGGTCCTCGACGGGCTCTCACCGCGCGAGGCGTCGGTGCTGCTGGGCGTACCGGAGAACACCGTCAAGTCCCGCGTCCGCCGAGCCCGGATCGTCCTACGGGAGGCGCTGTCATGACCACCCACCCCACCCTGGCCCAGATCGGCCGCTACGCCACCGGTGACCCCACTCTCGACGAACCCAGCGTCTGGACGATCGAGGTGCACCTGGAGGAGTGCGCCGACTGCCGGGCCCGGCTGGCCGGCAGCACCACCGCCGACACCCGGACCACCCTCGACCGGGTCGCGGCGGTCCTGGACCGCGAGATCGCGGCGACGCCGATGCCCGCCGGCCGCAGCCGGTCCTGGTCGGCGCTCGGCAACCGCTGGCTCGTGGGCACCCTGCTGCCGTGGCTCGGCATGACCGCCGGGGTGCTCGCCTGCGCCGCGCTGCTCGGCGTGCTGTGGACCGGGCTACCCGAGCTGGTGCTGCTGATCGCACCACTCGCTCCACTACCCGGCGTGGCGGTCGCCTGGCACCGTCGGGTCGACCCGGCCTGGGAGCTGATCGCCGCCACGCCCGCCGCCGGCCTGACCACGCTGCTGCGGCGTACGGCCGCGGTGCTGGCCTTCGTCATTCCCGCACTCGCCCTGGTCGGTGCCGGCACCGGGACGTCACTGGCCCTGATGCTGCTGCCCTGCCTGGCGTTCACCGCCGCCACGCTGCTGCTGGGAACCCTCGTCGGCGTCCACCGAGCGGCGATCGGGCTGATCGCGATCTGGACGCTCGCGGTGATCGCCCCCAGCCTCGCCACCGCCCGGATCCCGGTGCTGTTGGCGGGGGAGAGCACCCCCACCTGGGCGCTGGTGACGGTGCTCCTGACCGCCGTGGCCCTGTTGCGGATCAACGCGTTCCGGCGGCTCTCCCAACACGACTAGCCGTCGCACCCGCACTACCGCCGCACCCGCACTACCGCCGCACCCGCCGACGGCGACCTGTCGGCGCTCACCGAAGGAGATGATGACGATGCGTGCCGTGAGTGCGGTCGAGACGACCGCCACCACCCATGCCTGGGCGATCCACGCGGAGGGTTTGCAGGTCCGGGCCGGACGGCACCTGGCCGTGAACGGTCTCGACCTGACCCTGACCACCGGCGTGCACGGACTGCTCGGCCCCAACGGCGCCGGCAAGACCACCCTGATGCGCGCCCTGGCGACCGTGCTGGCCCCGGCCGGCGGGCGGCTGACGCTGCTCGGGCACCCGGTCGACGGCCGTGCCGACCTGCGGCCGGTCCGCCGCACCCTGGGCTACCTGCCCCAGCACTTCGGCTACTACCCGCGGTTCACCGTTCGCGAGTTCGTCGGGTACATGGCCTGGCTCAAGGAGATGCCGAAGGCCGGCATCCCGGCGGCGGTGCAGCGGGCCGTCGACCGGGTCGGGCTGGCCGCCAAGGCCGATGCCCGGCTGAAGACGCTCTCCGGCGGCATGTTGCGCCGGGCCGGCATCGCGCAGGCCATCGTGAACGACCCGCGGCTGCTGCTGTTGGACGAGCCGACCGTCGGTCTCGACCCGGAACAGCGGCTCGACTTCCGCGAACTGCTGCGTGACCTCGGCACCGACAGCTGCGTGCTGGTCTCCACCCACCTGGTCGAGGACGTCGCGGCGGCCTGCACCGACGTGGTGCTGGTCGACGAGGGCCGCCTGGTCTGGCAGGGCAGCCCCGAGGTGCTGGCCGCCCAGGGCGACCAGGGACACGCCGGCGACAGCCCGGCCGAGCGGGGCTACTCGGCGATCCTCCGCCAGCACCGGGCGGAGGGTGGCCGATGAGCGTGCTCGGGATCGAACTGCGCCGCTCCGCCGCGCTCGGCGCCGCGCTGATCACGCTGGTGGTCGGGGTCGTCGCACTCTACGCCGCGACCGGCCGGTGGTCGGGCGGCTGGATGGCGCTGGCCTTGGCCGTCCGCGAGTACCTGCTCCTGCTGTGGCCGCTGGCCCTGGCCGCCGGGGCCTGGCAGGGGCGCCGGGAACACCGGGCGAAGGTCGAGGAACTGTTCGCCAGCACTCCCCGGCCCCGCACCGCGCGGATGCTGCCGGTGCTCGCGGCGATGAGCCTCACCCTCGCCCTGGCCTACCTGCTGCTGACCGCGGCGGGCATCGCCTGGATCATCTCCACCGCCCAGTACCGCCCCCTGCTGGACTTCACCGTCGTCACCGTCGTCGGTGCGCTGTCCCTGATCGCCGCCGCGTGGCTCGGGCTGGGCATCGGGCGGATGCTGCCCGCGCTGGTGACCGCCCCGGCGCTGGCGGTGGCCGGCACACTGCTGGTCTTCTTCAGCACGATCGGCCCGCCGGACTGGGTGGCCGCGGTGATCTCACCGGCGCACGGCTCGGGTCCGTTCCACGCCTACCAGACGATCGACAGCCGGGTCAGCGGCGCGCTCGCGATCTGGCTGGTCGGGCTCGCCGGCACCGGCCTGCTGCTGTTCGTCGCCGGCGGGTGGCGCAGCCGGACGGCGGCGGTGCTGCCGGTGGCGCTCGGGCTGGTCGCGGCGACCGCGGTCGTACCTCGCGATCGGGACGTGCTCAACTGGCCGGCCGATCCGGTCGCGCGGGAACTGGTGTGTACCGACGACACCCCGACGGTCTGCGTCAGCCGGGTCAACGCCAACGTGCTCGACACGCTGACCCCGCTGGCCCGCGAAGGCCTGGCGGCGTTGGCGCAACTGCCGAACGCGCCGACCGCCGTGCACGAGGACACCCGCGCCTTCGGCCTCGACGAGGTCTCGCCGGCACCGGCGGGGAGCGTCGTCACGATCGACGTCCGGATCGACAGACGCGGCGGGCTGGCCCACCCGGCCGCCGTGGTTCACGAGGTCGTCCAGGGGCTGGGGGTCGAGTACGACGGCCAGTGCCGCAACCGCGACGACGTGGTCGAGCGGGCGGCGGCCTACTGGCTGCTGGGCCGTGAACCGCGCTCGGACGTCGGCCTGGTTCCCGGCATGGTCACCGAAGACCCGGAGATCAACGCCGAGGCGCTCGCCCTCTGGCAGGGGCTGCGTGAACTGCCCGACGACGCGGCCCTGGCCCGGGTGACGGCGGTCCGCGACGCCCTGCGGGTCTGCGCGGATCCCGCCGGACTGCTGTCCGGGAGCGCCCGGTGAGCGGTGGCGCCTGGACGTTCCGCCCGGACGTGGCGGCGGCCCTGCTGTACCTGCGTTCGCGGCACGTACCGCTGACCCTGGCCGCGGCCCTCGGCGGTGCCGCGACGGTCTGGGCGCTGTGCCTGGTCTTCGCCGAGGACCGGGACGCCACCCCGCTGGTGGTCGTGATGACCGTCGCGTTGATGGTCGCGGTGTTCGCGCCCACCCTCGCCGGCCCGGACGAGAACCTGGAGCGGACCGCTTCGGTGCGCTGGCCGTGGCGGCGCGCGGCGCACCTGCTCGCCGGCCTGCTGGTCGTCCTCGTGGTGCTGCTCGCCACCCGGTACACCGGCGCCCGGTTCGGCCCGGCCGCGCTGGTGGTCCGCGACGCGGCCGGGCTGCTCGGGTTGACCGCTCTCTGCGCCGCTGTGCTCGGCGCCGGTCGATCGTGGTTCGTGCCGCTGGGCTGGACCGGCGTCGCGGCCCTCTACCCGCAGCCGGGCACGGCGGGCGCGATCGCCACCTGGCCGGGCCAACCACCCGGCAGTACCGCCGCCGCGCTGACCGCCGCGGTACTCGCCCTCGGGGGGCTGATCGTCTACTCGCTCGCCGGTCCGTCCCGGCGGGAGGCCACCGAGCACCTCGCCTGAGACGCCCCGGTCGGCCCGGCACCGGCCACGACTCGACGGGCACCGGCGGTTCGCCGCGCCGGTGCCCGTCGACGTCCGGTCAGTACCGCAGCTCGCGCAGGTATCGGTAGCCGACCTCGGCGGTCCGCTGCGGGGTCACGTCGGGAGTGTCGTTCTCCACGATGTACTCCAGCACCGAGTGCCCGCGGAAGATCCGGCCGAAGTCGATCATGCCGGTGCCCAGGTCGGCCATGTCACCGTCGGCGGCGTGCCGGTCCTTCACGTGGTACTGCAGCACCTGCTGCGGCGCGGAGCGGATCACGTCCAGGGTGAAGCCCTCCGGGTCGGCCGCACCGGCACCGGACTGGATCCCGCCGGTGACCGCCCAGTAGATGTCGATCTCCAGGTGGACGAGCCGGGGGTCGAGTTCCGCGGTCAGCACGTTCCAGGGCGTACGACCGCCGCCGAGGTCGATGGTGAACTCGTGCGCGTGGTTGTGGTAGCCGTACCGCAGGCCCGCCGCGCGCGCCGCGGCGGCCTCGGCGTTCATCTGCTGCGCCCAGCGTTTCCAGTCGTCGGCGTTCTCGGAGTACAGGTACGGCACCACCATGAACTTCTGGCCCAGGGTCACCGCGTTGCGGATCTTCTCCCGGAGCGCGGCACCGTCCGGGCTGATCCCGTCGTGGCTGGAACTGGCCTTGATCCCGATGCCGTCGAGGAACCGGCGCAGCTGCCCGGCGCTGCGGCCGAAGTAGCCGAGCGCCAGCTCCACCTTGGGGTAGCCGATGCGGGCGAGGTGCCGGAGGGTGGCGTCGTAGCCGGGGGCGCCGTTCAGCGCGTCGCGGACCGTCCACAGCTGGATGCTGACCAGACCCGGCGGTACGTGCCGGCGCCCGGTCCTGCCGGGACCGGCGAGCGCGGCGGTCGCACCGACCCCGGACGCGGCCAAGCCGACACCGGCGGCCGCCGCGAGTGAACCGCGCAGCAGACCCCGCCGGTCGATCACGGAACGCCGCAGGGCGGCGGCTCCGTCGTGCCCGTAACACATGTGGTGCTCCTCGGTTCAGGATTACGGTTCACCTCGCCGCAACATCCGGACCGAAGTTAACAAATGGGTGTAGATATGTCTATGTCTTTCGGTGATCTTCGTTCGCCCTTTCCACTGATGTGACGAAAGTCGGGTCGCGGCGTCAGCCGTCGAGGCGGACCACGGCCGAGGCGGACAACACCGTCCGCTCCGCGTCCAACGCCCGCACCTGGAAGTACGGGCCCACGTCGGCGGTACCGACCGCCGTCTCGAACCCGGTACGCATCGCGTGCTCGACCACCACCCCGAGGGAACCCGGGTCGGGGCCGGCCAACACCTGCCACGCCCGGGTCAGCGTCGACCCGTTCCACGAGGCGTACGCGACGCTCTGCCCACCGTCCCGGCGTACCGCCAGGCTCGGCGGATAGTGCGGGGTGCCGACCCACTCGTGCCGCAGTACCCGGTAGGAGACGTTCTCCCCGGGCATCCGCGCGTCGTAGCGCAGACTCCGTGCCCCGTCACCCGGGCCGTTGCCCGCACCGGCGTACTCCGAGTAGAACTGCTGCTGCCCCCAGCCGACGAACTCGTTGCCGTTCGACAGCGCCTGCAGGTTCCCCTGCGACGCCGACGACAGCGCCGGCCGGTGGTAGTAGGAACGGTCCAGCGTCGCGGTCCGCCGCTCGGCGTCCAGGCGTAGGACCACCCCGCGGGACTGCCGCTGCGGCCGCTGCCCCGCCGGGCCGCAACAGCCGTTGTCGAACAGGCCGATCCGCCCGTCCGGACGCCACCGGACGTCGTGCTGCCAGGAGAAATCCGCCTCCGCTCCGAAGGTGAAGTCGCCGCGGCGGCCACCGAGCTGCCACCGGATGTCGCCAGCGGCCCGGTCGACGGCGTACACCGCCGACATGTTCCGCGACGACACCAACAACTGCCCGTCGGGCCCCTCGTCGATCGAGTTCAGGTGGTACGGGTCCCACAACCCGCCCGTGGTCCACGCCTGCGCCGCCGGCACCTCGGAGTCCGCCGGGTCGACGTGCTCCCGCACGTTCCAGGAGAAGACCAGCGCCCCGGTGGCCAGATCCACCTCCTGCACCTCGCTGTTGAGGATCGCGCCGTCGGCCGGCCCCCCGTACGGCCGCAGGTCCGCCGGCTCGGCCCGGGAGGCGAGGAACAGCGCCGTACCCCGCGAGGTCAGCAGGAACTCGTGCTGGTCGGCATGGAAGCCGTTGCGGGCCGTGACGGTACGCCGCAGCCGGTAGCTCGAGTCGTAGACGTAGTAGCAACCCCCCGGCTCGGCCCGCCCGACCGGCCCGCTCGCCGCCACCCGGCCGGATCCGTCGCCGCCGGGGGAGGGGAGCACGATGCTGCCCTGCCACCAGGTCAACACCGGCTCCGCCGCCCCGGACCGCGGGTCGTGCCAGTTCTGCACCGTGAAGCCGGCATTCTGCAGGCCCGCTGACGGTAACGGGCGGAACCACACCGGATCACCGCCGTCGCCGAGGATCAACGCCCCGGTCTGCCCGACCACCGTCGACCCGCTGTACGGCGCGAGGAAGATCTGACCCGGCGCGGTACCCGGCCGGAGCGCCGACACCGAGACCCGCATCGGGCGCAGCTGCGGCGCGGACACGAAACTCCACACCTGCGGACCCGTGACGATCGGCGACCGTCCGGCCGGGTCCGCGCCGCCGGCCGGCGTGCCCGCGCACGGCTGCGCGTCGTACGTCCCCGGGTCGGGCGGGTCGGCGAGGCCGGTACCGTCCCCGGGCCCATCAGTCCCCGACCCGTCGGCGCGTTCCCCCGCACCCGGCCCGGCCGGCGAGCCGGGTCCGCCGACGTCGGCCATCCCGTCGGGTCCACCGGCGTCGGTCATCTCGCCGGGCGCATCACCGCCGTCGGGCCGCGCGTCGGCCTTCCTCGGCGACGTCGCGCCCCCGCCGGTGCAGCCCACGCCACCGGCTCCGGCCAGCACCGCCGTGGTCAGCGCGACCGCCGCCAGCAACCGCCGACCGCGTCGGCTCGCGGTACGACTCACCCGTGCGGCTCCGATCGGATGCGACACGACGTCCTCCGCACTCCGGAGGGGTATGTGAACAGGTCTCCTACCTGGTCAAGCTACCAGTTTCCGGACACCCCGACGGCGTCGTTGGCCGCGCTGAGGAAGGGATCGGCTGATTCGAACGCGGTTAGGCTTCGGTCTCGTGGCACACGAACCGAATGACGCCGAGTTGGCGGATCTTGTTTGCCGGTTGCGCAGCTTCGCTGACGAGCGCGACTGGCGACGGTTCCACACGCCGAAGAACCTCGCCATGGCCCTCGCCGGAGAGGTGGGTGAACTCCTGGCGGAGTTGCAATGGCTCACCCCTGAGGAGTCCGAGCGCGTGATGGCCGACGCGGAGCACGCCGCCCGGGTGCGGGCCGAGATCGGCGACGTCATGATCTACCTGGCTCGGCTGGCCGATGTCCTGCGAATCGATCTCGTGGCAGCCGCCAACGACAAACTGATCGACGTCGCACGACGTTACCCCGTCGAACGGTCGTTCGGATCAGCGGCCAAAGCCGCGCCAGCCGATGGCCCCGGCTAGCCGGCATCGCTTGATCCGAGTCGGTAGGGTGCTCAGAGCCAAGCGGTCCGACGGGCTTCCGATGCACGGATATGCCCCCCATCCGCACGATCATTCGTGCTGCCTGGGGGCATCTGTCAATGTCGGCGTTCCGCACGTCCGCTGCTGGTCTGTTGCGCCTCGCCACCGACGGCGTACTCGCCGAGCGGATCGCCGAGCACCTTCGGGCGATGCGCCACGGCGTGAGCCCGGCTGAGCGGCGCTCCTGGGCCAGTAGTCTGCCGGTGCTGGCGCAGGATCTGGCCGATGCCGGCCTCGGCCAGGTCGAGGTGTTGGTCGAGTACCAACTTCCGTTGACCAGCCGCCGCATCGACGCGGTGCTCGCCGGAGTCGATCCGCGCGGCGGTGAGGACTCGTATCTGGTCGTCGAACTGAAGCAGTGGTCCTCGGCGGTGGCGTACGAGGGGTCCGAGACGCTGGTTGCCGTGGAGCACGCTCGGGGTCCCCGACTCCACCCCGGCCAGCAGGTCGCGGACTACTGCCAGTACCTCAACGACTTCCTCGGGCTTCTCGGACGTCAACAGTGCCCGCTGTACGGCGCCGCGTACCTGCACAACGCCGTCGACCACGACGTGTCCGAGTTGCTTGCCAGGCCCGTTACCGAGCAGAGTCGACTGTTCACCGGCCAGCGGCGTGGTCAGTGGCTCGAGTATCTACAGTCTCGGTTCGCGCCGAAGTCGGGCGCGACCGCCGCCGACCGCTTCCTCACCAGTACCGTCCGGCCCAGCCGGCACCTGCTGCGGTACGCCGCACAGGAGTTGAAGGAACGGCCGCAGTTCACCCTGCTCGACGAGCAGCACATCGCGTACGAGTTGGTGCTGCACGCGGTCGAGCGGGCCCGGACGGCAACCCGCAAGCGGGCGGTCGTGGTGGCTGGCGGACCGGGCAGCGGCAAGAGCGTCATCGCGCTGTCGGTCATGGGCGAGTTGGCCCGCCAAGGTCGGACGGTGCTTCACGCGACGGGCTCGCGGGCGTTCACCCAAACGCTGCGCCGCTACGTCGGACGCGGCTCGAGTCGGTTGCAGGGAATGTTCAAGTACTTCAACAGCTTCATGGACGCCGACGTCAACGACATCGAAGTTCTGCTCTGTGACGAGGCGCATCGGATCCGCGAGACCTCGGTCAACCGCTACACCTCGAAGGCCCGCCGGAGTGTCGCCCGACCACAGTTGGACGAACTGATCTCGGCCGCGCGGGTGCCGGTCTTCCTGCTCGACGAACATCAGGTGGTCAAGCCCGGCGAACTGGGCAATATCGAGATCATCTCCGCGGCCGCCGAGAGGCTCGGCCTGGAGGTCGAGGTTGTTGCGCTGCATGACCAGTTCCGCTGCGGCGGCAGCGAGGCCTACGAGGAGTGGGTGCTCAAGCTGCTTGGCCTCGACGGTGGCGATCCTGTCGAGTGGACCGGCGACGGGAGGTTCGACCTGCGGCTCGCGGAATCGCCAAGCCAGTTGGAGGCGTTCCTGGCGGCTCGGCAGCGTCTCACGGGAGGGCCGCCACAGAGCGCGCGGATCTCGGCCGGCTACTGCTGGCCATGGAGTGATCCGCGACCCGACGGCACCCTCGTCCCGGACGTGACGGTCGGCGACTGGGAGCGCCCGTGGAATGTCAAGAGTGATCGCAGCGTGGGCGACGCTCCCGGCAGTGCCTTCTGGGCTACCGACCCCAACGGCTTCGGCCAGGTGGGCTGCGTCTACACGGCCCAGGGGTTCGAGTACGACTGGTCCGGTGTCATCATCGGGCCCGACCTGGTGGCCCGCGAGGGGCGGCTGGTGGTCCGGCGGGAGAAGTCCAGGGATCCGGCCCTGCGTAGCCGCAACGCGGTCAGCGACGAGGAGGCGGAGCGGCTGATCCGCAACACCTACAAAGTACTGCTGACCCGCGGCATGCGCGGAACGATCATCTACTCCACCGACGCACAGACCCGCGACTTCCTGGCTGAACTGGTGAAGCCGAGGCCTCGTGGTCACGGTGGCGGGTCCGGGTCGGTGTGTCGTGGCGGGACGTAGCGGAGTGTTGCGGGTCCTGGGCGGCGGTGTTCGGGTTGTTCCGGCGTTGGCCGCGTGACGATGGAGCTGCATCTGGCCTGCGAGTGGGGGCAACCGGCGTGAACGGGGTTCGAAGGGCGGCCGGCCACCGGCCTTGGATCCCGAGCGGTAACCGGGTTCGACGAGCTCGCCGCGCTACGAAGCCACCGTGCGTGTCGCCGCGATCTGCGAGTGGCGGTGACCGACTTCGACCCAGGCTCTAACCGACGACGCAGTTCGGCTGGCCGGAGACAGACCCGCGGGTAGGCGTGATTTCACCCTGAAATTTTTATTTCACCATGAAATCAGCGCTCTGGAGGTAACCCTCTCCCGGGCTGCCAGCCACGACGCCACCGCCGATCATCCAACACTGCCTATCGATCACCGACCCGCCGCACGGATCGTCACCCGGCACGAAACTCGCTCAGCGCGGCGAGGCGACCCAGTTCGCGGCGGATGGTGAGGTTGTTGCGGCGCAGCAGCCGGTGCAGCACCTGACCGCAGAGGCGGTCGTAGCGGATGTCCTCCGGCGAGATGCCGGCGACCTTGCCCAGCGCGAAGGCCGCGGCGGCGTCCTCGTTGCGGCGGGCATGGAGAAACGCCAGCGGAATGAAGAACCGTGCCTGGCGGTCCGGCGGGTACTCGTCGGGGATATCCACCTCGGCGGCCAGCCGGTTCGCCTCGGCGATGCGACCGAGACGGATCTCGCACTGGACGGCGCTGATGCCCACCTCGGTCATCCCGAACGGGATCATGTGGGGCTGCAGATCGTCCGAAACGCTCCGGGCGATACGGCGGGCGTCCTGCAACAACTGGAAGGAGCGCTCGGCGTCGAGGGCCGCTGCGGCAGCCTCCGCGGCCACCAGGAGCAGCGCTCCGCGCAGCGGCAGGAAACCGCTCACCCGGGTGCCGCCGGGCGGTTCATGGGCTGCGGCGGCGAGAGCCAGCCGCTGTGCCTCTTCGTGGTAGCCCTGCCGCAGGTAGCTTGACGCCCCATGCCAGGCCGCGGCCAACAGCGATTCTCCGCCGACCCGGCCGGCGGCTACCAGCGCCCGGTCGGCCATGATCCAGGCGAGCTGCTCCTCGTTGACGCGGGACAGGATGGTGCGCGCCAGGTAGTGCACGGACAACGCGGCGGTGATCGAATCAGCGGATACCGCGGTACGCAGCCACGCGGACGCGTCGTGGATCAGTTGGGGCAGCAGGAGAAAGGTTCGCTCGTAGCGGTTCGCGTGGCCGGCCCAGGTCCGCCAGGCCTGGTCGACGTCCTGTTTGAGGGTCACGGTCTGCGGGCGGCGCTCCGACTCGTCGGCGAGAAACTCCGTGCCGAACGTACTGAGGATCGCGGCTCGCGTTCGCGCCACCGCGCTCGCCGGCCGCGATGTCCGTGGCGTTTGCGCCTCGGCAAGACCGAGCTCCGCCATCAGCTCGTTGATGTCGAGAACGGCGCTGATGCGTGTCGCGTACGCGATGCTGTCCAGGCGTCGATTGCCGTTCTCGATCTGCCGTAGCCACTCCTCACTTCGACCGATGAGGTCGGCCAACACCCGCCGGGACATTCCGCGTCTGCGCCGCGCTGCCGCTATCCGGTCGCCCACGGAGGGCGACCGCCCACGGAGCACGCTCCTTGGCTCCATGGCGTCACGTTATCAGCATTACTGGCAGATTCTCGGATTGTGTTTTGGGTACCTCCCATTGCCGAAAAACGTACCATCTTCGGCGGGTGGCGGTCGACGAGCGCTGGAATTTCCATGGAGCTCCGGGACACTTCGGATCAGGAGTTCCGGAGCATTGTCCCCGTTGGGTGGAAGTTGCGTGAGGGTCGCCCCGTGGGGCGGACTTGTTCCGTCGAGGGCGCCGGCGATGATGTCCTGGCCTATCCGGGCAATCTCGGGCGATGGCATTCTGCTCAGAATTGAGGCAACCGAAATCCTCGACGGTAGGACGCGTGAAGATGGGCGCACCCAATGATATGACAATCGCAGAATGCAGTCCTCTTGGATCTCGGGCCGGTGGTCACTGGCACCACCCCGGCGGGTTGCCGAGGAAGCCGACCCGCGCGAAGTAGTCGAGGTAACGGTCCAGCATGGCCGCGTCGGTCGCGGGGCAGGTTACCGGCAGATCGACGAGGTCCCGATCGGCGTGCGACCGGCCGGCCTGCGGAAACACGTTGTGCGTGTACAGCTCCTTCACGGTGAAGTCACGGGCGGCGGCGGGCAGGGTGAAGATCGGCACGAAAGCGGCGATGGGATGCCGTGGCCGCGCGTCTACGAAGTCGACCAGTTCCTTGACCCATTGGTCGTAGCGGGTGACGGTGATGCGGTACCCCCGCGCCCGCATGCGGTCGATCATGTCCGCCAACCGTCCCGGCCTGGGATTGGTCAGGTGATACGTTCGGCCCGCCGAACCCCGGCTGCCGGTCAGGAAGGTGATCGCCGCCGCCAGGTAGTCGGCGGGCACGAAGTCGAGCGGCAGGTCGATGTCCGGCGCGCTACCCATCTCCACGATCGCCTTGAACAGGGCACAGATGGCCGCCTCCGTGTTCCAGACTCCGGTGCTGCTGTCACCGGTGATCTCGTAGGGGCGGTGCACGACGACAGGTAGCCCGTCGGCCGCAGCCCGGCGCAGCAGCTGTTCGGCGACCCACTTGCTCTCCGGATAGCCCATGGACAGCCGACCGAAGTGCTCCAGGGGCTGGTCCTCGCCGACGTGACGGATGCCGGCGGAGCCGAAGCCGGCCAGCACAGCGATGGTGGACACGTAGTGGAACGGGACGTCCCGGCCGCTCATCGCGAACTCGATGAGATTGCGTACGCCGTCGACGTTCGTTGGGCGCAGCTCTTCGTACGGGTAGACGAAGTTGACGTGCGCCGCGCTGTGGTGGATGGCGTCCACGGTGCCGGTGAGCTCCCGCCACCGCACGTCGGACCAGCCGAGGTGGCGTCGCCGCAGGTCGCCCGCGACGGCGGTGACCCGCGCCCGGGGCAGCGTGCCGGGGTGCCCGTACCGGCGTTGAGCGTCGTGGACCCGCGCGAGGGCGTGGTCGTCGTCGTCCGCCCGGGCCAGGCAGACGACGTCCGCACCGGTGTGCTGCAGGATGCCGCGCAGCAGGTACGAGCCGAAGAACCCGGTGGCACCGGTCAGCAGGATCCGGCGCGGCGCGCGCTGGGACGGGGCCGCAGCCGCCGGGCCGCGCTGCCGCACCGTCGGGTGTAGGTACAGGTCGCGTTGCCACCGGTCGGCCTCGTCGGTCTCCTCGGTGTCCAGCGTGCCGGACACGGCATCGGACACGGCACCGGTGAACGAGGGGAGTCGCGGGTCCGCGAGCAGCCGGTGCAACAACGGTCGGCTCTGCGTCAGATCGATCTTCAGGGTCGTCACGATCCGATTGATGAGTTGGGCGGCGCGCAGCGAATCCCCGCCCTGACCGAAGAAGTCCTCGTCGGACGCCGGGTCACCCTGCGGCAGGACCAGCGACCAGGAGTGCGCCACCCGCGCGGCGATGTCGTCGCTGTTCGGAAGACCGGTCCTCTCGGTGGGGCGGGCGGTCGTGGCTGCCAACTGCCGGAGCCGGTCAAGGTCGACCTTGCCGGTCGGGGTCAGCGGCAACACGGCCAGCCGGTGGAACGCCGACGGGATGGCATACCTCGGCAGGTCGCGGGCCAGGTGACGCCGGAGCCCGGCCATGTCCGGGGCGGGGTCGGTGCAGGTGTAGTAGGCGACGACGTGTCGACTCACCGCGTCCTCGACCGTGACCAGGGCGCTGTCGGTCACGGCCTCGTGCGTGTTCAGCGCCTGCCTGATCTCGTCGAGCTCGAGCCGGTTGCCGCGGACCTTCACCTGGTGGTCCCGGCGGCCCCGGAAGTGCAGGACACCGTCGTCGTCACGGCAGGCGAGATCCCCGGTGCGGTAGAGCTGCTGCGGGACGCCGTCGAGGAGCACCGTCACGAACGAGCGGGCGGTCTGCTCGTCGTCGCCGAGGTATCCGAGGGCGAGGCCGGCGCCGCCGATGTGCAACTCGCCCTCGACGCCCGGCGGCACCGGGCTGCCGTCGGCAGAGAGGACCAGGCATGAGGTGTTACCGATCGGCAGCCCGATGGGGACTGCCGTGGCGTCCTCGGCGACGGCGGTGATGGTGTGGGTGGTGGCGAGGACGGTGGCCTCGGTCGGCCCGTAAGCGTTGACGAACCGGCCCGGCGGACCATGTTGCAGTATCCGCCTGACCAGGCGGGGATTCAGCGCCTCACCCCCGGTGAGCAGGTGCGGCAGGCCGGCGAAGATCCCGGGCCGGTCGTGCGCGAGCTGATGCAGAATGCCGGTGGTCAGAAAGACGGCGGTCGGCTCGTTCTCGGCCAGCCACCGCTGGAACTCCAGAGCCGACAACAGGGTTTCGTTGTCGACGACCAGGACGCTGGCACCGTTGAGCAGAGGCAGCCACAGCTCCAACGTCGCCGCGTCGAACGAGATCGTCGCGCCGTGCATCATCCGGTCGCCCGGCCCCAGCTCGAGGAACAGATTGTCGACCGCCGTACGCAGCACGGCGCGATGCGGAACGACCACGGCCTTCGGACGTCCGGCGGTGCCCGAGGTGAACATCAGGTATGCGGGATCGGCGCCGGAGTGAGCCGAGTGCGGCGGGGTCACGCAGTGGTGCGCCGCGAGCGCCGGGTAGTCGACGCAGCGCACCATGTCGTCCAGGACGGCGCGGCTACTGGGCAGTCGGATCGCCACGACCGGCCGAGCGGTGTCGGTCATGCGCCGCAGCCGCGCCGACGGCAGCCGGTCATCCAGGGGCAGATACGCGGCTCCCGCCTTGAGCACGCCGAGCATCGCCGCACAGGCCTCCGCGGAGCGGTGACCGATCAGCCCGACCACGGCTCCCCGGGTCACCCCCAGGGACGCCAGCGCGGCACCGATCCGCTCGGCGGTCACTCGAAGCCGCTCGTATGTCCAGCTGACGCCGGTCGCGCGCACCGCCTCCGCAGCCGGCGTCCGCCGGGCGATCCGGTCGAACAACCCGTCGACGGTGCCAGCCACGGGAGGATCGGTCATGGTGTCGTTGGCCGCGCGTCGTCGCAGGTGCTGGTCACTGTCGAGAGGGCTACCCGCCGAGGTGTCGCCGCGGCTCGTCTCGCCGGCCATCCTCCCACTACGAGCTTCGTCGTCAGTGGACATCCGTCCCCGTCCGCTCTCTGAGCAAGTCGGTGTACTCGTCAGCCGGGCGGCACGCTACGGAGGATCTCGGCGTGACCCGAGCGTCAAGCCCCGGGGCGGCACCGGCAGATACCACGGTAGGGACGGACCAGCCCCTACCCGGCACGACAGGTTGGACTCCGATCCCGGGCAGGATTTGCCCCCAACGGAACTTGGTCCCTGCCGCCGGAGCCGACACTACCGTCGGTGCCACGGCCGGCTCGTCGTCGCCGGCTATGGCACGACCACCCGGCAGCCGACCTCCTACCTCGACGCTCCGCCGGTCGTGGCCGTCGTCGAGCTGCCCGAAGGAGGGAGGGACCAGTGACCGGGAGATCGGTCGAGGTGGCAGGAATCGTCGGCCGGCACCTCATCTACACCTACGCCAACGGATGGCAGTACGAGATGTACGTGAAGAACGCCGCCACCATCGACTACCGGATCCACTCCGGGATGGTCGGCGGGCGATGGGTCAAGGACCAGCCGGTCGACCTGGCGGCCCTCGCGCCCGACGTCTACAAGGTGTCCTGGACCGAGCCCACGGGCACGTCGGTGTGCGTCAACATCATGCCTGAGCGCCGACGACTGCACGGCGTCATCTTCTTCCCCCGATGGGTGCACGAGCATCCGGAACGTACGGTGCTCTTCCAGAACGACCACCTGGAGCGCATGCGTCAGTACCGTGACGACGGGCCCACCTATCCCGTGCACCTCGTCGCCGAGTTCGCCGACATCACCTTCGTCGAGTTCTGCGGCACCGACGACGACACCGTCATCGACCGACCTCCCCACCAGCTTCCCGCCGGATACGCCGGCCGCCGCAACTGAGCAGATTCGGTGCGGTCCCGCCGCGAGGCTACTGCCGTACCGCAGCGCAACCGCCTTCCCGGGGGCATCCCGGTAGGCGGCACGGGATCAGTGGCCGGCAGCCCCGGTCACCCACGACCAACCGTGGTGGAAGGGGAGCGATGGACGCGGAGAAGTCAGCGGCCTTCCTGCTGGAGGAGGGACTGAGATACGTGTTCTCCGGCGCACTTCGGGTGGCCGCCCAGACCGGCGTCGCCGACCACCTCGCCGACGGCCCCCGTACGGTCGAACACCTGGCCGCCCGGACCGCGACCCGGGCCGACGGGCTGCGCCGGGTGCTGAGACTGCTGGCCACGCGTGGCGTCTTCCACGAGGACGCGGCCGGACGGTTCCACCTCACCGCACTGGGCGAGGCGTTGCGCAGCGACTGCCCCAGCTCCGTGCGGGAGGCCATGGTGTTCGTCACGAACCCCACCTTCTGGCAACCGGTCGGTCGGCTCGGCACCGTCGTGAGTACCGGTGTGCCCGCCGTGGAACACATCTTCGGGAGTCCACTCTTCGACTACCTCGCGGCGAACCCCGCTGCCGCGGCGGAGTTCGACCCGGGGATGGCACAGTACTCACAGTTGGAGAGCCGCGGGTTCGCCACGGCCTACGACTTCGCCGACACCGGCGTGCTGGTCGACGTCGGCGGTGGCCGGGGACGCCTGCTCCTGGAGGTGCTGGGTAACCACCCCGGTTGGCGTGGCGTGCTGTTCGACCAGGAACATGTGGTTGCCCAACACGACCTTGCCGCGCTCGGCGCCGATCACCGCTGGACGGCCGTCCCCGGCGACTTCTTCGACAAGGTGCCGGCCGGCGGCGACGTCTACGCGCTGCAGTACATCCTGCACGACTGGGACGACGAGCGGTGTGTGCGCATCCTGCGCAACTGCCGGCAGGCGATGAATCCCAACGGCCGGGTGGTGGCGCTGGACACGGTCCTGCCCGAGGGCGACGCCGCCCATCCGGGCAAGAGCATCGACCTGGTCATCCTGGCCTCGTTCACCGGCAGGGAGAGAACCAGGGCAGAGTTCGCCGCCCTGTTCGAGGCGGCCGGCCTTCGGCTGACCCGGGTCATCCCGAAACCGGAGCCGGGCTGGCTCTCGATCATCGAGGGCCGGCCGCAGTGAGCTGTCGAGAGACCACCGGGCCATGGCCCTCGGAGAGACGCCTCGATGGGACGCGGTTCCGTACCCAAGAGCTCAAGCCCGAAGATCAGCCACCGCGGTCAGCGGAGGCGGGTGATGGTGACCTCGACGGACTGGCCGGTGTTGGCGGGGCCGGAGTAGACGCCCTTGAGCGGCGGCACGTCGCCGTACTCCCGGCCGCGTCCCACCGCCACATGGCGGGCGCCGACCGGTACCCCGTTGGTCGGGTCGAAGGCGGTCCACCGGCCGACCCACCATTCGACCCAGGCGTGGCTCTGCCCGACCACGTCTACGCCGATCTCCGCGTCCAGGTTCGGGTGCAGGTAGCCGGAGACGTACCGGGCCGGGATGCCGGTGGCGCGCAGCAGGCCGACGGCGAGGTGGCTGATGTCCTGGCAGACGCCCTTGCGCTGGCGCCAGGCCTGCACCGCGTCGGTCTGCACCCCGGTGGCGCCGGCGGTGTACGCGACCTCCTCGCGGACCTTCTCGCAGAGGGCCATGGCGGCGGCGTGCGGGGTGGCGTGGGCGGCGCGGACCGACTCGGCGAGCGCGGTCAACTCGTCGTCCAGGGTGGTGTGCGGGCTGGGTAGCAGCACCTCGTACCACTGGTCGACGATGTCCGGCGCGGCCAGGGTCGCCCAGTCGGCGCCGCCGCCGGTTTCGATCAGGTCACCGGGCGGCAGCGTCTCGACGGTCGAGGTGGCGGTGACCTCCAGTTGGTCGTGCGGGTCGTGGATGTCCAGGGCGGTCACCTGGGTGCCCCAGTAGTCCTCGTAGCGGTGGGTGCGGGCGGCCGGCCAAACCTGCACCTGGGTCTCCAGTACGGCCTGGCGGGGTTCGTTGCGCGGCGACATCCGGGCCTCGTTGTACGAGGAGGCGACCTGCCCCGCGTACGTGAACCCGGTCTTGTGCTGGATCCGCAGCCGCCAGCTGTCCACCATCAGGCCACGCCCTCCCGGCTCGTCACGCCACCGCCTCCGACACCCAGCTGACCGCCGAGGTCTGCCGGAAGTACCGCAGCGTCACCGCGTCGTTGACCTGCGAGCAGGTGCCCTGCAGGCGGTCCAGTACCGTGCCGAGGTCGGCGACCAGTTCGGCGGCGCCCCGGAACTCCAGGTCGGTGCGGGCCCGGCCGATGATCCGCTGGGCTTCGGTGCCGACTCCGGTGCGGCCGCGGCCCGCCCCGGAGGCCCCCGAGCGTTCCAGTTCGTGCAGGCAGCTCTCGGCGGCGGTGAGGGCGGCGAAGACCGAGCGGGGGAAGAGCCGGTCCAGCAGCAGGAACTCGGCGGCGTGCTGGTCGTCCAGGGAGCCGCGGTAGGTGCGCAGGAAGGTCTCCCAGGCGCCACAGGCGCGCAGCAGGGTCACCCAGGACGGGATGACCGCGTCGGCCCGGGCCTGGGTGAGCAGCAGCCGGGCGGTCATGTCGACCCGTTCGACGCTGCGGCCGAGGACCAGGAAGTGCCAGCTCTCGTCGCGGCTCATGGTGGCGTCGGCGAGACCGGCCAGCACCGAGCAGCGGTCCCGGACCCAGCGGAAGAAGGCGTTCATGCCCTGCTGCTCGACCTGCCGGCGGGTGGTGGGCAGCGCGTGCCAGGTGGCGTTGAGGCATTCCCACATGTCGGCGGAGATGGTCTCCCGGGCGCCGCGGGCGTTGTCCCGCGCGGCGGCCAGGGCGCCGACCACGGAACTGGGGCCGCCGTCGTCGAGACCGAGCAGTTCGACCACCCGGGCCATGGAGACGGACTGCTCCGGCTGGGCCACGCCCATCACGGCGAGCAGCGAGCGGCAGGCCGCCTCCTCGTCCACCAGGGGGTCGGCGAGCATCCGGTGCAGGTGTACGTCGAGGATGCGGGCGGTGTCCTCGGCCCGTTCGGCGTACCGGCCGATCCAGTAGAGCGATTCGGCGATCCGGCTCAGCACGGCACGCTCCCGTCGAGTCGACCGGCCTGCTGTTGCTGCTGTTGCTGCGCCGCCACCGGGCCGACGTCCGGCCCCTGGTCGAGGCGGTGGGTCGGCGGCGCGGTGTCACCCGCCGGGGGCGGCGGGCCGCCGTGCCGCGTCGGCGGCGACTCCGCGAGCCGCGGTGCGTCGGCGTCGCGGGGCGTCGGGGCGAGCACCCAGGTGTCCTTCGAGCCACCGCCCTGGCTGGAGTTGACCACCAGGGCGCCTTCCGGCAACGCCACCCGGGTCAGGCCGCCCGGCAGCACCCGTACCTGCCGTCCGTCGTTGACGGCGAACGGACGCAGGTCGACGTGCCGGGCGCGCAGCCGGTTGCCGACCAGGGTCGGCACCATCGACAGCGCCACCTCCCGCTGGGCGATCCAGCCGCGCGGCTCGCGCCGGACCTGCTCGCGCAACTCGGCGAGCTGCGCGTCGGTGGCCTGCGACCCGATCACGATGCCGGCGCCGCCGGAGCCGTCGACCGGTTTGAGCACCAACTGGTCGAGCCGGTCCAGGACGTGTTCGAGGACGTCGGGTTCCTCCAGCCGGTAGGTCTCCACGTTGGGCAGGACCGGTTCCTCACCGAGGTAGTAGCGGATCAGCTCGGGAACGTAGGTGTAGAGCAGCTTGTCGTCGGCGACGCCGTTGCCGACCGCGTTGGCGATCGTCACCCGGCCGGCGCGGGCGGCGTTGAGCAGCCCGGCGACGCCGAGAATCGAGTCGGGCCGGAAGTGCAGCGGGTCGAGGTACTCGTCGTCGATCCGCCGGTAGATCACGTCGACCCGCTGTTCGCCGGCCGTGGTGCGCATCGCCACCTCGTTGCCCACGCAGACCAGGTCGCGGCCCTCGACCAGTTCGACGCCCATCTCGCGGGCCAACAGGGCGTGTTCGAAGTAGGCGGAGTTGTGCACGCCGGGGGTCAGCACCACCACCGTGGGGTCGACGGTGCCCGGCGGCGCCGCGGCGCGCAGGGCCCGCAACAACTGCCCGGGGTACGAGTCGACGGGCTGGATCCGGGTGGCCGCGAACACCTCGGGCAGCACGTTGGCCATGGCCCGGCGGTTCTCCATCACGTAGCTGACCCCGGACGGTACCCGGACGTTGTCCTCCAGTACCCGGAACTCGCCGTCCTCGTCGCGGATCAGGTCGACTCCGGCGACGTGGATGCGTACCCCGTTGGGTGGGTCGATGCCGGCGGCCTCCCGGTGGAAGTGGGCGCTGGTCACCACCACCCGGCGGGGGACCACCCGGTCGGCGAGCACCTGCGCCGGCCCGTAGATGTCGGCGAGGAACGCCTCCAGGGCGCGGACCCGCTGCGCCACCCCGATCTCGACCACCCGCCACCGGTCGGCGGTGATGATGCGCGGCACGATGTCCAGTGGGAAGGGCCGCTCGACGCCCTTGAGCGCGAAGGTGATGCCCTGGTCGAGGAAGGCGCGGGCCAGTACCTCGGCCCGGCCGCCGAGTTCGGCGCTGGACAGGGGTTGGAGGGTGGCGTGCAGCGCCTCGTACGCCGGCCGGGGTACTCCCGGCTCACCGAACATCTCGTCCCAGCCTGGGCCGAGGCGGTAGTCCTCGAACAAGTCCGCCATGAGCTGACGTTACGCCGATCTCGTTTCTGATCGGTAACACAGACCGGCAGGTCGATCACGGCGGCCGGGATGACAGGCGTTACCAACGGGTCACCGACCGGAAACGCCCCACTGGGATCGTCGTCCTTCGATCTTGTTGAGGGAGGTGGCGGTGACGATTCCAACGACACGGCGACAGTTCCTGCAGGCCGTCGGGGTCTCCGGCGGCGCGGGCGTGCTCTACGGCACGATGGGTGCGCTCGGGCTGGCACCGGCCGCCCAGGCGGCACCGCCGTTCCGGGCACCGAACCGGTCCGACTTCACCCTGACCGGCCGGTCGGCGAAGTCCGTGGTCGTCCTCGGCGCCGGCATCGCCGGCCTGGCCACCGCGTACGAGCTGGGCAAGGCCGGCTACCAGGTGCGGATCCTGGAGGCCCGGACCCGGCCCGGCGGGCGGAACTGGACGGTGCGGGGCGGCACCAGCGAGACCGACCTGGACGGGCACACCCAGCACGCCCGGTTCGCCAAGGGGCAGTACCTCAACGCCGGTCCGGCGCGCATCGCCCAGCACATGGTGACCCTCGACTACTGCCGGGAACTGGGCGTACCGATCGAGATCTTCGGCAACCAGAACGCCGACAGCTACTACTTCAACGAGAACGCCGGCCCGCTGTCGGACACCCCGATCCGGCACCGCGAGGCCAAGGCGGACGTCTACGGCTACGTCTCCGAGCTGCTCGCCAAGGCCACCGACCAGGGCGCCCTCGACGGGTACCTGACCGGCGAGGACAAGGAACGGCTGCTGGAGTTCCTGCGTGGGTTCGGCGCCATCGGCGGCCGGGTGGCCGGCAACCCGGCGGCCAGCTGGCGGTACTCCGGCACCAACCGGCGCGGCTACCAGGTGGAGCCGGGCGCCGGCTTCGAGGCGGGCACCCCGAAGCTCACCCCGTACCCGCTGGCCGACGTGCTGGAGAGCGGCGTCGGCCGGTACATCTCCTTCGAGTTCGGCTACGACCAGGCGATGCTGATGTTCCAGCCGGTCGGCGGCATGGACCGCATCGCGTACGCCCTCGAAGCGGCCGTCGGCCGGCGGTTCGTCACCTACGGCGCCCAGGTGGAGTCGATCGACAACACCGCCTCCGGTGTCTCGGTCGTCTACACCGGACCGGGCGGCCGGCCGCGCACCGCCACCGCGGACTTCTGCGTCTGCACCATCCCGCCGCAGGTGCTGGCGAGGATCCCGGGCAACCTCAGCCCGGCGGTGCGCACGGCGCTGGGCTACGCGGTCCCGAACGACACCGGGAAGATCGGGTTGCAGTACCGCCGACGCTGGTGGGAGCAGGACGAGAACATCTACTCCGGCATCACCAACACCAACCTGGACCTGGCCACCATCTGGTACCCGTCGTACGGCTACCACGACGCCAAGGGCCTGGTCGTCGGCTACTACAACTTCGGCGCCAACGCCCGGGCGTACGCGGCCCTGCCGCCGGCCGCCCGGGAGGCCCGCGCCCTCGCCCAGGGCGTCCGGATCCACGGCGAGAAGTACCGCACCGAGCTGGAGACGTCGTTCTCGGTGGCCTGGGAACGCACCCGCTACTCCGAGGGCGGCTGGGTGTCGTGGCCGTCGCGCAGCAACGGGCACTACGGCCGACTGCTGGAGCCCGACGGTCGGGTGTACTTCGCCGGTGACCACCTCAGCCACTACATCGCCTGGCAGGCCGGTGCGTTCGAGTCGGCCCGCAAGGTCGTCACCGACCTGCACACCCGGGTGATGGCGAGCTGACGTCCGGCCGGGGCACTCAGTCGGGCCGGTGACCGCCGGCCCGACCGACCCGCTGGATGAGGTGCTCGACCCAGCGTTCGAACCGGCTGCTGCCGCCGCCGAGCAGCCCGGTCAGCTCGTCCTGCGTCACCCCGCCCCGGGCGGCCAGCGACTCCACCAGCGTGCGCAGCCGCCGGTGGTCGTCGTCGGCCGGTCCCTCGGCGAACCCGCCGGTGCCGAGCTGCCGCTGCACGTCCTGCAGGATGTCCATCATCTGTGGCAGCGTCTCGATGATCTGGGACAGGCCGGCCTCCCGCGGGCTGGCCGACCCGCGCAACTCCTGCAGGGCCAGGGCGACCGACATCGGGGTGACGATGTCGGCGCCCTCACCGAAGGCGTCGATGGCCCGACCGAGCTGGTCCTTGGCCTGGTGCACGCTGTCCAGGTCGGTGTGGTCGACCAGGATCACCCGCATGCCCTGCACGTCGAAGGGCAGCTGCTGGCCCTTCGCCAGCAGCTGCACGAAGGGCTTGCGTAGCGCGTGCCGGACGGCCAACTCGTAGAACACGTTCGGGTTCTGGTCGGTCAGGTCGGCGATGACCAGATCGTTCTGGATGATCCGGTCCAGCACCTGCGAGGTGATCAGCCCGGCGCGTTCGATCTCGTCGCCACGCACCGCGACGTAGCCGCGCTCCTCGACCACCGGCCGGATCACGTGCTTGAGGATCTGGTCGCTGCGTTTGCGGATATCCGAGCCGTCGGGCCCGATCGGCGCGATGACGAAGCACTCGCGACGGTTGTCCTCCCCCATGGACACAGCGTAGTGGAGTACATCGAGACCGGTGGTCACCCGGTCGGCGCCCGGTCCCGGGCCCACCGGACCCGATGGGCGTGCAACAACCGGCGTGCCTCGGCCACCGCCGCCGCGTCCACCGGCTCCGCCGTCCACCGGGCGAGGACCCCGGCCATGCCGTCCACCAGGTGTCGTCCCACCCGGGTAAGTCGCCGCTGCGCGGCCAGCACCCGTACGGTGTCCGCGGCGGCGCGGGTCCACCTGGCGAACTCGACCTCGGCCCGGTGCCGGGCCGCGCCGGCACCCGTCACCCGCGCCTGCCGGCGCCAGAAACCCGCCACCCCCAGATGGGCGTACGCCCCGTGCAGCAGGCCCTCCAACGGCCGGGGGTCGGTCCGCCACGGCGCGTAGAAGTGCTCTGGCGGGCCGGGATCCAGCAGGGCGAACATGTCGGTCAGCGCGGCCAGCTTGGCGTGCTGGATCTCGTGGGCCAGCACGACGGCGGCGGAGTGGGCGTCCGGCGGCAGGGACATCGCCACCGAGCCGAAGGCGTGGTGGAAGGTGCCACTGCGACTGCCGGCCGGCGGTGCGGGCACCGGCACCAGCGCCCGCAGCACGCCGGAGATCTCCTCGGCGACCGGTCGATGGTGCTCGACCAGGATCCGCCACGCCCCGTCGAGCCGGGCCCGCCACGGGCCGGTCAGCGGCGCGCCGAGCCGGTGGTCGGCGGCGATCCCCGGGACGTGCCGCCAGCCCCCGGTCTCCACCAGCACCGACAGTGGCAGGCCACGGTGGGTGAGTTCCAGCCGGGGCGTCGGCTGCCAGCGCGGGTCGTGCGGCGCGCCGAGGTCCACCCGTATCCCCGCGCCGGTTGCCCACGCGTGCCCGTCGCCGACCCGGATCCGGGCCCGGACGGCGGTGGCCGGTAGCCGCGCCGTGCCGAGTCCGGGCAGTTCCAACCGGCCGGCCGCGCCGGACGGCAGCGGCACGTCGAGGTCGGCGTCCGCACCCGCGCGCACCGCCGCGGTCGCGGCCACGGCGGCCAGCAGGCCCGGGTGGGTCTGCGCCGCCCGCCCCTCGGCCAGCAGCGCCGTGGTGCCGAACGCCCACGCGGCGACCGGTGGATGCCCGAGCGCCGCGGCCCGCTGGGCGGGTGGCAGCCGGGTCAACAACCGGTACCCCGCCTCTACCGCCGCCCGGTCCGGGTGCCCGGTCTGCCGCAGCAGCAGCAGCATCGCGCGGACCAGCAGCATCGCCTTGCTGTGCTGCCCGGCCCGTAACCAGGCGACGGCGTCCGCCCCGCCCCGGCCCGTGGCGAGTTCGTCGAGCACCGACCGGGGCAGTCGGTGCACGGTGGGGATCATCGCGCCGCCCGGGGCAGCGCCGCCAGGTCGCGCCGTACCGCCTGGCCGATGTGGCTGATCAGGGCGTACAGGTCGGGGCAGTAGACCGACGGGTTGTCGAAGCCGGCTCCGGCGCGGTATCGGTGGGTACGCAGCCCACCGCCACACACCCGGCGCAGATCGCAGGCGTGGCAGGTGGCGCAGAGGGCGGCCAGGCCGGCCTGCTGGGCGCGGACCGCCGGCAGGTCGAGGGCGGCGTCGAAGGGATCCCGCGACACGTGCAGCCCGGTGCCGGCCGCACCGGCGTGGGCGGCGGCGAGGGTGTCGTCCATCTCGATCGTCCCGTCGGTCTGCACCACGACCACCGCCACCGCGCTGGTGCCCACCCCGGCCAGCCGGGAGGCGCCACCGAGCAGCACCTGGATGATCTCGTCGAACAGGCGGATCCGGACCGGTGTGCCCGGCGCGTGGTACCACTGGTCGAAGATCGCGATCAGCCAGTCCGCGTACGGGGTCGACGCGGACCCCGCCGAGCGGCCCGGCGGGGGAGTGCTCCAGGTGCCGTGCGGCAGCAGGAAGTCGACCGCCGGCGGCCGGTGCGCCAGCAGACTGCGGTACGTGCCGACCGGGTCGTTGCGCAGGTCGACGGTGCACAGCAGACCGTTGAACAGGTGCCGGTGGTGGGCGGTCAGCCGGTCCAGCGCCGCCTCGACCCGCTGGTGGCTGCCCTGCCCGTCCGGCCCGCGGCGGTGCCGGTCGTGGGCCGTGCGGTCCCCGTCGAGGCTGACGCCGACCCGTACGTCCAGCCGGTCGAACAGGCGCAGGTACGCCTCGTCCAGCCGTAGGCCGTTGGTCTGCACGGTGACCCGGACCGGCACCGGTGCCGCCGCCTGTCGGATGGCCGACACCGCGCGCTCGATCCGGGTCGGCCCGGCCAGCAACGGTTCGCCGCCGTGCAGCACCACGGAGACCCCGTCGAGCCGGTGCGCGCGGGCGTGCTCGCCGATGCGCCGCGCGGTGGTCGCCAGCACCGGCGGTGACATCGTCCGGGGCAGCTCCCGCCAGCGCTGGTCGGCCATCGTGTACACATAGCAGTGGTCACAGGCCAGGTCGCAACGGCTGTGCAGCTTGAGCACGAACTGGCGGAAGGCGACCGGCGGCGCGCGGCGGGCGGCGGGGGCGCCGGCCGGCCGGTGCTCGTCGGATCCGGGCATCAGGGGCTCCACATGCGGGCGGCGGCCGGTTCGGCCGCCGTCGACGAGCACCCAGCATACATCGACGGGTGGCTCTGATCTGCCCTGTGCCGGCCGGGCCGCCGGGCCGACCGGCGCCGTCCCGTCGGGGACTGGCGTCGGAAGGTGGCGGGCGGGTCGCGCTCCGGCGGGCCCTGGGAGTCGACACCGTACCGTTATCATGGGCGTACGCAGCGGATCTGGCCGACCGTCGATGTCCGGCTTCGAAGCGACGCGATCATTGTGCGAGACGCAGACAGGCGGTGATCGGGGATGGACGCCGGGGAGGACGTGTTGCGTTCCGATCTGATCGATCTCACCGATGCGGATCTGAGCCCACTCGACAGCGTGCCCAACGAGGTTCTGCTTGCCGCACTGGAGCGCCTGCGGCGCCGCAGTGCCGCCGTTGGCGACCAGTACGCGGGCTGGCAGAGTGTCATCGATGGCGACGACTGAAACCGGTGCCGCCGCGGAGAGTGTCCGCCAGCGGCGCCCCTCGACCACCTCGACCATCCCGACCGGTGCGGTCGAGGGTGACGAGTCGACCGGCCAGTGCACCATCGTCTCGTTCGTCTCGCCCACCAGCGGCACCGGGCGCAGCAGCGCGGTGGCCAACATCGCCTGGATCCTCGCCTCGAACGGCAAACGGGTCCTCGCGGTCGACTGGTGCACCAGGACCCCCCGGGTCCACGACTACCTGCGCGCGTTCCGGGTCGACGCGGTGGCCGCCGGCACGGTGTTCGGCGCCGACCTGGCCGCCCTGTTCAGCCCGCACCCGGACGTACCCACCCACCGGGCCTCGGCGGTGATCGCCCCAGCCGCACCCGAACAGGGAATCCTCTACCGCTACGCCATCCCGGGGTCGAGTTTCGGGTTCGCGATGGTCGGGGTCAGCCTGGACGTCGACCGGCTGCCGCAGGTCGACCCGGTACGGGCCCGGCAACTGCTGCAACAGGCCGGCTACGACTACGTCCTGATCGACACCCCGGTCGACCTGACCGTGCCGGGCGTCACCTACACCGCGATGCTCAGCGACGTCGCCGTCGTGTCGATACCGCCGCGACGGCAGGCCATGCAACAGGCGGCCGACCTGGCCGGCCAGCTCCAACGGCAGGCCACCGGCGGCATCCGGGTGCTCGCCGCGCCGACCCTGCGCGACGTCAGCCAACCGTGGTACGGCGCGACCCGCGACTCGGCCCGCAAGGCCTTCGCCAAGCTGCTCGACGAGTCCGTCGCCGGGGCGAACCAGTCGGCCACCGTGGAGATCGTGGAGGTTCCCGAGCCGACGTACGACACCTACGACGACGTACTTGCCGTGCTCGCCGACGACCCGGGCGAACAGGCCAGCCTGCTCACCGCGTACGAGCAGATGGCCTCCTGGATCAGCGGCGGCGCGGTGGCTCGGGCGGTGGAGGTGCCCGAGCGGATCCGGCGCCGCTACCGCCGCGGTGTGCTGCTGGACCGGGCCGAGGGCGCGGACGAGATCCAGGTGCTCTACGAGCCGGCCGACCGACCGTTCGCCGACTGGATCGCCGGGCAGCTGCGCCGGGCCAACGTCCACGTGCGACCGCACGCCGTCCGATCCGGGGCCACCCCGACCTTCGACGCCGACGCCACAGTGCTGGCCGTGTTGTCGCCGCGGGTGCTCCGGGCGCTCGGCGAGCAGCCGGCGGGCTCGCCCGGTGGCGACGTCGAGGTGTTCGGGGTGCTGACCGACGGCGAACCGCCCGAGGCGTGGGATCCGGGCCGGCTCGTCGACCTGCGGGAGGTCGACTCCGCGCGGGCACAGCCGTTGCTGCTCAGCCGACTCGGGCTCATCGCGCCCACCCAGCCCACCGGCGACGTACGCACCGCGGCGCGCTACCCGGCCGAACCGGACCGTCGGCTGCGCACCAACCTGCCGCCGCGCAACGAGTCCTTCGTCGGCCGCGGCGAGTACCTGGAGCGGCTGCGCGACCGACTCACCGACGGCGGCGGTCCGGTGACCCTCACCGGCGGCGCCGGGGTCGGCAAGAGCGAGATCGCTCGCGAGTTCGCCCACCGGTTCGCCTACGACTACGACGTGGTCTGGTGGATTCCCGCGCAGGACCGCGAAACGGTCCAGACCGCGCTCGGCGAACTCGCCCAGGAGATCAACGTGGTGGACAGCGTCGGCGCGGCCGAGGCGGCCGTGACCGCGCTGTCGGCGCCGCGTGGCGCCATCACCCGCTGGCTGCTCGTCTACGACAACGCCGACGACTCCGACGTGCTCGCCGGGCTGCTACCCAGCTCCGGCGCCGGGCACATCCTGTTCACCTCCCGCGACGACGGGTCGTCCAACCTGCCCGCGCCGCTGGAGGTGGCCGCGTTCAGCGGCGACGAGAGCATCGCCATGCTGCGCCGCACGCTCGGCATCAGCGCCGCGGACGCGCGGGCCATCGCCGCCGCGGTCGAGCACCTGCCGCTGGCGCTGCGACTGGCCACCGCCTGGATCCGGGAACGCACCCGGGCGCTGGAACGCGCCGGTGTGCCGAACCTGGAGGCGGTCAGCCGCTGTGTGGCCGAGTTGCTGGCCTGGCTGCGCCAGCCCGCCGAGCGGGAACGGACCGAGACCATTCCCGGCTCGCGCACCTCCACCGTCGCCCGGGTGCTGGAGAACACCCTGACCACCCTGCGCGACACCGAGTTCGGCGAGCTGGCGAGCCGGGTCGCCGAACTCGCCGCCTTCCTCTCGCCGGAGGGCATCGGGCTGCCCCTGCTGCGGTCGACGCCGATGCTCACCCAACTCGCCGCGGCGGCCGACATCGACGCGCAACGGCTGCTGCTCAACGCCGGGGAGATCGACCTGGTGCTGACCGTCGGCGCGCGGTTCGCCCTGTTCGACATCGACTGGGGGCGTGGCGCCGCGCTGCGCATGCACCGGGCCATCCAGGTGCTGCTGCGCGAGTCGATGCCCGAAGCGCAGCGCGGCGAACGGCACCGCCAGGTCCTGCACGGGCTGGCCGGTTACGCGCCGACCGACCCGGAGGCCGACGACCGGCGTTACCTGCCGCTCTTCGAGGAACTGCAACGACACCTGGTGCCGTCCGGGGCGATGCACGCCGACGAGGCGGCCGTCCGGCACTGGGTGGTCAAGCAGATCCGGCACCTCTTCTTCTTCGGCGACAGCGACGCCTGGCAGTCCGCGGTGCGGCTGGCGCAGCAGACCTGCGACCGCTGGACCGCCGACGGCGACTTCGACCAGCTGACCATGCGGCTGTTCGTGCAGACCGCGAACCTGCACCGGGTGCTGGGCAGACCGCAGGACGCGCTGGGCCTCGACGAGCGGGTGCTCAGCGAGCAGCGGCGCAAGTACGGGCTGCGGCACTTCCGGACCCTGATCGCCGGCCGGGGCCGCGGCGGTGACCTGCGCGGGCTCGGTCGTTTCCAGGACGCCCTGGTCGAGGACCAGGCCACCGTCGTCGGTTACCGGGAGGTGCTCGGCGAGGACCACCCGAACACCCGGATGGCGATCAACAACCTGGCGATCTCCTTCCAGCTCACCGGCGACGCGCGGGAGGCGCTGCGCCTGGCCCACCAGCTGTTCGACCGGTGGATGGCCCTGTTCGGGCCGGACGAGCCCGCCACCTGGCGGGCCTCCTGCCTGGTCGGCACGCTGGAGCGGGAGGCCGGCGAGTACGAACTGTCGCTGGCCACGCTGCGCGAGACGCTGGAACGCGTACACGAGCTGCGTTCCGCCAGCCACCTCGACGAACTGCACGTCAACCGCAGCCTCGCGGTCACCGAACGGCGCCTCGGCTACGCCCTCGCCGCGAAGAAGCGCAGCATCGAGACGTTCCGCGGCTACCGGGAGCGTTTCGGGGAGGACCATCCACTGACCCGGGCCAGCCTGCTCAGCATGGCCGTCGACTACTACCGGGCCGGCGACGCCGGCATCGCGGTCGAACACGCCATGCGGTGCCTGCGCGGCTACCAGCGGACGTTGGACACCGGGCACCCGTTCACCGCGGTCTGCGCGGTGAACCTCGGCATCTGCCATCGGGGCACCGGCGAGTTCGACCACGCCGTCGGCGACGGTGAACGCGGGATGCGTACCCTGCGGGCCCGGCTCGGCGACGCCCACCCGTGGACGCTGACCGCGGCGACCGCCCAGGCCGGGCACCTGGCCGCCCGCGGTGACCTGACCGACGCCCTGCGCATCCAGCAGGAGACGCACCAGACCAGCCTGCGGTTCCTCGGCCGCCGCCACCCGTGCACGGTCGACGCCGAGGCGAACCTCGCCGCCATCCGCGCCCGGCGCGACGGCGCCGACGGCACCGGATCGACCGTGTTGACCGACACCGACATCGACGTGCCGAGAAGCTGAGGAGCGACCAGGTGACCGACCCCCAGCTGATCGGTGCCGTCCTGGAGGAGTCGGCCGAACAGGACGTGCCGGGCTTCCGGAAGAAGCGGGACCTGTGCCGGCGGCTGCTGCTCGGCGGGCACGGCATCTACCACCTCGCCCACTACACCGGCGCGGTGCTCGACTTCTCGCTGGACGTGCTGGCACACGAGTCGTCGCCGGCCGGCCCCGACGACGTCGACCTGGCCGAGCGCCGGGTGGCGTACCGCCGGGTCGGCGCCCAACTGGCCTATCGCGCGGTGGAACTCGGCCAACGGTTGTGGCACCTGCAGTGTGGTGGGCTGGTCCGGCTGGCCGCACAGACCCGGTCCGACTACGTGTTCTGCAACACGACGGTGAGCAGCGAACACGTGGTCGGCTTCGCGGCCGTCGCACCCACCACCGACCCGGTGGTCAACCCGGCCCGGACCGCCCAGGCCGACCGGGGAGCCGCCCAACTCGCCACCGACCTGCGGCACCTGCGCCGGCAGCCGTCGCTGAATCCGGGCGGCTGGCAGACCGTCGAGTTCCGGTCCACGCCGTCGTCGGTCGACGGCGGCATCGAGCCGTACCTGAGCGGGACGGCGGTCCCGGGCGGGATCCTCGCCGGTGCGCTCCGGCCGGCGGGCCTGCACTACCTCAGCCACCACCGGTCGGGGAGGGTGGCGGCGGTCGACATCCTGGCGCACCCGGAGTTGGAGCAGTTCTTCAGCCGTGGCGCCACCGTGACCGACCGGCGGACCAACTACGAACGCCTGGCCCGGGACCTTTCCCTGCTGGCCCTGCAGGTCAGTCGGGATCTGCAGGGGGCGGTCGTCGGCCAGGTCGAACGGCTGGTGCTCGACCTGGAGATCGGCGCGATGTTCTACTACCTGCTGGCGCCGGAGGAGTACCTGTTCGGTGTCTGCCTCGACCAGGACTGGGTCAGCCACTCCGACGACGCCATGTGGGCCGTCGGCAGCCGACTGGTGGCGGCCCAGGCGTAGCCGCTCACCCGGCCACCGCGAGCCGCCGTACCCGCCCACTCAGCCCGTCGAACACCGACCGGGCCTCCGCCCAACTGCGTGCGCGGTCCGTCGGCTCGACCACGTCGTCGACGGGCAGCGCCAGGTCGCCGAGCAGGTCCAGTTGGAACAACGGCAGGAACTCGGCGATCCCGTCGTAGTTCTCGCAGAGCCGGTCCAACCGCTCCAGGTCGGCCGGGTGGGGGGCGCGGCGGTGGTTGGCGTACCACCGTTCGACGCCGTCGCGGAACGCCTCGATCAGCCGGCGCAGCACCAGGGCCGTGCCCAACGCCCGTTGCACGTCGCGGGAGCGCAGGCCGGAACGCAGCGGCGTGGCCCGGCCCGATCCGCGGACCGGCTCCGGTCGGGTCGGCGCGAAGGCGTCCCGCAGGTGCCGTTCGAAGCCGGTGAGCTGGTCGAGGGCTGTGATCGCCTCCGCGAAGACCCGCGCCACCTGGCCCGGCAGCGGGGACGCGGCGGCCACCTCGCCCCGCTGGGTCGGCGTGGCGGCGTCGCGCTGTGCCGAGGCACGGCTGTCCGGACGCAGGTCGCCGCGGATCTCGTCGAGCTGGTACGACAGTCGTTCGATGGAGCGTTGGGCGTTGGTCTGCTGGCGCTGGATGCGTTCGACCCGCTGCCGTACGGAGGTCAGCGCGTCCGACCCGAGCGCCTGCTCCAGCCGGCGCATGGACGCCTTGACGCTGCCGGAGAGATCCTCGGCGAAGGTCTGCGGATCGTGGACGATCGGCTCCACGCTGAACGTCTCGGTGAGGTCCGCGGCGAACTCGGCCGGCAGGTGCCCGACCACGACCAGGATCACCTCGGTGTCCGGCGCCGCCGCCCGGATCGCCACCACCCGCCGGTTCAGCTCGTCGACCTCCTCGGCCTTGAGCACCGACTCGGACAGCAACACGCAGCAGCCGGCGCCCTGTTCGTCCAGCGGCAGCCAGAAGTCGACCGGCAGGTCCCGCAGCGAGCCGAGGAGATGGTCGCGCTGGTACGACCAGCCCTCCTGGGTCAGCACCCGCCGTACGTCGGCGGCGACGTCCTGCCGGCTGGCCAGGTCGAACTGGACCCGGACCGCCTCGCGGACCATCCGGTGGGTGACCGGCGTGCCGTCCTGCACCGCCCGCTGGTAGAGGTGGTAGCACAGCCGGATCAGCCGGCGCGGCACCCCGTCGGTCAGGTTCGTCAGGTACTCGGTGGTCTCCACCGTGAACGGCGTCAACCGGGCCTGCCCGAAGGCCCGCAACTGGCTCTGCCGGATGAAGTCCCGCACGTCCTGGGCGTTCAGTGCCGACATCCGCACGATCGGCCCGATCCGCTGCCGTACCTCGGGGTTGAGCAGGTGCAGCAGGTCCGGCAGCCCGGCGAGCACCAGCAGCGCACCGGCCGACGCGAACACCCCGATCATCCGGGACAGCCGGGACATGGTCTCGTCGCCCGGCCGCCCGGCTGCCGAGAGGATCTTGTCCAGCTCGTCGAGGACCAGCACGAAACGTTCGTGCCGGCGACCGCACAGCAGGGCGAGCACACCCATCGTCTCCACGGCACCGGACTCCACGTCCGGGCGCGCCGTGACCCCCACGCTCACCAGCGCCGGTGCCGGCGGATAACCCATCAGCCAGTCCCACGCCATCGCCTCGGTGGCCGGGTCGACCAGCATGGCCAGCACGGTGCCGAACGACGGGTCGGTGGTCACCTCGGCCAGCTCCGCGCGCAACCGCTCGGCGAGCAGATCCGTCCCCGGCGGCGTCCGCTCACCCTCCGGCGTCGCCGGGCCGGCCCACTGCGCCCGGTACCCGTCCACCAGGGCGCGTACCGCGTCGCGCGACAGCGTGCCCAGGAACCGGCGACTCAGTGACTGGAACGTGTCGGCGGGCGCGTCCAGGTAGACCGCCTGACCGGCCGCGCCGCCGACCTCCCGGGCGTGGGCCAGCAACTCGGCCGCCAGATGGGTCTTGCCGGTGCCGTAGTCACCCACCACCGCGACCGCCCCGCCAGCGCCGGTGAGCAGGTAGTTGTCCAGGTGGGCGAGGGCGTCCCGGATGGCCACCGTGCGGACGGTGGCCGCGTGCGCGCCGTCTCCGGTCACCCGGGCGACGGCCGTCGGAGAGAACGGATTGACCGGGCCGACCGCCGGCGGATCTTCGGTTGCGTCCATTGCTTCGATCCTCCGGTAGCTCTGGTCTGGGCACCAGGCTGTCTCACGCCGGAGGCCGGTTCCCCACGTAGGCCGCCGCCGGAGCGTCCTCAAATGGTAGCCGTCGGTAGCCATCGAGGCGGACCCCCGGCGTCCCTTAGAACGGGCTCACCTGCAAAAAGAGCCGATCGGTGGGCATGCCGGACGCCGACACGATCGACTACGTCCAATACCATTGGTCCATGGTCGCAGCCCGGTGGTCGCACCGCCGATCCGGGCCGTCCGACCTGGCCGGCCGCCGTGACCACGGGTTCCCGAGCGAGGACGCCGCCCGATGACGCACCCGCTTCCCGGCTCCACCCGGCCCTTCGTCTGGTGGCTGCGGGTGCTGTTCGGCGTCGTCGGGGTGGTCGCCCTGATCCTCGGCTGCATCGGCTTCGACCGTCTCGGTCAGCTGCGCGACGACGCGATCCACGACCGGTACGACGTGCTCTACTACGCGCTGCAGCTCTTCGTGCTCAGCGCCGAACCCTTCGAGGATCCCGGCCCCTTCCCGTGGCAGCTACAGGTCGCCCGGTTCGTCGCGCCGCTGGTCACCCTGCTGGCCGTCGCCGAGGCGAGCCGCCTGCTGCTGGCCGCCGAGATCCGCCGGCTACGCGCCCGCCGGGCCACCGGCCACGCTCTGGTCTGCGGCGACTCCCAGTTCGCCCACATGCTCGCCGACCAGCTCTTCGCCGACGGCGAACGGGTGGTCGTGGTGCGCTCCGAACCGTTCGGGCCGTTGGAGTACCGCCAGCGCCGGTACCTGGGCGTGATCGGTGACCCCACCAGCGTGGCGGTGCTGCGCGGCGCCGGCCTGCCCCGCGCGCACACCATCTACGCCTGCACCGACGACGACGACCTGAACCACGCCATCGCCAACGCCGCCAGCCGGCTGATCCAGGACCGACGCCAGCCGCCCCGGGTCTATGTCCAGGTCCACGATCCGGAGATGTGCCTGTCGCTGCAGGCCCGGCGGCTCGGCGCCGCCGGATCCAGCCGGCTGCGGCTGGACTACTTCCACGTCGACGACATCGCGGCCCGCGCCCTGCACCGGCACCATCCGCTGCCGCCGGTCCGGGACCGGCCGACGACGGTGCTCATCGCCGGCAACGCCAGTTTCCGCCGCGCCCTGCTGGTGGAGACGGCCCGGCACTGGCGTACGCACCGCAGTGCCGGCGCGCCGGCACTGCGGGTGGAGCTGGTCGCACCCGACGCCAGCAGTGAACTCGCCCTGGTCGCCGCCCGCTACCCGTTCCTGCGTACCGTCTGTGCGGTGACCGCCTACGACCGGGACGTCGACGGGCTGACCGGCCTGGACCGGTTCCGCGCCGGTGGCTACGACCGGATCTACGTCTGTCACCCCGACGAGGGCAGCGGCCTGCAGTTCGTACTGGACACCCCGGCGCTCTGGCAGGGGGCCCGGACCGCGGTCTTCGTACCGGTCTACCGGCAGGCCGCGCTCGCCGCCGCCTTCCACGGCGACTCCCGCCACGACCTGCTCGACGAGGTGCACGGCAAGCTGTGCCTCTACCCGGTGCTGACCCGCGCCTGCGACGCCCGGCTGATCGCCGAGGACCTCACCGAGCGGCTGGCCCGGCACATCCACGAACGGTACCTGCACGCCCGGCAGCGCGCCGGGGTACGCCTCGGCGCGGCACCGGCGATGGTGGACTGGTCCCGGCTGCCCGAGTCGCTGCGCCGGGCCAACCGCAGTCACGTCCAGGACATCGCCGCCAAGCTGCTGAACCTCGGCTGTGTGGTGGCGCCCCGGCACGGCCACACCGGCGACGCCTCGGCCGCCGGGCAGGCCATCGACGACCGGATCGACCAGTTGGCCCGGCTGGAACACGAACGGTGGTGCAGGGAACGGCGGGCGGAGGGCTGGACGTTCGGTGCGCCGCGCGACGACGCCCGGCAGCGCCACCCCGAGCTGCGGCCGTGGGACGAGCTGACCGCCGCCGTGCAGGAACAGAACCGCGAGGAGATCCGAGCGCTGCCGGACGTGCTGTCCGACAGCGGGTTCGAGCTGATCCGGTTGGCGCCCGCGGTGCCCGTACCCCGGCCGGGAGGCAACCCATGACGCCCGAACCCGCCCCGGTGCGCGTCGGCGTCACCGGGCACATCCATCTGGCACCGGAGACCGAACCGCTGGTCGCCGACGCGCTCCGGTCCGAGCTGGACCGGATCAGCGACCGTCCGGTACACGGCGTGACCTGCCTGGCCGCCGGCACCGACCAGATCTTCGCCCGGACGGTCCTGGCCACCGGCGGCACGTACGAGGTGATCCTGCCGGCGCTGGACTACCGGGACACCATCGAGCCGGCCTGGCGGGACTCCTTCGACGAACTGCTGGCCCGGGCGAGCAGCGTCGTGCACACCGGGTACCGCAGCTCCGGCACCGCCGCCTACGTGGCCGCCAACCAGGAACTGCTGCGTCGGGTGGAGCGGCTGGTGGCGGTCTGGGACGGCGAACCAGGCTGCCACGCCGCGGCGACCGACCGTACCGTCGACGGTGCCCGCCGACGGGGTATCCCGACCACCGTCCTCTGGCCCGCCGCCGCCCGCCGCGCCCCCCGCCGCACCTGACCGCGCGGCGCGGCCCCGCCCGAACGCACCGGGCGGTGCCGGCTCAGCCGCCCCGGGCGGTGGTCGGTTCCAGCCGCCCCGGGCGTACCGCGCCAGCCGGACCCGGTTCGGGCTGCCGGTCTTGGTCATCAGGCTGGTGATGTTGGGTTGCCGCAGCACCGCGACGGCGCGCACCAGGGCGCCACGAACAACACCATGATCACGGCGCCCATCAGCTGCCACAGGGCGGCGTTCAACGGGGTGGTCGCGTCACCGGTCGCGGCCACTGGTCGGGGCCTGTCTCCTACCCGGGTAGGCGACGGAACGGCCCACGGCGAGGCGTGGGCCAGCGGCGGGCACGCCTGCGTCGTTTCGACGGGCGACGACCGCGATTGATCTGACGAATCTGCCTCAGTCTGGCCCGTGACATCCTTGACCTTGCATGATCGATGAACTTAACATCAGATGTATGTGAAGTCGATAACACATCTCTGCGACGAGGGAGTTTCTCAGGCATGACGAATCGATCAATTCTGCGGGCGGCGACGGCCCTGACGGCCACCGGCGCGCTGGGGATCGGATTGCTCGCCGGTCCACCGGTGGCGGCGTCGGTCCGCACCGCGGCGCCCCCGTCACCGCCCACCGCAGCCGCCCCCTACGAACCCACCTGGGAGTCGGTGAACCGGCACGTGGCCTCGCCGGAGTGGTTCAAGGACGCGAAGTTCGGCATCTACTGGCACTGGGGTGCCTTCACCACCCCGCAGTACGGGCACGAGTGGTACGGCCGCGAGATGTACGTCAACGGCAGCGGCATCAACAACCATCACAAGGCCACCTACGGCGACCCGCAGACCGAGTGGGGTTACGAGAAGTTCATCGACGGCGGGATCGACAAGGCCGGCAACCACGTCCAGTTCAAGCCGGTGCTGAAGTCGCAGGGTGGCAAGTTCGACCCGGACGAGTGGGTCAGCCTCTTCAAGCGGGCCGGCGCCCGGTTCAGCGGACCCGTCGCGGAGCATCACGACGGCTACTCCATGTGGGACAGCGAGGTCAACGAGTGGAACTCGGTCGACCGCGGACCCAAGCTGGACCTGTTGCAGATCTTCGCTGAGGCGGTCCGCAAACAGGACATGAAGCTGCTGGTGGCGATGCACCAGTCGTTCAACTACAACGGCTTCTTCCGGTTCGTCGCGCCGCAGTCCGACCCGAGCCTGCGCAAGCTCTACGGCCAACTGCCGCGCGCCGAGGCGGACCAGCTCTGGTTCGACAAGCAGAAGGAAGTGATCGACCAGAGCCAGCCGGACATCATCTGGAACGACTTCGGTCTCAACAGCCCCGGCTACTGCCACGGCGACCCGGGCCCCTGCGCCGTCGACGAGCAGCAGCGCCTCAACTTCCTGGCCTACTACTTCAACCAGGCCGCGCAGTGGGGCAAGGAGGTCGTGACGACCTACAAGCACTTCGACCGCGGCTTCGACAACCGCAGCGCCGTCGAGGACTACGAGCGCGGCGGGCCGGCGGACATCGTACGCCCGTACTGGCTCACCGACGACGCGATCTCGTCGAGCAGCTGGAGCTACACCACCGGCATCGGCTACTACTCGTCACAGCAGATGGTGCACGCCCTGATCGACCGGGTCAGCAAGAACGGCAACATGCTGCTCAACGTCTCGCCCACCCTGGAGGGGGAGATCCCGCAGGGGCAGCGCGACGTGCTCCACGACATCGGGGACTACCTCGGCCGGTACGGTGAGTCGATCTACTCCACCCGGGCCTGGGACATCTACGGCGAGGGTCCGACCAAGATGGGCGGCGGCTCGTTCGTCGCGCCCAAGGTCGGCACCAACACCGACATCAGGTTCACCCGGAACAAGAAGGACGACACGCTCTACGCCACGGTGCTCGGCTGGCCCGGCGACAACCAGGTTCTGAACATCACCAGCCTCGGTTCGGCCACCACGAACCTGGCCGACCTGAAGAAGGTCGAGCTGCTCGGTGACCGCGCGAAGAAGTCCGTCAACCTGACCAAGAACGTGCGCCAGGACCCGGACGGCCTGAAGGTGACGATGCCGGGGCAGCGTCCGGTCGCGTCGCCCGCGTACGTACTGAAGCTGTCCTTCAAGAAGGGCATCCCGACCCCACGTCCCGCGGCCGACGGCGCGAGCGTCTACCAGGAGAAGGACTTCCGTGGCGTCAGCGCCCTGCTCGCTCCCGGCGACTACACCAGGGCCGAGCTGACCGACCTGGGGCTGACCGGGAAGCACCTCGCCTCGCTGCACGTCGCGCCCGGCACGGAACTGGTCCTGTACCCCGCCGACGACTTCGCCGGAACGCCGACCCGCTACACCGGCGCGGTGGGGTCGCTGCCCAAGAAGACCACGGTCGGCTCGATCCGCGTCGTCAAGGACTTCAGCAGGCCGTTCGTGCTGACGAACGTGGCGAACCGCTTCGCCCTGGACACCGATTCCGGCGCCGCCGGCAGCCCGGTACGGCAACAGTTGCCCGACGGCGGCCCGGAACAGGAGTGGAAGCTGACCGAGAAGACCCCCGGCCACTTCGAGATCGCCAATCCCGCCAGCGGGCTGGTGATCGACGGGCTGGGGCTCGGCAGCGGGACCTTCGTCCAGCAACGGGCGGCGACCGGGGCGGACAGCCAACTGTGGCGCCTGGCGAGCCTCGGCGCGGGCGAACACCACCTCATCAACAAGCAGACCGGGCTGGCACTGGACAGCGGTGGCAACGTCCCGGCGGGCTCGTCGCTGAAACAGTGGACCGTCGACAGCAGCCCCAACCTTCGGTGGCAGCTGACCGCGACGACCCGCTGATCCGGACCGACGGTCAGGCGGCGGCGGACCCGGTCCGCCGCCGCGCCGTCCGCGCCTGGGGCGACGCCGGCCGCGCCGAATCAATACCATGCCGGTATGCCCGAGCCCACCCCGGCGACCTTCCCGCCCCGCCGGGCGGCTGGTCGGGGCCCCGGCTGGTACCGGGGCGACCTGCACGTGCACTCGCTGCTGTCGTACGGCGCCGACCTGACCCCGGCGCAGCTCGCCGCGGCCGCCCGGGCCCTCGGGCTCGACTTCCTCGCCACCACCGAACACAACACCGCCGACGGGCACGCCCACTGGGGGCCGTACGCGGGCGACGACCTGCTGGTGATCCTGGGCCAGGAGGTCACCACCCACACCGGGCACTGGCTGGCGCTCGGCCTGGATCCCGGGCAGTCGGTCGAATGGCGGTACGGCGTCCGGGACGACGCGATCGGCCGCCACCTCGACCAGGTGCGTCGCCACGGCGGGCTGTGCGTGGCAGCCCACCCGCACGCGCCGTACCCCCACGGGACGTCGATGTACCCGTACCGGTGCTTCGACGCGGTGGAGGTGTGGAACGGGCGCTGGGCATCCGACCTGCCGTGGAACGCCGACAACGAGGCGACCCTCGCCGAATGGGGGCGCCACCTCGCGTACGGCCTGCGTCGCGGAGACTGGCAACCTGCGGTCGGCAACAGCGACGCGCACCTGGCCGGTCAGCTCGGTACCCCACACACCGTGGTCCACGCCGAACAGTTGAGCACCGAAGCGGTGCTGGCCGGCGTCCGGGCCGGTCGAAGCTGGGTCGCCGAATCGTCCACCGTGGACGTTACCCTCACCGCCACCACCGCCGACCGCTCGGTCGGCGTCGGCGAACGCCTGACCGCCGAGGACCAGCCGATCACGGTACGCGTACAGGTGGTCGGTGTGCCGTCCGGCACCATCACCCTGCACACCGAACGCGGCCTCGTGCATCGGGCAACCCTGCCCGCCGACGGCTCGGGCAGCACCGCATGGCGGACCAACGTCGATGAGGCCGGCTTCGTCCGAGCCGAGGTACGCCACCCCAACCGTCACCTGGCCGCCCTCACCAACCCGATCATCCTGGACTGACCACCAGACCGTCTCGTGTCGAGGCGCCGGTACGCCAGGCGGGACGATACCTGTGGTCAGCCGCCACGGGTCGACGGTCGGAGCTGGGCAGCCGTGAGCGTCAGCATGCTTACTGTCCTGCCATCCTCGTCGGTGAACTCGACCTCGTAGGCGACGGGATCCCGGTCGAAGATGTGGATGATCGTGCCGACCGCTCCTGCCGCCAGATGCTCGTGCGGCACGGCCTCCTGAAGTTCGACCACGTCATAGACGTCCAATGATCAACCTTTCGATGGGAATGAGATCGTGACCATGCGTGGGGTGGTCGCGCCAGTCTCGAGGATCCAGGCCGTGCGGACAATGATGTCTCCGGTCGGCCCGGACAGCGGCAGATCGATGAACCAGCGTTGACCGTACTCGTCGACTCTTCCGAGCATCGGCGAGCCGGAGCGGACGCCCTCTCGTATCTGATGCAGGACCGCGTCTGCGTCCTCAAGGCCAAGCCCGGTAGCTGAGTTGATCACGCGGTACTTGTTCTTGCCAACCGGATGATGGGGATTCAACGCGTACGCGGTGATCTTCCGTGAATCGATCTCTGGATTGGTGAAGTCCGGCTGAACAGGGCTGTTGTTGACCTTCGCTCTTCCTGGATCATCGGAGCTGGGCGGCTTCGTGGATTGTCCGCGTAGTCGGCCGAGGGTCTGCTTGAGTTCGTCGATGAGGGTGCCGAGGCGGCGGATGGCGGGGATGAGCTGGCGGAGACTGTTGAGCAGTCCGCGTAGCAGTCGCGCGATGCGGGCGGCCCACGATGCCACCAGGGTGGTTACCTGCTCGACGACCAGGGGGGTGGCCAGGCCGGCGGTGGCGACGAGTTCGGTGGCGTACCCGATGAGGCGGGAGACGCAGGTGGCGATGGCGTCGCGGACCAGGAGCCGGACGGCGGCGACCAGGCCGGCGGTGCCCTCGGTGATGGCGGCCATCGCGTCGGCGCCGCGGGCCAGGCCGGTGATGGCCTGGCGTTGTTCGGCTGCCCAGGCGCGGTAGGCGGTGCCGGCGCCGCCGTTCCAGCCGGCCACGTCGGCGGCGACGTCGCGGGCCAGGCCGGCGGCCTCGCCGCGCAGGGAGGCGGCGACGTTGCGCCAGGTCTGGGCGTGCGCGGTGATCTGCGCGGGGTCGCCGGCCAGCCAGTCGAGGGCCTCGCTGAGGGGTTTGACGTGTTCGATGAGCCAGGCGATGCCGTACTGCAGGAGGGCGCCGACCGGGTCGGAGACGAACGCGAGGGCGTCGAGGCCGGCGCTGACCACGCCGAGGCTGCCGTCGATCCAGCTGCCGGTGGTGACGCCCTGGTGGATCAGTTCGATGTCTTCGAGGATCCACACCCCGGCCCAGGGGCTCGGCCCGGTCCGGGTCGGGGCGGCGACCAGCGGGTTGGTCACGGTCGGTCCCGTACCCGGTCCAGGCGGCGCTGGGCGCGCTGGTCGACGGCCCGGTAGTCCTCGGCGCTGCCGCGCACCCGGCCGGCCGTGTCGCGGACCGAGTCGGCGGCGGTGCCGACGCCCTCGACCAGGACGCCTTGCAGGGTGTCGAGCAGCACCGGCATGATCGCGCAGAGTTGCCCGTACGCGCCGGTGTCGAGCCGGACGTGCTCGCCGGCCCGGCGGGCGGTGTCGAGGGTGTCGGCGTGGCGGTCGAGGCGTGTCGCGTGGCCGGTCAGGTCGTCCGGGTCGACCCGGATGCCGTCACCGGGCATCCGGCCGGCCCTGCTCGCCGGTGAGTCGGCGCCGGTGGGAGTCGAGGATCGCCGTCCCGGCCGGGTCGTCGCCGAGGGTCTCGGTGGTCGCCGCGCTGAGCTGACGCAGCAGGTCGGCCCGCGCGGCCCGGGTGGTCGCCAGCACCTGCCGGGCGGTGTGGGCCGCGGACTGCTGGCGGATGCGCTCGTCGAGCCGCAGGTCGACCAGGAGCCCGGCCGCGTCGACGGTGACCTGCACCGTGCGGTCGGGGTTGTGGGCCGTGCCGGTCAGCGTGCTCGCCCGCGCGGAGAGGGCCTGGGCCCGCCGGGCCCGCTCGGCGAAGCCGGCCTCCCACTCGTCGAGCCGGCGTCGCGTCGCGTCCAGCGCGGTCTCGTCCGCCCACATGCGACCCTCCCCAGGGGACGTCACCGGTCGCCACCGGCGAGGTCGCCGTCACGTTACCAACCGGTCGCGCTGCGTGCTGCCCCGCGCCGGCCGCGGCCCGTGCCGGGGCGGGGACGGCCACCGGGGCGGGGACGGCCACCGGGGCAGGGTCGTTGCGCCCGCCCGGGGCCCGCCGGAAGTCCCGCCGGCCCGGGCCGGCCGGCACTGACCGGGGCGCCCGCGTCGGGCATAGCGTGAGGTCACAGCCGACGGAGGAGGGCGTGATGAGGGCCTGGCAGGTGGGCGACGTGATGACCAGGGACGTCGCGACGGTGGTGGAGCAGACCCCGTACCGGAAGATCGTCGATCTGCTGGCCGAGCGTCGGGTCGGTGCCGTCGTGGTGGTGGACGACTTCGGGCACGTACGGGGGGTGGTGTCCGAGGCGGACCTGCTGCACAAGGTGGAGTGGATGGGGGAGCCGCACGAGCGGCGCGTCTTCGAGGGGCCGAGGCAGCGCCGGGCCCGGCGCAAGGGCACGGCGGGGACCGCCCGGGAACTGATGACCTCCCCGGCGGTGACCGTCTCCGCGCACACCTCCGTGGTGGGCGCGGCCAAGCTGATGGACCGCGCGGGCGTCAAACGCCTGCCGGTGGTGGACGACCTGGGCCGGGTGGTCGGGATCGTCACCCGCTCGGACCTGCTGAGCGTGCATCTGCGCCCCGACGCGGACATCCGCGACGACGTGGTCCAGGAGGTACTGCGGCGGGTGCTCGCGGTGCGCGACGGGACCGTCCGGGTCGAGGTCCGCGACGGCGTGGTGACCATGACCGGCAAGCTGGACCGGCGGTCGGCGGCGGACATCGCGGTACGGCTCGCCGCGCGGGTCAGCGGCGTCGTCGAGGTGGTCGACGAGTTGGGGTACGACTTCGACGACACCGAACTGCCCGGTTTCCCGTCGTTCCCGGTCCAGCCGACCCGGGTGGCGTGAGCCCGACCGGCTACCGGGTGTCGGCCGTCGCCGGCCGGACCTGCTCGGCGAGGAACTCCGTCCAGGCGCGGGTGCCGCGGGTGGCCCCGCGCCGGGCCAGGTTCGCCCCCGCGCGGTACGCGCGGCCCGCGCGCCCCGGGATCCGTACCGGCACCAGCAGCCGACGCCGGTCGGTGGCGCGCAGGTAGCCGCGGACCAGCTCGCCCAGCTCGTACACCTGTGGGCCGGCCAGGTCGGGAACCAGGCCGGCCGGCGCGGCCAGCGTCAGCTCGACGAGCCGGGCGGCGACCTCACGACCGTCCACCGGCTCCAGCCGCATCCCACCGGGGACCGGGACCACCGGCAGCGCCGCCAGCTTGCGGACCAGGGTCAGGGTCAGCTCATGGAGCTGACCGGCGCGCAGGGTCGTCCACGGCACGCCGGAGTCGGCGACGGCCTGCTCGGCGGCGAGCTTCGTGCGCAGCCAGGCCAGCGGCACCCGGTCGGCGCCGGTCACCGAGACGAAGACCAACTGGCGTACGTCGGCCCGCCGCGCGGCCCGGGCCAGGGTGCGGGCCAGTTGGTCGTCGCCCTGCCGGCCGCCGGCCAGGTGCAGTACCACCTCGACGTCGCGTACCGTCGCGTCGACCCCCGCGCCGGTGGCCAGGTCGGCGACGACCTGCTCGACGCCGGGGGAGTCGGCACCGCCGCGCCGGCTGAGGCTGCGCACCGGATGACCCGCTGCCCCCAGCAGCGGGATGACCAGGCGGCCGATGGTGCCGGTGCCGCCGGTGACCAGGATCGGTGGATGCACGCTGTTCTCCCTGCTTCGGACCGGGCCTGCTGCTCGCGGTCGGTTACCGTTCGTGGCTGCACCGGCTCGACCCCGCCGCGGTGGTCGGCGTGACCGGAGGTGATCCATGTCACCCGGTGGTCACGTCGGGGTGCCGGTCGGGGTCGACTCGGTGTGACCGGCGGAAGGATCGACGATGGACGGGCACGCCTGGTTGGCCGAGCGGTTCGAGGAACACCGGCCGCACCTGCGCGCGGTGGCCTACCGGATGCTCGGCTCCCACGGCGAGGCCGACGACGCGGTGCAGGAGGCCTGGCTGCGCCTGTCCCGCACCGACCCCGACGAGCTGGACAACCTCGCCGCCTGGCTGACCACGGTGGTCGCCCGGGTCAGCCTCAACACGCTGCGCGGCCGGCGCCGCCGCCGCGAGGAGCCGCTGGACGTCCGGGTGCCGGATCCGGTGGTCAGCCCCGCCGGGACCGACGATCCCGAGTACGCCGCCGTGCTGGCCGACTCGGTGGGGCTGGCGCTGCTGGTGGTCCTGGACACGCTCACCCCGGCGGAGCGGCTCGCCTTCGTACTGCACGACATGTTCGCCGTACCGTTCGACGAGATCGCTCCGATGATCGACCGCTCACCGGCGGCGGCCCGGCAACTGGCCAGCCGGGCGCGTCGCCGGGTACGCGGCCAGGCGCCGGTTCCCGACGGTGACCTGGCCCGGCAGCGGCGGGTGGTCGACGCCTTTCTCGCCGCCGCCCGCGACGGAGACCTCGACGCGCTGGTCGGTGTCCTGCACCCTGGGGTGGTGCTGCGGTCCGACGGTGGCCTCGCCCGTACCCGCCACACCACCGTGATCACCGGCGCCCGGGACGTCGCCGCGCAGGCCACCGCCTTCGGGCGGTTCTCGCCGTTCGCCCGGCCCGCCGTGATCAGCGGCAGCGCCGGTGTGGTGGTCGTCGCGGGCGGCCGGGTGCTGTCGGTGATGGCCTTCACCGTCTCCGGCGGGCTCGTCGCCGAGATCGACGTGATCGCCGACCCGCAGCGCCTGGCCCGGTGGGATCTCACCGCCTTCGTCGACTGACTCGCCGTCGCTGTGGCGCGGGTCGTCGCTCAGCCGAAGCCGGCGAGCAGGAAGGCGGTGAAGCCGGCCAGGGCCAACGGCATCGCCGCGGCCAGCGCGAGGAGCCGTGGCCGGGCGGCGCGGCCGACGACGAGCACCACCAGCACGCCGAGCGTGACCTTGAGCAGGGCGTCCCAGAGCGGCTCGGTGCCGTAGCCCGGGTGGGCGACCCGGCGGGCGTCGAGCAGCGCCTCGGCGAAGAGCACCGCGCCGGGCAGCGCGGTTCCCACCACCTGCCGCCATCCACGCCGGTGTGCCCAGATCCCGCCGACGCCGAAGACCACCCCGGCGAGGACGCCGAAGCACATCCAGACCAGCGAGGTCGGTGCCCAGAGCACCGACCAGTCGTCGTCCTGGATGAGCGCCGCCGCGAGGTAGTAGCCCGGGACCGCGACGACGAGTCCGGCGGCGGCCCCGGTGGCCGCGCGTACCCGGCCGGTACGCACCCAGAACCCGAAGCCGAACGCGGCGACCGCCCACACGGCGCTGGAGTTGCCCAGGTTGCCGACCGGATAGGGCAGGAACCTGATCCAGACGAAGTCGACGATGCCGAGCAGCAGACCACCGAGAACCGCGGTGAGCGCCACGGTTCGCCGGTCGGGTGGAGTGCGCATGACGCAGGAGGATACCCGGTATGCATCCGGCCGCCGGGCGGTGCCCGGGGCCGCGTCAGAGCAGGGTGGCGTACGCCAGCGGCGCGCTGGCACCGTCCCAGGTGCCGATCAGGCTCGGCCCGGCCGGTGCGGCGGGGATGGCGGGCTCGGCCGGGTCGGGACGGCGGAGCACGGTCAGCCGTACGGCGTCGGTGACGATCACCGTCCGGTCGCCGTCCACCACCTCGCGTACGGACCCGACCGTCGGCACGTCCCGGGGCGCGGGACTACTGCCGATCTCCATGCTCGGTGCCCGTACCTCACGTCGGCCGTCGACCTCGAAGTACTCCTCGGCCTGTCCGCTGCCCGCGAGGATGGCGTCGGCCAGCGCGGCGGCGTAGACCGGGTCGCCGCACCCGTCGTAGACCCAGCGGGTGCCCAGCGCCGAGTGCGCCATGGTGCCGACCAGCCAGGCGTCGGCGCCGTCCAGCGGCGCGCCCCGGTAGGTCAGCGGCACCTGGTGGACCGGACCGGCGCCGGCCCGCACCAGCAGCGTCTCGATGCCGACCTCGCCGGCCGGGTCGTCGAACCGGTACGCGGCCACCCGCACCACCTCGGCGGTGGGATCGCCCCGATACCAGTCACGGCTCGGCAGCCAGGACGCGAGTAGCTCCAGCTTGGTGGGGCGGATCTCCGCCCGGTGCAGCAGCGCCATGCGCCGCATCGTACGACGATCACCCGACCGGCGGGGAAGCCGGTCCGGCGCCCGCTTCGAGGCGGGAGCCGACGTGTGCGCGGCCCGTAGGTGGGTATCCGCGGGCTCTCTCACCCGGGGCGGAGGGCACCGGGCTGCCGCCGGAGCAACCCGAGGAGGACACCATGACCCAGCAGAAGGCGCAGTCGGACAGCCAGCCCCGGCTGCACCAGCACGGCCGCGAGATCCAGGCGTTCGGCACCGTACGGCAGTTGCCGGTCGCGTTGTCGTACGACGCACGGATGTACTCGTGCGAGCGGCTGAACCGGGTCGTGGCCGACACCCGCATCCTCTACTCGCTCTACAAGAAGCATCACTGGTTGATGCGGGGACCGACCTTCTACCAGCTGCACCTGCTGCTCGACAAGCACGCCGACGAGCAGCTCGCGCTGGTCGACATGATCGCCGAGCGGATCCAGACGTTGGGCGGGATCGCGGTGGGCGACCCGCGGCACGTGGCCGAGCTGACCCGGATCCCGCGTCCGCCGGACGGCGCCGAGGAGGTGCCGGCGATGCTGTCGCGCCTGCTGGAGGCGCACGAGACGATTCTGGTCGACGCGCACGACGCGGCGGCCCGGGTGGCCGAGGGGGGCGACGACGGCAGCAACGACCTGCTGGTCTCCAACGTCATCCGGACCAACGAGCTGCAGACCTGGTTCGTCGCCGAGCACCTGGTCGACACGCCGGTCGTCGTGGCCTAGGCGTACGTCGTGACGGATCTCGGGGCGAAGATCTCGTACCTCGCGCTCGCCGACGGCACCCCCGTCTACACGGCCGACTCGGCACCGGTCGGGGTGGTCGAGCACGTCCTGGCCGACGAGCGGCAGGACATCTTCCACGGCGTGATAATCGGGCCGTCGCGCTCCCACAACGTGCACCGTTTCGCCCACCGTGAGCAGATCGCCGACCTCTACGAGCGGGGCGTCGTGTTGTCGGTGCCGGTCGGGCAGCTGCACGAGCCGGGTACGGACGCACCGGCCGCGCGGGCCGAGGAGGACGACGACCCGGTGCGGACCGGGGTGCGCCGCGCCTGGGAGTGGCTGGTCCGCCCACACTGACCCGCCGCCCGCTTGCCGCCGCCGTGGCGGCGCTGTCCGCTTGCCGCCGCCGTTACGGCGGTGACCCGAGGGCCCCGGACACCGCCGTTTCGGCGGAACCGAGTCGATCACGCGCGGCCGGGCCGAGTCGGTCGCGCGGGCCGGGCCGAGTCGATCACGCCTCGGTGAGGTGTGCCTGCTCCCAGATCGAGGACATCTCCTCGAACGCGTGCTCCATGATCTGCACCATCGCGCTGCGGGCGCCCTCCCCGTCGTGGCGCTGGATGCCCTGCGCGACGTCGGCGTGCAGCTGGAGGGCCTGCTCGTGGGGGTAGTGCGGCATGAGGTGGTAGTGGTGCCGGCCGGTGAGCACCTCGGCGACCAGGTCCTGCAGCTTGACGAACATCTCGTTGCCGGAGGCGCGCAGCACCCGCTGGTGGAACTCGATGTCCAGGTGCAGGAAGCGCTCCTCGTCGCCGGCCTTGCCGGCGGCCCACATCTTGGCGGCCAGGCCGACCAGTTCGCTCGCCGCGTCGTGGTCGACGCGCTGCGCGGCCAGCCAGGCGGCGTGCGGTTCCACGGCGGTGCGCAGCTCGGTGATGGAGCGGATCTGGGCGATCCGTCCGGCCGAGGCCAGCCGCCAGCGGATCACCTGGGGATCGAAGACGTTCCAGTGGTCGGCCGGGCGGATCATGACGCCGACCCGCCGACGGGTCTCGATGAAGCCCATCGACGCGAGCACCCGGAGCACCTCGCGGACCACGGAGCGGGACACGGCGTAGCGCTCGACCAACTCGTCGATGTTGAGCACCGCGCCGGGTGCCAGCTCGCCACCGCAGATGGCCGTGCCGAGGTGATCGAGGACGCGTCCGTGTAGCCCGGCCTCGACGGGGGCGGCCTGAACGGGTGCGACCCCTGGGGAGGGCGATTTCACGCGTCGGATCATATCAGTTAGGTCTACCACTTGTATAAGTCTGCTTTTTCGGCCTAGCATCCCGACGTTAAGCGGATGTAACAGGCCGAGGTCACCCCCGTCCCCCGAGGCGGTGACCAGCACAGAAGGAGACGGACGTGGGACGTCGATCGATAATTGGGACATCTCTGGCGGTAGTTGCCGCCATGACGTTGTCCGCCTGCGGCGGCGGTGCGGACAGCGGTTCCTCGGACACCGTGCGGGTGACCCTGGTCAACCATGTCTGGACCGAGAACATCCGGAAGGCGCTGCCCGAGTTCGAGCGGGAGACCGGCCTCAAGGTCGAGGTCACCCAGCTCGGCGAGGACCAGCTCTCGGACCAGTACAACGTGAAGCTGAACGCCGGCTCCAGCGACATCGACGTGATGATGTACCGGCCCCTGCAGGAAGGGCGGCTGTTCGCCAAGAACAAGTACCTCGCCGACCTGACCGAGCAGGCGAACGGCAGCGGCGACTTCGACCTGGCCGACTTCCAGGCCGCCCCGCTGAGCGCCACCACGTACGAGGACAAGGTGGTCGGCATCCCGATCATCACCGAGCAGCAGGTGCTCTACTACCGCAAGGACCTGCTGGAGAAGTCCGGCTTCAGCGCCCCGCCGCAGACGCTCGACGAGCTCAAGGCGCAGGCCGCGAAGATCCAGGCCGACAACCCGGGCGTGGCGGGCTTCGTCTCGCGTACCGGTAAGGCCGCCGCCGTCACCCAGTTCTCCAGCTTCCTGTACAGCTTCGGCGGCGACTTCGTCGACGGCTCGGGCAAGGCCGCGGTGAACAGCGACGCCGCCAAGCAGGCGTACGCCTACTACGGCGGGCTGCTGCGCGAGAACGGCCCGGCCAACATCAGCACCGACATGAGCTGGTCCGAGGCGATGGCGATCTTCACCCAGGGTCAGGCCGCCTTCTACACCGAGGCCAACTCGCTGTACAAGAACGCCACCGACCCGGCCAAGTCGAAGGTCTCCGACACCGTCGGGTTCGCTCCGTTCCCGGCCGGACCGGCCGGCTCGAAGCCGTACAACATCCCCTCCTGGGGGCTGGCCGTCAACGACGCCTCGAAGAACCAGAGCAACGCCTGGAAGTTCATCGAGTGGGCGGCGGGCAAGACCCAGACGCTGGAGCAGCAGAAGGCCGGCGTGCCGGGTGCGCGTACCTCCGTCTGGGAGAACCCGGAGGGCATCGCCACCTACCCGAAGGACATGGCCGACGCGATCACCGTGAGCCTCGCCAACGGCGTGGGCCACGACCGGCCGCTGGTCGAGCGGGTCGCCCAGGCCCGCGAGATCGTCGGACAGCCGATCGTCGACGCCATCACCGGCAAGGACGCCGCGGCCTCCGCCGAGACCGCCAACCAGGGGTTCCAGAAGTTCCTGGACGACGAGGCCCGCTAAGTCCGGGCGCGGGGGTGGTGGGACGCGACGTCCCGCCACCCCCGCCCGGCCTCCCCACCACGGAGATCTGATGTCAGCTGTTACCGCACCCAGCCGGCCGCCCCGCGGCGCTGGTGTCATGCCCGACACGCCCGGCTGGGCGCGTTGGGCCAACGACCATCGCAAGTGGCTCTTCGCGGCCCCGGCCATGGCCTTCGTCGCCGCGCTGATCATCTTTCCGCTCGCCTGGACCGTGTACCTCAGCCTCACCGACTCGTCCGGTTCGGTACGGGCCGAGTCGGAGTTCATCGGCCTGCGCAACTACCTCGACGTGCTCAGTGACACCGCCCGGTTCTGGCCCGCGGTGGGTCGGACCGCCGCGTTCACCGGCGTGGCGTTGCTGGTCGAGGTGGTCCTCGGGATGGCCATCGCCCTGCTGCTCTGGCGGCCGTTCCGCGGCGAGCGCTGGGTCCGGGTCGCCATCCTGCTGCCGCTGGTCGCCACCCCGGTGGCCGTCGGCATGATGTGGCGGCTCATCTTCGACCCCAACATCGGCATGGCCAACCAGGTGCTCGGCTGGGTCGGCATCGGCCCGCAGCCGTGGCTGGCCGGGCAGCACACCGCCCTGCCCACCACGATCTTCATCGACATCTGGCAGTGGACGCCGATGGTGGTGTTGATCCTGCTCGCCGGCCTGACCTCGCTCTCCGACGAGCCGCAGGAGGCCGCGATGATCGACGGCGCCAGCGCCTGGCAGCGCTTCCGGCACGTCACCCTGCCGCTGCTGATGCCCACCGTGATCGTGGCGGTGCTGCTGCGCGGCATCGACGCGCTGAAGACCTTCGACATCCTCTACGCGACCAAGGGTCGCGGTGGCGGTTCGTTCCACGAGGTGGAGACGCTCAACGTGTACGCCTACGGGCTGAGCTTCGACTACAACGAGTACGGCCTCTCCTCGACGGTGCTGATCCTGTTCTTCCTGATCATCATCGGCCTGATGTGGGTCCTCACCGCACGTAGGAAGAAGGAGGAGGCCGCCCGATGAGAGCCAGTGCCGGGTTCCGGGTCTTCCGCGCGGTGGCGCTGGTCGTCGTCGTGCTGTCGCTGCTGCTGCCGCTGATCTGGATGGTCGCCGCGTCGTTCAAGACCAACGTCGACATCTACGACTCCAGCAAGGCGTTGGTCTTCACGCCCACCCTGGGCAACTACGAGACGGTCCTGCAGCAGGCCAACTACCTCCAGTTCATCTTCAACAGCCTCTGGGTGGCCTTCGCGGCGACCGTGCTGTCGCTGCTGCTGGGCGTGCCGGCCGCGTACTCGATGAGCCGGTTCAACATGCGCAAGTCGGCGCTGGTGGTGCTGATGGCCCGGGTCATCCCCGGCGTCTCGCTGCTGGTGCCGTGGTACTACGTCTTCTCGAACCTGCGCATGGTCGGCGGCTTCACCGTGCTGATCCTCAGCCACATGTTCGTGTCGCTGCCGTTGATCGTCTACATCATGATGGGCTTCTTCGACGGCCTGCCGGACGAACTGGAGGAGGCGGCGCTCGTCGACGGCCTCACCAACATCGGGGCGTTCCGCCGGATCACCCTGCCGCTGTCGGTGCCGGGCATCGCCACCGCCGGCATCCTGTCGTTCATCTTCTCCTGGAACAACTTCATGTTCGCCCTGGTGCTCTCCGGCGCGGACACGAAGACCCTGCCCGTGGCGATCTTCGACTTCGTCGGCTACGCCAGCATCGACTGGGGCGGCCTGATGGCGGCGACCACAGTGGTCACCCTGCCGATCATGGTCATCGCCCTGTTCGTGCAGAAGTACATCGTCTCCGGACTCACCGCGGGCGCGACGAAGGGCTGAGCCGACCATGACCATCATCTCCCGTGTCGAGACCTTCCTCGTCGCACCCCGCTGGCTGTTCGTCCGGGTGGAGACCGTCGACGGGCTCGTCGGCTGGGGCGAGGCGACCTGCGAGGGGCGCTCGGAGACCGTACGCACCGCCGTGGAGCAGCTCAGCGAGCTGCTGATCGGCCGGGACGCGCTGCGCATCGAGGACCACTGGCAGGTGCTTACCAAGGGTTCCTTCTACCGGGGCGGCCCGATCCTGGCCAGCGCCGTGGCCGGCCTGGACCAGGCGCTGTGGGACATCGCCGGCAAGCGGTACGGCGCGCCGGTGCACCAACTGCTCGGCGGGCCGGTCCGGGACCGGATCCGGGTCTACGGCTGGGTCGGTGGGGACGAGCCCAGCGAGGTCCGGGACCAGATCGCCGCGCGGGTCGAGGCGGGGCTGACCGCGGTGAAGATGAACGCCTCCGGGCGGATGAGCCCGCTCGCCTCCGTCGCCGAACTCGACGCGGTGGTGCAGCGGGTCGCCGCCGCCCGGGAGGTGCTCGGCGAACACCGGGACGTGGCCGTGGACTTCCACGGCCGGTTCACCCTGGCCAACGCCCGCCGGGTCGCCCCGCTGCTGGAGCCGTACCGGCCGTTCTTCCTGGAGGAGCCGGTGGTGCCGGAGAACTCCCACCTGATCGGTGAGTTCGTCCGGGCCACCACCATCCCGGTCTCCACCGGCGAGCGGCTGTACAACCGGCAGGAGTTCCTACCCGTGCTCCAGGCCGGCATCGCGGTGGCCCAGCCGGACCTCTCGCACGCCGGCGGCATCACCGAGGTACGCAAGATCGCCGCGTTGGCCGAGGCGTACGACGTCCAGCTCGCCCCGCACTGCCCGCTCGGTCCGATCGCCCTGGCGGCCTGCCTGCAGGTCGGCTTCGCCACGCCGAACTACCTGATCCAGGAGCAGAGCATCGGCATCCACTACAACCTCGGTGCCGAGGTGTTGGACTACTGCGTCGACCAGCAGCCGCTGACCTTCGTCGACGGGTACGTGCAGCGGCTCACCGCGCCGGGGCTGGGCATCGAGATCGACGAGCAGGCGGTACGCGCGGCGGACAAGCGGGGCCACGCCTGGCGCAGCCCCACCTTCCGGCACGTCGACGGCTCGTACGCGGAGTGGTGACCATGACCGACGTACTCACCGACCAACTGACCACCGACCGGCTGCTGGCGATCATCCGGGGTACCGACACCGCCGCCGCGATCGCCGCCGGCACCGCCCTGCTGGCCGAGGGGGTGTCGATCGTCGAGGTGGCGCTGACCACCCCCGGCGCGCTGGACACCATCGCGGCGATCCGGGCGGACGCGCCGGCCGGCACTTTGGTCGGTGCCGGCACGGTGCTCACCCCGGCGGCCGTGGCCGACGTGGCGGCGGCCGGCGCGCAGTTCGTGGTCACCCCGGCGGTGGTCGACTCGATCCCCGAGGCGGCCCGCCGGGGTCTGCCGGTGGCCGCCGGGGCGCTCACCCCGACCGAGGCGTACACGGCGGTGCGGCTCGGTGCCGCCGTGGTCAAGCTCTTCCCGGCCTCGGTGGGTGGGGTGGCGTACCTGAAGGCGGTCCGTGACCCGTTCCCGGACATCCCGTTCGTGGCGGTCGGCGGGGTGGGCCTGGCCGAGCTGCCCGGCTACCTGGCGGCCGGTGCCGTCGCGGTCGGTGTCGGCGGCCCGCTGGTGGGCGACGCCGCCTCCGGCGGCGACCTCGACGCGCTGCGGCAACGGGCCCGTGCCTACCGGGCGACGGCTCGGGCGGCAGGTCCACGGTGAGCGGGCCGCGGACCGTGCCGGGCGGCGTGGACCTGCTCACCGTCGGCGAGGCACTGGTGTCGCTGCGCTCGTCCGGGCCGCTGGCCGTCGGCGGCCCGCTGACCATGCACCTGGCCGGCGCGGAGACGAACGTGGCGATCGGGCTGGCCCGGCTGGGTCACCGCGCCGCCTGGGTGGGCCGGGTCAGCGACGACGAGCTGGGCGAGTTCGTGCTGCGCCAGCTGCGGGCCGAGGGGGTCGGCACCGACGGGGTACGCCGCGATCCGGACCGCCCCGCCGGCCTGATGTTCCTGGAACGGCGCACCGCCGACCTGACCCGGGTGCGCTACCACCGCGCCGGTTCGGCCGGTTCGGCGCTGCACGTCGACGACGTGCGCGCGCCGCTCGCGGCCGGCGCCCGGGTGCTGCACCTCAGCGGCATCACCCCGGCGCTGTCCGACAGCGCTCGGGAGGCGGCGGCGTTCGCGGCCCGCGCGGCGGCCGCCGCCGGGGTGACGGTGTCGCTGGACGTCAACTACCGGGCCCGGCTCTGGCCCCGGGCGGCGGCCCGCGCGGCGTTGGCCCCACTGGCCGGGTACGCGTCGATCGTCATCGCCTCCGAGGACGAGCTGGACCTGGTCGCCGATCCGGGCGCCGACGAGGCCACCGCCGTCGCCGGGCTGCTGCGCCGCGGGGTGCGGACGGTCCTGGTCAAGCTCGGCTCCGCGGGTGCCCGCGCACACACCCGCGACGGCGTGGAGCGGCTCGCCGCCGTACCCGTCACCGCCGTCGACCCGGTCGGCGCCGGTGACGCGTTCACCGCCGGTTACCTCTCCGGTCACCTCGACGGACTGGACCTCGTCGACCGGCTGCGGCGCGCGGTGGCGCTGGGCGCCTTCGCGGTCACCGCGCGCGGCGACTGGGAGGGCCTGCCCCGCCGCGACGAGCTGTCCCTGCTCACCGGCAACGCTGCCGGCACCACCCTTCGCTGACCACCTGCGAGAAAGGCATCCTCGTGAAGATCGTCGCCGCCGACGTCATCGTTTCCAGCCCCGACCGCAACTTCGTCACCTTGAAGATCACCACTGAGGACGGCATCACCGGTCTGGGCGACGGCACGCTCAACGGCCGGGAACTCTCCGTCGCCTCGTACCTGCGTGACCACGTGGTGCCGCTGCTGATCGGGCGGGACGCGCACCGCATCGAGGACGCCTGGCAGTTCCTGTACCGTTCGGCGTACTGGCGCCGCGGACCGGTCACCATGGCCGCCATCGCCGCGGTCGACGTCGCGCTCTGGGACATCAAGGCCAAGGCCGCCGGCATGCCGCTCTACCAGCTGCTGGGCGGTGCGTCGCGGACCGGCATCATGGCGTACGGCCACGCCTCCGGCCGCGACCTGCCGGAGCTGTTCGACTCCATCCGGGCCCACCTGGAACAGGGCTACCGGTCGATCCGGGTGCAGACCTCGGTGCCCGGCATCAACGCCGTGTACGGGGTCGCCGCCCAGCCCAGCACCGGCGGCAAGCGCTACGACTACGAGCCGGCCCAGCGCACCGCGCTGCCCGCCGAGGAGGACTGGGACACCCGCGCCTACCTGCGCCACCTGCCCGGTGTCTTCGAGGCGGTGCGCGCCGAGTTCGGTCCGGAGCTGCCGTTGCTGCACGACGGGCACCACCGGATGACCCCGATCCAGGCGGCGAAGCTGGGCAAGGCCCTCGAGCCGTACGACCTGTTCTGGCTGGAGGACTGCACCCCGGCGGAGAACCAGGAGGCGCTGCGGCTGGTCCGCCAGCACACCACCACACCGCTGGCCATCGGCGAGATCTTCAACACCGTCTGGGACTACCAGACGCTGATCCGCGAGCAGCTGATCGACTACGTGCGGTCCGCGGTCACCCACACCGGCGGCATCACCGCCATGCGCAAGCTGCTCGACTTCGCCGCCCAGTACCAGATCAAGTCCGGCATCCACGGCCCGACCGACATCTCGCCGGTCGGCATGGCCGCCGCGCTGCACCTGGACCTGGCCATCCACAACTTCGGCATCCAGGAGTACATGCGCCACGGCGCGCTGACCAACGAGGTGTTCCGCCAGTCGTTCACCTTCGCCGACGGCTACCTGCACCCCGGTGACCAGCCCGGTATCGGGGTGGAACTGGACGAGGAGGCCGCCGCCCGGTTCCCGTACCAGCCGGCGTACCTGCCGTTCAACCGGCTGAAGGACGGCACCGTCCATGACTGGTGAGCCGTCGACCCGGCACGTCGTGGTGATGGGGGTGTCCGGGGCGGGCAAGACCACCGTCGCGCACGGCATCGCCGCGTCGACCGGCCTGACCTTCGCCGAGGCCGACGAGTTCCACTCCGAGGCCAACGTGACCAGGATGCGGGCCGGCGTACCGCTGGACGACGACGCCCGCTGGCCCTGGTTGCGGGCCCTGGCCGACTGGATGGCGGCCCGGCACCGGGAGGGCGTCTCGACGGTGCTGGCCTGCTCGGCGCTCAAGCGCTCCTACCGCGACCTGCTGCGGCAGGGACCGCCCGGGGTCGACTTCGTCCACCTGGACGGGCCGACCGAGGTGATCCGGGAACGCATGTCGCTGCGGGCCGGGCACTACATGCCGCCCAGCCTGCTCGACTCGCAGACGGCGACCCTGGAACCGCTCTGGCCGGACGAGCGGGCCGTCCTGCTCGACCTGCGGCTGTCCACCGAGGAGCTGGTCGCCGAGGCGGTGCGCCGCCTCGGCCTGCCGGTGCGCGGCGGTGCGGCCACCGTGCCGGCGGCGGCCGAGCGGCATCCGGAGGCGTCGCGCACTCCGTGACCCGGGCGCGGTGGCGACCCGGCCGAGGGGGCGGGTCGCCACCGCATCACCGCTCGGGGTGGCGCCGGACGAAGTCCTGGTAGGTCTCGTTGGCGAGTTCGGCCTGGCGTACCTCGGCCTGCTCGCCCACCGGGTCGACGTGGTCGACCGGATCGCCGCCGGCAACCCGGCCGCCGACGTGGCCGGACGACGCGCGGCGCTGGCCGACATCGACCGGGAACTGGTGGCCGCCCACACTGAACTCGGCCGCGCCGAAGTCCCGGCACCCCGGACCCTGCTCTACGAGGACGCCACGCTGTGCACCTCGGCGCCGGTCACCGCCGACCGGGACAGCTGGCGGCAGGAGGTACTGCCCGGCCTGCGGGCGTTGGCCCGGATCATGCCGGTGTTCGACGTCAACCTGCCCCCGCCGGCTGGCCACCAAGGGCTTCTTCCGGGCCCGCTACGGTGTCGGCGGCCGCTGCGCCGACCTGCTCACCTTCGCCCACGAGTTCCAGCAGGACTTCTTCGAGCACTACACCGGCCGGATGCTGCGCCGCCGGGCGGTCGACGCGGACAACAACTACGTCCGGCAGGAGAACTGGTTCCGGCAGCAGGAGATCACCGCCCTGGACGACGCCCGGATCGAGGTGGCCCGGCGGGTCGACGAGGCGTACGCCCGGCTGCCGGCCGGCGCCGAGGAGCTGGTGCTCGACGACGCCTTCATGGCCGACGTGGCCGCGCTGGTGCCCGACACCCTCGGCGTGCTCGACCCGCGTTCCTTCTTCCTCCAACTAGCGAGTGCGCAGGACGGAACCCGGCGGCGGGGGCGGGTTTGCCGGTTTTGCGGGTACCCGGCAGGTGACCGGGGCACGATGAACCGCAGCGCGACGGGACACGACGGCAGGTGGGCGGGCGTGCGGGAGACAGCGGTTGAGCCGATCGTCAGCGGCGAGGACGGCAGCCTCGCCGAACAGGTGTGGCGCAACGCGGTGGAGGACTCCGACGCGGTGCAGTTCATCCGACCGGACCCGGATCCCCGGTCCTGGCCGGTCCGTCGCACCGGAGGCGGTGGCGCCCTGCCGGTGACCTGCCGGCAGTTCCGCGACGACGTGCTGGCCCTCGCCCGGGGCCTGCTCGCCGCCGGGGTGGCCCACGGCGACCGGATCGGGCTGCTCAGCCGGACCCGCTACGAGTGGACCCTGGTCGACTACGCCCTCTGGTCGATCGGCGCGGTCACCGTGCCGATCTACGACACCTCCAGCGCCGACCAGATCCGCTGGATCCTCGGTGACTCCGGCGCCGTCGGGTGTGTGGTGGAGACCGCCGACCACGCCACCACGGTCGACGGGATGCGGGCGGACCTGCCCGCGCTGCGGCAGCGCTGGCGGATCGACACCGGCGACCTCATCGACCTGGCGGCCCGGGGCCGGGGCGTCGACGCGGCGAGGGTCGACGCCCGCCGCGCCGAGGTGGCCGGCGACGACCTGGCCACCATCGTCTACACCAGCGGCACCACCGGGCCACCCAAGGGTTGTGTGCTGACCCACCGCAACATCTCCGCCGACATCGGCAACGCCAGCGCGGTGCTGCCACAGCTGTTGCACCCGGGCGCGTTGACGGTGCTGTTCCTGCCGCTGGCCCACGCCTTCGCCCGGCTGATCCAGGTCGGTATGGTCCGCAACCGGGCCACCATGGTGCACAGCGCCGACATGTCCGCCGTGCTCGACCAACTGCGCCGGTTCCGGCCCACCTTCGTCCTCACCGTGCCACGGATGTTCGAGAAGATGCACGACCAGGCCCGTCGCGCCGCCGAGGACGCCCACCGGGGCCTGCTGTTCGGCATCGGCGAGCAGGTGGCGCTGCGCTACAGCCGAGCCCTGGACCGGCCCGCCGGTCCCGGACTGCCGCTGCGCCTGGCGCACGTGCTGTTCGACCTGATCGCGTACCGGCGGTTGCGTGCGGCGCTGGGCGGGCGGTGCCGGATGGCCATCGTGGGTGGGGCGCCGCTGGGGGAGCGGCTCGGGCACTTCTTCCGCGGCACCGGCATCGTCGTCCTGGAGGGGTACGGGCTGACCGAGACCTCCCCGGCGTTGACGGTGAACCTGCCCACCGCGATGCGGATCGGCACGGTCGGCCGCCCGGTACCCGGGGTGCGGATCCGCATCGCCGACGACGGGGAGGTGCACGCCCGCGGCGAGGTGATCTTCCCCGGCTACTGGAACAACCCGGCGGCGACCCGGGAGACGCTCACCGACGACGGCTGGCTGCGCACCGGCGACCTCGGCAGCCTCGACGACGACGGCTTCCTGCGGATCACCGGCCGGACCAAGGAGATCATGGTGACCGCGGCGGGCAAGAACCTGGCCCCCGCGCCCATCGAGGAGCGCATCCGGGCGCACCCCCTGGTCAGCCAGGCGATGTTGGTGGCCGACGGCCGGCCGTACGTCGCCGCGCTGGTCACCGTCGACCCGCAGGCGTGGGTGCGGTGGCGCGACGCCCACGGGCACCCGGGTGCCACGCTCGCCGGGTTCCGCGACGACCCGCGACTGCGCGCCGAGATCCAGGACGCGGTCGACCAGGCCAACCGCAGCGTCTCGCACGCCGAGCAGGTGAAGACCTTCCGGATCCTGGGTCGGGACCTCACCGAGGCCGACGGGGAACTCACCCCCACCCTGAAGATCAAGCGGGAGTCGGTGCAGGACCACTTCGCCGACGACGTCGCCGCGCTGTTCCACGGTCACTGAGCCGAGGCTCAGACTTCCAGGGGTGTCCGGCCGGGCGGGTGTCAAGCGGGAGGCGGACTGTCCGGAGGCGGTTCGCCGACATTCGAGTGATCGTTTCCGGACTACCGTGCACGCACCCGCTGCCCCCGGAGGACCCGAATGTGCGTCGACACGGCCATCCGCGCCGAGATCAGAGTCTCCGTCCAGGACCGGCGCGCGTCGGACCGCGCCGCCGGCCATCTCGCCGTCGGCGTCCTGATCGACGGCGACCAGGTGCTCGTACCCAATCCACCCGAGCGACTGCTCGACCCGCACGCCGACCTGGAGGTGGTCGTCTTCCCCGTCGGTCTGGAAGAGCGGCTGCCCGTCGAGGTCGCCCCGGTCTGGAAGTGGCGGCGTTTCGCCCTGACCGACCAGGCGCCGCTGGCCCTGATCGCCTCGCTCGGGCACGCCTCCGGCTACAGCTCACAGGTCGGGCGGGTCGACGCCGCCGCCCTGGCCGAGGGGATCGAGGCGGCCGGCGGCGACCTGTGGGAGGCGCTGCGCCGGCAGCGGGTCGTCACCGACGACGCCCACGTGGTCGACGACGACCTGCTGCGCCGGGTGGGTGAACTGGAACAGGCCCAGCGCGAACCCCGCCGCGCCGAACACCGGTTCGACTCGCTGCGCGAGCTGACCGGCGGCTTCTGCATCCTGTTCTGTTTCTGCCAGCCGCACGGCCCCCGATGACCACCGCCGAGACCGCACCGGCGTCGGCACGGCCCCGCGTCCCGGCCCGCCGCGACGTCCTGGTCGCCGGGGCGGTCTGGCTGCTCGACCTGGCGCTGTTCTCCACCGCCGGCACCGACCTCGCCCGTGCCGGCGGCCCGGACGGCGCCACCGTCCTGCTGCTGGGCTTCGCGGCCCTGGCCCCGGTCGGGCTGCTGTGGCGGCGCCGGGCGCCGGTGACCGTCTTCGCCCTGGTCTGGGCCCTCGGGCTGGCCGGCACCGCCCTGGTCGCCGGCTACCAGCCGGTCCTCGCGGTGCTGGTCGCCCTCTACGCGGTGGGCGCGCACGCCCCGGCGAACCGGGCCTGGGCCACCGTGCCGGCGCTGGCGCCGTACCTGGTCATCGCCGCCAACGAGGCGTGGCTGGCCGGCCGCGACGACACCGGTCGGCGGACCGCCGTCTTCGTCGGCCTCGCCCTGGTCTACGCCCTCGTCGTCGCCGGCACCTGGGCGCTGGGCTGGTGGGCCGGCAGCAACCGGCGCCGGCTCGCCGAGGCCGAACGCCTGCGCGCCGTCGAGGCGCACCGCGCGGTGGCCGACGAGCGGACCCGCATCTCCCGCGAACTGCACGACATCGTCGCCCACACGGTGACGGTGATGCTGTTGCAGGCCGGCGGCGCGCGCCGGATCCTGGCCAGCGACCCGCAGCGGGCCGGACAGGCGCTGGCCGACATCGAGCGGGCCGGCCGGCAGGCGGTGGAGGAGCTGCGCCGGATGCTCGCCGTCATCGCCCCGGGCGGCACGCCGACCCCCGACGCCCACCATCCCGGGCCCGCCGACCTCGAGGAACTGGTGGCGGGGGTGCGCGCCGCCGGGCTGCGGGTGACCCTCACCGTCGACGGCCGGCCCCGACCGGTGGACCCCAGCGTCGGGCTCGCCGCCTACCGGACCGTCCAGGAGGCACTGACCAACACCGCCCGGTACGCCGGCCCCCGGGCCACCGCCGAGGTGCGGCTGAGCTGGGCCGACGAACTGGAGGTGGAGGTGCTCGACAGCGGCGGTACGCCGACCGGCGCGGCCGCCGGGCTCTCCACCGGCCACGGGCTGACCGGCCTGCGGGAACGGGTCGACGTGGCCGGCGGTGAGCTGACCACCGGGCCGGTGGCGGGGCGGGGCTTCCGGGTGCACGCCCGCCTGCCGCTGCCGCCCGTCGAGGTCGCGGTGCCGTCGTGATCCGGGTACTGCTCGCCGACGACCAGCCGCTGGTACGGTCCGGCATCGCCATGCTGCTCGCCGCCGAACCGGACATCGAGGTGGTCGGCGAGTGCGGCGACGGCGCCGAGGCACTCGCGTCGGCCCGCCGGCTGCGCCCCGACGTGGTGCTGATGGACGTCCGGATGCCGGGCGTCGACGGGGTGGCGGCCACCCGCGCCATCGCCGCCGACGACACCGGCGTACGGGTGCTCGTGCTCACCACGTACCACGTGGACGACGCGGTCCGGGCGGCGCTGCGCGCCGGTGCCTCCGGGTTCCTGCTCAAGGACGCCGTACCCGCCGAGCTGACCATGGCGGTGCGTGCGGTCGCGGCTGGTGAGGCCTGGCTGGACCCGGCGGTGACCCGGTCGCTGTTGACCGAGTTCGCCGCCCTCGGCGCGCAGCCCGGGCCCGCCGCGGCCGAACTGGCTCGGCTCACCGACCGCGAACGGCAGGTGTTGGTGCAGATGGCGTACGGGCTCTCCAACGCGGAGATCGCCGCCCGGCTGCACATCGGCGACGCCACGGTGAAGACCCACGTCGGCCGGGTCCTGATGAAGCTCGGCCTGCGGGACCGCGCCCAGGCCGTCGCGGCTGCCTACCGGGGAGGGCTGATGCCGCCGGGTGGTTGACCGTCCGCCTCGTCCGGCGATAGTTGTCCGCGAGTTTCGCGCCCGACACGCCCGACGATCTGTGGTCGGATCGTCGCGACACGTTAGGGTGCGTTCGCATCCGGTGTGGTCGGTACGGAGGAGTGGGTGACGAGTCGACGGGGGAACTGGGCGAGCCGCGCCGTGCTGCGGTTCGGGTTCCTGACCGTCGCCGCGGCCTGCGCCTGGTTCGGGTACGACACGGTCCACGCCGCGCCGGTCCACGCCGCGCCGCCGACGGTGTCCGGCCCGGCCAGTCCGGTGGACCGACTCGCCGACCTCGTGCACGGCCTCCTCGACCCGGTGACCGCCGTGGTCACGCCCGGCCGGCGACCGGTCGACCCACCTCCGCCGCCGACCACCGACGACGCCGCGCCACAGCGACCGGACACCGCCCAGAAGCCCAACGCGCCGGTGGTGCCGTCCACGGGCGCACCGTCGGCCGCCCCGGCCGCGCCGCCCGTCGACGACCCGCCCGTCGCCGCGGCCCCCACCGTCCCGCTCGCCCCGACCGTCCCCGCGACTCCGGCCACCCCGGCCGTGCCGCCGGGTGACCCGGCCGGGCCACCCCCCGTCGCGCCGTCGCCCCCCGTCGCGCCGTCGCCGTCGGCCGAGCCGCCGTCGGCCGAGCCGGCTCCGGGCCAGGACAGCGGGCCGCTGCCCGTGCCGCCGGCCGACTCCGTCGTACCCGAGCCCGCGCCGCCGGCCGTGGACCCGGCGCCGGACCGGAGGCCGGCCCCGCCGGCCCCGCCGGCCCCGCCGGCCGCGGACCGCACCGAGCGGCCGGCGGCACCCGGGCCGCCGGTCTCGCCGGTCGGCCGGCTGCTGGAAGTCGTCGCGCGGGTGACCACACCGGTGCTCGAACCCTTGGTCGAGCAGGTCGTCGCCCCGGTCACCGATACCGGACGGCCGGTCGTGGACCCCCTCGTCGAGCTGCTGGAACAGCTCCTCGGCCCGCTGGCGCCGCTGCTCGACCCGATCGTCTCCGCGCTGGACCCGATCCTGCGGGAACTCGCCCCGATCCTCGGCCCCCTCGATCCGGTGCTCGACCTCCTCGACCCGATCGTCGTCCTGCCGCCCGCGCCGACGGTGCCGGCCGACCCCGACCCCGACCCCGACCCCCAGCCGCCGGTCACCGGGGCGCCGGTGCCTCCGGAGGGCGAGGAGCCGGGCTGTTGCCCGGCGCAGCCCGCCGTCCCGGCGGGTGTCGACCACCGTCCGGACGCCGTCGGCCCCGACGAGGAGGTCGCCACCGGGCGGCAGGCCGCGGGCCTCGCCGCCGGGTGGCACACCGCGGACCGGCTGACATCGCGACACGGGACAATCGGCGCGGGCGATCCCCGCGAGCCGCAGACCGCCGAGACTCCGCCGCGGGCACCGCTGTCCCCGGCACCCGCGTCGAGCGGCGCCGACTCGACGCCCACCTCGCACAGCAACGCGGCCGACGCCGGCGCGGCCGGCTGGTCACCGCCATCGGTCCGCGGCCAGCTGACCCGGCCGGTCCGGGTACGGCGGCGCCGGTCCCGGTCGCCGTGCCCCGGGAGCAGACCAGCCTGACCGTTGCCGCACCGCGCCCGGTCGCCGTCGCCACGTCCGACGGCCGGCGCGACAGCTGACGGCCGCGGTACGCGGCCGTGCGGCACCGGCTCAGTCCTCACACCGGCTTCGCCGCCGCACCGGCTCCGCCGTGGTACCCGCGCCCGTTCGCGGGTCACCGGCCGGGCCCGTCACTCGGACTTCTTCGCCTCACCAGGAGTGCCCATGCACGTCTGCCCGCCGGTCGACCGCGCCCGCTGGCGCGACATCGACTGGATCGTCGACCTCGTGACCGCCACCGTCGCACCCACCACGCTCGGCACGTGGCTGGTGCCCGACGAACGGCGGCGACCCGCCGTACTCGCCGCCGTGGCCCGGATCTGGATCGAACACGCGTTGCTGTTCGGCGACGCGTTCCTGCTCAAGGACGGCACGGCCGCCACCGTCTGGTTCCACCGCTACCGGCCGATCCCGCCGCCGCCGCGCTACGCCGAGCGGCTCGTGGACGCCTGCGGGAACGACGGTGGACGCTTCCGCCGGCTGACCCACGTCCTCGCCGCGCGGCGCCCGCAGGAGGCCCACAACCACCTGGCCTTCCTCGCGGCACCGCCGGACGTCGACCGGCCCGGCCAGGCCGCCGCCGTCCTCGCCGGCAGCCACCGGTCGATGGACACCCTCGGCCTGCCGATGTACGCCGAGGCGTACAGCGCCGCCGAGCGTCGCCTCTACCGCCGCCTCGGCTACCGGGAGCGCAACCGGCTCACCCGGCCGGACGGGATTCCCGTCGACCTGCTCTGGCGACCCGTGCCACCGCTGCGGCTCGGCACCGTGACCGCACCGGCGGTACGCGGCACGGTCCGGCGCCGGGTCCGTCGGCTGGCCATGGTGGCCGATCCCGGCGTCGGCGCCCGCGGGTGAGTTATGGCACCGGAGCCGGTGCGGGTGGGGCCGACCCGCCCGCACCGGCTCCGGTGCCGCCGCCCGCCGGCCGGGGTGCGGCGCCGGTTCAGTGGTCGGGCAGCAACGGCGCCTCCGGACCGGTGTCGCGGCCGAGTAACACCGCGCGGGTCAGGGCGGTCGAGCCGAACCGTTCGCGGACCGCGTCGCAGGCGGCGTCCAACTCGGCCGACGGGTCGTCGTGCCACGGCAGCGTCAACTGGACGTGCCCGTCGCCCAGGTTGTCGACCGCCACGCCGATCAGCGTGACACCGCGTCGTTCGATCTCCGGCAGTGCGACCCGCAGCAGCGTTCGGGCGGTACCGAGGATGGTGCCGGTGTCGGCGGTCGCCTTGGCCAGGGTGCGCGATCGGGTGGCCCGCTGGTAGTCGGCGAAGCGCAGCCGCAGCGTGATCGTCCGTCCGCTGCGGGCGGCTGCCCGCAGCCGGCGGGCCACCCGGTCGACCAGCCCGGCGAGGACGGCGTCCAACTCGGCGGGCTGGTGTCCGGATCGGCCGAGGGCGTGCTGGGCGCCCATCGAGGCGCGGCGGCGGCCCACCCGTACCGGGCGGGGATCCCGATTGTGCGCCAGGGCGTGCAGGTGGCGCCCGGCGTGGCCGCCGACCAGCGACACCAGGGTCGACTCACCGAGCCGGGCGACGTCGCCGACGGTACGGATCCGGTGCTGCCGCAGCTTCGCGGCGGTGACCGGCCCGACGCCCCACAGCCGTTCCACCGGCAGTGGGTGGAGGAAGACCAGTTCCCCGGTCGGCGGCACGACCAGCAGCCCGTCCGGCTTGGCCACCCCGCTGGCCACCTTCGCCAGGAACTTCGTCCGGGCCACCCCCACGGTGATCGGCAGGCCGACCCGGTCGCGGACCGCCCGACGCAGTTCGGCGGCGATGCCGGCGGGTGGCCCGACCAGTCGACGCAGCCCGCCCACGTCGAGGAAGGCCTCGTCGATGGAGAGCCCTTCGACCAGCGGCGTGGTCTGCCGGAAGACCTCGAACACCGCCCGGCTGGCCGCGCTGTACGCGGACATCCGGGGCGCCACGACGATCGCCTCCGGGCACAGCCGGCGGGCCGCGGCGCCACCCATCCCGCTGCGCACGCCGCGGGCCTTGGCCTGGTAACTGGCGGCCAGCACCACGCCACGGCCGACGATCACCGGCCGGTCGCGCAGTCGCGGGTCGTCGCGCTGCTCGACCGAGGCGTAGAACGCGTCCAGATCGGCATGCAGGATGGTGGCCTCGCCCGACATCGGCCCATCATCGCACACCTGTGCTAAAACCGGCTCTGGGCTGCTCGTCTGCCGGGCACTCGGGGTGCGGCGAGCGGCGCCGGCTGGTCGGTGACGGTCAGCGCCGGGCGGTCGGCGACGGCGTTGCGCTGCCGCCCTGGGGTGCCTCCAGCGACATCAGCTCCACGATCGCCTTGCGGTCGGCGGCCGCCGGCAACCCCCAGTCCGGGCGGTAGCCGTACACCTCGCGAAGTGGGGTGGAGGTGGTCCGGCCGCCAAGGATCTCGACGGCGTCGGCGTCGATCAGTCCCGGATGTTCGACGCCGCACGCCTCGGCGACCTTCATCAGGTCGCGGCGCAGCGTCTTGACGTAGTGCGCGGCCCGGACCGCCTTGGAGGCCGGGTCCACGCCCCGAGCCAGCCAGGCGTTCTGGGTGGTGGCGACGCCGGTGGGGCAGGTGTCGGCCGAGGCGTACACCCAGAAGTTGCGCAGTCCCGGGTGAACGGCCGTTCCTCGTTGTCGCCGGCCACGATGTACTGCGCGGGTCGGGCCCGGTGGTGAGCGGCTTGACCGGGGGTGCTATCAGTGACGTCGGGTCCGTGACCGATCACCTCTCGATGGTGATCGGCGTGTCCGGCGGCACCGCCGGCTGCGCGGGGCGTGAGGAGTGGCGACATGATCGGATGGCAGGTCTCCGGCTACTCGCCGGTGCGCCGGCTCGGTGCCGGCGCCTCGGGCAGCGTCGAACTCGCCGTCCACGACGCCACCGGCACCCCCGTGGCGATCAAGTATCTGGCCGCCCGCGCCGACGACGAACTGGTCCGGGCCGCCTTCCGGGACGAGGCCCGGCTCCTGGCCGACCTCGACGACCCGTACGTGTGCCGGCTCTACGAGTACGTCGAGGCCCCCGGCGGTGCGGCGATCGTGATGGAGTTGGTCAACGGCGTCTCGTTGCGCCAGATGCTGCGGGCCCAGGGGCCGACGACGCCCGAGTCGGCGCTGTGTGTCCTCAAGGGCTCGCTGGCCGGGCTCGGCGCGGCGCACGCCCGCGGCGTGGTGCACCGCGACTACAAGCCGGAGAACGTGCTGGTCACCGGCGACGGCACGAGCAAGCTCGCCGACTTCGGCATCGCCCTGCCGGCCGGCGCCGGCGCCGGCGGCAGCGTCACCGGCACCCCCCGCTACATGGCCCCGGAACAGTGGACCGGTGCGCCGGCCAGCCCGGCGTGTGACATCTACGCCGCCACCGCGACCTTCTTCGAGTGCCTCACCGGCCACCCGCCGTACGACGGGCGGGATCTGGCCACACTGCGTCGGCAGCACACCCGCGCGCCGATCCCGACCGATCCGGCGCCGCGGCCGGTGCACCGGCTGCTGCGGCACGGCATGGCCAAGCAGCCCGCCGACCGCCCCCAGCCCGCGCAGGTCTTCCTCGCCACCCTGGAAGAGGTGGCCGCCGGGGCGTACGGCACCGACTGGGAGGAACGCGGCCTGGGTGAGTTGGCCCGCCGGGCGGCGCTGCTGGCGGCGCTCTTCCCGTTTCCGGACGGCACCGGCGGCGGCATCAGCGTGGCCGCCACCGCGCTGGGCGTCTCCACCGGCGCGGGCACCGGCGCACCCGTGCCGCGGCGCACCGGCCGGGCCCGGGCGGTGCTGGTGGGCGGCGGACTGGTGGCGGCGCTGGCGATCGGCGGCGCCGGGCTCGGCTACGCGGCCGACGACGACCCGGCCGTGCCGGCGGGCGTGGCCTTCCAGGCGCGGACGGAACTGACCGCCGCTCCGGCACCGAACGCGGCGGTGCCCAGCCCGTCCGTCCCGACGCCTACCGTGGCGCCCGGCCCCGCCGCGTCGGCCACCCCCACCGGCGCCACTGCCGCCCCCGCTTCGGCCCCACCCACCGACGAACCGCCGTCACCCTCGCCGTCAGCGGCCTCGCCCTCGCCCGCGGCGGAGCCGCCGTCGCCGACGAGCAGCCCCAGCCCGGAACCGCCGGACCGCACCCCGCCCACCGTGGACCGGGTCGCGGCCAGCCCCACCGAACTCGACCCGGCCGGCTGCCCCTACGGGCCCACCGCGAGCACCGTCACCGCCCTGGTCTCCGACGACCGCACGGCCGTCGGGGACCTGCGGGTCCGCCTCCGCTACACCGTCGAGAAGCGGTCGTACGAGCAGAGCATGTCCCCGCTGCGCGGCGGCCAGTTCCGCGGCGTGCTCGCCGACCTGCCCCGCCCGACGAACAGCACCCGGATCGCGATCACGGTCCTGGCCACCGACGCCGCCGGCAACACCACCACCGGCGACCCGACGGCCTACGTGACGCTCTACTCCTTCTGCACGCCCGGCTGACCGACGGGCCAGGCACCCCCGCCGACGAGCACCCAGGAGACGCCGCCGTGACCCAGCCGGACGACTCGACCGAGGCCCTGCCCACCCGGCACGTGCCGCCCGCACCGGCCGGCGGTGACGAGCCCACCGCCTTCCTCGGTGCCGGCGACCCGACCGCCTACCTCGGCGACGCCGAACCGACGGTGCCGGCGTCGACCGGCGAGCGGACCGAAACACTGGCGGCGCCGACCGCCACCCGGGGCACGGCCACCGTGACCGGTGTGGTCGCCGCGGGCACGGGTGGCGAGCGGACCGGGGCGCTCGCGGCGCCGACCGCCGGCCCCGGCGGTGAACTGCGGTTCGGTCCCGGCGTGCCCAGCACCCCGCCGTCGGCGCCCGCCTGGCCGGTGCCGCCGACACCCCGGCCCGCCCGCCCGTCGGCCTGGCGGCGGTTCGTCTCGGTACTGTCCGGACTGCTCACGCTCGTCCTGCTCGCCGCGGTCGGGCTCTGGATCTGGCAGCGACTCAGCCCGCTGGAGATCGTCCAGGTGAGCGTCGCCGTGCCGCAACCCGCCGACCGGCGGTGCGACGTCACCGTCGACGTGGTCGCCACCGTCCACACCAACGGCCGGGCCGGCGTCGTGCAGTACCAGTGGCTGCGATCTGGCAGCGCACCCGGCGCGCTGCTCGACGAACGGGTCGGCTGGGGCCAGCGCACCGTGGAACTGACCCTGCGCTGGACGTTCAGCGGAGTCGGCAGCACCACCGAGACCGCCACCGTCAACATCGTCTCGCCCGCGCCGGTACAGGCCGGCACCGAGGTCACGTACTCCTGTCCGGGCTGACCCGCCAACCTGGACGTTTCCCCCGCGGAGCACCCGGGTAGGTCGGGCCGGACCAACCACCCGCTCCTGTGGAGGACGATCCGATGCGAGACAACTTCGGCGACGCGGTGGGGGACACCCTCCGTTCGATACTTCTCTTCCTGCCCAAGGCTGTCGCCTTCGTGGCGATCCTGGTGGCCGGCTGGCTGGTCGCCAAGGCGGTGCTGAAGATCGTGGACCGGCTGCTGGACCGCGTCGGTTTCGACCGCGCCGTCGAGCGCGGCGGCATCCGCCGGGCGCTGGCCCGCTCCCGCTACGACGCCAGCGACATCGTCGCCCGGCTGGCCTACTACGGGGTCCTGCTGCTCACTCTCTACCTGGCGTTCGGTATCTGGGGACCGAACCCGATCTCCGATCTGATCGCCGGGATCATCGCCTGGTTGCCGCGCGCCTTCGTGGCGATCGTCATCGTGGTGGTGGCGGCCGCGATCGCCACCGCGGTGAAGGACATCATCTCCGGCGCGCTCGGTGGCCTGTCGTACGGCCGGCTGCTGGCCACCATCGCCTCGGCGTTCATCCTCGGACTGGGCATCATCGCCGCGCTCAACCAGATCGGTGTCGCCACCGCCGTGACCACGCCGGTGCTGATCGCCGTGCTGGCCACCGCCGGTGGCATCCTGGTGGTCGGCGTCGGCGGTGGGCTGATCCGGCCGATGCAGAGCCGGTGGGAGTCCTGGCTGTCCCGTGCCGAGCAGGAGTCGCGGACCATCGCCGAGCACGCCCGCGCCTACTCGGCCGGTCGCCGCGAGGCCGAGGCGCGCCGCGCGGAACCCGCCGCCACGCCCACGCCGGCCCCCGTACCGACCTTCAGCGTACCGGCGCCGGCCGGGCCGAGCTTCGGCACGCCGACCACCGCCGGGCCAGTGGCCGACTTCCCGGCGCCGACCGCCGGACCGGCGGTCCACGACGATCCGGAGGCCACCCAGGTGGTCAACGTGCCCGCCGCCGACAGCGACCCGACGACGCCGCTGCCACGCCCGGACGACCCGGACGCCACCCAGGTCACCTCGACCACACCGGGGGTACCGGCCCAGCGCAGTGCCGACGACGCCGACTCGACGATCGTCCTGCCGCGCAACGACGACGACTCCCTCGGCCGCTGACCGCACCGCGGCGGGGACGGGACCGGAACACCGCTCCCGTCCCCGCCGCGGGTCCGCGCCGTGGCCAGATATCGCGCCGGCCACTAAGATCAGCGCCATGACCTGGCGACATTGATGCGTCATCCGGGGCCGTGGGCCGCCCACGCTCGCCGTGACACCGGCGACCGTGACCCGTCCCACCCCGGAAGGCCCCATGACCCACACCGCTACCGGTCGCCGCCTGTCGGCGATCCTCTACGGGTACGCGTTCCTCACCGACCTGGTCCTGCTCTACCCGGTGTACGCGCTGCTCTTCGCCGACAGCGGCCTGTCGGTCGGGCAGATCTCCGTACTGTTCGTGATCTGGTCGTCGACCGGAATCGCGCTGGAGGTACCGGCCGGTGCCTGGGCCGACGCCACCTCCCGACGCCGGATGCTCTGCCTCGCGCCGCTGTGCACCGCTGCCGGTTTCGCCCTGTGGACGCTCGTCCCGTCCTACCCCGCGTTCGCGATCGGGTTCGTCTGCTGGGGTGCCGGCGGGGCCCTCACCTCCGGTGCCCTGGAGGCGCTGGTCTTCGACGAACTCGACCGGGTCGGTGCCGCCGACCGGTACGCCCGGGTCATCGGCCGGGCCCGCACCGCCGGCACCGTCGCCGTACTCGGGTCGATTCTGCTCGCCGGGCCGGTGCTCGGGTTCGGCGGGTACCTCGCCGTCGGCCTGGCCAGCGTGGCGGCCTGCCTGCTCGCCGCCGCCGTCGCCGCGGGCTTCCCCGAGCACCGCCGACCCACTCCGGCTCCGGCCGACGCCGACGAGCCCGGCTGGTGGCAGGGGCTGCGGGCGGGGGTCGGCGAGGCCCGCCGCGACCGGCGGGTACGCGCCGCCGTCCTGCTGGTCGCGGTCGTGACCGCGATCTGGGGTGCGGTGGAGGAGTACACCCCGCTGCTGGCCCGCGACACCGGTGTCGTGTCGACCACGGTGCCGCTGCTGCTCCTGATGCTGGCGGCCGGACAGGTCGCCGGTGGGCTGCTCGCCCCGTTCGGCCAGCGGCTGCGCACCCGCGGGTACGCGGTCCTGCTGGCCGCTTCGGCAGTGGCGCTGGCCGGCGGTGCGCTGCTGCGGCATCCGGCCGGGTTCGCCCTGCTGGCCGGGGCGGCCTGCGGACTGCAACTCGCCGCGGTGCTGGCCGACGCGCGGCTGCAGGCCCGGATCACCGGCGCGGCCCGCGCCACCGTCACCTCGCTGGCGGGGATGGCGACCGACCTGGCCACCATCGCGGTGTACGTCGGCTTCGGCGTGGTCGCCACGGCCAACGGCAACGCTGTGGCCTTCGCCGTCGCCGCCCTGCCGTACCTGCTGGTCGCGGGGCTGCTGCTGGTCGGCGGGCGATCCGGCGGCGCGGTACCGGCCCGACCCGCTGACCCGGCCGCCCCGCCGGTCACCCCGAGCGTGGGCTGACCGGCCCCTGACCGGCCGCTGCCGGTCAGGGGCGGTCGACGTCCAGGTAGACCCAGCGGCCGTCCGCGCGGACGAAGCGGCTGCGTTCGGTCAGCGTGCCGGGCCGGCCGCCCTCGCGGTAGTGGGCCCGGAACTCGACCGTGCCGGTGGCGTCGAAGAGTCCACCCTGTTCGGTGGCGAGCACCCGCAGGCCCGTCCAGCGCTGCGCGGGGTCGAGGTGCAGCCGGGCCGGGCGGGTGTCGCGGTGCCAGCTGCGCAGCAGGTAGTCCGGGTCGCCGACGGCGAAGGCGGCGTACCGGGACCGCATCAGCGCCTCGGCCGTCGGTGCCTGCGCCTCGCCCCGGTGCAGCCGCCCGCAACATTCCGGGTACGGCAGGCCCAGCCCACACGGGCACGACCCGATGTTGTCAACGCGCGTTGTCCGCCGGTTCTCCCGTCTGGCCACGCCGCAATCCTCCCGGGTGGGTCCGGCGGCGGACCCGCCGGGGGCGACCGGCCCGCGCATCGGGGAGGATGGATGATAAGTTGCGTCGATGGCGCGGTCACCCGCAGTAGCACTCGCCCCCGGTGTGTGGCGCATCCCCACCGCCGGCCGGGCGTTCATCAACTCGTACGCCATCGAGGGTGCCGACGGCAGCGTGACCCTGGTGGACTGCGGGCTGAAGCGGGCCCCGGCGCGGATCGTGCGCGGCCTCGCCGCGATCGGCAAACGCCCCGCCGACGTCACCCGGATCGTGCTCACCCACGCCCACCCCGACCACGTCGGCGGTGCCGCCGAGGTGGCCCGGCGCACCGGTGCGCCCCTCGCCCTGCACGCCGCCGACGTCCCGTACGCCGAGGCGGGTCAGGCCCCACCGAGAGACCAGAGCATCCGCGGCGCCCGGCTGTTCACCCGGCTGGACTCGGGCCGCTTCCCCGCGTTCGAGGTGGCCCAGCCGCTGGCCGACGGGGATCTGCTCGAAGAGGTCGGGGGTGGGCTGCGGGTGGTGCACACCCCCGGGCACTCACCCGGACACGTCTCGCTGCTGCACGAGCCGACCCGGGTCCTGATCACCGGCGACGCGCTGTTCAACGTGGCCGGTGTCCGCTGGCCGGTGCGGCTGTTCTGCACCGACTTCGAGATGACCCAGCAGACCGCCCACGTGCTCGGTGAGCTGGAGTACGACGTGGCCGCCTTCACACACGGTCCGGAGATCACCGACCGGGCGCGGGAGCAGGTCCGGGGATTCCTGGCGCGGCTGTCCCGCGAGTAGGGCCACGATCGCGGCGGCCGGGGTCGGGCTGCGGCGGCGCCCGGTGCGTACCAGGACTGGCGGCGCAGGGCGCGCAGCAGGACCGGCGGCGCAGCTCGTAGCGGGCCCCGCTGACGAGCCCCGGCCGGCACCGGGTCAGCGTGACCCGGTGCGGGCGCCGCGCCGGCTACCGAACGACTCCATCGTGGTCGCCTTCTTCGCCGGCATCTTGGCGGCCGCGCGGGACCGCGAGGAAGCCGCCTGCGAGGCCGTCGTCTTGCGGGTCGCCGCCTTCTTCGTGGTGGTCTTCTGCGCGGGTGCCCGCGACCCGGTGGCCGTGCCGGCGGGCGCCTTCTTCGCCGTCGCCTTCTTGCCGGCGGGCGCCTTCCGGGTTCCCGCGGCCCGCTTCGTCACCGCGGCGGACTTCTTCACCGCCGGCGCCGTCTTCGCGGCGTTCCCCGCCTTCGGGGTGGTGGTCTTCTTCGCCGCGGTCGCCTTGGCCGTCGGCCGGCGGGTCGGCGTGGCTGTGGCGGAGACGGCGGTCTTGCGGGCGGTGCGCGTCGACGTCGTCGTGACCCTGCCACCCGCCGACTTCGCGGTCGTCGCTCCGGTGGCCCGTTTCGCCGCCGTGGCCTGCTTCTTCGCGGCCGTCCTGCCCGGCGGTACGGCCTTGCGCGCGCCGGTGTTCTTCCTGACCCGTCCTGCGTCCGCCATTCGTCGCTCCTCGGGATCTGCCGTGGACGCTCGGTCTTCCCGGCGCCGGGGCGGTCAAACGCCCACGACCTGGCGCACCGTCTCAGGCCGTCCGGGTGGCGAACACGACCACGTTGTCGACATACTCACCGCGGTCCTGGTCGAAGCGGCCACCGCAGGTGATCAGGCGCAACCCGACGGCGCCGCCGGGGCCGTAGACCAGGTCGGTGGGAAAGCCGTCCTTGGGGTACGCCTCGACGCCGTCGACGGCGAAGCGGACCACGGTGGCATCGGCCCGGGCGATGTGGACGGTGTCCCCGGGGCGCAGCCGCCCCAGGTCGAAGAAGACCGCCGGCCCGGCGGGGGAGTCCACGTGGCCCACGACCACCGCGTTGCCGAGCTCGCCCGGGCTGGCCCCCGGCCGGTACCAGCCGGCCACCCCGGGCCGGTCCAGCGGTGGCACCTCCAGCGCTCCCGCCGCGTCTGCGGCGACCGACACCAGGGGCGCGCGTACGCCGATGCGGGGAATCCGGACCTCGACGGGCTCGGCGCGGGGCAGCGGCGGCAGGCTCGGCGCGGCCGCCGCCCGGTGCGGCAGGCCGGCGGCGTCGGGCTGCGGCGGCCGGGGTGGCAGCCGCGCGATCCCGACGCCGACCAGCGTGAGACCGCCCACCGCCAGCAGCGTGACCAGGAGCCGACCCAGGCGGTACCCGCGCACCGTGATCTCCGTTCGTCGATGTCCTGTGGCTGCCACCACGGCGGTGCCGCCGTCGGCGAACGGCAGCGGAGCCACCCGCGCGGCGGCCGCCGTCCGGTGTTGTGCAGGAGATGCTCGGGTGCCCGTGCCGTGGCTCACGGCGCGGGCACCCGTCACAGGATGGATGGAGTGTGTGTCGGTCAGAGCGTCGCGGCCTCGGCCGCGTGGCGACGACGGCGGGCGAGGATCACGGCGCCGCCGAGCGAGGTGGCGAGCAGGGTCGCGCCGGCGACCAGGGTGCCGCCGCCGCTGCCGTCGCGCCCACCGGCCTGGGCGCCGCCGATCGGCGTGACCGTGAAGGTCGCGCTGCCGTCCGAGGTGCCGTCGCCGCAGGTGGCGGCCACCGTGTACGTGCCAAGGGTGAAGCCGGCGGTGAACAGCTCGGCGCTCAACCCACCGCCGGCCGCGACGGTGGTGGAGCGGACGTTCTGGTCACGGTCGGGCCCGGTGACGTGGAAGATGGCGTCGCCCGCACTCGGGCTGCAGGTCGTCGCGGTGAGTACGACGGTCCCTCCGACCGGGGTGGTCGACGGTGACACGGTGGTGTCGGCCAGCGCGGCACCCGGTAGCAGCAGCGCCCCGAGGGCGATACCGCCCGCCACTGGTACGAGAACTTTCGTTGCCTTCATACGCGTCTTCCCTCACTCTTCGTCCGCTGACTACGTAGGACGCCGTTCGGGTGGCCAACTCCGCGACTAGCACCGGTGTGCCCAACACTAGGTGGGCTTGGGACCCGATCCGGTGAAAATGAGAAATCCTCGTTACCGTCCCGTGTTCGCCGCCCGAGGCGATGGCGACCCGCCTGCCCGACCCGCCCACCTCGCGATGATGGACGCCGTTGGGCCGGTATGGCGGATTCCGACGCCCGCGTCCCGTCGTTGTACCCCCGGTGCCGAACGGGGTAGGGCAGTCCCAGCCCGATGCGGGCTGTTGTCCCGTGGTGACCGGGTCAGGCGAGCGGAAGTCCGGTCCCCTGGCTGATCCCCGTCCGGCGAACGGCTGAGCCCCCGATGGCCGGCACCCGAACCCGGGTGCCGGCCATCGGCGTCTCCGCCGCCGAGAGAGGGACCTGCCGCTGCCGTGGCCGCTGCCGAGGGCCCTTCCGTGCAGCCCGGGGCCGGGGTGTGGCAGCGTGGGAAGGATGAGTGGCGCGCTGGTCGAGGTCGACCTGGCCGTGGTCGGCGGGGGCGGTGCCGGTTCGCTGGTGCTGTCGGCGTTGGCCCGGCACGGGCTGCGTGACGTGCGGGTGGCCGTCGTCGATCCGGTGCGTCGTCGCGGCCAAGACCGGACGTGGGCGTTCTGGGACCAGCCCGGAAACGACCTCGACGACCTGCTCAGTGCCAGCTGGTCGCAGGTGGAGGTGGTCACGCCCGGTCGGCAGCGGGTACTCGACCTGACCCCGTTGCGGTACGCGATGCTGCGCTCCGCCGGCGTCTACCAGCGGGCGGCCGACGCGGAGCGGCGGCTCGGGGTGACCCGGGTCGTCGCTGGTGTCGAGGGGCTCGACGACGACGGGGAGCGGGTGCTGGTGCGTACCGGCGCGGGTGGACCGACGCTGCGGGCCGGTTGGGTGCTGGACTCTCGGCCGCGACCGCCGCACCGCCCGGGGCGTACCAACTGGTTGCAGCACTTCCGTGGCTGGTGGCTGACGGCCCACGGGCCGCTGTTCGATCCGCGGCGGGCCGTCCTGATGGACTTCCGTACGCCGCAGCCGTCCCGGGGTGTTTCGTTCGGGTACGTCCTGCCGGTCGACAGCCGGCACGCGCTGGTCGAGTACACCGAGTTCTCCCCGGCGCTGCTCACCGGGGCGGCCTACGACACGGCGTTGGCGGGTTACTGCGCCCTGCTCGGGTTGGACCCGGCCCGGTACACCGTCGGGGAGGTGGAGAACGGGGTCATCCCGATGACCGACGGGCCGTTCGTGGCCCGACCGACACCGCGGGTGGTCCGGTTGGGGACCGCCGGTGGCGCCACCCGGCCGTCGACCGGGTTCACCTTCACCGCCATGCACCGGCAGGCGGAGCAGTCGGCTCGGGAACTGGCGGCGGGTCGACCACCGGTGCCGGGCCCCGCGTACCCCGGTCGGCACCGGTGGATGGACGCGGTGGCGCTGCGGGCGCTGGACCGCGACCTGGTCGGCGGCCCGGAGTTCTTCGGCCGCCTGTTCGACCGGAACCCGGCGTCGCGGGTACTGCGGTTCCTGGACGGCGCCACCAGCGTGGCCGAGGATCTGGCCGTGATGCGGTCCAGCCGGATGCGGCCGATGATCACTGCCACCCTCGCCGACGCGATCGGGCGGCTGCGGGACCGGGTCGCGCCGGGCCGCCGTCCGACCTGGACGGTACCGCCGCCGGTCGTCGGTACCGATGCGCCCGCCGACCCATGATCGACCCCGGTCGCCGGCACCGGTGCTCCCGCGGATCCGACGCCGCCGGGGTCCTGGGAGCCGACCCGCACCGCGGACCGACGCGGTGCGGGTCGGCCGGACACGCGGGCCCGGGTGGCCGCCGGGCCGGGGGATGGCTTCGGTAGGTTTGCCGCATGGTGGCGGAGGAGCCCGGCCGGATGGTGCAGATCTGGACCGACGGTGCGTGCAGCGGCAATCCTGGTCCGGGCGGCTGGGGGGCGGTGCTGCGCTACGGCTCCCACGAGCGGGAACTGTGCGGCGGTGAGGCGACCCCGACCACCAACAACCGGATGGAGTTGACCGCGGCGATCGAGGCGTTGGAGACCCTGACCCGCCCGGCGACGGTCGAACTGCACACCGACAGCACGTACGTGCGCAACGGCATCACCAGCTGGCTGGCGTCCTGGAAGCGCAACGGCTGGCTGACCGCGGCGAAACAGCCGGTGAAGAACGCCGACCTATGGCAGCGGCTGGAGGCGGCGTGCGCCCGGCACCAGGTCACCTGGCTGTGGGTGAAGGGGCACAACGGGCACCCCGAGAACGAGCGCGCCGACGCGCTGGCCAACCGGGGCATGACCGAGGCCCGCACCGCCACCGCCACCGCCACCCGCCGCTAGCCGGCCAGCCGCTGCCACCGCCGCGGTGGTGTGCCGGGCCAGTGCGCCGGCCGGGTCAGCGTCGTCGGCAGGCGGGTCTGCCGGTCGCCGCGGGCGGCGTCGAGCTGCGACTGGTGCAGGAAGAGGCTGCCGGTCAGGTCGGCCCCGCGCAGGTCCGTCCCGCGCAGGTCGGCGCCGGTGAGGTCGGCCCGGGTCAGGTCCACGCCGCGCAGGTCGGCGCCGATCAGCAGCGCCCCGCGCAGGTTGGCCCCGCGCAGGTCGGTGCGGCGCAGGTCGCGGCCGACCAGGTGGGCGCCCCGATGGTCGGCGCCGGCACCGTCGCCCCGGGCGCGGGCCAGGTCGCCGGTACGCGACAGCAGGGCGTTGACCGTACGCCGGTGCGCGTCGACGTCGAGGGCGAGCAGTTCCGGCGGGCTGCCCCCGGCCAGCCGATCGGTCTCGGCGAGCGCGGCGGCCAACTGTTCGCGCAGCTCCGCCGGCGGGCGTAGCGCGATGGCCTCGGTGAGGTACCAGAGCAGCTCGTGCAGGGGCCGCAGCACCGCGAACACGTCGAACATCTGCCGGGCGGTGTGCGGCGCGCTGCGCCAGTCCCGCCCCCCGTAGGTCTGCTGGGCGACGCGCTGCCCGGCTCCGAAGCAGTCGAAGACGGTGCAGCCGGGGAAACCGCGCCCGCGCAGGTCGGCGTGGATGCCGCAGGAGAAGTCGGTGCGCAGGTTGCGGCACGGCTGGCCGGCGGGCTTGTCGAGGGCGAAGTCGGCCGACGCGGCGAAGGCCGGTGCGACGCAACAGAGCCCGAAGCAGCGGGCGCAGTCGGCGCGCAGCCGGGTGCCGGGTGTACCGGACCCGCCCGCGTGGTCGCCTTCCGAGCCGGACGTCGCCGTCGCCGTCGCCTCGTCCATCCCGGGTCCTCTCCGCGTCGTCGTCCTGACCGGGTCGATCATCCCGGTCGGGTGCTCAGTGTGCGCCGAGGCGGGCGATCGGCTCGACCAGTTCGCGCTCCTCGTACGACAGGTGTGACAGCAGCGTGTCGGAGAGCAGGTCGACGGCGGCCCGTAGTTCGGCCATGCCGTCGGTGGTGGCGACGAAGGCGACCAGTGCCCGGTCCACCCCCTCGAGTACGTCGTGGATCGCGTGGTGTTCGGACTCGAGCCGGTCGATGACCGGCGCGAGTCGAGGGTCGGCCCGGCGCAGGTGCGGGAAGAGCGACTGGTCCTCGATGGTGTGGTGGGTGGTGACGATCCGGCAGTACGACTCGCAGTAGGTGCCGAGGGTCCACTTGTTCTGCCGCATGGTCATCGTGTTGATGTGCGAGCGGGCGGTGCCCACGTCGATCAGGCCGGTGGCGACCTGCTCGACCAGGTCGTGGATCTGGGCCAGTTCGGCGCGCAGCCCGTCGTGGACCTGGACGAGGTGTTGCGCCCCCGCCTGCTCGTGCGCGGTGTAGGTGCGGTCGGGCTCCGGCGCCGGTCCGGTGGGCCGGGCCGACTCGTCCCAGACCCGCACGCCGCTGCGCCGCACGCCGTCGTCGGGCGTGGGCACCACGGCGAACGGTCCGGCGGCGACCCGGGCCGGGCGGGCGGCCGGCTGCTCCGGGCGGCCGGTCGAGGGCTGGCCCGGTCGGGTCGCGGTGGCGGAGTTCCGCGGCTGGTCCTCCGGGCGGCCGCCGAGGCCGGTCGGGACGGTGCCGGCGGGGTCGGTGGTGTCGGGCCGGGCGGACCTGCGGGCGCGTTCGGCGGCGACCAGTTCCCGGGTGGCCGGTGCCACCTCGGCGCCGAAGCGTCGCAGGTCGTCGGGGTCGTCGCTGGCCAGGATGAAGGTGCTGATCCCCTCGGCCAGGGTGAGGTCGGCCAGTTCCTCGGCCCACTGTTCGGCCGGGCCGTGCAACTGGGCGCGGCCGGTGGCCGCGAACCGTCCGTTGATGTTGAGCAGGCGGCGTACCTCGGTGGGGGAGCGGCCGGCCGCGGCGGCGGCCTCGTCGATCAGGGCGTTGCCCTTGGCGAGGTCACCGGGTTGCAGGTTGGACAGCGACGGCAGCCAGCCGTCGGCCAGCCGTCCGGTCAGCGCGAGCATCCGCGGCTTGTAGGCGCCGAGCCAGATCCGCACGTCGTGGGCGGGTGCCGGGCCGCGTTTGGCGCCGACCGCGCGGTGGAACTCGCCGTCGACCCGGACGCCGCCCCGGGCCTCGGTGTCCCAGATCTGCCGGATGATCTCGATCGCCTCGGTCAGGGCCTGTACGCCCTGGCCGGGGGAGAGGCGTCGTCCGCCCATCGCCTCGATGCCGTCCCAGAACGCCCCGGCGCCCAGGCCGAGTTCAATCCGGCCGTCGCTGAGCAGGTCGAGGCTGGCGACGCTGCGGGCCAGCACGGCCGGTGGGCGCAGCGGCAGGTTGGTCACGTTCGCGGCCAGCCGGACCCGTTCGGTGCGGGCGGCGACGAAGCTCATCAGGGTCCAGGTGTCCAGGAAGGCGGGCTGGTACGGATGGTCCTGGAAGGTGACCAGGTCGAGCCCGACCTGCTCGGAGAGCATGGCGAGGCCGACCGGTCGGGCCGGGTCGGCGTTGCCCGGGGTCAGGAACGACCCGAAGGCCAGCTCGTGTCCGTAGTCGCTCATCGTGGCCATCCTCCCGGCTGCGCGGCGCCCGTCGCCACCCTCCCGGGAAGATGATATGCCGAGCAGAACATCTTCGACCAATAAAGTCTGTGATCTGCGCTAACCTGGTGGTATGAGTGGTCCCCGCGGCGGCGACACCCCGACCGACCCGATCAACGACGATCTCGGCTGGATGCTCGGCGTCCTCTTCCGAGCCCACCTGCGGGGCGCCGAGCACACCCTGGGCGATCTGCCCGGCGGGCCACGCGGCTATCAGGTCCTCGTCGCCGCGGATCGGGAACCGGCCCGCAACCAGGGTGCGATCGCCGAGGAGCTGGGCATCGACCGCACCGTGCTGACGTACCTGATCGACGACCTGGAGCGGGTCGGTCTGGTGCTGCGCCGCCCGGATCCGGCCGACCGGCGCAGCCGGCTGGTCACCCTCACCGAAGCCGGCCGGCAGACGGCCGGGCAACGGCGGGAGACGCTGCGTCACGTCGAGGACCACCTGTTGTCGGCGCTGAGCACCGAGGAGGCCGGCACCCTGCGGGCGCTGCTGCGCCGCACGGCCTGCGCGGCGCAGACCCTCGACCCGGTCACCGACCTGTGCGAGGTGGTCGAGGCGGCGACCGACCACCACACGCGGGCCCGCCGCCGACCGGCACCGCGTTCGGGGACGGCACGCCGCCCGGCGCCGCAATAGCCTGCCCGGGTGCGGATCACGAAGTTCACCCATGCCTGCGTCCGGATCGAACACGACGGTGGGGTGCTCGTCATCGACCCCGGCACCTGGAGCGAGCCGCGCGCCCTGGCCGGGGCGGACGCCGTGTTGGTCAGCCACGAACACACCGACCACGTCGACGTACTGCGGCTGGCCGGGCTCGGTGTGCCGGTCTTCGTACCGGAGGGCGCCGTACTGCCCGACCTGGCCCCGCTGCCGGTGACCCGGGTGCGCTCCGGGCAGCGGTTCACCGCCGCCGGTCTCGACGTCACCGCGGTCGGCGGCCGGCACGCCACCATCCACGGCGGGCAGCCCGACTGCGCCAACCTCGGCTACCTGGTCGCCGACTCGCTCTACCACCCCGGTGACTCGCTGCACCCGCCCGGCCGGCCGGTGCACACCCTGCTGGTGCCCGCCCAGGCGTCCTGGCTCAAGCTCACCGAGGCGATCGACTTCGCCACCGCGGCCGGTGCCACCGAGGTCTTCCCGATCCACGACGCGCAGCTCAACGAGCGGGGCCTGGCCAGCGTCAACGGCTGGTTCGGCGAGACCGTTCCCGGCTACCGCCACCTGGCGCCGGGCGAGACCGCCTGAGCCGCGACGGCGGGACCGGGCGCAGCGCACCGGTGACCCGGCTACGCTCGGTCCAGCGCGAAGGCAGGAGGCCGAGCATGAGCAGTGCTACCACGGTGATGCCGGCCGTGTTCTTCGGTCACGGCACCCCGATGAACGCGCTGGAGGTCAACCGGTACACGGCGGCGTGGCGGGCCTTCGGCCGGTCGGTGCCCCGGCCCCGGGCGATCCTGGTCGTCTCCGCCCACTGGTACATCGGCGCCACCGCGGTCACCGCCATGCCCCGTCCCCGGACCATCCACGACTTCTACGGCTTCCCGCAGGAGTTGTTCGACGTCCGCTATCCGGCGCCCGGCCTGCCGGAGCTGGCCGAGGAGATCTCCGATGTGGTGCACCCGACCTGGGTCGGCGCCGACGTCGACTCCTGGGGCATCGACCACGGCACCTGGTCGGTGCTGGTGCACGCCTTCCCCGAGGCGGACATCCCGGTGGTGCAGCTGAGCATCAACGCGTTCAAGGGCCTCGACCATCATCTCGAGCTGGGCGCCAGACTGGCGCCGCTACGCGAACGGGGCGTGCTGGTGGTGACCAGCGGCAACGTCGTGCACAACCTCGGCGGCGTCGACCGGCGGCTGGTCGACCAGGGCTTCGACTGGGCACAGCGCTTCGACGAGGCGGCCAAGGCGACCATGCTCGGTACGCCGACCGAGGCCGGCCGGCTCGACGGCCACCGGGACTTCGGCCTGGCCGTGCCGACCCCCGACCACTTCATTCCGCTGCTCTACCTGGCCGGCCTGGCCGGCGCCGCCGACGCCACGGCCGACGTGCTGGTGGACGGCTACGCGTACGGGTCGCTGTCGATGACCGCGTACACGCTCGGCCTGTCCGGGCACGCCGACCGGTCGCTGCCCGGCGTACCCACGTTGCCCGACGCGGTACCCGCCGACTCCACGAACCTCTGATCCGCCGGCACGGTCGTGTCTCGAAGTCGGTTGCGGCGGGCCGGTGATCGATAGGCAGCGTTGGATGATCAGCGGTGGCGTCATGGCTGGCAGCCCGGGAGTGGGTTACCTTCAGAGCGCTGATTTCATGGTGAAATAAAAATTTCAGGGTGAAATCACGCCTACCCGCGGGTCTGTCTCCGGCCAGCCGAACTGCGTCGTCGGTTAGAGCCTGGGTCGAAGTCGGTCACCGCCACTCGCACGGCCTAGCTAGTCACGGCGGCGAGCCGGCGCCGCGCCGTGGCGGTGCTGGCCGGCGCGGCGGGTAGCAGCGGTAGCCGGACCGCCGGGGAGGGGATCCGGCCCTGCGCGTGCAGGACCGCCTTGAGCACGGTCGGGTTGGGCTCGGCGAACAGCGCCGCGGACAGGGCGGCCAGCGACCGCTTCACCGCCGGCCCTCGGCCCACCGGCGGGTGACCGGGCGCCATCCGCACCGGTGCCCCGGCCCTCGTCGGGGCGGCCGCCACCCATGGCGCGGGCCGGTTACCGTCGCGGCCATGGCAGAGCCGACACCGTTCGCCGCCGGACGGGAGGCCGACCTGTACGCCCTCGACGGCGACCGGGTGCTGCGCCGCTACCGCGACGGTGGTGACGTCACCGTCGAGTCCGGCTTCATGGCCCACCTGCACGCGGCCGGCTTCCCGGTGCCCCGGGTGCACCACGCCGCCGGGCCGGACCTGGTCATGCGGCGGGTGCCCGGCCCGACCCTGCGGCAGCCACTGGCCGCCGCCGCGGGCGAGCTGATGCGGGCCTACCTGCGGGCGATCCGCGGCCACGCCGAACCGCTGGTCGCCGGGGTGGCGGCGATCCGCGGCACCAACCCCACGCTGGGTCGCGCCGAACACGCCCTGCTGCCGGCCGCCACCGCGCTCGTCACCGCCGCCCGATAGGGTCCGGATCAGCATCCACGCGAATCGGGAGGCGCGATGGTCCCGGGCCACGTCGACGTACTCATCGTGGGCGCCGGGCTGTCCGGGATCGGTGCCGCCTGCCAGCTGCGTCGCCGCTGCCCCGACAAGACCTTCGCCGTGCTGGAGGCGCGCGAGGCGATCGGCGGCACCTGGGACCTGTTCCGCTATCCGGGCTTACGCTCCGACTCCGACATGTTCACCCTCGGCTACTCGTTCGCCCCGTGGCGGGCGCCGAAGGCGATCGCCGCCGGCAGCACCATCCTGGACTACCTGCGCCGGGTCGCCGACGAGCACGACGTGACCCGGCACGTCCGGTTCCGGCACCGGGTGGTGCGCGCCGAGTGGTCCAGCCGGCAGGCCCGCTGGACGGTGCTGGTACGCCGCGACGACACCGCCGAGACGGTCACCCTGACCTGTGCCTTCCTGTACGCCTGCACCGGCTACTACCGCTACGACACCGGCCACACCCCGCGGTTCACCGGGCAGGAGCGGTTCGCCGGGCGGATCGTGCACCCGCAGCACTGGCCGGCCGACCTCGACCACGCCGGTCGTACCGTGGTGGTGATCGGCAGCGGCGCCACCGCGGTGACCCTGGTCCCGGCGCTGGCCCGCCGCGCCGCCCGGGTGACCATGCTGCAACGCTCACCCACCTACGTGCTGGCGTTGCCCGCCCGCGACGCGCTCGCCGACCGGCTGCGCCGCCACCTGCCGGCGGGCTGGGCGTACCGGCTGATCCGGTCGAAGAACGTCCTGCTGCTGACGGCGAACTACCAGCTCAGCCGGCGCGCGCCCGGGCTGGTACGCCGGCTGCTGCGCCGGTCGGTGGCCCGGCGGCTGCCGGCCGGCTTCGACGTGGACCGCCACTTCGCCCCCCGCTACGACCCCTGGGACCAACGGTTGTGCGTCGACCCCGACGGGGAGTTGTTCGCCGCGCTGGCCGACGGGCGTGCCGAGGTGGTCACCGACACCGTCGACCGGTTCACCGCGGACGGCATCCGGCTGACCTCCGGCGCGCACCTGCCGGCCGACGTGGTGGTCACCGCCACCGGCCTCGAACTGCTCGCCCTGGGCGGGATGACGCTGCGGGTGGACGACGTGGACGTCGACCTGCCGCGGACCGTCGCGTACAAGGGCCTGATGCTCTCCGGCGTACCGAACTTCGCGATGACCCTCGGCTACACCAACGCCTCCTGGACCCTCAAGGCCGACCTGGTCGCCGGGTACGTGTGCCGGCTGCTGCGCCACCTGGACCGCACCGGCACGCGGGTGGTCACCCCGCTCGCCCCGACCGACGGGTACCGCGCCCCGCTGATCGGTCTCAGCTCCGGGTACGTGCGGCGAGGCGTGGCGGCCCTGCCCCGGCAGGGCCGGCGGGCACCCTGGCGGCTGCACCAGAACTACCCGCTCGACCTGCTGCGGTTGCGGTACGGGCGGCTCACCGACCCCGGCGTCCGGTTCAGCCGGGCCGACTCGGCACCACGGAGGTCCGTCGATGCGTAGGTTCGACTTCACCGGCGGCACCGCCGTGGTGACCGGTGCCGCCGGTGGGATCGGCGCCGCCCTGGCCGACGGGCTGGCCCGGCGGGGCAGCGACCTGGTCCTGCTGGACCGGGACGCGGCCCGGCTCGACGGCGTGGCCGATCGGATCCGCGCCACCGGCCGGACGGTGTGGACCCACCAGGTCGACCTGTCCGACGCGGGCGCCACCGCGGCCGTCGCCGACCTGGTCCGCGACCGGCATCCCCGGCTCCGGCTGCTGGTCAACAACGCCGGAGTGGCGCTCGGTGGCCGCTTCGACGAGGTGACCTTCGACGAGTTCAGCTGGGTCGTCGAGGTGAACTTCCGGGCGGTGGCCCAGCTGACCCACGCGCTGCTGCCGGCGCTGCGCGCCGAGCCCGGCGCCCACCTGGTCAACGTCAGCAGCCTGTTCGGCCTGATCGCGCCGCCCGGCCAGGTCGCCTACGCGGCCAGCAAGTTCGCGGTGCGCGGCTTCACCGAGGCGCTGCGGCACGAACTCGCCGTCGACGGCATCGGCGTGACCTGCGTGCATCCCGGCGGGGTGCGGACCCGCATCGCCGCCGACGCCCGGGTGGGCAGCGGGGTGGACCGGGTGCGCTACGAGGACGGCCGGCGGCGGTTCGAGCGGCTGCTCACCATCGACCCGGCGACCGCCGCCGAGGCGATCCTGCGCGGCGTGACCCGCCGCCGCCCGCGGGTACTGATCGGCTGGTCGGCCCGGCTGCCGGAGCTGCTGGCCCGGATCGCGCCGGCCGGCCACGGCCGGCTGCTGACCGCCCTCGGCCGTGCCGAGGCCCGGCGCGCCGATCCGGCCGCGCGGGCCCGGACGCCGGTGTGAGCGACGGTCCGCTTCCGGCACCTCACCGTCGGCCGACCAGGCGTTCCACGCCACCATCGTCGACGCGGCCGGCAACGAGATCCTCGCCGAGCTTTACCAGCGGCTGCGTGACCGGCAACTGCGGATGGGGGAAACCACCTTGCGGCTCTCCCCGCGCTGGGCGCAGATGGCGCTGACCGAGCACGCCGTCGTCGACCCGGGCGGGTCGGTCACCGCCCGGGAGCTGTGCTTATCCGTGCCGTCGGCGGTAGGTTCGCCTCCGGGAGTGATCGTCGGCGTCGTCGGCTCTCCGGCGACGCCGCGGTACGGCGGCGGCGCGACGTGTCGGCGCGGATGAGGAGGAGAGCGTGAGCCAGCAGGTCAGGGGAGTCATCTCGCGGAGCAAGGGCGCGCCCGTCGAGGTCACCGACATCCTGGTGCCCGACCCCGGTCCCGGCGAGGCGGTGGTACGGGTGCAGTCCTGCGGGGTCTGCCACACCGACCTGCACTACCGCGAGGGTGGGATCAACGACGACTACCCGTTCCTGCTCGGCCACGAGGCGGCCGGCGTGGTCGAGCAGGTCGGTGCGGGCGTCGACGCCGTCGCACCCGGCGACTTCGTGGTGCTCAACTGGCGCGCGGTCTGCGGCGTGTGCCGGGCCTGCCGGCGTGGCCGGCCCTGGTACTGCTTCGCCACCCACAACGCCGCCCAGAAGATGACCCTCACCGACGGCACCGAACTCGCCCCGGCCCTGGGCATCGGCGCGTTCGCCGAGAAGACCCTGGTGCACGCCGGGCAGTGCACCAAGGTGGACCCGGCCGCCCGGCCCGCCGCCGTCGGCCTGCTCGGCTGCGGGGTGATGGCCGGGCTCGGCGCGGCGATGAACACCGGCGGGGTGACCCGCGGCGACTCGGTGGCGGTGATCGGCTGCGGTGGCGTCGGCGACGCGGCGATCGCGGGCGCGGCACTGGCCGGCGCGACGACGATCATCGCGGTGGACACCGACTCCCGCAAGCTCGACTGGGCCCGCAGGTTCGGCGCCACCCACACCGTGAACGCCTCCGAGGCCGATCCGGTGACGGAGATCCAGGCCGCCACCGGCGGCTTCGGCGCCGACGTGGTGATCGACGCGGTGGGCCGGCCGGAGACCTGGAAGCAGGCCTTCTACGCCCGCGACCTGGCCGGCACGGTCGTGCTGGTCGGCGTACCCACCCCCGACATGCGGGTCGAACTGCCGCTGCTGGACGTCTTCGGCCGGGGCGGGGCGTTGAAGTCCAGCTGGTACGGCGACTGCCTGCCCAGCCGCGACTTCCCCATGCTCACCGAGCTGTACCTGCAGGGCCGTCTGGACCTGGACGCCTTCGTCACCGAGGAGATCGGTCTGGACGGGGTCGAGGAGGCGTTCGCCCGGATGCACCGGGGCGACGTGCTGCGTTCGGTGGTGGTGTTCTGATGCCGGCCCGCGTCGAGCACACCGTCACCTCCGGCACCTTCTCCCTGGACGGGCAGACCTTCGACGTCGACAACAACGTCTGGGTCGTCGGTGACGACACCGAGTGCGTGGTCGTCGACGCCCCGCACGACGTGGACGCCATCCTGAAGCTGGTGGCCGGGCGCCGGGTGGTCGCGATTGTCGCCACCCACGCCCACGACGACCACGTCCGGGTGGCCCCGCAGCTGTCCCGGGCCACCGGCGCGCCGGTCCTGCTGCACCCCGCCGACCGGGTGCTGTGGGACATGGTGCACCCCGACGAGGCGCCGGGCGGCCACCTCGGCGACGGCCAGCGGATCGAGGTCGGCGGCGCCACCCTGACCGTGCTGCACACCCCTGGACACAGCCCCGGCGCCTGCTGCCTGTACGCGCCCACGCTCGGCGTCGTCTTCACCGGCGACACGCTGTTCGCCGGTGGCCCGGGTGCCACCGGCCGCTCGTTCAGCGACTTCGGCACGATCGTCGACTCGATCCGCGACCGGCTGCTCACCCTGCCGCCGCAGACCGTCGTGCACACCGGGCACGGTGACAGCACCACCATCGGCGCCGAGGCGCCGCAGCTGCCGCAGTGGCTGGCCCGGGGACACTGACCGACCGACCGGGCGGGCCGGCGCACCGGGAATCCGGGTGGCGCCGGCCCGCCCGCCCCGGCGAGACTGCGCCGGTGCCCGCACCGCGACCGACCCTGACCCCGGCCCAACGGGCCGCCCTGCGCCACGTCCGCGCGGTGGCGCGGCGCGACCGCCCCGCCGCGCTGGCGGCCGTCGGCCGGGCGCTCGCCGGTTCGGCGTACGACCCGGCGAGCCTCCTCGCGGCGGTCACCGGGTCGGGTCGGGTCACCCTGAACTTCCATCCCGACCGGCTGCTCACCGACGGCCGGTCGGTCGCCGAGGCGCTCGCCGCCGAGGGGCGCTACCGCAGCCAGTTCGAGACGGGCATCTCCAACGGTGGTCTGACCGCGTACCCGGGCGGTGACCGGGACCGCTGGGAGCGGCGCCTGTTCGGCGGCGCGTACCAGCGACCGGGCGTGCCCCCGGCGCAGCGGCCGAAGTACGGCGGTCTGAACCTGCTCGACCATCCCGACGGCGCCTGCCCCCGGTTCGGCTCCTGCCACCTGCGGCTGCGGCCCGAGGTGCTCGACCGGACCACGTTCTGTCTCGGTGACAGCCACCTCGGCCCGAGCCAGGTCGGCACCGTCGACGTCTTCGAGCCGGTGCTGGCCGGGCTGCTGACGGCGCTGGCGGCGACCGGTACCTGCCTGGGTCGGTCCGGCACGGACCTGGTCGCCCTGGTCGCCGCGCCGCGCGGCGGCGGGGACCGGCACGCCCGGGTGCCCCGACCCGTCGGACGGGCTCTCGACGACTACGTCGAGGCCCAGGTGCACGCCGACGTGGACCTGGGCCGGGACGTGGCGGAGCTGGTGGCCGACCCCTCGTTCCAGGGCACCGCCACCGGGGCGACACTGGCCGCCGCGGCCCGCCGGTACGGCTTCCCGCTGCGCTGGCACACCGGCTTCACCCTGCCGGTGCACCTGGTCGACGCCGAGTTCCGTGGGCCGGCCATCCCGCCGCTGGCCGCCCGGGTGCACGCCGAGTTCGCCCGGCCGGGTGAACCGCTGCACGCGGCGCTGATCGGCCGGGCCGCGGCGTCACTGGTGACCGAGCCGGAACGCTGGGCGGACCGGGGTCCGCTCGCCGACACCCGGCAGCACCTCAAGCAGCTCTGGCACGTCCTGGTCCGCTTCGGTACGCCGTACCCCGGCTGACCTGCCCGGGGCGCCGCGCGCTGGCGGTGTCCGCGCGACCGGCCGCCGTCGCCGATGTCCGTTTCGTGCCTGGTGGTGGCCGGCCGTCCGGCGTGCGGCGTGAGCCAGGTCGCAGCCTTCGGGGATAGCGGCATTTCCGGAATGACCGACACGTCGGCTGGGTTGTGTCCCCCATAGTGCCGGCTCCCAAACGTGGACCGGCCTGCCTCAGTTCCCCCGAGAGCGGCTCAACCCCGAGCGGCTCGTAACGATCGAAAGGGCAACCATCGTGAAGCTGGACTTCACTCGATGGCTCCCGGCCATCGCGACGAACCCGAACCGCAAGACCACGCTGAGCGTGGTGGGCGTGACCGCCCTCGCCGGACTGGCCCTCGGGCCGACCGCCGTCGCCGCACCCGTCACCACCGGCCCGCACGAGGGCGCTGTCGCGGCGATCGACAGGGCCACTGGCCGGGACGGCGCGGACACCACCGTCGAGTCCGGGCTGACCACCGGTGGCCGCACCGACAGGCCGACCGCCGGCAAGCCCACCCGCCAGGAGCTGATCCCGTACGGCGTGCAGGGCGCGCAGTCGCGGGTTCCGCTCGACGACGCCCAGCGCCAGAACGCCAAGACCATCATCGAGGTCGCCAAGAAGACCGGCGTCGGCGAGCGGGGTGCGGTGATCGGCATCGCCACCGCGCTACAGGAGTCGAAGCTGTACAACCTGGGTCACCTGGGCGCGTCCAACGACCACGACTCGCAGGGGCTGTTCCAGCAGCGTCCGTCGACGGGCTGGGGCAGCGTCGCGCAGATCACCGACCCGGAGTACTCGTCGACCGCGTTCTTCGAGGCGCTCAAGAACGTCGGCGGGTGGCGGGACATGCCGCTGACCACCGCGGCGCAGACGGTGCAGGTCTCGGCCTACCCGTTCCACTACGCCCAGTGGGAGGAGCAGTCGGCGGACATCGTCTCCCAGCTGTGGTGAGCTGAGCCGCCAGGAGCGTGACGGATCGGCCGGCCCCGGTACCCGGGGTCGGCCGATCCGCGTCCGTACCCCGCTCAGGAACGGTCCGCGGCCGCGTCGCCGCCGGCGCGGTGCCGGCGGATGTCGACGACGGCCACGAGCAGCGCCAGTGTGATGATCCCGGCGGAGACCAGCAGGGAGAGTTCGAAGGCCCGCGACCAGGAGTCCCCGGACACCATCGAGAAGAACACCGCCCCCACCACGGCGATGCCGGCCGCCGAGCCGATCCGCTGGCCCGTCTGGAGCATCCCCGCGCCGCTGCCCGCCTGCGGCACCGGCACCTGCGACAGGGTCAACGTCTGGTTCGGGGCGATCACCAGACCGCTGCCGATGCCGGCGAGCAGCAGGGGAGCGGCGGTCACCCAGGGCACCGGGGCGTGTGGCGCCAGCTCGATGGCCAGGGCCACCAGGGCGAGCCCGACCACCACGGCGAGCAGCCCGACGGCGACCAGCGGCCGGCCGAACCGGTTGACGATCCGCCCGCCCACCGCCGAGGCGACCGCCGAACCGAGTGCGAACGGGGTGATCGCCAGGCCGGCGACCAGCGCGCTGTAGCCCCGCCCGTTCTGCAGGTACAGCGTGAAGATGAAGAAGATCGCGGTGAAGCCGCCGAAGTAGACAAGCGCGATCAGCGACCCGAGGGCGTACGACTGCCGCCGGAACAGCCGCACGTCGAACAACGGCGGCCCGTCGCGGGCGTACCGGCGCTCCCAGAGCACGAAACCGGCCAGCGTGACCAGGCCGACCGGCAGCAGCAGCCACTTGGCCGGGCCGTGCCACTGCTCCCGCTGCACCAGCGGCAGCAGCACCAGGGTCACCCCGACACCGAGCAGCAGCACCCCGACCGGATCGGAACGGCGGCGGACCGCCTTGCCCACCGGCCGGTGCGGGACGAGTCGCCAACCGAGGACCACCGCGACGATCCCGACCGGCACGTTGACGAAGAACACCCACCGCCAGCCGTGCTCCGCGCCGCCCGCGGCGATCAGCAGCCCGCCGAGCAGCGGACCGACGGCGGTGGAGATGCCGATGGTGGCGCCGAGCAGGCCGAACGGCCGGGCCCGTTCGGACCCCTGGAAGAGTTGCTGGATCATCCCGATCACCTGCGGGTTCACCAGACCGGCGGCGGCGCCCTGCAACAGCCGGGCGGCGACCAGCCAGGTGGGGGACTGGGCGAGACCGGCCAGCGCGCTGGTCACCGTGAACAGGGCGATGCCGAACACGAACGCGTTGCGTCGGCCGTGCACGTCACCGAACCGTCCCGCCGGTACCAGCACCAGCCCGAAGGTCAACGCGTAGCCGGACAGCACCCACTGCAGGTCGGCCGGGGTGGCGTTCAGCGACCGGTCCAGTGACGGGATCGCCACGTTGACGATGCTGATGTCCAGCAGCGTCATGAACGCCGCGACCAGCCCGACGCCGAGCGCCTGCCACCGGCGTCGCTGGTCGTACGGCTGGGGGCTGGTCGAACTCATCGTGCTCCCGTCGCTCGGGCGCGGTCCCGTCCGCCGGGCAACGTACGTCCGGCGGCGCCCGTCACGCCAGCTGCTGCGCGCAGAACCGGGGACCGAAGTCGAGCCCAGCCATCGGCGAGTCCTCCCGGTGCAGCAGGTTCTTCTCGGTGAGCAGATGCAGCGGGGTCTGCAACTGCTCCTCGGTGAGGCCGCACTCCTGAGCGATCATGTCCGGGTACGGCACCTGCCCGCGTGCCTCCAGGGCCGCCACCGCGTCGTAAACCCGAGCCTCGACGTCCGACAGCTGCACCTGACGCATGGTGTCCTCCTCGCACTCGACCCGCCCGACCCAGGCGGCCTGCGCCGCGCGGTTACCCCCTGCGCCAACGAAGATTCCCCAGCACCCTCTCCCTCTCCCTCTCCCTCTCCCGCCTCCACTCCCGTCGATCATGCAACTTCGGTCGCCGTTACGACCGTTATGGCAGTCTATGCCCCGACCGGATCTCCATGATCGACGGTCCCGGGCCCCCGGGGTGAGGGATGTTATCCAGGATCCTAGGATGCTTTAGCGGGTGTGGGGCGCAGCCGGTGGGGGTAGGGCGATCGGGGAGAACCGGATCGACTCGACCCGCACGAGGAGACGTCCGTGAGCCAGGACCAGCACACCCAGCAGGACCCGACCGAGCAGTACGGCCAGCAGGCGGGGCAGCCGAGCCAGCAGCAGTCACCGCCGGGGCGTACCGACGAGATGACACCGAAGCCGGACCACGGCGAGGAGACGTACCAGGGCAGCGGCAAGCTCGACGGCAAGAAGGCGTTGATCACCGGCGGTGACTCCGGTATCGGCCGGGCGGTGGCGATCGCCTTCGCCCGGGAGGGCGCCGACGTGCTGATCTCCTACCTCGGTGCGGAGGAGGACGCCGACGCGCGGGAGACCGTACGGCTGGTCGAGGCCGCCGGCCGCAGGGGCGTCGCGGTCCGCGGCGACATCGCCGACGAGGGCAACTGCCAGGCGCTGATCGACCGTGCCCTGTCCGACCTGGGCGGCATCGACATCCTGGTGAACAACGCGGCGTACCAGATGGCGCAGGACAAGGGCATCGCCGGGATCAGCACCGAGCAGTTCGACCGGGTCCTCAAGACCAACCTGTACGCGATGTTCTGGCTCTGCAAGGCGGCGCTGCCGCACCTGGACGAGGGGTCCGCGATCATCAACACCTCCTCGATCCAGGCGTTCGACCCGTCGCCGCAACTGCTCGACTACGCCACCACCAAGGCGGGGATCGCGAACTTCACCAAGGCGCTCGCCGCCGACCTGGTCGACCGGGGCATCCGGATGAACGCCGTCGCGCCGGGGCCGATCTGGACCCCGCTGATCCCGGCGACCATGCCCCAGGAGAAGGTCGAACAGTTCGGTACGGACACCCCGGTCGGTCGGCCGGGTCAGCCCGCCGAGCTGGCGCCCGCGTACGTCTTCTTCGCCTCGCAGGAGTCGAGCTTCATCACCGGCGAGGTCCTCGGCGTCACCGGCGGCCGGTTCACCAAGTGAGGCGTGCGCAGGGGCCCCGGTCGGCACCTGCGGTAGCTGAGGGCCCCTTCTCAACGCTGCTAGGTTCGGCGGGATCGCGGTGACCGAGGATGACGATCGGGCCGGCCAGGCGCGGTGGGCCCGCCGAGATCAACGGGGCCAGTCGGCGAGCTGTCGACGAACCTCGACGATCTCCGGCGGCGCGAGGCCGTAACGGGCGAACCGGCGGTCCGGGATCCGGTCCAGGTACCGGCCGGCGGCCCGGACATCGTCGTCGTCCAGCGCGGGATCCAGCTGGCGGGCCAACTCCAGCAGCTCGGCCACGGACCGGTGCTGCAGGGCGGAGGCCACGTCGATGTAGTCGCGTACCTCCCGCCGGTTGACCAGCGCGGCGGTCTTGTTGGCGATCAGGTCGCGGACGTCCATCACCGGGCCGAGGTCCATCACCACCGGGCTCCGGTGCCGGTCGAGTCGCGCCAGGCTGAGACGGATCTGCCGGTCGTCGCGGGTGACGACGAAGTCCCGCATGTCCCGGTCGAAGCCGTCGAACAGTTCGGCGAGTTCGCTGTCCGGGTCTGCCTCGGTCACCTCGAACCCGGCGGCGCGCAGCGCGTCCCGCACCCCGGCCGCCGCCGCGGCGGCGGCCCCCTCCACGTCGGCGAAGAGGTCGACGTCCTCGGTGGGGCGGGTGACCAGCCCGTGTGCGGCCCACGCCACCCCGCCGCCGAGCACGAACCGGTACGCTCCGGCGACGGTCAACGCCACCCGGGCGACCTCGCGGTAGAAGTCGTGCGGATGGGACGCGGTCACGCCGACCGCAGACCCCGGTGCCGGCTCTCCCACGCCCCCCGTACGCCACGGGGCAGGTTCAACCGCCGCCACACCCGACGCAGCGTCCGGCCGTTGACCAGTTGCCGCAGGTCGTCGGGGTTGGTCGTCTCCCGGAGCACGTTCTCGTACATCCAGAGCAGTTGGTCGGGGTCGGCCAGGTCGAAGGCCCGGTCGCTGCTCCACATCAGCCGCACCGGCAACTCCACCACCCCGCGCGTCGGGCCCCGCAGCTCAGTGAGCGTGCGGGCCACCACGGCGGGACGACCGGGCCGGGCGAGGTACGCCACGCCGGTCGCGACGGGGGAGACGGCCTGCATGCTGTCAGGGTAACCCCAGCCAGGGCGAAAGTAGACCTACACCGCCCCCACCCGACCATCGCCGCACCTCCGGTCGTGTGGTGATCGCCCCCGTTTCGCCTGAATGGTGGTTTCCCGCTGTTCCGGATTTATCTGGACACTCTCGCGCAGTCGTGACGGTGATCACGGATCGTCGACGTTTACGACGCCGGGTTGAACAATTTCCAGTGCCCCTCGGAGATGACCTCGACGCCGCTGTCGGTCACTTTGATGGCTGTCTGATCGTCAGTGGCATACGCAGGGCCCTTGATCTCGGCGGCCCATCGTTGCGCTGCGGTCGTGGAGTACGCCGGGCTATCTGGGGTGTCGAGGTGCGGGAAGATCGAGAAATCGACGATTCCCAGTGTGTGGTCGTCCTCGTCGGGGCCGGTGAAGTATTGCCCGATCCGGGGAGCCAGCACCATGCTTCCGGCGCTGAGGCCGACGTAGACCGTGTCGGGTAGCGACGGGAGGAGATCGGCCAGTCCGGACTCTCGCATCCAGTGGCACAGGTACATTGTGTGGCCGCCGTTCACCAGCAGGGCATCGGCCTCGCGGACCCAGGAAGTCCAGCGGTCCTCATCGAGGCTTGGCAGTGCGGTGAGTTCCAGCATGCCCACTGACTTCCAGCCCAACCCCGTCATAGGGCTGGGTGATTGTCCGCTGGTGAAGCGCCATGGGCCGCCTGGCTCCCCGTACGGGCCTCCGTAGCCTGCCGTGGGGATGCAGAGAGCGTTTGCCTCGGCGATGGGTTTGCCCAGGAGATCGACCAGTGCCGCCCGGATGCTCGCGTTTCGGACGCCGGAGTCGGTGAGGAGTAGCTTCATCGCACCTCGCAGTTGTCTTGTTGTGGGAGCCGCCGGTCACTGATTATGTGTCGGCGGGTCCAGCGGGGCCGAGTTCGTCGAGGAATCCGCGGATACGGTCGGCGGCGCAGCGGCGTCGTTCGATCTCGCGGGCCCAGCCGCGTTCGGTGACGTCGGCGATGAGCTGCTCTTCGGTGCGTAACCGTTCCTGTAGCCGTGGGGTGTGGTGACGAACTTGGGGCAGGTCAGCCTTCGTCACACGCACGCTGGACAAAGTAAGGGCTCAAAGAAGTGTCCGCAGAATCACCAGAACCCCAAGTGTCCAGATAAGAAGGTTCCGCCGTTTCGGCGGTACGGTGCGGCGCTGTGGTCGTCCCCCCGGGGACCCGTGACGGATATCCGATATCGTGGGGTTTATCCTGATGTGGGGGTGGGTCGGTTGGCGCTGGTGGGGGGAATCGGCCGGGTGGTCGGGGCGCCGTGTCCCCGGTGACGGGCCCGGGTGGGGCGCTCCT
>NZ_QXEC01000010.1 GCF_003583405.1 Micromonospora radicis
TCCCCGGGGCTGCCAGCCACGGCGCCAGCGCGGATCATCCAATGCTGTCTATCGATCACCGGCCCGCCGCACCCGACTTCGAGACACGACCTAGCTAGACCTTCGCTGCGCCCGCAGCCCCGCCCCGAGTTAGGACTTACTCGTCTAGGGGCCGGGACGACGGTGGGCTGACCGACCGCGCCGGCCATCGGGTCACGTTGCGACCGGTCGCTGCGTCCACGCTCCGGCACCGCCCGCTCGACCCGGGTGGCTACCCGGCCGGCTCCGGCTGCCGGCCCACGCCACGCGCCACGGCGAGCAGCACGTCGCCGTGGATCAGCTCCGGGTCGACCAGGACGTGCACGGCCACGCCCGGCTCGGCGAGCCGGAACGCCTGACCGTCACCCACCAGGCCCGCCCCGTCGTCGTGCGGGAACTCGGCCAGCTGCCAACCGTCCGGATCCCGCTCGTGATAGCTGGCGAGGAAGGCGCGCAGCGCGTCGAGATCGCCCAGCCGCTCCCCGCGCAGCACGTGCACCCGCAGGTCCACCCGGTAGCCGTCGGCCGTCTGCCGTTCCCAGACCCGGGTGGTGAACCGCACGTCCTCCCACTCGGTGGCGAAGTCCGACACCTCCTCGCCGACCTCGTCGGGTACGACCGCGATGTGGAACCCGTCCAGCATCCCGCCGTCACGCATTCCTGCCTCCCAGTGGTCAGTTGCCCAGGGCGCGTACCTTCGCGATGGTCTCCTGCACGTGCTGCCGGGCGGGCTCGCCGCCCTGCGCGGCCTGGGCGAGCGCCTGCCGGTACGAGTCGATCATGTTGATCAGCGGGCCGGCGGCGACGCCCTGCAACGCGCCCGCGACCAGTTGCCGCGCCTCGGCCGCGTCCTGAGCGGCAGCCGCCGTCTTCGCCTTGGCCTCGTCCAACTTCTGCGCCGCCGCGGCCAGCCTGGCGATCATCTCCGCCGCACTCACACACCCTCCCGAGGGCTCGAAGAGACGGATCTCGGCACGAAACCGTGCCGACCGGGGCCGGAACGTACCACGATCCGAAGTGGATTCATCGCATCGTCCGGACCAGGATCAGGTATCCGCAGTAGGCCAGGGGAACGGCCAGGAAGCAGAGCAGGAAACCGAGCACCGGGTAGCGGGGTGGGGTGGCGGCACCGGCCGCGGGTCGGCCCCACCGACCGAGCACCAACCAGCCACCGATCAGCGAGACCGCGGGTAGGCCGGCGCACATCCAGGAGTAGAGGGTCCATCCGCTGACCACGCCGACCCCGGAGGCCAGCACCAGCACCAGCATGAGCAGCACCGAGGCGGCGGCGAAGCCGAGGTAGACGGTGACCGCCCGCGCCATCGGCGACCAGGTCGGCAGCAGCGCCGGCCGCTGGGCCAGCAGCTGCGCCTGCTGCGCGTACCGGTCGGCCTCGTCGGCCCAGCGCCGGGCCAGCTCCAGCTCCGTGGCCGGGTCCACCTCGGCGGCCCGCTGCGCCGGCACCCCGGCCGCCGTCGCGCTCAGCGCCACCGGCAGTGCGCGGTCCGTCTCCCCCACACCCACCTGGGGGTACGCCCCGAGCACCGGCCGCCCCGGCGCGGCGGCTGCGCCGCCGTCCGACCCCGTTCCCGGTACCGCGGTGCCGCCCGCACCGGCCATCCCGGACGTACCACCCACCGCGCCGGGCGCACCCACCGGACCGGGCGGAGCGGGCGCATCCGACGCACCGGGCGCACCGGCAGTACCTGGCCCGCCCGCCGCATGGTGCGCGGGCACACCCGGCGGGGCGGAGACCGGCACACCCGGCGGGGCGGAGACCGGCGCGTCGGTGGGTGGCGCCGTGGCGCCGATGGTCCGGCCGAGGTGGTCGAGGCGTTGGCCCTGGGCGAGCAGGCGCCGGTCCAGGTACTCCACGGTGCTGCCGAGATCCCGACGGCGGTCGGCCTCGGCGGCGGCGCCCTGCTCGTCAGCGCGCTGCTGGGCAGCCAGGTGCCGGGCCAGCGCGGCGTACTCGTCGAAGGTGGACACGTCACTCCTGCCCGTCGGTGCCGTGCTCGTCGCGCGCGAACGGCACGATCAACCGGACCCGTTGGTCGTGCCGGTCCACCAGCAACGCCCGGTCGGCCCGAGGGGTGTACGCGAGATCGTGCACCCCGAGGTGCAGGCCCAGGTCGGCACCGGGCACGTTCAGCGCGACCAGGCAGGCGACGTCGTCGCGGTTCTGGGTACCGCCGAGGTCGTCGGCGAGCCGGCGCAGCCCACGCCACCAGCCGAGCAGGTGCACCCCGTGACCCGGGCCCTGGCGCAGCAGGGTACGCAGGTCGTCGTGGCCGGAGCGGAAGGTGGCCGGATCGGTCTCGGCGAGCAGCCCGGCGGCGGCGTCCATCCCGAAGACCACCAGGTAGCTACGGTCCGGTGTCGAGCCGGGCGACCGACCCGCGGGCCCGTCGTCCACGGGTGGACCGGCGGACCCGGGTGCGGTGCTGGCGAGGGTGCCGATGTGGGCGCGTACCCCGGCGGTGTCGAGGCGTTCGACCCGGTGCCCGGCGGCGGTCAACGCGGCGAGGGTGTCGTCGGCGGCCGAGTCGGCGGCGGCGACCAGCGGGGCGAGCAGGAACGTCACCTCGCCGGGGGCGTGTTGCCGGGCCAGGCTCAGGGTGGCGGCGCGCAGCACCTCCGCGCCGGTGGGCGAGGTGCCCACCACGGCCAGGTGCCGGCCGGGGGCGGTGTCCATGATGAACAGGGCGGTGGTGCCGTCCACGTCGACGGTCCGGCCGACCAGGGCCAGCGGGCGCCGGCCGCCGGGGCGCAGGCCGGTGAAGGTGGCGTCGTCCTCGACCCGGGCAGTCTCGTAGCCCCGGAACACCGACGGTGGCCGGGCACCGGCCGGGCGGGCCTGCCACAGCTCGTGGCGCAGGCGGGTCAGTTCGCCGGCGGCGGCGTACGCGTCGGGGAAGCGGACCAGCGTGTTCGCCCCGGGTGCACCGGCGGCGGTGTTGAGCACCGCCGAGCCGACCGGCAGGGTGGCCGCGGCGTCGTTGAGCGGGTCGAGCACTCCCCCGCCACCGGGCAGCGCCACCCGCAGGGCGAACTGCCCGAAGACCGCCTCGGCCCGACCGTAGAGCGCCTCGATGCCCGTGGTGCTCTGGCTGGCCAACACCAGGTGTACGCCGTACGAGCGGCCCTTGCGGGCCAACTCCTCCAGCAGGTTCACCGATTCCCGGGCGATCGGGTCGTTGCCGGCGAGCAGCACCTGGAACTCGTCGACCACGGCGACGATCCGCGGCACGGCGGTGTCGGCGGGCAGGTCGGCGAGCTTGGTGACGCCGTGCCGTTTCAACACGGTGGCCCGGCGGTGCAGTTCACGGCGCAACTCGCGGAGCACGGCCACGCCGTACTCGCGGTCGCTCTCGATGCCGACCGCACGGGCGTGCGGCAGCCAGGACGGGTCACGTCCGGTGGGGACGAACTCGGTGAAGCTCACCCCCTCCTTGAAGTCGAGCAGGTACAGCTGCAACTCGGTGGGCGGGTAACGGACCGCCAGTCCGTAGAGGACGTCGAGCAGGAACACGGTCTTGCCGGCGCCGGTGCGCCCGCCGACCAGCCAGTGCGGGGTGGCGTCGTCGAAGGAGACGGTGCACGGTTCCCGGCCGGCCCGGCCCACCACGGTGCGCAGCCCGGCGCGGGCCGAGCCGGCCCACCGCCGCGGCGGCAGCAGGTCGGCGAAGTCGACGCCCGCGCCCCGACGGGCGGCCTCGCCGAGGTGGGTGGCGAGGGCGGCGACCGAGGCCGGTGGTGGGTCGCCGTCGAGGATCACCGGGGCGGCCAGGCCGCTGCCGTCGGCGCTGAACGGGGCGTCGGGCGGGTCGCCGACCCGCGCGTACCGGTCGGTCATCCGCAGTGGGGTGGTGCCGCCCAGCGGCGGTGCCGCCTCGCCCGGTCCGGCGGCCGGCCAGCCGGCGAGCAGGACGCAGACGGCGGCGGCCGGGCCGGCGTGGGTGAGCGCGGCCAGCCGGGCGGCCTCCCGCGGTGAGGGTACCGACGCGGCGACGAGCACCAGCAGGTCCTGGTCGGGCCGGTCGGCCTGGCGGGCCTGCCGGGCGTGCCGTTCCGCGGCGTCGAGCAGCGCGGCGACCTCCGCGTCGCTGGTGGCGGGTGCCTCGATGACGCCGGCGTCGAGCAGCGGCCGCAGTGGACCGAAGGTCGCGCCGAGAGCGGCGCTGTCCAGTCCAGCCACCCGGACACCGCCGGGCACGGCGGTGGCCAGCAGCCGCAGTACGAGCGCACGCAACAGCCCGGCCACGGCCGGGTTCCGGGCGTCGGCGTCGACGGCCAGGTGATGACCGGCTCCGAGCGGCACCAGCACGGGGAAGCCGCCCCCGGCGGTGACCGCCTCGCCGAGGCGTACCGGCACCGGCCGGCGGGTCAGCGGCGTGCCGGGGGTGGGGGTGGCCAGGGCGGTGCCGACCCGGTGTAGCCGGGCCAGCAGGTCGGGGTCGGCCGCCGGGGTGGACGGTGCGGGCGCCCGCAGCGCGTCCCGGGCGGCGTCGAGGTGGGTCCGGGCGGCTCGGTGGGCGGCGATCGCCTGTCCGTACGCGGCCGTGAGCCTGCCCAACCTCTGCCCCTCCGCCGAGCGTCGTCTGGTCGGTGAAACCCTAACGGACCGCGGCCGGGCGGGCACGTGTCCGACGCGGGACGTGTCGGCCGGCGGCGCGGCGCGGCGCCCCGCGGTGCGACGCGGCGCGGTGCGGCGCGGCGCGGCGCCCCGCGGTGCGGCGGTGCGGCGCGGTGCGGTGCGGGCACAGTGGAGGGCCGGCGGCGGCCGGTGGCACGCGGGTGCGTACCACCGACCGGTGCGGCTCGGCTCAGCCGGTCACCGCGTTCAGCGCCGGCAGGAAACCGTGGCGGTAGCCGTCGGCGTTCGGGTGGTACGCCTCGATGACGCCGGTGACGTCGCGGATCCACGGCTGGGCACCACAGACGCCGTGGCCGGCGAAGGTGGGTCGGGTGTCGGCGAAGGTGGCACCGGCCGCCGCCGCCCGCTCGGCGGTCACCTCGGCGAGCACGTCGGCGGCCTCGTTGAGGATGGTTCGCTTGTAGCTGCTCATCGCGAGCAGGCCGCACGAGCCGGTCTCGAACAGCCTCGGGTAGCCGAGCACGATCAGCCGGGCGTTCGGCGCCCGGTCCCGGATCGCGGCGTAGGTGCGGTCGAGGCGGGTCGGCAGCGTACCGGTGGCAAAGCTCTTCGCCTGGTTGACCGCGTTGGTGCAGGTGGAGGTGCTGCCGAACCGGCAACTGGTCATCACGTCGGCGAAACCGGCGTCGTTGCCGCCGATGGTGATGGTGACCAGGGTGGTGGTGGCGCTGAGCGAGCCGAGCTGGTTGTCGAGCACGTCGGCGGTGACGGCGCCGCCGCAGGCGGGGAAGCGGAAGCTGGCCACGCCGTTGGCGGCGGCCCACAGTGGGGCGTACGACTTCTGGCTGCGCAGGCAGGTGGACAGGTCGTACGGGCCGGCGCCGACGCCGGAGGAGTACGAGTCCCCGAGGGCGACGTAGTGGATGGGGGCGGCGGCCTGGGCGGCGCCGGGTGCGACCAGCGCACCGAGGGTGGCGGTGGCGAGGGCGACCAGCGCGGCCAGGGCACGGGCCAGCGGACGGTGGGGCATGGCGGACCTCCACAGAGGGTGGTGGTGGAGCCCGAGAACCGCGCGCGTGGCCAAGGGTTGTTACTGGGCGGTAATGCTATCGAAACGCGCCGATGAAGTGAATACCCCGAGGTGCACCAACGACGTACGCCCGGTCGCTGTCGACCGGGCGTACGTCGGGTGGACAAGGTGCCCCTGCTGGGCACGAGGGCGTCCGGAGGGTTCCTTCCTCACACCGCCAGCGGGCGGGTGGCGGGGTGTACGGGGGCCGGCAGGGCGCCGGTGCCGCCGAGGTAGGTGTGGATCGCCGCGGCCGCCGCCCGGCCCTCGGCGATCGCCCAGACGATCAACGAGGCCCCCCGGTGCATGTCGCCGGCCACGAAGACCCCGTCGGCGGCCTGCCAGTCCGGCCCGGCGTCGATCGCGCTGCGGGCGTTGCGGGCCACCCCGAGCTGGGTCAGCAGCGGCTGTTCCTCGGTGCCCTCGAAGCCGATCGCCAGCAGCACCAGGTCGGCGGGCAGTTCCCGTTCGGTGCCCGGCACGACGGTGAGGATGCGCTGCCCGTCGCGCTTCTCGACGGTCACCTCGGCGATCCGGACCGCCCGGACCGCGCCGGTGCCGTCGTCGACGAACTCCTGCACCGCCACCGCGAAGACCCGCTCACCGCCCTCCTCGTGGGCCGCGTACTCGCGCAGGATCCACGGCCAGGTCGGCCACGGGTCGCGGGCCTCGTCCCGGCCCCGCGGCGGGCGCGGGTAGAGGTCCAGCTGGTGTACGCCGGCCGCGCCCTGCCGGTGGGCCACCCCGAGGCAGTCCGCCGCGGTGTCCCCGCCGCCGATGATGACCACGTGCTTGCCGGCCGCGTCGATCGGCGTACCGTCGGCGAGGGTGGCCAGCGCGGGGCGACCCGCGCCGGCCGCGGCGACCACCCGGTTCGCGGCGACCAGGTGCGCCATCGCCTGGTGCACCCCGCGCAGCTGCCGGCCCGGGGTGTCGGTGTCGCGGCCCTGCAACGCCCCGCAGGCCAGCAGCACCGCGTCGTGCCGCGCCCGCAGCTGCTCGGCGGTGACGTCGACCCCGACGTCCACCCCGGTACGGAACTCCACGCCCTCGGCGGCGAGCTGCGCCAGCCGAGCGTCGATGTGCCGCTTCTCCAGCTTGAAGTCGGGGATGCCGTACCGCATCAGGCCGCCGAGCGCGTCGTCGCGCTCGTACACCGTGACGGCGTGCCCGGCCCGGGCCAGTTGCTGCGCGGCGGCGAGCCCGGCCGGCCCGGAGCCGACCACGGCGACCGACCGGCCCGACGGTGGCGGCACCGGGCGCGGCGTCAGCCCCCGGGCCGCGGCCGCGTCGGCGATCTCCACCTCGACCTGCTTGATGGTCACCGGGTCGCCACCGGCGATGCCGAGGACGCAGGCGGCCTCGCAGGGTGCCGGACAGAGCCGGCCGGTGAACTCGGGAAAGTTGTTGGTGGCGTGCAGCGACTCCACCGCCGCGTCCCAGTTGCCGGTGCGGACCAGGTCGTTCCAGTCCGGGATGCGGTTGCCCAACGGGCAACCGTCGTGGCAGAACGGGATGCCGCAGTCCATGCAGCGGGTGGCCTGCTCGCGGATCAGCTCCTCGCCGGCCGGCGGGTAGACCTCCCGCCAGTCGCTGATCCGCACGGGCACCGGCCGGCGCGCCGGCAACTGCCGGGGATAGCGCAGGAAACCGTTCGGGTCAGGCACGAGCCACCTCCTGGGCGATCACCCGCGTTGCGGGCGGGACCGGCAGCGACGCGTCGGAGGGCGCCGGCTGCGGTTGCTGCGCGGCCGGCACCGCGAGGGCGCTCATCACCGCGTCGTCGACGTCCTGGCCGGCGGCTTCGGCGGCCCGCATGATCTCCATGACCCGGCGGTAGTCCCGGGGTACCACGGCGGTGAACTCCTCGACCGCCTCCGGCCAGCGCTTGAGCAGCGCCTCGGCGACCGCCGAGTCGGTCTCGGCGAAGTGCCGCTGCACCAACTCGTGCAGCCGGACCCGCTCCTGCTCACTGGGCGCGGAGAGGTCGACCAGCTCGGAGTTGACCCGGCGGCGGTCCAGGTTCCAGACGAAGGCGGTGCCACCGGACATGCCGGCGGCGAAGTTACGCCCGGTCGGACCGAGCACCACCACCGTGCCGCCGGTCATGTACTCGCAGCCGTGGTCGCCGACGCCCTCGACGACGGCCGAAGCGCCGGAGTTGCGAACCGCGAACCGCTCCCCCACCCGGCCACGCAGGAAGACCTCGCCGGAGGTGGCGCCGTACAGGATGGTGTTGCCGGCGATGATCTGGTCCTCGGCGCGGCCACCCGCGGCGGCGTCGGTGGCGACGAACGGCGCCACCGCGTGCGGCCGGACGACCAGCCGGCCGCCGGAGAGCCCCTTGCCGACGTAGTCGTTCGCGTCGCCGTACAGCCGCAGGGTGACCCCGCGCGGCAGGAAGGCACCGAAGGACTGCCCGGCCGTGCCGCGCAGGGTGAACTCGACGGTGTCGGTGGGCAACCCGGCGCCGCCGTGCCGACGGGTGACCTCGCCGCCGAGCATCGCGCCGACGCTGCGGTGCTCGTTGCGGATCGCCACCTCGGCCCGTACCGGAGTGACCTGCCCATCGTCACCCGCACCGCGCAGCGCCGGCTGCGCCAGCGCGATCAGCTCGTTGTCCAGGGCCAGCTCCAGGCCGTGGTCCTGGGCACGGACGCCCCGACGGGCCGCGCCCGCCGGCAGTTCCGGCAGGTGCAGCACCCGGTGCAGGTCGAGCCCACCGGCCTTCCAGTGCTCGATCGCCGGTGCGACGTCGAGCAGTTCGGTGCGGCCGATCGCCTCGTCGATGCTGCGCAGGCCCAGCTCGGCCAGGTAGCCGCGGATCTCCTCGGCGAGGAAGAGGAAGAAGTTCTCCACGAACTCCGGCTTGCCGGTGTACCGCTCCCGCAGCACCGGGTTCTGGGTGGCGATGCCGACCGGACAGGTGTCCAGGTGGCAGACGCGCATCATGATGCAGCCGGAGACGATCAGCGGTGCGGTGGCGAAGCCGAACTCCTCGGCGCCGAGCAGCGCCGCGACCACCACGTCGCGGCCGGTCTTGAGCTGGCCGTCGACCTGCACGGTGACCCGGTCGCGCAGCTTGTTGAGCAGCAGCGTCTGCTGCGCCTCGGCCAGGCCCAGCTCCCAGGGGGTGCCGGCGTGCTTGAGCGAGTTCAGCGGGGAGGCGCCGGTGCCGCCGTCGTGCCCGGAGATCAGGATGACGTCGGCCTTGAGCTTGGCCACCCCGGCGGCGACGGTGCCGACGCCGACCTCGCTGACCAGCTTGACGTGCACCCGGGCGGCCGGGTTGACGCACTTGAGGTCGTGCACCAGCTGGGCGAGATCCTCGATGGAGTAGATGTCGTGGTGCGGCGGCGGCGAGATCAGGCCGACGCCGGGGGTGGCGTGCCGGGTCCGGGCGATCCACGGCCACACCTTGTTACCGGGCAGCTGCCCGCCCTCGCCGGGCTTGGCCCCCTGCGCCATCTTGATCTGCAGGTCGTCGGCGTTGACCAGGTACTCGCTGGTCACCCCGAACCGGCCGCTGGCGATCTGCTTGACCGACGAGCGGCGTTCCGGGTCGTGCAGCCGGTCGACGTCCTCGCCGCCCTCACCGGTGTTGGACTTGCCGCCGAGCCGGTTCATCGCGATCGCCAGGGTCTCGTGCGACTCTGCCGAGATCGACCCGTACGACATGGCACCGGTGGCGAACCGCTTGACGATCTCGCTGGCCGGCTCGACCTCCTCGATCGGCACCGGCGGCAGCTCGCCGGTACGCAGCCGGAACAGCCCGCGCAGCGCACCGGCCCGGGCGGCCAGGTCGTCGACCTTGGCGGTGTAGGTGCGGAACACGTCGTACTGGCGGCTGCGGGTGGCGTGCTGGAGCAGGAAGACCGTCTCCGGGTTGAACAGGTGCAGCTCGCCCTCGCGGCGCCACTGGTACTCGCCGCCGACGGGCAGCCGGTCGCTGGCGGTGGCGCCGGGCGCTGGCCAGGCGAGCGCGTGCCGGGCGGCCACCTCGGCGTGGATGCCGTCGAGGCCGACGCCGCTGATCGTGCTCGGCGTGCCCCGGAAGTACCGCTCGACCAGGCGGGTGTGCAGCCCGACCGCCTCGAAGACCTGCGCACCGCAGTACGACGACACGGTCGAGATGCCCATCTTGGACATGATCTTCAGGACGCCCTTGCCGAGCGCCTTGACGTAGTTGCGGATGGCCGCCCGCGGCTCGACGCCGGTCAACGCACCGGTGGAGATCATGTCCTCCACCGACTCGAAGGCCAGGTACGGGTTGACCGCCGCCGCGCCGTAGCCGATCAGCACCGCCGCGTGGTGCACCTCGCGGCAGTCACCGGACTCGACGATCAACGCCACCTGGGTACGGGTCTGCTCGCGGACCAGGTGCTGGTGCACCGCCGCGGTGAGCAGCAGCGACGGGATCGGGGCCAGGTCGGCGTTGGAGTCCCGGTCGGAGAGGACCAGGATCCGTACGCCGTCCTCGATCGCCTCGGAGACGTGCCGGCAGATCTCGGTCAGCCGCGCCTTGATCCCGGCGCCGCCGTCACGGATCCGGTAGAGCCCGGAGACCCGGACCGCCTTGAAGCCGGGCAGGTCGCCGTCCTCGTCGATGCTGAGGATCTTGGCCAGTTCCGCGTTGTCGATCACCGGATAGGGCAGCACGATCTGCCGGCAGCTGGCCGGGCCGGGATCGAGCAGGTTGCCCTCCGGGCCGATGGTCGAGGCCAGGCTGGTCACCAACTCCTCACGGATGGCGTCCAACGGCGGGTTGGTGACCTGCGCGAAGAGCTGATGGAAGTAGTCGTAGAGCAGCCGGGGCCGGGTGGACAGCGGGGCGATCGGGGTGTCCGTGCCCATCGACCCGATCGGCTCCGCGCCGGTGCGGGCCATCGGGGCGAGCAGGATCTTCAGCTCCTCCTCGGTGTAGCCGAAGGTCTGCTGCCGGCGGCGTACCGAGTCGTGGGTGAAGACCTCGTGCTCGCGGGCCGGCAGGTCGTCCAGCTCGATCAGCCCGGCGTGCAGCCAGTCGGCGTACGGCTGGGCCGCGGCCAGCTCGGTCTTGATCTCCTCGTCGTGCACGATCCGGCCGGCGGTCGTGTCGACCAGGAACATCTTGCCGGGCTGGAGGCGACCCTTGGCGACCACCGTGGCCGGGTCGAGGTCGAGCACGCCCGCCTCGCTGCCGAGCACCACGAGCCCGTCGGTGGTCTGCCACCAGCGCCCCGGGCGCAGGCCGTTGCGGTCGAGCACCGCGCCGACGATCTCGCCGTCGGTGAAGGCCACCGAGGCGGGGCCGTCCCAAGGCTCCATCAGGCTGGCGTGGAACCGGTAGAAGGCGCGCTTGTCGGCGGCCATGTCCGGGTCGTTCTCCCAGGCCTCCGGGATCATCATCAGCACCGCGTGCGGCAGGCTGCGCCCGGCCAGGTGCAGCAGCTCCAGGACCTCGTCGAAGTTCGCCGAGTCGGAGGCGGCCGGGGTGCAGACGGGGAAGACCCGGCGGATGTTGCCGGGCAGCTCCGGGGTGCGCAGCAGCGCCTCGCGGGCCTGCATCCAGTTCCGGTTGCCGCGAATGGTGTTGATCTCACCGTTGTGGGCGATGAACCGGTACGGGTGGGCCAGCGGCCAGGACGGGAAGGTGTTGGTGGAGAACCGGGAGTGCACCAGGGCGATGGCGCTGTCCACCCGCTCGTCGGTGAGATCCGGGTAGAAGGCGGGCAGCTGGTCCGGGGTGAGCATCCCCTTGTAGACCATGGTCCGCCCGGACAGCGACGGGAAGTACGCCGGCACCCCACGCTCGGCGGACTCCCGCTCGGCCTGCTTGCGTACGCAGAACGCCACCCGCTCCAACTCGATGCCGCGCAGCGGGGAACCGGCCGGCCCGGCGGGAGTGTCGGTGAGCCGGTTCGCGGCGAGGAAGAGCTGCCGGACCCGGGGCATCGCCGCCAGGGCGGTCTCACCGAGGTCGGACGCGTCGACCGGAACGTCCCGCCAGCCGAGCAGCTCCGCCCCCTCGACCAGGGCGTACTTCTCGACCACCTGCCGGGCGCGGGCCTCGGCGGCGGCGTCGTCGGGCAGGAAGACCAGACCGGTGGCGTACTCGCCGGCCGGGGGCAACGGGAAGTCCACCACCGCGCGCAGGAACGCGTCCGGCACCTGGATCATGATGCCGGCACCGTCGCCGGTGTTCGGTTCCGCACCGCGGGCACCCCGGTGGTCCAGCCGGCACAACGCGCCGAGGCCGTTGGCGACCACCGTGTGGGAGCGCCGCCCGTGCAGGTCCGCCACGAAGGCCACCCCGCAGGCGTCGTGCTCGTGGGCGCCGTCGTAGAGGCCGGTGGGGGACGTCACCTGGCCGTGTCGCGGCACCGGCTGGGGGCGGTGAGGGTACGCAAAGGCCACCGGGCCTCCTGTCGTCGTTCAGGGTGGATCATGGTCGGGACGACGTCGGCCCTCTGACGGACTATTGAGTCTACGTTAGGGCGTGGTACGCAAGGCCAGTGCAGATTGATCACACCGTCCAGAGTCTGGGACGGATAGTCTCGCGCGGTGGATACACGGCACGCTAACCTGCTGGCCCGCCTGGAACACTTCTACGACGCGGTGCCCCGCGACGCCGCCCGCGTGGAGGATCACGGCGGCTGCGTCCTGTTCGTCCGCGAGGGTGCCGGCTGGCCGTTCTACGCCCGACCCCGCCTCGGCGCCGACCGGTCACCGACCCTTGCCGACCTCACCGCCGTCCGGGCCCGACAGCGGCAACTGGGCCTCCCCGAGGCCCTGGAATGGGTACACGAGGTGCATCCCGAACTACTCGCGGTGGCCCGTTCAGCCGGGCTCGCCGTACTGGAAGCACCGCTGATGGTGCTCGACCCGACCACCCTGGCCAGGCCGGCTGCCCTGGCCGGCACGGGCGCCCAGGGCGAGCCGGGTGCCCAGGTCGGGCCGGCTGCCCTGGCCGGCACAAACGCCCAGATCGGGAGCGCGGGATCGGGCGGGGCTACGGTGCGGTTGCTGGCCCCGTCGGGGCCGACCGTCGCCGACGACGTGGCCGCTCGACGAGCGGTCGCCGCGGTCGGGTTCTCCGTATCCGGCACCGGTCGCGGCGAGGCCGGACCGGCCCAACGCGACGCCGCCCGCACCGGGCTCGACGTCGCCGTACTCGACGAGGAACGGACCCGCCTCGCCGACGGCAGCCGGTACGCCGCACTGGCCGAGACGCCCACCGAGGGAGCGCTGGCCAGCGGGATGGCCATGCGGGTCGGCGACATCGCCGAGATAGCCGGGGTGGCCACCCTGCCGTCGGCCCGCCGCCGGGGGCTGGCCACCGCGATCACCGCCACCCTGGCCCACGCCCTGCTGGCCGACGGCGTCGAAGTGATCTTCCTCTCCGCGGGCAGCGAAGAGATCGCCAGGATCTACCTACGAGTCGGCTTCCGCCGCATCGGCACCGCCTGCATCGCCGAACCCCCCACCATCACCCCCTAAACCCCACCCCCACCCCACCCCCGCGCACCCCCGCGCCGCAGCTCCGTCGATCATGGAGTTTCGGTCGCCGTTTAGTCCGCTATCACCATCTTTGTCCCGACAGAGCGCCATGATCGGCGCAACATGGCGGGTGACCGGGCACGCGGGGCGCGGAGGGGAGGGGAGGGAGGGGCGGGGTTAGCGGGACGGGGGGCGCCATTGGGCGGCTACGGTGGCGGCGCTGCCCAGCAGGCGAGGGGTGATGGTGCCGAGGGCGGCGTCGCGGGCGCGTAGCGCCAGCCGGCCCCGGGTCTGCAGCACCGCCGACATCCGGCGGGTCTGCCGGACCACGGCCGCCGCGCGTGGTCGACGGACCCGGTCGTAGGCGACCACCGCGTCGGGCAGGGTCGACTCGCGCAGCAGTGCGGCCAGCGTCGCGGCGTCCTCGAAGGCGAGGCAGGCGCCCTGGCCGAGGTGCGGGGGCATGGCGTGCGCGGCGTCGCCGAGCAGCACCACTCCGCCCGGTCCGACCGGGAAACCGTACGCCTTCGGCAGCGGGCGCAGTTCCCGGATCTCCTGCTGCACCAGGTCGACCGGGTCGGTAGCGGCCAGCAGGTCCTCGACCGGGGCGGGCCAGCCGGCGTACCAACGGCGCAACAGCGCGAGCTGCGTCTGCGGCGGCTCGGGTCGGGGCGCACCGGCCGCCGTGGCCATCCAGTAGATGCCGCCCCGGCTGGAGGCACCGGAGGAGCCCCGCTCGCCCAGGGAGGCGGCGCCGAAGCGGTACCCGGCGCCGAGGATCTCACCGCCCACGGAGTCGGGCAGGCTCGGGGCGCGGTACCAGGGGATCACCGCCCGCCAGGCGGCGCAGCCGGAGCTGACCACGGCGGCCTCGGGCGCGAGCTGCCGGCGGATCACGCTGTCGACGCCGTCGGCCGCCACCACCAGGTCCGCCTCGTACGTGTGCCGCCCGTCACCGACCGCCGGCCGCTCGCCCTGGCTCGCGCGGACCGTCCGAACGGTCACCCCGGTACGCAGTTCGACCCGGTCTCCCAGGCCTGCGATCAGCGCGTCGTGCAGGTCTTCCCGGTGCACCACCACGGGCAGCCGCTCGGCGGGGGCCGGCCGGGGCTGCACCAGCCAGTGCCCGTCCGGACGTCGCACCCCGCCGTCGGCCAGCGGGGTGGCGATGGCGTCCAGGCCCGCGCCGAGGTCCAGGGCGCGCAGCGCGCGGACCCCGTTGGGCCACAGTACGACGGCGGTCGGCTCCGGCCGGATCCGGTCGGCCCGTTCCAGGAGGGTGACCTGCCAGCCGGATCGGGCGAGGGCACCGGAGACGGCCAGGCCGCCGAGTCCTCCGCCGACCACCACCGCCGTCCGCATGCCGCCCCCTCGTTCAGCTGTCGCGGTCGGCGGGCCGGGCCGACGCGGTCGAGGCGTCCTCGGCGGGTTCGGTCGGCGCCTCGCCGGTCTGGCGCCAGTGTTCGAACTCCGCCTCGTCGACCACCCGGTAGCCCTCCGGGGCGACCTGCTCGGTGCCGGCCGCCTTGCTGGCCGACAGGTCCACCTGGGAGACGTCGGAGGTGGCCGCCGGCGGGGTGGCGGCGGCCGTCCCGCCGACGGGGATCAGGTAGTCACGCGGACCGCGGACCCGGACGAAGTAGATCAGGGCGCCGAGGAACACCAGCGCCGCGGTCCAGACGTTGAGGCGTACGCCGAAGATGGTGTTGGCCTCGTCGGTGCGCATCATCTCGATCCAGAACCGCCCGACGGTGTAGCCCATCACGTACAGCGCGAACGCCCGGCCCCGGCCGAGCCGCAGCTTACGGTCGACGAGGTACACCAGCGCGGCGACGCCGACGTTCCAGAGCGCCTCGTAGGCGAAGGTCGGGTGGTAGAGCCCCTCCTCCAGGATCGGCTGGCCCGCCTCGTCGCGCAGCGCCTGGCCGCCGTCCATCCGGTGGATCTCCAGCCCCCAGGGCAGGTCGGTGCGGCCACCGTAGAGCTCGTTGTTGAACCAGTTGCCGAGCCGACCGATCGCCTGCGCCAGCGGCAGGCCGGGCGCCAGCGCGTCGGCCACCACGGTGAACGGGATGCCCAGCTGCCGGGCGGCGAGCCAGGCACCGACCGCGCCGCCGCCGACCGCACCCCAGATGCCGAGCCCACCCTCGTGGATGAAGAAGATCTTGAACCAGTCACCGCCGGTGCCGAAGTAGGCCGCCGGAGAGGTGATCACGTGGTAGATCCGGGCGCCGATGATGCCGGCCGGCACCGCCCAGAGCGCGATGTCCAGCACCGCGCCGGGTGCGACCCCGCGCTGGCGCAGGCGTCGTTCGGTGACCCAGCAGGCCACCACGATGCCGGCGATGATGCACAGCGCGTACGCCCGGAGCGGGAACGGTCCGAGCTGCCACACGGCGGTGCTCGGGCTGGGGATGGCGGCCAGGTACGTCGGCGAGGCGAGACTCACGGGTGCACACGCTACCGCTGCCGACCCCCTCGGCGTCACCCCGGTCCGGGCACTCCCGCCAGCCCCACTCGCCGCGATCTTGCCCCTACTGTCGCGACAAACCCTGACATTCCAGGCATTCCGTCGACCAGAAGTGCATGATCGCCGCCAAAGTGGGGCGGGGGTGCGGGAGGAGCGGGGCTAGAGGTGGGTGAGGTTCAGGGGGTGGGGTGGCGGACGCCGTCGGCGAGTTCGGCGCTGAGCGTGCTCAGGGCGGCCAGGGCGGTGGTCTCGTCGGGCGCGTCGAACAGGCAGCGGATCAACGCGCTGCCGACGATCACCCCGTCGGCGTACCCGGCGACCGCGGCGGCCTGCGCCCCGGTGCCGACGCCCAGCCCGACACCGACCGGCAGGTCGGTGACCTCCCGTACCCGGGACACCAGCACCGGCGCCGCCTGCGAGGTCTGGCTACGGGCACCGGTCACGCCCATGATCGCGGTGGCGTAGACGAAGCCCCGGCAGTGCTCGACCGTCATCGCCAACCGCTGGTCGGTCGAGGAGGGCGCCACCAGGAACGTGCGGTCCAGCCCGTACGCGTCCGAGGCGGCGAGCCACTCCCCGGCCTCCTCGGGGATCAGGTCCGGGGTGATCAGCCCGGTGCCGCCGGCCGCAGCGAGATCCCGGGCGAACGCCTCGACGCCGTACCGCTCGATCGGATTCCAGTAGGTCATCGTGACCACCGGCGCGCCGGTGGCCGCGACCTCCTCGACGATCCGCAGGGTGTCCCGGGTGCGTACGCCGCCGGCCAGGGCGATGTCGCTGGCCCGCTGGATGACCGGACCGTCCATCACCGGATCGGAGTACGGGATCTCCACCTCGATCACGTCGACCCCGGCGGCGACCATCGCCTTCATCGCGGCGATGCTGCCCTCGACGGTGGGGAACCCGGCCGGCATGCAGCCGACCAGCACCGCCCGGCCGTCGGCCCGCGCCTTGTCGAACGCCACCCCGATCCGGCTCATGCCGACTCCCCGTCCAGGATCCCGAAGTACCCACCGGCGGTGTGCACGTCCTTGTCGCCCCGACCGGAGAGGTTGACCACGATGGTGGGCTCCCGACCCAGCTCGGCGGCGAGCTTCCCGGCCACGGCCAGGGTGCCGGCGAGGGCGTGCGAACTCTCGATCGCCGGGATGATCCCCTCGGTACGACAGAGCAGTTCGAACGCGGCCATCGCCTCGTCGTCGGTGACCGGCAGGTAGCGCGCCCGACCCGTGTCGTGCAGCCAGGCGTGCTCCGGACCCACTCCGGGGTAGTCCAGGCCGGCGGAGATCGAGTGCGACTCCACGGTCTGCCCGTCGGCGTCCTGCAGCACGAAGGTGCGGGTGCCGTGCAGCACCCCGGTGGAACCGCCGGTGATGCTGGCCGCGTGCCGGCCGGTGGTGACGCCCTCGCCGCCGGCCTCGAAGCCGTACAGCCGCACCTGCGGGTCGTCGACGAAGGCGTGGAAGATGCCCAGCGCGTTGGAGCCGCCACCGACGCAGGCGGTGACCGCGTCCGGCAGCGCGCCGGTCAGCTCCAGGCACTGTGCCCGGGCCTCGTCGCCGATGCCGCGGACGAAGTCGCGGACCAGCGCCGGGAACGGATGCGGACCGGCGGCGGTGCCGATCAGGTAGTGGGTGTCGTCGACGTTGGCGACCCAGTCCCGCATCGCCTCGTTCATCGCGTCCTTGAGCGTGCGGGAACCGTTCGTCACCGGCACGACGGTGGCGCCGAGCATCCGCATCCGGGCCACGTTCAGCGCCTGCCGCTCGGTGTCGACCTGCCCCATGTAGACCACGCAGTCCAGGTCGAACAGGGCCGCGGCGGTGGCGGTGGCGACGCCGTGCTGACCGGCACCGGTCTCGGCGATCACCCGCTTCTTGCCCATCCGGCGGGTCAACAACGCCTGGCCGAGCACGTTGCGTACCTTGTGCGCGCCGGTGTGGTTGAGATCCTCGCGCTTGAGCAGCACCCGGGCACCGGCCCGGGCGGAGAACCGGCGCGCCTCGTACAGCCGCGACGGGGTGCCGGCGTAGTCCTGCAGCAGACCGGCGAACTCGGCCCGGAACGTCCCGTCGGCCATCGCCGCGCGGTGCGCCGCCGCCAACTCGTCGAGGGCGGCGACCAGGGCCTCCGGTACGAACCGGCCGCCGAAGCGACCGAAGTGACCGGCGGCGTCGGGCAGCGCAGCGGGGGCGCTCATGCCGGGGCCGCGCTGACTCGATGACACGCGCTCATCGCGGGAATCCTCTCCCTGTGCGGGACCGGCGCGCAGCTCAGCGCACCGGGCGGGGCGTGGCGGGGTGGTTGCCGGCGTTGACCAGCTCGGCCACCGCCTCCCGGGGGCTCTTCTGGGTGACCAGTCCCTCGCCGACGAGCACCGCGTCGGCACCGGCCGAGGCGTACCGGATCAGATCGTGCGGACCCCGCACCCCGGACTCGGCGATCTTGACGACGCTGCTCGGCAGCCCGGGCGCGATCCGCTCGAACACCGACCGGTCTACCTCCAGCGTACGCAGGTCACGGGCATTGACCCCGATCACCTGCGCGCCGGCCTCGAGGGCCCGGTCGGCCTCTTCCTCGTCGTGCACCTCGACCAGCGCGGTCATGCCCAGCGACTCGATCCGCTCCAGCAGGCCGACCAGCGCGTTCTGCTCCAGCGCGGCGACGATGAGCAGCACCAGGTCGGCACCGTGCGCACGGGCCTCGTGCACCTGGTAGCTGGAGACCACGAAGTCCTTGCGCAGGACCGGGATGTTCACCGCGGCCCGCACGGCGGCGAGGTCGTCCAACGAACCGCCGAACCAGCGCCCCTCGGTAAGCACGCTGATCGCCCGGGCACCACCGGCGGCGTACTCACCGGCCAGGTCGGCCGGATCGGCGATCTCAGCCAACTTGCCCTTGGACGGCGAGGAGCGCTTCACCTCGGCGATGACGGCGACGCCCGGCCGCCGCAGGGCCGCGTACGCGTCCAGCGGTGGCGCAGCGGCGGCGGCGAGTTCGCGGATCCGCTCCAGCGGAACCTGCTCCTGCCGCCGGGCCACGTCCTCCCGGACGCCGGCCAGGATCTCGTCGAGCACGCTGGTGGGCGCGGCCGAAGCGGCGTCGTCCCCCTCCGCGTGCGCATGCTCAGCAGTCACCATCGGACTCCCCTCTCCGGGTGTCATGGGCCGATGCTAGGGGGCTCGACCTGGCACCGAGCGCCGGGGGTATGGCGCTCCTCACGAAATGGGCTGGGGCATAATGGCCGACTTGCGCGAACGCGCTGTGACTCTACGTCACCAGCCCATCGACGATCAACCATATCGGCCCGACCGGCGACTCTCACCACGACCGGCGTCGATGCTGTGAGCAAGCTCAAGGACGAACGGCCCTTTGCCTGGTCAGGGCCGCTGCCGCAGAGTTGACGGCGCAGTCATCACGACGAAACCTCAACCGCGCAGCATCTACCTCGGGCAGACTCGATGACGCGCCTGCCCCACCATCACGACGATCTCTCCCCGGGGTGATCATGACTTCCTCCGCGCCGCACCAGACCATCGGGCTCACCACCATCTCGCGCACCGTCGCGTCGCTCGCCGTCGGTGTCGTACACACGCTGGAGCGCGCCATGGTCGGCCCGGACCGGATGCGGACCGCGCGCGGCAACGCCTGGGAGGCCATCTGCGCCGACCGCGCCCGCGCCGACCAACGCGCCGCCCTGGACCGGCTGGTGGCCGAGTTGGCCGCGACCCCGCTCCGCGACCGGCAGCCGGTCGCCTAACCGCCCCGCCTCCCACCGAACTCGACCGGCGCCCGGGTGGCGACCACCGTCCCGACCGCGCCCGACGGCGAACCTCACCGACCGGCGCAATCCCGACGAGGCCCATGATCACGCCCGATCAGACCGGCGCAATCCCGACGAAGCCCATGATCACGCCCGATCAGACCGGCGCAATCCCGACGAAGCCCATGATCACGCCCGATCAGACCGGCGCAATCCCGACGAAGCCCATGATCACGCCCGATCAGGGATCGAGTGGTCTCGCAACGACCGCCAGGCCACTCGATCCCTGATCGAGCACGATCTTGCGCCGCCAGCCCCCCGGGACCGCGCGAAACGGCGTGCAAGCTGGGCGCTGCGCCGCCGGGGGCGGCCTCAGCGCACCGTCGGGTCCTCGCCCCGGTCCAACGCCTCCCAGGCGTCCGCCGTGCCGGCCCCCTGGATCGGGCCGCCCGGCTCGACCGGCCGGCGTGACCGCCGCTCGTAGCGGGCGCCCATCGCCGGCCACCGCTGGCCACGCAGGGCCGTCAGCAGTCCACCGGCCGCGACCAGCAGCCCGCCGAACAGGCAGAGCGCCGGCCAGTGCCAGACCACCCGGCCACCGAAGTCGGCGACCAGGCCGTAGACCCCGCCCGCCGCCACCGTCAGACCGAGCAGTGCCAGCAGCCCACCCAACACCCGGCGCAGGCGGCCCCGGGTGGCCAGCACCGCGCCCCCACCGGCCAGTCCGACCAGCGCCAGCGCCGACAGCCAGGGCAACAACTGCGCGCCGGTCCGTCCCTCGGCCAGCAACGGCATCGGATCCTGGCGGACGACCTCGACCGACTCCCAGGTGGCCGAGGTCGCCCAGACCGCCAGTCCCGCGCCGGCCAGGCAGAGCAGCACGGCGTACGCCAACCCACGCCGGCCCGCCACGGGCGCCCCGGGCACCGCCGAACCGCCGCTCACGGGTTGGACCCTTCGCTCACGACTGCGGGACTCCGCTGCGCTGCGTTCCTCGCGCTCACCGGACCAACCCTTCGCTCACGACCGCGGGACTCCGCTGCGCTGCATTCCTCCCGCTCACCGGACCAACCCTTCGCTCACGACTGCGGGACTCCGCTGCGCTGCATTCCTCCCGCTCACCGGACCAACCCTTCGCTCACGACTGCGGGACTCCGCTGCGCTGCGTTCCTCGCGCTCACCGGGCCGGCCTGAGGGTTTCGGCGGTGGCGATGGCCGCCAGTACCGCGGCGGCCTTGTTCCGGGTCTCCTGGTCCTCGGCGGCCGGGTCGGAGTCGGCCACCACCCCTGCGCCAGCCTGCACGTACGCCCTTCCGGCGCGGATCAGCGCGGTCCGGATCGCGATGGCCATGTCGAGGTCGCCGCCGAAACCGAAGTAGCCGACCGTGCCGCCGTAGAGGCCCCGGCGTACCGGTTCGAGTTCCTCGATGATCTCCATGGCGCGCACCTTGGGCGCGCCCGAGAGGGTGCCCGCCGGGAACGTCGCGGCGAGTGCGTCGAAGGCCGTGCGGTCCTCGCGCAGGGTGCCGACCACCGTCGAGACGATGTGCATCACGTGGCTGTACCGCTCGATGGTGGCGAACTCCGGCACCTCGACGGTGCCCGGCCGGCAGACCCGGCCCAGGTCGTTGCGGCCCAGGTCGACCAGCATCACGTGCTCGGCACGTTCCTTCGGGTCGGCGAGCAGTTCGGCGGCCAGCCGGGCGTCGGCCTCCGGGGTGGCGCCGCGCGGCCGGGTACCGGCGATCGGGTGCAGCAGGGCCCGCCGCTGCCCGTCGGTCTCGCCCGTCACCTTCAGGTGCGCCTCGGGCGAGGAACCGACGATGTCGAAGTCGTCGAAGCGCAGCAGGTACATGTACGGACTGGGGTTGGTGGTACGCAGCACCCGGTAGACGTCCAGCGGGTCGGCGTCGGTGTCGCGTTCGAAGCGCTGGGCGAGCACGATCTGGAAGCACTCGCCGGCCCGGATCGCCTCCTTCGCCGCCTCGACCGCCTTCGGGTAGCCGCCGTCGGGGGTGCGGCTGCGGACCGGGCCGGCCGGTGGGCGACGCACGGTGGCGACCATCGGCGGGATGGGCCGGGACAGCGCCGTGGTCATCGCGTCCAGCCGCCCCACCGCGTGGTGGTACGCGGCGGCGACCAGCGCCGTGCGGTCCGGGGCGTCCGGTGGCGGCAGGACCGCGTTGGCGACCAGGATGGCGGAGCCGTCGAAGTGGTCCAGCACGACCAGGTCGGTGGCGAGCATCATGCCCAGCTCGGGCAGGGCCAGGTCGTCCTCGGTGAGCGCGGGCAGGCGCTCGAACCGGCGGATCAGGTCGTAGCCGAGGTAACCCACCATGCCCCCGGTCAGCGGGGGCGTCCCGGCGTCCGGGTCGCCGGGCGGACCGGCCAGCGCGGCCACCGTCGCCCGCAGCACCGCGACCGGGTCGCCGGTGGTCGGCAGTCCGGCCGGGGGCGTACCGAGCCAGGCGGCGACGCCGTCCCGTTCGACCAGGGTGGCGCTGCTGCGTATGCCGATGAAGGAGTACCGGGACCAGGCCAGCCCCGCCGATCCGGCGCCCTGCTCGGCGGACTCCAGCAGGAACGTGCCCGGGCCGCCGGCGAGCTTGCGGTAGACCCCGACCGGGGTCTCCGCGTCGGCGAGCAGCCGCCGGGTCACCGGCACCACCCGCCACCGACCGGCCAGTTCGGTGAAGGTGTTCTCGTCCGGGCTGACCGTGCCGTCGGTCACGACGCCACCTCGCCGGAGCTGACCGGCAGCTCGGTGGAGAAGCAGGTGCGCTGACCGGTGTGGCAGGCGGCACCGACCTGGTCGACGCTGACCAGCACGGCGTCGCCGTCGCAGTCGATCGCCACCGAGCGGACGTACTGGTGGTTGCCGGAGGTGGCGCCCTTGACCCAGTACTCCCGCCGGCTGCGCGACCAGTAGGTGGCCCGGCCGGTGGTGAGGGTGCGGTGCAGGGCCTCGTCGTCCATCCAGGCCACCATCAGCACCTCGCCACTGTCGTGCTGACGGACCACGGCGGCCACCAGTCCGTCGGGGGTACGCCGCAGCCGGGCGGCGATCTCCGGGTCGAGCCGGGACGGCCGGTCCGGACCGTCGGGCGGCGGCACTTCGAGGTGGGCGCCGGTCACCGGCGCGTCAGGTACGGGCACAGTGACCCATTGTCCCGCACGCGGCGCGGGTACCCCAGCGGGCTCCCGGCTGACGGACGACACCGGCCCGGCGGGCCGCGTCAACTGGGCCACGTAACGGTCCAGCCGGCCGTCGAGCAGGGCGTCGGCGAGGTCCCGGCCGCCCACCTCGGCCACCTCGGCGGCGTACGGACGGACCAGCGGAAGGGTGCCGGTCACCAGCCGGGCCGCGGCCGCGCAGAGCTGGGCGGTGGTGCCGGGGCGCAGCCCGAGGCAGCGCAGCATGTCCTCGCGGTAGCCGGCCGGCGCGACCGGCAGGTCGAGCGCGGCGGCGAACGCCGACCGGCGGGACACCACCCGCACCGACGGGTTCGCCAGCCGCAGCACCGAGGGGCAGAGGCGGGCCAGGTCGGCGGCGGCCAGTCGGACGCCCAGCGCGTCGGCGGCGGCACGGGCCGCGGCGACCTTGCCGAGGGTGGCGATCAACTCTTCCAGCCGGGGTTCGTCCGCGGGCTGGCAGAGCACCGGCAGGTCGATCCGGTGCCGCCAGTACGGATCCGCCCAGAGCAGCCGGGCGGGGGCCGTCACCGGCAGGCCGAACGCCCAGTCGGCCGGCTCACCGAGCCGGGTCACCCAGGACCGGACGTCCCGGGCAGCGACCGAGACGTGGGTCAACCGACCGGAGTGCTCCGCGAAGTACGCCTGCCGGGCGGCGTACGGCGCGCCGCCGACCAGCACGTCGACGTCGACGTCGCTGTGCGCGGTGGCGGCGCGACGGGCGTGGCTGCCGCGGAGCAGGATGCCCACCACGGGCCGGTCGGCGCTCGCCCGCAGCCGCGCGGTCCAGTCGTCGAAGAACCTACTGTCCGGTGACGGAGCGTGATCCACTGCGCCATCCTGTCGCACGTCCGATCAGGGCGCAATGACCGATGACGGACCCAGTGTCCGATACGATGGCTGTCGCCCGTGGTATGGCTTTGACGCCTTACGGGCCTTTCGGGCGTACGGTCAATCCGCCCCGCCCGACTCCATCCGGCGATAGGCGTCCACCTTGAAGTCGAGCACCTTGAGATCCTCCGCCAACTCGGCCATCCGGCGCCGCACCCGCACCCGGTGCTCCTCGAAGAGGGCCCGCCGGGCGCCGAGCGTGCCGTCACCCTGCCGGGCCAGCTCGACGTAGCGGCGCATGTCGCGCACCGGCATCCCGGTGCGACGCAGCCGGGTCAGCAGCATCAGCCAGTCCAGGTCCCGCTGGGTGTAGCGACGCCGCCCGGCCGAGTCCCGGTCGACCGGGGCGACCAGCCCCTCCTGCTCGTACCAGCGCAGCGTGGAGGCCGTCAGGCCGACCCGCTCGGCCGCCTCGCCGACGGTCAGGGCCGTCTCCCGCGTACCGATCTCCATCTCGCCAGGGTCTCAGCCACCGTCAATGCCCCGGCCGGGGCCCTTGCTCCGGCGCCTGGATTTCATCTAGCGTTGATTTCAACAGTTGATGAGTTTTATGGAGGTGGGTGCGATGGACCACGTGATCGCCGTCCGTGGCCTGGTCGTGGACCGGGGCCGGCGGCGGGTGCTGGACGGCATCGACGCCGCCGTCCCGCGCGGCTCGGTCACCGGGCTGCTCGGGCCGAGCGGGAGCGGCAAGACGACGCTGATGCGGGCGATCGTCGGCGTCCAGGTGATCGCGGCCGGCACGGTGACCGTGCTGGGCCAGCCGGCCGGTTCGGCGGGGCTGCGCCACCGGGTCGGCTACCTGACCCAGGCGCCGAGCGTCTACGCCGACCTGACGGTCCGGGAGAACGCCCGCTACTTCGCCGCCCTGCACGGCCGTGGCCGGGCCGAGGCGGACCACGCCGTCGCCGACGTCGGTCTCGCGTCGGCGGCCCGGCAGCTGGTCGGCAGCCTCTCCGGCGGCCAGCGCAGTCGGGCATCGCTGGCCTGCGCCCTGGTCGGCGAGCCGGAACTGATCGTGCTCGACGAGCCCACGGTCGGCCAGGACCCGGTGCTGCGGGCCGACCTCTGGGCCCGTTTCCACGCCCTGGCCGCGGCCGGGACGACGCTGCTGGTGTCGAGTCACGTGATGGACGAGGCGGCCCGCTGCGACCGGCTGCTGCTCATCCGGGAGGGGCGGCTGATCGCCGACGACACGCCGGACGCGGTCCGGGCCGCCGCCGGGGTGGACGACCTCGACGAGGCGTTCCTGCGGCTGATCCGGGCCGGCGAGCCCGAGCACACCGGGGAGGCGTCGTGAACCCGCGGATCCTCGCTGCCACCGTCGGACGCATCCTGCGCCAACTGCGCCACGACCGGCGCACCGTGGCCCTGCTGGTGGTGGTGCCCACCGCCCTGCTCACCCTGGTCTACTACATGTACGCCGACCAGCCCACCCCACCCGGCGCGCCGTCGGCTTTCGACCGGATCGCGTTGGTGATGCTCGGCTTCTTCCCGTTCATCATCATGTTCCTGGTGACCAGCATCGCCATGCTCCGCGAGCGGACCAGCGGCACGCTGGAACGACTGCTCACCACCCCGCTGGCCAAGACCGACCTGCTCTTCGGCTACGGCATCGCCTTCGGGCTGGCCGGCGCCGCGCAGGCCACCATCGCCTCGGCCGGGGCGTACTGGGTCTTCGGCCTGCAGACCGCCGGCAGCAGCGGGCTGGTGATCATGATCGCCGCGCTGAACGCGGTGCTCGCCGTCGCCCTCGGGCTGCTCTGCAGCGCTTTCGCCCGTACCGAGTTCCAGGCCGTACAGTTCATGCCGGTCGTGGTGGCGCCACAGCTGCTGCTCTGCGGACTGTTCGTACCCCGCGAGCAGATGGCGGGCTGGTTGCAGGCGGTGAGCGACGTGCTGCCCCTGACGTACGCCGTCGAGGCGCTCCAGGAGGTCGGGGCGCACGCGGAACCGACCGGCACGATGTGGCGTGACGTGGTCGTGGTCGGCGGTGCGGCGGTGCTCGCGCTGGTGCTCGCCGCGGCCACCCTGCGGCGGCGCAGCGGCTGACGACGGCGCGGCGCCCGCGGGCGCGGGCATCCAGCGAGTGGGGAGGGCGATGGCACGGCGTACCGGACGGCGGCCCGGCAATCCGGCGACCCGGGACGCGATCCTCGACGCGGCCCGGGCAGCCTTCGCGCAGCGTGGCTTCGACGCCAGCACGATCCGGGCCATCGCCGCCTCCGCCGGGGTGGACCCGGCCCTGGTGCACCACTACTTCGGCAACAAGGACCAGCTCTTCCTCGCCGCCATGCAGGCGCCGGTCGATCCTCGGGAGTTGCTGCCGAAGGTGCTCGCCGGTGACCGTGACGGGCTCGGCGAGCGGTTGGTGCGGATGTTCCTCACCGTCTGGGACTCCCCCGCCGGTACCGCCGGGGTCGCCCTGTTGCGCTCCGCGGTCAGCAACGAGTGGACCGCGCGGCTGCTGCGCGAGTTCCTCGCCACCCAGGTGTTGCGCCGGGTCCTCGACCACCTCGACGTGGACCCGGCGGAACTGCCGTTGCGCGGATCCCTGGTGGCCACCCAGCTGATCGGGCTGGCGATGATGCGGCACGTCGTCCGGCTGGAGCCGGTCGCCTCCGCCACCCCGGAGAGCCTGGTGGCGCTGGTCGGCCCCACCGTCCAGCGTTACCTCACCGGCGACCTGCCCGGCTGAGCGGCCGAGGGCTACCGCCGCCGGTCACCGCTGGCCGAGCGGGCGCCGAGCACCGGACGCAGCAGCCGGGCCAGGTCGGCGGGGCCGGTCAGGGCCCGGCCGAAGGCGAGCCGGGCCCGCCGCCGGGCGCCGGGCCGCCCGAAGGTCACGAGCATGCCGTACCTGTCGATCCGTTCGACCCGGGGAGCGTGGTCGGCCGGTCCGGCGGCCAGGCCGAGCTGCCGGCGCAGGTAGCCGGTCATCCGGTCGGCGTGGTGTTCGGTGAGGTGGCTGAGCAGACTCGCCTCGGTCGCGTGCAGCGGATCCGCCTCGGCCTCGGCGTACGCCACGGGGTCGATCCGACGCGGCTCGCCGCCGCGCTCCCACCGGGCCTCGGCCACCTCGAAGCGGAACAGCCCGAAGCGGGTGCCGACGTCGAGCAGGTCGCCGGTGGGTGCCACGGCGGCGAAGTCGAGCGCGGCGGCGCGGGCCCGCTCGCCGTCGAGTCGGCGGACCCAGCCGGAGACCAGGGCCCGGCCGAGGGACGGCGCCCCGGCGACGGGTGGCAGGTCGAGCACGTCGAGCACCGCCGCGACGGCGTCCGCGCCGTCGCGCGGACGCAGCGCCGGCACGAGATCGCTGACCACCGGCACCAGCAGCAGCACCCGCCCGTCCGGGTCGGTGACGTGCCGGACGTGGTGCAGGCCGGGCCGGCAGGCGAGGTGCACCAGGCCGGGCAGCCGGCCCGCGACCAGGGTCCGGACGATCTCAGCGGGGCTGGGCCGCATGACGACCTCCTTAAGGTTAGGCTTACCTAACTCGGAGGGTATGGCATCGGCCCGGCGACGTCTACCGGGTCTGCTCAAGCCAGGAGGCGTAGAGCAGGGCGTAGACCGAATCGGGATCCCGGACCAGTTCCTCGTGCGGGCCGCGCTGCACGATCCGGCCACGGTCCACCACGATCACCTCGTCGGCGCCCTGCGCGGTGGAGAGCCGGTGCGCGATGGCCAGGGTGGTACGCCCCCGGGTCACCGCGTCCAGGGTCCGCTGCAACCGGACCTCGGTGGCCGGGTCCACCGCACTGGTCGCCTCGTCCAGCACCAGCAGATCCGGATCGGCCACGTACGCCCGGGCCAGCGCCACCAGCTGCCGCTCCCCCACGCTCAACGCCTCGCCACGCTCGCCCACCCCGGTGGCCAGTCCGGCCGGCAGGCCGTCCAGCCAGTCGGCCAACCCCAGCTCGGTGAAGGCGGCGGTGAGCTGCTCGTCGGTGAGTTCCGGCCGCCCGAACCGGACGTTGTCGGCGACGGTGGCGTCGAACAGGAACCCGTCCTGCGGCACCATCACCACCCGGGCCCGCAACGAGTCGAACCGGACGTCGGTCAACGGCACCCCGGACAGCAGCACGCTGCCGGCCGTCGGGTCCATCAGCCGGGTCAACAACTTGGCGAAGGTGGTCTTGCCGCTGCCGGTCTCACCGACGATCGCCACCCGGCTCTTCGCCGGGATCTCCAGGCTGACGTCGTGCAGCACGGTCGGGCCGTCCGGATAGGCGAAGCGGACCTCGGCGAAGCGGATGTCCAGCGGACCGGCCGGCAACTCGCGTCCCTGCCGGCCCGGATCGGCCACGTCCGGCGCGACGTCCAGCACGTCCAGCACCCGGCGCCAGCCGGCGATCGCGTTCTGCGCCTCGTTGAGCACCTCGGTGGCGATCTGCACCGGCTGGATGAAGAGGGTGACCAGGAAGAGGAACGCGGTCACCGCGCCGATGCTCAACGTCTGGTCGGCGCCGAGGAAGACCCCGAGCACCACCACGCCGGCCAGCGCCACCCCGGCGGCCAGTTCACCTATCGAACTGCCGAGGATGCTGATCCGGATCGCCTTCTGCTGGGCCCGCTGCTGGCCGTCGATCGCCTGGTCCAGCCGGCGGGCCGTGCGCCCGGCGATGCCGTAGGCCCGGATCACCGGCGCGCCGACCACGCTCTCCCCGACCGCCGCCAGCAACGCGCCGGTACGCTGCCGGACCACCCCGTACGCGGCGGCCAGCCGGCGCTGGAGCCGCCGGATCACCACGACCGCCGGCACGAACGCGGCGTAGACCACCAGGGTCAGCTGCCAGGAGTAGGCCAGCATCACCACGGTGGTGACCGCCAACTGCCCGAGGTTGACCAGCAGGATCACCCCGCCCCACTGGAGGAACTGGGTGATCTGGTCGACGTCGCTGGTGACCCGGGAGACCAGCGAACCGCGCCGCTCGGACTGCTGGTGCAGCATGGACAGGTCGTGCACGTGCCGGAAGGCCCGCACCCGCACCCCGGCCAGTGCCGTCTCGCTGACGGTGAACAGCCGCCGCATCATCAGGTAGCCACAGGCGGTGGTCACCACCAGCACGGCGGCGGTGATCGCGACCACGGTGAAGAGCGCGTTCAGGTCGAGCCCGCCGACGATGCCCCGGTCGATGCCCTGCTGTACGGCCACCGGGACGGCCACCCGGCCGACCATGTAGACCAGCGCCAGGCCCAGCGTGCCGGCCAGCCCGACCTTCAGCTCCGGGGAGAGGGCCAGGCCACGACGCAGCGTCCGCCAGGTCGACTCGATCGGCTGCGCTGCCGGCGTCGTCTCGTCCACGCTCACCGGTCCACCTCCAGGCCGGAGGCCAGCGGGGTGACCTCGTCGTAGCCGCGCTTGGGTTCGTGGTCGACCTCGGCCTGCTCGTACGCGGTGACCAGGTTCGCGTAGCCCGGCACGGTGGCCAGCAGGGTGGCGTGGGTGCCGCGGGCGAGTACCCGACCCTGTTCGAGGTAGATCACCTCGTCGGCGAGCGCGATGGTGGCCCGGCGGTACGCGACCACCAGGATCGACGCGCCCGGCCCGCCGTCGGCCGAGGAGCGCAGCCCGGCCAGGATGGCCGCCTCCACCCGGGGGTCGACGGCGCTGGTCGCGTCGTCGAGCACCAGCAGCCGGGGGCGCCCGGCCAGGGCCCGGGCCAGGGTGAGCCGCTGCCGCTGCCCGCCGGAGAGCGAGGTGCCCCGCTCGCCGACCATGGTGTCCAGGCCGTCGGGCAGGGCGGCGACGAAACCGTCCGCCTCGGCCAGCCGCAACGCGGCCCAGACGGCCTCGTCGTCGATGCCGGGCCGGTCCAGCGAGACGTTGGCCCGGACCGTGTCGTCGAAGACGAACGGCACCTGGGCCACCAGCGCGGCGGTGCCCGCCAGCGAGTCCGCGGCCAACTCCCGGACATCGACCCCGTCCACGCGCACCGTGCCGGAGCGCGGATCGACCAGGCGTACGGCCAGCGCCGCGATGGTGGACTTGCCGGCGCCGGTCGGCCCGACCAGCGCCACGGTCCTACCGGCGCCGACGGTGAAGGAGACCTCGCCGAGCACCTCCGTGCCGGGCTGGTGCGCCTCGGCGGGTTCGTACCCGAAGGCCACGTCGGCGAAGGTCAGGGTGGCCGGACCGGTCCCGTCGAGTCGCGCGTCGCCGTACGGCATCTCGCCGGTGGCGTCGAGCACCCGGCGGACCCGGTCCCAGCCGGCGACGCTGCGCGGCAACTCGGCCAGCACCCAGCCGATGGCCCGGACCGGGAAGGCCAGCACGGTAAAGAGGAAGGCGACGCTGACCAACTCGGAAACCTCGATGGCCCCCTGCCGCAGCCGGTACGCGCCGACCACCAGCACGGCGAGGGTGCCGAGGCTGGGCAGGGTCTCCAGCATCGGGTCGAAGATGCCGCGCAGCCGGCCGACGGAGATCAGCGCGTCGCGCAGTTGCCCGGCCCGGTCGGCGAACCGGGCGGTCTCCTGCGCCTCCCGACCCATCGTCTTGACCACCAGCGCACCGTCGAAACTCTCGTGGGCGATGCCGCTGACTTCGGCGCGCAGCCGCTGGGCCCGGGCCTGCCGCGGGGCCATCCGCCGGGAGTACGCCACGTTGAGCGCGAACAGCGCCGGGAAGACCGTCGAGCCGACCAGCGCGAGCGCCCAGTCGGTGACGAACAGTGACGCCATCGCCCCGATCAGCATCACCAGCGTGCCGACCGCGAACGGCAGGGGGGCGATCGGATGCCAGGCGGCCTCCACGTCGGAGTTCGCGTTGGACAGCAGGGTGCCGGTGGCGTTGCGGTGGTGCCAGGACAGCGGCAGGTCGAGGTAGCGGCGGGTGACCCGACGCCGGTACGCGGCCTGGAGCCGGTACTGCATGTAGCCTGCGCCGAGCCGACGGCCGAAGATGCCGACCACCCGCAGCACGCTGAGCCCGAACAGTGCCGTCGCGGCCAGGGTGAGGGCGCCCACCGCGACCGAGCCGCGCTCGATCGCCGGGAGCACGACGTCGCCGACCACCCGGCCGACCACGAACGCGCTGGCGACCACCATCGCGCCGAACAGCACGCTGCCGCTGACCGCGACCGCGAAGATCCTCGGCTGTTCCCGGATGGCCCGCCCGAGGACGGCCAGTCCACGACCCAGCACGTCCCGACTAGTCCCGCTCGCCACCTGTCCCCCCGCCGTAAGCCGCCACAATCCTCCCTCATCCTTACCGGTGCCCGCGGCTCACGCCGACCGGCGGTGATATGTCCGACGTCACCCCGCCGGGGTTGAACCGGTTCGCCCGTCGGCGCCGGTGCCGTCGGCGATCTACGATCACCACATGCCGCGGTACGCCCGATCGGAGCGCGAGGCGCTCGCCGACCTGATGTCGACGCTGGGCCCGGAGGCCCCCACCGTCAACGAGGGCTGGACCACTCGTGATCTCGCCGCGCACCTGCTGGTGCGGGAACGCCGGCCGGACGCCGCGGCGGGCATCTTCGTTCCGCCGCTGGGTGGTTACGCCGAGCGGGTCCGGCGCCGGGTCACGGCGGGCGACTGGGCGCAGCTGCTCGACCGGCTCCGCCGTCCTCCGCTGTGGAGTCCGGTGAGCAATCCGTTGACCGACGAGCTGACCAACACGCTGGAGTTCTTCATCCACCACGAGGACGTGCGCCGGGCCCAGGCGGGATGGCAGCCCCGGCAGTTGCCGGCCGGGCTGGACCAGACACTGTGGCGCCGAGTCGGGATGCTGGCGCGCCTGGCATTGCGCCGTTTCCCGGCCCGGGTACGGGTGCGCGCGCCGGGGCACGGCGAGGTTGCCGCCGGTCGGGGTGGCGAGCAGTTGCAGTTGGTGGGCGCGCCGGGCGAGTTGGTGCTCTTCCTGTCCGGCCGGCAGCGGGTGACGCGGGTACAGCTCGACGGGGCGCCGGAACTCGCAGCCCGGTTGCAGGCGGCCCACCTGGGCTTCTAACCCTCTGTGCAGAAACGGTCACGGCGATATCCGAAACGTTATCCGCCCGATCGCCCAGGTGACCGGAGCGTTACCGTACGCTGGCCGCGCCGCTCCGTGGGGGGGCGGCGTGACCAGGGAGCGCGATGCGAAGCTTTGCGGTCTCCGCCCTGCGGGAGCCCCCGTTTTCCGGCGCTCGGCACGACCACACGCAGCGGGTGGCCCGGGAGAGCACCGACTGGGCGCAAGCGCTGGGGTTGATCAGTAACGGGCAACGCCTGCGGCGGGCGGACGCGGCCGGGCTGGCCGGTCGGGCCTGCCCAGAGGCGCCGCTGGATCGACTGCGCCTGCTGGCCGATCTGATCTCCTGGCTGTTCGTCATGGACGACGCCTGCGACGAGGACGGTCTCGGCGCCGACCCGACCCTGCTCGCGCCGACCGTGGCGGCGCTGCTCGACGTGCTGGACCGGCAGGGCGCGCCGGACGACGTACCGCCCGGCGCCGCCGGGCCACTGAGCGTGGCGCTGGCCGACCTCTGTCGGCGCACCCGCGCCCACGGGCATCCCGCGCTGCTGCTGCGGTTCACCACCGCCATGCGCGACTACCTGCTCGCGCTGCTGTGGGAGGCGGCCAACCGCGAACACGAACGGGTCCCCTCGGTGGGCGAGTACGTGCAGATGCGCCGGCACACCGGCGGCGTCTACCCCAGCCTCACCCTCACCGAGCTGGCGCTGGACGGCTTCCCGCCGGCCGCCCGCCGCGCCGATCCCGACTGGGCCGAGTTGGAGACGCTCGCCGCGGACCTCATCTGCTGGTGCAACGACGTCTTCTCCTACGGCAAGGAGCACCAGGTCGGACCGGACGCGCACAACCTGGTCACCGTGCTGGCCCGGGAGACCGGCGACGAGTCGGCGGCGCTGCGGGCGGCCGCCGACCGGTTCAACGACACCCTCGGCGCGTACCTGGCGGCCGAGAACGAACTGCTGGCCGCCCACGGTGACGCGGTACGGCCGGCGCTGGCCGCCCGGCGGAACTGGATCCGGGGGACGTACGACTGGTCGCTGGCGGCGGAGCGGTACGCCTGAGGCCGGAAACCGGCCCCGGAGGGCACCGGGACCGGTTGTGATGATCACCTGAGGACTAGCCGATGCCCTGCGCACGCAATACCCTTCGGTAACGAACACCCGACGTGACGATGGTCACGCCTCCACCCCCGAAGGCGGCTACAGCGATGGCTCTCGATGTACCGTACCGTTCCATTCCTGACATGTTCCTCAAGCGCGTGGCGGCGACCCCTGACCGCCACGCTTTCGGTCGCCCCGGCCACGACGGCTCCCCGGTCTGGCTGACCTGGGCGCAGGTCGCCGACCGCGCCAAGGCGGTCGCCGCCGGCCTGCACGGGCTCGGCGTCGGCCAGGAAGACCCGGTGGCGATCCTGGCGAACACCCGACTCGACTGGGTGATCGCCGACTTCGGCATCATGTGCGCCAGCGGCGCCACGACCACGGTCTACCCGACGACCGAGCCGCAGGATGCCTCCTACATCCTGGCCGACTCCGCGTCCCGGGTGCTGTTCGCCGAGGACCCCGGCCAGGCGGCGAAGATCGCCGGGGCGGACCTGCCCGCGCTGACCCACGTGGTCCTCTTCGACGGCGAACCCGACCCGTCGGCGGCCGTACCCCAGCTGACCCTCGCCCAGCTCGAGGAGCAGGGCGCCCAGCGGCTCGCCGAGGACCCGGAGCTGGTGGACCGGCTGGTGGCCGAGATCGGCCCGGAGCACCTGGCCACCCTGATCTACACCTCCGGCACCACGGGCCGGCCCAAGGGCGTCGAGCTGCTGCACGGCGGCTGGTGCTGGGAGGGCGTCGCGCAGGAGGCGGTCGGGCTGCTGCGCAGCGACGACCTGCAGTACCTCTGGCTACCGCTGTCCCACTCGTTCGGCAAGACGCTGCTCTGCGGCGCCACCCACGTCGGCCTGCCCACGTACGTGGACGGTCGGGTCGACAAGCTGGTCGAACTGCTCTCGGTGGTCCAGCCGACGCTGATGTGCGGCGCTCCCCGGGTGTTCGAGAAGGTCTACAACAAGTCGGTGACCACCGCCCGGGACGCCGGCGGCGCCAAGGAGAAGATCTTCGGCTGGGCGGTCGGTGTCGGCAAGGAGAAGGTCGCCCTGGAACAGGCCGGCAAGCCGGTGCCCGGCGGGCTGAAGGTCAAGTACGCGGTCGCCGAGAAGCTGGTCTTCAGCAAGCTCCAGGCTCGCCTGGGTGGCCGGATCCGGGTGCTGGTCTCGGGCGCCGCCCCGCTCAGCCCGGAGATCGCCACCTTCTTCGCCGCCGCGAACCTGCCGATCTCCGAGGGCTACGGGCTGACCGAGAGCAGCGCCGGCAACTTCGTCAACCCGCCCGGCGGGTTGCGCATCGGCACGGTCGGTAAGGCCCTGGGCGACCTGGAGTGCCGCATCGACACCGACGGCGAGATTCTGATCAAGGGTCGGCCGGTGATGCGGGGGTACCACAACCTGCCCGCGGAGACCGCCGCCGCCTTCACCGACGACGGCTTCTTCCGTACCGGCGACATCGGCAACCTCGACGAGGACGGCTACCTGCGCATCACCGACCGGAAGAAGGATCTGGTCAAGACCTCCGGTGGCAAGTACATCGCGCCGTCGCACATCGAGGGCATGTTCAAGGCGACCTGCCCGTACACCTCGCAGGCGGTGGTCATCGGCCAGGCCCGCAACTACTGCACCATGCTGGTCACCCTGGACCCGGACGCCATCGTCGGCTGGGCGGCCGGCACCCCGCTGGAGGGCCGTCCGTACGCCGAGATCGTCGCCTCGCCCGAGGCGCAGGCCATGGTCGAGGAGTACGTCGCCGAGCTGAACAGCAAGCTCAACCGCTGGGAGACCATCAAGAAGGTCACCATCCTGCCGCGCGACCTGACCATCGAGGACGGCGAGGTCACCCCGTCCATGAAGATCAAGCGCCGTGGGGTGGAGAGCAACTTCGCCGCCGAGATCGACAAGATGTACGCCGGTACGGTCGCCGAGATGTGACCGGGCGTCCCGCCGTCGACGGCGGGCACCCGACGTCGGCCCCGCGCCCGGCAACGGGCGTGGGGCCGAGGCGTACCCGCCTCACAGGTGGCGCCCCCGCCAGGTGGTCTGCTCGGCCTCGGCGGCCAGTTGCTCGGCCATCGCCGTCTCCCGGACCTCGCGGCGCAGCGGCGCGTCGGCCAGCGTCTGCGCCACCGTCACCGCCAGCACGACCACGGTGAGCAGCGTCAGGGCGAGCAGTTCCGGCACCCGGGCGACGAGCGGGACCAGCAGCACCAGCAGGAGCACGCCGCCGATCGTCGGCCACCGCAGCGTGTGCAGCACCCGCCAGCCCAGCGCCACCAGCGTCACCAGGTAGAGGGCCACCCCGCCGTGCAGCACCAGCAGGTCACCGCCGGGCAGCAGGCTCCCGGCCGGGGTGGCCGGGGTGGCGGCTCCGCTGAGCACCCGCTTGAGCCCGAGGGCGAACAGGATCGGACCGGCCACCAGCGGCAGGTGCAGGTAGGTGTAGGCATCGCGGGCCAGCGCCGACCGGGCGCGCGGGTGCCGGGTCCGGTGCAGCGCCTGCTCCAGCGCCAGCGCCAGCGTGTCGAAGTACGACCACCACAGCGCGGCGACCACCGCCACCGCGAGCATCGCCGATACGATCACCAGCCAGGTCAGCGGCAGCTCGACGACGAAGCCCGCGCCGAGCCCCAGCGCGATGATCGTCTCGCCGAGCGCCACCAGCACGATCAGGGCGTGCCGCTCGGCCCAGTGGCCGGCCGAGAGCAGCGTCCAGTTGCTGCTGCCCAGGGCCAGCGCCGCGCCGTACTCGACGATGATCGCCGCGATCCAGAGCAGCAGCCGTAGCCCGATCTCGGCCGCGTCGTCGGCGAGTTGCTGCGGCAGCAGCGCGGCGGCCAGCACCAGCGTGCCGACCACCGCCGTCCGCCCCAACGCGGCCAGGAAGCGGCGACGCAGCTCGGCGTCGCCGCGGGCCAGCCAGCCCAGGATGCCCACCTGGACGGCCCGGACGGCGAAGTAGCAGACCGCGAAGACCAGCGGCCCGGGTAGTCCGCCGCCCTCGCTGCGGAACGCCTGCGGCATGGCGAGTGCGAAGATCAGGGCGCCGCCCATGGTGGCGAACGCGAGGAAGGGCAGCACTCCCTGGTCGGTACGGACCAGGTTGCCGATCACCGCGAACCCGGTCCAGGCCCACCAGAGCAGCACCAGCACGACCACGCACTGGAGCAGCCCGCGCGGCGTGAAGTTGTCCGCGGTGAGCGTGGTGACCTGGATGAAGGCGAAGACGAAGACCAGGTCGTAGAAGAGTTCCAGGCGGGTGGCGCGGGATCCGGGGGCGCTGGGTCGCACGCCGCGCGACCATCGCACCCCTCTGACGGCGTCCACCTCGGCAGTCTGCCGGTCACCCGCCGACGGCCGCAGTGGATCAGGCGATTCCGGCGCGGCCGAACCCGGTCAGGCGATGACGCTGGGCTCCCGCCAGCGGGGTTGCCCCGCCCGGTCCAGGTCGTAGCGGACCGCGGCGATCCGCCCGACCGCCTCGACCAGGTCGGCGACGGGCAGGGTGAAGGGCAGCCGCAGGAAGCGTTCCAGGGTGCCGTCCAGGCCGAACCGGGGGCCGGGCGCCAGCCGTACGCCGACCTCCTCGGCCGCCCGGGCCAACGCGCTGGAGATCGGCCCGTCCAGCTCGGCCCAGAGCGTGACGCCGCCGCGCGGGACGGTGACCCGCCACTCCGGCAGCCGGGTGGCCAGCGCGTCGAGCAGCGCGTCGCGCTGGATCGTCAGCTGGGCACGCCGGGCCGCGACGATGGCCGGTGCGGCGGTCATCAGGTGCACGGCGACCAGTTGGTCCAGTACCGGGCTGGCCATGTCGACGCCCACCCGCGCGGCGGCCAGCCGCTGCACCTGCGGCGCGGAGGCCCGGATCCAGCCGATCCGCAGCCCGCCCCAGAACGGCTTGCTCATCCCGCCGATGCTGATCACCCGGGAGTGCCGGTCGAAGCTGGCGGTGGGCGGCGGCATCGCGGTGCCGGCCAACGACAGGTCCACGAAGGACTCGTCGATCACCAGGTCGGTGCCGACCGAGTGCGCCCCGGCCACCAGCCGTTCCCGAAGCTCCGCCGGCATCAGGTGACCGGTCGGGTTCTGGAAGTCGGGGATCAGGTACGCCATCCGCGGGCGTACCTGCCGCAGCGAGCCGAGCAGCAGGTCGGCGTCCCACCCGCCGTCGGCGGCGGCCAGCCCGTGCGTGGTGATCCGGGCCCGCCGGGCGGCCAGCGCGGCCAGCGCGTTGGGATAGCTCGGCGACTCGACCAGCACCCCGCCGCCGGGGGCGAGGGCGAGCCGCAGTACCAGGTCCAGGGCGTGCTGGGTGCCGTTGGTGACCATGATCTGATCGGGTGAGGTGGGTAGCCCCCGGGCGGTGTACGCCTGGGCGACCGCCTCCCGCAGCTCGATGATGCCGATCGGGTGGTACCCGGCGCCGCCGAGGTAGCGGGGCAGGTCCTCGGCCGCGGCCCGGGCCGCCGGCAACAGCTCGGGCGGTGCGGCCAGCGCCGCCACCCCGAGGTCGAGCATGTCCCGGTCGTCCAGCGGGATCCACAGCCCGTTGCTCGCCACCCGGTGGGTGCCCGGCAGCATGGTCCAGCTGCCGGCGCCCCGCCGGCTGGCCAGGTGGCCGCTGTCGCGCAACTGCCGGTAGGCGGCGGTGACGGTGGTACGGCTGATGCCCAGCGCCTCGGCCAGATCCCGTTCGGCCGGCAGGCGTACGCCCAGGGGCAGCCGACCGTCGGCGAGCAGGCCGCGTACGGCGCCGGCCAGGGCGGCGTAGTCGGGGCTGCGTCGTCGACCGGGCAGGGCGTGCCACTGGCCGAGCAGTCGGGCCAATTGGCTGCCCCGCACCTGACTCGTCATGCCACTCCCCCGATATTGGCTCTTTGTGGAGACGAATTGGCCCCTAGGGTGGCATGCGTGGACCTCATTGGCAACCTCCGGCAGCGACCGACCCGCCGCCTCGTGCAGCTCTTCGTCGGCCTCTGCCTCTACGGCTTCAGCATGGCCCTGATGGTCCGCTCCGAACTCGGCCTCAACCCGTGGGACGTGTTCCACCAGGGGCTGTCCCGGATGACCGGGCTGAGCATGGGCACCGTGGTCATCGCCGTCGGCGCGCTGGTCCTGCTGGCCTGGATCCCGCTGCGGCAACGCCCCGGCATCGGCACCGTGGCCAACGTCGTGGTCGTCGGCCTGGCCGTCGACGCGACCCTGGCCCTGATCCCGCCGGTCCAGCCGCTCGTCGCCCAGATCGCCCTGCTGGTGGCGGGAATCGTGGGCAACGGCGCGGCGACCGCCCTCTACCTCGGCGCCCGCCTCGGTCCCGGCCCCCGCGACGGGCTGATGACCGGCGTCGCCGCCCGCCGGCCCGGCTGGTCGTTGCGGCTGGTCCGCACCGCCCTCGAACTCGGCGTACTGGCCGTCGGCGCGCTGCTCGGCGGCACACTCGGCGTCGGCACGATCGCCTACGCGCTGGCCATCGGACCACTGGCGCAGCTCTTCCTGCCGATCTTCGACGTGCCGCGGCCGGCCCCACCTGCGCCGGAACGGATCGAGCCGGCACCGGCCGGCTGACGGTCACCCGGCACAACACGCTGCGTAGGCGCCGACCGAGGACAGTACGACGACCAGGCCCGGACGCCAACCCATCGAGCCCACACCATCACGCAGCGCCACAGTGGGGTGGGCGGTGTTTTCATCTGGGTGGGTCGGACGGCAGAATCCTCACATGGGGGAGAACACCTGGCGTCGTACCGATGCATGGATCTTCGTCTCGCTGGTGATCGCCAGCGGCGCGGGTCGGCACCGACGGTCCCCGACCACCCGCCGCCCGGAGGGGGTACGCCTGGCCGACGTGCTCTCCACCGCCGACCACCTCGACCAGGCCATCCCGCAGCGCCACGACATCGAGGAGGCGATCCGGCGGTTGCTCGGTGCCGGCCTGGTCGACGTCGCCGACGGCTGGTTCCGGATCACCGCGGACGGCGAACGGCTCTGGCGGTCCCGGCCCAGCGCCGGGCTGGCCACCACCGTCGACACCGTGCAGAACGTGCTCGGGCGCCGACACACGCCGGGCAGCGCCGAATGGCACCTCGCCGAGGCCGAACACGCGGCCGCCGTGCAGGAGTACCTGGTGCGGTCCATCCCGATGCAGCGCCGCTCACCGGAGGACCGGCCCGGCCGCGCCTGAACCCGCCGGCCCGGAGCCTGCGGCCCGTCCGGGTGTGCCCTGCCGGCCCGGCCAGGCGCGACGGGATGCGCCCGGCGGCCCGCCGGGCGCGGGCCCCGGCGGAGTCAGCGGACCGGGTGACCCGCGCCCCGCAGCGCGTCCTTGACCTGCGCCACGGTCAACTCGCCGAAGTGGAAGACGCTGGCGGCCAGCACCGCGTCGGCGCCCGCTCCGATCGCCGGCGGGAAGTGACCCACCTCGCCCGCGCCACCGCTGGCCACCACGGGCACGTCGACCACCCGACGCACCGCCCCGATCAGTTCGAGGTCGAAGCCGACCTTCGTACCGTCGGCGTCCATTGAGTTCAACAGGATCTCGCCGGCGCCCAGCTCGGCGCCGCGACGCGCCCACCGCACCGCGTCCAGGCCGGTCCCCCGCCGGCCACCGTGGGTGGTGACCTCGAAGCCGCTCGGGGTGGTGCCGGCCGGGGCCCGCCGCACGTCCAGCGAGAGGACCAGCACCTGCCGGCCGAACCGTTCCGCGATCTCGGCCAACAGCTCGGGCCGGGCGATCGCCGCCGTGTTCACCCCGACCTTGTCGGCACCCGCCCGCAGCAGGGTGTCCACGTCGGCGACGGTACGCACCCCGCCGCCGACGGTCAGCGGGATGAACACCGACTCGGCGGTACGCCGGACCACGTCGAGCATGGTGCCCCGGTCACTGGACGACGCGGTGACGTCGAGAAAGGTCAACTCGTCCGCGCCGGCCCGGTCGTACGCCGCCGCCAGCTCCACCGGATCACCGGCGTCGCGCAGGTCGAGGAAGTTGACCCCCTTGACCACCCGCCCGGCGTCCACGTCGAGACAGGGGATCACCCGTACCGCCACCGTCATGCCGTCAGCCTATCGCCGCTCACGCCTCGGCCAGGACGGCCAGGGCCTGCGCCACGGTGAACGCCCCGGCGTAGAGCGCCTTGCCGGCGATCACGCCCTCCACCCCGATCGACTCCAGCGTGGCCAGCGCGCGCAGGTCGTCCAGGGTCGAGACGCCGCCGGAGGCGATCACCGGCGCGTCGGTACGGGCACACACGTCCCGCAGCAGGTCCAGGTTCGGCCCGCGCATGGTGCCGTCCTTGGTGATGTCGGTGAGCACGTACCGCGACGCCCCGGCCTTGTCCAGCCGCTCCAGCACCTCGTAGAGGTCGCCGCCATCCCGGGTCCAGCCGCGGGCCGCCAGGGTGCGCCCGCGTACGTCCAGGCCGATCGCGACCCGGTCGCCGTACTCACCACAGACCCGGTCGCACCACGCCGGATCCTCCAGCGCCGCGGTGCCGATGTTCACCCGGGCGGCGCCGGTGGCCAGCGCGGCCCGCAACGACGCGTCGTCGCGGATGCCACCGGACAACTCCACCCGCACGTCGAGCCGGCGCACCACCTCGGCGAGCAGTGCGGCGTTGGAACCCCGGCCGAACGCCGCGTCGAGATCCACCAGGTGGATCCACTCGGCGCCGTCACGCTGCCACGCCAGCGCGGCCTCCAGCGGGTCGCCGTAGGTGGTCTCGCTGCCCGCGGCGCCCTGCACGAGCCGGACGGCCTGGCCGTCGGCGACGTCCACGGCGGGCAACAGGGTGAGACTCACGTGTCTTTGTCCTCTCGATTCAGGAACGACGGTCCAGGGCGATCACCACGATCACCGGCAGTACCAGCAGCAACAGCACGACCAGCACGATGCGCAGCCCCAGGTCGGGTACGAGCACCCAGATCAGGGCCACCACCGCCAGGGTCAGCGCCACGATGGTGGCCCGCTCCCGCCGGGAGTACCGGCGTAGTCGCCCCGTGCGGCCCCGTCGGGTGGGCACCATCTTGCGGATCAACGCCCGCCGCCGGGCCCGGCGGGCGAGCGCGCGTTCCCGGGCCACCCGGCGACGGGCCGCCTCGGCCTCCCGGGCCGCCCGGCGCTGCGCCCGCTCCTTGCTCACCGCGACCTCCGGCACGCCCGGCCCGGGAACTCAACCATCGGCGGGCACCGTGGCCAACCAGTTGCGCAGCAACGCGGCCCCGGTGTCGGCGGACTTCTCGGGATGGAACTGGGCGGCGGACAGCACCCCACGTTCCACCGCGGCGACGAAGTCGGTCTCGTGGTGGGCGGTGGTCACCCGGGCCCCGGCCGAGGTCAGCGCGGCGGCGTCCCGTACCGCGTACGAGTGCACGAAGTAGAACCGGCTGTCGGCCGGCAACCCGGCGAACAGCACCGAACCCACCGGTGCCTGCACCGTGTTCCAGCCCATGTGCGGCAGCCGGGCGGCGGCCAGCCGGGTCACGCTGCCGGGCAGCAGACCCAGCCCCTTGGTGACCACGCCGTGCTCGTCACCGGACTCGAAGAGGATCTGCATGCCGACACAGATGCCCAGCACCGGCCGGCCGGCGGCGACCCGCCCGGCGATCACCGGGCCGGCGCCGAGCGCCTCGATGCCGGCCATGCAGGCGGCGAAGGCACCGACCCCGGGCACCACCAGACCGTCGGCGTCGGCCGCCGCGGCCAGGTCGTCGGTGACCAGCACGTCGGCACCGGCGGCGGCCAGCGCCCGCTGCGCGGAACGCAGGTTGCCCGAGCCGTAGTCGAGTACCACCACCCGGCGGCGCGGGCCTGCGTCGCCGGCCGGTCGGCCGGAGCGCCGATCGGTCACGAGCCCTCCCCGGGCAGCAGCCAGAGCACACCGGCGACGGTGGCCAGCACGGCAAGCAGCCCGGTGACGACCACCGCGCCGCGCGGCGCGCCCTGCCGGTGCAGGGAGAACGTCCCGCCGACCAACACCCCGGCGAAGATCAGCAGCAGCGTCGGCAGCACCCCGCTCACCGGCGCCACCCCCGCGCCACGCGCCCGGCGGCGCCCGCCGCCGTCACAGCGCGCCCTTGGTGCTGGGCACCACGCCGGCCGAACGCGGATCGATCGCGGTGGCCTCCCGCAACGCCCGGGAGACCGCCTTGAACTGCGCCTCCACCACGTGGTGCGCGTCCGGGTGGCCGCCCGGCCGGGCCGCCCGCAGCACGTCCACGTGCAGCGTGATCCGGGCCGCCTGACCGAAGGACTCCCAGATGTGCCGGGTCATGCTCGTCGGGTACACCGGCCCGATGTACGGGGCCAGCGGCGGCTCGTCGTGCAGCACATACGGCCGACCGGACAGGTCGACGGCGGCCCGGACCAGCACCTCGTCCATCGGTACCGTGGCCGAGCCGTACCGCCGGATGCCGGCCTTGTCCCCCAGCGCCTGGTCGAACGCGGCGCCCAGGGCCAGCGCGGTGTCCTCCATCGTGTGGTGGGCGTCGATCTCCAGGTCGCCGACCGTCTGCACGGTCAGGTCGAAGCCGCCGTGCCGGGCGATCTGGTGCAGCATGTGGTCGTAGAAGCCGACCCCGGTGCTGATCTCGGCCGCTCCGGCGCCGTCCAGGTCGATCTCGACCAGGACCTTCGTCTCCTTGGTGATCCGCTCCACCCGGGCGGTCCGGCTCATCGTGCGCTGCCTTTCGGTCGCGGCTGCGGGGCGGGCGGGCCCGCAAGCCGGGTCTTGTCCATCGCTGCCAGGAAGGCGTCGGTCTCGGCGGGGGTGCCCGCGGTCACCCGCAGCCAGCCGGGCAGGCCGACGTCGCGGACCAGCACCCCGTGGGCCAACATCGCCTGCCACGCCTCGGCCTGGTCACCGCCGACGGAGTACAGCACGAAGTTGGCGTCGCTGTCGGCCACCCGCAGGCCACGGCCACGCAGTTCGGTGACGATCCGGTCGCGCTGTTGCATGATCGCGGTAACCGTACCGAGCAGGACGTCGCGGTGCGCCAGCGCCGCCCGGGCCGCGGCCTGGGTGAGCGCGGAGAGGTGGTACGGCAGGCGGACCAGCTGCACCGCGGCCACCACGGCCGGATCGGCCGCCAGGTAGCCGAGCCGGCCACCGGCGAACCCGAACGCCTTGCTCATCGTGCGGGTCACCACCAGCCGCGGGTGCCCGGGCAGCACCGCCAGGGCACTGACCGTACCGGGCCGGGCGAACTCCGCGTACGCCTCGTCGACGACGACCATCCCGGGCGCGACGTCCAGCACGGCGGCGACGACCGCCGGGTCCAGCGCGGTGCCGGTCGGGTTGTTCGGTGAGCAGAGGAAGACCACGTCCGGGCGGTGCTCGCGGACCTGGGCCACCGCCTCGTCGGCGGTCAGGCCGAAGTCGACGTCGCGGCGGGCCGGCACCCACCGGGTGCCGGTGCCCAACGCCAGCAGCGGGTGCATCGAGTACGCCGGGGTGAAGCCGAGCGCGCTCCGCCCGGGCCCGCCGAACGCCTGCAACAGCTGCTGCTGGATCTCGTTGGAGCCGTTGGCCGCCCACACCCCGTCGACGGTGAGCCCGTGGCCGAGGTAGCCGGCCAGGTCGGCGCGGAGCGCCACGGCGTCCCGATCGGGGTAGCGGTTCAGGTCCCGCAACTCGGCCGCGACGGCCTTACCGATCGCCTCGACGACCGCCTCCGGCACCGGGTACGAGTTCTCGTTGGTGTTCAGCCGTACCGGCACGTCCAGCTGCGGCGCACCGTACGGCGACAGCCCGCGCAGGTCGTCGCGGATCGGCAGTTCCTCCAGGCCGGTCATGCTGTCCCCATGGTTCACGACACCCCCGGGAAGCGGGCGCTGACCGCCTGGCCGTGCGCCGGCAGGTCCTCGGCGCCGGCGAGGGTGACCACGTGCGGTGCCACCTCCCGCAGCGCCGCCTCGGTGTACTCCACCAGGTGGATGCCGCGCAGGAAGGACTGCACGGACAGGCCGGACGAGTGCCGGGCGCAGCCGCCGGTGGGCAGCACGTGGTTGGAACCGGCGCAGTAGTCACCCAGCGAGACCGGCGAGTACGCGCCCACGAAGATCGCCCCGGCGTTGCGTACCCGCATCGCCCAGTCCCGGGCGTCGACGGTCTGGATCTCCAGGTGCTCCGCCGCGTACGCGTCGACCACCCGCAGCCCGGCGGCCAGGTCGTCGACCAGCACGACCCCGCTCTGCGCGCCGCCCAGGGCGGTGCCGACCCGCTCGGCGTGCTTGGTGGCCGGCACCTGCCGGGCCAGCTCCCGGTCCACGGCGTCGGCCAGGGCCACCGACGGGGTGACCAGCACACTGGCGGCGAGCGGATCGTGCTCGGCCTGGCTGATCAGGTCGGCGGCGACGTGCACCGGGTCGGCGGTGTCGTCGGCCAGGATGGCGATCTCGGTCGGGCCGGCCTCGGCGTCGATGCCCACCACGCCGCGCAGCAGCCGCTTGGCGGCGGTGACCCAGATGTTGCCCGGGCCGGTGATCATGTCGACCGGCGCGCAGTGTGCGCTACCGGCGGCGTCGACGGCACAGCCGTAGGCCAGCATGGCCACGGCCTGGGCACCGCCGACGGCGTAGACCTCGTCGACCCCGAGCAACGCGCAGGCGGCCAGCACCCGCGGGTCGGGCAACCCGTCGTTGTCCCGCTGCGGCGGGCTGGCCACCACCAGCGACCGGACACCGGCCGCCTGGGCGGGCACCACGTTCATCACCACGGTCGACGGGTACATCGCCAGTCCGCCGGGGACGTAGAGGCCGACCCGGTCCACCGGAACCCAGCGCTCGGTGACCGTTCCGCCCGGCACCACCTGGGTGGTGTGGTCGGCGCGGCGCTGGTCGTCGTGGACCTTACGGGCCCGCGTGATCGACTCCAGCAACGCGGCGCGCACCTGCGGGTCGAGCGTCTCCTCGGCGGCGGCGATCGCCTCGACCGGTACCCGCAGCACCTCGGGCGCCACCCCGTCGAACCGCTCGCTGGCCTCGCGGACCGCCAGGTAACCATGCTCGCGCACCGCCGTCACGAGCGGACGGATCTGCTCGACGGCAACCGACACGTCGAGCTGGGCGCGGGGCAGCAGGTGGCGCGGATCGCTCGCGCCACCGCGCAGGTCGATGCGGTTCAACACGCCTGCGAGTCTAGGCGGCCCCGCGCGGCGCCGACCCGCGCCGCCCGCTGGCCGGGACGGTGAGGCAGGACACGCCGGGCGTGGCGGGTGCGGCTACGCTCGACCCGTGACCGTACGGCTGCCGGTGTTCCCGCTCGCCACGGTGCTCTTCCCCGGGCTGGTACTGCCGCTGCGCATCTTCGAGGAGCGCTACCGTGCCCTGGTCCGGGACCTGATGGAGCTACCCGAGGGCACGCCACGCGAGTTCGGCGTGGTCGCCATTCGCAGCGGCTGGGAGGTGGCGCCCGCCTCCGGCCGGATCGTCCCGGGCACCGGGGAGGTGACGCTGCACGAGGTGGGCTGCACGGCGGAGCTGCGGCAGGTCACCGAGCTGGCCGACGGGGGCTTCGACATCGTCACGGTCGGCCGGCGGCGGTTCCGGTTCGACCAGGTCGACCACCAGTCCACGCCGTACCTGACCGCCGAGGTGCGGTGGCTGCCGGAGCCGACCGGGCCGGACGAGACCGCCGACCTGCTGGCGGCCCGGGTGATCGCGGTCTTCCGGCAGTACCTCGGCCTGATCCGGGTCGAGACCGGGCAGCTGACCGAGCAGTTGCCGGAGGATCCGACCGTGCTCTCGCACCTGGTGGCGGCGACGGCGGCGCTGACCGTGGCGGACCGCCAGCGGCTGCTCGCCATCGACGACACGGCGGCCCGGCTGCGCGCCGAGCTGCACCTGCTCAACCGCGAGGCGGCTCTGTTGCGCCAGGTGCGGGCGGTTCCGGTGCCGTTGACGGAGTTGGCCACGACGCCACCGGCCCCGAACTGACACCGTCCGCCGACCCGCCCGGCGGACCCGGCCAGGACGTCGCGCCCGGCGCAGCCGGCCAGGACGTCGCGCCCGGCGCAGCCGGCCCGACCGGGAGGGCTCCGGCGGCGGGGCCCGGCCAGCCGGTGGGCTCCGGCTCGGGGCGCAGCGACGGCCACCGCGACCAACCGGCCAGCAGGGTGTACACCACGGCGGCGCCGAACGCGGGCAGCAGCAGGTTGCCGAACGGCACCGGCACTACCCCGAAGAGCAGTTCGATCCCGCCGGCCCGCAGGTCGGCCGGCTTGGTGAAGGCGGTGCCGTCCGGCAGGGTCGCCAGCATCCGCTCGTAGGTGCCCAGCCCGATCCGCCGCCCGAGCTGCCAGGCGACCACTGCGGCGGCGAGCGTCCCGGCCACCGTCACGACCAGCCCGACCGGCCCCCGCCGGGCGCGCAGCACGGCCCACACCGCGATCGCGGCGAGCACCCCGAAGCCGAGGCCGAGCAGGCTGAACCATCCGTCGGCGGCGATCGGCTGCTCCGGCTGCGGCTGGCCGTACACCGCGCCGGCCGCGGTCTTGACCACCGGCGTGGCCGGCGCGATCGCGGCCCAGAGCAGCCCCAGCGGCACACCGAGCAGAGTCAGCACCAGCAGGGGCGCCCCGGCCAGGGCCGCGGTACGGCCGGGACGGCGCGGCGGGCCGGCCGACACCGGCAGCTGGGTCGAAGCCGGCGGGTCAGTCGACGGTGCCGGTACGGGCGGTTCGGTGGCGGGCGTGTCCGGGCTCACCCGATGATCCTCCCAGTTGCCGGCGCGGGCCGTGCGGGGTGTGCTCACCTGGCGAAGGGCTCCAGCATCACCGAGGCCGCCCGTAGCCACGCCTGCCGGGTCTCGGCCTGGAGTTGGTGGTACTCGATCGAGGAACCAGTCTCCAGGGCCGGGTCGTACGGCACCACGGCCACCGCCCGGGTACGGGTGGCGAAGTGCCGTTCCAGGTCGTTCTGCAACGGCAGCCGTCCCGGCGTGGGACAGGAGATCAGGGTCACGGCGTTGTCGGCCAGCTCACCCATCCCCTCCTCGTGCAGCAGGTCGAGCATCCAGTCCGCGCTGAACGCGGCGTCCTCGCGCGGCACGGTGGTGACCACCAACTGGTCGGCCGCCTGCATCACGGTGCGCCAGTTCGGGCTCTCCACGTTGTTGCCGGTGTCCACACAGATCACGTCGTGGGTACGGCGGAGCAGTTCGAGCACCCGCTTGACGGTGAACTGGTCCAGCCGCTGGGCGAAGCGCGGGCTCTCCTCGCCGGCCAGCACGTCGTACGAGCCGTCGGAGGCGTGCCGGAGGTAGTCGTCCAGGATCTCCAGCAGGTCGTTGCCCTCGCGGATCTCGATCTGGACGAGATCGGCGACCAGATGGCGGATCGTCCGGGCGTGCCGGGCGCTGCCGGCCCGCAACCCCAGGGTGCCGCGCAGCTCGTTGTCGTCCCAGGCCAGTACGCCACGCCCGCGTACACTGCCGACGGTCGCCGCGGCCAGCACGGTGGCCGTGGTCTTGTGCACGCCGCCCTTCGGGTTGGCGAAGGCGACCACGCGCGGGCTGCCCAACTCCTTTCGGAGCACCGCGGCGGCCCGTTCCAGCTCGTTCTCCACGCCCTGGGCGCGCCACTCGATCCGCCCCGGGCGACCGGCCACCGCGGAGGCGGTCGGAGCGGGGGCGACCGGTGGTGGCGGTGGGGTCGTCGGGGCGCTCGGTGCCGGTGGGGCGGGCGGCTGGTAGCCGCCGTTGTCCAGCAGCGCGTACCGCGACTCCACCGGCGGCGCGGCGTGCCGGTAGCCGTTGTCCAGCAGGGTGTAGCGAGACTCCACCGGCTGCGGCCGACGCGGCTCCGGCACCGCGGGGTAGGCCGCCGGCTCCGCCGGGTATCCCGCCGGCTCCGGGGGGTAGGCCACCGGCTCCGTGGGGTATCCCGGCTGGGCGCGGTACGCCTGACTCGGGCGGCCGGGGTCGACCGGGTAGTTCGTCTCCGGGCGAGGCGCTGCCTCCCCGCCATAGGGGCGCTGCACCGGCGGCCCGACCGGCGCGACCCGTCCCGAGTAGCCGGAACCGCCGGGGCGCCGCGGCAGCGGCTCGGTAGGCGGCGGTGCCTCCTCGGCCTGCCGTTCGGTCGCGGGCTGCTCCGCGCCGCGACCGCCGAGGCGGGCTCGGTCGAGCAGCGCCCGCCATCGCGGTGCCGGTTCGGCGGGCCGTCCCCAACCGGTCTCGCTGCCGTCCACGGCTCGCCTCCCCAGCGCCTCGGTCTCCGTCTGACAGGCTACGAACGAAACCCTATTCAGGCCACACCGGGTCACCCACCGATGTGGCCGCAACCCGTCACGGTGTCGGGTCCGGTTCGCCCGCCAGGACGGCGTCTGCCGAGGTGGCCGGGGGCGCCGGCGGCGCGGAGGGCGACGTGGGCGGGGAACCCGCCGACGATGGTGACGAATCCGTCACGTCCGGTACGGCGGGCGTTCGGTTCTCCGGCGCCGGATCGGGAGCCGACGGCGACCAGGAGAGCGTCGGCGACGGTGTCGGCGAGCCACTGACGGCACCCGGCAGCGGCTCCGGCGCCGGATCGCGGTCGACCGGTGGCCGGGCCACGTCCCGCTGCTCGGGCAGCGGCGGGGTGAAGACCGTGCGTTCCAGTCGCCGCACCTCCGGGGCGGGGTCGACCACCCGCACGCCGGGCCGGGCCGCCACGCCCCGCAGCACCGCCGGCTCGGCGCGCACCACCAGCGCGTAGACGCAGGCACAGCCGGACCGGTAGGCGCTCGCCTCCGCCGCGGCGACCTGCGCGCCGCTGACGTACAACTGGCGCAGCTCGCGTTCCTGCGGCCCGCCGCCGCCCAGCGCGGCCGCCCGGGACCGGTAGTCGGCGGCCTCCCGGTCCTTGCGCTGCGCCAACGCGGCCATGCCGGCCGTCACGTCCTCGGGCAACCGCTGCGCCGGAATGCGGACGATCTCGGTCTGCCGGTCCGGCAGCGGCACCCGCCCGAAGACCACCGCCACCCCCACGTCGCCGACCACCGCGGCCAGCGACTGCGGGGTCAGGTACGCGGAGAGCGAGACCAGGGCGTACGTGCCCTCGGCCAGCGCCGTGGCGCCGGTCAACGCGGCCAGGTCCGCCGCCGCCGTCCGCTCGTAGCCGGGAATCGAGTCGCCGTCGGCGACCCCGACCCGGGTCACCTCCCCGACGGTGCGGTCGGACAGCGGCCCGCCGCCGGTGGCGAACACGGCGGTGGCCAGCACGGCGGCGCAGGACAGCACCGCCACCCAGCCGAGCAACGGGGTCCGCGCCGAGCCCTGGCCGAGCCGGGTCAGCACGGTGGCGAGGCGGGGCAGCAGACGCTGGTCCAGCTGCCGCAACAGATCGCCGGCGCGCACGGGCGGCCCCCTCGTCAGGTCGGTCGGGACGGGCAGGGCGCGTTCAGTCGCGGAGGATGTCCAGCGCGCGTCCCAGATCGTCAGGGTAGTCGCTGACGAAGCGGACCTCGTCCCCCGTACGGGGGTGCTGGAAACTCAACTCTCTGGCGTGCAACCACTGCCGGTCCAGTCGGAGCCGGGCGGCGAGAGTGGGATCCGCACCGTACGTCAGGTCACCCACGCAGGGGTGCCGCAGGGTGGAGAAGTGCACCCGGATCTGGTGGGTGCGGCCGGTCTCCAGCCGGACGTCGAGCAGGCTCGCCGACGGGAACGCCTCGAGGGTGTCGTAGTGGGTGATGCTCGGTTTGCCGTCGGAGACCACCGCCCACCGGTAGTCGTGGTGCGGATGCCGGTCGATCGGGGCGTCGACGGTGCCGCGCAACGGGTCGAGGTGCCCCTGCACCACCGCGTGGTACCGCTTCTCCACCTCGCGGTACTTGAAGGCCCGCTTCAGGAAGCTGTACGCCTGCTCGCTCTTGGCCACCACCATCACCCCGGTGGTGCCCACGTCGAGCCGGTGCACCACGCCCTGCCGCTCGGCGGCGCCGCTGGTGGCGATGGTGTGGCCGATCGCGGCCAGCCCGCCGATCACCGTCGGGCCGCGCCAGCCGGGGCTGGGGTGGGCGGCCACCCCGACCGGCTTGTCGACCACCACGATGTCGTCGTCGGCGTAGACCACCCGCAGCCCGGGCACCGCCTGCGGCACCACCGTCGGGGCGGCGGCCGGCGCGGGCAGCGTGACCTCCAGCCAGGAACCGGCCCGCACCTTGTGTGAGTTGGCCCGGACCGTGCCGTCGACCAGCGCGTCACCGGCGTCGACGAGGGCGGCGGCGGCGGTCCGGGACAGGCCGAACAGCCGGGCGACGGCCTGGTCCAGCCGCATCCCGTCGAGGCCGTCGGGTACGGGCAGGCTGCGGTGGTCGCCGCCGGCGGCGAAGGCGGTGGTCATGCGCGCTCCCGCCGTCCGCCGTCGGTGTCGGCGGCGTCCCCGGCGGTCTCCGCCGAACCCGCGGCGCCGCCCGCCGACTTCACACCCTTGCGGTCGTCGGCGACCAGCCGGGTGCCGTCGCGCTGACGGCCGGTGAACTCCAGCCCGATGGCCAGCACCACGCCGCAGACCAGGGCGCTGTCGGCCACGTTGAAGATCGGGAAGACCCGACCGTACGGGTCGAAGACGCTGATCATGTCCACCACGTGACCGACGAACCAGCCGGGTGCCCGGAAGATCCGGTCGATCAGGTTGCCCGTCACGCCGCCGACCACCAGGCCGAGCGAGATGGCCCAGGGCACCGAACGAAGCGTCCGGCCCATCCAGCCGATCCAGGCCAGCACCCCGATCGCGATCAGCGGGAAGATCCAGGTGTAGTCCTTGCCGAGGCTCCAGGCGGCCCCGCTGTTGCGGGTCAACGAGAGGTAGACCGCCCCGCCGAGCAGGCGCACCGGCTCGCGGTCGCTCAGCTCCACCAGCGCCAGGTGCTTGGTGAGCACGTCGACGATCACCGCGAACGCCGCGAGCCCGAGCAGAATCGTCGCGGGCCTACGCCGCGACGTCGGGACGGTGCCCGACTCGGTGGTGCCGGATCCAGCGGGCGGTGCTGCGTTCATCTGCTCCCCATCGACCTATCGCGGCGGTGCGGTCGCACCGCCGCGCACCGGTGCCGGGGAGCGTGCCGTCAGCGCCGCTCCTCCAGCTGTTTGCAGGTCACGCAGAGGGTGGCCGACGGGAAGGCGGCCAGCCGCTCCACCGGGATGGGGTTGCCGCACCGCGCGCACCAGCCGTAACCACCCTCGTCGAGGCGTTCCAGGGCCCGCTCGACCTGCGTGATCCGTTCCAGAATGCTGTTGGCGAGGGAGATCTCCTGCTCCCGCTCGAGCGTCTTGGTGCCGGTGTCGGCCTGGTCGTCCCCGGCCGAGTCGGTCAGCCGATCGCGCTGCAGCTCGGTGATCTCGCTCAGCGTCTGATCGTACTCGGCGCGCAACTCGTCATGCCGCGCCGCCAGGGCGGCGCGGATCTTCTCGGTCTCCGCGGCACTGCGGGTGGACTTCATCGCCGGTTTGCGGCCTGCGGTCCTGGTGTCGGCTGGCTTCGCCATCGTCGCTCCCTCGGCCACGGAGCCGCGGTGTCCCGCGGCGCCTGGACAGGGGCCGCCAGCATCGGCCGCCCCGGTACAAAACGGGCGCGCGACCAGCTGGCCGCGCACTCCGGAGGTTGGCAAGGATACGGAACGTACAGGCGTCCGACAACGTGCCGCACCGGAACACCCGTTCCACCCCGACTCATGCCAGATCAGGGCAAAGGGAACGCTAGCAGATCGGATGGTGCCGTCCGGGCGTACGCGCAAAGCCGCCACAGTGGATACGCCGACCGGCGCACCCCGTCGACCGGTCAAGCGACCGGTGCGGCACCGTCGCGGAGGCGACCCAGCCGCGCGGCCGACTCCGGGCCGGCGGGGGCCACCAGGAAGAGCTTGTCGCGGCTCGCCGCACCGGTACGCAGGGACACCGAGGCCGGGCGGACACCGAGCGCACCGGCCAGAGCGCGCCGGGCCGCCTCGGTGGCGCGACCGTCGACCGCGGGAGCGTTGACCGCGATCACCAGCGCGGGCCCGTGCGGGCCGTCGTACCGGCCACCCACCCGGGCCCGGGACGCCCCGGGCTTGACCCGGACGGCGACCGTGAGAACGTCGGCCATCGGAACCGCTCAGCGCAGTCCGGATTGCGACAGCAAAGTGGTGCCCGGCGTGCAGTGGGCACACGGGCTGAAGCCGAGTTCGACCGCCTCGGCGGCCCGCAACGGCTCGTGTTCCCGGCCGACCAGGTGCGGGCACTCCACGAGGTGGAACCGGGGCCGCCCGTCGACGACCCGGACCTCGTCCGACAACTGCGCCAGTCGGACAGCCTGCTCCGGCGTGATCTCCTGGGCGGCAGGCTCGTCGTCGTACGCCTCGGCCGCGCCGTCACCGGCCTCGGGCCCGACCGGCGGTCCGGGTGGTTGCCGCCACCCGGAATCGCCGCTGGCCGTGGTCGGTGGGATGTGCTGTGCCGGGATGCCGGAGTCCGACGCGGCCGTCTCGCGCGACGCCGAAGCCCGGCCGGCGGCCGCCTGGCGGGCGCCCACGACCAGCGCGACGGCGGCCAACAGGCTCGCCCCGATGGAGACGACCAGCAGCGGGCTGGAACCACCCGCCAGGCCGAACACCAGCAGTACCGCCGCGACGAGGATGAGCGCGAGACTTACGACTATCACGGCTCACCCCCGTCGCGTCGTACCGATGAGGCATCGTGCGCGGACCACCGGAATGGTCACGCCGTGGTTCAGCGACCGGCCTCGAGCGCGCCGGAGCGGCCCCCACCGAAGGAACCGGCGAGACCGGCGGCGGCCAGTCCGTTGCCGGCGGCCCGGGTGCCGTCACCGCGGGTCATCTCGGCCTCCAGGCCCTGGCCACGACCGTCGAGGTCGCGCAGCTGACTCTCCAGGTACGCCTTGAGCCGGGTGCGGTACTCCCGCTCGAACTGCTTGAGCTCCTCGATGTGCTTCGACAGCGCCGTGCGCTTGGCGTCCAGGCCGCCCATGGCCTCCTGGTGACGCTGCCGGGCGTCGCGCTCCAGCGCGTCGGCCTTGGCGCGCGCCTCGCGGGTGACCTCCTCGGCCTTGGAACGGGCCTCGGAGAGCAGCTGGTCGGCCTCGCGGCGGGCGTCGGAGACGTGGTCGTCCGCGGTCCGCTGGGCCATCATCAGCACCCGCAGTGCCTGCTGCTCGCCGTCGCCGCCCGGCACGACACCGCCACCGGCGGTCCGCACCTGCTCCAGCTCGGCCTGCATGGCGCGGGCGGCCTGCTCGGCGGCGGCCTTGTCGCGCTGCACCCGGTCGAGCTGGGTCTTGACGTCGTTGAGCTCGGCGGCCAGGCGGGCGTCGCCGCCGGGACCGGCGGGGGCACCGCCCCGCCCACCGCGCTCCACCTGGGCGCGCAGTTCGTTGTTCTCCTCGATCAGACGGGCGAGTTCGCGCTCGACCTCGTCCAGGAAGGCGTCGACCTCCTCCTCGTCGTAGCCCCGCTTGCCGATCGGCGGCTTCTTGAAGGCGACGTTGTGGACGTCGGCCGGGGTCAGCGGCATCGAAACTCCTCGGGTCAGTTGCGGCCGCGATAGCGCGTCGGTCATCAGGCGGTCCTGATGATCGCCGGCTCTAACACAAACCTCATCAGCACGAACAGGATAACCAGGAGCACAAGGGAGGCCAGGTCGATGCTCACGGTACCAATTCGCAGCGGAGGGATCACACGCCTCAACGCCCAGAGCGGGGGATCAGTGACGCTCCACACGGATTCCAGTCCGGCCGATGCTCCGCGACCAGGTTGCCAGCGCCGGCCGTACTGCAACACCGCACTCAGTACGAAACGGGCCAGAAGAATGATCAAGAAGACATAAGTGATCAGGTAGAGCACCTGAAACAAGATCGACAACACGGCAGGCGACGTCCCTCGGTTCGGGCGGGTCAACTCAGACTGAAGAACCCACCCTCAGCGATCTTGGCCTTGTCCTCCGCGGTGACCTGGACATTGGCCGGCGAGAGCAGGAACACCCGGTTGGTCACGCGCTCGATCGTACCGCGCAGTCCGAACGCCAGCCCGGCGGCGAAGTCCACCAGACGGCGGGCATCCGCCTCGTCCATCTCGGTGAGGTTGATGATCACAGGAACGCCGTCGCGGAAGTGCTCGCCGATGGTGCGGGCCTCCCGGTAGGTGGTCGGGTGCAGCGTGGTGATCTGGTAGCGCTGCTCCTCCTCGGGCAGCACCACCCGCTCCCGGGGCTGCACCTGCGGCGCCAGGGCGAGGTTGTCGCGGGTGTGGTAGGTCAGCGCACCGGACGGGTCGGCGTTCGACCGGGTGATCGACCGGACGCTCGACCGCTCGGCCCGCTCCGGACGCTCGGACTCAAGCCGCTCGGAGTCGCCGAGCCGGCCACCGGCACGCTCGCTCAACCGACCACGGTCACCGAGCCGTGGACGAGGCGCAGGCGGCTCGTCCACCTCCTCGTCCGCCTCGTCGGCGAACTCCTCGGCATACCGGCTCTGCCGATAGCGCGACTCCCGGTAGCCACCCTTGTCGTAGCCACCGTCGTCGTAGGCCCGCTCGTCGTCCTCTTCGACCAGTCCGAGCCAGACCCCCGCCTTGCGCAGTGCACCCATCCCCGCGCCCTTCCCGTCCGCCGTGCGGCACACGCCCCCGCCGTGTCGCCTGTCGCGAGTGGACCATTCCTGCCCACCGGACCGGAACGGCAATCCCCTGACGCGCAATTCGCGTTGCGCGTCACGCCCCCCGGTCGCCGGGAAGGCCGCCCCCACAAACAACACTGATGTAATTTGCTTCCCTCGCGGTCAGGCTACCGCAGCGTGGGACGCATTCCGAGCAACGCGCTGCCGACGCGGACATGTGTCGCGCCGTGTTCGATCGCCGCCTCCAGGTCACCGCTCATCCCCGCGGAGAGCACGGTGGCCTGCGGATGCTCGACTCGCACCGCCGCGGCGAACGCGGCCAGCCGCTCGAAGGCCCGCGCCGGCTCCCAGCCCAGCGGCGCCACCCCCATCAGGCCGGCCAGCCGAAGCCCCGGCGCGGCGGCCACCGCGGCGGCCACCGGACCGAGACCGAGATCCGGATCCGCCGAGCCCGGCACCGCGCCGCCCCGGCTCGGATCACCGTCGATGCTGACCTGCACCAACACGTCCAACGGCCGATCCCGGGCAGCGGTCGCGGCCACGTCCAGCGCGGACGCCAGCCGCACGCTGTCGACCGACTGGACCACATCGGCGTACCGGACCACCGACTTCACCTTGTTGCGCTGCAGCCGGCCGACGAAGTGCCAGCGTGGGCCGGCCCCGGCGGCGGCGACCTCGGTGGCCTTGGCCGCCGCCTCCTGGTCGCGGTTCTCCCCCACGTCGGTCACCCCCAGGCCCGCCAACGCGATCACGTCGGCAGCCGGGTAGGTCTTGGTCACCGCGATCAAGGTCACCTCGGTCCGGTCACGACCGGCCGCGGCGCAGGCGTCGGCGATCCGGGCACGCACCCGGGCCAGCCCGGCGGCGAGTTCGGCACGTCGGTCGGGGCGCACCAGGGCGGGGCTGTCGGTCATGGCCGGTGTTCAGGACCCGTTCTTGAGAAAGTCGGGCACGTCGACATCGTCGAAGAGCACCCGACGCGGTGACTGCGGGGCGACCGGCGGGGCCGGCGACGGCACGACCGGCGTACTGGGCTGGGCGGGTTGGTTCTGGTTGGTCTTACGGGCCGGCTCGGCCGCCTTGTAGGCCGGCGTACCGCCATCGAAGCCGGCGGCGATCACGGTCACCCGGACCTCGTCGCCCAGCGCGTCGTCGATCACCGCACCGAAGATGATGTTGGCATCCGGGTGGGCCGCGTCGGTGACCAGCTGCGCGGCATCGTTGATCTCGAACAGGCCCAGGTCCGAGCCGCCGGCGATGGAGAGCAGCACGCCTCGGGCGCCGTCCATGCTCTGCTCCAGCAGCGGGCTGGAGATGGCCGCCTCGGCCGCCTCCACGGCCCGGTTCTCGCCCCGGGCGCTGCCGATCCCCATCAGGGCGCTGCCCGCGCCACTCATCACGCTCTTGACGTCGGCGAAGTCCAGGTTGATCAGACCCGGCGTGGTGATCAGGTCGGTGATGCCCTGGACACCGGAGAGGAGCACCTGGTCGGCGGTGCGGAAGGCGTCCATCATGCTGATGTTGCGGTCACCGAGCGCCAACAGCCGGTCGTTGGGGATCACGATCAGGGTGTCGCACTGGTTGCGCAGCTCGTCGATGCCCGCCTCGGCCTGCACCTGCCGGCGCTTGCCCTCGAAGGAGAACGGCCGGGTCACCACGCCGATGGTCAGCGCGCCCAGCTTACGGGCGATGTTGGCCACCACGGGTGCACCGCCGGTGCCGGTGCCGCCGCCCTCGCCGCAGGTCACGAAGACCATGTCGGCGCCCTTGAGCACCTCTTCGATCTCGTCGCGGTGATCCTCGGCGGCGTTCTTGCCGACGTCCGGGTTGGCACCGGCGCCCAACCCCCGGGTCAGTTCGCGGCCCACGTCGAGCTTGACGTCGGCGTCGCTCATCAACAACGCCTGCGCGTCCGTGTTGATCGCGATGAACTCGACGCCCTTGAGCCCAACCTCGATCATCCGGTTGACGGCGTTGACGCCGCCGCCCCCGATGCCGACGACCTTGATGACCGCCAGGTAGTTGTGCGGAGGTGTCATCTCCGGTCCTTTCCCTTCGAGATTGGCTACTCCCCGACCGGCTACGGTGCGGCCAGACCAGCGGTCGACGCAGCTGTCACCAGCGAGGCCGAGGGGTAAACCCTCACCCTCTACTAGAGGGTTACAGTTATGTCAACCACTGATCCTCTTCCGGGCAACGTAAGCGCACCCGAGCGATGAGCCAAGGACCTGCTCGGCGTGTCGCCGGTCGAGCGCCACGGTTCACAACCCTGACCGGTCGCTCACCGGAAGGTGACCACGTCCGGCGCGCTGACGTCGATCCGGATGGCGTCCTGGTCGAGCAGGGCGGTGGTCACCCGCGCCTTGTCCGCCCCGCGGGTCGCGTCCCCCCAGAACACGGTCAGGTCACCGCGTAGCCGCAGGCTGATCCGGGCCAGCCCCTCGACCGTCAGCTCCACCAGGTCAGCGCGCAGTTGCGGGGTCAGCGCGGCGAGCACCTCCAGCCCCGCCCGGGTCGCCGGATCGTCTGGACCGGGCTCGGCCAACCGGACCAGCGGCAGGCCGTCCGGGCGCTGCGGCACCGTCCGGAACGCCACCCCGGCGGCGTCGATCACGACGAACTGCTCCCCGCTGGGCACCGCCGCCACACCGGTACGTTCGGTCAGCCGCACGACCAGCGCGTCCGGCCAGTCCCGCTGCACCGACACCCGCTCCACCGGCGCCAGGGCACCGATCCGCCCGGCCAACTCGGCCAGGTCGACCCGGGCCAGCGGGGCGTTGTCGGGCACCCCGGCGGCCGTGCGCACCTGCACGGCCGTCACCAACTCGGCGCCCTCCACCCGGACCTCCCGCACCCCGAACAGGCCGGTACCGAGCAGCACCCAGGCCACCAGCCCGGCCAGGGCGGACACGCCGCCGACCACCGCCCAGGGCAGCGCCGCGCGCATCCGGCGACGTCGGGCCCGGGCCATGAACCGCCGGGTCGAGGCGGGCACCGCGTCGCGTCCGGCGCGGACCAGCTGCCAGCGCCGGACCGGACGGCGCCCCCCGCCGCCGTCCACTCCCGTGCCGCGCCCGCGGGCCGGGCCGGGACTCATTCCGCCACGGGTGCCGGGCCGTCCACACCGACGCCGGGAACCGTCCCGCCGACGCCCGGAACCGTCCCGGTGATGCCGGCCGCGACGGTACCCACCGGTGCCTGCGGATCGACCGGACGCGCGGCCAACGCGGCCAGCAGCTCGTCGCCCAGCAACGAGATCGGCGGTGCGCCCATCGTCACCACGACGTCGCCGGGACGGGCCCGGCGAGCCACCTCCGCCGGGGCATCGTCGCCGGAGTCGACGAAGACCTTCCGCTCCGCCGGCAGCCGCACCGCCTCGATCAGCGCCGCCGACCCCTCCCCCGGGCCCCGCTGCTCGCCCGGCCCGAAGACCTCCAGCAACACCAGTTCGTCGGCGATCGCCAACGCCTCGGCGATCTCCTCCTGCAGATCCCGGGTCCGGTAGAGCCGATAGGGCTGGAAGACGACGATCAACCGCCCCTCCCCGGCTACCTCCCGCAACGTCCGCAGGGCCAGGGTCATCGAGGTCGGGTGGTAGGCGTACTCGTCGTAGACGAGGACCCCGTCGACCACGCCCTTGCGCTCGAAGCGCCGACGCACGCCGGGGAACGACGCCAGCGCCGCCTCCGCCGCCGCCAACGGCAGCCCGAGCAGGTACGCGGCCAGCACCGCCGACGCGCTGTTGAGCCCCATGTGCCGGCCCGGCACCGGCAACCGGAACTCGCCCAGCGCCTGGCCGTCGACGTGCGCCAGATAGCGCACCCCCTGCGCCGAGGAGGCCATCTCACTCAACCGCAGATCGGCGTCGGCCGCCTCGCCGTAGGTGTACACGCGGCGCCCCTCGGCCCGCAGCGTCGCGGCCAGCCGCTGCCCGCCCGGATCGTCCGCGCAGGTGATGATGAAGCCCGCCGGGTCGGTGAGCCGGGCGAACTCGGCGAAGGTGGCCTCCAGGTTCGCCAGGTCGCCGTAGGTGTTCAGGTGGTCCGCCTCGACGTTGGTGACGATCGAGACGAACGGACGGTAGATCAGGAAGGACCGGTCGCTCTCGTCCGCCTCCACCACGAAGTACTCACCGGTGCCGTGGTGCGCCCCCGAACCGCCCTCGGAGATCTCCCCACCGATCACGAAGGACGGATCCGTACCGGCCCGCTGCAGCACCATGGTGACCATCGAGGTGGTGGTGGTCTTGCCGTGCGTACCGGCCACCGCCACCGTGCGGCGACCGGTCATCGCCGCCGCCAGGGCCTCCGACCGGTGCAACACCCGCAGGCCACGCGCCCGCGCCTCGACCATCTCCAGGTGGTCCGCGGGAATGGCCGAGGAATACACCACCGTGTCGACACCGTCGAGATTGGTCGCCTCGTGGGTCATGTGGATCGTGCCGCCGAGCGCCCGCAGACCGGCCAGCGACGGCCACTCACGCAGCTCGCTGCCGGAGACCGGCAACCCCCGGGTGAGGAAGAGCCGGGCCAGTCCACTCATCCCGACCCCACCCACCCCGATCAGGTGGATGTGGCCCAGATCCTCGGCGGTCAACGTACCGGCCGGACTGAACGTTCTCATCGGGGCCAACCTTTCGTTCGCGACTGCGGGGCTCGCAAACCCGGCTCACTCCTCGCGCTCATTGGGAAGCCACCGCCTCGTAGACGAAGTTGAGCAGGGCCTCGTCGCCGTCGCGCCGGCCGTAGCCGGCGGCGGCGGCGCCCATCGTGTGCAGTCGCTGCGGGTCGCGGATCAGCGGGATCACCGTGCGTTCGAGCCAGTCCGGGGTCAGCTCGGCGTCGTCGACCAGCAGCCCGCCGCCGGCCTCGACCACCGGCAGTGCGTTGCGCTTCTGCTCCTGGTTACTGTGCGGGTACGGCACGTAGATGGTCGGCAGGCCGATCGCGGCCACCTCCGCGCAGGTCATCGCGCCACCCCGGCCGAGCATCAGATCCGCGGCTGCGTAACCGGCGTCCATGTCGGACAGGTACGGCAGGGTCACGTACGGCACCGGCAGGTCGCTGGGGATCGGCACCGGCTCGTTGCGGGCCCCCATCACGTGCAGCACCTGGATGCCGTTGCGGGCCAGTTCCTTCGCGGCACCGGCCACCGCGAGATTGATCGACCGGGCACCCTGCGAACCGCCCGCGACGAAGAGCACCGGCAGGTCCGGGCGGAGCCCGAAGTGGGCGCGGGCGGCGTTGCGCATGGCGGCCCGGTCCAGTCCGGCGATGTTGCGCCGCAGCGGTACGCCGACCACCCGCGCGTCGCGCAGCGCCTCGGCCTGCGCGGGCTGGTGCGGGAAGCCCACCGCCACGTGCTTGGTGAACCGCATGCCCAGCCGGTTGGCCACCCCCGGCGGGACGTTCACCTCGTGGATCACGATCGGCAACTCCCGGCGCCAGGCGGCCAGGTAGGCCGGCACCGAGACGTACCCGCCGAAGCCGACCACCACGTCGGCGCGTACCTCCTCGATGACCTTGCCCGCGGCGCGGGCCGCGGTCCACATCCGACCCGGGGTACGGACCAGGTTCATGTTGATCGAGCGGGGCAGCTGGTACGCCGGGATGTTGCGCAGGTCGTAGCCGGCCGGCGGGATCAGCTCGTTCTCCAGGCCCTTCGGCGTGCCGAGACAGGTGATCTGGACGCCGGGGTCGTGTCGGCGCAGGCAGTCGGCGAAGGCGAGCAGGGGATAGATGTGCCCCCCGGTGCCGCCTCCTGCGAGCACCACCGAACGCAGCGGACCCATCAACGTCTCCTCTCGTCCGCCGCCCCGCCGCGGCCCCGGCCCTGCCGGGTGCCACGCGGTACGGCCTGGTCGTCCCCGCGCCGCTTGCGAGCCCGGGGCACGGTTCCCCGGGCGGCCGGCGGTGGCGTCGCACGGCGACGCCGGCCGGGAAGCGGCGGCAACGGAGCCCACACTAGTCGGACCCACTGGGCCGGCGGACGGGCATGCAGGGCCCGGGCCGCGTCGGGTTCCGCGCGGGCGAACGAGGCCAGCATGCCGACCGCGGCGAGGGTCACGACCAGGGCGGAGCCGCCGACCGAGATGAACGGCAGCGGTACGCCGGTCAGCGGCAGCAGACCGATCACGCCGCCGATGTTGATGAAGGCCTGGCCGATCAGCCATGCGGTGGCGCCCGCCGCGGCCAGCCGGCGGAACGGGTCGTCCACCCGGCGGGCGATGCGCAGGCCGGTGTAGGCGAGTACGGCGAAGAGACTGACCACCACCACGCAGCCGACCACGCCGAGCTCCTCGGCGATCACCGCGAAGATGAAGTCGTTCTCGGCCGCCGGCAGCCAGGCCCACTTGCTGCGCCCCTGGCCCAGCCCGGTACCGAACCAGCCACCGTTGGCGATGGCGTAGCGGGCCTGCACCATCTGGTAGCAGAGCTGCTCCCGGCACTGCTCCAGCGGCGGCGGGCTGACGAACATGGTCAGTCGTTGCAGCCGGTAGTTCTCCTCGCCCCGGACCCCGGAGCCGGCGCCGAGCGAGGCCACCGCGACCAGCAGACCGATGCCGGCCAGGCCGATCGCGCTGAGCGTGGCGAAGACCCGCAGCCGCACCCCTGCCGCCCAGAGCAGGCCGACCACCAGGGCCAGCAGGCAGAGCATGCTGCCCAGGTCGTTGTAGCCGACCAGGACGAACAGCAGACCCACCACCGGGAACAGCGGAGCGGCCAGTTCCCGCCACCAACCCAGCGCCGCACCCTTGCGGGCCAGCACGTACGCCCCCCACAACACGAGCGCGAACTTCGCCACCTCCGAGGGCTGTAGTCCGACACTACCGACGTACAGCCCGAGCAGCTCGGCCTCCAGCGGCCCGATCCGCGCCGGTGCGCCGGTCAACCGCCCGTACGCCACCAACAGGTTCAGCAGCACCAGCAGCCCCACCGCGACGGCCAGCGTGGGTCGACCGAGCGCCCGGTAGGTGCTGGCCGGCAGCCGCTGGCACGCCCAGAACGCCACGATGCCGATCACCGCGAAGATCGCCTGTTTGGTCAGCGATGCGGAGGCGTTGCCACCCGCGGCGTAGTCGCGCACGCTGGTGGCCGAGAAGACCATGGTCAGGCCGATCAGCAGGAGCAGCCCCGAGCTGGCCAACAGCAGGTGGTACGAGGCCAGTGGCCGGGCCAGCAGGCCGCGCAGCGCGGCCAGCCCGCCCATCGCGTCCAGCCCACGCCAGGGACCCCCGTCGGCGCCCGCAGCGGCGGTACCCGTCCCGGCCGAGCGCGTGGCGCCCGACCCCGCCGGTCGCGGCGCGTCCTCGCCCCGTACCGCGGTGCCCGTTCGCCCTGTCTCGGCCGTTCCCGCGGCCCGCGTCGCCCCACCGGACCGGCGGCCGCCCGTCTCGTCGCCGTTGTCGCCTCGCGCCTCCCCCACAGCGCCATCATCGCCGCTGTCGGCACCCGACACCCCCGGTATCCCCCACTCGGCGTGTCGCACTTGCCATCCCCACCCCCACCCACCCCTGCCCCTGCCCGCCGCCCGCCGCCCGCCGCCGTTGATCATGAAGTTGTTGTCACGACACGCCGGGCGGGGTGACAACAGCTTCATGATCAACGGTGGCGGGCAGGTGGGGGTGGGGGTGGGGGTGGGGGTGGGGTCAGCCCATGTTGGCTAGGAAGTCGCTGTAGAAGAGGCCCAGGGCGATGGCTACGCCGATGCCGGCGATGATCCAGAAGCGGACCACGATGTTGACCTCGCTCCAGCCGGCGAGTTCGAAGTGGTGCTGGAGGGGGGACATCCGGAACACCCGTTTGCCGGTGGTCTTGAAGGAGATGATCTGGATCACCACCGACATGGTGATGATCACGAACAGGCCGCCGATGATCAGCAGCAGCAGGATGGTCCGGGTGGACATCGCCATGCCGGCGATCAGGCCGCCCAGCCCGAGCGCGCCGGTGTCGCCCATGAAGATCCGGGCCGGTGAGGTGTTCCACCACAGGAAGCCCACACAGGCCCCGGCCGCCGCCCCGGCGATCAACGCGATCTCCAGCGGATCCCGCACCGTGTAGCAGTAGTTGTTCGGGTTGGCGGTGTACGCCGGATCGGCGCACCAGTGCCGGTACTGCCAGAAGGCGATCACCGCGTACGCGCCGAGCACCATCACCGAGGCCCCGGTGGCCAGGCCGTCGAGCCCGTCGGTGAGGTTCACCCCGTTGGTCGCCGCCATCACCACGAAGATGAAGATGATCACGGCGCCGATCTTGGTCACGTCCAGCGCCGGGATGTCCCGGATAAAGCTCAGCGTGGTGCTGCCGACGGTCTCGGTGTTGGTCACCGCGCCCGAGGCGTCGGTCATGGTGGACGGGAAGTAGAGCGCGATCACGCCGAACACCGCGCCGACCAGGATCTGCCCGAGCAGCTTGCCGCGGGCGCTCAACCCACCGCTGTGCCGCTTGCGCACCTTCAGGAAGTCGTCGATGAAGCCGACCGCGCCGCAGAAGACCATCAGCCCCAGCAGCACCAGCGCGGTGATGGTCGGCTCCACCTGGGCGATCTGCGCGTCCGGCAGGGTGGTCAACGCCAGGTGACCCGCGACGTACGCGATCACGGTGGCGAGGATGAACACCACGCCGCCCATGGTCGGGGTGCCCTTCTTGCCCTGGTGCATCTGCGGGCCGTCAGTCCGGATCGGCTGACCCGCCTTCAGCCGGGTGAAGACCCGGATCGCGATCGGGGTGCCGAACAGCGAGACGAGGAAGGCCACCCCGATGGCCACGATGACCGCTCTCACGCCGCGCCACCCCCGGCCACCGGACCGGCCGGGGAGCCGGCGACCGCGTCGGCACGCAGCGCGTCGGCCACCTCCCAGGTCCGGTACCGGGACCCCTTCACCAGGACGACGTCGCCCGGCCGTAGCTCGCTGCGCAGCACCTCGACGGCCGCCGCCTGATCGGTGAGCAGCACCGATTCTCCTCCCCAGTCACCTACCGATGTCGCCCCGTGGTGGATCGGCGCCGCCGCCTCGCCGACCACGAGCAGCCGGGCGACGCCCAGCTCGGCCGCCAGGCGGCCCATGTCGGCGTGCCCCTGCGTCTCGAACTCACCCAGCTCGGCCATGTAGCCGAGCACCGCGACGGTACGCCGTCCGACGCCGATGCCGGCCAGCGCACGCAGCGCCACCGCCATCGACGCCGGGTTGGCGTTGTACGAGTCGTCGATCACGGTCACCCCGTCGGTACGCTCGAAGACGTCCATCCGACGGGTGGAGACCAGCCCGAGCGCACCCAGCGCGACGGCCGTCTCGGCCAACGGCATGCCCAGCTCCCGGGCCACCGCCGCCGCGGCGAGGGTGTTCCAGACCTGGTGCCGCCCGGTCAGCCCGAGCCGTACCGGCGCGCTGCCCTCCGGCGTCACCAGGGTGTACGCGGGCCGCCCGCGCTCGTCCAGTGTCACGTCCACGGCCCGTACGTCGGCGTGTGCCGCCTCGCCGTACCGGACCACCCGGGCGGTCGTCCGGCTCGCCATCGCGTCGACCAGCGGGTCATCGGCGTTGAGTACCGCCAGCCCGTCGGCCGGCAGCGCCTCGACCAGCTCGCCCTTGGCCAGCGCGATGTTCTCCTGCGAACCGAACTCGCCGATGTGCGACACCCCGACGTTGAGCACCACGGAGATCCGCGGCGGCGCCACCTCGCACAGGTACCGCACGTGCCCGATGCCCCGGGCGCCCTTCTCCAGCACCAGGTAACGGGTGGACGGCCCCGCCTGCAACGCCGTGTACGGATGCCCCAGCTCGTTGTTGAACGACCCGGGCGGCGCCACCGTCTCGCCGAGCCGGGCGGTGAGCTGGGCGATCAGATCCTTGGTGGTGGTCTTGCCGGAGGAGCCGGTCAGCCCGATCACGGTCAGCCCGGGCAGCCGGTCGACCACGGCGCGGGCCAACCGGGCCATCGCGGTCAGCGCGTCGGCGACCACCACCATCGGCACGCCGGGCACCTCACGGGTACCCAGCACCGCCACCGCACCGGCCGCGACGGCCCCGGCGGCGAAGTCGTGCCCGTCCACCTGCTCGCCGTCGAAGGCGACGAAGAGTCCCCCCGGGGTGACCTTGCGGGAGTCGAACTCGACGCTCCCGGTCACCTGGGCGGCGGGGTCGGCGGCGACCAGTCGCCCGTCGACGGCCGACGCGACCTCGGCCAGGCTCAGCGCGATCACCGGTGACCCGCCAGCTTGCCGAAGCGGGCCCGCAGCGCGTCGGCCAGCTCGGTCACGTCGTCGAACGGGAACACCTCGCCGGCGATCTCCTGGCCGCGTTCGTGGCCCTTGCCGAGCACCGCCACCACGTCACCGGGGGCCGCCAGCCGGACCGCCTCGTCGATCGCCGCGCGTCGCCCGGCCACCTCCACCACCCGGGCCGGTGTGTCGGCTCCGTACGCGCCGGCCAGCACCTCGGCCCGGATCGCCGAGGGCTCCTCGGTGCGCGGGTTGTCGTCGGTCACCACCACCACGTCGGCTCCCTCCGCGGCTGCGGCACCCATCAGCGGCCGCTTGCCCCGATCCCGATCGCCGCCCGCGCCGATCACACAGATCAGCCGGCCGGCACTGAGTTCCCGCAGCGCGGCCAGGACGGCCACCACGGCGTCGGTCTTGTGCGCGTAGTCGACGACCCCGCGTACCCCGCCGGCCACGCCCACCGACTCCAGCCGGCCGGGTACGCCGCCGCAGTCGGCCACGCCCCGCGCGGCGGTCGCCGGGTCGATCCCGGCGGCGACCAGGGTGGCGATGGCCAGCAGCGCGTTCGCCACGTTGTGCCGGCCGGGCAGCGCCACCCGGGCGTCCAGGACCAGCCCGTCCGGGCCGTGCGCGGTGAACCGCTGGGCGTACCCCTCGCCGTCGACGTCGTCGGCCCACCAGGTGGCGGCCCGGTCACCGGCGGCCGAGAAACCCACCGTCGCGGGCCGGAACAGCGCCTTGAGCGCCGGGTCGTCCTGGTTGAGCACCTCGACGGCGCAGCGACCGTCGAACAGGCGTGCCTTGGCGGCGAAGTAGTCCGCCGAGTCGGCGTGGAAGTCGAGGTGGTCGGAGCCGAAGTTGGTCCAGCCCCCCACGGTGAACCGCACGCCGCCGACCCGGCCCATCGCCAGGGCGTGGCTGGAGACCTCCATGACCACCGCGGTGACCCCGCGCTCCCGGGCGGCGGCCAGCATCGCGTGCAGGTCGGTGGCTTCCGGCGTGGTCCGTACGCTGTCCAGCACCAGGTCGCCGAGGCGGGTCTCCACGGTGCCGATCAGGCCGGTGGTGTGTCCGGCGGCGCGCAACCCCGACTCGACGAGGTACGCCGTCGAGGTCTTGCCGGCGGTACCGGTCACCCCGATCACGGTCAGCGCCGCGGTCGGATCGCCGTAGACGGCCGAGGCGAGCCCACCGAGTTCCGCCCGGGGGTCGGCCACCACCAGGGCCGGCAACCCACTCGCGGCGGCCAGTTCGGCGCCCGCCGGGTCGGTGAGTACTGCCACCGCTCCGGCGCCCGCCGCGGCGGCGGCGAACTCCGCGCCGTGTCGACGGGCACCGGGCAGCGCCGCGTACAGATCGCCGGGGCGCACCTCCTGGCTGGCGTGGGTCACCCCGGTCACCACCGGATCGATGCTGGTGGAGGGCGCCACGGCGAGCCGGGCGGCTAGGTCACCGAGCCGGATTCCGGGCACGGTACGGGGACGAGGATTGCCGCGCACGGCGTCAGACCCTACCCGGTCGCCCGCTGTCGGCCGCACGGCGCGCCTGAATCTCCGTCGCAGGGAGTCAGACCGCAGGTCGCCGCCGCCGGGACCGCTGCCGTCCTCGCCCGGATCATGATCACGCTCGATCCCGGACCGATTGGCCTTCGGGACGGCGGCAGCCACTCGATCCGGGATCGGGCGCATCGCACCAGACAGCGGATGCGGCCCGGCCGCCGGCGAATCCGCGACACCCCGCCACGGATCCACCGACGTCGTCGGACGGCTGGTCGAAGACGACGACCGACGTCATTACGGGAAGACCGTGAACTTCGGTGCCGGTTCGCTCGACGGCGGCACCTTGAAATGGCGCAGGGTGAAGGTCATCATTTCTCGGAACGCCGGAGCGGCGACGGTTCCGCCGCCACCACTCGGGCTGTGCACGAATACCGCGATCACATATCGAGGATTCTCCGCCGGAGCCATTCCGATGAACGAGGCTACGTCGCCGGGCTGTTTCTTGCCGTCGACCAGCCGCCAGCCGGTCCCGGTCTTGCCGGCCACCCGGTAGCCGGGCACCGCCGCGGCCCGCCCGGTGGCGTTGTCCACGGTGGTGACCGCCTCCATGATGGTACGCAGCGAGGCGGCGTGGTCCGGACTGAGCACCTGGCGGGTCACCGGGGCCTCGGCCGGCGTCCGGTTGCCCTTCGGGTCGATCGTCTCCTTGACCAGGTGCGGCTGGATGTACGTGCCGTCGTTGGCGATGGCGGCGTACGCGGCGGCCATCTGCAACGGGGTGGCGTCGACGCTGTGCCCGATCGGCACCGACCCGTGTGACGATTCGCTCCACTCCGAGATCGGCAGCAGCCGGCCGCTGGCCTCACCGGGCATGCCGACCCCGGTCGGCTTGCCGAGGCCGAATCGCCGCTGGTAGTCGAGCAGGCGTTCCGGGCCGAGCTTGTCGGCGATCTGGATGGTGCCGACGTTGGAGGAGTAGGCCATCATTCCGGCCACGCTCATCCGTCGTCCGTTGGCGAAGTGCGTGTCCGGGAACCAGGTGTCACCCTTACGGATGGCGTTGGCGACGGGGAACGACGTCTCGGGCGTGATCACCCCCTCCTGGAGGGCCGCCCCGAACGTGATCGCCTTGTGCACCGAGCCGGGGTCGACCACGAAGCTGGTGGCCGCGTCCTCCCGGTCGGTCGGGTCGCTGCTGCGCGGCCTCGCCGCGTTGTAGGTCGGGTCGCTGGCCTGCGCCAGCACCTCGCCGGTGCGCACGTCCAGCACCACCGCGGCGGCGGTGCTGGCCTGCACCGCCTTCGCCTGCTCGCTGAGGATCCGCTGCGTCATGAACTGCAGGTCCCGGTCGATGGTCAGCACCATCGAACTGCCCGGCTTGGCTTCGGTGGTCCGGCTGTAGCCGCCGGGGATGGGCGCGCCGAGACCGATCTCGAAGGTCCGTTCGCCGTCCTCGCCGTGCAGCAGGTCGTCGTAGCGCGCCTCCAACCCCTCCAACCCGGCCATGTCGAGGCTGGTGAAGCCGAGCAGGTTGGCGGCCAGGTCGCCGCCGGGCACCTCCCGCCGCTCGTCGCGCTGGGTGTGGATGCCGGACAGGTCGAGCGCGGCGATCTCCCGCGCGCGGTCGATGTCCACCCCCCGGGCCAGGTACTCGAACTCGGAGTCGACGCCGTTGATCCGCTTGCGCGGTTGCATCTTCGTCGCCAGCTCCGAGGCCGGGATGCCGAGCAGCGGGGAGAGTGTCCGGGCGGTCGCCTCGATGTCCTCGACCCGGGTGGGGTCGGCGTAGACGTACCGGGCCTCGACGCTGTGCGCCAGCGGGGCGCCGTCCCGGTCGTAGATCGCGCCGCGGGGCGCCGGCAACTTCACGGTCCGCAGCCGGTCGGCGAGCCCGCCGTCGGCGTACGCCGGTGTCTCCACCGCCTGGAGCACGACGAGCCGGACACCGATCGCGACGAACAGGGCCATCGCCAGCGCGGTGCCCAGGCGCAGTCGGCGGCCCGGGTCGGCGAGCTTGGGCGGGCGGGGTGGCTTGCGGGCCGGGCGGCGGCCCGGCGGCCGGTCGTCGCGGCGGGGATCCCGGCCGCCGACCCGCCGTCGCGGTGCCGCGGTCGTCGCCGCGTCGGACCGGGTGCGGGCGGTGACGGTACGCACCACCGTGGTGCGGCCGGCCGCACCGTCCCGACGGGCCGGACCGCCCTGCCGGTCACCGGCCCGGGTCGCGGCGGCCCGGCCGCCGTCGAGCACCTGCAACGCCGGCCGGAACGGATCCTGGGACCGGCTGCTGCGGGGCGTACGACGCTGCTCGGCACGCCCGGCGGCCGGCGCGCCGCCACCTTCCCGGACGGTCCGGCCCCGTGGGGTGTACGCGCGGGCGTCGGAGATGCCACCGATGCTCGATTCGCCGCCACGTTCCCCGCCGGTGCGGGGCGGTACCCCGCGATCCGACCCACCACGCGACGAACCGCGCCGGGAGCCTGTGGCGTCCCGGCGCGGTTCCTCCGACCTCGATGGCACGGCCTACCGCTCCGCGCCCTGGGTGCTCGTGATCGACGCCTGCCCGCCGGCCGGCTGCGGCACGCCGATCAGCTTGCCGTCGGGCAGCCGGATCAGCGCCGGCTCACCCGACTCGACCAGCCCCAGCTTGCGGGCCTGGGCGGCCAGGTTGCCCGGCGCCTCGGCGTCGGCGATCTCCTTGGTCAGCTGCTGCTGCTCCACGTCGAGCTTGGCCTGCTGCTCCTGGAGCTCCAACAGCCGGAAGGCGTTCTCGTTGATCTTCGTGTTGACCGCCAGGATGCCCAGTACCCCGCCGACCACCAGCACCACGACCAGCGCCGCGAAGGGCGCCCGGGGCACCCGTACCGGCGGCGGCGGGGCGACCCGCAGCCGCGGCGACTCCGCCCGCTGCGGCTCGGCGGCGACCCGCTCCACCGGACGCAGCGCGGCGCTGCCCTGGGTGGGGAACTCGCGCGCCCCCCGGGCGCGAGTCTCCTCCAGTCGGCTCACCCGGTCGGTGCGCCGGTTGACGTCTCCGGTCCCCCTGGCCCGCTCCGCCGCGATCCGGCCCCCCGACCGCGGTGCGCGCTGCCCGACGTCGGCGACATCCCGACGCTTGTCCACGTTCATGTTCCCTCCCCCTCTTCGTCCGTCGTCTCCCCCGGGCCCCGCCTGGGATCCGATCCGGAACCACCGGCCGAGCCCGTCCCCGGTTGGTGCATCGCCTTGACCCGGCGGCGGTACCGTTCGCGGTCGGTACGCCCCTGTTGCCGGGCCTGCGGGTCGATCCGTTCCGCCGCCCGCAGGCGGACCGAAGCGGCCCGCGGGTTGGCGTCGACCTCCCCCTCCCCGGGCAGCTCCGCGCCCCGGCTGAGCAGCCGGAACGTCGGCTCAGACCCGGGCAGTTCGACCGGGAGGTCGACCGGGCCCGTACTGCGGACCCGGCCGGCGAGCGCCTGTTTGGTGAGCCTGTCCTCCAGCGAGTGGTAGGACAGCACCACCAGGCGACCGCCGATGGAAAGTCGGTCCAGAGCGGCCGGCAACGCGGTTTCCAGCGCCGCCAGTTCCCTGTTTACCTCGATCCTTAAAGCCTGAAACGTTCTCTTTGCCGGGTGCCCGCCCGTTCGTCGGGCTGGTGCCGGAATGGACTCCCGGACCAACTCGGCCAACCGCGCCGACGAGGTGATCGGGGCCCGCTCCCGCTCGCGGATGATCGCCGAAGCGATCCGGCCGGCGAACTTCTCCTCGCCGTACACCCGCAGCACCCGGGCCAGATCCGGGTGGGCGTAGGTGTTGACCACCTGCTCGGCGGTCACCCCCCGGGTCTGGTCCATCCGCATGTCCAGCGGCGCGTCCTGCGCGTACGCGAACCCGCGGTCGGGCGCGTCGAGCTGCAACGAGGAGACGCCGAGGTCGAACAGGACGCCGTCCACGGCCGGATAGCCCAGCCGGTCGAGCACCTCGGGCAACTCGTCGTAGACGGCGTGCTCCAGGTGGATCCGGTCGGCGAACCGAGCCAGCCGGACCCGGGCGTGGGCGAGCGCCTCGGTGTCCCGATCCAGCCCCACCAGGATGGTCTCCGGGTGGGCCTGCAACACCGCCTCGGCGTGCCCGGCCAGGCCCAACGTCGCGTCGACGTGCACGGTGCGGCCACCCCGGCCCAGCGCGGGGGCCAGCAGCTCGAGACACCGCTCGAGCAGCACCGGCACGTGCGTGCCGCGTAGCTCCCCCATGTCGACCCCCACTGGTTGCACCGTTGTCGTTCCCGCGCCCTGCTCGTCGGACGACGCCGTGCCGTCGTACCGCCAGATCCCCATCCGCTCCCCGCCCGCCCGTCGGGCCACGGCCCTCCGTGTCGGATCGTGCCCCTGGCACCGGGGAAGGGATGCCAGGAACTCGAAAGCGGCTGGAGATCTCGCAGTACGTCGGGCGCCGTCACGCCCTACAGACCGCCTGGCAGCACCCCTTCCTCGATGTCGGCGAAGTCGTCTTCGCTCTCGGCGAGGTAGGTCTCCCAGGCGACCTTGTCCCAGACCTCGACCCGAGTGCTCGCCCCGATGACCACCAGATCCCGGTCGAGCCCCGCGTAGCTGCGCAGGTGCGCCGGGATGGTGACCCGGCCCTGCTTGTCGGGGACCTCGTCGTGCGCGCTGGCGAAGAAGACCCGGCTGTAGGCCCGGGCCGCCTTGTGTGTCATCGGCTGCGCGCGCAACTGCTCCGCGATGCGCTGGAACTCGGGCGTCGGAAAGACGTAGAGGCAGCGCTCCTGCCCTTTGGTGATCACGACACCCCCCGCCAGCTCATCCCGGAACTTCGCCGGAAGGATCAACCGGCCCTTGTCGTCCAGACGTGGGGTGTGGGTGCCGAGGAACATCGGCCCAACCCCCTCGCCCTTCTAGCGGCGTTCGCGCGCCGCAGACCCCCCGGGCCGGTGGGCCCTCCCGGCCTCACCAATGCGCCCCACTCTACTCCACTTCCCTCCACCCGCAACCAGATTCGACCGCGTGGCGCGCCGCTCTGGACGACAAAACCGCACGTCAGCCGGGGTGGAGCGGAGTGGAGGGCCGAGGCGCCGCGGGGGCGGGTCCGCTATCCGACATAGATCGACTCCGTCCGGCGGAGCGGTCGCCGCCCGGCCGCCACGAAAGCTGAGCCGAACGGATCGTCGTCGGTGGCGATCTGACCCCTCCGGTGGTCCGGTAACCTCGCTCGCGTGACGGACGCGAAGATGCCCCTGCGGGCGAAGGTGGCCAGCTCCGTGTCGCGGACCGCCGCGGCGCTGTCGCGCGCCGCGGGACGCGGCGACGGCTCGGTGATCGGCGGCTGGCTCGGTCTCAAGATCGACCCGGACCTGCTCGCCCACCTGTCCTCGGGGCGGGCCATCGCACTGGTCTCCGGCACCAACGGCAAGACGACCACCACCCGGTTGGCCGCCGCGGCGGTCGGCGTCCTCGGCCGGGTCGCCACCAACTCGTTCGGCGCCAACATGCCGACCGGCCACACCTCCGCCCTGGCGAAGGCGGGCAGCACCCCGTACGCGGTGCTGGAGGTCGACGAGCACTACCTGGCGCAGGTGATCGAGGCGACCGAGCCACACGTGGTGGCGCTGCTGAACCTCTCCCGCGACCAGCTGGACCGGGCCAAGGAGGTCGCCATGATGGCGCAGCTCTGGCGCGCCGCGCTGGCCCGCCACCCGGACATCCGGATCGTCGCCAACGCCGACGACCCGATGGTGGTCTGGGCCGCCACCCCGCCCGCCAGCCACGACCACCAGATCACCCCGCCGCACGTCACCTGGTTCTCCGCCGGGCAGCGCTGGCACGACGACTCCTGGGTCTGCCCCGAGTGCGGCTCCACCATCCAGCGCTCCGGCGACCAGTGGTGGTGCACCGGCTGCGCGCTGCGCCGGCCCGAGCCGCAGTGGACCGTGGACGAGGAGGGCGTGGTCGACCCGACCGGCGCCTGGTACAAGGTCAAGCTCCAGCTCCCGGGCAAGGTCAACGTCGGCAACGCGGCCACCGCCCTGGCCGTGGCCGCCGAGTTCGGGGTACGCCCGTTCGACGCCGTCCCCCGCCTCGGTGACGTCACCTCCGTCGCCGGCCGGTACGCGCAGGTGGTGCGGGACGGCCGCACCGTCCGGCTGTTGCTGGCCAAGAACCCGGCCAGCTGGCTGGAGGCGTTCGACATGGCCGACCTCGCGCCGACCCTGCTGTCCATCAACGCCCGCGACCCCGACGGGCTGGACACCTCCTGGCTGTTCGACGTCGACTTCGCCCCGCTGCGCGGGCGCCAGGTGCTGATCACCGGCGACCGGGCCTACGACCTGGCCGTCCGGCTGGACGTCAACGACGTACCGTTCCAGCACGTACGCACCTTCGACGAGGCGGTCCGGGCGGTACCACCGGGGCGGCTGGAGGTCATCGCGAACTACACCGCGTTCCAGGACATCCGAGCGGAGTTGGACCGTGTCAACTGAGACCCTGCGTATCGTCTGGATCTACCCGGACCTGCTGTCCACCTACGGCGACCGGGGCAACGTGCTGATCCTGGCCCGGCGGGCGCGCCAGCGCGGGTTCCCGGTCGAGGTGCTGGAGGTCCGCTCCGACCAGCAGCTGCCCACCACCGCCGACATCTACCTGATCGGTGGCGGCGAGGACGGGCCGCAGGCGCTCGGCGCGCAACGGCTGCTCGCCGACGGCGGGTTGCACCGCGCGGTGGCCCAGGGGTCGGTGGTCTTCGGTGTCTGCGCCGGTTACCAGCTGCTCGGCACCTCGTTCTTCGCCAAGGGCACCCAGTACCGCGGGCTGGAGCTGCTCGACCTCAGCTCGGACCGGGGCGAGACCCGCGCGGTCGGCGAACTCGCCGGTGAGATCGACGCCCGGCTGGGCCTGCCGCCGCTGACCGGCTTCGAGAACCACGGCGGGCGCACCCGGCTCGGCCCGGGTGTCGCCCCGCTGGCCCGGGTCACCACCGGGATCGGCAACGACGGCAACACCGAGGGGGCGTGGCGGGGCAAGCTGCTCGGCACGTACTCCCACGGGCCGGCGCTGGCCCGCAACCCGGCCCTGGCCGACCTGCTGTTGCGCTGGGCCACCGGCGCCCAGCAGCTCCCGCCGCTGGACGACACCTGGGCCGACCGGCTGCGGGCCGAGCGCCAGACCGCGGTGGCCGTCGCCGCCCGGCCATGACCCCGGCCGTCCGGCGGCTGCTCGGTGTCGTCCGGGCCTGGGCGACCGGGAGCGGCACCACGCGAGCCGGACGGCGCGGGCTCCGGTTCGGGCTACCCCCGTCGGTACTCCGGTTCGGCGTACTGCTGCTCCTGCTGGCCGGATTCGGGCTGACGCTGCTGCTGGCGCCGCTGCCCGACCCGGCGACGTTGCCGCAGCTGGCCGACCGGCTGGGCGCGTTCGCCCCGGTCGCGGCCGTCCTCGGCGGTGCGCTGCTGCTGGTGGCGCTGGTGCCGCGTACCTTCATCACGCTCGCCTCGGGGGCGATCTTCGGAATGCTGCCGGGCGCCCTGTACGCGCTGGGTGCCGCCCTGGTCGCGGCGGCGGTCGGCTTCACCGTGGGTCGACTGCTGGGCCGGGAGTTCGTGGCCGAACGGGTACGCGGCCGGCTGGCCCGCCTGGACGGCTGGTTCACCCGGCAGAGCGTGCTCGGCGTGATGACCGTACGGCTGCTGCCGGTCTCCGGCTTCGGCCTGGTCAGCTACGGCTACGGCACCACCGGCGCCCGGCTGCTGCCGTTCCTCGCCGGCAGCGTGATCGCCTCCGTGCCGACCGCGTTCGGCTACGCGGCGGTCGGTGCCGCCGTCACCTCCCCCGGCGGGATCAACTGGTTCGCCGCCGCGCCGGCCGCGCTCGGCCTGATCGCCAGCGCGGTGCTGATCGCCCACTGGTGGCGCGCCGAGCAGCGACGCCGCACCACCCCCGCACCACCTGGTTGATCATGAGGTTGGCGGCGGCTTGAAGATCAGCCACTGCCGCCAACCTCATGATCAACGGAGCGGGTGGGGTCACCGCACCACGGAGACCATGCGGCCCTTCACCACGATGACCTTGCGGGGATCCTTGCCGGCCAGTACGCCGGCCACCGCGGCCAGCGCCTCGGCGCGGACGGCCTCCTCGGTGGCGTCGGCGGGAACCTCGATGCGGCCGCGGACCTTGCCGTTGACCTGGACCGGGTAGGTGACCGTCTCGGCGACCAGCAGGGCCGGGTCGGCGACCGGGAAGTCCGCGTAGGTCAGCGAGGTGTCGTGACCCAGCCGCCGCCACAACTCCTCGGCGATGTGCGGGGCGACCGGCGCCAGCATCAGCACCAGCGGCTCGGCCACCTCCCGCGGCGTACGGGCCAGCCGGGTCACCCCGTTGGTCAGCTCGATCAGCTTGGCGATCGCGGTGTTGAACCGGATCCCCTCCATGTCGCCCCGGACGCCGTCGATCACCTTGTGCAGCAGCCGTCGGGTCGCCTCGTCGGCGGGCTCGTCGACCACCCGCGACTCGCCGGTCTGTTCGTCGACGATGGCCCGCCAGACCCGCTGCAGGAACCGGTACGAGCCGACCACCGCCCGGGTCTCCCACGGGCGGGACACCTCCAGCGGCCCCATCGACATCTCGTACACCCGGAACGTGTCGGCACCGTACGCCGCGCACATCTCGTCCGGGGTGACCACGTTCTTCAGGGACTTGCCCATCTTGCCGTACTCGCGGCTGACCTGGACGTCGCCCAGGAACCAGCCGCCGTCGCGCTCGACGACCTCCTCGGCCGGCACGTACGCGCCCCGGGCGTCGGTGTACGCGTACGCCTGGATGTAGCCCTGGTTGAACAGCTTGCGGAACGGCTCGAAGCTCGACACGTGCCCCAGGTCGTACAGCACCTTGTGCCAGAACCGGGCGTACAGCAGGTGCAGCACGGCGTGCTCGGCGCCGCCGACGTACAGGTCCACGCCGCCGCAGTCGCCCTCGCCGCGCGGCCCCATCCAGTACCGCTCGGTCTCCGCGTCGACGAACCGGTCGCCGTTGGTCGGGTCCAGGTAGCGCAGCTCATACCAGCAGGAGCCGGCCCACTGCGGCATGACGTTTGTCTCCCGGGTGTAGCGCTTGGGACCGTCACCCAGGTCCAGCTCCACCTCGACCCAGTCGCGGCGGCGCGACAGCGGCGTCTCCGGGTTGCTGTCCGCGTCCTCCGGATCGAAGGTACGCGGGGAGAAGTCGTCCACCTCGGGCAGCTCGACCGGCAGCATCTCCTCCGGCAGCGCGATGGCGGACCCGTCGGCGTCGTAGACGATCGGGAACGGCTCACCCCAGTACCGCTGCCGGCTGAACAGCCAGTCCCGCAGCCGGTAGGTGGTCGCGCCCCGACCGGTGCCGGTCTCCTCCAGCCAGGCGATGATCCGCGCCTTGGCGTCGGCCACCCCCAGGCCGTCCAGGTCCAGACCGCGCTCGGGCGCGGCGCTGTTGATCGCCGGACCGTCCCCGGTGTACGCCTTACCGTCGAAGCCCTCCGACGGCTGCACGGTACGCACGATCGGCAGCTCGAAGACCTCCGCGAACTCCCAGTCCCGCTCGTCCTGGGCGGGTACCGCCATGATCGCGCCGGTGCCGTAGCCGGCCAGTACGTAGTCGGCGATGAAGATCGGGATCTGCCCACCGGTGACCGGGTTGGTGGCGTACCCGCCGGTGAAGACGCCCGTCTTCTCCTTGGTGTCGGCCTGCCGCTCGACGTCGGTCTTGGCACCGGCCGCCTTGCGGTACGCCTCGACGGCGGCGCGCGGGCTGGCGTGCCCGCCGGTCCACGCGTCCCGGGTGCCCTGCGGCCAGGCCGCCGGCACCAGCGCGTCGACCAGCTCGTGCTCGGGCGCCAGCACCATGTAGGTGGCCCCGAAGATGGTGTCCGGCCGGGTCGTGAACACCCGGATCGGGGCAACGGCGGTCGGGAAGTCGATGTGCGCGCCGGTGGACCGGCCGATCCAGTTGCGCTGCATCAGCTTGATCGGCTCGGGCCAGTCCAGCTTGTCCAGGTCGTCCAGCAGCCGGTCACCGTACGCGGTGATCCGCATCATCCACTGCTTCAGGTTGCGCTTGAAGACCGGGAAGTTGCCCCGCTCGGAGCGGCCGTCGGCGGTGACCTCCTCGTTGGCCAGCACCGTGCCCAGCCCGGGGCACCAGTTCACCGGCGCCTGCGACACGTACGCCAGCCGGTGGTCGTCGACGACCTGACGGCGCTCGGCCGCGGACAGCTCGCTCCACGGGCGACCGTCCGCGGTACGCCGGGTCCCGGCGGCGAACTCGGCGGTCAGTTCGCTGATCGGGCGGGCCCGACCGGCCTCGCGGTCGTACCAGGAGTTGAAGATCTGCAGGAAGATCCACTGGGTCCAGCGGTAGAAGTCGGTGTCGATGGTGGCCACCGAGCGCCGCTGGTCGTGGGCCAGCCCCAGCCGGCGCAGCTGCTCCCGGTACCGCCCGATGTTCGCCTCGGTGGTGGCCCGGGGGTGGGTGCCGGTCTGCACCGCGTACTGCTCGGCGGGCAGGCCGAACGCGTCGAAGCCCATCGCGTGCAGCACGTTGCGGCCGGCCATCCGCTGGTAGCGGGCGAAGCAGTCGGTGCCGATGTAGCCCAGCGGGTGCCCGACGTGCAGCCCCGCGCCCGACGGGTACGGGAACATGTCCAGCACGTACAGCTTCTCGGCGCCGGTGCGCGGGTGGGCCGGGTCGGCCAGCGGACCGGACGGGTTCGGGGCGTGGAAGCTGCCCTCCCGTTCCCAGACGTCCTGCCAGCGGCGTTCGATCTCGTCGGCCAGCACCGCGGTGTATCGGAACGGTGGGCTGTCGCTGGTCGGGGTACTCATGGCCTCTCCTCGAGTCGCTCGGCGGAGTCTGTCCGTGCTGGCTGGTCTCGGAACTGCGCCCGGCGGCCCGTCCCGGGCCGGCGCCCGGGCAGGAGGTGCGGCGGGCACAAAAAAGCCCCTCGCGCAGGAGGGGCCGCCGTGCTGTCGCGCGTTCAGCGCATCAGCACGGCCCGGTAAGAAGCAGGAAGACTCCGGCCATGTCCGGCAGTGTACCGCCATCGACAGGCCACCGTCGCCCGCCACCCCCGCCCCGCCCGCTCAGTCCTGGTCGGCGGGGGTGGGGCCGGCCCGGCCGCCGAGTTCGTCGTAGCGGGTCACGGCCGCCAGCGGCGCCCCGGACCGGTACGCGGCCCGGGCCAGGGCGTAGCCGCCGACCGGCGCGGTGAACAGTTGCAGGCCGACCGCCACCAGCACCACCACGGCGGTACGCGGACCCGGCATCAGCAGCAGCACCCCCAGCAGGACGAAGCTCAGCCCGAGGCTGGCCGCCTTGGCCACCGAGTTCATCCGGTTGTACACGTCCGGCAGGCGGACCATGCCCACCGCGCTGATCGCGATCAGGGCGGTACCGAGCAGCAGCAGCACCGACGCGGCGAGGGTACGGATCACGGCTGCCGCCGGTGCACCAGTCGGGCCATCGCCACGGTGGCCAGGAAGCTCACCAGCGTGCCGGTGAGCACCAGGTCGAGCAGATCCGGTGCGTCCAGCCGGGCGGCGAGCAGGGCCAACGCCGCCAGGAAGACGAAGAACCCCAGGTCCAGCGCGGCGGCCCGGTCGGCGTCGGTCGGCCCGATCACCAGCCGGCCGATCACCACCGCCATCGCTCCCACCAGGACCACGAGCAGTACGTCGAGCAGGATCATCGCCACCTCCACGGCACGCCCGCGCCGTCGCCGGGCGGTTCGTCGTCGGGTCCGTTCTCGGCGGGGTGGTCGGCCGGGCGGATCGCGGCCAGCACCCGCCGTTCCAACTCGGCGACGTCCCGGCGGAAGGCCACCGGGTCGGCGGCGTACATGCCGTGCACCGACAACGCCGTCGGGTCGCGGTGGATGGCCAGGGTGAGGGTGCCCGGGGTCAGGCTGACCGCCAGCGCCACCGCGGCCACCTCGGTGTCGGTGACCGCCCGCAGCGGCACCCGCACCACCCCCGGCGTCAGGCCCGAGCCGGGGGTCAGGATCTCCCAGGCCACGGCGAGGTTGGCCTGGCACAACCGGACGGCGAAGTAGCCGGTGAAGCGGAGCACCCGACCGGCCCGTACCGCCACGCGCCGGGTGGGCCCGGTGGGGGTGCCCCGGCTCGTTCCGCCGGTGGGTCGCCTCATCGGCCGGTCACCGCCCGGACGTAGCCGGCCGGGTCGCGCAGCCCCGCCGCGGCGGTCTCCGCCACCACCAGCAACGGTTCGGCGGCCAGCCCCGCCACCAGTGCGACGGCGGCCAGCGCCAGCGGCGGGGCGGTCAGCGCCGGGCCGATCCGGGCCGCCACGGCCGCCGAGGCCGGCGGTTCGCTGGTGAACAACGCACTCCAGATCTTCAGCATGGACAGCAGGGTCACCAGGCTGACCAGCACCGCCACCGTCATCGCCAGCCAGGCGCCGGCCTCCGCGGCGGCCCGCAGCAGCAGGAACTTCGCCAGGAAGCCGGCGAACGGCGGCAGGCCGGCCAGCGACAGCGCCGCCCCGGCGAAGGCCACGGCCAGTACCGGTCGCACGGTGGCCAGACCGCCGGCACCGCGCAACCGATCGGTACCCCGCCCAGCGCGCACCGCCGCCGCACAGAGGAACAGCGCCGCCTTCACCAGGACGTACTGGGCCAGGTAGTAGACGGCCGCGGTGAGGCTCGCGGCGGTGAACAGCGCCAGGCCGAGCAGCACGTAGCCGATCTGGCTGACCATGTGGAAGGTCAGGATCCGGCGCATCGAGTTCTCCCCGACCGCGCCGAGCACCCCCACCACCATCGACAGCACCGCCACCGTGCCGAGCAGCCAGTGGTAGGCCGGGTCGCCGCCGTACACCACCGCGTAGACGCGGATCACCGCGTACAGGCCGACCTTGGTCAACAGGCCGGAGAAGAGCGCCACCACCACCGGCGAGGCCACCGGGTAGGTGCGGGGCAGCCACTCGTGCGTCGGCACCAGCGCGCTCTTCACGCCCAGGGCCAGCAGCACCACCCCGGCGGCCACCGCCACCAGCGGTTCGTCCCGGGCCGCGCCGGCCAGTTCGCCCAGGCCGACCACCCCGGTGGTGCCGTACACCAGGGCCACACCGGTCAGCAGCAGGGTGGAGCCGAGCAGGTTGGTCGCCACGTACACCCGGCCCGCGCCGTCGCGCCCGGCCCCACCGGCCAGGCTCAGCAGCACGTACGACGGCACCAGCATGACCTCGATCAACACGAAGAGGTTGAACAGGTCGGTGGTGAGGAACGCCCCGTACGCTCCCGCCGAGAGCACCAGCACCAGCGGCAGGAAGTGCGGCCGGCGGTCGTCTCCGCTACCCACGGCGGAGACCAGGCAGCAGCACACCACCAGCGCCGCGACGGTCACCAGCAGGGCGCTGAGCGCGTCCGCGGCCAGGCCGATCGCGGCCACCGGCGGCCAGCCACCGACCCGCAACACGGGTACCGATCCGTCGGCGGTGCCGACCAGCAGCACCACCCCCGCCACCAGCACCGCCACCGTGGTGACCAACGCGGCGGCCCGGTGTACCCGGATCCGGCCCGGCAGTACGAGCAGCACACCGGCCACCAGCAGCGGCCCGGCCACCGGCAACAGCAGCAGGGTGGTCACGACGGCTCCCCCGTCGGTCGGGTGTCGTCGGCGCGGCCGCCGGGGTCGGCGCGGCCGGGTGCGGCGGGATCACCGGCGGCGCCGGGGCCGGCGGACCCGCCGGTCGCGGTGGGCTCCGGCCCGCCGCGGCGGCGGAGCAGGCCGAGCAGGTGGATGGTGATGCCGAAGGTGATCACGATCGCGGTGAGCACGAACGCCTGCGGCAACGGGTCGGCGGTCTGCGGACCCACCTCCTCCAGCGCCGTGGTGCGGCGGTCCAGCCCTCCGGCGGCGAGCAACACCACGTTGACCGCGTGCCCGAGCAGGACGAAGCCCAGCACCACCCGCAGCTGCCCCGGTCGCAGCAGCAGGTACACGCCGGCCGCCACCAGGACACCGACCATGACCGTGGCGCTCACCCCGGCCCCCCGTCGGCGGGACGGGGGCGGCGACGGCGCCCGCCGCTCACCGGGCGACTCCGGCCGCCGGGCGGGCGGCGGGTGTCCCGAGCCGCCGCACCGCGGCCACCACCAGCGCCAGCACCATCAGGTAGACGCCGAGATCGAACACGAGCGAGGTGGTCAGCGAGGGCAGCCCGCTGGGTGACTCGACGTGCAGCGGGGCGAGCAGGGGCCGGCCGACGGTCAACGGCGCCAGCCCGGCGCCGACGGCGGCCGACAGCCCCGCCGCGAGCAGCGGTACCGCCGGCAGCCGGCCCAGCAGTGGTGCGCCGCCGGGGCAGGCGAGCTGTCCCAGGCCGACCGCGGTGCCGGCGAGCAGTCCCCCGATGAAGCCGCCGCCGGTCTCCTCGTGGCCGCGGAGGAAGAGCACCGCCGAGGCCACCAGCATCACCGGCGCGAGCACCCGGTAGGCGAGGCCGAGCACGACGTCACCGCCGGTGGGTTCACCCGCGACCGGGCCGGCGCCCGCGGCGGCGCCGCCGAGTGGCCGGGTGCCGGCGCCACCGGCCGGCGCGGTGAGGCGGACCAGCCCGAGGGCCACCACCGCGAGCACCACCGCCTCGCCGAGGGTGTCCAGGGCCCGGAAGTCGACCAGGATGGTGTTGACGACGTTCGCCCCGCCGGTCAGCTCCTCCGCCTGCTCCAGGTACCACCGGCCCGGCTCGGAGAGCTGGGTACGACCGGTCAACGCGGCGGTGCCGGCCGCCGCAGCGACCCCGGTCGCCACCGCCAACAGCGCCGCGCCGAGCACCGGACGACCCGGGCCGACGCCCGTCAGGCGGCGCGGCTGCTGCCGCAGGGCCAGCATGACGACGACCGCGGTGAGCACCTCGACCAGCATCAGGGTCAGCGCCACGTCCGGGGCTCCGGTGGTCAGGAACCAGGCCGACAGCAGCAGTCCCACCACCCCGGTCAGCCCGATCGCGGCCAGCGCGGAGCGCACCACGAGCAGCCCGGCCAGGGTCGCCACGAGCAGTCCGACCAGCAGCCAGTCGCCGGGCCGGCCCGGGCCGCCGGGCGCGGGGGCCGGGACTCCGGGCAGCACCAGGGCGAACACCGCCAGCGCCACCACCGCCAGCAGCGGCCGCACCAGGTACGGGGCCGGACCGGGCGGATGCGCCCCACGGGCCACGACCGCACCGAGGCGCAGCAGCGCGTGTCGACCCCGGTCCAGCAGTACGGCGAAGGGCGGTGTGGTCGGTACCGCCGACAGCCAGCGGTGCACCCGGACCCGTCCGACGAACAGCAACGTACCCAGCAGCACGGCGGCGACGCTCAGGCCGAGCGCTGGGGTGAAGCCGTGCCAGAACGCCAGGTAGGGCGAGCCGCCACCGGGGCGGGCGTCGTCGGCGGCCCGCTGCACCAGCGGGCTCAGCACGGTCACCGCCGGCCCGAGGGCGGTGGCGAGCACCGCGGCCAGCCCGGCCGGGGCGAGGAACGCCCAGGACGGCTCACGCAGCTGACGCTGCCGGGTCGGTCCCTCGCACATGCCGTGCACCAGCCGGGCCGCGTACCCGAAGGTGAGTACCGAGGCGAGCAGCCCGAGTCCGGCGGCGCACCAGCCCAGCCACGTCCCGCCGGGGGCGGCACCGAGCGACTCGAAGATCGCCTCCTTGCCGACGAAGCCGATGGTGGGCGGCAGCCCGGCCAGCGACATCGCGGCGAGCGCGGTGAGCCCGACCGTCACCGGCATCACCCGGTGCAGGCCGGACAGCTCCCGTACGTCGCGGCTGCCCGCCTGGTGGTCGATGATGCCGACGAGCATGAACAGGGTGGCCTTGAACAGCGCGTGCGCGACGGTGTAGAGGATCGCCGCCGCGTCGGCGGCCGGGGTACCCACCCCGATCACCCCGACCAGCAGGCCGAGTTGGCTGACCGTGGAGTACGCGAGCAGCGCCTTGAGGTCGTACTGCCGCAGCGCCAGCGCCGCGCCGAGGACCGCGGTGAGCAGCCCGACGGCCAGCAGCGTGAGATCCCACGCGAGGGTGCCACCGAACACCGCCGAGAACCGCATCAGCAGGTAGACGCCGGCCTTGACCATGGTAGCCGCGTGCAGGTAGGCGCTCACCGGTGTGATCGCCACCATCGCGCCGGGCAGCCAGAAGTGGAACGGCAGTTGCGCGGACTTGGTGAACGCGGCGACCAGGATCAGCGCACCCACCGCCCAGGCCGGGCCGCCGGTGAGCCGCTCCGGCTCGGCGATGATGGTGTTCAGGCTGGTGGTGCCGAGGTGCACCGCCAGCAGCACGATCGCGGCCAGCAGGGCGAGCCCGCCGGCGACGGTGACCAGCAGCGCCTGCACGGCGGGCCCGGTGGCCGCCGGTCGGCCGCCCTGCCCGATCAGCACGAAGGAGACGATCGAGGTCAGCTCCCAGAAGACGAAGAGCACCAGCAGGTCGTCGGCGAGTACCAGGCCCAGCATCGCGGCGGCGAAGACGGTCAGCGTCACGTACACCCGGGCGTAGTCCTCGTCGGAGTCGGCGCTCAGGTAGCGGGGGCAGTAGGCCATGATCAGCGCGCCGACGCCGAGCGCGAGCAGCGCGAAGACCAGGCCGAGCGCGTCCATCCGCAGCGCGGCGGAGACCGCCAGTTCGGGCAGCCACCGCCAGGCGACCGCGACCTCCCGGTCGTCGAGGATCACCGGCAGGCGGCTGAGTAGCAGCGCCGCCCCGACCAGGTACCCCACGGCGAGTGGGTAGCCGGCGTCGCGCCCGAACCGCCGGGTCAGCAGCGGGACGCAGGCGGCCAGGCCGAGTTGCCAGCCGAGTACGACGGCGAGGATCATGCCGGCTCGGACCGGCGGCCCCGCTGAACGTCCGTCGGCATGTTCCTCCTCTTCCGGGCCGGGTCGCGCCCTTACCCGGCAGAACCGGTGACATGCGTTCCGTGACGACAAATCGCTGCGTAAGCACTCAAACACCTGCGGCGGTCGGCGTTGGCGACAAACATGGTTAGCCTGAGAGGCCAGTGAGATTGCTGCGGCAGACGAGGCTCGCACGTCGCGAACCCAGCGGCGGGTCCAGGTGCTCTACTACAGAGCTGCCGTGACTGCGACGAGGAGGAGGCCCGTGACACAACAGACCTGGGACGAAGTTGGCGGTCTGCTGCCGTACGACGAGTTCCGCGCCGCGAGCGACGCCATCGTGGCCAACATCGAGCAGGTCATCCAGGGCAAGACCGCCACCGTGCGGCTCGCCCTGGCCGTCCTGCTCGCCGAGGGTCACCTACTCATCGAGGACGTGCCCGGGGTCGGCAAGACCAAGCTGGCCAAGGCCCTGGCCCGGTCGATCGACTGCTCGGTACGGCGCATCCAGTTCACCCCCGACCTGCTGCCCAGCGACGTCACCGGGGTCAGCGTCTACAACCAGGAGACGCACGACTTCGAGTTCCGCCCGGGTGCCGTCTTCGCCAACCTGGTCGTCGGCGACGAGATCAACCGGGCGTCCCCGAAGACCCAGTCCGCCCTGCTGGAGTGCATGGAGGAGCGGCAGGTCACCGTCGACGGGGTGACGTACCAGCTACAGACGCCGTTCATGGTGATCGCCACCCAGAACCCGATCGAGATGGAGGGCACGTACCCCCTGCCGGAGGCGCAGCGGGACCGCTTCACCGCCCGGATCGCGATGGGCTACCCGGACCCGACCGCCGAGCTGGCCATGCTCGACGGGCACGGCGCCGTGGATCCCCTGCCGGCGTTGCGGCCGGTCTCCGACGCCGACACGGTACGCCGGCTGATCGGGCACGTCCGGCAGGTGCACGTCGCCGACGCGGTCAAGCAGTACGCCGTCGACCTGGTCACCGCCACCCGTGAGTCGCCCGACCTGCGGCTCGGCGCGTCCCCCCGGTGCACGCTGCAGCTGCTGCGGACCGCCCGGGCGGTGGCCGCCCTGGACGGGCGCGACTACGTGCTCCCGGACGACCTGCAGGTGCTCGCGGTGCCGGTGCTGGCGCACCGGCTCATCCCCACCGCCGACGCCCAGCTCGCCCGGCGCACCACCGACGCGATCATCGCCGACCTGGTGCACCGGCTGCCGCTGCCGCACGACCGCAAGCGCTCGCCGTACGAGAACCGTCCGCCGGCCGGCAACGGCCGGGCCCCGTTCGAGCCGCGGAGGCCGTGACGTGCGTGCCGGGCTACGCGGCCTGACCACCCGCGGCCGGTCGTTCCTGGCCGCCGCGCTGGCGGCGGCCATCTCCGCCGGCATCCTCGGCGAGAAGGACCTGCTGCGGGTGGCGGTACTGCTGGCCGTGCTGCCGCTGCTCGCCGCGCTCTACGTCGGGCGCAGCCGGTACAAGCTGGCCTGTCACCGGTCGCTGGAGCCGCACCGGGTGCCGGTGGGCGCCAGCGCCCGGGTGGTGCTGCGGCTGCAGAACATGTCCCGGCTGCCCACCGGCACCCTGCTGCTGGAGGATCGGCTGCCGTACGCGCTGGGCAGCCGGCCCCGGGTGGTGCTGGAGCGGCTCGGCGCGCATCAGGCCAGCTCGGTGGCGTACACGGTGCGCGCCGACGTTCGCGGCCGGTACGAGGTCGGTCCGCTGGTGGTCCGGATGACCGACCCGTTCGGTCTCTGCGAGCTGAGTCGGGCCTTCCCCGGCACCGACCGACTCACCGTCGTCCCCCAGGTGGTGCCGCTGCCGTCGGTACGGCTGCCGGGCGAGTACACCGGCAGCGGTGAGAGTCGGGCCCGCTCGGTCGCGGTGCACGGCGAGGACGACGCGGCGACCCGCGAGTACCGGCGCGGCGACGACCTGCGCCGGGTGCACTGGAAGTCGACCGCGCGGACCGGTGAGTTGATGGTGCGGCGGGAGGAGCAGCCCTGGGAGAGCCGGGCGACGGTCCTGCTGGACACCCGCGCGTACGGCCACCAGGGCGACGGCCCGACGGCCAGCTTCGAGTGGGCCGTCTCGGCCGCGGCCAGCATCGCCATGCACCTGCGCCAGGCCGGTTACAAGCTGCGGCTGGTCACCGGTGCCGGCGACGACGTCGACGCGACCGAGGGTGCCGGCGACGGGCTGCTGCTCGACCAGCTCGCCGAGGTCCGGATGGACCAGCGGGTGGAGATCACGACGCTGGTGCAGCACGTCCGCCAGCGGGCCGACGGTGGTCTGATCATCGGCCTGTTCGGGTCGCTGAGCACCGCCGAGGCCGAGCTGCTGGCCGGGCTGCGGGCCAACGGCGCCACCTGCGTGTGTTTCCTGCTGGACAGCTCCGCCTGGCTCAACCTGCCGGCCGCCGCCCGGGCCGAGGCCGACCAGGCCCACGACGCCGCCGCGCTGGTGCTGTTGCAGGCCGGATGGCGGGTGATCGGCGTCGACCACGGCGGCCGGCTGCCGGCGCTCTGGCCGCAGGCGGGCCGGGGCTCCCAGGGCTTCGCCCTGCGCGCCGCGATGGCCGAGACGGTGGCCGGCGGCGCGCGATGAACGGAAGGTCCCCCTCATGATCGCCCATCGGAACCTTGGCCTGGTGGCCGCGGCCGCGACGCTGCTCGCCGCCGCACCGCTGTCGGCCATCTTCGAACGCTGGACGTGGCTGATCCAGGCGGTCATCGCGGTGGCCGCGGTGGCCGCCGCCGCCGCGCTGGCCCGGCTCGGCCGGACCCCGCTGTGGGCCCAGGTGCTGGCCATGCTCGGTGGCCTCACGCTCGCCCTGACCTGGCTGTTCCCCAGCGGCGAGGAGCTGCTGGCGGTGCTGCCCACCCCGGGCACCTTCGGGCACTTCGCCGAGTTGCTCACCGGCTCGGTCGAGGCCATGCGCTCGTACGGCGTGAAGGTTCCGGACGTCGACCCGCTGCTCTTCGTCACCGTGCTCGGCATCGGGGCGGTGGCGGTCCTGGTCGACGTGCTCTGCGTGGGGTTGCGTCGCCCGGCCCTGGCCGGGCTGCCGATGCTGGCGATCTACTCGGTGCCGGTGGCGGTCTACGTGGACAGCGTGCCGCCGGTGCCGTTCGCGATCGGCGCGGCCGGTTTCCTCTGGCTGCTGGTCGCCGACAACGTCGACCGGGTGCGCCGGTTTGGCCGCCGGTTCACCGGCGACGGCCGGGACGTCGACGTGTGGGAGGCGTCGCCACTGGCCGCCGCCGGTCGCCGGCTGGCCGTGCTGGGGCTCGCGCTGGCCGTGCTGGTCCCGCTGGCCGTGCCGGGGATGACGGTGGGCCTGATGGGCACGCTGAACTCCGGCGTGGGCTCCGGTCTCGGCGGGCCGGGCCTGGGCGCCTCGCCCGGTCGGGTGGACCTGTTCGCCGCGCTCAGCGGTGAACTCAACCAGTCCCGGGTGACCGACCTGGTGAAGGTCACCACCACCGAGCAGGATCCGTTCTACCTGCGCTTCGGCGTCGCCGACGACCTGCGCGCGGACGGTTTCCGGGTACGCGGCCCGAACGGCCAGCGCGCCACCGGCAACCTGCCCGAGCCGGCCGAACGGTCCCGGCCCGGCATCGAACGGACCCGGCACCAGGCCACCGTCGAGGTGACCCGCGAGCTGAACATGCCGCTGCTGCCGTTCTACGCCGAACCGGCCAGCTTCTCCGATCTCGGCAACAGCTGGTTCTACGACCCGAACCTGCAGGTGCTCTTCGCCAACCGGGACAACTCGCGGAGCAAGAAGTTCTCGTTCGAGTACATCCGTTCGACGTACACCCCGCAGGCGCTGCGCTCGGCCCAGCCGCTGCCGGCCGACCTGCCGCTGCGCCGCCAGCAGACCGTCACCCCCGACGTGCCGGAGGTGCGGGCCCTGGTCGCGGAGCTGACCGAGGGCGAGCGCACCGAGTACGACAAGGTGCGGGCCATCTACGACTACTTCTCCGAGGACAACGGCTTCACGTACCAGCTGAGCACCGAGGAGGGCACCAGCGGCCAGGAGATCCTCGACTTCCTGGAGAACAAGGCCGGCTACTGCCAGCAGTACGCCGCGGCGCTGGCCTGGATGGTCCGCGACGCCGGCATCCCGGCCCGGGTCGCCTTCGGGTTCACCAACGGCAACCGGCGCAGCGGTGACACCCTGACCCTGACCAACCGGAACCTGCACGCCTGGACGGAGGTCTACTTCGACCAGATCGGCTGGGTGCCGTTCGACGCGACCCCCTCCTACGGGGTACCCGGCTCGACCCGCTCGGCCTGGGCGCCGGACATCGACGCCCCGGAGGAGTCGACTCCGCAGACCGATCCGACGGACACGCCCGACGACGCCGACCCGTCGGCGGCGCCGGAGCGCGGCCCGGACCAGTTCGAGGCCGGTGACGAGTCGGGTGCCGTCGGCGGCGGCGACACGCCGGCCCGGCAGACCCCGCGCTGGCCCCTGCTGACCGTGGTCGGTGTGCTGGTGCTGCTGCTCCTGCTCGCCATGCCGGCACTGCGCCGGTACGCGCTGCGTCGTCGACGCGGACGGCCGGCGCCGGTGCTGCGTACCGTCGACGTACCGGACGGGGACTCCGCCGAACCGGGTCGGCCGCTGGTGCTGGTCGGTGCCGACTCGGACCGGGCACGGGCGGACGCGCACGCCGCCTGGGCGGAACTGATCGACACGCTTGTCGACTACCGGGTCCGGGTGGACCCGACGGAGACCCCGCGGGCGACCGCCGACCGGCTGGTGCGGGAGACGCTCACCGCCGACGCCGAGGCCGGGACGGCGGCCCGGCTACTCGGCCGGGCCGAGGAACGGGCCCGGTACGCGCGGGATCCGCTGACCGGCGAGCCACTGCCGGCGGCCCTGCACTCGGTGCGTGGCGCGCTCGCCGGGCAGGCCGACCGGCGGACCCGGCTGATCGCGGCCGCGTTGCCGCCGTCGGTGCTGCGCCGGTGGCGGACCACCCTGGCGGACGGTTCGGAACGGCTGGTGACCGGCGTGGGCCGGCTCCGGCACCGGATGCTGCGGTTCAGCCCCCGTCGGCTGATCGCCCAGCGGGTGAGCCGCTGACCGGCGGCCCGGAAACGCCAGAGACCTCCGGCGGTGGGCGACCACTGCCGGAGGTCTTGCTTCGTGGCCGGCGCCGGGCCTGCTGGCCCCGGACGGTGGCGGGCATCGTGGCACCACGACGGTGGCGGCGGAACAGCCGACCGAGCCGGCCGGCTCAGGTGTGAGCGAACGGCAGCGACTCGATCGGCGGCAGGCCGATCGAGCACGATTCACCCCGCAGGGGTGGCCCCGGTGACGCGCCCCGCCTTACCGACGGGGCGGGTTCAGCGGTGCCCCTCCGGGCGCTGACGCCACCGGTCCTCCATCCGGTCGATGAAGCCCGGTCGCCGGCCGGCACGACCGCGGGACCGGCGACGAGTCGCCGTGCCCCCGACCACGTGCAGGTCGGGCGACTGCGCCCGACGGTGCGACTGCACCGCGAACGCGGCCGAGGCCAGCATGACAACGAACCCCGCCACGGCCAGTGGCGGAGTCTTGATCACCGCGCCATACACCAGCAACGCCAGGCCGGCGACGATCAAGCCGGCAGCGACGAGCAGGCGACGCCGCGCATGGAAGCGCGGATCGCTGGCGCGCACGGCCGAGGCGAACTTGGGGTCCTCGGCAAGCGACCGCTCGATCTGCTCGAACAGCCGCTGCTCGTGCTCCGAGAGCGGCACGGCACTCCTCCCCGGTCACGTTGGTCGGTCCGGTCGGACCGACAGACCGTGGCAGCCAACCGGCTGCTTACCCGCAAGTCTACGAGGGCCCTCGCGCGTCGGAAAGCGGGACGACCTATGGCCGGGTCGGATTTTCCTTTCGGCGCAGATCGGGGGCGCCGAGAAGACTGGCCGGCGCGACGACGGACCGCCCGAAACGGGCCGCCGCGGCGTCCGCGGCGGCCTCCGCCTCCCGCCAGCCCCGCTCCGGCGCGCCCAGGGTGAGCTGCCGGGGCGTCCGGTCCGCCGCGGTCAGCCCCTCGGCGCGTACGCCGACCAGGCGGATCAGCTCACCGGGCGGCAGAGCGGTGAACAGCGCCCACGCGGTGTCGAACAACTCCCGGGCCACATCGGTGGGTATGTCGAGGGTGCGCGAGCGGCTGACGGTGCGGAAGTCGGACATCCGCACCTTCACCGACACCGTCCGCCCCAGCTGCCCGGCGGCCCGCAACCGGCCGCCGACCTTCTCGGCCAGGGCGAGCAGCGTGCGGCGGATCTCCCGCGGGTCGACCACGTCGACGTCGAAGGTCACCTCCGCGCCGATCGACTTCTCCGCCTGCTCCGGGCTGACCCGGCGCGGATCCCGCCCCCAGGACAGCTCGTGCAGGTGGGTGGCGGCCGCCGCGCCGACCGCGGTACGCAACATGCCGACCGGCGCCTGGGCGAGATCACCGACGGTACGCAGGCCGAGCCGCTGCAACGCCTCGGCGGAACGCTCCCCCACCCCCCACAGCGCGGCGACCGGCAGCGGGTGGAGAAACTCGAGCAGCTGGCCGGCGGGGACGACCAGCAGCCCGTCCGGCTTGGCCCGGGTCGACCCGAGCTTGGCCACGAACTTGCTCGGCGCCACCCCCACCGAGCAGGTCAGCCCCTGCTCCGCGGCGATCCGTTCGCGGATCCGGCGGCCGATCGCCGCGGGCGAACCGAACAGCCGCCGGGCACCGGCCACGTCGAGGAACGCCTCGTCCAGCGAGAGCGGCTCGACCAGCGGGGTGACGTCGCGGAAGATCTGCATGACCGCCCGCGACGCGGCCGTGTACCGGGTGAAGTCCGGCGGCAGGAAGACCGCGTGCGGGCAGAGCGCACGGGCGCGCAGCGTCGGCATGGCGCTGCGTACGCCGTACCGTCGGGCCTCGTAGCTGGCCGAACTGACCACGCCGCGCGGGCCGACCCCGCCGACCACGACGGCCCGGCCGCGCAGCTCGGGCCGGTGCCGCACCTCGACCGAGGCGTAGAAGGCGTCCATGTCGACGTGCAGGATCGGGCAGCCGGTGTCGTCGGCGTCCGGCCCGAACCGGGGATCACCGCCCCGGGGTAGCGACTGGCTGCGGCCCATCCGGGCAGGTTAGCGCCCCGGTCCGACGTTCTGCTCCGGTCAGCCCCGCACGGTCAGCAGCGGGATGGTCATCTCGGCCGCCGTGTCGGCGCCGTGGAAGGCCACCAGCCGGGACAGCACCGGACTCTCCGCCCGGCTGGCCAGCACCGCGTACCTGCCATTGCAGACCACCACGAGGTCGCCGATGCGGCTCAGGTGCTCCTCGGGTACCGGCCCGAACCAGCCGGTGGCCACCGCCTCGTCCCGGGTCAGCACCCGGGCGGCCGGCCCCAGCACCCCCGCCCAGGCGGCCCGGACGTCTTCGGTGGCGCCCGGTGCGACGTGCAGGTAGCGCACCCGGGGCTCACCCGCGACGACCCGCACGCCGTCGGTCAGCCGCGGGTTGGTGTCCAGGTCGAACCGGTGCCCTGCCGGCACGTCCAGCTGCCCGTGGTCGGCGGTGACCAGCAGCGCCGCGTCCGGTGGCAGCCCGTCGACCAGCCGGGCCAGCAGCCCGTCCAGCTCGGTCACCGCGGTCCGCCAGGGCACCGAGTCGACGCCGCTGAGGTGGCCGTGCCGGTCGACGTCCGGGTGGTAGCCGGAGACCAGGGTCGGCCCGTCCCCGGCGCTCAGGGCGGCCAGCATGGTGGCGGCCAGCGCGTCGACACCGGCCGCACCCCGGTAGTCGGCACCCCGGTTGGCGGCCACCGTCAGGCCGGTGCCGCCGAACTCGGGCCGGCTCACCACGGTCACCGCCACCCCGGTGGCCCGGGCCCGGGCCAGCTGGGTGGTGACCGGCTGCCAGCGCAGCGGTGCCGGGTCGCCGGCCCACTCGATGTGGTTGAGCACCCGGTCGGTGCCCGGCACCCGCAGGGTGAAACCGAGTACCCCGTGCGCCCCGGCGGCGACGCCGGTGCCCAGGGTGACCAGGCTGGTCGGCGTGGTGGAGGGAAACCCGCAGGTCAGCGGCTTGCCGACGGTGGCGGTCAGGCCCGCCAGGGTGGGCGCGTACGGCGCGGCGGCCGGGATCTGATACCAGCCGAGGCCGTCGACCAGCAGCACCGCGACCCGGCGTACCCCGGCCAGCTCGGCGGTGAGCCCGAGCAGGTCGACGGCGCCGGGCACACCGAGCACGGCGAGCGCGCTGGGCAGTACGTCGGCCAGGCTCCCACCGCCGTACGCCGGCACCACCGGAGCAAGGAAGGGCACCTCATCAACGCCTGGTGCGCAGGAAGGGCCCACTCCTGGCACCGGCTGCCCGGCGGGCGCCGGGTCGGGGGCGGGCGCCGGGTCGGTCATGCCGGGCGGCGGGCGAACAGGTGCAGTTGCGCGGCGACATCCCGCCAGGGCGGCCGGGCGGCCAGCGTCCGTTCCAACTCGACCAGGGCGGCCGGCTGGCCGTCGGCCACGACCGCGGGCAGCAGGTCCGCCAGCACGCGTACGCCGTGGATCTCCTCGACGGTGAGCCCGGCGGCGGCCAGCAGCGCGGCGGCGCCGTCGGCGTCGAAGCGGCGGCGCAGCGTGTCCCGGGGCCCGGCGGCGCCGTCGGGGTCGGCCGCCAGCGCGGCGGCCACGTCGAGGTGACCGTTCATCGCCCGGCCGAGCACCGCCGCCGACCGGCCGGCCACCAGCACACTCGCCGCGCCACCCGGGCGCAACGCGCCGGCCAGCGCGGCCACCACCGACGCCGGGTCGTCGACGACCTCCAGTACGGCGTGACAGAGCACCAGGTCGACGCCGGCCGGTTCGACCAGTCCGGCGAGCGCGTCACCGTCGCCCTGCACCGCGCGTACCCGGTCGGCCACCCCCGCCTCGGCGGCGCGGCGGCTGAGCGCGGCCAGTGCGTCGGGGCTGGCGTCGACCACGGTGACCTGGTGGCCGGCCTGGGCCAGCGGTACGGCGAACCCGCCGGTGCCGCCGCCCACGTCGAGCACGGTCAGCTCGGTGTCGGGCCGGCGGTCCAGTTCGGCGCGCAGCACCGACCAGACCACGGCGGTGCGGGGGGTCAGTGGCGGCCCGGACGGGTTGAGGGTCTGCTCCACCCGGTCGAGCCTAGTCAGCGCGGGCCGGACGTGTTCCCCCGGCGGTCAGCGGAAGTCGCGGGAGGCCGGGCTGACCGGGGGTTCGATCGCCTCCAACCGGTCGGCGACCAGGTTGACCACGCCCTCGTGCCGCTGCAACAGCCCGCGCACCACCAGGGCCGCGCTGGTCCGGGCCACCCGCCGGTGCCGCTGCCACAGCCCCGGTGAACAGGTGACGTTGAGCATTCCGGTCTCGTCCTCCAGGTTCAGGAAGGTGACCCCACCCGCGGTCGCCGGCCGCTGCCGGTGGGTGACGATCCCGCCGACCCGGATCCGGCGACCCGGCTCGACCCGACCCAGCCGGTCGATCGGCACCGCACCCAGGGCGTCCAGCTGTGGGCGGACGAACCGGGCCGGATGGTGCTCCGGGGACAGTCCGGTGGCCCACACGTCGGCGACCAGCCGGTCCACCTCCGCCATGCCGGGCAGGGTGGGTGCCGTCGCGCCGGTCACCGTGCCGGGCAGCCGGTCCGGCCGGTCCTGGGCCGCCGCGCCGGCCACCCAGAGCGCCTGCCGGCGGCTCAGTCCGAAGCAGGCGAAGGCGTCCGCGGTGGCCAACGCCTCCAACTGCGCGGCGGTCAGCCCCACCCGCCGGGCCAGCTCCGGCATGTCCCGGTACGGCCCGTGCGCCGCCCGCTCGGCCACGATCCGCTGTGCCACCTCGTCGCCGAGGGTACGCACGCCGGACAGTCCAAGCCGGACGGCCGGCCCGTCCAGCCCCCAGGCGTGCGGCGGTTCCCCCGGCCGGCTGCCCCACCGAGTCTGCGGGGTGGACTCCAGCACCGGCTGCACACCGCTGGCGTTGACGTCCGGGCGGCGTACCTGCACCCCGTGCCGGCGGGCGTCGTCGACCAGGGTCTGCGGCGAGTAGAAGCCCATCGGCTGGGCACTGAGCAGCGCGGCCAGGAAGGGCCCGGGGTGGTAGCGCTTGAGCCAGGAGCTGGCGTAGACCAGGTAGGCGAAGCTCATCGCGTGGCTCTCCGGGAAGCCGTAGCTGGCGAAGGCGGTGAGCTTGCGGTAGACGTCGTCGGCCAGCTCACCGGTGATGCCGCGCTCGGCCATGCCCCGGTAGAGCCGGTCGGCGATCTTCGCCATCCGCTGCACCGACCGCTTGGCGCCCATCGCCCGGCGCAACTGGTCGGCCTCGGCCGCGTCGAAGCCGGCCAGGTCGATGGCGAGCTGCATCAACTGCTCCTGGAACAGCGGTACGCCGAGCGTCTTCTCCAGCGCGTTGCGCATCAGCGGGTGGGCGTAGGTCACCGGCTCCTGGCCGTTCTTGCGCCGGATGTACGGATGCACCGAGCCGCCCTGGATCGGACCGGGCCGGATCAGCGCCACCTCGACCACCAGGTCGTAGAACGTCCGGGGCTTGAGCCGGGGCAGGGTGGCCATCTGGGCGCGACTCTCCACCTGGAACACCCCGACCGAGTCGGCCCGACAGAGCATGTCGTAGACCTCGGGGTCGTCAAGCGTCATGTCGCCGAGATCCAGACTCATCCCGATCATGTCGTAGCCGTAGTGCAGCGCCGACAGCATGCCGAGACCGAGCAGGTCGAACTTGACCAGGCCGACGGCGGCGCAGTCGTCCTTGTCCCACTGGAGCACGCTGCGGCCGGGCATCCGGCCCCACTCCACCGGGCAGACCTCGATCACCGGCCGGTCGCAGATCACCATGCCACCGGAGTGGATGCCCAGATGCCGGGGGAACGTCTGCAACTCGTTGGCGTACGCGATCACCGGCTCGGGGATCTCCGGCACGTCCACCGTGGCCACGTCCCCCCACCGGTCGATCTGCTTGCTCCAGGCGTCCTGCTGGCCGGGCGAGAAGCCGAACGCCTTGGCCACGTCCCGCACCGCCGACCGGGGCCGGTAGGAGATCACGTTGGCCACCTGGGCGGTGTGCTCCCGCCCGTACCGGGTGTAGACGTGCTGGATGACCTCCTCCCGGCGGTCGGACTCGATGTCCACGTCGATGTCGGGCGGACCGTCGCGCTCGGGAGCCAGGAACCGCTCGAACAGCAGCCGGTGCCGGACCGCGTCCACGTTGGTGATCCGCAGCGCGTAGCAGACCGCCGAGTTCGCCGCCGAGCCCCGGCCCTGGCAGTAGATGTCCACCCGCCGGCAGAAGTCGACGATGTCGTAGACCACCAGGAAGTAGCCGGGGAAGCCCAGCTCCTCGATCATGTTCAGCTCGTGGTCGAGTTGCGCGTACGCCTGCGGGTGCGCGGCACGGGGGCCGTAGCGTTCCCGCGCGCCGGCTTCGGTGAGGTGCCGCAGCCAGCTCATCTCGGTGTGCCCCGGCGGCACCGGGTACGCCGGCAGCTGCGGCGCGACGAGCTGGAGGTCGAAGGCGAGTTCCGCGCCGAACTCGGCGGCCCGGGCCACCGCACCCGGGTACGCGGCGAACCGGGCCGCCATCTCGGCGCCGCTGCGCAGGTGGGCGGTGCCCGCGGCGGGCAGCCAGCCGTCGATCTCGTCCAGGCTGCGCCGGGCCCGGACCGCCGCGACGGTGGTGGCCAGCCGACGCCGCCTGGGGGTGGCGTAGTGCACGTTGTTCGTGGCGACCGTGGGCAGCCCGGCGGTGGCGGCCAGCTCGGCCAGGGCGTCGTTGCGGTCCCCGTCGACCGGGTGCCCGTGGTCGGTCAGCTCCACCGCCACCGTCTCCGCGCCGAACAGCGCGGTGAGCCGGTCCAGCTCGCGGGCTGCCGCGTCGACCCCCTCGGTGAGCAGGGCGGACGGCACGTGCCCCTTGCGGCAGCCGGTCAGCACCAGTACGTGATCACGCAGGTCGGCGGCGACCTCCTCCAGTTCCCCGTAGACCGGACGGCCCTTCTCCCCGCCCCGCAACTGGGCCCGGGCGATGGTCGCGGCCAGTCGGGCGTACCCCTCGTGGCCGTGCGCCAACACCAGCAGATGGCTGCCGAAGGGGTCCGGTACGCCGTTGCGCCCCACTCCCCGGCGCGACGCGGACTCCCCCCGTGGGGCGGACGGTCTCCGGCGCTGGCGCCCCGGTGGAGCCGGTGGTCCGGGCTGCGGGTCGGGCAGGCCGAGGGTCAGCTCCGCTCCGAAGATCGTCGGCAGGTGCAGCGCGCGGGCCGCCTCGGCGAAGCGCACCACCCCGTAGAAACCGTCATGATCGGTGACGGCGAGCCCGGTGAGCCCCAACCGGGTCGCCTCCTCGACGAGTTCCTCCGGGTGGCTGGCGCCGTCGAGGAAACTGAAGTTGGTGTGCGCATGCAGCTCGGCGTACGGCACCGCATCGTCGGGACGGGTCAGCTCCGGCGGTGCGTAGTGCTCCCGCCGCCGGCTCCACGCCGGTGAGTCGCCCCCGTCGGCGTCGACCGCGAGCGGATCCACCACATGCAGATGCCGTCCGCTGTTCTTCCCGCCGCCCTTCCCCGTGTCGGGCCGCCCGGAGAGCACCCGCTCCAACTCCGACCAGGGCAACCGTGGATTGTGGAAACTCACCGCCCCCACCTCGCCACCACGATCTTGGTACGCGGGTGCCCCCGGGAGAGCCGTTTCGTACCAAGGTTCACGTCAGTCATAGATCGCCTCCACTCGCCAGCGACCTGCCTCGACGGCGAGCAGCAGAGCCGAGCCGTCGGCCAGGCAGACCTGGAAACGGGCCCGACGGACGGCCTCGGCGGGCACCCACCACCGCTCGTCGACCGGCCACGGGCCGGCCCAGCCGACGATCTCGGACGCTGCCGCGGTGGGGGCGGGGGTGGCGAGGGTCAGTCGGGCCGGCGGGGCGCTCACCGTCAGCCGTGCACTCACCACGACCGGCACACCGGTGGCGTCCACCACGTTCGCGGCGAGCGGGACGGGCAGCACCACCGCCGGTGCGGGCGCCGGCAGCCGTCCCGGCCAGGACGGTACGGCCGCCGCATCCACCCGCCGTCCACCGGCACCCGCCGCCCGGCCGGGGACGGGGTCCGGCAGCGACGGCAGGGGCAGCGCCAACGCACCGGAGGCGGGGTCGGGCGGCGGGAAGGGCAGTGGCGGCGCACCGGGGCGGGTGGGCCGCCGCTCGTCCCCCCAGGGCACCAGCCGCACCTGGTCCGCCGGTGACCGCCCGCCGCCGAGCACGGCGGTGACCACCGCCTCGGGGCCGAGCAGGCCCTGCACCCGGCTCAGCGCCCGGTGTGCCCGCTCGCGTTCCTCGCCGGCCTCCCCCCACAGGCCGGCCTGTAGGCCGACCTGGGCGAGCACCCCGTCCGGCACCAACCGCAGCCGGATGATCCCCGAGGTGGGGCGAGCGAGCCCACCCCGGCGGGCACCGGAGAGCCAGCCGTCCAGCTGCCAGCGGACCCGGTCGGCGATCGCCGCCGCGGTCAGCAGGCCGTCGTGTCGCCAGACCCGGTGCAGTTCCTGGCCGTGCTCGGTGACCGCCTCGATGCCGAGCCGGGTGCAGGCCAGCCCGTGGCCGGCGAGGCGTTCGTGCAACCGTTCGGCCAGCGTCCGGGCGGCGAACGCCGCGACGTCGACCCGCTCGATCGGCTCGTCCAGGTCGGCGGTGACCGTCAGGTCGACGGGTGGCCGCCGGACCGCGAGCGGACGGTCGTCCCGGCCGCTCGCCAGCCGGTGGGCCAGCGCCCCGTCGGAGCCGAACCGGGCCAGCACGTCACCGGCGGACAACGCGGCGAAGTCACCGAGCGTACGCACCCCGAGCCGACGCAGCAGATCGGCCAGGGTGGGCCGGCCGAGCGCCTCGACGGGCTGGGCGGCCAGGAACTCCGGCGTCCCACCGGGCGGCACGATCCGCCCCCGCCGGGCGGCCAGCCCGGCGGCGAAGACCCCGTCGGCGACGCCGACCTGGCTCTCCACCGCGCAGTTCTGGGCGACGTGCTCGACGATCCGCTCGGCGGCCGCCTCCTCACCGCCGAGGTACCGGCTCGGCCCCCGGGCGGCCAGTGCGCAGGCTCCGGGCCGGATCACCTCGACACCCGCGGCCACCTCCTCGACCGCGGCCACCACCGGCTCGAAGGCGCGCGTGTCCCGGCCGGGGTCGTGGTCGACGACGGTGAGTCGCGGGCAACGGCTCTGTGCCTCCCGGCGCCGCAGCCCGCGCCGGACGCCCTCGGCACGGGCCTGCTCGGAGCAGGCCACCACCCGGTTGGCGGACAGCACCGCGACCGGGTCGGTGGCGGGCACCCCGTCGACGATCTCGGCGGCGAGCACCGGCCAGTCCGGGCACCAGAGCAACAGGGTGCGCGTCATGACCCGAGCCACCGGTGGCGTACCCGGACCGGATCCGGCCTGGATGTGGACGTGGCGGTGCGCACAACCAGGCCGATCACTTGACTTCATCCTGGTGCCGCTCGGCCTGCTGGCCCTCGCCCAGCGCGTCGCCGACACCGGGTCGGGCCGCACCGCCGTCGCCGCCTTCGTCACCAGCACGGTCGGCGCCGGCCTGGTGCTGCCGTACTACGGCGCCGAGGCGTTCGGCCTGCACGCGATCGCCCGCCAGGCCGCCGCCGACCCGCGGATCGACCTGCTCGCCCTGGCCGACCAGGTGCGGTACGACCCGATCGCGGTCACCACCTTCGGTGCCGGCCTGCTGGCGCTCGGCGCCGGCGCCACCCTCGCCCCGGTGGCGCTCTGGCGCGGCCTGCGCCGGCCCGGCGGTGGCGGTGGCGGTGGCGGTGACAACCTGCCGTCCCGGCTCAGTGGGGTGCCGTTCGCCCTCGGGTTCCTGCTCTTCCTGCCCCAGTTCTCCACCCCGGCAGCCGTCCGGATCGGGCACGGCGTACTGCTCGGTGCCGGGCTGCTCTGGCTCGCCACGGTGCTGTGGGGTACCAGCCCCAGCCGCTGACCGGCTACCCCGGGCCGGGCCGCCGAGCCCGGCACCGACCACACCGACCGGGCCGGTGCCAATCCGCCACACCGACCTGGCGCCGACCGCACCGCGAACCGCGCACCGCGGGTCACTCATGCCGACGCCACCATGCGCAGCCCGGTGGCTCCCGACCGACTGGCACCGGTCGACCGGGGAATGATCTGGGTCAGTTCGGTACCGGGCAGCCAGAGCTTGACCTCCTTGGGCCGGGCGGCCGCGCCCCGACCACGGGCCGAGACGGTCACCTCGCGGCGGCGCAGCCGGCCCCGCCCCGCCCCGAGCCCCTCCCACGCCCCACGCACCACCTCGAGCGTCACGTCCGCGCCGTCCCACCGGCCGTACGGAACGAGCACGCTGCCACGCTGCCGGGCCCGCGCGGCCAGACGGCTGGCGACGGAGCCGGCGACGGTGTCCGGCACGGCGGTGACCACCACGTCGACCCCGTCGATGAGCGCGGCGACCACGGTGGGCCACTCGGGCCCGGGCTGCGGCACCAGGGCGAGCCGGTCCAGGGCGATCCCGGCCTCGGCCGCCGCGCCGACCCCGAAGGTCGGCATGCCGACCACCGCACACCACGAACCGGCGCGGGACGCCTCGGCGAGCAGGGCGAGCAGCAGCGAGGTGGTGCCGCTGGGCCGGGAGCGCCCCAGACCGACCGCGATGGTGCTGCCGCGCCGCAGTCCTCGGCCGGGCAGCAGCCCGGCCAACTCGGACCGTACGGGCAGCACCCGGTGCCCGCCCGCCGGGTCGGGTGCGCTGGCCGGGCGCACCAGCCCGGCCAGCGCGGCGGAACCGACGACCATGCGGCCCGCCATCGGCTCCACCCCCGTCGTGTCACCACCGGGCACCGGCCGGTGGATGGTGCTGTCGTTGATCGGACAAGGACGTTCACGCCGGACGGCGTCCGGTCACCCTGGATCCCGCCGGTGGTGACCGGACGCCGTGACTCAGGCGACGAGACCGTCGATCGCCGGCTGATGGGCCAGACCGAGCGCGCACTCCACCACCGCCACGAACTCCACGGCGGCACGGAGCAGGTCGTCGGCCTCCCGGGCGGTCACCACCCGAGGTATGCCGGCCTCGGCGGCGGCCCGCTTGCCGGCGGCGATGGCGAAGTAGCCGGCCCACTCGTCGAGTTCGGGGGCGACGCTGGCGAGCAGGACCCAGACGCTGGTGATCCGGCTGCGGCGGGTCGGCGCGGGGCGGGCCCGGGCGGCGAGCACCGCGGCGGCGGCGCGCAGGGCCGCGAGGTGCGCGGCGGCGTACCGGAGCCCGTCCGGGCCGGTCCGGGCCGCCTCGGCGAGCCCCTGCCGGGCCACCGTCAACAGTTGCGCGGGGGTGCGGTGCGGCAACACGTGCGCGGGCACCGTCGGCACCTGGGCCGGACTGGTCGGCATGTCTCTCCTCCAGGTGGACCGGGGCGGGCGATCGCGCGGCGGAGCGGATCCGTCGGCGCGGGACACCCGCGGCGGGCGGTGCGGAGGAAGACGCACCAGATGGGTGGCCGGCCGGGTGCGGAGCTTCCCCACACCACACCCGGCCGGCGTACCGGCGGGTCCGTCGCCCGCCGCCCGGGGGTCGTGGGCGGCGGGCGACGATCCTGCCTGATGGGTCCGGACTCGCGACTGCCCGAAGCCCGGTGCGGTCCGCGGCACCGCACCTCCTCCGGGCCGGTGCCGCGAAACACCTGCCCCGAGGGAGGGTTGGAACGAACGTTCGAGGCAATCGAACACTCGTTCTAACTGCTGCTGACAGTACACCCTTCCACCGACGAAAACGCAACGTGTGACGCGCCGACATCCGACCCGGTGACCGACCGCCTGCCCCCGGGCGCCCGGCTGCTGGAGATCGGCGCGGGCACCGGGCAGGACAGCGCGTACTCCGTGGACACCGGCCACGCCTACCGGCTCCAGTCGCTGACACTGCGCCGCCCCGGGGAGAATGGCGGGATGCAGTCACACCCGAACGTACGGGCGGTACAGGACGCGCTGGCCGGCGCGGACGCCCGGGACGGTGCCGGCGCACCGGCCACCGTCCGCCTGCTGCCCGACGCGGTGCACACCGCCGCGGCCGCCGCCGAGGCGCTCGGCGTCGACGTGGGCGCCATCGCCAACTCGCTCGTCTTCGACGCCGACGGGGCCCCGCTGCTGGTGCTCACCTCCGGGGCGCACCGAGTGGACACCGCCGCGCTGGCCACCCGGCTCGCCGTCGGCCGGCTACGCCGGGCCACCCCGCAGTTCGTCAAGGACCACACCGGGCAGGTGATCGGCGGGGTCGCGCCGGTGGGCCACCCGCAGCCGTTGCGCACCCTGGTGGACACCGCCCTGGAGAAGTACGACGAGATCTGGGCCGCCGGTGGCGTGCCGCAGGCGGTCTTCCCCAGCACGTACGCCGAACTGCTGCGAGTCACCGGCGGCACCCCGACCGACGTGGCGTGAACGAGCCGGCGAGCGTCCCGCGACTGGTGACCCTGCACGTGTGGCGGATCCCCCGCACCGCGCTGCCCCGGGCGCTGGTCCGGATGGCGCTGGATCCGCGCCGGCTACGCGCCCTGCCCGGCGTACGGTTCGGCAAGCTGCTCGGCACCGGAACCGGCACCGGCTTCGGGCCGGGCGACGCCGACCCGACCCGCTGGGCGGCGCTGACGGTGTGGGACTCCCCCGCCGCCGCCACCCGGTTTGCCGGCTCGCCGGTGGACCGGGCCTGGTCCGGCATCGCCGAGGCCGGTGTCCGGCTCGACCTGCGGCCGCTGACCAGCCGGGGTGAGTGGTCCGGCCGCCGCCCCTTCGGCGAGCCGACGGGTGGCCAAGTGACCGGCCCGGTGCTGGCCCTGACCCGGGCCAGGCTGCGACCCACCCGGGCACTCACCTTCTGGCGGGCGGTCCCGCCGGTCGCCGCCGCGCTGCGGGCCGCGCCCGGCCTGCTGGCCCGCTTCGGCGTCGGCGAGGCCCCGCTGGGCTGGCAGGGCACGGTGAGTGTGTGGCGTGACCCGGCAGATCTGGTGGCGTTCGCGTACCGTCACCCGGAGCACCGGGCCGCGATCACCCGGACCCCGACCGAGCGGTGGTACGCGGAGGAGCTCTTCGCCCGGTTCGAGGTGCGGGACGTGACCGGTGACCGGACGGTACTGGGGTGGGTCGCCGACGACGGCCCGGCGAAGGGTGGGCAGGCGTGAGGTTGGTGCGGTGGACACCGGACGATCTCCTCCGGCGGCTGGGCGACGTGGTGGCCGTCTACGGCGAGGCCATGGGCTACCGCGCCGACCTGCTGGAGGCCCGTCGCGGCTACATCGCCACCCACGTCCGCCGGCCCGGTTTCCGGGCCGTCGCCAGCCTGACCAGCGAGGGACACCTGGCCGGCTTCGGCTACGGCTACGTCGGCGCCCCCGGACAGTGGTGGCACGACCAGGTCTGGCGGGCCCTGGACCCGGCCACCCGGCAACGCTGGTTGACCGACTGCTTCGAGGTGGTCGAGTTGCACGTACGCCCACCGGCGCAGGGCCACGGCCTGGGCGCCGGGCAACTGCGAGCCCTGCTCACCATCGCCGAGGGCAGCACCACGCTGCTGTCCACCCCGGAGGCCGACGAGAGCACCTCACGCGCCTGGCGGCTGTACCGCCGGTTCGGCTTCGTCGACCTCCTGCGCGACTTCAACTTCCCCGGTGACGAACGCCCGTTCGGCGTACTCGGCCGGGATCTGCCCCTGCCCGCGCCCGGACAGCCGCCCGTCCGGTCATGACCGCGCGATCACCGGCCCGGGCCTACCCCTGGGTACTGCTGGCGCTGCTGGTGCTGGCCCAGATCGGCTACCCGCTCACCGAGGGGCCCGTCCGGGCCCGACTGACCGTGGCCACCGTGCTGATCGGCTACCTGCTCTCGGTCGGCCACGCCCTGGCCAGCCGAGGGCCGCGTACGGCGATCACGCTGGTCGTCCTGGTCACCGGTGGCGGCTTCGCCATCGAGGCGCTCGGCGTGGCCACCGGCTTCCCGTTCGGCAGCTACGACTACTCCGGCCAGCTCGGGCCGAAGCTCGCCGGGGTACCGCTGATCATCCCGCTGGCCTGGACCTGGATGGCCTGGCCGGCCTGGCTGGTGGCGACCCGACTGGCCGGCGGCGACACCAGCGCCGGCACCGGTCGACGGTGGCGGTGGCCGGCGCGGATCGGGCTGGCCACCCTCGGGTTGGCCACCTGGGATCTCTTCCTCGACCCGCAGATGGTGGCCGAGGGCCACTGGGTGTGGCGGGCGGCCACCCCGGCGCTGCCCGGCCTGGCCGGCATCCCGGTCAGCAACTACCTGGGCTGGCTACTGTTCGCGGTGCTGGTGATGACCGCGCTGCGCCCGCTCGCCGGGCCCGCCGTGGCCGACACCGACGCCCGCGACCATCCGATGTACGCGCTCTACCTGTGGACGTACGGCTCCAGCGTGCTGGCCCACGCGGTCTTCCTCGGCCTGCCCGCCTCCGCGCTGTGGGGCGCGGCCGGCATGGGGGTGGTCGCGGTGCCGCTGGCGGTGACGCTGCTGCGGGCCCGCCGCCGCGGCCACGACGACACCACCGTGCCCGCGCGCACCCGGGTCGACGCCCCGGCATGACCGGCCCGCTCGTCGCGCTGCTCGTCGTCGCCGCGTTGACCGCGCACACCGTGGTCAACGCCGGCCGGTGGTTGCGCCGACCGACCGACGGGCCGGTGGAGTGCGCCGAACGGGTGGTGGTGCTGCTGCCGCTGCGCGACGAGGCCACCCGGGTCACCCCGTGCCTGCGGGCCCTGCTCGCCCAACGCGGGGTACCCCGGCTGCGCGTGCTGGTCCTCGACGACGGTTCGACCGACGGCACCGCCGACGTGGTCCGCGCGGTGGTCGCCGACGACCCGCGGGTCACCCTGCTCACCGGGGCCGCCCCGCCACCCGGCTGGCTGGGCAAGCCGCACGCCTGCTGGCAGCTGGCCAGCCGCACCGAGGCGTCCGCCGACGCGCTGGTCTTCGTGGACGCCGACGTGGTGCTCGGCCGGTACGCCGTGGCGGCGGCCGTCACCGAACTGCGCGCCGCCGGGGCGACCCTGCTGTCGCCGTACCCGAGGATCGTGGTGCGGACCGTGGCCGACCGGCTGGTACAGCCGCTGTTGCAGTGGCTGTGGTTGACCTTCCTGCCGTTGCGCGCGATGGAACGCTCGGCGCGGCCGTCACTGGCCGCGGCGGGCGGGCAGTTCCTGGTCGTCGACCGGGCCGGCTACCTGCGGGCCGGCGGGCACGCGGCGGTCGCCGACCGGGTGTTGGAGGACGTCGAGCTGGCCCGGGCGGTGAAACGCGCGGGCGGCCGGATCGCGCTGGCCGACGGCTCCCGGCTGGCCTCCTGCCGGATGTACGACAGCTGGCCGCAGCTGCGTGACGGCTACACCAAGTCGCTGTGGGCCTCGTTCGGACACCCGACGGCCGCCGCGCTGGTGGTGACCGTGCTGCTCCTGCTCTACACCGTGCCCGCGCTGGTCGCCGTGGTGGCGCTACTGGCCGGGGCACCGCTGCTGGCCGGGGTGGCCTTCCTGGCGTACCTGGTGGGGGTGGCCGGGCGGGTGGTCAGCGCCCGGGCCACCGGCGGGCGGGCCTGGCCCGACGCGCTGAGCCACCCCGTGTCGGTCGCGGTCCTCGGTTGGCTGACCCTGCGGTCGTACCATCTGCGCAAGCGGCGGCGCCTGTCCTGGCGCGGTCGTCCGGTCGGCTGACGCCCGCGGCGGTGCCGCGGCGAACGACCGGGGAACTCGGCCCCGGCCTGGGAGGACGTGGGATGGCGCGGATCGTGGTCGTCGGTGCGGGGGTGGGTGGGCTGGCCACCGCCGCCCGGCTGGCCGTCACCGGGCATCAGGTCACCGTCCTCGAACGGGCCGACGTGGTCGGCGGCAAGCTCGGCCGGCACACCCGGGACATCCCGGAGGGCTCGTTCCACTTCGACACCGGTCCCAGCCTGCTCACCCTGCCCGAGGTCTTCCACGAGCTGTTCGAGGCCACCGGGGCGAAGCTGGACGAGTACCTCGACCTGGTGCCGCTGGACCCGATCGTGCGGCACGTCTTCCCCGGCGGCGGACCGGTGCTCGACTCCTGCGCCGACCCGGCGGAGTTCACCGCCCGGATCGGCGCCGCCCTCGGCGACCGGGCCGCCGCCGACTGGCAGCGGCTGTGGCGCCGGGCCGCCCGGGTGTGGCGGGCCTCCGAACACGACATCCTGCGCCGCCGCGTCGACTCGCCCCGGGATCTGACCCGACTGGCCTGGCGGCTCGGCGACCTGGCCGCCATCCGGCCCGGGCAGAGCCTGCGCGGACTGGGCCGCGCCCAGCTGACCGACCCCCGGCTGCGGATGCTGCTGGACCGGTACGCCACGTACACCGGCGCCGACCCGCGCCGGGCGCCGGCCGCCCTGGTCGCGGTCCCCTACGCCGAGCTGGCCTTCGGCGGCTGGTACCTGCGCGGTGGGCTGGGCAGCCTCGCCGACGCGCTGCTGTCGCGCTGCCTGGACCTGGGAGTGGTCGTCCGCACCGGCGCCGCGGTCACCCGGATCGACGCGGCGGGCGGGCGGGTGCACGGCGTACGCGTCGCCGGGCAGCACGCCCCGATCCCCGCCGACGTGGTGGTGGCCAACGTCGACGCGCTCACCGTCTACCGTGACCTGCTGCCCGACCCGCGTCGGCTGGCCGGGCTCACCGACCGCAGCCTGGCCGGGTTCGTGCTGCTGCTCGGCGTACGCGGAAACTCCGGGCTGGCCCACCACAACGTCTTCTTCCCGCGTGACTACGACGCCGAGTTCGACGCGATCTTCGGCGCACCGGGGCGCGGGGTGCGCGCGCGACCGGCCACCGACCCGACGGTCTTCGTCACCGTGGCGGACGACCCGACGGTCCGCCCGACCGGACACGAGGCGTGGTTCGTGCTGGTCAACGCCGCCCGCCAGGGCACGGCACCCGGTGCGGTGGACTGGCGGCGGCCGGGACTGGCGGCGGCGTACGCCGACCGGATCCTCGACGTGCTGGCCGAACGCGGCGTGGACGTCCGCGACCGGCTGCTGTTCCGCGACATCCGTACCCCGGCCGACCTGGCCACCGCCACCGGCGCACCGGGCGGGACCATCTACGGTACGGCCGGCGGCCTGCTCCGCCCGGCCAACCGGGGCCCGGCCCACGGCCTGTGGCTGGTCGGCGGCTCCAGCCACCCGGGTGGCGGCCTGCCGATGGTCACCCTGTCCGCGCAGATCGTCGCCACCGAGATCGGCCCCGCCTGGTAGCTGCGACGGGTGCGGCTCAGCCGGCGTCGATCAGTGCCCGGCGGACGGCGGAGAGCAACTGCCCCAACCCGAACGCGGCCAGCAGCACCCACACCGCCGTCGCCATGGTGATGGTGCCGGCCGCCAGGTCCAGCTGGATCAGCCCGGTCAGACCGGCCAGCAACAGTCCCGCCACCGCCACGCAGACCCGGGTGGGCCGCTCCCCCACCGTCACCGCGCCGATCTCCCGCATCCCCGCGGAGACCGCGCGGGCCCGCACGTACTCGTGCAGCCAGGACAGCGCACCCGCCGCGACGACCAGCGCCCCCGGCGCACCGACCAGCCAGAACGCCACCAGCCAGGCGGCCTCACCGAGCCGGTCGGCCAGCGAGTCGTAGACGTAGCCGAGCCGGGTGGTGCGACCGGTGGCCACCGCCACCGCCCCGTCGACGCTGTCCGCCACCGACGCCAGCAGCACGAACAGGGCACCGAGGAACGGCCCGTCGCCGGGCCGGGTCGCGAACAGCGGCACGCAGAGACAGAGCAGCACACCGACCGCGGTCACCGCGGTCGGGCCGACCCGGAGCCGGCCCAGCAGGAACCCGAGGTGGTAGGAGAACCGCAGCCAGCCGCGTACCACCGGCGTGGCGGCGCGCGGGTCGAACCCACCGTGCAGCCGGGCCCACGCGGTGGCGTACTCGTTCCAGTTCAGCTGTCTGCCCACCACGGTTCAACCGTCGCGGCGGCGCTGAGGTATCGCGCCGCGAACCTCACGTCGGGGCGCCCACCCGCAGGTTCTGCCAGATCTCCCGGGTCGCGGTGGACCGGTTGAAGGTGATGAAGTGGATGCCCGGCACCCCCTCGTCGAGCAGCCGCTGACACATCTCGCTGGTCTGCTCGATGCCGAGCCGGCGGACCGCCTCCGGATCGTCGGCGACCCGCTCGAAGCGGGCGGCCAGCGCCGGCGGGAAGGGCGCCCCGGACAGCTGCACCGATCGTTCGATCGTGCCGATCCTGATCACCGGCATCACCCCGGCCAGGATCGGGGTGTCGCACCCCGCGGCGACCACCCGGTCGCGCAGGCGGAGATACTCGTCGGCGTCGAAGAACATCTGGGTGATCGCGAACTCGGCACCGGCCCGACACTTCCGGACGAAGTACTCGGTGTCGCTGGCGACGTCCGCCGAGCGGGGATGGCGGTACGGGAAGGCGGCCACCCCGACGCTGAAGTCGCCGGAGCGACGCACCAAGCGGACCAGGTCCTCGGCGTAGTCGACGCCCTCGGGGTGGGGAACCCACTCGCCGGTCGGGTCACCGGGCGGGTCGCCCCGCACCGCCAGCACGTTGCGCACCCCGGCGCCGGCCAGCCGTCCGATCACGTTCCGCAACTCGGCCACCGAGTGGTTGACCGCGGTCAGGTGGGCCATCGGCAGCAGGGTGGTCTCGGTGGCGATCCGTTCGGTGACCGCGACCGTGGTGTCGCGGGTCGACCCACCGGCGCCGTAGGTGATCGAGACGAACGACGGGCGCAACGACTCCAACTCACGGATGGCCTGCCAGAGCTGTCGCTCGCCCTCCGCCGTCTTCGGCGGCATGAACTCGAAGGAGAAGGTCGGCTGGCAGTCACGGACCAGCTCCCCGATCGCGGGTTGCGGATTCGGGAGGACCGAGGGTAGACCGAGCGCCACGCACCGACTCTAGCGGGCCGCCGCCGACTCCCCCACCGCTTCCCACAGTGGGGACAGCCGCGTCGGCGTCCGCAGCGGTCCGCCGTCGAGAGCGGAAACGTCGTACCCCGCGGGTAGTTCTGGAACCAGCGCGGGTGGGGTTCGCGGCCACACGGGGGACGCGTGGGGGTCTGATCCGATCGGTGCGCCGGGCGTCCGGGCGCACCACCGCCGCGTCGATCCCGGAGGACCGCATGCCCCCGCCCGACCACTCTCCGCCGGCCGGTCCACCACCGACAGGCCCACGGCTGGCCCGGCTGCGGCTCGCCCGAGGCTGGAGCCAGTCCCGACTCGCCGCCGAACTCTGCGCCGCCGCCGGCGTGCCCACGTTGAGCCGGCACGAGATCTCGCGGTGGGAACGACAACGCCGGGTGCCCGGCCGGTTCTGGCGGGGCTGGCTGGCCCAGGTCCTCGACCCGACGGCCAGCCCACCGACGGCCGGCCCACCGAAGGCCGGCCCACCGACGGCCGGCTCGCTGGCGGCCGGCCCACCGAAGGCCGGCTCGCTGGCCGGGCGAGCGGCCCGCCGGACCGCCGGGGGTGCGGCCCGCCGGACCGCCGGGGGTGCGGCTGGTGACCGGGCTCGTCGGGCCGGTCCCGGCCGACCGGTTCGGGGCGGCCCGTCGCCGCGACGCGCCGTCCGGAGCAGGAACAACCACATCGCGACGCGCCGGGACGCGGGTGGGTGGGCGTGCCGCGCCACGACCCACTAGCGTCGGGACGTGACCCACGCTGCTCCCGTTTCCCCAGTCGACCGCGCCAGCCTCCGCGAGCGGGTCGACCGGGCGCTGTCCGACTTCCTCACCGGTCGCCGCTCGTGGATGACCGGCGTCGACGACGCCCTGGTGCCGGTCGCCGAGGCGATCGAGGCGTTCGTGCTGGGCGGGGGCAAGCGACTGCGGCCGGCCTTCGCCTACTGGGGGTACCGGGGCGCCGGCGGGGTGGACACCGACGCCGTGGTGACCGCCCTCGCCGCGCTGGAGTTCGTGCAGGCCAGCGCCCTGATCCACGACGACCTGATGGACCGTTCGGACACCCGCCGGGGTGAACCGGCGGTGCACCGCCGGTTCGCCAGCCGACACCGCAGCGCCGGTTGGGGTGGGGATCCGGACGGCTTCGGTGACGCGGCGGCGATCCTGCTGGGTGACCTGTGTCTGGTCTGGTCCGACGAGATGCTGCACTCCGCCGGGCTGGATCCCCGAACGGTGGCCCGGGCCCGACCGGACTTCGACGAGATGCGCACCGAGGTCACCGTCGGGCAGTACCTCGACGTGGTGACCCAGGCCGCCGGGGAGACCTCGCTGGAACGGGCCAGCAAGGTGGCCCGGTACAAGTCGGCGAAGTACACCGTGGAGCGGCCGTTGCTGCTCGGCGCGGCGCTGGCCGACGCGCCCGCCGACGTACGGGTCGCCTACTCGGCGTACGGGTTGCCGCTGGGCGAGGCATTCCAGCTGCGCGACGACGTGCTGGGCGTCTTCGGCGACCCGGCCCAGACGGGCAAGCCGGCCGGCGACGACCTGCGTGAGGGCAAGCGGACGTACCTGGTGGCGGCGGCCCTGGAGGCGGCCGGCGACGCCGACCGGGCGCTGCTGCTCGCCGGGCTCGGCGACGCCGACCTGGACACCGCCGGGGTGGCCCGGCTACGTGAGGTGATCATCTCGACCGGTGCGTTGACCCGCACCGAACAGCGCATCGTCACGCTGACCGACGCCGCGCTCGCCGCGCTGACCGGGGTCGACCTGGACACCGAGGCCCGCCAGGCCCTGGTAGACCTGGCCATCGCCGCCACCCGCCGAGCCGACTGACCCCCAACCTCACCGCCGCACCTCTCACCGCCCCGCCCCCGCCCCGCCCACGCCCCGGCCCGGGCGCGTGGGAGTGGGCCGGGAGGCGCGTGGGGGTGGGTGGGGGGCGCGTGGGGGTGGGGTGGAGGCTAGAAGCCGAGGGCTTGGGCGCGGCGCTTGATCTCGCGGGCCTGGTCACCGCCGAGAGCGGCGGCGGGGGTACCGCCGAGCAGCGTGTCGTCGGGCTCATAGAGCCAGCGCAGTGCCGCCTCGTCGTCGTAGCCGGCGTCGGTCAACAGGGTGAGCACGCCGGGCAGGTGCTTGCGCACCGTGGGGTTGGCCACCAGCTCGGCGGGGATCCGACGGACGCCGTCCCGGCGTACCGCGATCAGTTCCCGGTCCCGGATCATCTGATGGACCTTGCTGATCGTCAGGTCGAGTCGCTCGGCGACGTCCGGCAGGGTGAGCCAGTCCGCCGGTTCGGCGGCGCCGGCGGAGGGAACGGTGCCCTCGGCGGGTACGGAGTCGGTCACCGGACCACCCTGCCACGGCACCGTGCCCCCGGCGCAACAGCCTCCCCGCAGCCACGCCGAACAGGCCGAACCGGCACCTCCGGACGTACGGTGGACCCGCCGGAGTCCGCTCGGCGGTAGCATCCTGTTCAACCTTCATCCCCCGACACATAGACTCCCTGCCGATGGACACACAGGTCGCCGACACGTTGCTGGGCTCGCTGATCGACGGGCGCTACCGCATCCGCGGTCGCGTGGCCCGTGGCGGCATGGCGACCGTGTACACCGCCACCGACGAGCGGCTCGAACGCACCGTGGCGGTCAAGATCATTCATTCCACCCAGGGTCCGGGCGGGCAGGCGGGGCTGGGCGGCTTCGTCGACCGGTTCGCCGACGAGGCCAAGACGATCGCCCGGCTGACCCACCCCAACGTGGTGGCGGTCTACGACCAGGGCACCCACGCCGGAATGCCGTACCTGGTCATGGAGTACGTACGCGGGCGCACGCTGCGCGAGGTGCTGACCGAGCGGCGCCGGCTCAACCCGGACGAGGCGCTGGCCATCGCCGAGCAGATGCTCGCCGCGCTCGCCGCCGCCCACCGGGCCGGGCTGGTGCACCGCGACGTCAAGCCGGAGAACGTGCTGGTCGCCGAGGCGCCCAGCGGCGGCCCGGCCAACCTCGTCGACGGCGTCGTCAAGGTCACCGACTTCGGGCTGGCCCGGGCGGTGGAGGCCAGCACCGACCACGACAGTGGCAACCAGCTGATGGCCACCGTGGCGTACGTCGCCCCGGAACTGGTCACCGACGGCCGCGCCGACGTGCGTACGGACGTCTACTCGGCGGGCATCGTCCTGTTCGAGATGCTCACCGGCCGGGTGCCGTACGACGGCAACCGGCCCATCGACATCGCCTGGCAGCACGTCGACCGGGACGTGCCCGTGCCGTCGACGTTGGTGCCCAGCCTGCCGAGGGTGCTCGACGACCTGGTCGCCAAGGCCACCCGACGCGACCCGGCCGCCCGGCCCGCCGACGCCGGCACCCTGCTGGCCGAGGTGCAGGTGGCCCGGGACAGCCTCGGCAACCCGAACACCCACACCGCCATGCTGGCTCCCGTCTCCGACGGCCCGGCGGTGTCCCAGCCGACCATGGTGGTGGCGGCGGTCCGGCCGGCCGAGCGGCCGACCTGGGCACGGCTACCCGAGGGCGGCGCGCCCACCCGGGGACGGCGCCGGGCGGCCCCGGACGGCGAGACCGACGTGTGGTCCCGGCTGGCCGCGCTGCGTACCCGGTTGGTGGGCGAGTCGAACGGACGCCTCGCCGTCGCCGCCGTGGTGGTGGTCCTCGGCCTGGTCGCCGCCCTCGGCGGTTGGTGGTTCGGCGTGGGCCGGTACACCGACGCGCCGCAGTTGGTCAGCATGACCAAGGCCGAGGCGGAGGCGCAGGCGGCGCAGGGCGGTTTCACGCTGCGTTACGCCGACCCGCGTCACGACGAACAGGTTCCCCGCGACGGTGTGCTGGCGCAGCAACCGGCCGGCACGGACCGGATCCTCAAGGGCGGCACGATCACCCTGACCCTCTCGCTGGGGCCGGCCAAGTTCCCGATGCCCGACGTGGTGGGCAAGGAGTTCGACCTGGCCGAGGCCGACCTGGCCAGCGCCCAACTCGAGGTGGTCAAGGGCACCGCCCGGTACGACGACGGCCTGCCGGAGGGCATGGTGGTGGCCACCAGGCCGGAGGCGGGCAAGGAGGTCAAGCCGGGCGACAAGGTAACCGTCATCCTCAGCAAGGGCCGCGCCCCGATCACGGTGCCGAACCTGGTCGGCAAGAACCTCAACGACGCCCGTAACCAGATCGCGCAGCTCGGCCTGGTGCTGGTGGAGCCGACCTACAAGGAATCGGACAAGCCCCGCGACGAGGTGATCGGGCAGAGTCCGGCCGACGGCAGCGGCGTGGAGAAGGGCGCCCAGATCCGGCTGGAGGTCAGCGAAGGTCCGCCGCTGGTGACCGTGCCCCGCGTCGTCGACCTGCCGTGTCAGCAGGCCAAGCAGGTGCTGGAGAGCCAGGGCTTCCCGGTGGCGGTGCAGTTCAACCCCGAGGCGGTGGCCCGGTTCCAGAACCCGAACGAGAACGCCCAGGTGCCACCGGGTACCCAGGTCACCATCGGGTGCTTCTGATGGCGGCCACGGACCCCGGCCACCGGCCGATCGGCTCGCACACGCCCACCTCCGGCGGGCTGGCGAAGGCGGTACTGCCGTACCTCGACGCCACCGGTTCCGAGGTGGCGCAGGTCTACGTCGGCAACTCCCGGGGCTGGGCGACGCCGGCCGGCGACCCGGCCCAGGACGCGTTGTTCCGCGACGGCTGCGCGCAGCGGGGCGTCGCCGCCTACATCCACGCGTCACTACTGGTCAACCTTGGTTCGCCGACCGCCGCCACGGTCGAACGGTCGGCCCAGAGCCTGGCCCACGCGCTGCGCCGGGGGACGGCGATCGGTGCCCGCGCGGTGGTGTTCCACGCCGGCAGCGCGGTGGACGCCGGACACGCCGAGACGGCGATGCGGCAGGTACGCGAGTCCCTGCTGCCACTGTTGGACTCGGCCGCCGAGAGCGGCGGGCCGATGCTGCTGGTCGAGCCGAGCGCGGGCGGCGGCCGGTCACTGGCCAGCCGGGTGGAGCACCTCGGCCCCTACCTCGACGCGGTGGACCGGCACCCGTGGCTGGGCGTCTGCTTCGACACCTGCCACGCCTTCGCGGCCGGGCACGACCTGGCCGCCGAGGGCGGCATGACCGAGACGCTGGACACCCTGGTGGCCACCGTCGGCGCGGACCGGCTCCGGCTGGTGCACGCCAACGACTCGAAGGATCTGTGCGGTTCCACCCGGGACCGGCACGAGAACATCGGCAAGGGCAGCATCGGTGAGCCGGCCTTCGCCGAACTGATGCGCCACCCCGCCACCGCCGGCGTACCGATCCTGGTGGAGACCCCCACCGAGCGTCACGAGGGCCACGCCGCTGACATCGCCCTCCTCCGCCACCTCCTGCCCTAACACGCCCCTCCCAGCGCCCTCGCGCCCTCGCGCTCTTGCACTTCCGGTCGCAGGAGTGTCCGCTTATGCGCCTTATGTCGCGGCGAGAAGTACAAGATCGGCGGCGCGGAGCGCGCGGCGTGCGGGCGCGGGGTGCGGCGTGCAGGCGCGGGGGTGCGAGAAGGGGTGGACGGGGAGTCAGGCGCGGAGGATACCGGCCAGCACGGTGCCCGCCCGGTCTACGGCGGTGTCGGTGACGTCCATGTGGGTGACCAGGCGGGCGGTACGGGGACCGAGCACCGAGACGAGCACTCCTTCGGCGCGCGCCGCCGCGGCGAGCGAATGCGCGTCCAGTGCTGCCTTGGTCAGGTCCAGCGGGACCAGGTTGGTGCGTACCGGCCCGGCCAGCACACCGTACGGCGCGATCGCCTCGGCCAGCCGGGCGGCCTTGGCGTGGTCGTCTGCGAGCCGGTCGACATGGTGGGCGAGGGCGTACCGTCCGGCGGCGGCCAGAACACCAGCCTGGCGCATCCCGCCACCCATCCGCTTGCGGACCACCCGAGCCCGCTCGATCCGCTCGGCCGAACCGACGACCAGCGACCCGACCGGCGCACCAAGCCCCTTGGAGAGACAGACCGACAGCGTGTCGAACAGCGAACCGTACTCGACCAACGACACCCCGTCGGCGACGTGCGCGTGCCAGATGCGGGCACCGTCGCAGTGCAGCGCCAGCTGCGCCGCGTCGGCGATCTGACGCAGCCGGCGCAGCGTACCCAGTGGGATCACCCCACCGCCGCCACGGTTGTGGGTCTGTTCCACGGCGATCGCCCGGGTGGTCACCGCCCAGTAACCGTCCGGGCGGATCATGCCGGCGACCACGTCGGGGTCCACGTCCGCGCCGACCGCCGGCCAGGTCCGCGAGGTGATTGCGCCGTACGCGGCAGCCGCCCCCATCTCGTACGTGACCACGTGGGCGTCGGCGTCGCAGAGCAGCTCAGCACCCGGCGGCACCACCAGTTGCAGGGCGATCTGGTTGGCCATCGAACCGGTCGGGCAGAACAACGCGGCCTCGTGCCCGAACAGCGCGGCGACCTCGGCCTCCAGGGCGTTGACCGTCGGGTCCTCGCCGTAGACGTCGTCGCCGACCTCGGCGGCGGCCATCGCCGCCCGCATCCCGGCCGTGGGCCGGGTCACCGTGTCCGACCGCAGATCGACGATCGACTCAGCCACAGTTGTCCCTTCGGCCGCCGACTGCGGGGCTCGCAAGCTCACTCCTCGCGTCAGCCACAGTGCCCCCTTCGGCCGCCGACTGCGGGGCTCGCAAGCTCACTCCTCGCGTCAGCCACAGTGCCCCCTTCGGCCGACGACTGCGGGGCTCGCAAGCTCACTCCTCGCGTCAGCCACGGAGCATCTCGGCTACGAGGAAGGCCAGTTCCAGCGACTGCTGGGTGTTCAGGCGCGGGTCGCAGGCGGTCTCGTACCGGTCCGGCAGGTCGAGGTCGGCGATGCCCTGCGCCCCGCCGAGGCACTCGGTGACGTCCTCACCGGTCAGCTCGACGTGCAGCCCACCGGGGTGGGTCTCCAGGCCGCGGTGCACCTCGAAGTAGCCCAGTACCTCGTCGACGATCCGGTCGAAGTGGCGGGTCTTGTAGCCGTTGGACGACTCGTGGGTGTTGCCGTGCATCGGGTCGCACTGCCACACCACCTTCGCCCCGGCGGCGGTCACCTTCGCCACGATCGGCGGCAGCGCGTCGCGTACCTTGTGGTTGCCCATCCGGCTGATCAGCGTGAGCCGGCCGGGGATGTTGTCCGGGTTCAGCTTCTCGCACAGCTCGATGGCCTCGTCCGGGGTGGTGGTCGGGCCGAGCTTGACCCCGATCGGGTTGGCGATGCGGGAGATGAAGTCGATGTGCGCGCCGTCGATCTGCCGGGTGCGCTCACCGATCCACAGGAAGTGCCCGGACAGCCCGTACGCCCGGTTGCCGGAGACCCGGGTCAGCGCCCGGTCGTACTCCAGCGCCAGGGCCTCGTGAGAGCAGTAGAGGGTGACCGTACGCAGTGCGTCGTCGTCGGTCATCCCGCAGGCCCGGATGAAGGCCAGCGCCCGGTCGATCTCCCGGGCGATCGCCTCGTACCGCTCGCCGGCCGGCGAGTTGCGCACGAAGCCCTTGTTCCAGTCGTGCACCGCGTGCAGGTCCGCCAGGCCGCCGGCGAGGTAGGCACGGAGCATGTTCATCGCGGCGGCCGAGTTCGCGTACGCCCGGATCATGCGCTGCGGGTCGGCGACCCGCGCCTCCGGCGTGGCCTCCAGCGAGTTGATCATGTCGCCGCGGTAGGCGGGCAGCCCGCGGGCGTCGGTCGGCAACGACCGCGGCTTGGTGTACTGCCCCGCGACCCGGGCCACCTTGACCACCGGCAGTGACGCGCCGTAGGTGAGCACGATCGCCATCTGCAGCAGCGTGCGGGCGTTGGCCAGCAGGTGGCTCTCGGTGTTGTCGGCGAACGTCTCCGCGCAGTCGCCGCCCTGCAGCAGGAAGGCCTTGCCCTCGCAGACCAGCGCGAGACGCTGACGCAACTGGTCGACCTCGTACGGGGCGACCACCGACGGGACCGTGTCGAGCACCTTGCAGACCTCGGCGACCTGGGCCTGGTCGGGCCAGGGCGGGGTCTGGGTGCGGGGTAGCTCCCGCCAGCGGTCCAGACCGAGGGCCGCGTCCTCGGCGGAGTCGACGGTCGGACGGCTGGTCTGCAGCACCGGGCTGCCGACCGCCGGATGACTCAGCTGATGCCACTCATGGCGCATGACATGCAGCGTACGGCGACCGGCCGGGTGGCCGACCAGCCAGGGGCCGGGTTCCGGCAGATGGACGACGGTGGGCGGCGACGCAGGTCAGGGCGTCGGCGCGGGAGCCGGGCTGTGCCCGCCGGGCCGTTCGTCGGAGATGCACCAGTCGAGCCCGTCCCGGGTGACCGTGAACAGCAGCGGCCGGGTGGCCTCGCGCTTGCCCACGGTCACCGTGACCGCGGTGCTGACCTCCTGCCCGACCGGACCGGGGCGGATGTCGGTGATCTCGACCTGCGACACCTCGAAGTGGTCGGCGAAGTCGCCGTTGGGCCCGGTGGCCGCCGCGTCGAACGCCTTGTGCAGCACGGCGCAGAGTTGGCTGCGCCCGGCCGCCACGTCCTTGGCGGTCATCGCGTCCAGGTACGCCTGCACCCGTTCCCGGGACATCGCCAGCGCCTCCTCGGCCGGCGCCCGACCGGGCTTCTCCGCCTCGTCCTCGGTGTCGAGCAGACCACAGCCGACCAGCGCGAACGGCACGGTCGTGAGCAGGGCCGCGAAGGGCCAGCGCGGATGACGCATCCGCATCACCACCTCCCGGTCACCGACATCGAGACAGGTTCGACCGGCGAGTCTGTCACACCCACCCGGCACGCGGACGGGGAGGGGCCGGTGCGGCCCCTCCCCGTCGTGTGGGGTGTTGCGTCGGCCTACGGCTCAGCCGAGACCGCCCCTGATGGCGCCGATCAGCTCTCCGTTGCTGGTGTCACCGGAGAGTTCCCAGAAGAAGGCACCACCGAGGCCCTGGTTCTTCGCGTACGTCATCTTGCCGCCGATGGTCGACGGGGTGTCGTAGCTCCACCAGTTGCTACCGCACTTGGCGTACGCCGTACCACCGACGGTGCCGGTGGCCGGGCAGGTGTTCTTGAGTACCTTGTAGTCCTCGATGCCCTGCTCGTAGGTGCCCGGAGCCGGCCCGGTGGCGGTGCCACCCGGCGTGGTCTGGGTCACCCCGGTCCAGCCGCGGCCGTAGAAGCCGATACCGAGCAGCAGCTTGTTCGCCGGGATGCCCTTGCTCTTGAGCTTCTGGATGGCCGCGTCCGACCAGAATCCCTGCTGCGGGATGCCGGTGTACGAGGTCAGCGGCGAGTGCGGGGCGGTGGGGCCCTGCGGGGCGAAGGCGCCGAAGTAGTCGTACGTCATCGGCATGATCCAGTTGAGGTTGGCCGCCGCGCCGGCGTAGTCGGTCGCGTCGATCTTGCCGCCGTTGCTGCCGTCCGCGGTGATCGCGGCGGTGACCAGCGCCGAGGAGCCGAACCGGGTACGCAGCGCGCTGACCACGTTCTTGAACGCGTTCGGGCCGCTGGCGTCGCAGGTCAGGCCACAGGCGTTCGGGTACTCCCAGTCGATGTCGATGCCGTCGAAGACGTCCGCCCAGCGCGGGTCCTCGACCATGTTGTAGCAGCTCTCCGCGAAGGCGGTCGGGTTCTGCGCGGCCTGGGTGAAGCCGCCGGACCAGGTCCAGCCGCCGACCGAGAAGATCACCTTGATGTGCGGGTACATCCGCTTGAGCTTGCGCAGTTGGTTGAAGTTGCCCCGCAGCGGCTGGTCCCAGGTGTCGGCGACGCCGTCGACGCTCTCCGCCGCGGTGTACGCCTTCTCGTAGTCGGCGTAGCTGTCACCGATGGTGCACCGGCCGCCGGTGGTGTTGGCGAACGCGTACAGGATGTGGGTCAGCTTCGATGCCGAGCCGCTGGTGTGGATGTTCTTGACGTGGTAGTTACGGCCGTAGACACCCCACTGGGTGAAGTAGCCGACCACTTTCTGGCCGCTCGGCGGCGGCGTGGTGGGGGGCGGGGTGGTCGGCGGCGTCGTGGTCGGCGGGGTGGTCGTCGGCGGAGTGGTGGTCGGCGGCGGCGTGCCACCGCCACAGGAGACGCCGTTGATGGTGCAGTTCAACGGCGCCCGGTACGCACCGGTGCCGTTGTAGCCCCAGCTGAAGGAGGCTCCCGGGGCCAACGCGCCGGCCCAGCTCTTCTTGACCGCCACGTACCGGTTGCCGCTGCTGGTGACGTCGGCGTCCCAGGAACTGCTGATGCTGGTGCCCGAGGGCAGCTCGAACTCGATGCGCCAGGTGCTGACGCTGGCGTTCGACCCGTTGGTGACGGTGACCCTCGTCTCGTGACCGGTCCCCCAGTCCGAGACTCGGGCGAAGGAGGCGGTCACGCTTCCGGCGCCGAACGCCGAGGTCATCGGGACCGTGGCGACGGTCACCGCGACCACGGCGCCGACCCAGAGGGTCCGGCGGAGCGATCTCTTCATGTGGCGTCTCCAAACAGTTAGGAAACTTTCCAAAAGGTTGAGGAGACGCTACTCACACGACACCACTTCGTCAAGATGTCCATGTATCGATTTCCTGCTGGAGCGCAGGGAGACGGGAACGACCGCACCCGCCGGCCGAACAACCCGCGGGCGATCCGTCAGCACGGCGAGGAGGGAGCCGCCTTGCCGTGCAGGATCCGGTACCCGTACGCGGGGTCGACTGACAACTCGTACCGGATGCGCCACCGCGTGCAGATCTCCTCTTCCCGCCCCTTCGGCCCGTAGCCCGGTGCCTGCTCGCTCCGGAAGGTGACCTCTGCCCACAGTGCCCCGCGCCGGTCGGCGTCCCGGACGGCACGCAACACGATGTCCGAGTCCCGAGTAGTCGCCAATGCCAGACCGAACCGCTCGACCGCCTCCTCGTTGCGAGGGTCGAGCACCTTGCCCGCCGGGTCGAACAGCGCCGCCGCCTGGCGATGATCTCCGTTGTTGATGCCTCCGAAGTAGCTGTCGAACATCGCCGCGACATCGGCGGCACGCGGGTCAGACAGGGCGGACTCGACGATGGTGACCAGCCCCACGGCGACCGGCATCGAAACAGTGGGCTCGGACGAGGAAGACGGCAGTTCGCCAGCGTCCGCGCCCGGCGTCGGCTCGCCGACCGGCAGCGAGGCCACGCCACCGGACGCCGCCTGGCCGACCTGCATCTCGTCGCCGCCCTTGTCGTCGCCGTCGAGCAGCAGGAGACCGAACGCGCCACCAGCGACGACGACCACGACGACCAGAGCCAGCGTACGCGCGAGGCTGATCCCACCCGGTCCGCCACTACCGTCCGACGCAACAGGCGACGGGACGTCCGGGATCAGGGCGTCCGCAGTGTCGCCGACAATCGACGCGCCGCTCTTCGGCGCGCCCGGGCGCCCGGCAACTGGCTCCTGTGGCGCGGCGGGCGGCGCAACGGCGTGCCGTTCCGGCCGGGCGGCCGCGACAGGGCCGGCGTCAAGCGACGATCCGGGCAATCCCGCCTGGCAGATTCCACAGAGGGTCGCCGCACTGTCGTTCTTGAATCCGCACTCCGGGCACTCCGCGTTCGGCACAGACTGCTCCCTCCGTATCGGAACTGACGATTGATTCGCGGCTCCGAGTGGACCCCAGGGAGCCCGATGACGCAACCCGCCGATGAGTCCGACCCGCTTTTACCCAACCCGCCAGCCAGTCCCCAATGATCAATACGAACAACGGTCCGACCGATCCCCGCAACTGGCCAAGCGGGCCAACTGAACGAACTCACCCCGGTGGCCGAACTCCCACGAACGGGCCATGTCGGCCGACCCGGACATCTTCTAGCGTCGACGGACCGACTCACACCGCCATCGATCTGGTAGGGATATGACGAACACAACGGGAACTGACCGGAATCCGACAGAAGAGCAATTCTTCTTCACCCACGATGTACCCGGCGCCGGGAACCGTCCATCGCGGATGTCACCGACCACCCGCTACCTGTGCGGCGCGGCATATTCCAACCACGACTTCGCGGAGGAGGTGATCGCAGAACTGGTCGAGAACGGCCGGCGGGCCGTCGTGCCGGCCATCGGGTACGACCTGGGGCCGGTCCTTCGGCACTGCTATCGGGCTCGGCAGCTCTGGTTCGGCCAGAATCTGATCATCACCGTCATCCTGTTCCTCGGTGTCATCCTCGCCTTCGCCTCCACCGCGACGCTGCTACTGTTCGCGCTCGCCGTCGTCGGCTTCAGTCACCTGCTCAACAGTCCGGCCAGGTCCAACTGGCGCATCGCGATTCTGATCGGCGTCATCCTGCTACTCGTCCTCATCGCGCCGGCTCTGCTGCAGTTGGTCGCGTCTGTTGCCCCCGACTCGCCCCTGCTGCCGGGCGACGACGGCCCGTCGATGACCGCGGTGATCGGCTGGGCGGTCGGGCTCGCACTGGCGGTACTCGGCACCATCGCGGCAACTCGACGAACGGTGTTGCGCACGCTGACCCAGGATCTCGCGCCCGAGCGGAAGCCAGCGGACCTGCCGAGCGCACCGGCCGACCGCCTACTGGCACGGCATCGCGTCGAAACCGTGGAGGAAGCACAGCACGGCAACATCGTGCTGCACTCCGGGCCCGATCCCTTCCTCGGTGCTGGCCGGGTCACCCACGCCTGGTCCATGGCGCTGGAGTTGCGCCGCGACAACGCCGCCGGACAATCCGCGGAGCGGGCCGCCGACGATCGTGTGGCGGTCGATCCGGTTGCCCTCAACCGGCACGTCAAGCGTTGCCTGGCCGCGCTGGCCGGCACCGACCTCCCGCCACACGAACGCCTCGCCGGGCTCGCATTGCGCGACCAGATCATGGCTGCTGGTACCCGGTGGCGGAAGTATCCCTTGATCGACCAGGAGTTTCGGCTGCCGTATCCGTACGCGACACCGCAGGCGATGGAGGCGATCATCCGCGCGCCGCAGACCAGCGCCCGACATTTCCTGCGAGCCACCGTCGGCGCAGAAAACCGCGAGGTCGTCGAGGACAAGGGCACCACCATCATGCCGGCCGAGTACCAGAACATCGTCGTCTCCACCTTCACCCACATCGCAGTCGAGGGTGGAATGCTCTACGTCGAGAACGTCTCCACCGTCCTGGGCCCACTACGCCAGGAGTTCCTCGACATCGACCAGTACGCTCCCGGCGACGAGAACGGCAGCGAACCGCTGTTGCAGGCGTTGCGTACCTTTCCGGGCAGCACCCTGCTCGCGCCGGTGCGTCTACTCCAGGCAATCAGTCGGGCGTTCTCCGTCAGCCGGGCCATGGGGCGCGCCGAGCGCGACACCGACAGCCAACCGGTGTACGACTTCGGCGCGCGTGCCGAGGCGCGCCAACTGGCCTCCGCGCCTCGCCCGGTCACCTACCTGCAGCGGCTGGACGCGGAGAAGTACAGCAAGCTGATGGAGCGGCGCATCAGCGAGGCGATCATCGGCTACCTACGCAACAACGGAATTGACACCGCCGAGTACGAGACCCGGATGAACGTCTTCAACAACAACGGGGTGTTCATCAGAGGTGACAACCAGGGGGCCGCGGCCGCCGGCACCGGCGCCCATGCCCTGCTCAATCAGAACACGCCGAACCAGCGAAAGGACGGACAGCGTGCCGGAGCCGGAGCCCAGAAATAACTACGGCGTCTACGTACACGGGAACCAGACCGGAGCCGCGGCGGTCAACGGGGATGCGATCGTGTACCAACAGGTGCCCAACAACGACCCAGCCGAACTGGCCCGCATCCTGGATCAACTCCGGACGATCCGTAGCCTGATAGAGGCGAACCGTTCGGCACTGCCGGAGGCGGACCTGGCGATCCGCGATGTCGACCGGATTGCAGACCTGCTCCAGGCCGAACAACTCGACCGCACGAGCATCAAGGCCGGCATGGACCGGCTGTTGCATCGAATGGGGGCGGCCGGCAGCCTGGCCGGAGGCATGATCGCTCTCCATCAGCTCGTCACGGGCTTCCTGGGCTGAACACGACGCGTTCAGCTTCGTCGTAGCCTGCCCGCCGGGCTCCAGATCAACACGTTCCCCGACCTGGACCCGGCGGACGGCGCCGCACGACGTAGCCTCCGACCATGACAATCTTCGACATCCCGATCGGTGCGCTCACCGGTGGACCGGCCGACCTCGCGCAGTACCGGGGGCGTGCCCTGCTGGTGGTCAACGTCGCCTCCCGGTGCGGCCTCACCCCGCAGTACGCCGGACTGCAGGCCTTGCAGGACGAGTACGCCGGCCGGGGGCTGGTGGTGCTCGGCGTGCCCTGCAACCAGTTCGCCGGTCAGGAACCGGGAGACGCCACGGAGATCAGCGAGTTCTGCCAGGTCAACTACGGGGTCACCTTCCCGCTGACGGAGAAGGTCGACGTCAACGGTCCGAACCGGCACCCGCTCTACGCCGGGCTGGTGGATACTCCCGACGCCGACGGCCACACCGGCGACGTCCGGTGGAACTTCGAGAAGTTCCTGATCGCCCCGGACGGCACCGTCGCGGCCCGCTTCGCGCCCACCGTCACCCCCGACGACCTCACCCTCCGCACCACCCTCGAGAAGACCCTCCCCTAACAGCCCCGCCTCCCTCACCTCACCTCGGCTCGGCTCACCTCGGCTCACCTCGGCTCACCTCGGCTCGGCGATCTTGCAGCTATGGTCACCCCTTTCTGGCTTTCATGCCTCTTTGTGGCGACGCAAACTGCATGATCGGCGAGGCGGAGCGGCGCTCGGCGAGACGCGCTAGGCGAGGGGCGGGGTAGGTTCGGTGGTGGCGGAAGGGGTGGGTATGGCGACGGTGGGACTGATCGGCAGCGGCCACATCGGTGGGACGCTGGCGCGGCTGGCGGTGCACGCCGGGTACGAGGTGGTGTTGAGCAACTCGCGGGGCCCGGAGACCCTGACCGACCTGGTCGACGAGTTGGGGCCGCAGGCGAGCGCCGGGACGGTCGACGCGGCGGCCCGGGCCGGAGACCTGGTGGTGGTCACGATCCCGCTCAAGGCGTACCGGTCGGTGCCGGTCGCGCCGCTGGCCGGCAAGGTCGTCATCGACACCAACAACTACTACCCACAGCGGGACGGCCAGATCCCCGAGCTGGACGAAGGCACCGCCACCAGCAGCGAGCTGCTGCAACGCCACCTGCCCGAGGCGCGCGTGGTGAAGGCGTTCAACAACATCTTCTTCAAGCACCTGTCCGCCCTGGCCCGACCTACCGGCGCTGCCGACCGCAGCGCGCTGCCGATCGCCGGCGACGACGCCGAGGCGAAGACCGCTGTCACCGCCTTCCTCGACCGGATCGGCTACGACGCGGTGGATGCCGGCACGCTCGCGGAAGGCCGGCGCTTCCAACCGGACACCCCGGCGTACGGCACGATCTACTCCGCCGACCCGGCGAACCTGGAGCGGGAGGCCCCCGCCGACGCCGACGTGGTGCGGACCGCCCTCACCGAGGCCGGCTAGCCCCGACCCGTCCCGCCGAGGCCAGCAAGCCCCGCCCGGCCCCGCCAAGGCCGGCAAGCCCCGCCCGGCCCCGCCAAGGCCGGCAAGCCCCGCTCGGTCCTGACGGGGCCGGTCAGCCCGGCCCGGTCGGGCGAGGCCCGGTCAGCGAGGCCCGGTCAGCGAGGCCCGGTGGGTCCGCCACTCGGGGGCCAGCAGCGACCAGACCTCCAGGTCGATCCGCCCGTCCGGCCCCGGTGACACCGCACGTAGTACGCCGTCCCGGCGCATGCCGAGCCGACGGGCCACCGCGATGCTACGCACGTTGCCGGCGACCACTCGCCACTCGACCCTATGCAGGCCGCGTTCGTCGACCACCCAGTCGATCAGCCGGCTGACCGCGCGGGTCACCAGCCCGCGTCCCTCGGCGGCCGGCTCCAACCAGCAGCCGGCCTCGCAGACGCCGGTGTCCGCGTCGAGCGACACCAGCAGCACCCCGCCGACCAGCCTCCCGCCGGCCCAGATTCCCCAGATGCCGCCGTCGTCGCGGGCCCACCGGTCGGCGTAGCGTTGCAGCACGTGGCGGGCCTGGCCCAGATCGGTGGCCACGAAGGACGGCGACACCCAGGGCGAGATGCTCTGCCTCGCCCGGTCCAGGTTGGCCAGGAACTCCTCGGCGTGCCACGGGTTGAGCGGACGCAGCTGCGCGTCCTCGGTCAGCGCGGCGGCGAACATCAGTTTCCTCCTGTGCTCGGTGCGATCCACCGCATCGCCACCGTCGACGTGGGGCGGAAACCCAACTCCTGGTACAGCGCGGCGCCGTCGCCGCTGGCCTTCAGGTCGACGGTGCGTACGCCGCGGGCCGCGAACCAGTCGAGCAGCGCCGTCAGGCAGGCGCGCGAGTATCCCCGGCGGCGGTACGCCGCGTCGGTCACCACGTTGAAGACGTACCCCGATCGGCCGGTCGGGTCGGCCGGCCCGCCGAGCCGGAGGTCGATCACGCCGACCACGCAGGCGGCCAGCGTCCCCGGCCGGCCCGGGGCGTCCACCACGTACGCGGCGAGTTCGGCCTCCGGGTCCGGCAGCAGGTTCCGCAGCGTACGTAGCATGGTGTGCTGCCACGCACCGGGGGCCGGCGGTACGCCGTCCAGCGCGGCGAACATGACGGCCCGCAGCCGGAGGAGTTCGGAAACGTCGTCCACCGTCGCCCGCCGTGCGTCACCCACCGGCCCACCGTAGCGAGCTGATCTTCGCCGACCGTCGCCGGGATCGGCGCGCCGCACGGCGGCGCCGGAGCAGGGCCGGGGAGCCGGGTCAGACGGGACGGCGGCCGGCGAAGCCGCAGTCAGCGCGGTGGTACCAGCGCACGTCGGTGTCCCCCTCCAGCCAGCACCAGAGCACCTGCCGGCCCTCGCGCTCGCCAGGAAAGTCGAGCAGCACCGGTGCGATGCTCTTGACCTCGATGCCCGGTCCGCGCAGCTCGTCGAGGATGCCGTGCAGTCGGGCCTCCAACGCCTTGACCTCGGGCCGGCCGCCAAGCGCGCTCACCCCGTGGCCGGTCAGGTCGGCCTGCAACTCGGCCAGGTCGGCGCGGACCCGGATCAGTTCGTCGACGCGGGGGTGCAGGGTGGCCACCAGGTACCGAGCCTGGGCGAGAGTGAACACCGCGCCAGTATGCGTCACCCGGACATTCTTCGGGTACCAGCGCCGGGCCGACAAAGCGGCGATGGACGCGGTTTCGCCGGTCCGGCGGCATCGCCGGCTCGGGAATGCCGCTCATCGGCGCCGCGGAGTGGATCACGGCCCTGGCGGCGGGCGGCTCACTCGGCCTGGGCGGCCAGTTCGCGGGCCCGGTCGCGGGCGGCTTCGAGGGCGGCCAGCAGGGCGGCGCGTACGCCGTGGTTCTCCAGCTCGCGCACGGCGGAGATGGTGGTGCCGGCGGGCGAGGTGACCGCCTCGCGCAGCTTGACCGGATGCTCGCCGGAGTCGCGCAGCATCACCGCCGAGCCGATCGCGGTCTGCACGATCAGGTCGTGCGCCACCTGGCGGGGCAGGCCGAGCAGGATGCCGGCGTCGGTCATCGCCTCGACCAGCAGGTAGAAGTACGCGGGGCCGGAGCCGGACAGCGCGGTCACCGCGTCCTGCTGGCTCTCCGGTACCCGGATGGTGGCGCCCAGCGGCTTGAACATCTCCTCGGCCAGGGCCAGGTGCTCGCCGGTGGCGTGCGCCCCGGCGGAGATGGCGGTCATCGCCTGGTCCACCAGGGCGGGCGTGTTGGTCATCACCCGGACCACCGGGGTGCCCTCAGGCAGCCGGCGGCTGAAGAAGCTGCTGGGCAGCCCGGCGCAGAGGGAGATGACCAGCTTGCCGGTGGGTACCTTCGGGCCGATCTCGTCGAGCAGGGCGGCGGCGTCCTGCGGCTTGACCGAGACGGCGAGCACGTCGGCCTCGTCGACGGCGGTGGGGTTGTCGACCACCCGTACCCCGTAGCGGGTGGCGAGTTCCTCGGCGCGCGCCGGCCGGCGGGCGGTGGCCAGCAACCGGTCGGCCGGCCAGCCCGAGCGCAGCAGACCGGAGAGCATCAACTCGCCGATCTTGCCCGCGCCGATCACCGCGACGGTGTGCACCCCGGTTGACACCTGACGTACCCCCCTCGATGTGCCGGCGTCGCGGCGGACCGGCTGGCCCGCCGCGACGCCGGAACGACGATCAGCTACCGAAGAAGACCTCGGCCTCGGCGTAACGCTCCAGCGGCACGGTCTTCAGCTCGCGGGTGGCGTCGGCCAGCGGGACGCGGACGATGTCGGTGCTCTGCATCGCGACCATCTTGCCCCAGTCACCCTCGTGGGCGGCGTCGATGGCGTGCAGGCCGAGCCGGGTGGCGAGCACCCGGTCGAACGCGGTCGGGGTGCCACCGCGCTGGATGTGCCCGAGCACGACCGTGCGGGCCTCCTTGCCGGTCTTGGCCTCCAGCTGGTCGGCCAGCCACTGGCCGATGCCGCCGAGCCGGACGTGACCGAACGCGTCCAGCTCCTGGTTCTGCAGGACCATCTGGCCCTCCAGCGGCTGGGCGCCCTCGGCGACCACGACGATCGGGGCGTACTGGTGCTGGAAGCGCTTCTCGACGTAGCCGGCGACCTGCTCGACGTCGAAGTTCCGCTCCGGCAGCAGGATCACGTTGGCGCCGCCGGCCAGGCCGGCGTGCAGGGCGATCCAGCCGGCGTGCCGGCCCATCACCTCGACCACCAGGGTGCGGTGGTGGCTCTCGGCGGTGGTGTGCAGCCGGTCGATCGCCTCCATCGCGATGTTCACCGCGGTGTCGAAGCCGAAGGTGTAGTCGGTGGCACCGAGGTCGTTGTCGATGGTCTTCGGCACGCCGATGACGTTGACGCCCAGCTCGTGCAGCTTGGTGGCGACACCGAGGGTGTCCTCACCGCCGATGGCGATCAGCGCGTCGACGCCCTGCGCGGCCAGGTTGTCCTTGATCCGCTCGACACCGTTCTCGATCTTGAAGGGGTTGGTCCGGGAAGAGCCGAGGATGGTCCCGCCGCGCGGCAGGATCCCGCGGACCTCCGCGATGCCCAGCGGGCGGGACAGACCCTCCAGCGGGCCCTTCCAGCCGTCCCGGAAACCCACGAACTCATGGCCGTAGCTGGCGACGCCCTTACGGACCACCGCCCGGATGACCGCGTTGAGACCCGGGCAGTCGCCGCCGCCGGTGAGCACGCCGATACGCATGATCGCTCATCCTCCTGGGGAGCATCTGGTCAAGCCCGATCAAGCCCCAGGATATGTGTCAGGTCAGACCATCGGCGCCGTTGCCGGCCCGGGGCGGGCCGTCACACCGACTGTAGTCGCCACCGGGCCGCGCCTGACACCGCGCCCCGCTACCGGTCAGTAGCCGCCCTCGTCCGGCGCACCGACAGCCGGCGCCCGAGGGCGGGAGACCGGCTCCGGTCGACCGATCAGCTCCCACCGGCGGCCCCGCCGGTCCCAGCACCGGCCCCCGGTGACGTGCACGGCGACCGTGGTCAGGCCGGCCGTCTCCGGCCCACCCGGGAACCAGGCCGTCAGGCCCGGCTGCCACAGCTGCCGGGCCCGCACCGGGTCGTAGTCGTCCCGGGCGCTGCCGGACAACGACACCCGGACCGGCCCGTCTGGGTCGCCGAAGCTCACCTCCACCTCCGGGTTGACCCGCAACTGCCGGACGGTGGCCGACTTGGCGGACGCGACGAACCACAGCTCGCCGTCGAACTCCGTCCGTTGCAGGAGCATCGGCCGGCCGACCAACCGGCCGTCCAGGGAGATGGTGGTGAGCGTGCAGGTACCCGCCGCCCGGATCAGTTCGGTGACCCGTCGCCGCGCCGCCCGGACCGTCGTCGCCTCGTCACTCATGCTGGCTCTCGCTCGTGCCGGCGCTCGCTCATGGCGGTGCTCCCTCGCATCGACCCCCGCAGGCCGAACCGGTGCCCAGGACGGAACGGGCCAAACCTACGAGGTGGTCATCGCCCGCCAGCGGGCCAGGTTGTGCCGCGCGTCGACCAGGGCGTCGTGCCGGGCGGAGGCGGCGTTCGGCAGCCGGGGCCGGCCCAACTCGTCCCAGAGCTGGCGCAGCTCCTTGGTGAACCGGGGGATCTCCCGGGGCAGCGCCGGCATCGCACCCCACAGCTGCGCCAGCGCCACGTGGTCGTACGCGGCGTACCAGGCCCACAGCTCCAACTCCTCGCCGGGACGGTCCCGGATCGGCTCGACGAGGAAGTCGTACAGGTCGTCCCGGATGCGTTCCCGCGAGCGCCAGGCCCGGTCCGCCGGGGAGGGCAGCTTGTCCAGCACGTTGCGGCGGACCCAGGGCACCGCGCGGGATCCGTCGAACTCGGTGGAGACCGCGTAGAACTCGCGGCCGTACTCGTCGACGATGCCGATCGACACCAACTCGACCGTACGGCCGTCCTCGATGAACTCGCAGTCGTAGAAGTAGCGGTAGACCATCTCCGCCATCCTCGCGGACGCCGTTCCGAGCCGAACGGGCGGGGCGTGGTGTCCGGGAGCGCTTCCAGCGGTACCGACCGGACGACATCCCAGCTGAGAGTGTCACAGAAGTGATTCGAGGGGTGTACAGCACGCGACCGGACCGTCATGATCTGATGTGTACCGCTACCGGACGCCGAACGGGTGTCAGTTCGCCTAGTCAAGGGCCGCCAGGCTCACCCGGTGCGCGAGTTGGGGTTCTGACCGGGGAGGGGTGGGGCCGTGGAGATGCGCCTGCCGGAGCCGGGCGACGCGCTCACGGGTGTCGAGATGTTCGCCGGGCTGGAGCCCGAGGTACGCCAGCGGGTGATCGCCGCGGCGGTGCCCCGGACGTACCGCAAGGGTCAGCTGCTGTTCGTCGAGAACGACCCGGGCGAGTCGCTGATCGTGCTGCGCCGGGGCGCGGTGGCGGTGTTCCGCACCGCGCCGACCGGCGAACGGGCGGTGCTGTCGGTGATCCGACCGCCCGACGTGCTCGGTGAGGTGTCGCTGCTGGACGCCTCCACCCGGTCCGCCTCGGCCGAGGCGATCGAGGACTGCACCGCCCTGGCCCTGTCCCGGGGCGCCTTCATGGAGCTGGTGCACTCCAACCCGCGCATCCTCGACGCGGTGATGCGTTCCCTCGGTGCGCTGATCCGTCGGCTCACCGAGCAGAACGCCGACCACGTCTTCCTCGACCTGCCCGGCCGGGTGGCCAAGACCCTGGTCCGGCTCGCCGGTGAGAGCCAGGCTCCGATGATCACCATCGAGTTGAACCAGAGCCAGCTCGCGGAGATGGCCGGCGGCTCCCGGCAGAGCGTCAACCAGGCGATCGGATCGTTCGCCAACCGGGGTTGGCTGCGCACCGAGGGCCGGCGGATCGTGGTGACCGACGTACCGGCGCTGCGCCGCCGGGCCGGCATGAACGACCGCTGAGCAGCAGCCACCGCGGCATGGCCGAGCAGCGGGCACCGAGGCATGGCCGACCGCCGAGCAGCGGGCACCGAGGCATGGCCGACCGCCGAGCAGCGGGCACCGAGGCATGGCCGACCGCCGAGCAGCGGGCACCGAGACGCGACGTGGGGGCCGGGGCGCTGACGCGCCCCGGCCCCCACGTGGTGAGCCGCCCTGGTCAGGGCTTGGTGCTGCCCGGACCGACCCACTCGGAGCCGCCCGGGCCGACCCACTCCCCGCCCTCCTTGCCGCCGCCACCGGTGCCGGCGCCCTCGCTGACGATGCCCTGGGCCTGCAGCAGGGCGAGCGTGGCGGCATCCACGTCGACGGAGTCGCCGGCCAGGTGGCTCACCCCGTTGCCGTCGGTCCAGTCCTTCTGCAGCATGACGTAAACCATGAAACTGTCCCCCTGATCAGCGGTTCGACGATCGGCTGCCTGAATCTAGCCGTTCTCCGCCACAGCTGGAGTCCGGTGCAGTGTCCACAAACCAACAGCCCGGTACCCGACATCGGACCCGGCCGGAGATACTTCCTGTCAGACGACGTCCACGGACGTCGGGGTTCTCGGCAGTGGAGGGTGTCATCGCCGCGCGATGTGACCGTTGTGGACGCACCGCCGCCGACGGCGACCGTTTCTGCGGTGGCTGCGGGGCGGAGCTCGGCTCGGTCTGCCCGCACTGCCTGCGTCCACTCGCCGCCGACGTGGCCTTCTGCACCTCCTGCGGGGCACCCCGGGCGGGCAGCGAACGGCCGTCGGCGATCCCCCAGGAGGACCGCCGCCGGGTCAGCGTGCTCTTCGTCGACCTGATCGACTTCACACCGTACGTGGAACGGGCCGACCCGGAGCTGGTCCGCGGCATGCAGACCGGGTTCTTCTCCGCCGCCCGGCGGGTGGTCGGCCAGTACGGCGGGGTGGTCGAGAAGTACATCGGCGACGCGGTGATGGCGTTGTTCGGTGCGCCGGTCGCCACCGAGACCGACGCGCTGCGCTGCGTACGGGCCGGGCTGGAGCTGCAACGGGTGCTCACCCGGTTCACCCCCACCGGCACCGACGGGCTGCGCTTCCGGGTCGGGGTGGCCACCGGCGAGGCCCTGGTCGACGTGGCCGCGGCCCGCGACGGCGGGCAGGCGATCGTGGCCGGGGACGTGGTCAACACGGCCTCCCGGTTGCAGTCCGTGGCGCCGCCTGGCGGGGTGCTGGTCGACGGCACCACGCACGCGCTGACCCGGGACACCATCCGCTACGACGAGCAGCCCCCGGTCACCCTGCGCGGACGTTCCGCACCGACCGAGGTGTGGCTGGCCCTGGCCGCGGTCCGGCAGCAGCACACCGACCGGGAGCCGGACGCCACCCCGCTGATCGACCGTGAGCACGAGCTGGGCATGTTGGTCAACGCGCTGCACCGCAGCCTGCGCGACCGCCGGCCCCAGGTGGTCACCGTCTTCGGGCGGGCCGGGATCGGCAAGAGCCGGCTGGTGCGCGAGTTGCACCGGCACACCGGACGGCTGGTGGACGAGCCGCTGACCTGGCGCATCGGCCGGTGTCCGCCGTTCGGCGAGAACGTCACGTTCGCCGCGCTGGCCGACATCGTCAAGACCGAGGCGGGCATCCTGGACACCGACCCGGCCAGCACCGCCGCGCAGCGACTCACCGCGGCCGTCGCCGAGCTGGTCGGACCGGCCGAACGGGACCGGGTGGCCGACGCGCTGCGCCCGCTGGTCGGCCTGCCCGGCACGTCACTGCCGGCCGAGGAGGCCGAGTCGGCGTGGCGCCGCTTCCTGCTGGCGCTGGCCGCCCGCCGCCCCACCGTGCTGGTCTTTGAGGACCTGCACTGGGCCGACGACGCGATGCTGCGCTTCGTGGAGCTGCTCGGCGCGGCGGCCCGGGACGTCGCCCTGCTGCTGCTCTGCACCGCGCGGCCCGAGCTGGTGGAGCGGGATCCGAGCTGGGCGGGGACCATCACCGGCTCGGTGACCATCACCCTGCCCCCGCTGCGGGACACCGGCATCGCCGCGTTGTACGCGCACATGTTCGGCAAGGCCGCGTTCTCGGCCGACCTGCTGACGCCGCTGATCGAGGTGGCCGGCGGCAACCCGCTCTACGCCCACGAGTACGTCCGGATGCTGATCGAGCAGGGCTCGCTGCGCCAGTCGGGGCGGGGTTGGTCGCTGGAGAAGCAGCTGGAGCTGCCGATGCCGGAGAGCGTGCACGCGGTGATCGCCAACCGGGTCGACCTGCTCGACCCGAAGGACCGGGCGGTGCTGCTGGCCGCCGCGGTGGTCGGGGTGCAGTTCTGGCCCGGTGCGGTGGCCGCCGCGGTGGGGCAGCCCGTCGAGTCCGTCGAACGGGCGCTGCGCCGGCTGGAGCAGCGGGACTTCGTCCACGAGCAGGGCGCCTCCACCATGGCCGGCCAACCGGAGTACCGGTTCCGGCACGTGCTGGTACGCGACGTGTGCTACCAGCGGTTGCCGCGTACCGAGCGGGTGGCCCGGCACGAGCGGACGGCCGACTGGCTGGACACGTTGTCGCAGAGCCGGGACACCGACCTGGCCGAGGTGCTGGCCCACCACCGCTGGGCGGCGCACGAGATCGCCCGCACGCTGGGCATGGAGACCGACCGCTACGCCGGTCCCGCGCGGGCCGCGCTGCACCGGGCGGCCCGGCGGGCGTACGCGCTGCACGGGCTCGACGCCGCCGCCGGGCACGCCGGCCGGGCGCTCGGGCTGGCCGACGACTCCGACCCGGTGGGTCGGCTCCAGCTGGAACTGCTCAGCACCGAGATCTCGTTCTACCGCGACGGCAACGCCTTCCTCTCCGGTGGCGGGTCGGAGCAGGTGCAGACGCTGGCCGACCGGCTGCTGGCGTACGGCGACGAGGCGTGTGCGGCGCGGGCCTGGACGCTGCTCGGCCAGGCGGCCTGGCTACGCGCCGACCGCAAGGCCGCGCTGGCCTGCCTGGACCGCGCCGTGCAGCTGTTCGAGCCGCTACCGGACAGCGCCCAGAAGGCGGACGCCTACGCCGAGCTGGGCCGGTTGCACATGCTCAACTACGAACGCGACCCGGCGGTGCGGGCCGCCGACACCGCGGTCGAGATCGCCGAGCGGCTGGGGTTGACCGAGACCGGGACCAACGCCCGGATCACCGCGGCCACCGCCCGCTACCAGGCCGGCGACCGGTCCGGCCTGGACGAGCTGTACGGCATCGTCGAGTTCGCCCGGGCCCGGCAGCTGCTCGCGCTGCCCCGGGCCACCCAGAACCTGTCCTACGCGATCTGCGAGGAGGGTGACTCGCTGCGCGCCGACGCGCTGCTGTCGGCCGCCCCGGCCCGGACGGCGAGCGGGCAGTCGTTGACCACCAGCTACTCCGCCGAGGCGTTGCGGTCCTGGTTCGCGGGCGACTTCGGCCGCTTCCTGGCCGCCGCCGAGGCGTTCGTGGACACCCCGACCGGCAGTTGGGACATGCAGGTACGCGGCCTGCGGGCGGTGCTGCTGGTGCTGCGCGGCCAGCCGGTGCCGCCGGCCGATCCGGGGCGCGACGACGTGGCCGACGCGCTGGACACCGCCCGGCGCAGCGGCTTCCACCGGGTGCACTGGACGATGCTGGCGATGGGTGCGCTGTGCCGCGCGTTGCAGGGGCGGGCCGACGAGGCCGCCGCCCTGATCGACGAGCTGGCCGAGGCGTGGAGCGCGGTGCCGGCCCTGGCCAGCGGCGAGTGGATCGCCGCCGCCGGTTGGGCGGCGACGCTCGCCGGGCGCAAGCCGGCCGCCCGGGTACGCGGCATGCTGGACCAGGTCGGTCACCGTACGCCCTGGTCGGAGGCGGCACTGCGGACCGTGACCGGCGCGCTGACCGGCGCCGACGGCGACCACCGGCGCGCGGCCGAGCTGTTCCTGGCCGCCGCCGAGCTGTACGCCGGGATTCCCGCCCTCAGCGATCGGATGCTGGCGCTGACCTTCGCCGCCCGGGAGCAGGAGTCGGTCGGTGATCGCTCGCCGGCCGCCGCCGCGCTGCTGGCCGAGGTCCGCGCCTTCGCCCACCGCAACGCCGCGCCGGGGCTGCTCACCCTGGCCCACCCGGCCGCCGACGACGCCCCCCGGCTGGCCGGCTGACCGCCTGAACAACAGCCCCAGCACGGCCGAGCCCGAGGTACAGCGCGATGCCCGGTGGTGTCTGCCGGTACTCCAGGTCGTGCCGGTCGGCGAAGCTCTGGAACTGGGGGTGGGATCTCCTCGGGTTCCTCGTACCCCGCCATGCCGGCCTCCTTCCGATGGCTACCGGGTCACCGGAGTGCCTCGTTCTGTCCGGCGAGGGCTGGGGTGGGCGCCCTGGCGCGGCGCGCACAAAAGGACAAAGAGCGCCGCCGCCACCAGCGCCGGCAGCGACCTCGCCGTACGCCGCGCCACAAGGCACTCCCCGAACCTGGTCCGGACGTGTCACGATTCAGAGCACGGCGTGTGGTTCACGCCGAGGGGGCTGGACGCGGGCGTCGTCGCGCTCGCCTCGACGGACAAGAGCGGGGCGCGCCGACGGCGCGATGAGGAGGGTGGTCCGGTGTCAGCGGGTGGGGCCCGTCGGGGACGGCGGGACAACGGGCTCGACGCGAGCGAGTACGCCGTGGCCGGCGACGTCGATCCACGCGTCGGCGAGCACCTGCTCGACGTGCTGGCCGCCGGCGGCATCGCCGCCTATCTGCAACCGTCGGCGGATCTGAACCCGGTGACCCGCACCACCACGGTGCCGTCCCGTCCGGTCGACCGGCTCTACGTGGACCGCTCGCACCTGAGCACCGCCCGCGACTACCTCAGTCAGCTCGCCGACGAGGGCGACTCCGGGCGTACCGCGGAACCGGACATCGACGCCGAGTGGGCGCGGATCGTCGCGGGCTTCCACGCGTCGCCCGGCACCGGCGAGCACCCGTGGCCGGCTGCGGAGGACGTCGAGGAGGAGCCGCCGGGCCGGACCGGCAGCACCGCCACCGCGACCCGACCGGGCGTCGACGAGCCGGCCGGGCCGACCGCGACCGACGTACGGCGGTTGCCGTACGCGGCGGACGTCTCCGGTGTCTCGGTGGGCCGGGGCCCGCGTGACGGCGAGGGGCCCTCCCTGCTGGAGGGGCTGGACACCTTCGGCAACGACCTGCCCGACGATCCCGACGCGGAGGAGGGCTACGTTCCGCCGCCGCCTCCGCCGCTGCCCCGGGTGTCGAAGTACGCGGTGGCCGGGGTACTGGCCGTGGTGCTCGGCTTCACGTTGTTCCTCTTCCCCGACCTGCTCCCCGCCGACCAGGGGGTGGTGACGCTGCTCGGGTTCACCAGCATCCTGGCCGGTTTCGTCACGCTGGTGTGGCGGCTGCGCCCCGGCGACGAGGAGCGGGATCCCGACGACGGGGCGGTCGTCTGAGTCACGGCGCAGGGTAGCCGCCCGGATACCGGGACGCGGACCGCCCGCGCGCGGGCGCGTAACAGTGGTGTAACTTACTGTCAGTAGGAATACCGCAGTACGTCACTTCACCCCCTGGCTGCCCGGTTGTTCCTTTCTCAGGGCGGTCACTCCCCTGCTGATCGGAATGCCCGAGATGCGACAGAGCTCCCTCGTAGTTGTGGCAAATCGCCTCCCCGTCAACGACAACGTGGCGCTCGACGGCGCCTGCGAGTGGCGCCGCAGCCCCGGTGGGCTGGTGAGCGCGTTACACCCACTGTTACGACACACCCCGGCGACCTGGGTCGGCTGGGCCGGCGGCACCGGTCCCGCGCCTACCCTGCCCGACGTCGACGGGGTACGCATGCACACCGTGCCGCTGACCGGTGACGACCTGCGTGACCACTACGAGGGCTTCGCCAACGCGACGCTCTGGCCGATCTACCACGACGCGGTGGAACAGCCGGAGCACCACCGCCGCTGGTGGGACGCCTACCAGCGGGTCAACCAGCGGTTCGCCGACGCGACCGCGGAGGTCGCCGAGCCGGGTGCGGTGGTCTGGGTGCAGGACTACCACCTGCAGCTGGTGCCGGGGCTGCTCCGGGCCATGCGACCGGACCTGCGGATCGGCTTCTTCCTGCACGTGCCGTTCCCGCCGCCGGAGTTGTTCATGCAGCTGCCCCGCCGGGCCGAACTGCTGCGCGGAATGCTCGGCGCGGACCTGGTCGGCTTCCAGCGGGCCCAGGCCGCGCACAACTTCGCCCAACTGGTGACCAAGGTGCTCGGCCTGCCGGCCACGGACCGGCGGATCGGGGTCGACGACCGGATGGTGCGCATCGGCGCGTTCCCGGTCTCCATCGACACCGCCGAGATGTCCGCGCTGGCCAGTCGCCCGGAGGTCGCCGACCGGGCGCGCCGGCTGCGCCACGATCTCGGCAGTCCGGAACAGGTGATCCTCAGCGTCGACCGGATGGACTACACCAAGGGCATCGAGCAGCGACTCAAGGCGTACAGCGAGTTGCTCACCGACGGGCACGTCAAGGTCCGCGACACGGTACTGGTGCAGGTGGCGGTCCCCAGCCGGGAGCGGGTCGGCCAGTACCAGATCCTGCGTGAGCGGGTCGAGCGGGAGGTCGGGCGGATCAACGGGGAGTTCGGCCGGGTGGGCGAGCCGGCGATCCACTACCTCACCCAGCCGTTCGACCGGGCCGAACTGGCCGCGCTCTACCGGGTCGCCGACGTGATGGCGGTGACCCCGCTGCGCGACGGGATGAACCTGGTCGCCAAGGAGTACGTGGCCGCCCGGGTGGACGACGCGGGCGCGCTGCTGCTCAGCGAGTTCGCCGGTGCCGCCGCCGAGTTGCCGCAGGCGTACCTGGTCAACCCGCACGACCTGGAGGGGCTCAAGCAGGGCCTGCTCGCGGCGTTGCGCGCCGAACCCGCCGATGTGCAGGAGCGGATGCGGGCCATGCGGGCGCACCTGCGCGAGCACGACATCCGCGCCTGGGCCCGCTCCTATCTGTCCACCCTGGACCAGAGTGGGTCGCTGCTCAGCCGCCTCACCGGCGGCTGAGCAACCCGGCCCGCCGCCCGGCGGCTCGGTGCCGCCCGGTTTCGCCGCCGGTGGCTCAGGGGCGGTCGGCGCGGGCCGGGGCCTTGACCAGCCAGTCGAGGATGGCGTCGATCGGCTCCCGCCAGCGGGCGTCGAGCATCAGGTCGTGCCCCATGCCGGGGAAGAGCAACGGGGCCGAGCCGTACCGGCGGGCGGCGCGGGTCAGCGCCGAGGCGGGCACCACCCGGTCGTCCGGGCTGCCCAACACCAGCACCGGCGGCCGACCGACCGCCGGCTCCGGGTCGGCGCCGGTCAACAACTGCCACTGGGCGCGTCGGGCGGCCCGACCCAGCCGCGCGGTGTACCGCCGGGCGTCGGCGTCGGGCAGTTCCCGGCTGAACAACTGGCGCCGGTGCAACCGCAGCCCACCGCCGAACACCGCCGGCAGGGTGCCGAACGGGTGGTGCACCAGCGCGGCGCCGAGGGTGGCCCAGCCGCCGAGCACCGGTGCCACCAGCACCGCCGCGCGGGCCGGGTAGCGGGCCAGGGCGTGCGCCACCACCAGGGCCCCGGCGCCGTGGCCCACCAGCACCGCCTGCCGCGGCAGGCTCGCCGCCACCTGGGTCACGTCGTGGGCGTACGCCCGCAGGTCCGCCTCTGGTGCGGAGGCGCTGCCGCCGTGCCCGCGCAGGCTCACGGCGTACGCCGGGAAGCCCCGGGAGGCGGCGTGGCCGAGCCAGTGCTCGGCGTACGCCCAGGCGCCGTGGCCGAAGCCGGGTACGAACAGCAGCGGCGGCTGGCCCTCCTCCAGCTCCGGGGTGGCGCTGAGCACCTCGCGCCGGACCGGCCGGACCGGGCGGGCCCACTCCCAGTTCCGCAGCACCCGCGTCCGCTCGCTCAACTCGGTCACTTGCCCTCCAGGTCGCGCAGCGCACGCTCCAGGGCGCGCAGGTAGTCGACGTGGCCCACCTCGAACCAGTGCCGGGTGGAGTCCTCGACCCGGCCCGAGTAGCGCTCCCCCGCCCCGGCGCTGACCCGGGCGGCGAAGGCCGCGGCCCGGTCGGGTCGGGTCGCGCGCAGCCGCAGCAGCCGGGCGAACAGCACCGCCTGCCAGTGCGACAGCGGGAAGAGTCCGGAGTCCGGCTGCACCAGGCCGGTCACCGCGAGGGTCGGATGATCGGGGACGAAGGCGTTGAGCCACAGCCGGGGTCGGCCCACCCCCGCGTCGTCGCCGAGGATCTTCGCGTCGAGGAACTCGAAGCGCGGCAGGTAGCCGGTGGCGAAGACGACCAGGTCCGGGTCGATCTGCCGGCCGTCGGTCAGCTCCACCGCGTGGGCGTGGAACCGCGCGACGTCCGGCACCGGGGTGATGTCGCCGTGCCCGACGTGGTAGACGAGTTGGCTGTTCGCGATCGGGTGGGTCTCGTACACCCGGTGGTCGGGCTCGGGCAGGCCGAACCGGGTCAGGTCGCCGACGGTCAGCCGCAGCGTGCGGTGGTAGAGCCACTGCCGCAGCCGCAGCGGCACCCGCAGTGCCAGCAGGGTGTCGTTGACCTGGTCGGCGGGGCGACCGAAGACGTACTTCGGGGCGTACCAGTAGCCCCGGCGGGTGGAGTGCCAGCAGCGCGACGCCTGCTGCGCGGCCTCCACCGCGAGGTCACAGCCGGTGTTGCCGGCCCCCACCACCAGCACCCGCTTGCCGCGTAGCTGCGCCGGGTCCTTGTACGACGAGGCGTGCATGACCTCGCCGCGGTACTCCTCCAGGCCGTCGTAGCGGGGCAGCTTCGGCGACCAGTTGTGCCCGTTGGCGATCACCACGGCGGCGTACCGGGAGGTGCGCTCGGGGCCGTAGCCGCCGGTGCTGCGGGTGCTGACGTCCCACCGGTCACCGGCGACCGGCTCGACGCGGACCACCTCGGTGCCGAACCAGATGTGCCGGCGCAGGTCGAAGTGGTCGGCGTAGCGCTCGAAGTAGGACAGCACCCGGCTGTGGTGCGGGTAGTCCGGCCAGTCGTCGGGCATCGGGAAGTCGGGGAACTGGGTGAACGGCCGCGACGAGATCAGGTGGGTGCTGGCGTACACCGGGCTGCGGTCGTGGCGCCAGTTCCAGGCGCCGCCGACGCCGGTCTCGCGCTCGTAGCAGTCGACGCCGAAGCCGTGCTCGGCAAGGTTCTTCACGGCGGTCAGGCCACTGGCTCCGGCGCCGATGACACAGACGGTGTCGCCCCGGTCGGAGACCGGGCGGCCGTCACTGCTGCGGGCGAGCGTGGTCGTCTCCGGATCGGGCCGGCCGTGCTCGGTGGGGGTGGACACCGGGGATCTCCTTCGTCTCGGCACGAGTGCCGGGTCGCGCGAAATCCTCTCCACATCCGGGCGGGTTGTCCAGTCCGGCAGGCCCCCGCCGGTCAGTCGGCAGCGGGCAGGAGCAGGTCGACCAGGATCGGAAAGTGGTCGCTGGCGCGGCGGGTCAGCGGCGTGTCCAGCACGTCGTAGTCGACCACCGTGATCCGCGGGTCGACGAAGAGCGCGTCGATGCGCCGCCGCGGGTTGGCGCAGGAGTAGGTGAGCCGGTCGGCCCGGTCGGCCGTCACCGCCGCGTCGGTGAGTCCCGCGGCGACGGTGGTCCACGCCGGACCGCCCGGTTCCTCGTTGAGGTCGGCCGCGGCGATCACCGGGAACGGCGCGGCGGCCAGCTCCCGCTTGAACAGTTCCGCCTGGCCGGGCCGCTCGACCGGGTCGGTGGCCAGGTGCGATCCGGCCACCGTGAACCGCGCGCCCGACTCCACCGCGCAGTCGGCGTACGCGGCACCACGCAGGTGCCGGCCGGGGGTGAGCGGGAACCGCCCGCACCGGGTGTCGGTCACCCGCACCCGCAGGCTGGTCAGCAGCAGGTTGCCCAGCGACGGCAGGCCACCGGCGGCGACCACCATGCCGACCGAGGCGGCCAGCGCGGCCGACTTCTCCCGCCAGCGGAACCGGCGCGGTCCCTCCTGGACGATCAGCACGTCGGGCGTGACCTGCCGGACCGCCTCGGCCAGCGCGGCGGTGTCGTCGCGCTGGCCGTGGACGTTGTACGACACGACGCGCAGCGGCACGCCGGTGTCGGTCACCTCAGATCCGCCGGGCCAGGTCGGCGGCGCCGATGACCCCGGCGGAGTTGCCCAGCTCGGCGGGGCGGATCTCGGCCACCGGCAGCCGGCTGCGCTGGGCGAGCGCCTCGGTGTAGGACCGGCGGGTCGGCCCCATCAGCAGGTCACCGGCGTCGATGACGCCACCACCGACGACGAGCACCTGCGGGTCGAGGATCTGCGCCATGTCCGCCAGGCTGGTGCCGAGCCAGCGCCCGACCTGGGCGAACGCCTCGGCGGAGACGGGGTCGCCGCCCTTGGCCGCGGCGGTCACCATCGGCCCGGTGATCGCCTCCGCCTCGCCGTCGGCCAGCTCCAGCAGGGCGGTGGCCCGGTGCGGTTCCTGGCGGGCGGCGGCGCGGGCGAAGCGGACCAGGGCGCTGCCGCTGGCGTACTGCTCGATGCAGCCCAACCGGCCGCAGCCGCACTGGTGCCCGTCCGGGACGGTGAGCATGTGGCCCAGTTCGGCGGCGATGCCGTTGGCCCCGCGCACCAGAGCGCCGCCGAGCACGATGCCGCCGCCGACGCCGGTGCCGATGGTGAACATGACCATCGAGTCGTCGGCGTGCCGGGCGGCGCCGTAGCGGAACTCCGCCCAGGCGGCGACGTTGCCGTCGTTCTCCACGATCACCGGCAGTCCGACGGCCGCGCTGACGTACGCCCGCAGCGGTTCGTCGCGCCAGGCCAGGTTCGGGGCGAAGAGCACGGTGGAGCGGCTGGCGTCGATCCAGCCCGCCGCGCCGATGCCGACGGCCTGGATGTCGTGCCCGGTGGCCAGCTCGGTGACCAGCTCGGTGATGACGTCGCGGGTCTTGCCTACGTCGTCGGCGGGGGTGTCCCGTCGGGTCTGCACCAGCACCGTGCCGGTGTCGTCGACGACACCGCCGGCCACCTTCGTGCCACCCACGTCGACTCCGATGGTCAGCGTCACCGCTGCCACTCCCCTCTGCTGTGCCACCCCGCGCACACCTGCCCTCGCCGGTGGTGCGGGTCGTCCTGAGATCAGGCTCCGTCGCCTGGTGGGCCCTGTCGTTCGGCGCCGGTGACCGCCGACGCGCCCGCGGTGGGCTCGCCACCCGGTGCGGGCTCTCCGTCGGGCAGTCGTGAGGCGGGCACCACCCGACGGTCGTCCGGCGTCCGGTGTCCGGCCGGTGTGGCCGGCCCGGCGGCGTCGACGGGCGCAGCGGCCGGGACGGCGGCGTCCTCCGCCCGGGTCGCGGCGGACCAGACGTCCCGCTCCGGTGCCGGCTGAGAATCATGCCCGGTCCGGGTCGCCTCGCGCCACACGTGGTCGTCGGCGGGCCGGCCGGCGGTGGGTTCCGCGGCGGTGTCGGCGGGGGCGAAGGCGCGCAGGAAGCTGGCGAGACCGGCGGCCAGGTCGCCCGCGCCGGTGGCCAGCCGCTCGGCGAACTCCGGGCTGGGATCGCGCAGGGCGGCGATTCCCCGACAGACCGGGCAGACACAGCATTCCGCCGTACCGGTGGCCAACCCGGCCGCCGGTGGGCCGGCGGGCTGGCCCGGCGCGCCGCTGTGACCGAGGACACTCGTCACGATCCCGCCCAGCGGGCCCCAGGTCTCCCCGGCGGGACCGGTTCCGGCCATCCGCGCCGTCGCCAGCAGAGTGGCGACCAGCCGCTCCGCCTCCTCCCGGGCCGAACCCGGATCCGTTGCACCCATGCTGGGCTCCTCTACCGTGGCGACCGCGCCGCCGGACGCGTCACTGCGCCGAACCAGTTGCTTCTACCCGGCGCTTGAGCTGCTTCAACGCGGCGTCCATGATCATTTTCTCGGCCTTGCGGCGGAACATGCCGAGCATCCCGACCGCGAGCTCCACCTCCAGCGTGTACGTCACGGTGGTACCCCCGTCGGCGTTGCCGGCCAGGTCGTACGAACCGCGCTGGAGCTTCTGCATCTTCGAGGGCGCGACCAGGTGCCACTCGATGTGGGACAGGTCCTCGGCGTAGGCGTACTCGAGGACGTACTCGTCGGCCATCACCCCGGCGTCGAGGACGAACCGGACCTGACTGGCGTAACCGTCCTCGTACTCCTCGACGACCTCGGCCTCACGTACCGCGTCGGCCCACTCCGGATAGCTCGCGAAGTCGCAGATGACCGCCGCCACCTGGTCCGGTGACGCGCCGATGATGATCGACTGGGTGGAGGTGTCCGCCATGGGGGGAGGCTACCCGTACCAGGGTGGGCGTCGTGCCGCGCCGCCCACCTGTGCCGTGCCGCGCCGCCCCACCTGTACTGTGCCGCGGACCGCCCGGGCAGGTAGGTTTCGACAGAGCCGACCGCCAGCGGGCGGCCCGTTCGGCCAGTGCGAGCACGAGGGAGTGCAGGTGCGCGAGTTCTCCGTCCCACCGATCGTCACCGTCGGCGACTCGGCCAACCTCACCGATCCGGTCTGGGAGAACGCCGAGAGCGCTCCGGACGCGGTGCAGTTCCTCCGCCGTGACGCGGCGGGCAACTGGGTGGACGTGACCTGCCGGCAGTTCCGCGACGAGGTGGTGGCGGTCGCCCGCGGGCTGGTCGCCGCCGGTGTGCAGCCCGGCGACCGGGTCGCGCTGATGAGCCGGACCCGCTACGAGTGGACCCTGGTCGACTACGCGATCTGGGCGGCCGGCGCGGTGACCGTGCCCGTCTACGAGACCTCCAGCGCCGAGCAGGCCGCCTGGATCCTGGCCGACTCCGGCGCGGTGGCCGCCGTGGTGGAGAGCACCGCGCACGCGACGCTGGTGGCCGGCGTCCGCGGCCAACTGCCCGACCTGGTCAACCTCTGGCAGATCGACCTCGGCGGCGTCGACGACCTGATCGCCGCAGGCGCGGCGGTGGAACCGGCCGAGATCGAGCGGCGCCGCGCCGGGCTGCGTTCGTCGGACCTCGCCACCATCATCTACACCAGCGGCACCACCGGCCGGCCCAAGGGCTGCGTGCTCACCCACCGCAACATGTACGCCGACATCGCCAACGCGGTGCCGGTGCTGCCGAACCTGTTCGGCCCGAACGCCTCGACGCTGCTCTTCCTGCCGCTGGCGCACTCCTTCGCCCGGCTCATCCAGATCGGCGTGGTGCAGGCCCGGGCCACCATGGCGCACTGCTCGGACACCCAGCACCTGGTCGCCGAGTTGCAGGAGGTCAAGCCCACCTTCGTGCTCTCCGTGCCGCGGGTCTTCGAGAAGGTCTACAACGGCGCCAAGCAGAAGGCCGAGGCCGCCGGCAAGGGCAAGATCTTCGCCCGGGCCGAGGCGGTCGCCATCGCCTACAGCGAGGCGCTGGAGACCTCCGCCGGACCCGGCCTGGCGCTACGGGCCCAGCACGCGCTCTTCGACAAGCTGGTCTACGGCAAGCTGCGGGCCGCGCTCGGCGGGCGCTGCCGCGACGCCATCTCCGGTGGTGCGCCGCTCGGCGCCCGGCTGGGGCACTTCTTCCGGGGCGTCGGGGTCACCGTCGGCGAGGGGTACGGCCTCACCGAGACCTCCCCGGCCGCGTCGGCGAACCTGCCGGACTACATCCGCATCGGTACGGTCGGCCGGCCGCTGCCCGGCGTGACCATCCGGATCGCCGACGACGGCGAGGTCCTCATCGCCGGTGACCTGGTCTTCCAGGGGTACTGGCGCAACGAGGAGGCCACCGCCGAGGCGATCAGCCCCGACGGCTGGTTCCGCACCGGCGACCTGGGCTCGCTCGACGGCGACGGCTATCTGACCATCACCGGCCGGAAGAAGGAGATCATCGTGACGGCCGGCGGCAAGAACGTCGCCCCGGCCGTACTGGAGGACCAGGTCCGGGCGCACCGGCTGGTCAGCCAGTGCCTCGTGGTGGGCGACCGGCAGCCGTTCATCGCCGCGCTGGTCACCCTCGACGAGGAGGCGTTGCCGGCCTGGTTGGAGTCCGCCGGCCTGCCGGCCGACACCAGCGTCGAGACGTTGCGCGAGCACGAGGGGCTGCGGGCGGAGATCCAGGCCGCGGTGGACAAGGCGAACCGGTCGGTCTCCAAGGCCGAGGCGATCAAGGTGTTCCGGATCCTGCCCCGGGACTTCACCGAGGCCACCGGTGAGCTGACCCCGTCGATGAAGGTCAAGCGTCAGGTCGTCCACAAGACGTACGCGGCGGAGATCGCCGACATCTACCGCGGCTGACTACGATCCGTCACGTGCCCGCCTCGACATCCGCCCTGGCCCGCTCCCACCCGCTCGCCGCGGCGGCGCGGGTGGTCGTGCTGGCGCTGGTCGCCGTCCTGACCCTGCTCGCCACCCGGGACCTGAGCCAGCTGTGGTGGATCGCCCTGCTCGCGGTCGCCGGGCTGCCCGCCTCGCTGGCCCCCCAGCACCCGGTGATCGGCCCGATCAGCCGGGTGGCCGAGGTGGCGGTGCTCGGCCTGGCGGCGAGCCAGGTCGCGGCGGTCGCCACCATCGGCGGGCACATCGACGGGTTGGGTGCCTCCGCGGTGCTGCCGTACCTGGCGGTGCCGGTGACCGTCACCGCGCTGCGGCGCCGCTTCCGCGAGGGTGCCGCGCTGATCGCCACGGTGGCCGGCACGCTGCTGGTCGCCGGTGCCTTCACCGAGGTCGGCGGCGTACGCCAGGTGAGCCAACCGGGCTATCTCGCGGTCTGCGCCCAGTGGCTGATCCTGGCCGTGCTCGGCCTGTACGCGGCGCAGACCCTGCACCGGGTGATGCAGGTCCGCAACGAGGGCAAGCCCCAGCCGTACGCGGAGGCGACCCGGCTGCTGACCCAGCTGCGTACGGTGGCCCGGCAGTTGCCCGGTGCGACGCTGGACCCGGGCGGCATCTCCGAGCACCTGCTCGAAGAGCTGCGCACGGTGGCTCGGACCGACCGGGGGGCGGTGCTGTCCGCCAGCGGCGGCGGGCGGCTGGTGGTGCTCGCCCAGATCGGCGCGGACCGGGTCGACTGGGAGACCACTCTCGACGCCGACTCGGCGATCGCCGACGCGTGGGCCAGCCAGCAGCCGCAGACCGCGGCCCGCTCGCAGGCCCGGTCGCATCGCGGCGGTGAGGTGTCGGCGCTGATCGTGCCGCTGGTCGCCGGGGTCCGCACGGTCGGTCTGGTGGTGCTGGAAGCCGACGCCGCGCAGGCGTACCCGGCACCCGTGATGGCGCAGGTGACCGGGATGACCGGCGCGGCGGCGCTGCGCCTGGAGGCCGCGCTGCTCTTCGACGAGGTGCGGTCGCTGGCCACCAACGAGGAGCGGCAGCGGCTGGCCCGGGAGATCCACGACGGGGTGGCCCAGGAACTCGTGATGGTCGGTTACGGCATCGACAACGCCCTGGCCACCGTGCACGACGACGCCGAGGAGACCGCCGAGAGCCTGCGTACGCTGCGCCAAGAGGTCACCCGGGTGATCACCGAGCTGCGGCTGAGCCTGTTCGAGCTGCGCAGCGAGGTGGACCGGCACGGCGGGCTGGCCGCCGCGATCGCCGAGTACGCCCGGACCGTGGGCGCCTCCGGCGGGCTGCGGGTGCACCTGTCGCTGGACGAGTCCACCGCCCGGCTGCCCGCCGCCACCGAGGCCGAGTTGCTGCGCATCGCCCAGGAGGCGGTGACCAACGCGCGCAAGCACGCCGGAGCGGCCAACCTCTGGGTCACCTGCGAGGTGGATCCCCCGTACGCGCAGATCGAAGTGTCGGATGACGGTCACGGCATAGGTGACCAGCGCTCGGATGGGCACTATGGTCTTGCGATCATGGCCGAGAGGGCGGAACGTATCCGGGGCCGGTTGGAGATCAGACCGCGTCAGCCCAGTGGGACGACCGTGGCGGTGGTGGTCGGCTCCTCGCCCCGGCGCGATAACGTTCGCGGTAGCGCCGCCGCAGCAGAAGGGGAGTAACCCGAGGATGACCACAAGTCCGACACCGGCTACCCGTACCAAGGTCCTCCTTGTCGACGATCACGACTTGATCCGCAAGGGCCTGCGGCACGCCTTCGAGCGTGACCGGCAGTTCGAGGTCGTCGGTGAGGCCGCCACGGCGGCAGAGGGGGTACGGCAGGCCGGCGCGTTGCAGCCGGACGTGGTGATCATGGATCTGCGGCTGCCCGACGGCAGTGGCCTGGAGGCCACCCGGGCGCTGCGCAAGTCCAGCGCGTCGATGGGCATCGTGGTGCTCACCATGTACGCGGGCGACGACCAGCTCTTCGGTGCGCTGGAGGCCGGCGCGAGCGCCTTCGTACCGAAGACCGCACCGGCCGACGAGGTGGTCGCCGCCGCCCGGCACGCGGCCTCCTCCCCCAGCGCCTTCACCGCCGCCGACCTGGCCGAGGCGATGAAGCGCCGGCTGGCTCCGTCCGGCCCGCAGCTGTCGCCCCGTGAGGGCCAGGTGCTGCGGCTGCTCGCCGACGGGATGAGCGTCGCCGGCATCGCCAAGCAGCTGTTCGTCAGCGAGTCGACCGCCAAGACGCACATCTCCAAGCTCTACGAGAAGCTCGGCGCGGCCAACCGGGCGCAGGCGCTGATGACCGCGCTGCGGCTCGGTCTGCTCGAGGCACCGGACGCACCGAAGTTCTGACACCGGTCGTCGACGAGGGATCCGGGCCCGCCATCGAGGCGGGCAAGGATCCCTCGATCGATTTCCGTCCGCACCGCCGCGCTATGGTCTGGCAACCGAAAGCGGGGCAGAATACCCGCCGGGGCACTGACGCCCCATACGCGTGCGGAGAGGTGAGGCATGCAGCGGCCGGACTGGGCACCCGAGACCATCGACGTCGAGCGGCCCAGCGTCGCCCGGATGTACGACTACTACCTCGGCGGCTCGCACAACTTCGCGGCGGACCGGGCCGCGGCCCAGGCGATGATGGCCGCGGTGCCCGAGGCGCCGCTGATGGCCCAGGCCAACCGCGCCTTCCTGCGCCGGGCCGTGCAGTTCCTCACCGGCGCCGGGGTCCGACAGTTCCTCGACATCGGCTCGGGCATCCCGACCGTCGGCAACGTCCACGAGATCGCCCAGCGGCACGCCCCGGACTCCCGGGTGGTCTACGTCGACGTCGACCCGGTGGCCGTGGCGCACAGCCGGGAGATCCTGGCCGGCAACGACGGCGCGACGGTGGTCCAGGAGGACTTCCGGCACCCCGATCGGATCCTCGCCCACCCGGACGTCCGCGCGGCACTCGACCTCACCCGGCCGGTGGCCGTCCTGATCGTGGCGGTGCTGCACTTCGTCCCCGACGACGACCGGCCCGCGGAGTTGCTGCGTGCCCTGCGCGACGCCCTGCCCGCGGGCAGCTACCTGGTGCTCTCCCAGGCCAGCGACGACGGCCGCAGCGACGCGGAACGGGCCGAGGCGCAGCGGGTCTACCAGCGCACCGACAGCCCGCTGTCGGTGCGCAGCCGGGCCCAGCTGACCACGTTCTTCGACGGCTTCGAGCTGGTCGAGCCCGGGGTGGTGTGGGTGCCGCAGTGGCGGCCCGAGACCCCGGAGAGCGCGGAGAACGCCGAGCGGGCGGTGTTCCTGGGTGGGGTTGGGCGGCTCGGTGGGTGACGGTCCGGACGCCCGAGGCCATGCGGGTGCGTTCGCCCGGGCCTGGGCCAAGGCGCTCGCGGGCACCAGCTACCTGCCGATGACCCACGCCCAACTGGAACTGCTGCTGCAACGCCTCACCGACCGGCTGGCCGAGGCGCTGCGCACGGAACCGCTCGACCTGCGGGTCGGGCACCGGGTCGGCACCGAACTGGTGGCCGCGCACATCGCCTCCGCCGAGGCGCTCGGCCGTACCGTGGAGGTCATCCAGCTCCGGCTGGTCCGCGACCTCGACCTGGTCGCCGACGACATCGACGACCGGATGGCCCGGCTGCTCGCCGCGATCGCCACCGGCTACGCCCGCGCGCTGCGCGACCGCACACTGGACGAACAGGAGTCGATCCGTCGGGCCGCGTTGACCGCCCGGGCCGACGCGGAACGGGCGCTGCGCGCCAGCGAGGCCCGCTTCCGGCACCAGGCCACCCACGACCCGCTGACCGGCCTGCCCAACCGCACGCTGTTCGGCGAACGCCTCGCGGCGGTCCTCGACGGGCCCACCAGCGGGGTGCACCGGGTCGGGCTCTGCTTCCTCGACCTGGACCGGTTCAAACGGATCAACGACTCGTACGGCCACTCGATCGGCGACCGGGCCCTGGTGGCGGCGGCCCGGCGACTCAGCCGCGCCGTCGAGCCCCACCTGGTGGCCCGGCTGGGCGGGGACGCGTTCGTGATCCTGGTGGAACGCTCCACCGGTACCGGAGACGTGGTGGCCGTCGCCGAGGCGGCCCTGGCCGCCCTCGCCGAGCCGATCCTCGTCGGCGGGCACGACGTGGCGGTCCCCGCGAGCGTCGGCATCGTGGAGCGGCGGGTCGCGGACACCTCACCGGACGACCTGATGCGGGCCGCCGGCAGCACCCTGCACTGGACCAAGCTCGCCGGGGGTGCCGGCTGGACGCTGTACGACGCCGAACGCGACCGCCGGGAGCAGGCCCGCCAGGCGCTCAGCGCAGCCATCCCGGGTGGCCTGGAACGCGGCGAGTTCTACCTGGACTACCAGCCGTTGACGTCGTTGCAGGACGGCTCGCTGCTCGGCGTCGAGGCGCTGGTGCGCTGGCGGCACCCGCAGTTGGGGGTGCTGGGTCCGGACAACTTCATCGGGCTGGCCGAGGAGACCGGCCTGATCGTGCCGCTCGGCGCCTGGGTACTCGCCGAGGCGTGCCGGGAGGCGGTCGGCTGGACGGCCGCCGTGGGCGAACCCCCGTACGTCAGCGTCAATCTGGCGGTGCGGCAGGTCCGCCGCCCGGGCCTGGTGCAGGAGGTACGTGGTCTGCTCGCGCGTACCGGCCTACCGCCGAACCGGCTGCAACTGGAGATCACCGAGAGCATGATGATGAGCGGCACCGAGGAGGCGGTACGCGTCCTGCGTGCCCTGGCCGACCTCGGCGTACGCATCGCCATCGACGACTTCGGCACCGGCTACAGCAACCTGGCGTACCTGCGGAACCTGCCGGTGACCGAGCTGAAGGTGGCCGGCGAGTTCGTCCGGGGGCTGCGTGCTCCGGAGGCCGCCGACGAGCGGATCCTCGCCTCGCTGGTCTCCCTGGCCCACGCGCTGGACCTGACGGTGACCGCCGAGGGGGTGGAGACCGTCGGTCAGGCCGAACGGCTGCGGGCCATCGGCTGCGACGCCGGGCAGGGCTGGCACTTCGGCCGCCCCGCCCCCGCCGACCACATCCTCTCCCGCATCCGGTGAGCGGACGATCCCCCTGGTCGGCGTCGGCGGTGTGGCAGAGGTCCGGTCAGCCGGCCAGCAGGGCGCCCAGGCGGTGGGCCTGGGTCTCCCAGCGCCATTCCCGTTCCACCCAGGCGCGGCCGGCCGCGCCGAACCTGCGGGCCAGGTCCCGGTCGGCGAGCAGGGTACTCACCCGGTCGGCGAGTTCGGCCAGGTCCCGGCCGTCGACCACGTAACCGGTCTCGCCGTGTCGTACCGCGTCGGGTGCGCCGCCGGAGTCGCCGGCCACCACCGGCAGGCCGGTCGCCGACGCCTCGAGGTAGACGATGCCGAGCCCCTCCACGTCGAGGCCGCGGTTGCGGGTACGGCAGGGCATGGCGTACACGTCGCCAGCCGCGTAGTGGGCGGGCAGGTCGGCGGCCGGGACCGAGCCGGTGAAGACCACCTCCCGTTCGACGCCGGCCTGGCGGGCCAGCCGCGCCAGGGTCGCCCGGTACGGTCCACCGCCGACGACCAGCAACGCCGCGTCGGGCACCCGGCGCCGGATCGACGGCAGGGCCCGGATCAACATGTCCTGGCCCTTGCGGGGCACCAGCCGGGAGACGCAGACCACCACCGGCCGGTCGGCCAGGCCCAGCCGGTGTCGTACGGCGGCGCCGTCGACGGTCGGGTGGTACAGCTCGGTGTCCACGCCGGGGGCGAGTCGCCGTAGTTCGGTCAGCCCGTCCAGGGCCCGCACGAGCCGGCTGCGGGTGTACTCCCCGAGGTAGGTGACGACGTCGGTACCCCGGCCGATGCGGCGCAGGGCACCCCGGGCCACCGGCAGCGCCGCCCAGCCGACCTCGTGTCCGTGGGTGAGGGCGACCACCCGTCGCACCTGGGCCCGGCGCCGCAGCCCGGCGGCGAGCAGACCGAGCGGTGCGGCCGCGCCGAACCAGACCGTGTCACAGTCGTACGCCCGGGCCAGCCGGGCGGCGCGGCGCGCCACCAGTGGGGTCGGCAACAGCACCCGGGTACGTTCCCGGACGACTTCGAACGGTTGGTCGGCGTCGAACTTCTCGGCGTCGGGCCAGCTCGACGCGTAGACCACCACCGAGCCCGCCGGCTGGCGCACCGCGAGGTTGTGCACGAACGACTGGATGCCACCGGGCCGGGGCGGGAAGTCGTTCGTGACCAGCAACGTGCGACCCATCAACCGGCCTTTCTGGCGTACGCGCGGGCGGCGGCGATCCGCTCCACCGTGGACGGGTGGGAGGCGGAGTAGAGGTACTCCCAGCGGGGCGGATCCGGATCGGAGAGGTTGACCGCGGAGAGCCGCCGCTGCATCGACTCGAAGGCGGCCGGGTCGCCGGTGAGGGCCAGCGCGTGCGCGTCGGCGCGGGCCTCGACCCGGCGCGACATCAGCGCCTGCGCCGGGGCGAAGACCAGCCCGGCGACGGTGACCAGGGCGAGCAGCAACCCGAAGGCGCGGGGCTCGGCGATCGAGTCGACGCCGGCCAGGCGCAGCAGGGGCGGCCACGAGCCGATCAGGTAGAGCGCCACCACGGCGGCCGCGGCGCCGAGCGCGCCGGTGAGCGTACCGACCGTCACGTCCCGGTCCTTGGCGTGGCCGAGTTCGTGCGCCACCACGGCGGTCACCTCGGCCGGGGTCGCCTCACGCAGCAGGTTGTCGTAGACCACCACCCGGCGGGTCGGGCCGAGCCCGGAGACGTACGCGTTCACCGCCCGGGTGCGTCGGGAGGCGTCGGCGACCAGCACGTCGCGGACCGGTACCCCGTCGCGGGCGGCCAACTCCGTCAGCTGGGTGCGCAGTGGCCCCGGCTCCATCGGCGTGAACCGGTTGAACACCGGTTCCACCAGCACCGGCAGCACGAAGGAGAGCAGCACCACCAGGGTCGCCGCACCGGCCGCGCCGAACGCCCACCACCAGCGCGGGGCCAGCCGGACGACGGTGTAGAACCCGAGCAGCGCCACCGCGCCGATGACGGCACTGACCGCGTACGACTTGAGCAGGTCCACGGTCCAGCCGGTCCAGCCGTTGGTGGCCAGCCCGTACCGGGTGAGCACGGCGTGCCGCCAGGCGGCGAACGGCAGGGTCACCAGGTCGGCGACGAGCACCACGGCCAACCCGCCGAGGACGGCCTGGGCGGTCCAGTGGTCGCCGAAGGGGCGCCCGGCCAGCTCGATCAGGCGACCGCCCAGCGGGGTGAGCCCGAGCGCGAGCGCCACCAGCAGCCCGACGCCGAGCGCCAGCCAGCCGCCGGGGCGCAGCTCGGCGCGGAACTGCCGAGCCTGCCCCACCTGGTCGGCGGGCAGGTCACGCAGCGCGGCGAGCTGGTCTGCCCGGGGCGCCGGAGGACGGCTCCAGGGGATCAGCACCAGCGCCGCCACCAGTACCGCGACGCCGAGTCCGGCCAGCGCGAGCAGCGCCCAGCCGCGCGGGCTCATCGTCGTGCTCCGCGTCTCATCCCGTCGCTCCTGTCGCCATGGGCGCCAATCCTATTGCCCGGCCCGTCGTGGTCCCGTGGGTGTCGAGCACCGCCGGATCGGTCAGGACCGGGACAGCCGGCGCAGCAGCGAGTCCGCGCCGAGCGGGTAGGCGCCGTGTCGGCGTACCCCGTCGGCGACCTCCCGATCGGAGGAGACCACCACCACCGGGCGGCCCGGCGGTTCGGCCCGGACCAGGCGGCGGATCAGCTCGTCGGCGGTCTCCCCCTTGCGGGAGAACAGCACCCGTACGCCCCGGGGGGCGGGCGGCAGGCCGTGCATCCGTTCGGCCCCGTCGAAGACCACGGTGACCTCGTCACCGGTCTGCGCGGCGATCCCGCCGAGGCCGGTGATCAACCGTTTGCGTTGCTGCTCCAGGGACATCTCGCCGAAGCCGCGCTTGGTCACGTTGTAGCCGTCGACCACCAGGTGCGCGCGGGGCAGGGCGAGCAGTTGGTCCAGCCGGGCCGGGTCGTCGGTGTCCTGGGCGCGGGCCGCGGCGCCGGCCGAGGTGGCCGTGGTGGCCGTCGAGGAGTCGGCGAAGGCGTCCGCGACGAAGTCGGCGGGCAGTCGGTCCACCGGGTCGAGGGCCAGTTCGCGGCGCAGCCCGACGGCGGCCTGGCCGATGGTTTCCAGCAGCAGCCACAGCCGGGCGTCGTCGACCGACCGGGCCTCCTTGGCGCTGGCCCGGGCCACCCCGGCCGCCGCCTCGGCCTCGGCCAGCCGGGCCCGGGCGCGACGAAGTTCGGCGTCGGCGTCGGCCGCCGCCCGCGCGGCCCGGCCCCGTTCGGTGGCCAGCAGTTCGTTCGCCCTGCGCTCGCGGGCCTGGCTCTCCCGCAGGGTACGGGTGAGCTGCCGGGCCTCCTCGCGCAGCTGACCGAGTTCCTCGCGGACCCGGGCGAGTTCGTCGCGGAGCTTGTCGGCTTCGACGCGGGCCACCGCGCGGTCGTGCTCGGCCCGGGTGGCCCGCTGCTCGGCCTGGCGGACCAGTTCGGCCACCACCGCGGTGTCCGCCTCGGCGCGTACCGCCGCACCGCTGGCCTCGATCAGCTCCCGCCAGCCGCGCGGCCGGGCCAGGTAGGCCAGGGCGGCCACCTCGACCGGGTCGGCGGCCGCCGGTGCCGTCCCCTCGACCACGGCGGTGCCCAGGTCACCGGCGTCGGCCAGGATCCGGGCGGTGACCCGCTGCCGGAACAGCGGGTCGGCGGCGAGCTGGGCGGCGATCACGGGAGCACCGAGGCGGGCCCGCCGGTTGGGGGCGAACTTGGCGACCCGGCGCAGCGGTACGGGCACCTCGTCGGCGGGTAGGCCGGGCAGCACGGTGGCGGTCAGCGAGACGATCCGCTGGCGGACCGGCTCGGGCAGGCTCGGCTCGGGCTCCGCCGCCTCGCCCGACGCGGCGTCGGCTATCCCCTCGGTGGTGTCACCGGCGGCCGGCACGGCGACGACCTGCTCCTCCGGGAGGAGGTTGTCGTCGTGCGGCTCGGTGAGGGGCATGTGGCAAGTCTCCCACCGCGACCGGGCCCACCGCCTAGTGAGTGAGCCGATCTCTCATCCTAGACCGGTGGGGACGCCTGGGACGGTTGGGGCAGGAGTGTCGGACCGGACGGTTAACCTGCCGCCGATGGCACGACAGGACTATCTCCAACCGGCACTGGCCGGGCTCGACCCGGCCGTCGACGGGGTCGACCCGGCGCTGCCGCTGTACGCGGCGACGTTCGTCGTGGTCGACCTGGAGACCACCGGCGGGGCGCCCGACGGCGGCGGCATCACCGAGATCGGCGCGGTCAAGGTGCGCGGCGGCGAGGAGCTGGGGGTGCTGGGCACGCTGGTCAATCCCGGCGTGCCGATCCCACCGTTCATCACCGTGCTGACCGGCATCACCCAGGCGATGCTGGTGCCGGCGCCGCCGATCGAGCAGGTGCTGCCGAGCTTCCTGGAGTTCGTCGCCGACGCCGTGCTGGTCGCCCACAACGCGCCGTACGACGTCGGTTTCCTCAAGGCCGCCTGCGCGAAACACGGCTACCGCTGGCCGAACCCCCGGGTGCTGGACACCGCGGCGCTGGCCCGGCGGGTGCTGCTGCGCGACGAGGTGCCCAACCGCAAGCTGGGCACCCTGGCCGCCTACTTCCGGGCCGCCACGCAGCCGACCCACCGGGCCCTGGACGACGCCCGGGCCACCGTCGACGTGCTGCACGGGCTGATCGGCCGGCTCGGCGGGCACCGGGTCGACACCGTCGGCGACGCCATCGAGTTCGCCCGCGCGGTCACCCCCACCCAGCGACGCAAGCGGCACCTCGCCGACGGCCTGCCCCGCTCCCCCGGGGTCTACATCTTCCGGGCCGCCGACGACCGCCCGCTGTACGTCGGCACCTCACGCGACATCGCCACCCGGGTCCGCAGCTACTTCACCGCGGCGGAGAAGCGCGCCCGGATCTCGGAGATGCTGGCCGCCGCGGAGCGGGTCGAGGCGGTCGAGTGCGCACACTCGCTGGAGGCGGAGGTACGCGAGCTGCGGCTGATCGGGGCGCACGCGCCGCCGTACAACCGGCGGTCGAAGTTCCCGGAGCGGGTGCTCTGGCTGAAGCTGACCGACGGGCCGTACCCCCGGTTGTCGGTGGTCCGGGAGATCTCCCCCGGTGATCGCGCCTACCTCGGCCCGTTCTCCTCACGACGGGCGGCGGAGCTGGCCGCCGCCGGTTTCCACGACGCGGTGCCGCTACGCCAGTGCACCCACCGGCTGTCGCTGCGTACCGTCACGCCGGCCTGTGCGCTGGCCGAGCTGGGCCGCTGCCCGGCACCCTGCGAGCACCGGATCACCCCCGAGGAGTACGACGCCCGCGCGGTGGCGCCGTTCGCCGACGCCACCACGGGCGATCCCGGACCGGTGGTGGACGCGCTGCTCGCCCGGATCGAGGTGCTGGCGGCCGGTCAGCGGTACGAGGAGGCCGCGGTGCTGCGGTCCCGGCTGGCCGCGGTGCTGCGGGCAGCGGTACGCATGCAGCGGTTGGCGGCGCTGAGCGGGATCGCCGAGCTGGCCGCCGCCCGGCCGGCCGCCGGTGGCGGCTGGGAGTTGGCGCTGGTGCGGCACGGCCGGCTGGCCGGTGCCGGGGTCTCCCCGGCCGGCGTCCACCCGCGACCGACGTTGACGGCGATCCGGGCCACCGCCGAGACGGTGCCGGTGGGGCACGGTCCGGTGCCGGCGGCCGTTCCCGAGGAGTCGGAACGGATCCTGTCCTGGTTGGAGCGACCGGAGACCCGGCTGGTGGAGATGTCGTCCGGATGGGCGTCCCCGGTGGCCGGCGCGGGCCGCTTCCGCGACCTGCTGGCGAGGGCCGAGAACGCCGCGTCCCAACAACTCTGGTCCGAACGCTCATGAGCAACTGTCCGATCGGACTACGTCGACTCACTTAGGCTGTTAAGGAAGTGCATTACTGCCCGTTTCGAGGTTCTGCTCCCGGTTGCCGGTCCACCGGCGGCCCGGAGCAGGGGTTTGGGGGTGTCCCAGGTGGACGTCGACGCCGGACGCGGCGGCGCCCTGGGGGGTGCGCTCCCGACACAGCCGGGTGAACTGCCGCTCGCCCGCCGGCTCCGGTCGCTACTGAGCTGGCCGACCGCCGAGACCGAACCGGTCGGCCAACTGGTCCGCACCCACCGGAGCATCCACGCCGGTGCCGATCCGGCGGTGCTGCGCCGGTCGTACACCATCGCGGAGAACATGCACCGTGGCCAGTTCCGCAAGAGTGGTGAGCCCTACATCACCCATCCGCTCGCGGTCGCCCAGATCTGCGCCGAGCTGGGCATGGACACCACCACACTGGTCGCGGCGCTGCTGCACGACACGGTGGAGGACACGCACTACACCCTGCAGGCCCTGGCCGAGGACTTCGGACACGAGGTGGCCCATCTCGTCGACGGGGTGACCAAGTTCGACAAGGCGTTCTACGGGCAGGCGGCCGAGGCGGAGACCATCCGAAAGATGATCATCGCAGCCGGCAAGGACGTCCGGGTGCTGATCATCAAGCTCGCCGATCGGCTGCACAACATGCGCACCCTCGGCGTACGCTCGGCCGCCTCCCGGGAACGGATCGCCCGCAAGACCCAGGAGGTGCTGGTCCCGCTCTGCGACCGGCTCGGCATCCAGACCCTGAAACGGGAACTGGACGACGTGGTGCTGCTGCACCTGGCGCCGGAGGAGCACGCCCGCATCGCCCGGCACGTGCACGACCGTCCCGGCTGGGACAACTACCTCGCCGAGGTGGTGGCCCAGGCCAAGGTGGCGATGCGCCGGGGCCGGGTCGACGCACAGGTGGCCCCCCGCCCACGGCACCTCTACTCGATCTGGAAGGACACCGTCGCCGGCGGCCACACCGTGCCGTACGACCTGCCCCGCATCACCGTCGTGGTGGACGGCCCGGCCACCGACTGCTACGCGGCGCTCGGCGCGATCCACGGGCTCTGGCGGCCGATCCCGGGCCGGTTCAAGGACTTCATCGCCTCCCCGAAGAACAACCTCTACCGGTCCCTGCACACCAGCGTCTGCGGCCCGAAGAACCGCACGGTGGAGGTGCTGATCCGGACCGAGGAGATGCACCGCTCGGCCGAGTACGGGGTGGTGGCCGACTTCCGCTTCCCGCGCTCCGGTGCCACGACCGCCCGCGCCGAGCAGTTGGACTGGCTACGCCGGGTGCTGGACTGGGAGCAGGGCGCCGCCGACCCGGCGCAGTTCCTCGAGTCGCTGCGCTGTGACCTGGCCGAGGCGCAGATCCAGGTGGTCGCCGAGGGCCGGCAGATCGTGCTGCCGGCCGGCGCCACCCCGGTGGACCTGGCGTACGAGTTGGGCACCGACCGGGGCGACCGATGTCTCGCCGCGCGGATCAACGGCCGGCTGGTACCGCTCGCCTCCGAGTTGGAGGAGGGCGACGTGGTCGAGATCTTCACCGAGACCGACGAGGAGAGCAGCCTCGACGCCGAGGTCGCCCCGCGCGGTCCCCGCCGCGAGTGGCTGGGTTTCGTCAAGTCGCCGCACGCGCAGATGCAGATCAACCGGTGGTTCGCCGACCACAGCGAGCCGGGCATCTCGATCAGCGACAAGGTCCGGCTCGGCCGGGCCACCATCGGGCTGGCGCTGCGCCAGCACAACCGGGGACTGGCCAGCGACCTGCCGCTGCTGCGGCTGTCGGAGGAACTCGGCTATCCCGACCTGGAGACGCTGCTCGTCGCGGTCTTCGACCGGGTGATCGAACCGGACGAGGTGGTGCGGCAACTCATCGACCTGGTCGACCACCGACAGTGACGCGGGCGCGGTCCCCGGGCGCGAGCACGGCTCGGGGCCACTAGCCTGGACCCATGATCCCCCGCTCGCGCCGCACCGGCCGCGCCGTCGCGTACCAGGTCTTCTACCGGTTGCCCCTACCGGTACGCCGCCGGCTGGTACGACTGGCCGTGCCGAAGTACATCGTCGGCGCGGTAACCCTGGTACGCGACAGCGAGGCCGGGGGCGCGGGGCGACTGCTGCTGCTGCGGCAGCCACCCGGTCGGGGTTGGACGCTGCCGGCGGGGCTGTTGCAGCGCGGCGAGAACCCGGCGGTGGGTGCGGCCCGCGAGCTGCACGAGGAGTCCGGCATCCGGCTCTCCCCCACCGCGTTGAGCCCGGCGGCACCCAACGCCGTGGTGCACGCCAAGGGGTGGGTGGACATGGTGTTCACCGTCGAGGTGCCGGCGTCGAGCACCGAACTGAAGGTCGACGGCGCGGAGGTCTTCGAGGCCGCCTGGCATCCGCTGGACGACCTGCCGAAGCTGACCTGGCCCACCGCCCGGCTGCTCGCCTACTACGACATCGGTCCGCTGGCCGGGCAGTTCCCGCCACCGCTGCCCGACCGCCTGCCATGACCGGACCAGACGACCGAGCGGCACGGCCCGACGACCTCGCAGCACGGCCCGACGACCGAGCGGCACGGCCCGACCACCCGGCGGCGCGAGCCGAGGACGGCATCTGTGCGGTGGTGCTCGCCGCCGGAGAGGGCACCCGGCTGCGGCCGTTGACCGAGCGGCTGCCCAAGGCACTCTGCCCGGTGGGCAACGTGGCGCTGCTGGACCGAGCCCTGGCCCGGCTGACCGGGCTCGGGCTGACCGGACCGCAGCAGGTCGCCGTCAACGCCTGTTACCTGGGCGAACAGGTGGTCGAGCAGGTCGGCGACCGGGCCCGGCTCTCGGTGGAACCGGGCAGCCCGCTCGGCACCGCCGGTGGCGTGGGGCGGCTGCGGGACTGGATCGCCGGTCGCGGCGTACTGGTCGGCAACGCCGACGCGTACCTCGCCGACCCGACCACGGCACCCGGGCCGGACATCGCCGCGCTGCTGGACGGTTGGGACGGCGAATCGGTACGCCTGCTCGGCCAGCCGGCGTCCGACCCGAGGGCACCAGGCACCTTCGACGGGCACGTCTTCACCGGCTTCTCGCTGCTGCCCTGGCGACTGGTCCGGAACCTGCCCCCGGCCTTCGGTGACCTGGTCCGCGCGGTGTGGCGCCCGGCCGAGGCCGCCGGCCGACTGTCCGTGGTGCCCTACCGGGGAACCTTCTACGACACCGGCACCCCGGCCGACTACCTGGCCGCGAACCTGCACGCCGCCGGTGACGGCTGTCTGGTCGACCCGGCCGCCTCGGTCACCGGCGACTGCCGGCGTTCGGTGGTCGGCGCGGGCGCCACGGTACGCGGCACGGTGACCCACTGCGTGGTCTGGCCCGGTGCCACCGTCGAGGCCGACGAACGGCTGTCCGACGCGATCCGGGTCGGCGCCGACCTGACCGTCCCGGCCACCTGAGCCGCCCGCTGGGCCTCGTACGTGGGCCTCGTGCGAGGAGCCCCTACGTGGACCTTCATACGGCAGGCCTCCCGAGGGCTCGTTACATGGGCTCGTGCGGTGTCCAGAAACGTTCACCGGGCTCCCGCCGGGTCAGGTGACGCGACACCGCCAACACCCCTGGACGCCGCACTAACATGAGCGACGACGCCGACGAACGGAGAAGTTCCCGTGATCACCGCGATCGTGCTGATCGACTGCGCCACCGACTCGATCCCCGAGGTGGCCGAGGCCCTGGCCAACCTCTCCGGGGTGAGCGAGGTGTACTCCGTGGCCGGGCACGTCGACCTGATCGCGATGGTCCGGGTCCGCGAGTTCGACGAGATCGCGCAGGTCATCGCGGGCGGCATCTCCAAGGTGCCGGGCGTGCTAAACACCGAGTCGCACATCGCCTTCCGCGCCTACTCCCGCCACGACCTCGAGGAAGCCTTCGCCATCGGCCTCGGCGCCACCACCGACTGACCCCTGCACTCCCTAGCTCCCTAGGAGAGCCGGTCCGCCCCGGGTGGGGTGGACCGGCTCGCCGTGTGCCGTCGGGTCAGCTCTGCTGGGGTGCCGGGCTCTCGGTGACGGTGCCACCCGGAGCCGGGGCCTCCTCGGTGAAGGTCTCACCCGGGGTCGGCGTGGTGCCACCCGGAGCCGGGACGGTGCCGCCCGGGCTGGGCGTACCGGACGGGCTGGCCTCCGGCACCGGGATGCCGAGCTCCTCGGCCAGCTGCACCAGGGCGTCGTAGTGCGCCTGCAGGACCGGCAGCGCGGTCTGGGCCAGCTGGACCACCTGGGTCTCGGTACCCTGCGAGATCTCCGTCTGGGTGGCCTGGATGGCCTGCAGGTGGCCGGCGAGGCCCTGGGTCACCCAGAGCCGGTCGAACTCCTCACCACTGGCGTTGTTCAGCTGGTCGAGAGCCGTCCGCTGATCCGGGGTGGGCTCGTTCGGCAGCTGGACGTTCAGCTGCCCCGCCAGGTCCGTCACCGACCGGTCCAGCTCCTGGTGGTCGGTGACGATCATCTGGGCCAGATCCTTCAGCTGCTGGTTCTGGGCCTTCTTCTGCGCCAGTTCACCAGCCTGGACCTCGTACAGGTTGACCTGGTGGATCGCCTGCAGGTACTGGGTGTCCTGCTCCGACGGCTGCGCCGCCGCCTGGGCTGCCGCGGCGGGCGCGACGCCCACCAGCACCAGTGCGGCCAGCAGGCCGAGCCGTTTGATTCCCAACATGCTTCCTCCCCGTTGAGACGTTGGACCGCACGGATACCCGGCTGACCGGGGTTATTCCTGCGATCCGGTGACGGGCGGGAAGCTCCGACGAGGGCGCGAAGGCCAGGAAAAGGGCGTGGCGCCCGCCGGAGGACTCCGGCGGGCGCCACGTCACGCTGTGGCGAACCTCAGCTCTGCTTCTCCCCGCTGCCGATCTCGGCACGCTCGGCGCGCGGTTCGACCGGCGGGTGTCCCGGCGAGACCGGCGCCTCGGCCGGCTTCTCGATCGGGTAGAAGAAGCCCCGGACGGCCGGGCCGAGGGCACCGAGCCGGTTCATCTTCTTCGGCACGACCCAGCCGGCGTACGGCAGCTCGCCGTGCCCGTGCTCGTCGGGCGCGCTGAGCGGCTGGTGCACCTCGACGAACCGGCCGTCCGGCAGGCGCCGGATGATGCCCGTCTCCACGCCGTGCGCGAGCACCTCCCGGTCGTGCTGCTGCAGGCCGAGGCAGAGCCGGTAGGTGACGTAGTAGGCGATTGGCGGCAGGATCAACAGACCGATCCGGCCCGCCCAGGTCATCGCGTTCAGGCTGATGTGGAACTTGTCGGCGATGACGTCGTTCGCCCCGGAGAGGGTGAGGATGACGTAGAACGTGATGGCCATCGCGCCCAGACCGGTCCGGAACGGCACGTCCCGGGGACGCTGGAGCAGGTTGTGGCTCCGGTAGTCCTTCAGGTAGCGGGCCTCCAGGAACGGATAGAGCGTGGAGAGCCCCACCAGGATGCCGGGTAGCACCACGGTCGGCCAGAACAGCGGCGGGATCACGTAGCCGTCGCCGATCGGGATGAAGATCTCCCAGTCCGGCATCAGTCGGGTCGACCCGTCGAGGAACATGACGTACCAGTCCGGCTGGCTGGCGGCCGAGACCACCCACGCCTCGTACGGGCCGAACAGCCAGATCGGGTTGATCTGGAACAGGCCACCCATCAGCGCGATCACGCCGAAGACGACCATGAAGAAGCCGCCCTGCTTGATCGCGTACCGGGGGAACATCCGCTCGCCGACGACGTTGCCGTTGGTCCGCCCGGGGCCCGGCCACTGGGTGTGCTTCTGCTTGAAGACCAGGCCCAGGTGGACGCTGATCAGCGCGACCAGCAGCGCCGGGATGAGCAGCACGTGGGCGATGAAGAACCGGCTGATGATGATGGTGCCGGGGAACTCACCGCCGAAGATCGAGGTGGTCACCCAGGAGCCGATCACCGGGATGGACAGCATGATCGCCGAGGCGATCCGCAGGCCGGTGCCGGAGAGGCCGTCGTCCGGCAGCGAGTAACCGGTGAAGCCGGCCAGGAAGCCGACCCAGAACAGCAGCGAGCCGATGATCCAGTTGGTCTCACGCGGCTTGCGGAACGCGCCGGTGAAGAAGATCCGCAGCATGTGGACCACGATCGCGGCCATGAACAGCAGCGCCGCCCAGTGGTGCATCTGCCGCATGATCAGGCCACCCCGGACGTCGAACGAGATGTCCAGACTGGAGGCGTACGCGGCCGACATCGGGGTGCCCCGCAGCGGGGCGTAGCTGCCGTTGTAGATGACCTCCGTCATCGACGGCTCGAAGAAGAAGGTCAGGAAGACACCGGTGAGCAGCAGGACGATGAACGAGAAAAGCGCGATCTCGCCGAGCAGGAACGACCAGTGGTCGGGGAAGACCTTGTTGAGCAGCCGGCGCAGGGGGGTGGCCACCTGGAAGCGGTCGTCGACCGCCCGGGCGGTGTTGCCCGGCACCGCTGCTACGTCAAACTTGCGCCGCTTCACGGCCGCTCCCAGAAGTCGGGCCCGACGGTTTCGGTGTAGTCGGACCTAGCCACGAAGTAGCCCTCGGCGTCGACCTCGATCGGCAACTGCGGCAGTCGCCGGCTGGCCGGGCCGAAGACGGGCTTGGCGTTGTCGGTGATCAGGAACTGCGACTGGTGGCACGGGCAGAGCAGACGGTTGGTCTGCTGCTCGTACAGGCTCGCCGGGCAGCCGGCGTGCGTGCAGATCTTCGAGTAGGCGGCGTAGTTGCCCCACATGTAGTCGCCGTGGCCCTCGCGCTCGTTGTTGCGGCGCGATTCCTCGGCGTCGGCGTCCCGCAGGTGGATCAGCAGGGTCGGCGAGTCGGCGTACTTGTTGCTCACGCCGTGCTCCACGCCCGGGAAGACGGTGATCTGGCCACCGGCGCTGATGTCGGCCGGCCGGATCGGCCGCCCGTCCTCGCGGATCAGCCGGATCTTCTGCCCGTCCCGGGGGGCGAACCCGGTGGTGAACATCTGGTTGTTCTTGTGCGGCTGGGAGATCAGCCCACCCACCAGCGGTGCCGCGACGACCGCGCCGACCGGGGCCAACCCGGCCAGCAGCGACACGCCGAGCAGCGGGCGGCGCTTCACGCCCAGCTCGTCGGCCATGTACGTCATGGTCTCGCCGGTGATCAGCCGGTCGTCGCTGGACACCACGCCCTCATGCCGGTCCTGGATCGACACCTCCTTGGGCAGCAGCTTCTTGCCCCAGGTGAGGATGCCGAAGCCGATGCCCAGCAGCGCGATGCCGAGGGTCACGCCGAGCAGCGGGGTGTAGAGCTTGTCGCCGCCGCGACCCGGCTCGTACTCCCAGGGCCACCAGATGTAGATCACCAGGAAGGCGGTCGCCGCCACACCGGTGAGCAGGAACATCGCCGCCACCGTACGGACCAGCCGACGCTCGGCCTTGCTGCCCGGGACGACCTGCGGCTCGTAGTGGACGATCTCGATGTCGTCCCGGCGCGCGCCCTCGCGGACGATGTCGAACCGGCTCAGCCGTGGGTCGTTCAGGTCGACCGGCTCGTGTCCCGGCTCGGCGGTGTGCGTGCTCATGTTGCCCCCGGTCACGACTTGCCCGCAATCCACAGGCTGGCGAAGACCAGCGCGACGATGCCGACCAGGAAGATCGCGATGCCCTCGGTGGAGGGTCCGTACCGGCCCAGGTTGAACCCGCCCGGGTCGCCGTCGGAGTTCAGGGTCTGCTGGATGTAGGCGATGATGTCCGCCTTCTGCTCCGGCGTGATCTGGTTGTCACCGAAGACCGGCATGTTCTGCGGACCACTCAGCATCGCCGCGTAGATCTGCCGGTCGGTGGCCGGTCGCAGGCTCGGGGCGTACTTGCCGGAGGAGAGGGCACCGCCGCCGCCGCTGAACGCGTGGCACTGCGAGCAGTTGATCCGGTACAGCTCACCGCCGATCGCGACGTTGCCGTCGGCGTGCAGGTTGTCCCCGGCCGGTACGACCGGGCCGCCACCCAGCTCCTGGACGTACGCGGCCAGCTGGTCGATCTCGTCCGGGCTGAACACCACGGGCTTGCGGGCGGCCTGGGCCTCCTGCCGGGCCATCGGCATCCGGCCCGAACTCACCTGGAACTCGACCGAGGCCGCGCCGACACCGATGAGGCTCGGCCCGCGCCCCTCGACCCCCTGCGCGTTGCGACCGTGGCAGGTCACACAACTCACGTCGAACAGCGCCTTGCCGTCGGCGGCGGCGGTGCTCAGCGGCGGATTGTCCTGCGCCGACGCGCTCGGGGCGAGCAGCGTGTAGGCGCCGCCGGCCAGCATCAGCGCGGCGACCAGCCGGACCGCGGCACCCAGCCGGCGGCGGCCCCTGCTGCGCGCCACGGGCCGCCCGCGCAACCGCGCGAGCAGACCGCGTCGGCGGTCGTTGTCAGAAGTCATGACCTGTGTCCTTAACCGGTTTGGACCTTGTCTCAGGGGTGGTGCAGCGGCGCGGCGCGGCGCGCCAAGATCACTGCAGCCAGTAGATCATGGCGTAGAGCCCGATCCACACGACGTCGACGAAGTGCCAGTAGTACGACACGACGATCGCCGAGGTGGCCTGCGCCGGGGTGAACCGGCCCATGGTGGTACGGATCATGAAGATCACGAAGGCGATCAGACCGCCGATCACGTGCAGACCGTGGAAGCCGGTGGTCAGGTAGAACATCGAGCCGTAGCCGTCCGCGTTGATCTTGATGCCGTGGGCGACCAGCTCGCGGTACTCGTTGGCCTGGCCCATGACGAAGATCAGGCCCATCACGAAGGTGATGGTGAACCAGCGCCGCAGCGCGTGCACGTCACCCCGCTCGGCCGCGAACACGCCGATCTGGCAGGTGATCGAGGAGAGCACCAGGATCACCGTGAAGGTCGTCGCGTACGGGATGTTGAGCACCTCGGTGTGCTTCTCCCACTGCTCCGGCGCAGCCGCGCGGATGGAGAAGTACATGGCGAACAACGCCGCGAAGAACATGAGCTCGCTGGAGAGCCAGACGATGGTCCCGACGCTGACCATGTTGGGGCGCGTCAGGGAGTGGATCCGGCTCTTGTCAATGGCTGGGGCCGCAGTCACGCGGTCATTATTGCCGTTGACCACGGCCGGCGATCAGCGGGGGGCCAAACCCGGATACGGATGGCCCGATCGGTACCGTCCGGTTCGCCTGACCTAGGCTGATTGGCGTGCTGCACGTCGACCCGATCCCGCTGACCCTGGCGGCCGCGCCGCAGCTCACCGCGGCCCCGACCAGCGGGGCCGACGCGGGGGTGCTGGCGGCCGAGGCCGGCCCGCCGCCGTTCTCGATCACCGCGGTCGTCACCGAGGCCAGCCTGGACAACTGGCTCGCCGTCGCCCTGGTCCTGGCCGCCGGCCTCTACCTGTACGGGGTGCACCGGCTGCGGGTACGCGGCGACCGCTGGCCGGTCGCCCGGACGGTCTTCTTCCTCGGGCCCGGTCTCGGCGGCATCGCCTCGGTCACCCTCAGCGGCCTGCACGCGTACGACACCACCCTGCTGTCGGTGCACATGGTCCAGCACATGGTGCTCTCCATGATCGCGCCGATCTTCCTGGCGCTGGGCGCACCGGTGACCCTGGCCCTGCGGACGCTGCCGACCGGCCCGCGCAAGCGGCTGCTGGCGGTGGTGCACAGCCGGATCGCCCGGATCTACACCTTCCCGCTGGTGGCGTTCGCCATCTTCGTGGTCAACCCGTTCGCGCTGTACTTCACCGACCTGTACCGCTACACCCTGGAACACGCCTGGGCACACGAGCTGGTGCACGCCCACTTCATCATGACCGGCTGCGTGTTCTTCTGGCCGCTGCTCGGCCTGGACCCGCTGCCGGGTCGCTGGCCGTACCCCGGCCGGGCCCTGCTGATGCTGCTCTCCGTGCCGTTCCACACCGTGCTCGGGCTGACCATCATGCAGAGCACCACCCTGTTCGGCGGCGACTGGTACCCCGCGTTGGGGTTGAGCTGGGCCGACCCCTGGGAGGACCAGGTCCTGGCCGGCGGCATCCTGTGGGCCGGCGGCGAGTTCGTCAGTGTGACCATGCTCGCCGTACTGGTGGTGCAGTGGATGCGCCACGCCGAACGGGAGGCCCGCCGGGTCGACCGCGAACTGGACCGCCAGGAGGCCCGGCAGCGCGCCGCCGAGGCCGCCGGCTGACCAGCCGGGCACGGCGGGGGGCGTGCGGCGCAGAGCACACCGACCGGTACGATCGGCGGCGCAGCTACGAGGTGGAAGCCGTCTCGAAGCCATTCGCGGGCGGGCCAGCCGGCTCACCGCGACGGTCGGTGGCGGACGGCAGCAAGCGAAGCGGAGTGTCGGCATGAGCGATCGTCTGTGCACCGTCCTGCTCTACAGCGACGACCCACAGGTACGCGACCGGATGCGGCTCGCCGTCGGCACCCGCCCTGCGGCCGACCTGCGGATCGAGTTCGTCGAGGCGGCAAACTACGCCGAGTGCGTCCGGCTGGTCGACGACTACGAGATCGACCTGATGGTGCTCGACGGCGAGGCCTCCCCCGGTGGCGGCATCGGCATCGCCCGGCAGATCAAGGACGACTTCGACGACGCCCCGCCGACCTGCGTGGTGATCGCCCGCGCCGCCGACCGATGGCTGGCCGCCTACGCGGAGGTCGACGCCACCCTGGTGCACCCGCTCGACCCGGTGACCACCGCGGCCACCGTGACCGAGCTGCTGCGTACGCACGCACCCGCCTGACGTCCCCCTCCGGCACCGCCTCGGCGCCGGGTGAGCCGGCGCCGGTCCCCCACCCGCACTCGTCTGCTCGGGAGGCCCGCAATGGGCGATCGGACCTGGCCGCACCTGCTCACCGCGCTGCTGCGCGGGGAGGAACTCTCCACCACCGACACCGCCTGGGCGATGGGCGAGATCATGTCCGGCTCGGCGGCCCCCGCCCAGATCGCCGGCTTCGCCGTGGCGCTGCGCGCCAAGGGCGAGACGCCGGCCGAGGTGAGTGGGCTGGTCGAGGCGATGCTGCGCCGGGCCGTCCCGGTCGAGCTGCCCGAGGAGGTACGCGCCGGTGCGCTGGACGTGGTCGGCACCGGTGGCGACCTCGCCCACACGGTGAACATCTCCACCATGACCGCGCTGGTCGTGGCCGGTGCCGGGGTACCCGTGGTCAAGCACGGCAACCGCGCCGCCTCCTCCTCGTGCGGCACCGCCGACCTGCTGGAGTTCCTCGGCGTACCGCTGGATCTCGGCCCCGAGCAGGTGGCCCGGTGTGTGACCGAGGCCGGCATCGGCTTCTGCTTCGCCGCCCGGTTCCACCCGGGCATGCGGCACGCCGGTCCGGTCCGCCGGGAGTTGGGCGTGCCGACCGCGTTCAACTTCCTCGGCCCGTTGACCAACCCGGCGCGTCCCCGGGCTGGCGCGGTCGGCTGCTTCGACGCGACGATGGCGCCGGTGATGGCGGCGGTCTTCGCCGCCCGGGGCGACTCGGTGCTGGTCATGCGCGGCGAGGATGGGCTGGACGAGTTCACCACCGCCGCACCGACCCGATTCTGGATCGCCCAGGGCGGCGCCGTACGGGAGACCGTGGTGGACTCGATCGACCTCGGCGTACCCCGGGCCACCCTCGCCGACCTGCGCGGCGGTGACGCCCCGTTCAACGCCGACGTGGCCCGGCGGCTGCTCGCCGGTGAGCCGGGTCCGGTCCGCGACGCCGTCCTGGTCAACGCCGCTGCGGCGCTGGCCACCCAGGGCCCGCTGGACGGCGACCTGACCACCGCCCTTCGCGCCGGCCTGGACCGGGCCGCCGAGTCGATCGACTCCGGCGCCGCCGCCCGCGGCCTGGACCGCTGGATCGAGGTCGCCCGCACCGCCTGACCATCCGCGGGCGGCGGCAGCGGCAGCGGCAGCGGCAGCGGCAAGAGTCCCAGGGTGGCGTGGGAAACTACAGGTGAGTAATTCCCACGATCGTCGACGGTCACCGCGACGGCCGCCCCGGTGCCGTCCCGCCCGGCGGCCCCGTGGACCGGCGAGCGGGAGGAGCCGCACATGGCCGAGCGTGAACTGTACTGCGACACCTGCGAGTGCCTCCAGCCGTTCGAGGTGCCGCCCTGCCTCGACGGGCACGGCTCCACCTGCCCCGAACTGGCCTGCACCCGCTGCGGCACGGCGTTGTTCCTCGCCCCCGCCCCGACCACCTCGCCGCGCCGGCACCAACACCCCACCCCCCGCCGCGCCGCCTAACCCCCACCCCACCCCGGACCCCCACCCCGGGCCCGCGCCCCCACCCCGCGCCCACCCCGCCATCCGCGCTGATCTTGCACTTTCCGTCGCCACAATGCCGCATGTCCGGACAGAAGTGCGACCAGAACTGCAAGATCGACGGGTGGGGAGGGCGGCGCGAGGGAGGGGTGGGGTGTGCGAAGGCCCGCCTCCGGGGAGGCGGGCCTTCGTGGGTGTCGGTTGGGGTTGGGTCAGTGCTCGGCGGTGCGGCGGGTGCCGGTGTAGTACTCGAACAGCAGGCCGCAGGCGGCGAAGATGATCGCAACCGCGCCCACCCCCAGCAGCCAGAACTGCCAGAACACCAGACCCAGGCCGGCGACCGCGGCGGCCAGCGCCAGGCCGAACGGCCAGTAGCTGCCGGGGCTGAAGAAGCCGATCTCGCCCGCACCGTCGGCGATCTCACCGTCCGGCCGGTCCTCCGGCCGCAGGTCGATCCGGCGCGAGACGAACCAGAAGAAGCCGCCGCACATCGAGCAGAGCAGGAACGACAGGAGCAGGGCGACGGTGCCGATCCACTCGACGTGGCCACCCGAGTCGGCCCAGGTCCAGCCGCCGTACAGGGCGGTCGCGAAGAGCAGGAACGCGGCAATGATCAGGAAGATGCGCCACTCGGTCTTCATGCCCGCCGCCTCAGCTTCCCGCGCCGACCGGGGCGCTGCCCTGGTTGAAGTTGTCCTGGGTACGCCGCGTCTCGAACGGCCGGGTGGTGACCGCGTACGGCTCCTCACCGATCGAGGTCAACGCCTGCTGGGTCGAGGCGCCGTCCTGCTTGGCCGCGAGGAAGCGGTCGAAGTTCTCCGGTGAGACGACCCGCAGCTCGAAGTTCATGAAGGCGTGGTAGCTGCCGCACAGCTCGGCGCAGCGTCCCACGTACGCGCCCTCGGACTCCAGCGAGGAGACCTCGAAGACGTTGCGGATGCTGCCCGGCATGACGTCCCGCTTGAACAGCATCTCCGGCACCCAGAACGAGTGGATGACGTCCTTGCTGGTCTCCTCGAACCGGATGGACCGGTTGCTCGGCAGGACCAGGATCGGGATGACCTCGCTGGTGCCCAGCACCGAGGCGGTGGTGTTGGCGTCGACGCCCTGCCCGTCCCGGTAGTTGAACTGCCAGTTCCACTTGAAGGCCACCACCTCGACGGTCACGTCGGGGTTGTTGGTGGTCTTCACCACGTCGGTCTGCACGACCGCGGTGTAGTAGAAGAGGACCGCGACGACCAGCACCGGCGCGATGGTGTAGAGGAACTCCATCGGCAGGTTGTAGCGGGTCTGCACGGGCAGTTGGTTGCCGCGCTTGCGGTAGCGCACCACGCACCAGAAGATCAGAGCCCAGACGAAGACGCCGACCGCGAGCGCCGCGATGCACGAGGCGATCCACAGGTCGTACATCCGCCGGGCCTCGGGGGTGATGCCACCCTGCGGCCAGCCGAAGCCGCCGAACGCCGCGCCGACGTCACAGCCCGTGAGCAGGACCAGCAGTGCCGCCCCACCGAATCCGAGGCCGGCGAGACGCCCGGCACGACGCCCCCGCCGGCCACCGGCTTTCGGGAACGCGCTGCGCCGTACGGCCGTCGGCCGTACCTCCGAACTCCTTGCGACCACCTGGTCCTGCCTCCCTAGCGCGCCGCGGTGCTTCCTCGATCTGGCCGGCTCCGCCGAGCGGAGCCACCGCACCAGCGGCAAAGGCGTCACCGACGGTCGCAGATTACTCGACCATGACGGGCTCGACCCGGTTGGGGTCAGTGTCCGCCCCCGACGGGGGATCTTGTCCCGACCGAGGCGATAGCGTGGGCAGATGTGATCCCATCCTCGGTCTACCTGGATGCCGCCACCGCCGCGCCACTGCACCCGGTCGCGCGGCAGGCGCTGCTGGCCGCCCTCGACGACGGCTGGGCCGACCCCGATCGGCTCTACTCGGCGGCCCGGCGCGCCCGCCAGTTGCTCGACGCCGCGCGCGAGGCCGCGGCGGAGCCCCTCGGCGTACGCCCGGACGAGCTTTCCTTCACCGCCAGCGGTACGACGGCGGCACACTCGGCCGTGCTCGGTGGCCTGGTCGGGCGGCGGCGCTTCGGCACCGGACTGGTCCATTCGGCGATCGAACACTCCGCCGTGTTGCACGCCGCGCAGCGGCACGTGGCCGGCGGCGGCACCGCGACGGAGGTACCGGTGGACCGGCTCGGCCGGCTGGACCTCGACGCCTGGGCGGCGGCCGTCGCCGCCCCCGGGGTGGCGCTGGCCGCGCTGATCGCGGCCAGTCACGAGGTGGGCACCGTCCAGCCGGTGCCGGCCGCCGCGGCGGCCTGCGCGGCCGGTGGGGTGCCGCTGTACGTCGACGCGGCGCAGTCGGTGGGACGGGTGCCGGTGCCGGAGGGCTGGTCGGTGCTGACCGCGAGCGCCCGCAAGTGGGGTGGCCCGCCCGGCGTCGGCCTGCTGGTGGTCCGCAAGGGCACCCGCTGGGAGTCACCCTGGCCGGCCGACGAACACGAGTCGGGGCGTACTCCCGGGACGGTGAACCTGCCGGCGGTGGTCGCGGCGGCGGCGAGCCTGCGCGCGGCGGCGGCCGACGCGGCGGCGCAGGCGGCCCGGCTGGCGCCGCTGGTGGATCGGATCCGGTCCCGGGTGGCCGCCCAGGTGCCGGACGTCGAGGTGGTCGGCGACCCGGACGACCGGCTGCCGCACCTGGTCACGTTCTCCTGCCTGTACGTCGACGGCGAGGCGCTGCTGCACGCGCTGGACCGGCGCGGCTTCGCGGTCTCGTCCGGCTCCTCCTGCACCTCGTCGACGTTGCGCCCGTCGCACGTGCTGGAGGCGATGGGGGTGCTCTCGCACGGCAACGTACGCGTCTCGCTGCACTCCGGTACCACCGACGCCGACGTGGAACGTTTCCTCGCCGAGCTGCCCGGGATCGTGGCCGACCTGCGGGCCGAGGCCGGGGTGGTCGGGCTGTGACCGCGCCCGAGACCCCGGCTCCCGACGCGGTGCTCGACTGCCTCGGTCAGCGTTGCCCGCTGCCGGTGATCGCCCTGGCCCGTCGGCTGCCGTCGCTGCCGGTCGGTGGGGTGATCCGGGTACTGGCCGACGACCCGGCGGCGGCGGTGGACATCCCGGCCTGGTGCCGGATGCGTGGCCAGGAGTTCCTCGGCGCCACCGCCGGCCCCGGCTACGACGTGCGCCGGTCGCGGTAGGTCGCCGCGGAACCGTTCAGGCTCGTGGGCCGGGGCGCCGTCGCGGCGACCCAGCGGTCAGGGCAGCAGGTACGGGCGGACCTCGTCGGCGGTCTCGTCGCCGTACGACTCGGCGAGCCGCTTGACGAACAGGTCCCGGCGTACCTGGTACTCCTGGGTGCCGACGGTCTCCAGCACCAGGGTGGCCAGCAGCGAGCCGACCTGCGCGGCGCGTTCCAGCCCGACGCCCCAGGACAGCGCGGTGAAGAAGCCGGCGCGGAAGGCGTCGCCGACGCCGGTGGGGTCGACCGCCTGGGTCTGGCGCGCGATGGGCACGTGGATCGGGTCGATGTCCCGCCCGGCGATCTCCACACCGTCCTTGCCCAGCGTGGTGACCCGGACGCGGACCCGGTCCAGCAGCTGCTCGTCGCTCAGCCCGGCCTTGCTCTGCAGCAACGACTTCTCGTAGTCGTTGGTCATCAGGTAGTCGGCGCCGTCGATCAGCGTCACCACGTCCGCGCCGTCCATCCGGGCGAGCTGCTGCGACGGGTCGGCGGCGAACCGGTAGCCGCGCTCACGGCACTCGGCGGAGTGCCGCAGCATCGCCTCCGGGTCGTTGGCGCTGACCAGCACCAGGTCGAGCCCGCCGAGGCGCTGGGCGACCGGGTGCAGTTCGATGTTGCGGGCCTCGCTCATCGCGCCCGCGTAGAACGACGCGATCTGGCACATGTCGGTGTCGGTGGTGCAGACGAAGCGCGCGGTGTGCGCCACCTCGCTGATGTGCACCGAGTCGCAGTCCACGCCGTGCCGCTCCAGCCAGGAGCGGTAGTCGGCGAAGTCGGCGCCGACGGCGCCGAGCAGCACCGGACGCAGGCCGAGCTGCCCCATGCCGAACGCGATGTTGGCCGCCACCCCGCCCCGGCGCAGCACCAGGTCGTCCACCAGGAAGGAGAGCGACACCTTGTGCAGCTGGTCGGCGATGAGCTGGTCGGCGAACCGGCCCGGGAAACTCATCAGGTGGTCGGTGGCGATCGAGCCGGTCACGGCGATCTTCATGGCAACCCTCGGGGTCGGGAGCAGAGCGCGGTCAGCCTACCGCCACCCCGCCCACCGAGCGACCAGCCCGCCCAACCACCCAACCTCCGCCCCGGCCGCGTTGATCAAGAAGTTTCGGTCGCGCCGCGCGGGCCGGGAAGACCAGAATCCCGCGATCAACACGGCAGCTGGGTGGACGCGCGACGGCGGGGCGGCCCGGTTGGGCCGACCCGCCGTCACGGTCGAGGCTCAGTGCTCGAGGCTCAGCTGAAGGAGTCGCCGCAGGCGCAGGAGTTACCCGCGTTGGGGTTGTCGATGGTGAAGCCCTGGGCGTCGATCCGGTCGGCGAAGTCGATGGTGGCGCCGGCCAGGTACGGGGCGCTCATCCGGTCGACGACGACCTCGACACCGTCGTAGTCGGTGACGACGTCACCGTCGAGCGAACGCTCGTCGAAGAAGAGCTGGTATCGCAGGCCGGAGCAGCCGCCCGGCTGTACGGCGACCCGGAGCCGCAGGTCGTCGCGGCCCTCCTGCTCGATCAGGGCCTTGACCTTCTGCGCCGCGACGTCGGTGAGGACGACGGACGTGGGGGCCTTGGCCTCGGTCGACTCGGTCTGCGCTGGCGTGGTCACGTGGAATTCTCCCTGCGCGCGTGTGGTGTGGTCTCCCCTGGCCAACGTCAGCCGCCGGTCAGCGATTCCCACAGTGGTCCAGTTTCCGATTGTAGGCCGCCCGCCGCCGGGCCACCCGGCGGCGTGACCAGCCGGTCCACCTCCGGCGCGCGCCGGGCGGGCGGGTACCGGCACCGGCGGGCGTCGAACCGGTCAACGGCTCCACTGGCGAGCCAGTCGGGCACCCAACGCCCGCAGCCCCTCCCCCGGGCGGTCCAGGGCCGCCGCCAACCCGCCGCTCTCCTCGCCGCCGAAGTGCTCCACCAGGCTGTACGCCTCGGTCACCCCGACCGTCGCCGCCTCCCGCCGCCCGGTGCTCACCTGGCCGGCGAGCACGACGCACGGTACGCCCCGATCCCGGGCGGCACCGGCGACGCCGGCCACCACCTTGCCGCGCAGCGACTGGTGGTCGAACTTGCCCTCACCGGTGATCACCAGGTCGGTGTCGTCGAGCGCGGCATCCAGCCCGACGGCCCGGCTGACCAGCCCGATCCCGGATTCGCACCGTCCACCGAGCGCCAACAGCGCGGCGCCGACGCCACCGGCGGCACCGCCACCGGGCAGCGCGCCCAGCCCGCTGGGACTGCCGGGCAGGCTGTGCTGCAGCACCTCGGCGAAGCGTTGCAGGGCGGCGTCGAGCAGCAGCACGTCGGCCCGGTCGGCGCCCTTCTGCGGCCCGAAGACGCTGCTCGCCCCATGCAGGCCGAGCAGCGGGTTGTCCACGTCGGTGGCGGCGATCAACCGCGCCTCGCGCAGCCGGGGCGCACCGTCGAGCGTGGCGGCGGTGGACAGCGCGGCGCCGCCGTACGGCAGGGCCGCCCCGGTGGCGTCCAGCGCCACGGCGCCCAGCGCGGCGAGCATCCCCGCACCCGCGTCGTTGGTCGCCGAGCCGCCCAGTCCGACCACCACGGTGCGGGCGCCGGCCTCGACCGCGGCGGCGATCAGCAGCCCCAGGCCGTACGAGGTGGTGGTCTTCGGGTCGCGCTCGGTCACGTCGAGCAGGTGCAGCCCGCACGCCTGGGCGCTCTCCAGCCACGCGGTCGTGCCGTCGTCGGTGAGCAGGATCTCACCGGCGGCCGGGCGGCCCAGCGGGTCGACCGTGGGCACCGGTACCCGCCGACCGGGCAGCGCCTCGGCGAGCACGTCGAGGAAGCCGGGCCCCCCGTCGGCCAGCGGCCTGACCAGCAGGTCGTCGCCGGGAGCGACCTCCCGCCAGCCGTCGGCCACCGCGGCGGCCACCTCGGGGGCCGACAGCGTGCCGGCGAACTTGTCCGGACAGAGCAGTACGCGCATGCCTGGCAGTGTGGCAGCCCACACCGGTGGGGGCGGCGTGCCGGTCGCGCTGTGGGACCATGGGGGCGTGACGTCGACCTGGGTTGAGCCCTCCAACACCGCCACTGCGCTGCTGCTCCTCGGCCGCGGCAGCGACCCCGCCACCGAGCGTGGCGTGGAGTGTCCGGGTGACCTGCCGGCGCCGAGCGACCCCGACCTGGTGGCCCGGGCGGCGGCGGCGAAGGCCGCGCTCGGCGACAAGGTCTTCGTGCTGGGCCACCACTACCAGCGCGACGAGGTGATCCAGTTCGCCGACGTGACCGGCGACTCGTTCAAGCTGGCCCGCGAGGCCGCCGCCCGGCCGGACGCGGAGTACATCGTCTTCTGCGGTGTGCACTTCATGGCCGAGAGCGCCGACATCCTCACCTCCGCCGCGCAGCAGGTCATCCTGCCGGATCTGGCGGCCGGCTGTTCGATGGCGGACATGGCGGCGCTGCCGCAGGTCGAGAGCGCCTGGGACGTGCTCACCGAACTGGGCATCGCGGCGCGGACCGTTCCGGTGACGTACATGAACTCTTCGGCTGACATCAAGGGCTTCGTCGGGCGAAACGGCGGGGTGGTCTGCACCTCCTCGAACGCCAAGCGGGCCCTGGAGTGGGCGTACCAGCAGGGCGAGAAGGTGCTCTTCCTGCCCGACCAGCACCTCGGCCGGAACACGGCGGTGCTGGAGATGGGCTTCTCGCTGGACGACTGCGTGCTCTACGACCCGCACAAGCCGGGTGGCGGGCTGACGCCCGAGCAGCTGCGCGACGCGCGGATGATCCTGTGGCGGGGGCACTGCTCGGTGCACGGCCGGTTCACCCTCGACAGCGTCGACGACGTACGCGAGCGGGTACCCGGGGTGAACGTGCTGGTGCACCCGGAGTGCCGGCACGAGGTGGTGAACGCGGCCGATCAGGTGGGCTCGACCGAGTACATCATCCGTACGATCGAGGCGGCTCCGGCCGGTTCGGCCTGGGCGGTCGGCACCGAGCTGAACCTGGTCCGCCGGCTCGCGCTGGCCCACCCGGACAAGCAGATCATGTTCCTCGACAAGGCGGTCTGCTACTGCTCGACGATGAACCGCATCGACCTGCCGCACCTGGTATGGGCGTTGGAGGAGCTGGTCGCCGGCCGGGTGGTCAACCGGATCACCGTGGACGCGGAGACCGCACACCACGCCCGGGTCGCGCTCGACCAGATGCTCGCACTACCCGGCGCCTGATCACTCTCAGCAACCATTGCCGCACATAAAAGTGCCGGATCACCGATAAATGCCCCCAGGGGTAGTGTGACCGGATCCATTCTCATCACAGAGGGCTATGCTGCCGGGCGGACGACAACGCGGGCGCGTGCGTTTGGCCGCGACCGCGCCGTGGGTAGCGACCCGCGGCGAACCCACATCGACACGGCAGCACGCACGCGCTGGAGGTTGCGTTGACCGACGACGTCCTGGTCGTACACGGAGGCACCCCGCTTCAAGGGCGGATCCGCGTGCGCGGTGCGAAGAACCTGGTTTCCAAGGCGATGGTCGCCGCGCTGCTCGGCGACAGCCCGAGCCGCCTGTTCGACGTACCCAAGATCCGCGACGTCGAGGTGGTCCGCGGCCTGCTCGGGCTGCACGGCGTCAAGGTCTCCGACGGCGTCGAGGACGGCGAGCTGGTCTTCGACCCGGCGAACGTGGAGAGCGCCAGCACCGACCAGATCAACGTGCACGCCGGTTCCAGCCGGATCCCGATCCTGTTCTGCGGGCCGCTGCTGCACCGTCTCGGGCACGCCTTCATCCCGGACCTGGGCGGCTGCCACATCGGGCCGCGGCCGATCGACTTCCACCTGCAGGCGCTGCGCGAGTTCGGCGCCACCGTCGACAAGACGCCCGAGGGGCTGCACCTGTCCGCCCCGAACGGCCTGCACGGCACCAAGTTCTCGCTGCCGTACCCGAGCGTGGGCGCCACCGAGCAGGTGCTGCTCACCGCCGTGATGGCCGAGGGCGTCACCGAGCTGCGCAACGCCGCCGTGGAGCCGGAGATCATCGACCTGATCTGCGTACTGCAGAAGATGGGCGCGATCATCAAGGTGCACACCGACCGGGTGATCGAGATCCAGGGCGTACCGAAGCTGCACGGCTACACCCACCGGCCGATCCCGGACCGGATCGAGGCGGCGAGCTGGGCCGCGGCGGCCCTGGCCACCCGGGGTCACGTCGAGGTGCTCGGTGCCGAGCAGGCCGACATGATGACCTTCCTCAACGTCTTCCGCTCGGTCGGCGGCGAGTACGAGGTGACCGACACCCGTCCGCCGCGGCCGGGACAGCCGGGCCAGGAGGGCGGCATCCGCTTCTGGCACCCGGGCGGCGAGCTGCAGGCCACCGCCCTGGAGACCGACGTGCACCCGGGCTTCATGACCGACTGGCAGCAGCCGCTGGTCGTCGCCCTGACCCAGGCCCGGGGCCTGTCGATCGTCCACGAGACGGTCTACGAGCAGCGGCTGGGCTACACCGAGGCGCTCAACTCGATGGGCGCGAACATCCAGGTCTACCGGGACTGCCTGGGCGGCACCCCGTGCCGCTTCGGCCGGCGCAACTTCAAGCACTCGGCGGTGATCGCCGGGCCCAGCAAGCTGCACGCCGCCGACCTGGTGATTCCCGACCTGCGGGCCGGCTTCAGCCACCTGATCGCCGCGCTGGCCGCCGAGGGCACCTCCCGGGTGTACGGCGTCGACCTGATCAACCGGGGCTACGAGGACTTCGAGGCCAAGCTCGCCGACCTCGGCGCGCACGTCGAGCGGCCGTAGTCCGAGCCACGGTCGGGCCGCTCGACGTCAGCTCGGGCCGGCGGCGACATGGTCAGCAAGGGTCCGGTGCACCGCGATGTGCACCGGACGCCGGCCGTTGGCTACCCTTGCCGCGTGCCGTCGCTGTTTCGCCGCAAGTCCGCCGACCTCGCCGACCCCGCCTCCGAGCCGCTGACCCCGGCCGAGGAGGAGACGGCGGGCGAGTCCACCCGTCCGCGTGGCTACACCCCCGCCAAGGGGCGCGAGACGCCGAAGCGGCCGGCCGCCGGCCGCCGGCCGCCGGGGAGCACCAAGCCGCTGAGCAAGGACGAGGCGAAGGCGCTGCGACGCGAACGGCGGGCCGAGGCGGCCGCCGAGTTCCGGCGCGAGGGTGGCCCGCGCGACCGGGGCCCGGAGCGGTTGCTGGCCCGCAACGTGGTCGACTCCCGGCGTACCGTCGGCACCTGGTTCTTCGGTGGCGCGCTGGTCGTGCTGATCGGCTCGAACCAGGCGATGCCGCCGGTGATCCGGCTGGCCTCAAACCTGCTGTGGGGTGCGCTGGCCATCGGTGTGGTGATCGACTCGGTGCTGATCTCTCGCAAGATCAAGAAGCTGGTTCGGGCCCGCTTCCCGCAGAGCACCCAGCGGATGGGGTCGCTCTACCTCTACGCGATCATGCGGGCGATCACCTTCCGGAAGCTACGCACCCCGGAGCCGCGCGTGGCCATCGGCGACCAGGTCTGACCGACCCCTGCCGATCGGCGCGATCAGCGTCGGCAAGAGCCGCCGGCCGCAGCTGGCCACGTCGCCGCCGGCCCGAGCCGACCGGGTCGTCGCCAGCCCGAGCCGACCGGTTCAGCCCCAGTCGGGACTGACCGCTCAGGGCACCCCGAGCAGGCGCAGCAGCGCCGTGGTGCCGGCGGCAGCGATGACCACCAGCACGAACGGCGCCCGCCGCCAGGCCAGCAGCACACCCACCAGCACACCGGCCGGCCGGGCCCAGCCGGCGAAGCCGCCGACCTCGGTCAGCGCCGCGGTCGCCGCGAGGGCCGCCAGCAGGGCCGCCGCACCGGCCGGCAGCAACCGCAGTGCCCAGGCCGGCAGGTCGAGTCGGTCACGCACCAGCACCCCGGCCACCCGGAAGGCGTACGTCCCGACGGCCAGCGCCACGATCACCGCGATCAGCACCGTCCCTCCTCCCGAACGCTCGGCGTCCGCTGCGGCGTGGCCGACGGGACGTCGGCGAGTCGGCGGCCGGGCCGCCCTTCTCCGACCGGTGGCGACTCAGCCGACGGCAGCTCGACCGACGGCTCGTCGGCGGGCAGCCGGTCGGGGCCCGATCCGGCAGCCGACGGCGGTTCGACCGACTGATCGTCGGCCGGGGAGGATCCGGCCGAGGGCTGGTCGGGCCCACCCGACGAGGGGCGCCGGAGCCGGTGTAGCGCGAGCAGGGCCGGGCCCACCAGCGCCAACAGCACGGGCAGACCGGCCGGCAGGAGCGGGGTGGTCAGGACCGCCACCACCGCTCCACCGAGCGCGGCCGCCCGGATGTCCCGGTCCCGCAACGTGGGCAACAGCAGCGCGATCAGGCCCGCCGGAAACGCCGCGTCCAGCCCGAGCGCGGCCGGATCACCGGCCACCCCGCCGGCCAGCACGCCGAGCACGGTGCCGACGTTCCAGGCCAGGAAGAGCAGTACGCCGGCCAGCCAGAACGCCCGTCGCCGGGCGGCGTCGGAGGGACGGGACAGGGTGAAAGCGGTCGCCTCGTCGGTCATCAGATGGCTGCCGAGCAGCCGGTGCCAGCGCCGGGGGCCCAGGGCGTCGCCGAGGCTCAGCCCGAACGGCAGATGCCGGGCGTTGAGCAGCAGCCCGGCCAGCACGGCGGCGAGCGGGCTGCCGGCGGCCACCAACCCGACCGCCATGAACTGCGCACCGCCGGCGTAGACCAGCACCGACATGGTGACCGCGGCCCAGCCGGGCAGCCCCGCCGCGACCGCCATCGCGCCGAACGAGGCGCCGACCGCCACCATCGCCGCACCGATGGCGGCGACGTCGCGGATCGGGTCTGCCCCCGACGTTCGGTCTGGCGTACGCATGGCCCATCATGATGAACACGGCCCCACCGTTCGTCAAATAGAACAACATGACCGACGGAGCGAACATGCCCCCGGATCCCGCGCCCCCACTGGCCACCATCGCCGCCGCGCTGCGGCACGAACGGCAGCGCGTCGGCCTCTCGCTGACCGAACTCGCCCGGCGGGCCGGGATCGCCAAGTCGACGCTGTCCCAACTCGAATCCGGTACGGGCAACCCGAGCGTGGAGACGCTCTGGGCACTGGGCGTGGCACTCGACGTGCCGTTCAGCCGACTGGTCGAGCCGCCGGTGGCCGCCGTACGGGTGATCCGGGCCGGCGACGGCCCGCGGATCCGCTCCGAGCACGCCGACTTCTCCGGCACGCTGCTCGCCGCCGGGGCGGCGCACGCCCGCCGGGACGTCTACCTGATCGAGTTGGAACCGGGCCGGGTACGCAGCGCCGCCGCGCACACCCCACGCAGCGTCGAGCATCTCGTGGTGGGTGCGGGCCGGCTCCGCTGCGGGCCGGAGCACGAGCAGGTGGAACTCGGCCCGGGTGACTACGCCACCTTTCCCGGTGACGCACCACACCACTACGAGGCCCTGGAGCCGGGCACCTTCGCCGTACTGATCATGGAACATCCCTGACCGGCGACGACGCCGAGCCGACGGTGACCGTCGGTGGAGTATCGTCGGAAGTCCGATTCCACCAAAGACCTAAATGTCCGGATCGATAGGATAACGTTTGGGTTCACCGGGGGTGCCGCAGTGGCGGTGACCGAGCCCGCGCCGCTACCCTCCTTCCGCAGCCCTTTCGGTGCCGGGACGAGCGACTTTACCGGTTCCGGCGGGTGCCCAGCGCGACCATTTCCGACGAGGTGACATCGCCGTGAGCGAGCGGACGCGAGCCGACCACCGGGGCGCGGCCGTGAGCGAGCAGACCGGCCAGATCTCTCCCGGCCGCCGCGACGGGTCCGCCGGATGAGTCGCGGCTACGCCGACCGGTGGCACGACCCCGCCGAGCCGTCCTGGGTCGTCGAACCGACGACCGAATGGCAGCCGCAGTTCCCCGGCCAGCGCTACCCGGGCGACATTGGCGTCGAGCACCAACAGCCGCCCGCCCGGGGCCGGGCCACCGCCGTCGGGCGGGCCGAGGTGCCACCCCTGGCACCGACCAGACCGGACGGCACGTACGTGGGTCGGTCCTGGGACGACGACCCGGAGGGCCGGCCGGGCCGGCAGGAGCTACCCGACCAGCGACGTACCGACGACGCCAACGGTGCTCGGCCGTACGAGCAGTCCGGGTACCCGAGCGCCCGGTCGGCGCCACCCCGGTCCGACGGGCGATGGTCGCCACCCGCCGAGGCGACCCGCGGGCGCGACGGCGTCACCTGGTCCGACGTCGGGCCGCAGGCCCGGGGCGCGACCGGTACACCACCTCGCCGGGACCAGCGCGAACCCGACCGGTACCCGACGCGCGACGTCGACGGCTATCCACCGTACGAGCCGGACCGACGCGACCGGGGCGGTTTCGACCAGCGCGAGCGACGCGAGCCCGGTCCGTACTCCCGACGCCAGCCCGACCGACGCGAACCCGACCGACGCGAGGGCGACCGACGCGAGGGCGACCGGTACCCGCCAGCCGAGCCGGGCTGGCGCGAACGGCGCGAGGGTGACCGGCGCGAGGGTGACCGGCGCGAACCCGATCGACGCGAACCCGACCGGCGGGAGGGTGACCGGTATCCGCAGCGCGAACCGGAGTGGCGCGACCAACGCGACGCCGACCGGTACGCCCGACGACCACGCCGACCCGAGCCGACCGATCCTGACCAGTACCGGCACGGCGCGCCGGTCTCACCGGCGGGGCGGACGGAGCGCGGCTGGGCGCCGGAGCCGACCGAGGAACCGCACCGCCCGGCCGCGCACCGGCCCACCGAGGACGCCGAACGTCGTCCCGCGGCTGACGCCGAACGTCGTCCCCGCTACCAGTGGAGCAGCCACCCCGTTCAGCCCCGGTCCGAGGACGGACTCCGGGTGGGCGGCTACGGGGTGGACGGTTACCGGGAGGAGTTCACCGTCGGTGACCCCGACGCCGCCCCGTACCCGGACGGCTACGTCGACGAGGAGCCGATTCGTGGCCGGCGCGACGAACGGGGTCGCCCGGGCTGGTCGCCGGAGCGCGGCGGCGACCAGCCGGCGTCGCCGGAGGCGGAGGGGTACGCCGCCGCTCCGCGCCGCGACCTGCCGTGGCCGGAGCCGGGACCGCTGCGTCCGAGTTCCGGCCGGGACCATCGGGAGTACCAGCGCCCCGTCACTGCGGACACCGGCGACCGGCCCCGACCCGACGACCGGCGCCCCGCCGCCACCCCGGACGGGCCCGGCCCGCAACGGTTCGTCGACCGGCCGGCCGCCCAGGGGGCGGACCCGGCCGCCCGGCCCGTGTCGCCCGCCCCCGACCGCGAGCCACCCCGCCGCCACCTGTCGGTGGTCCCCGACCAGCCGGTCTCCCCCGCAGCCGGGCGGGCCCGACCGGTCTCCCCCGCCCCGACGTCGGGGCGACCCGACATCGCCCGTCCGGACCGCGACCGGTCGGAGGCGGCCGGGCCGGTTCAGGACCGGCGTGGCGTCCACCCGGACCAGGAGGCACCGGACCGCCCCGGCCCCGCCACGGAACGGCCGGCGGCCGCAGCCGACCGGGTACCGGCCGGAGACACCGTGCGCCCCGCGCCACTGCACCAGAACGAGGTACGCCCGGCACCACTGCACGAACACCAGGTCCGGCCCGCGCCGCTGCACGACCAACCGGTGGTGGCCACCCCACCAGAGGTGCCCACGCCGCTGGTCGCGTCGGCACCCCCGGCCGCCGGCCCGCCCACCCACCGACCGGTGTCGGCACCGCCCACCCACCGGCCCGTCTCGGCCCCGCCCGTCGTGGCGACACCCCCGGCCGCCGACGCGCCCACGCCCACCGGCCCGGCCTCGGACAGCCCACAGTCCTGGTTCGGATCGCCCGCATCCGGGCGACCGAGCCCACCCGAGCGCACCGACCCACCCGCCCCCACCGAGGGCCCGGCAACCCCGTCCGGCGCCGGACGCGACGCCGCCGAGGCGGCCGCCAGGTCCGAACCGGCTCACCCGGCCACCGAACCCGCACCCACTCGGCCGGTCGGACCGCCACCGAACTGGACGGCGCCGGTTTCGGCACCACCTGCCTGGCAGGAAGCCTCGCCACCGGTCTCGGCACCGCCGGCCGCGTCGAGCCCCACTCCGGCCACGCCGGTCGCCGCCCCGCCCGACGCACCGGAGTTCGCACCGCCGGTCTCCGCGGTACCGGCCGCCGCTGCGCCGACGCCGCCGACCCGGCCCGCAGAGGACGGGCCGGCCGCCGTGCCGATGGCCGCGGAGCCGGCACCCGGGTCGACACCCGAGCAGGAGCAGGAACCGAAGCCGGCGCCCGGGCCGCCTCTCGAACCAGCGCCGGAACCAGAACCGGAGCCCGAGCCGGAACCGGAACCGCCGGCCGATCCCGAACAGTTGTTGGCGGGCTACCGCTGGCGCCTCGACCCGGTGACGCTGCGGGAGATCGTGGCGGACCCGGAGGAACTGCGGACGATCCGCGAGCGGCTCACCGAGAAGCTCGGCACGGCCCTGGACAACCGGTCCCGGGCCCGGCTGCTGAGTCTGCGGGCGGTTGCCTCGCGGGTGCTCGGTGACCTCGACGACGCGCTGGACGACGGCCGGATGGCACTCACCTACGCGGAGGCGACCGGCGAACTACGCCGGGCCGCGCTGGCCCAGGCCCGGCTGGCCCACGTACTGCGCTGGCGCGGCGACTTCGCCGAGGCGGACCGGCTGTTCGCGGAGGCGAACTCGGCCGAGTTGCCCGACCGGCTGCGCGCCGCACTGCACGAACACGCCGCCCGGTGCTGCTACGACCAGGGTCGGTTGATCGAGGCGTGTCACCACTTCGAGCGGGCCCTCGACCTGCGCGGCGAGGGCGACGCCGAGTTGCTCGCCCGGGTACGGACCGGGCTGGACGCGGTCGCCGCCCGTGCCGCCGAGGCCGGCTTCGGGCCGTACCACCGCAGTGCCGACGAGGTGTTGGAGCGGGACCGCAGCCCGGTGCCCGCGCGCGACGGCGGCCAGGGCCTGTGGGGGTACGCGGACGCCGAGGGCGACATGGTCGTGCCGGCCCGGTACGCGGAGGCGCAGCCGTTCCGGGACGGCCGGGCCTGGGTGCGTGGCCCGGAGACGGACCGCTGGGCGTTGATCGGCCTGACCGGCGAAACCGTCGTCGCGCCGACCTACCTCGCGGCCCGACCGTTCTCCGACGGGCTGGCGTGGGTGGTCCGCGACGAGAGCGGCTGGCTGGCCGTCGACGCGACCGGCGAGGTGGTGGTGCCACCGGGCTTCGCCGAGGTACGACCGTTCCGCAGGGGTGTGGCGGCCGTCCGGCGGGAGGGCTGGGGTGCCGTCGACCGGACCGGCCGGATCGTGGTGCCGACCCGCTACCACGGCTTCCACACCACGCTGGCCGACGGTCGGTACGTCGACGGCTTCACCGACGAGGGCCTGGCCGTGGTCGACCTGGCCGGGCGCAAGGGTGTGGTGGACCGGACGGGTCAGGTGATCGTCGCGCCGGCCCACCCGGTGCTGCTGATCCACCCGGTGGCCTTCCTGGCGACCAACGGTGCCGGGCGCTGGGGTGCGCTCGACCGGCGGGGCGGGCCGCTGATCGACCCGGTGTTCCAGCACCCCGACGAGGTCGTCGCGGAGATCGAGGCGTTGCTCACCGACGCGACACCGGTGCTCTGACCCGGACGAGCCATGGTGCTCGGCGCTGACCGGCCACGGGCACGACGCTCAGCTCTGGCAGCCGGCCGGCTCGTACTGGGGCCGGTCGAAGATCTTCATCCGGCCGGGTGGCTGCGGAATGCCGCCGCTGGCCGCGATCGGTCTGGCCCGGAACACCCGCAGGAAGAAGTTGACGACCTGAACCACCGGCTCGGGGATGGCGTACCCGACCGAGTAGGTCAGGTGGATCGACAGACTGGCGCCCCGGCAGTCGATGCCCCGGGTGCCGGGCGCCAGGGGGAAGAACTGGGCGAGCGCCGATCCGCGGGCCACCCCGGTGGAGACGGTGAACCCGAAGTGGAGCCCGGCCTTGAAACCGAGCACGCCGAGGCCCAGGGTGAACGTGGTCTTGTAGGTCAGTACGACGCCGTTGGCGCCGACCGAGATGCCCTTGATCGAGTCGACGAGGCTGCTCCGCATGATCGGGCCTTCCGGCCGGCTCACGCCCCAGTCACCGTCGCGGTACCCGAAGCCGAGCGCACCCCGGATGTCGTACGAGCCGGCCGCGCTCAGATTGCCGTTCCGGGCGCTGAAGGCGGTCTTGACCAGCACCTCCTGGCTGGCGCTGAGGGTGAACGGAATCCCCAGCAGGTGACCGACCGGCACGGTGAAGTCGACGGGGATGGTGAACCGGCGGTCCAGTTGCCGGTCGGCGCCGACCCGGCTGTCCCCCTGGATGCTGACCTTGATGCCAGCACCGCCGAACACCTGCAGTTCGGCGACGTCCACCCGGCCGCCGGAGATGGCCAGCCGGAACCGCGCCGACGGGTTCTGCATCGCCAGCAGGACGCTGGCCCGGAACCGGATCTGGCCGTCGTCGTAGGTCAGGTCGGCGCCGACGCCGTCTCGGCAGCAGCGTGGCGTGGTGGTGAAGCCGTTCGCGCTGACCCCCTTCGGCACCCCGGACGGATGGGGCATCGAAACCCGCTCCCGTTCCGCGGGGTCGGCGGCCTGGTGTACGGCAGCCACGGTGAAGGTGGCCGGCCGCACCGACGCGGTCTTCGTGGACGTCTCCGCCGCCTCGGTGACGGCGGACTCGTCGGTCCAGAGGGCGCCTTCGGCGCTGTACGCGATCGGGTCGTCCAGGGCGACGGGTTGCTCGCTGGCGAACTCGCCGTCACGGATCACCTCGGTGAGTTCGACCGGTGCGATGGTGACGACCGTGTCGCCCGCCGCGTGTCGCACGTCGACGACCCGACCGACCCCGCGGGAGCTCGCGAACATGACACTGCCCGGCGCGAGATCCGACACGCCCCGGGCGGCGGTGTCCAGGGTCCAGGTCAGACCGTCGACCGTGACCGAGCGGACGGCCTCCGCGCCGTCCTCGATCAACACGACGTCCGGTTGGTAGGTCACCGCCCGGTATGGTCGGGGGGCCTGACCGTAGCGGTACTCCTGGTCCGACAGCTCCTGGCCGCCCACCGCAACCCGGGGCCGGTCACGGCCGGCCCCGCCGGTGCACGCCGTACCGGTGGCCACCACGACCACCACCGCCAGCAGGCCGGCGACCACACGTCCGCGCATCCGTCCCACCTCGCTCCGATCACCCACCCGGTCCGGGGGTCAGATTCGGCCGGCCACCGTGCCGGCCAGGTCCGTCAACGGCCCTCGGTTGCGGGCCGGGTCGTCGAGCCGGACGAGGCGTACCGACACCCACCGTTGCGCGCTGCTGACGAAGACCATCCGCCCCTTGGCCCACAGGTACGACTCGTCGCCGATCCCGGGCAGGACCGTCAGTTCGTGGCCGAGTGCGCGTTGGACGTCGAGCTGTTTGCGGGCGCCGTCGCCGACGTAGACCTCCACCTGTGCCGTCGGCCCGCTGACCGGCCCGGTGTAGGTGCACGAGTTGCGGGCCGGCCGGGCGTCGTTGAGCGGGGTACGCGCGAGCTCCTCCGCCTCCTGCCTGGTGACCAACAGACACGGGTCGAGGGCGGCATCGGTCGGCGGCGCGGCCGTGGCGCTGCCGGCGGGTTGCGGGCCGCTCTCGGCGGCCTGCGGATCCACGCTCTCGAAGACTGGTGGCACCGCCGGTGGTGCCGGGTCCTCGGTCCGGGTGCAGGCTGTCGACCCGACGAGCAGGAACGCCGCCAGCCAGCACGATGCCGGACGCGGTCGGCGGGGGTGGTGTCTCATCGGTTCTCCTCGTGTCTCGGCAACCGTCGGCTGTCGGCAACCGACCGGGTCCGGCGGCAGCTCGTGGGCGGGGGCTGCCCGGTGGCGGGCGTCAGAGTCGGCCGCTGACCTGACGGGCGAGCCGGATCATGGCGGTCCGGTCGCTGCTGTCGGTGACCTTGGTGACCACCCGCAGGCGGCAGATCCGGTCGCCGACGGCGAACTCCGCCTCGTCGAGTACGAACCGGATTCCGTCCGGCCCGGCCTCGGCTGGCCCGAGCATCGGGTCCACGCTGGGCAGTACGCCGCCGGGGGCGGTGCCGACGAGGCCGATGTGCAGGCTCACCGAGTGGTAGGTGTCCGGGTTCTCCCACAGGCAGCCCTCCGAGGTCGCCCGGCCACCGTCGTTACGCCCGATGACCGCGGTCACCTCCGCCTCGGTCAACAACGAACACCCGTCGACCCGCTCCGCCGCGCCGGCCGCCCGGGTGGGTTCGACAGCCGGCCCGGACCGGTCGGCCGTCGGCGCACCGGTGGGCGGCCCCTCGGCGCACCCGGCCAGGGCGAGGACCAGGGCGAGTGGAATGCAACCCCAGCGCCGGGCAGCGACCGCGCGGCGGCGACGCAGCGGAACGGCAGGTGCGGTGATCATGGCGGTGTCCCCTTCGGACGACGGAGGTTCGCGACTGGCCGGGCGGCGTACGAACGGGTGGACGGACATGGCGCCTCCCGGGGTCGACGATAATCCGATGGACAGCACTATATTCGATAGTCCCGGGCTATTGGATAGCCGCTGGTCCAGTGAATATGTTGCTAGTATGACGACGCCATGGATGAAGTCAAGGACGGAAGACCGACCAGGCCGTACCGCTCCCCGATCCGGGAGGAGAACGCCCGCCGCACCCGGCAGGCCGTGGTCACCGCCGCGACCCGCCTCTTCGTCGAACGCGGGTACACCGGGACCGCGCTGGCCGACGTGGCCGCCGCCGCCGGAGTGGCCCGACCCACCGTGTTCGCCGCGTTCGGCTCCAAGGCCGCCCTGTTGCGCCAGGTGCTCGACCAGGCGCTGGCCGGCGACGACGAGCCGGTGCCGGTCTCCCAACGCTCCTGGTACCGGCCGGTCTGGGAGGGCCGCACCCGCGCCGAGGTGCTCGACGCGTACGCCGAGGTCTGCACCCTGATCGGTGCTCGGACGGCCCAGGTGTTCGAGACCGTCCGGCGGGCCGCCGACGGCAGCCCCGAGGTGGCGGAGGTCTGGCAGACGCTGCTGCGTAACCGACGGATCGGCGCCCAGATGGTGGTCGAGCGGGTGTGTTCGCTGGCGGGGTCGCTGCGCCAGGGCTCCGATGTGGAGGCCGCTGTCGACGAGGTGTGGTTCTACAACGACCCGGCGCACTACGGTGCGCTGGTGCTGGAGCGGGGCTGGACCGAGGACGCGTTCCGCAGCTGGCTCGGCCGCACCCTGCGCGACGCGCTGCTGCCGCGCTGATCACTTCTGCCGTTCACCGCCTCGGCGCGGCCGGGCGGGCGGACTAGTGTCGGGGTATGGAATTCCGACACCTGGGCCGCTCAGGCCTGATGGTCAGTGAGATCTCGTACGGCAACTGGATCACCCACGGCTCGCAGGTGGAGGAGGACGCGGCGTTCGCCTGCGTCCGCGCCGCCCTCGACGCCGGCATCACCACCTTCGACACCGCCGACGTCTACGCCGGCACCCGCGCGGAGGACGTGCTCGGCCGGGCACTCGAAGGTGAGCGGCGCGAGGGACTGGAGATCTTCACCAAGGTGTACTGGCCCACCGGTCCGGGCCGCAACGACCGGGGCCTGTCCCGCAAGCACATCATGGAGTCGATCAACGGTTCGCTGCGCCGGCTGCGCACCGACCACGTCGACCTCTACCAGGCCCACCGCTACGACTACAGCACGCCGCTGGAGGAGACGATGGAGGCCTTCGCCGACGTCGTGCACTCCGGCAAGGCGCACTACATCGGCGTCTCCGAGTGGAAGGCGTCGCAGATCCGCGAGGCCCACGCCCTCGCCCGTGAGCTGCGCATCCCGCTGGTCTCCAGCCAGCCGCAGTACTCGATGCTCTGGCGGGTCATCGAGAGCGAGGTCGTGCCCACCAGCGAGGAGCTGGGCATCGGGCAGATCGTCTGGTCGCCGATGGCACAGGGCGTCCTCACCGGCAAGTACCTGCCCGGTCAGCCGCCGCCGGCCGGTTCCCGGGCCACCGACGAGAAGTCCGGTGCGGGCTTCATCGCCAAGTGGCTCACCGACGACGTGCTGACCCGGGTGCAGCAGCTGCGGCCGCTGGCCGACCAGGCCGGGCTGAGCATGGCCCAGCTGGCGATCGCCTGGGTGCTGCAGAACCCGAACGTCTCCTCGGCCATCATCGGGGCGTCCCGCCCGGAGCAGGTGCACGACAACGTGAAGGCGGCGGGCGTCAAGCTCGACGCCGGCCTGCTGAAGGCGATCGACGAGATCGTCGAGCCGGTGACCGAGCGCGACCCGGCCCGTACCGAGTCGCCGGCCGAGCGGCCCTGACCCGGCCGCCCCCGGCCGGCCCGCGCCGGCCGGGGACGGCGGTCCCGCCCGGTGGCTCAGCCTTGCCAGAAGCGGATCAGTTCCAGGCCGGTGGCGTAGAGCCACGGCGGCAGGCCGAGGAAGTCGGCGACCGCGAAGACCGCCGAGAAGAACCAGCCGCCGATGCGCGGGTTCCACAGCAGCGCGAAGAGCAGGATGAAGCCGTACGGCGCGAACAGGTCGTACATCCGGCGCCACTGCGGGTTCAGCCACGGCTGGATCATGTTGCCGCCGTCCAGGCCCGGTACCGGCAGCAGGTTGAGCACGCTGGCGGTGAGCTGGAGGAACCCGAGCAGCGCCACCGCGGCCCAGAACTCCACCGGACCGCCACCGGGCGCGACGAGCCGCAGCACCGCCACCAGCACCAGCGCGAACAGCACGTTGGTGGCCGGACCGGCCAGGCTGACCAGGGTGTGTCGCAGCCGACCGGGGATGACGTGCCGATCCACCCAGACGGCACCACCCGGCAGGCCGATGCCGCCGAGCAGCACCACCACGACCGGCAGCGCGATCGACAGCAACGGATGGCTGTACTTCAGCGGGTTCAGCGTCAGGTAGCCCCGGTGGGCCACCCCCCGGTCGCCGGACCGGTACGCGACCACCGCGTGGGCGTACTCGTGCAGGCAGAGCGAGACCACCCAGCCGGAGACCACGAACCCGAAGACGGCGAGCCGCACGTTGCCGATCCCGTGCCAGGTCAGTACCCCGCAGGTGACCAGCAGCGCGACCAGGGCGAGGAAGATCGGGCTGGGCCGGAACGCCGCCCGGGGCACCCCGAGCACCAGCGGCTCCGCGTCCCCGGGGGGCATCACTCCGCCACGGGCAGCAGGCTCATCCGGTACTCCACCCGGTCGTCCTCGACCAGCGTGACGGAGGTGACGCCGGACGCCGCGAGTTCCCGCCAGGCCTGGCCGATCCAGGACTCGGCGTCCGCCTGGCTGCCGAACGCCTCACCCGGCCCGTCGACCGACTCGCCGTTCGCGCCCTCGTACCGCCAGCTCCACGCCATGTGCGCGTCTCCCCTCGCCGCTGATGTCCCGAACCCCCGCCAGCGTAGTCGGCCGTGGGCCCACCGACCGGGCGCCGGCCACCACCCCGGCTCAGCGCGATGCGGTGTCGGCGAGGTTCGCCGCCCCGCCTCGGGGTATGTCCGTTGGACGCGAGGTTGGACAGGAGGCGACGATGACGAGGCCGATCCCGGAAATGGACACGGCGGAGCTACGGAACATCGCGGTACGTGGCGGCATCGAAGGGGCACGGGACATGGAGCGGCAGGATCTGATCGACGCCCTGGTCGCCCGGCCCGGCGAGGGCGCCTGGCAGGAGGATCCGAAGCCGGCGGACGTCAACCCCAACGACTACCTCTACCAGACTCCCGAACACCGCTGAGCGGTGCCGGGCCCGGCGGTACGGCGCACCTGCGGTGCCCGTGGCGGCCGGCTGGTCGTAAGGTACGAACATGTCCCTCGACGGGTGGAACACGGTCCTGGTGCTGGGCGGCATCCGCTCCGGCAAGTCGGAGTTCGCCGAGTCCCTGGTCGCCGACGCGACCACGGTCCGGTACGTCGCCACGGCCGCGGGCCCGACCGACGACGACCCCGAGTGGGCGGCCCGGCTCGCCGCGCACCGCGCCCGCCGGCCGGCCGGCTGGAGCACCGAGGAGACCTCGGCCGACCCACGGCGACTCGCCGACGTGATCGCCGCGGCCCGGCCGGACGAGACGCTGCTCGTCGACGACCTCGGCGGCTGGGTGACGGTGCTGCTCGACCCGGCCCACCAGCCGGCCGACGACACCGTCACCATCGACGAACTGATCGCCGCCGTGCGGGCCTGCCCGGCCCGGCTGGTGCTGGTCAGCCCGGAGGTGGGGCTGTCGCTGGTGCCCGCCACGCCGCTGGGTCGGGCGTTCACCGACGCGCTCGGCACGGTCAACCGGGCGGTGGCGGACGCCTGTGACACGGTGGTGCTGGTGGTCGCCGGCCAGCCGTGCCGACTGAAGCCGACCGTCACCGAGCCCACCCCGGCCGGGCCCGCCGTCGAGCCCGCACCGGCCCGGCCGGCAGCCGGGACCACACCGGCCACCGAGGCGACGCTGCCGGCGGTCGGCGCCGCCACCGGTGCGGCGGTACCCGCGCAGGCCGGTCCAGTGGCCGCAGCGGCCAACGACAGCGGCATCAGCGTGCCGGCCTCGCCGCCGGTGACCAGCCCGCAGCCGCCAGCCGCGACCGACGGCACCGGCGGGTGGACGGCGCCCACCATGGCGCTGCCGGTGGCCGCCAGCGGGCTGATCATCCAGCCCGGCATGGAGCTGCCCATGCCCGACGAGTACGCCGGCCCGCAGGCGGTGGACCGGCTGGCCACCCTGGACGTACCGGGCACCGGGCTCGGTGTGCTGGAGCAGGTGGTCTCGTTCGCCGCCGCCACCCAGGGCACCGCGACCCCGGCACCCTGGCGGTCGGTACGGGTGCTGCTGCTGCACGGTGACCACGACGGTGACGCCGCCGCGGGCAGCCTTCCCGGCGAGTCGGCCCGGCAGGCGGAGCAGGCCCGCTCCGGTGCGGGCGTACTCGCCCGGCTGACCGCCGACTACGGGGCCGGTCTGCAGGTGGTCGAGGCCCCGACCGCCGCACCGATCGAGCGGGAGCCCGCGTTGAGCGCCGAGCAGGTCGACGCGGCCCTGCGCTACGGCTGGCGGCTGGCCGAGGAGGCCGTGGACGCCGGCGTACAACTGCTGGTGCTGGCGGCCTGCGGGGCCGGCACCGAGGCCGCGGCGGCCGCGGTGCTCGCGGCGACCGCCGGTGCCGAACCACCGGCCGTACTGGCCCGGGTGGTCACCGAGAACGGCGAGATCGACGACGTGGCCTGGATGGCCCGCTGCGCGGCGATCCGGGACGCGCTGCACCGCACCCGCCGTTCCTCCCGCGACGCCAAGGACGTGTTGGCCCAGCTCGGCGGCGGCGACATCGCCGTGGCCACCGGCATCCTGCTGGGCGCCACCGCGCGCCGGACCCCGGTACTGCTGGACGGGCCGGTCGGCGTGGCCGCCGGGCTGGTCAGCCGGGATCTGGCCGGGCAGGCGCGGCACTGGTGCCTGCTGGCCGACCACGGCGGGCACCCGGCCGTCAAACTCGCCGCCGACGTGCTCGGCCTGACTCCGCTGACCGAGCTGCGGCTGGGGCTGGGCGAGGGGGCGAACGCGATGACCGTGCTGCCGATGCTGCGCTCGGTACTTGCGCTGGCCGCCGCGCTGCCGGCCCGGCCGGACCGCGACCCCGCCGACGGCGGGACCGACGAGCCGGCGCAGGAGACCGAGCCCGACTTCCGCGAGCCCGAGCCGGACGGGCCCGGGCCGACCAGCACGGAACCGGCGGAGGATCCCGGCGTCCGTGCCGGCTGAGTCCCGCCTCGGCGACGGGGCGCGGCTGGCGCTGACCACCCTCACCATCGCACCGGTACGCGCCGGTCGCGTCGACCGGGCCACGGCGGGTACCGCGATGGCGCTCGCGCCGGCCGTCGGTGCCCTGCTCGGTGTGCTGACCGCCGGCGTACTGCTGCTGTTGGACCCGCTCACCGCCCCGCTGGTCGCCGCCGGGGTGGCCGTGGCCGTGTGCGCCCTGCTCACCCGGGGGCTGCACCTCGACGGGTTGGCCGACACCGTGGACGCGCTGGGGTCGTACCGGCGGGGACCGGCCGCGTTGGAGATCATGCGCAAGCCGGACGTCGGGCCGTTCGGTGTGGTCGCGCTGGTGCTCGTCCTGCTGGTGCAGGCCGCGGCGCTGGCGGAGCTGGCGGGCCGGGACCGGGCGGCCACCCTCGTCGCGGTCGTGACGGCCACCGCGGCCGGCCGGCTCGGCGTGACGTTGGCCTGCCGCCGGGGCGTGCCGGCGGCCCGCCCGGAGGGGCTCGGCGCGCTGGTGGCCGGCACCGTCGGGCCGCTCGCGTTGGCCGTCGGCACCGGCGCGGTCGCCCTGCTGGCGGTCGCCGCGGTGCCGGGCCGGGCCTGGCAGGGACCGCTGGCCGTGCTCGCCGCGCTGGCCGTCTCGGCCGGGCTGCTGCGGCACGTGGTGCGCCGCCTCGGCGGCATCACCGGTGACGTGCTCGGCGCGACCGTCGAGCTGGTCACCACGCTGGTCTACCTGGGACTGGTGCTGTCCGGCTGAGCCGGGCGGGCGGCGGCGGGTAGCGTACCTGCATCGACAGCACCGGCGCGGCCACCCCGGGGGACCACATGCTCATCACCGACGACTTCCTGCCCGTACCGGTCCCGGAGTCGCTCAGCGCGACCTACCTGGTGCCGACAGTGGGGCTGCCGTCGGTGACCGCCCGCACGGCCGTCCGCCGGCTGGCCGGTCGACTGGCCGAACCGGTACACGGGTTGGCCACGCAGATGCTGGACAGCCCCCTGATGAGCGTCGACGTGCGGCCGATCGGCGAGTTCCCCGAGCTGCCACCGGACCTGCTCACCGCGTTCGGGGCCAGCGAGGCGCAGCTCGACCGGTTGGCCGCCGCGAGCCACCTGGTGGTGGTCCAGGCCGAGTACCGGCCGGGCTGGCCGCCGGCGCACGAGTGGGCGGCCCGGGCGGTGGCCGCCGCGGTGGCCGAGACGGTCGGCGGCGACGTGGTCGACGTCTTCGGGTTGCAGTTCCTCGACCCGGCGGCGGCGCTGCGTTCGTTGCCGGACGAGCGGGGCCGGGTCCGGCTGGTCGACTGGGTGCTGGTGCCCTACTCGTCGGACGCCGAGGGCCTGTGGTTCACCACCAAGGGGCTGCGCCGCTTCGGGCTGCTGGAGTTGCAGACCCAGGGGGTGCCGGACCACCTCACCCGGGCCTGGGGCGCGGTGATGACCGGTGCCGCCCGACGGTTGCTGCGGGACTGGACCGACGGGCTGGCCGGTGACGAGGTGCCGGCGTTCGTGCAGCTGCCGGTACTGGCCACGGTGACCGGGCACGACATCGCGGTGGCGTACGGCAATCCGGAGCAGCACGGCGCGACCGCGCCGGTGCTGTTGCGGCTGGAACTGGACCCGGCCACCGACCCGGACGCCGATTCGTTCCTCAGCCTGCGTCCGCCGGCCGGGCACCCCGGACCGGCCGGGCGCTACTACGCCACCGCCTGCGCGACCCTCTTCTCCGGCATCCAGCCCGACGTGCGCTACGCGCGGGCGGGCGACGCGATGAGCCGGGCGGTCGCCACCGCCCGTGCCGGCCTGGGCGACATCCGGGCGCGGTTCCGCACCGGCCAACTGCCGCCGGAGACGCAGCTGGTGGTCAAGTACGGATTGTCCGGCGACGACGGACCCGAGTACGTATGGGCCGGGGTGACCGCCTGGGACACGCCGGAGCGGGTCGTCGGCGCGAGCGCCAGCGACGCCAACACCGACCCGACGGTGCGGATCGGCTCCGCCGTGGTGATCGAGGCCACCGACATCGTCGACTGGGCCCTGTTGAACCCCACCGGCGTGATCGAAGGCGGCTGGACCCAGGCAGTCCTGGACGCCGGCAACCCGCCCCCCACCCCCTAACCCACCCACCCCACCCCCGGCGCCATGAATGTTGATCATGAAGTTGTTGTCACCCGCCTCGGCGTGTCGCGACAACAACTTCATGATCAACCCTGGGTGGGCGGGGGTGGGGGTTACTTGACGGAGGGGTGGGTGAAGGGGGGGCGGGTCAGGAGCATGGGGAGACGGCGGCCCCGGATGTCGACCTGGAGTTCGGTGCCGTCGGGCAGGGCGGGGGCGGTGTCGACCAGGGCGAGGGCGATGCCGCGCTTGTTGGTGGGGCTGAAGGTGCCGCTGGTAACCGTGCCGACCCGGGTGTCACCGTGGAAGATCGCCATGCCGGGGCGCGGGATGGCCCGGTCGACGGCCACCAGGCCGCGCAGCGTACGCGCCGGTCCGGCCGCCTTCTCCGCGAGCAGCGCGTCCCGACCCCAGAAGGCCGGCTTGTCCCAGCCGACCGCCCAACCCGAACGGGCCTGCACCGGCGTGATCTCCAGCGACAGGTCCTGCCCGTGCAGCGGGTACCCCATCTCGGTACGCAGGGTGTCCCGGGCGGCCAACCCGCAGGCCCGCGGCGCCGGTTCGGCGGCGAACAGCGCGTCCCAGACCACGACCGCGTCGCCGGCCGGGACCACCAGTTCGTAGCCGCGCTCGCCGGTGTAGCCGGTGCGGCACACGGTCAGCTCGACGCCGTCGAGGGTGGCCGGCGAGAAGCTCATGTACTCGTGGGCGGTGGGCAGGCCCAACGCGTCCAGCAGTTCGGTCGAGCGCGGCCCCTGCACGGCCAGGACCGCGTACGCCTCGTGCTCGTCGGTGATCGTGACCTGCGGCGGGGCGGCGGCGCGCAGCCGGCGTACCACCTCGGCGGTGTTCGCGGCGTTCGGGATGAGGAAGACGTGGTCGTCGGCGTACAGGTAGGCGATGATGTCGTCCACCACGCCGCCGGTGGCGTCGTCGCAGCAGAGGGTGTACTGCGCCCGCCCCGGACCGATGCGACCCAGGTCGTTGCTGAGGCAGGCGTTCACGAACTCCGCCGCCCCCGGGCCGGTCACCCGGACCTTGCCCAGGTGCGACACGTCGAACACGCCGACGTCGGTGCGGACCGCGGTGTGCTCGCGGAGCACCCCGCCGCCGGCGTACTCCAGCGGCATCTCCCAGCCACCGAACGGGGCGAACTTGGCGCCGAGCGCGGTGTGCCGCTCGGCCAGCGGGGAACGACGCAGCCGGGTCGCGGCGGCGTCGGTGGTCACGTCGGTCATGGGTCGCAACTTACCGGGGCCCACCCGTCTGGTTAGCATCGGCGGGACCCGCCGGATGAGCCGGCGGGTAGCACCGACGTCCGGCGGACAATCAACCGTCGGCCAACTCCATCGCCGGTACGCCACCACGCGACCGGCCCGGCCCGCCCGGGAGCACCTTCCGTGACATCGTCCAGCACCACCCTGAGCCTGGTCGACACCGACCCAGCCGAACTCGCCGTCGACGCGATCGTGATCGGCGTGCACAGCACGTCCGGCGGACAGGACGCCACCAGCGGCCTCGCCGGCACCCTACTGCTCGCCAGCGGAGCGGAGAGCATCGCCGCCGCCTTCGACGGCAAACTGACCGAGACGCTCGCGTTGCTCGGTACGACCGGTGGCCCGGGCGAGGTGATCAAGTTGGCGACCCTGGGCACCATCAGCGCCCCGGTGATCGCCGCGGTCGGCCTCGGCCCGGAGCCCAGCGGCGCGGCACCCGCCCCGGAGACCCTGCGTCGGGCCGCGGGGGCCGCCGTACGGTCGCTGGCCGGCGCGGCGCGGGTGGCGCTCGCGCTGCCGCTGCCCGACGACGCCGACGCCGCGGCCGCGGTGCGCGCGGTCGCCGAGGGGGCGCTGCTCGGTGGGTACCGGTTCGCCGGCTACAAGACCCGGCCGCAGCCGAACCGGCGCGAGCCGGTGGCCGAGGTGCTGGTCGCGGTGCCGGACGCCGCGGACGCGACGGCGCGGGCCGAGGTGGCCCGGGCGGCGGCGGTGTCCGCCGCGGTGCGGCGTACCCGGGACTGGGTCAACATCGCCCCGAACGAGCTGCGCCCGCCGGCCTTCGCCGACTCGGTGGCCGAGGCCGCCCGGGCGGCGGGTCTCGGGGTGGAGGTGCTCGACGAGGCGGCGCTGCGGGAGGGCGGCTACGGCGGCATCATCGCCGTCGGGCAGGGCTCGGAGGCTCCGCCGCGACTGGTCAAGCTGACCTACACGCCCGACGGCGGCGACAGCGGCAAGCGGGTGGCGCTGGTCGGCAAGGGCATCACCTTCGACACCGGCGGCGTCTCGATCAAGCCGGCGCAGGGCATGTGGGAGATGAAGTCCGACATGGCCGGCGCGGCGGCGGTGGCCGCCACCATGCTGGCGGTGGCCGAGCTGAAGCCGTCGGTGACGGTGACGGCGTACGTGCCGATGGCGGAGAACATGCCCTCGGGCACCTCGTACCGGCCGGGCGACGTGATCACCATGTTCAACGGCAAGAAGGTCGAGGTGCTCAACACCGACGCCGAGGGCCGGATGATCCTGGCCGACGCGATGGCCCGGGCCTGCGCGGACGGCACCGACTACCTCTTCGAGACCTCGACCCTGACCGGTGGACAGGTGGTCTCGCTGGGCAAGCGGATCTCGGGTGTGATGGGCACCATGGAGCTGTGCGAGCGGGTCCGTGTCGCGGGCGACGCGGTCGGCGAGCCGGCCTGGCCGATGCCGCTGCCGGACGACGTGCGCAAGGGCATGGACTCCGAGGTCGCCGACATCTCGCAGGTCAACGCGGGCATGGACCGGGCCGGGCACATGCTGCAGGGCGGGGTGTTCCTGCGCGAGTTCGTCACCGACGAGGTCGCCTGGGCGCACATCGACATCGCCGGCCCGGCGTACCACTCGGGTGAGGCGACCGGCTACTGGACCAAGGGCGGCACCGGTGTGCCGGTGCGTACCCTGCTGCACCTGATCGACGACGTCGCCGCCAACGGCTGACCCGCACGGAAGGGCCCCCTGCCGACGGCACGCCGATGGCAGGGGGCCCTTCGCGGCGGTCGGTCAGTACAGCTCCGGGCGGCGCTTTCGCCGCTCGTTGTAGTCGCGCATGCGCTGCGGGTAGCCCATCAGCGCCACGTCGTAGACCGGGATGCTCAGCCGGTACGCGAAGCGCCGGGCCCCGTCCGGGCCGTCGATGCGGCGCCGGGTCCACTCGCCGTCGTCGGCGATCAGGATGACGGTGGTCTCGGTGACCGTGGTCCGTGGCTCGATGAACGCCTCGACACCCTTGCGGGTGCGGACGAAGTTCTCAAGGTGCTCCAGATCGGCGCGATTGGCCGTACGGTCAGGTTCGGCCCCGCGTGCCCGCTTGCGTCGCCGGAACAGTCCCACTGAGCCGTCTCCCCACCTGTCACGTCGTCGAGAAAAGCGAACCCTCTCCCACCCTCCGTGCGGCCGTCCGACCGCAAGGACGGACGCCGCGCGCGGTTCGGGTCGAAAAGGATTCGGTGCCAAGGGTACGTGCCGACAACGTGTCGTTGGGCACCTCGGTACGCGGCTGCGGCACGGTGGTGACAAGATGGCCGAGGTGGGGTGTGTCCCTGTTACCCCGCCGTGACCCCCGATGCAGCGAAGCGACCTGGGAGTTGGACGTGAGCGAGCCGAACGACGCAACCTTCGACATCGTCATCCTCGGAGGTGGGAGCGGCGGCTACGCGACCGCGCTGCGCGCCGCCCAGCTGGGGCTTTCCGTCGCGCTGGTGGAGAAGGGCAAGGTCGGCGGCACCTGCCTGCACAACGGCTGCATCCCCACCAAGGCGCTGCTGCACGCCGCCGAGATCGCCGACCAGACCCGCGAGTCCGAGCAGTTCGGCGTCAAGGCCGAGCTGGTCGGCATCGACATGGCGGCGGTCAACTCGTACAAGGACGGCGTGATCTCCCGCCTCTACAAGGGCTTGCAGGGTCTGGTCAACGGCTCCAAGAACATCACCGTGGTGGCGGGTGCCGGCCGGCTGGTCGCACCGAACGTCGTCGAGGTCGACGGCAAGCGGTACACCGGTCGCAACATCGTGCTGGCCTCCGGTTCGTACGCCAAGAGCCTGCCCGGCCTGGAGATCGACGGCGAGCGGGTGATCACCAGTGACCACGCGCTGACCCTGGACCGGGTGCCCAGCTCGGCGATCGTGCTCGGCGGCGGCGTGATCGGTGTCGAGTTCGCCAGCGTGTGGAAGTCCTTCGGGGTGGACGTGACGATCATCGAGGCGCTGCCCCGGCTGGTCGCCGCCGAGGACGAGGAGTCGTCGAAGGCGCTGGAGCGGGCGTTCCGCAAGCGGAAGATCAACTTCAAGGTCGGCAAGCCGTTCGAGAAGGTCGAGAAGACCGACAACGGCGTGAAGGTGACCATCGCCGGCGGCGAGACCGTCGAGGCCGAGCTGCTGCTGGTCGCGGTCGGCCGGGGCCCCAACACCGCCGACCTCGGGTACGAGGAGCAGGGCGTCAAGATCGACCGGGGCTACGTCCTGACCGACGAGCGGCTGCGCACCGGCGTGCCGAACGTCTACGCGGTCGGCGACATCGTGCCCGGCCTGCAACTCGCCCACCGCGGCTTCCAGCAGGGCATCTTCGTCGCCGAGGAGATCGCCGGCCAGAACCCGGCGGTGATCGACGAGGCGGGCATCCCGCGCGTCACCTACTGCGACCCGGAGCTGGCCTCGGTCGGCCTCACCGAGGCGAAGGCCAAGGAGCAGTACGGCGCTGACAAGATCAAGACCTACAACTACAACCTCGGCGGCAACGGCAAGAGCCAGATCCTCAAGACGACCGGCTTCGTGAAGCTGGTCCGGGTTGAGGACGGCCCGGTGGTCGGCGTGCACATGGTCGGTGCCCGGGTCGGCGAACTGGTCGGCGAGGCGCAGCTGATCTACAACTGGGAGGCGTACCCGGGCGAGGTCGCGCAGCTCGTGCACGCCCACCCGACGCAGAACGAGGCCCTGGGCGAGGCGCACCTGGCCCTCGCCGGCAAGCCGCTGCACGCGCACGCCTGACCACGACGTACCCGCGGCGTCCGGCGACGGGCGATGATCCCCCCACCAGGGAAATGAAGGAGTCTGGAGAACATGCCGGTATCGGTCACCATGCCCCGGCTCGGCGAGAGCGTCACCGAGGGCACCGTCACGCGCTGGCTCAAGCAGGAGGGTGAGACCGTCGAGGTCGACGAGCCCCTGCTGGAGGTTTCCACCGACAAGGTCGACACCGAGATCCCGTCGCCCGCGGCCGGCGTGCTGACCCGGATCGTGGTGGGCGAGGACGAGACGGCCGAGGTCGGCAGCGAGCTGGCGGTGATCTCCGGCGAGGGCGAGTCGGCCGGCGGCGCGACCCCGCAGCAGGCCCCCGCCGAGCAGGCCGCCGAGGCGGCCGAGGAGCCCGAGGCCGAGGCGGAGCAGCCGGCCGTCGAGGAGCCGGCCGAGCAGTCGGCCCCGGCCGCGGCGCCGTCGGGCGAGGGCACCCCGGTGCAGATGCCGGCCCTCGGCGAGAGCGTCACCGAGGGTACGGTCACCCGCTGGCTCAAGCAGGTCGGCGAGACCGTCGAGGTGGACGAGCCGCTGCTGGAGGTCTCCACCGACAAGGTCGACACCGAGATCCCGTCGCCGGTCGCCGGCACCGTCCTGGAGATCAAGGTCGCCGAGGACGAGACCGCCGAGGTGGGCGCCACGCTGGCCGTGGTCGGTACCGCCGGTGCGGCGCAGGCCGAGCCGGCGCCCAAGCCCGAGCCGAAGGCGGAGGCCAAGCCCGAGCCGAAGGCGGAGGCCAAGCCCGAGCCGAAGCCGCAGGTCTCCGAGCCGACGCCCGGCACGTCGTACAACGAGCCGGCCGCGGAGGCCGAGACCGCGCCGGAGCCGGCCAGGGTCGAGCAGGCCGCCACTCCCCCGGCTCCGACCCCGAAGCCCACCGCCACCCCCAGCGCCAACGGCGAGGCCGCCGGGTACGTGACCCCGCTGGTCCGCAAGCTCGCCGGTGAGCACGGCGTGGACCTGGCCTCGGTCAACGGCACCGGCGTCGGGGGCCGGATCCGCAAGCAGGACGTGCTGGACGCCGCGGAGAAGGCCCGCGCCGCCAAGGCCGCACCGGCCCCGGCGGCACAGCCGACGGCCGCCGCCCCGGCCAAGCCGGCCGCCAAGCCGCAGCCCAGCGCCAAGCGCGGCACCACCGAGAAGCTGCCCCGGATCCGGGCGGCCATCGCCAAGCGGATGCTCTCGTCGCTGCACGAGATGGCGCAGCTGACCACCGTGATCGAGGTGGACGTCACCAAGATCGCCAAGCTGCGGGCCCAGGCGAAGGACTCCTTCCTCCAGCGGCACGGCGTCAAGCTGTCGTTCCTGCCGTTCTTCGCCCTGGCCGCGATCGAGGCGCTGCAGACGTACCCGATCGTCAACGCCAGCATGGACCTCGACGGCGGGACGATCACCTACCCCGACGCCGAGAACCTCGGCATCGCGGTGGACACCGAGCGCGGCCTGCTGGTGCCGGTCATCCACAACGCCGGTGACCTGAACCTGGGCGGTATCGCCAAGCGGGTCGCCGACCTGGCCGAGCGGACCCGGACCAACAAGATCAGCCCGGACGAGATCGCCGGCGCGACGTTCACGCTGACCAACACCGGCAGCCGCGGCGCACTGTTCGACACCCCGATCGTGCCGTCGCCGCAGTCGGCGATGCTCGGCACGGGTGCCGTGGTCAAGCGTCCGGTCGTGGTCAACGACCCGGAGCTGGGCGAGGTCATCGCGGTCCGGTCGATGGTCTACCTGGCCCTGTCGTACGACCACCGCCTGATCGACGGTGCCGACGCGGCCCGCTTCCTGGTCTCGGTCAAGGAGCGCCTGGAAGCCGGCAACTTCGAAGCCGAACTCGGCCTCTAACCCCAGCACGCCCCGAGGGCGCCCCGGTCTCCGACCGAGGCGCCCTCACCCTCTCCCGCCCTCACCCTCTCGCCCCGCCCCGCCGAGCCCCGCCCGCGCCCCGCCGCGCCCGCGCCCCGCCGCGCCCCGGCGCGCCCGCCGCAGCTCAGCGATCATGCACTTTCGGTCGCTGATTCGTCCACTTTCGCGGCTTTTGTCGAGGCAGAAAGTCCATGATCGGCGCCGAAGTGGGCGGCACTGACGGGGACGGGGCGGACGGGGACGGGGGTGAGGTCAGGGGGTTGCGAGGGTTTGTTCGGTGGTTTGCCAGAGGCGGTCGGCGGCCTCGGGGTCGAGGGCGTACGGGGCCACGCCGGTGCGGGTGCCGGGCTGGTTCAGCCCGGCCTGCTGGCAGTCCTCGAAGTAGCGTCCACCGATGCCGTCGAGCAGCGGTGAGGTGGCCAGCAGGACCGAGGTCGCGGCGCCCTGCTCGGGCGTCTTCCAGGAGGGGGCGGCGGGTCCGCTCTCGGAGCGCAGCCGGGCCAACTGCTCCTCTGTCACGTAGCGCTGCAGGTTGGTCTGGATGGCGCCGGGGTGCAGCGCGTTGACCAGGATGCCGTCGTCGGCCCAGCGCCGGGTCGCCTCGACGGCGAAGAGCACGTTGGCGGTCTTGGACTGCCCGTACGCGGCCCACGGCTCGTACTCGCGGCGCTCGAAGTGGATGTCGTCGAAGACGACCGGCGAACGCAGGTGGGCCGCCGAGCTGACCGAGACGACCCGTGCGCCCTGCGCCGCGGCCAGGGCCGGGCGCAACCCGCTGGCGAGCGCGAAGTGACCGAGGTGGTTGGTGGCGAACTGCATCTCCCAGCCCTGCGGGGTACGCATCAGCGGGGAGGCCATGATGCCGGCGTTGTTGACCAGGATGTGCAGCGGCCCGTCCCAGGCCGCCACGAAGGCGGCCACCGAGGCCAGGTCGTCCAGGTCGAGCCGGGCCACCCCGATCCGCTCGTTGCCGGTGCTGGCGGCGATCTCCCTGGCGGCCCGTTCACCCTGCTCCGGCTTGCGTACGGCGAGGGTGACGTCGGCGCCCGCGGCGGCCAGCGCCCGGGCGGTCTCGACCCCGATGCCCGATCCGCCGCCGGTGACGACCGCCCGGCGACCGTGCAGGTCCAGGCCCGCGACCACCTCGAGCGCGGCGGAGGAGGCGTTGAACGGGATGTTGACGGGTGTACCGATGGTCATGATCCATCCTTGTCGGAGACGCGCGGCGGGACGGACCGCCGCTACGATGAGAAGCGGAGGCTCCTCCGTTACAGCCGAGGCTAACCGGAGGATCCTCCGTTTGCCACCGGTCGGTGACCGGAGTTCAGGAGGAGACGTGCCGGAGGCAGGCCCCCGACCGCTGCGCGCCGACGCACGGCGCAACCGCGAGCGCCTGCTGGACGCCGCCGTCCGGGCGTTTTCCCAGCGCGGCGCCGAGGTAACGCTGGAAGCGATCGCCAGGGACGCCGGGGTGGGCATCGGCACGCTCTACCGGCACTTCCCCACCCGAGAAGCGCTGGTCGAGGCGGCCTACCGCAACGAGCTGGCGAAGCTCTGCGACTCGGCCGCCGCGCTGCTGGACGAGCTGCCGCCGGCCGAGGCGACCCGGGCCTGGATGGACCACTTCGTCGACTATCTCGCCACGAAACGGGAGATGGCCGACGCCCTGCGCCTGGTGATCGCCGCGGGCAGCAATCCGTTCGCGCAGAGCCGCGACCGGCTCGTCGCCGCCCTCGCTTCCCTGCTGGGCACCGGTGCGGCGGCGGGCACGATACGCCCCGACGTCGACCCCGCCGACCTGCTGGTCGGGCTCAGCGGGGTGAGTCTGGCCGCCGGCGGACGAGAGCAACGCGACCAGGCCCGGCGGCTACTGGACCTGCTGATGGACGGCCTGCGCCACCGCCCACCGGTCTGACCACCCGGCGGCCCCCGCCGGGCCACCCCACGACCCTGGGCCCGCCAGCCCGACCGGCCCCCGACGCCCCCGCCGAGTTTCCCCCACCACCCCGCCCCAGCAGCCCGCCCCGCCCCGCAGCCCCCGCCGAGCTGACCCCACCACCCCGCGCCCCACCAGCCCCACCGGCCTCCGACGAGCTGACCCCACGCCCTGCGGCCGTGCCGGCCTCCGTCGGCCCCGCACCTCGCCGACCCGACCGGCGGGCTGGTCCGAATCCCGCCCAGCCCCACCGCACGCTTGGGAAACTCGGGCAGTGAGCGACAGAGGCTGGCGAGGGCGACTGGGGCCGGCCGTCGGGATAGCGCCGGGCGCGCGGGTCGACAAGTTCGAGATCTTCTTCGACCTGGTCTTCGTCTTCTCGTTCTTCAACATCGCCCGGACCACCGCCGCCAACATCGACGGTCAGGCCCTGCTGCACGCCCTGCTGGTACTCGCCGTGCTCTGGTGGTGCTGGGTGGTGCACACGGTGATCGCCACCCGGGTACGCATCGGTGAGGGCTTCGTACCGGTGCTGATGGTCATCGGGATGGCCGCGCTGTTCTGCTTCGCGCTCGCCCTGCCGCAGGCGTTCCAGGATCCGCACCGTGGCGAGGCCGGGGCGGTCGTACTGGCGGTCAGCTACCTGGTCATCCGCGCCGTCCACCTGGCCCTGTTCCTGCACGTGGTTCGCCACGATCCGGTGGAACGCCGGCAACTGCTCCGATACGCCCCGGAGCTGACGCTGAGCACGATCCTGCTGCTGCTGGCGGCGTTGCTGCCGCCGCAGCTGCCCGACTCGGGTACCGCCCAACTGGTCCGCGACGGCCTGTGGATCAGCGTCATCCTGCTCCAGTACGCCACCGGGCTGCTCGCCAGCACCTGGGGCTGGGAGGTGACCTCGGCCGAGCACTGGACCGAACGGTACGACCTGATCCTGATCATCGCGCTCGGCGAGTCGGTGATCTCCGTCGGCCTGGGCAGCAACCTGATCGGACAGCCACCGACCCTGCCGGGGGTGACCGCGGCGGTGCTCGGCATCGTCTTCACCGCGGCCCTGTGGTGGCTGCACTACGACGTGATCGGTCCGGCCGCCCGGATCGCCCTGCACGCCAGCCAGGGCCGCGCCCGGGTGCTGATGGCCCGGGACGCGTACGCGTACCTCTACCTGCCGATGATCGGCGGGATCATCCTGTTCGCTCTCGGCGCCGAGGGCATCGTGCACGACATCGCCGAACCGGGGGTGCCGGTCGGCGAACCGGCGCGGGGACCGGACGTGCCGCTGCTGTTCGGCGGAGTGATCTGCTACCTGGTCGGCAACATGCTGTTCCAGCTGCGCACCCTGCGCACGTTGTCCTGGCTGCGGCTCGGCACGGTGGTCGTACTCGCGCTGAGCGTTCCGCTGGCCATGCCCCTGCCCGGCCTGCTCACCATGGGGCTGCTCACCGCGATCTGCGTCGGTCTGGTCGTCGCCGAGGTGGTGCTGATGTCCGAGGCCCGGCACGCGCTGCGCGCCGCGGTCTTCGAGGAGCGCACCGCGCACGAGGCCGCCGAGGCCGCGTACCGCGCCCGTTGGCACGAGAATCCGCCCGATCCGACGCCGTGAACGGCACCGCCGGAAGGGACGGGAAAGGCCCGCCCGACCGCCGCCATTCGACGAATGGCGGAGATTACCGCGAGATTTCCCACCTGCTTTCCGGTACCTGACGGAACTCGCCCTTCCCCGCTCTCACCTGGCCTTTTCTTCATCCGAAAGGCCGAGATGCCACATCACCGCTGGTCGGTACGGTCCTTACTCACACGACGCGCCCGCGCACCCCCCACGGATGCCGCGTCCGTCTTTCCATCGAAAGGCAGGCAATGACACTTCGATCCCCCTCCCGGCCCCGCAGGGGTCGGCAGATCCTGGGCCTGATGGCCGCAGGGCTACTCCTGGCCGGCGTGATGCCCGGCACGGCGTCGGCCGCGGAACCCGATCCGCGGGTCGACCTCGGCGCCGGCTGGCTCGACGCGCAGTCCGCCATCTCCAACCTGGAGCACCTGGCGCACCGCGACAAACCAGCCGGCTTCGTCGACCCGGCGAACCCCGGCAGCGGCTCGTACATCGCCTCGGACCTCGGCTTCGGTGGCAAGTACGCGTTCCTGGGCAACTACAACGGGTTCAACATCGTCGACGTCTCCAAGCCGGCCGACCCGACGCTGGTCACCAGCGTGGTCTGCCCGGGCGGACAGGGCGACCTCTCGGTCTACGGGAACCTGCTGTTCATGTCGGTCGAGGAGACCCGCGGCCGGCTCGACTGCGGCACCAACTCCAGCGTCGGCACCCGCTTCCAGGGCGTCCGCGTCTTCGACGTCAGCGACGTGCTCAACCCGGTGCAGGTCGCGGCGGTCCAGCTCTGCCGTGGTTCGCACACCCACTCGGTGGTGACCGACCCGAAGGACAAGGACAACGTCTACGTCTACGTCTCGGGCACCGCTGGCGTACGCCCGGCGACCACGATGGCCGGTTGCAACAACAACACCGCCACGGGTGAGAACCCGTCGCGCTGGCGCATCGAGGTCATCAAGGTTCCGCTGGCCGCCCCCGAGCAGGCCGCTGTCGTGAACGAGCCGCGGCTGTTCGCGAACCCGGAGACCGGCCGCGTCGACGGCCTGCAGAACGGGCCGCTTGAGCCGCGCCACCCGTCCGGCTCGACCTGGTCGCCGTCGCCGAACACCAACGCCTGCCACGACATCACCGCCTACCCGGAGATCGGGCTGGCCGCTGGCGCCTGCCAGGGCAACGGCATCCTGATCGACATCTCGGACCCGGCCAACCCGGTCCGGATCGACGAGGTCGCCGACCCGAACTTCGCGTACTGGCACTCGGCGACGTTCAACAACGACGGCACCAAGGTGATCTTCACCGACGAGTGGGGTGGCGGTAGCGGTGCCCGCTGCCGGGACACCGACCAGCCCGAGTGGGGCGCGAACGCCATCTTCGACATCGTCGACGGCAAGATGGAGTTCAAGAGCTACTACAAGCTGCCGGTTCCCCAGTCGCTGCAGGAGAACTGCGTCGCGCACAACGGTTCGCTGATCCCGGTGCCGGGCCGCGACATCATGGTGCAGGCGTGGTACCAGGGCGGCCTGTCGGTGTTCGACTTCACCGACTCGACCAACCCGCACGAGATCGCCTTCTTCGACCGCGGCCCGGTCGCCGCGGACCGGCTGGTGACCGGTGGCTTCTGGTCGGTGTACTGGTACAACGGCGCCATCTACGGCAACGAGATCGCCCGTGGTCTCGACGTGTTCGCGCTGAAGCCCAGCGCGCACATGTCGGCGGCGGAGATCAAGGCCGCCGGGCAGGTTCAGCTCGCCGAGTTCAACGCCCAGTCCCAGCCGGCGATCAGCTGGACGCCGAGCTTCGCGGTGGCGCGGGCTCACTACGACCAGGCGGTACGGGCCGACGCCATCGGCCACCCGCTGAAGTCCCAGGTGGACATGTTCCTGCAGCGGGCCGAGAAGTTCGCGGCCGAGGGCAAGCGGTCCGCCGCGGTGTCCCAGCTGGGGGAGATCTCCGCCAAGCTCGTCGCTCCCGAGCACCAGGCGCTGAAGCGGGCGATCCTGGACCTGCAGGCGTCGCTCTGATCCGTCCCTGACGTAACCGGCCCCCGACTCGAAGCCTTCGAGTCGGGGGCCGGTTCGCTACCGCCGCGGCGGTCAGCGCATCGCGGCCAGCATCCCCTGCATCCGCTGGATCTCGATGCTCTGGTCGGCGTTGAACTCGCGGGCGAGCTGGTCGGTGGCGGGCTCGGCACCACCACCGGCCTCGTACAGGTCCTTCACCATCACCAGGGCGCCCTCGTGGTGCTGGATCATGAAGGTGAGGAAGAGCCGGTCGAACTCCGCGTCACGTGCCTTCTTGAGCTGCTCGAACTGCTTGCCGGTGAGCATTCCCGGCATCAGCTCGTGCCCACCGTGACCCGCGTTCGGGCCGCTGGTGGGCACGTTGCGGTCCGTCAGCCACCGCTGCATCAACGCGATCTCGTCGTGCTGCGACACGTCGATCCGCTTGGCGAGCAGCGCGATGTCCGGGTTGTCGGTACGCGCCGCCACCAGTGCCGTCATCGCCAGCGCCTGCTCGTGGTGCGGGATCATGCCCTGGATGAACAGGGTGTCGGCCGCGGTGAACTTCGGCGGCGAGATCTGGGCCAGCTCGTCGTCGGTCAACGTCCGGCCCGCCTGCCCCGGCGCGCCCGGCTGCACCACGTGGGCACTCGGCGGACGGTACGGCGGCTCGCTGTCGGGCCAGAGGGCGACGGCCACCCCGGAACCGACCACGGCCGTGGCGGCCACGGCCGAAAGGAGCACTCGACGAGACAGCGGCATGGTTCACGTACCAATCTCAGCTTGAGCTGCACAGATGTGAAGGCCATGGTGCCTCATGCCGGTCCCCGTCACCAGGGACCGGGCGGCTGTTCGTTGCCCGGTCCCGAGCCACCGGACGGCGGCCCGACCTGGACGAACGGACACCCGCGCCGAAGGCCACGCCAACGCCGCGCAAAGCTGCCGGCGAAGCCGCATCCGTGGCGGGAGGGGTGGGGGTAACCGAGTCGACTCGGTCGGGCCGCCGCGCGTACCCGAAGATATGACCATGCGGATCCTCATGGCCGGTGCGTCCGGCTTCCTCGGCACCCGACTGGTCGACCAGCTCGTCGCCGACGGGCACCAGGTGACCCGGCTGGTCCGCCGGGCGCCGCGTGGCCCGGACGAACGGCGGTGGTCGCCGTCGGCGGCGCAGCTGGACCCGGCGCTGGTGGCCGAGGCGGACGCGGTGGTCAACCTGGCCGGCGCCGGGGTGGGTGACCGGCGCTGGAACGACCGGTACAAGCAGCTGATCCGGTCAAGTCGAGTGGACACCACCAGCACCCTGGCGATCACCATCGCCGGGCTGCCCGCCGCGGACCGGCCCGAGGTGCTGCTGAACGCCTCGGCGATCGGCTGGTACGGCAACACCGGTGATCGGGTCGTCGAGGAGGACGCGCCGGCCGGTGAGGGCTTCCTCGCCGACGTGGCCCGGGTCTGGGAGGCCGCGACCCGCCCGGCCGAGGACGCCGGGGTACGGGTGGTACGCCTGCGTACCGGGCTGCCGCTGCACCGCGACGGCGGGCTGCTCAAGCCGATGCTGCTGCCGTTCAAGCTGGGCATCGCCGGGCGGCTGGGCAGCGGACGGCAGTGGATTCCGTGGATCTCGATGGTCGACTGGCGCAACGCCGTCACGTACCTGCTCGCCCGCGCCGACCTGGCCGGGCCGGTCAACGTGGTCGGCCCGGCCCCGGTCACCAACGCCGACTTCACCCGGGAACTGGCCCGGCAGCTGCACCGCCCGGCGGTGCTCCCGATCCCGGCGCTGGCGCTCCAGGTGGCCCTGGGCGGCTTCGCCCAGGAGGCGTTGACCAGCACGCGCGTGCTACCCGGGGTGCTGACCCGCGCCCAGTTCGTCTTCCGCCACCCCGACCTCCCCACCGCCCTACACGCCGCCCTGCACGACTAGTCACCCCCACCCCCGCCGTCCCCGCAGCGTCGATCATGAAGTTGTTGTCGCCCGGCCCGGCGTGTCGCCACAACAACTTCATGATCAACGCTGCGGGGGCGGCGGGGGGGGTTAGCAGCCGATGGTCCAGTGGTTGGGGGCGGTCTGGCGCAGGGTGGTGGT
>NZ_QXEC01000011.1 GCF_003583405.1 Micromonospora radicis
GAAGGTGGGGGTGGGGGTGGGGGTGGTGCCGCCGTCCAGACCGAAGAAGAGCGCGTCCCGGTACGTCGAGCAGATGGTGTCCAGGAAGTACGCGGCGGCGGTGCCGCACTGGTCCAGGCCGCTGCCCGGGTCGACCGGGGTGCCGTGACCCATGCCGGAGACCCGGTACACCCGGACCGCGTCGTTGCCGTACACCTCCAGGCTGGTGCCGGCGGGCAGTTGGCTGGTGCTGGTCGGGGACTGCGAGACGCCGAGCACGTTGGTCCACTGGTCGCGGGACTCGGTGGCGTTGGCCACCGCCACGGTGTAGTCGGCGGTGCCGTGCCAGATCGACACCCTCGGTCGCGGCCCGGCGTAGCCGGAGTGGGCGTTGCGGACCAGGTCGCCCCACTGCGCGGGGGTCTTGTCGACACCCGGACTCATGCAGGAGAAGGCGTTGACCATCCCGGTGGCGCAGCGGTACGGGATGCCGGCGATGACCGAGCCGGCGGCGAAGACCTCCGGGTAGGTGGCGAGCATGACCGCGCTCATCGCGCCGCCGCCCGACAGGCCACTGACGTACACCCGGTCGGCGGCCGTGCCGTACGCGGACCTGGCGTGGTCGACCATCTGCTTGATGGAGAGCGCCTCACCCTGGCCCCGGGTGGTGTCGCCGGTCTCGAACCAGTTGAAACACGAGCTGGAGTTGTTGGCCGATCGCTGCTCGGGCACGATCAGCGCGAACCTCCACTGGTCGGCGTACTTCTGCCAGCCGGAGTTGGTGAAGTAGCCGGTGGCGTTCTGGGCGCAGCCGTGCAGCAGCACGACGGCGGGCGCGCCAGAGGGCAGGTTGTCCGGCCGGTAGGCGTACATGGCGAGGTTGCCGGGGTTGGAGCCGAAGCTGCTGACCTGGGTCAGGGTCGCGGCCTGGGCGGGTGCGGCGACGGCCACCAGCGCGGCGGCCGCCGCGACCAGGCCGGCCAGCAGGCCGGCGAGTCGGCCGGGCAGTCGGCCGCGCAGTGGGCCGGGCAGTCGGCCGCGCAGTGGGCCGGACAGTCGGCCGGGCAGTCGGCCGGACAGTCGGCCGGGCAGTCGGCCGGACAGTGGGCCGGCGAGTCGGCCGGGCAGGGTGCGGGTGCGGCGCACGGGACCTCCAGGGGGTGTGAGCTGGGTCACCGATGATTGCCGCGAGGTTACGCAGATGTGTCACGGCCGTGACATGGCGAGGGCGCACACATTCGTCGATGTCCGGGTGTGGTCTGATACTTGCACCCGGAAGGTGTCGGGCTGTCCAGGTGCGGTTGGTAACGTCCGCTAGGTGCCCACCTCGCCGTTCGTGGCGTCCGCGCCCACCTCACCAGCCCGTGCCACCCGTGACCGTCGTGCCGACCTGACCGTGACACTCGTCGCGTTGGCCCTCGCCGTCTGGGTGACCAGCGGGCTGTGGCGGGACCCGAACGGTCGCGCGATCACGGTCAACTCCAGCGACCAGGCGCTCTTCGAGTGGCTGCTGGCCTTCGGCGGGCACGCGGTCAGCCACGGGGAGAACCCGCTCTACACGTACCTGATCAACGTCCCGGACGGGGTGAACCTCGCGGTCAACACCTCGATCACGGTGTACGCGGTGGTCTTCGCCCCGCTGACGTACCTGATCGGGCCGCCGATCACCTTCCTGGTGATCCTGACCCTGAACCTGGCGGCCACCGCCGTCGCCTGGTACTGGCTGCTCTCCCGGCACCTGGTTCGCAGCCAGCTCGCCGCCGCGATCGGCGGCCTGTTCATCGGCTTCTCCCCCGGCATGGTGTCGCACGCCAACGCCCACCTGAACTGGACCGCCGGCTGGCTGGTGCCGCTGCTGGTGTGGCGGGTGTTCGTGCTGCGCCGCCCCGGGCACTGGCTGCGCGACGGCCTGATCCTCGGCCTGCTCGTCGCGGTCGCCTTCTCGATCGCCGCCGAGGGGCTGTTCTTCACCGCCCTGGCGCTCGGCCTCTTCGTGGCCGTGTGGGCGCTGCACCCGGCCAACCGCGTGGAGGCCCGCGCCGTACTGCCGTCGTTCCTGCGGGGCCTCGCGGTGACCGCGGTGGTCGCCGGGGCGATCCTGGCGTACCCGCTCTGGTTGCACTTCGCCGGACCGCAACGCTTCCACGGCACCGGGTTCGACTCGGTGATCCACTCCGAGGACATCGCGGCGTACGCGGCCTACCCGCGCCGTTCGCTGGCCGGCGAGGCCGGGTTGCGCACCTCGCTGGCCCCGAACCCGACCGAGGAGAACTCGTTCTTCGGGCTGCCGCTGCTGATCCTCGCCGTCGGCTGCTTCGTCCTGCTGTGGCGGCGCGCCGACCCCCGACGCCGGGCCACCCTGTGGGCGCTCGGCGTCGTGGCGGTGGTCTTCACCGTGCTCTCCTTCGGGCCGGTGGCCAAGTTCGACGGCCGGCGCACCGACCTGCCGATGCCGTTCGACCTGCTCGGGCACCTGCCGGTGGTGAACGCCGCGCTGCCGGCCCGGCTCGCGCTGGTGGTGACGCCGGTGATCGGCCTGCTGCTGGCGTACGCGGTGGACCAGCTCCGCCGCCGGCCGGTGCGCCGCGCGGCGGCGGTGGCCTGGACCGTCGGCTTCGCCGTCGCGCTGGTGCCGCTGTTCCCGACGCCGCTGCTGACCGTGCAGCGCGAACCCATCCCCCGCTTCATCACCTCCGGTGCCTGGCGGGACTACGTCTCCCCCGGCGGGGTGCTCACCCCCGCCCCGCTGGCCCTGGACGTCTACCCCGACGGTCAGCGTTGGCAGGCGTACGCGCTGGCCAACCGGCAGGGCGAGTTCGCCATCCCGTCGGGCTTCTTCCTCGGCCCCGGCGGCCCCGACGGCCGGGGCCGGATCGGGCCGGTGCCGCGCCCGTTCGGCGCGCTGCTGGACCAGGCCGCCCGCACCGGCCTGCCGCCGATCGTCACCGAGGGCACCCGCGAGGAGGTCCGGGCCGACCTGGAGCACTGGCGGATCGAGACGGTGGTGCTCGCCGACGAGGTGCACGGCGCCAAGTGGGCGGTCGACGAGGAGGCGCTGCGCCGTACGCTGACCCTGCTGTTCGGCGAGCCGGAGCGGGTCGAGGACGTCTGGCTGTGGCGGGTCGGCCCGCAGTGAGCCGGCCCGGGACGAGCCGTCGCGGGGTGAACCGTCGCGGGACGAGCCGTCGCGGGACGAGCCGTCGCGGGGTGAACCGTCGCGGGACGAGCTACTCCGCCGTGAGCCGGCTCACCACTGGTGACCAGCGGGTACGGGTCTAGGCTGGACGGGTGACCACGACGACCTCCGGCCTGACGGCCGTCTGTGCCGGCGTCCTCGACTACACCGCCGCCTGGGACGAGCAGCGTCGCCTGCACGAGGCGGTGGTCGTCGGCGAGTCCGGGGACACCGTGCTGCTGCTGGAGCATCCGAGTGTCTACACCGCGGGTAAGCGCACCGAGCCATGGGACCGCCCGGTCGACGGCACCCCGGTGGTCGACGTGGACCGCGGCGGCAAGATCACCTGGCACGGCCCGGGGCAGCTGGTCGGCTACCCGATCCTGCGCCTGCCCGACCCGGTCGACGTGGTCGCGTACGTGCGCCGGGTCGAGCAGATGCTGATCGACGTGTGCGCCGAGTTCGGCCTGACCGCCGGACGGATCGAGGGCCGCAGCGGGGTCTGGGTACCGGCCGACGAGCGGGGGCCAGCCCGCAAGGTGGCCGCCATCGGCATCCGGGTCGCCCGGGGCGTCACCCTGCACGGCTTCTCGATCAACTGCGACTGCGACCTGACGTACTTCGACCGGATCGTGCCCTGCGGCATCCGGGACGCCGGAGTCACCTCGCTCACCGCCGAACTGGGCCGCCCGGTCACCGTCGCCGACGTACTCCCGGTGGTAGAACGCCACCTGGGCGCCATCGTCGCCGCCTGACACCCGGCCACCCTTCCCCGCCTGACACCCGGCCACCGCCTGAGCGCCTGGTCGCCGCCCGGCCACCGCCTGGTCGCCTGGTCGCCTGGTCGCCTGGTCGCCTGGTCGCCTGGTCGCCTGGTCGCCTGGTCGCCTGGTCGCCTGGTCGCCTGGTCGCCTGGTCGCCTGGTCGCCTGGAGCGTCGGGCACGGCCGCGGGCGGGGTGCCCGGCCGCCAGCGATGATCGCGCTCGATCCAGGATCGAGTGGTGTCCGCGGCGCAGGAAGCCACTCGATCCCGGATCGAGTGCCACCACCGTCCCGAGGTCGAACGCCACCTGGGCGCCATCGTCGCCGCCTGACACCCGGCCACCCTTCCCCGCCTGACACCCGGCCACCGCCTGAGCGCCTGGCCGCGCGGCCGCCGCCTGGTCGCCTGCGCCTGCGTCGGGCACGCCCGCCCGGCCCCAGCGATGATCGCGCTCGATCCAGGATCGAGTGGTGTCCGCGCCGCAGAAGGCCACTCGATCCCGGATCGAGCACCACCGCCGTCCCAAGGTCGAACGCCACCACCGTCCCAGGGACGAACGCCGCCGACCCGAGGTCGGGCGCCACCACCGTCCCAGGGACGAACGCCGCCGACCCGAGGTCGGGCGCCACCACCGTCCCAGGGACGAACGCCGCCGACCCGAGGTCGGGCGCCACCACCGTCCCAGGGACGAACGCCGCCGTCCCGAGGTCGGGCGCCACCGCCGTCCCGCGAGGTCGGGTGGCGGCACCGATGCCGGCCAGAACATCCGATGGTGCGAACACTCGCGCCCAGTCTTGAGCAGTCGCTCAAAACCCGCTACGTTTAAGCAGTCGCTCAAAACGGGGGTGGACATGCGGCCGATCTATGTCGAGACACTCATCGACGCACCGGTGGAGCAGGTCTGGTGGGCGACCCAGGTGCCCGGGGAACACCGCCGGTGGGACGTCCGGTTCGATCGGATCGATCCGATGCCGGGCGGCGAGCCCGCCCGGTTCCGGTACGCCACGACGGTCTTCCCCGGACTCACCGTGCGCGGCTGGGGAGTGCACGCCGGGCAGCGCGACCGCTGGGACGGCACGCGCACCTCCGCGCTGCGCTTCGGCTCGGACGACCGGCGTTCACTGATCGCCGCCGGATCGGGCTACTGGCGTTACCTGCCGGGGCCGCACGGTGTCCGGTTCCTGACCGGATACTCGTACACCCCACGGTGGGGTCGACTCGGCCGACTCGCCGACCTGGCGTTCCGGCCGCTGTTCGGCTGGGCCACCGCGTGGTCGTTCGACCGGCTGCGACTCTGGCTGACCCGGGGCGTGCCACCGGAACGCGCCCGGGCCAACGCGTTCGGAGAACTCGTCCTCCGGGTGGTCGGGGTGGGCACGGCGACCGTGGCGGCCGGCGCGGCGGGCCCGGTGGCGGGCGCCGCCGCGTTCGCCGTCACCGCCCTGGTCGCCGGGGTGCTGCCCCCTCATCCGGACACCCCGGCGGCTCGCCGCTGCCGTCGCCGCCCACCGGACCGCCTGGCCGCGTGGGCACCGCATCTCGTGGAACGCCGGTGACCTCCGTCTTCCAGCACGCCCTCGGTACCGACTTCGACCGCCTGCACCCGCGGTTGCGCCGCCGCTTCGCGGTGGACGGCCGGTCCGACCTCGGCTGCGTGGGTGTCGGGGTGATGGATCGGGTCTGGCGGGGTGCCGCCTTCACCGTCCCGTTCCTGCGCCTCGGCGCCCGACGGCACATCCTGTTCCCGGAGACCGGCCGCCGGATCCCCTTCACCATCGAGAACTACGCCTACACCGACTCGTACGGCCGACCGACGCTGACCTTCGTACGCACCTTCCACCTGACCGCCCAGCGGCGGCGCCGCTTCGACGCCACGATGGTGTGGAGCGCCCGCCGGGGCGTACTGGTCGACTACCTCGGTACCCACCAGCATCTCGCGGTCGACCTGTACCCGACCGTCGACGCCACCGGAGCGCTGACCATCCGCAGCGGCCTGCAGCGTTTCCCGAACGGCCTGGCCTGCCCCGCCCTGCTCACCGGTGAGGCCCGGGTACGGGAGTGGTACGACCAGGCCGCCGGCCGGTTCCGCATCCAGGTCGCGGTGACCAGCCGCCGCTTCGGCCCGTTGTTCGGCTACTCGGGCAGCTTCACCGTCCACTATGTCGGACCGAACCGGGCGCCGGTGCCCGCCGCGGTACGCCCACTACGCGAGAATCCCCGGGAGTAGACGAGAGGATCCGATGGCCACCCGGGAGAAGCTGATCGACGGCGCCCTCGCCGCCATCCGTGAGCACGGCATCGCGGGCGTGTCGGCGCGTACCATCGCCACCGCCGCCGGAGTGAACCAGGCCCTGGTCTTCTACCACTTCGGCAGCGTGGACGACCTGCTGGCCGAAGCCTGCCGAAGTGCGACCGCCGCCCGCGTGGCGGCCTACCGGCCCCGCTTCGCCGCGGTCGGCTCCCTGCGGGAACTGCTCGACCTCGGGCGCGGCCTGCACGAGCGGGAACAGGCCGAGGGGAACCTGGCGGTCCTGGCCCAGTTGCTGGCCGGCGCGCAGACCGACGCCCGGCTCGCCGAGGCCACCGCGGTGGCGCTGCGACTCTGGACGGTCGAGATCGAGGCCGTGCTGCACCGGCTGTTGGACGGCTCGCCGGTCGCCCCGGTCGCCGACCCGGCCGGGCTGGCCCGGGCCGTATCCGCCGCCTTCATCGGCCTGGAGCTCTACGACGGTGTCGACCCGGCCGCCGCCCGTGCGGCCTTCGACGCGCTGGAACGACTCGCCGTCCTGGTCGAGGTGGTGGACGACCTCGGGCCCCTGGCCCGCCGCGCGGTACGAGCCAAACTGCGCGACCTCACCTGACCCCCTCCCCCTGCCCCCGCCCTGCCCGCGCTCCCGCCCCGCCCCGCCCGGCGCCCCCAAGGCACTCCGCCCGGTTGATCAAAAGGTTCTGGTCGCCGCGCCGAGATTGGACGCAAACCTCTTGATCAACACGGCGAGGGCGGGAGCCGGGTGGGCGGGTAGGGACCGGGCGGGCGGGAGCCGGGCGGGCGGGAGCCGGGTGGGCGGGTAGGGGCCGGGTGTGCGGGGGTGGGGCGGGTCAGGGGGTCAGCCGGTGGAGGTCGCGGGGGAAGGCGGTGACCTCGCGGATGTTGGGGGCGCCGGTCAGCCGGGCGACGAGGCGTTCCAGGCCGATGGCGAAGCCGCCGTGCGGGGGCATGCCGTGCCGGAACGCGTCGACGTAGCCGGCGTACGGCTCGACCGGCTCGCCCCGGGCCGCCAGGGCGGCCAGGTAGTCGGCGTACCGGTGCAGGCGTTGCCCGCCGGTGACCAGTTCCAGGCCCCGCAAGAGCAGGTCGAAGCCGTTGGAGTGGGCCGGCCGGGCCGGGTCGGGATGGGTGTAGAAGGGCCGCTTCGCCATCGGGTACCCGGTGACGAAGACGAAGTCCGACCCGTGTTCACGCCGTGCCCAGTCGCCCACCGCGCGTTCGTGTGCGGGGGCCAGGTCGGGCTCGTCGGCGGGTGCGCCCGCGATCCGCAGCGCCTCGGTGAAGTGCACGGCCGGGATCTGGGCCGGCACCTCCGGCGGGCTCACGCCGAGCGTGGCCAGCGCGGCACCGGCCCGGTCGCCGACGGTGTCCAGCATGCCGGCGAGGGTGTCCCGCAGTACCGCCATCACGTCCCGGTGGTCGGCGACGAAGCCCAGTTCGGCGTCGAGCGAGGTGTACTGGGCGAGGTGCCGTACGGTGTCGTGCGGTTCGGCGCGGAACACCGGCCCCACCTCGTACACCCGCTCGAAGACCCCGACCATGAGCTGCTTGTAGAACTGCGGCGACTGGGCCAGGTACGCGGGCCGGCCGAACCAGTCCAGGGCGAAGACGTCCGCTCCGCTCTCGGTGGACGAGCCGACCACCTTCGGCGTGTGGATCTCCACGAAGCGGCGGGCGTCCAGGGTGGCCCGGAAGCCGGCCACCGCCGCCGCCGAGATGCGCAGGGCGGCCGAGCGGCGCGGGTGGCGCAGCGCGACCGGCGCGTGGTCGAGCTGGGTGGGGAGGCTGGCGGTGAGGGTGGGCCGGTAGAGGTCGAACGGGGGCGCCACGGCGGGTGGCCCGAGCGGACGTACCGTCGGGTCGGTCAGCTCGACACCGGCGGGCGCGGCGGGGTTCGCGGCCACCGTGGCCACCACCTCGACGACGGTCTCCTCGGGCAGTGCCTCGACCTGGGCGCGTACCGCCGGGTCGGTGACCACGACCTGGGCCAGTCCGGCGGCGTCGCGGACGATCAGGAAGGCCACCGACTTGAGCAGTCGGCGGCGGTGCACCCAGCCGGCGATCCGGACGGTACCGCCGGTGTGCCGGGTGAGCTGGTCGGACAGGATGCGTTGCACGGCTACCTCCTCGATCGGTCGCAACGCGATCCCCGGGAGGTGTGGGCGAGCGGGAGCCTCGCGGTGCCACCACACCTTCGCTTCCGCCTGGGCGGAAGCCTCGTTCGTCGCCTTTTGCCGGGGCCAGCCGGGCGGGCTCTACTGGGCACGCGGCGCTCAAGCAGGGGCCCTTGCGCCATCGCAGGCGTCAAGAAGGGCCCTTCCTTGCCCCGCGGGCTGTTCTTCCCGCAGCTCGGGAGGGTCTTCGCGACCCCGGTGCCAGACCGCCTCGCAGCAACCGGCGGCTCTCTTCAACTGGCGGGGCGGGGCGCTACTCGGCTCCGTCATCGCAACGTGACCGGCACGCTAGCACCATCAGCCGCCGCCATGTGACCCGTTTCTGCCGCCTCGGGTGTCCGGCGTCACAGGTCCTGCGAGGTGACGGCCGTCGCCTGCTGTTCATCGACGGCCACCATCCGGCGTAGGCTCGTTTTGTGACGATCGAGCACTCCGCACCGACGACCGGCCAGGCCGCGAGTACCGCGACGCCCGCCCCCGAAGGGCGACGGCTGCTGCGGATCGAGGCCCGCAACGCCGAGACGCCGATCGAACGCAAACCGCCGTGGATCAAGGTCAAGGCCAAGATGGGTCCGGAGTACACCCAGTTGCGCGGGTTGGTCTCGCGCGAGGGGCTGCACACGGTGTGCCAGGAGGCCGGTTGTCCCAACATCTACGAGTGCTGGGAGGACCGCGAGGCGACCTTCCTCATCGGCGGTGACCAGTGCACCCGCCGCTGCGACTTCTGCCAGATCGACACGGGCAAGCCGGCCGAGTTCGACGCCGACGAGCCGCGCCGGGTGGCCGAGTCGGTGGTCTCGATGGGCCTGCGGTACGCCACCATCACCGGCGTGGCCCGCGACGACCTGCCCGACGGCGGCGCCTGGCTGTACGCCGAGACGGTCCGGCAGATCCACGCCCTGCAGCCGGGCTGCGGCGTCGAGCTGCTGATCCCCGACTTCAACGCGGTGCCCGAGCAGCTCGCCGAGGTGTTCGGCGCCCGCCCCGAGGTGCTCGCGCACAACGTCGAGACGGTGCCGCGGATCTTCAAGCGGATCCGGCCGGCGTTCCGCTACGAGCGCTCCCTGGACGTGATCCGGCAGGCCCGCGCCGCCGGCCTGGTCACCAAGAGCAACCTGATCCTGGGGCTGGGCGAGGAGCGGGCCGAGATCTCCCAGGCGCTGCGAGACCTGCACGACGCCGGCTGCGAACTGATCACCATCACGCAGTACCTGCGCCCCACCCCCCGGCACCACCCGGTCGAGCGTTGGGTGAAGCCGGAGGAGTTCGTCGAGCTGAGCGCCGAAGCCGAGGAGATCGGCTTCGCCGGGGTGATGAGCGGGCCGCTGGTCCGCTCGTCGTACCGCGCCGGCCGGCTCTACCAGCAGGCCCTCGCCGCCCGTGAGGGCGTCGCCGTCGGCTGAGCGACGGCAACGGCCGCCACGCCGGTGCGGTCGCCGTCCGGACCCGCCGGCCAGATGCCATGATCAGCAGGTGACCGCCGAGGTACGCCGAGAGCACCCCATCGCGCTGCGCGCGCTGCCGGCGGCCCTGCGTACGCTGCCCGGTTCGCTGCGGTTGCCGGCCGACCCCCGGCTGCCCGGCCTGCTCACCCTGCTGGCGGTGCTCGCCGGGGTCGGCTACCGCCTGGCGTTGCTGCGTCACGACGCACCGCCGACCAACAGCGACGAGGCCACCATGGGGCTGGCCGCGCTGCACATCGCGCGGGGTCAGGAGTTCCCGGTCTGGTTCTACGGCCAGTCGTACATGGGCACCCTGGATGCGTGGCTGGCCGCCCCGGTGTTCGCGGTGGCCGGGCCGAGCACGTTCGGCCTGCGCCTGCCCACCCTGGCGATGTACGCGCTGTTCCTGCTGCTGAGCTGGCGGTTGACGGTGCGGCTGACCGGGGACCACTGGTTCGCCCTGCTGGTGGTGACGCTGCTCGCGCTCGGTTCGGACCGGATCGTCAAGAACCAGTTGATCGCCGGGGGCGGCTATCCGGAGATGAACGTGGCCGGGGTGGCGTTGGCGCTGCTGGCGTACGACCTGGCGGTCGGGCGGCCCGGTCGACGGCTGCCCCGCTGGGCGGCCTGGGGTCTGCTGGGCGGGCTGATGCTCTGGGTCGATCCGCTGGTGCTGCCGTACGTGGGCGCCACCGGGCTGGTGTTGGCCGCGTACCGCTGGCGGGAGCTGCGAGGTCGGGCCGGGGCGCTGCTCTCGCTCGGCGCCCTGCTCGGTGCGGCGCCGCTGCTGGTGGACAGCCTGGTCGCCGGTCGTAATCCGCTGGCGGCGGTGCTCACCGCCAGCGGCGCGGCCCAGCCCGCCGGCTGGGCCGACCGGCTGTACGGCGGGTTGGTGCTCGGCCCGGCGCTCGGCATGGGTTTCTGCGACCCGGGTCGGTGCGCCGGCTGGCAGCTGTGGTGGTCGGCGGCGCTGCCGGTGCTGCTGTTGGCCGCCGCACTGCTCGCCTGGCGCACGCTGCGCGGTCACCGGGTCGTCGACGCGGGGGCGGCCGCCGCCGGACCGGCCGATCCTGTGGACACCCCGGGCGCGGTGGCGCCACGGGTGGGTGCGGCGGTGACGCTGGCCCTGGTCGGTGCGGCCGTGGCGACCGTGGCGGCGTACGCGGTCAGCAGCGCCGCCGGGCTGACGCCGGTGGAGAGCGCCCGCTACCTCTCCTGCCTGTTGATCTCCGTACCGGTGCTGCTGTGGCCGCTGTGGAGAGCGGCCCGGCGGCGCCCGGCGACCGGCACCGGGCAGCGTCGGCCGGGCCGGGGGTGGGCTGCCGTCGGGCGGGGCGCGGCGGTGGCGGTGCTGGTGGCGACGCTGGGCACCGCGACCGCCGCCACGGCCGGCGCGATCGGCCGGGTGGACGCGGTGCACGCCGCGGAGCTACGCCACACCGCGCTGGTCGCCGCGCTGCGCGAGCAGGGGGTACGGCACGTCTACGGCACCTACTGGACCTGCAACCGGCTCACCTTCGCCAGCGCGGAGGAGGTGGTCTGCGCGGTCGTCGACGACGACCTGAACCCGGGCCACGACCGCTACCGCCCGTACCGGGCGGCGGTACGGGCGTCGACGGCGCCCGCCTGGGTCGCGCCCGAGGGCTCAGCCCTGGCGGCCCGCCTCGACCAGCAGCCCTTCGACCTGCTCACCGTCGACGGCTGGCGGGTCTACCTGCCCCACCGTTGACCCGGGCCGAAGCCGGTTCGGTGGCCGGCGGCGCCGGCCGGTACGGCGTCAGCGGGCCACGACGGGCAGGTCACGCCGGTACGCCACGGCGGCGGCCCCGCCCTCGGTCGGTCACCTCCGACCGGGGACCGGCCGCGGATCAACGGCGCGGCGGGCGACCACTAGACTCGACGGCATGGCAAAGCCCCAGGAGAAGGTGTCGTTCGGCCAGCGGCTGAAGCAGATCGGGTTGGTGTTCCGGTTCACCGCCCGGCAGGACAAGTGGTTCGCGCCGCTGGCCGCCGCCGCGGTGCTGATCCCGCTCGCCCTCACCGTGGTCGCGGTCCTGCTCTGGAGTTGGATCTGGCTCCCGCTGGGCATCCTGTTCGCCCTGCTCTGCCTGCTGATCGTGCTCAACCTGCGGTCGAACCGGGCGATGATGAACGCCGCCGAGGGGCAACCGGGTGCCGCCGCGCAGATCATGGAGAACATGCGCGGTGACTGGCGGGTCTCGCCCGCGGTCAGCTCCACCACCCAGATGGACATGGTGCACCTGGTCATCGGCCGGCCCGGCGTGATCCTGCTCGCCGAGGGCAACCCGCAGCGGGTGCGCGGCCTGCTCGGCCAGGAGAAGCGCCGACTCGCCAAGGTGATCGGCAACGCGCCGCTCTACGACTACGTGATCGGGCAGGAGGAGGGCGAACTGCCGATCCGCAAGCTGCGGATGACGCTGATGCGGCTGCCCCGCAACCTCAGCGGCAAGGACGTCAACTCCCTGGACAAGCGCCTCAAGGCGCTCACCGCCCGGCCGCAGATGCCCAAGGGCGCCGTGCCGAAGAACCTGCGTCCGCCGCGCGGGGCGTTCCGCCAGTCGCGCGGCCGCTGACCCACCCCGCACGGCACGCCCTCGCACGCCCTCGCACGCCCTCGCACGCCCTCGCACGCCCTCGCACGCCCTCGCACGCCCTCGGCGATCATGCACTTCTGGTCGCCGTTATGGCGGATCTACGGCCTTTGTCGGGTCGGAGAGTGCATGATCGCGGGCGGAGTCGGGCGGGGATGCGGGGGAAGAGGGCGGGGAAGGGGCGGCAGGGGCGGGGTGGGGTGGGGTGGTCAGCGGGTGGCCGGGGTGACCACGGAGCCGGCCAGGCGGTCGTGCAGGCCACGCCGGTGCTGGTCCATCAGCAGGGCGGGCACGAACAGGGCCAGCAGCACGCCGCGCAGCAGGGCCCGGGGCAGGCCGATCCGGCCACCGTCGGTCCAGTCGACGCAGCGGATCCGGGTGAGGTACATGCCGGGGGTCTGCGCGAACAGACCGAGGAAGACTGCGTACTCGACGATCAGCACGACAACCGGCGCCCAGGCGTCGCGGGCCGGGTCGGCGAAGAGGCCGGCCGCGAGCAGACAGAGCACCCAGTCGACGACCAGCGCTCCGAAGCGGCGCCCCAGGTCGGCCGGAGTGAAGCCGGCATCCGTGGCGGGTGGTGTCGGGTGGTGCGGCTGGGTGGTCACAGCGGGCAAGACTACTCAGAGCTGCCGTACCGGTCCTGGGCTGGCCCGGGGACTGGGGCCGGGCTGGCCCGGGGACTGGGGCCGGGCTGGCCCGGGGACTGGGGCCGGGCTGGCCCGGGGACTGGGGCCGGGCTGGCCCGGGGACTGGGGCCGGGCTGGGGCCGGGCTGGCCCGGGGGCTGGCCCAGGGCTGGGCGGCGCGCGGTGCCGAATCGGACCAACAACAGGAATCTTCACTACACTGGCACAGTCGGACCAGTCCCTCCGGCGGCAGCGTCCGCACCGATCCCGGCGTGACGCACCGCGAGGGACGTAACACGGCAGAAACACTGGAGACATGGCCGGGCAACCGTGCGGCCATAGCGTCGCCAGGAGCCTAGCCATCCGTGGACGTGCCAGGAGGACGAGTGTTCGCCAATCCCGAGGAACTCCTGCGTTACCTCAAGAACGAGGACGTGAAGTTCGTCGACGTTCGTTTCTGTGATCTGCCCGGCGTCATGCAGCACTTCAACCTGCCGGTGGAGTCCGTCGACGAGGACTTCTTCACCGACGGTCTCGCTTTCGACGGGTCGTCGATCCGCGGCTTCCAGGCGATCCACGAGTCGGACATGCTCCTGCTCCCGGACGTCGCGACCGCCTTCATCGACCCCTTCCGCGCGCAGAAGACCCTCGCGCTGAACTTCTTCATCCACGACCCGTTCACCCGCGAGGCGTACTCCCGCGACCCGCGTAACGTGGCGAAGAAGGCCGAGGCGTACCTCGCCGCCAGCGGCATCGCGGACACCGCGTACTTCGGCCCCGAGGCGGAGTTCTACATCTTCGACTCGATCCGCCACGAGACCTCCGCCCACCAGGCCTTCTACTACATCGACTCGATCGAGGGCGCCTGGAACACCGGCCGCGAGGAAGAGGGCGGCAACCGCGGCTACAAGACCGCGTACAAGGGTGGCTACTTCCCGGTGCCGCCGGTCGACCACTACGCCGACCTGCGCGACCAGATCGTCCGCAAGCTGATCGACACCGGCTTCACCGTCGAGCGCTCGCACCACGAGGTCGGCACCGCCGGCCAGGCGGAGATCAACTACAAGTTCTCCACCCTGCTGCACGCCGGTGACCAGCTCCAGCTGTTCAAGTACATCGTCAAGAACACCGCCTGGTCCGCCGGCAAGACCGCGACCTTCATGCCGAAGCCGCTCTTCGGCGACAACGGCTCCGGCATGCACACCCACCAGAGCCTCTGGCTCAACGGTGAGCCGCTGTTCTACGACGAGACCGGCTACGCCGGCCTGTCCGACACCGCCCGCTGGTACATCGGCGGTCTGCTGCACCACGCGCCGTCGCTGCTGGCCTTCACCAACCCGACGGTCAACTCGTACCGTCGCCTGGTGCCCGGCTACGAGGCCCCGGTCAACCTGGTCTACTCGCAGCGCAACCGCTCCGCCTGCACCCGCATCCCGGTGACCGGCAGCAACGCCAAGGCCAAGCGCGTCGAGTTCCGGGTGCCGGACCCGTCGGCCAACGTCTACCTCGCCTTCTCGGCGATGCTGATGGCCGGCCTGGACGGCATCAAGAGCAAGATCGAGCCGCCGGCGCCGATCGACAAGGACCTCTACGACCTCCCGCCGGAGGAGTGGGGCGACGTCAAGCAGGTGCCGGGCTCGCTGCCGGCGGTGCTCGACTCGCTCGAGGCCGACCACGACTACCTGCTCGACGGCGGCGTCTTCACGCCGGACCTGATCTCGACCTGGGTCGACTGGAAGCGGGCCAACGAGGTGGACCCGGTGCGCCTGCGCCCGACCCCGCACGAGTTCGCCATGTACTTCGACTGCTGATCCAGATCAGCGTCACCCGGGCCGGCTCCGCACTCGCGGAGCCGGCCCGGCCGGTTGTTGGCCCAGCCGACCGGGAGGAGACCGGCGACGGGCGCCGCCACCCGCCCGACCTATCCGACCATGGTCGCCACCGCCGTCGTCGTCGGCCTGCTCGGGTCCGCCCTCCTGCCGACGGCCGTGGCGCTGCGCCGTGGGCAGGTCGTGCCCGCGTCCGCCGAACCCTGTCCGACCTGCGGCGCCCACCGCTGACCCACCTGTCGGTGTTCGCCCCCCGGACCACCGTCGGGTCACCCGGCTCGGCTTGCGCGCCGGGGTGTCGGGCGCCGGTGGGTACATCTGTTGTCGCTGGAGCGACAACAGATGTACCCACCACGGGTCGTGGAGGTCGGGGTGGACGAGTCGATCAAGCGCTTGCGGTCCGGGGGACGCCAGCGCCGGTGAGGCTCAGCGCAGGTCGCGGGCCCGGCGCAGCCGGGACAGACCCCGGACCGCCACGACGACGATCAGCAGGGTCATCGCCACCGCGCCGGGTGCCTTCGTCAACCGGGCCAGGTTGGTGCCGTCCGGCAGGGCGAGGAAGGACACCAGGGCGCAGGGCAGCACGAACCAGCCCGTCCGCCTCGCCGCCACCGCCAGCACCGCGAGCGGCCAGGTGGCGTACCAGGGATGGAACACCGGCGCCAGCACCACCGTCGCCGCCAGCCCCACCCCCGCCCCCACCAGCACCAACCCGGCTGGGTTGATCATGAGGTTGTTGCGGCGGAAAGCGCTTGCCGCGGGCGACAACTTCATGATCAACGGAGTTGGGGTGGGGGTGGGGGTGGGGGTGGGGGTGCGCAGGGTGGACCAGGTCAGCCACCAGAGGAGCACCAGGACGAGCGTCAGTAGCGCCAGGCCGGTGAGGCGGGTTACCGGCACCGCGTGGGGGTGATGGCCGAGCAGTCCACCGGCGTAGTCGACGACCATGCCGACGGCGGTCGGTGGCGAGGTCCACTGCACGGTGTCGCCACTGCTGCCCAGCCCGGCGATCCAGCCCAGCCCGAGACCGGAGAGCAGCGAGGTCACCGCCAGCCCACCGACCGCACCGGCGGCGAGGACACCGCCGTCGCGCAGCAGCGCCGCGACCGTGTACCGGCCCCGTACCGCCAGCAGCGCCGCGAACGGCAGCACCACCACGGCGGTGGCCTTCACCGACACCGCCAGACCGAGCAGCACTCCGGCGGCCAGCAGTCGGCCGACCGCCGGCCCAGATCCCCGCCAGCCCGGCCCGAATCCCGGCCAGCCCGGCCCGAATCCCGGCCAGCCCGGCCCGAATCCCGACCAGCCCGGCCCGAATCCCGACCAGCCCGGCCCGAATCCCGGCCAGCCCGGCCCAGATCCCGGCCAGCCCGGCCCAGATCCCGGCCAGCCCGGCCCAGATCCCGGCCAGCCCGGCCCAGATCCCGGCCAGCCCGGCCCGGGCCGATCCGGCTGCTGCGGCTCCGGCCGGGTCGGGCGGCGGGCCAGGAGCAGCAGGCCGGGTAGGAGCAGGCCGAGCATCACCGCGTCGTTGTGCGCGCCGGCCACCAGGTGCACCCCGACCAGCGGGCAGGCCAGCAGCAGCCAGGCCGCCCGGCGCGGCGGCACGCCGGCCGCCCGGGCCAGGCCCGGCAGGCAGAGCGCCGCCGCCAGCAGCCCGGCGACCGCCAGTACGCGCAGCAGCGCCACCGTGCCGACCAGGCCGCCGCCGAGCAGCACGGCCAGGGCGGCCAGCAGCACGAAGAACGGGCCGTACGGCGCCGGGGTGTCCCGCCAGACCGGCGCGACCGCGTCCAGCCAGGGGCAGGCCGCCTCGGCCACCCCGGTGGCGTACGGGTCACCGCCGTCGGCGTACACCCAGCCCTGGCAGGCGTACGAGTAGACGTCCCGGCTGCCCAGCGGGGCGCTGAACAGCAGCGGCAGCGTCCACAGGCCGGCGGTGACGTACGCCCACCGGGTCGACGGGGCGCCGTCGCGCAGCGCCCACCAGGCGCCGACCATCGCGGCGGTGCCGAGCAGCCACAGCAGCACGGTCAGCGGGCCGGCGCCGGAGTGCCACACCCGGATCGTGGTGGCACCGGGCAGTGCCCCGCCGAGGTAGCCGGCGACCAGCAGCAGCACCGCCCCGGCCAGCCCGCCGTAGCGGACCGCCCGCGCACGGGTGCCGGGATCGGTCACCGGCGTACTCTCCTCAGTCGGCGGGAACCGGGCGGCGGGCCGCCCGAGCCGACCGTACCAACCGGACCGCCACCCAGATCACGAACAGCGTCATCAGCGGCGCGCCGACCGTCTTGGTGTACCGCGGCAGCCCGGTGCCGTCGGCCAGCACGTGGAACGCGGAGTACACGGTCACCGCGCTGAACCACCAGGTGCGGTGGGCGGTGGCGGCGAGCAGGGCCAGCGGCCAGAACCAGTACCAGGGGTGGAACAGCGGGGCCAGCGCCACGGTGGCGGTCAGCGCCAGCGCGGCGTGCCACAGCGGTTCCCGGTGCCGGGCCCGGAACCAGAGCCAGACCAGCAGGGCCGCCAGCACCACCATGCCGATCGCCCGGGTCACCGGCAGCGCGTCGACGTGCAGGCCGAACGGCAGCACCAGGTAGCCGACGGTCTGCCCGACGGCGGTCGGCGGCGAGGTCCAGGCGATCACCTCGTTGCCGTGCGACAGTCCGGTGATCCAGCCGAGGTCCAGCCCGGCGGCGAGGGTCACCCCGATCAGGGTGCCGACGGCGCCGCCGACCACCGGCGTACCGTCGCGTAGCAGCCCGCGCAGGGAGAACCCGCCGGCGATCGCGGCGAGGGCCGCGAACGGCACGACCACCAGCGCGGTGACCTTGACCCCGGCGGCCAGGCCGAGCACCACCCCGCCGGCCAGCAACGGCCAGGTACGGCCCGGCCAGGCGACCACGATGGCCAACCCGGCCACCAGGAGGCCGACCATCATCGCGTCGTTGTGCACCCCGGAGATCAGGTGTACGCCCACCAGCGGGCTGGCCAGGGCGAGCCAGAGCGCCCGCTCGACCGGTACGCCGCAGCGGCGGGCCAGCACCGGCAGGCAGGCCGCGGTGAGCACCACGCTGGCCACCGCGAGCACCCGGAACAGCGCGATGCTGCCGATCAGCGAGCCGGTCGCGGCCACCACCGCACCGGAGATCACCACGAAGAGCGGACCGTACGGGGCCGGGGTGTCCCGCCAGATGTACGACATGGTGTCCAGCCACGGGCAGGGCAGCGTGGAGACGCCGTACTCGTACGGGTTGATGCCGTTGGAGTAGCTGGCACCCTGGCAGGCGTACGCGTACGCGTCGCGGCTGCCCAACGGCGGCGTGACCAGGAACGGCAGCAGCCACAGCCCGGCGGTGACCAGTGCCCAGCGCACCGACGGCACCCGGTCGCGCAGCACCCACCAGGCCACCGCCATGGCGATGGTGCCGAACAGCCAGCACCCGATGATCAGCGGCCCGTACTGCCCCTGCCAGATCTTCAGCGGGGTGGGCCGCAGGTCTCCGTCGGGCAGCGCACCACCGAGGAATGCCGCCACGGCGAGCAAGATCGATCCGGCCAGTCCAGTCCAGCGCACGAGGTGATGGGGCACGACGGACATGCTGCCAGTACCGTGAGCGCGGTACGGAGGTGGGCATGCGAGGCAGTCGGATGGTGGCGCTGGCCGCCGCGTCCGCCGGTGCGCTCGGTGTGGCGTACCTCATCCTGCCGGCGATGGGTTCGGACCTCGCGGCGCAGGTGGCCCGGGCCGACTTCTTCGCCGCGCACGGGCCGACGCCGGTGGACCTGCGCTGGTACGGCGGGGTCCAGCAGTTCGGCTACAGCCTGCTCGCCCAGCCGGTGATGGCGCTGCTCGGCGTCCGCCTCACCGGCGTACTCGCCCTGGTCGCGGCGGCGAGCGCGTTCACCGCGCTGCTGGTGCGTACCGGGATGCCCCGGCCGCTGCTCGGCAGCCTGGTCGGGGTGCTCACCATCGCCGGGAACCTGGTGTCCGGCCGGGTGACGTACGGCCTCGGGGTGGCCTTCGGCCTGTCCGCCCTGCTCGCCCTGACCTGGCGACCCGCGCCGTCGCCGGCAGCGACCACCCCGGCCCGCGCGGTCCGCGTCGGCGCTCGGTGGCCGCTCGTGCTGGCCGGAGTCGGGGCGCTGCTGGCCTCGGCGACCAGCCCGGTGGCCGGCCTCTTCGTCGGGCTGGCCGGAGTCGCCCTGCTGCTGTCCCGCCGGTGGGCCGACGGGCTGACCCTGGCGGTGACCGCCGCCCTGCCGCTGGGTGTGACCGCGTTGCTGTTCGGCGACGGCGGCTGGATGAACATCAGCCGCACCGACACGATCCGGGCGACCGTGACGGCGCTGCTGGTGGCCGTGCTGGTCGGGTACCGGCCAGTGCGGGTCGGGGCGTTGCTGGCCGCCGGTGGGGTGGTCGCGGCGGCGCTGGTGCACACCCCGGTCGGCCTGAACGCCACCCGCCTGGCGACCATGTTCGCCCTGCCGTTGCTGGCCGCCGCCGCCCACCGCCCCACCTGGCTCGGGTCGGTCCGGCTGATGGGCCAGCCCGGCCCGCCGGCCCGGCCGCCGTCGGTGGGCGCGATGCCGCGGCCAGTCCGGCGGCGGGCCGGGGCGCTCGCGTTGGCCGCGCTGCTGGCGGTGGTGTGCTGGTGGCAGCCGCCGGTGGTCCCCGCCGACCTGCGCAGCATCGGCGACCCGACAAGCGACCCCGGCTACTTCGCGCCGCTGCGGGCCGAACTGGACCGGCGGGGGCACACCGGCCGGCTGGAGGTGCCACCGACGCGCAACTACTGGGAGGCCGCCCGACTCGGCGAGGTGCCGCTGGCCCGGGGCTGGCTGCGGCAGGCCGACATCGACCGCAACCCGCTGTTCTTCACCACCGTGCCCGGCGCGGCCGGCACCGGCGTACCACTCACCGCCGCCAGCTATCGGGCCTGGCTGGACGCCAACGCGGTGCAGTACGTGGCGCTGCCCGACGCCCCGCTGTCCTGGGTGGGCCGGGCGGAGGCCGAACTGGTCGACGGCGGCCTGCCGTACCTGACCGAGGTCTGGTCCGACCGGCACTGGCGGCTGTACGCGGTGCGCGAACCGACGCCGCTGGTCGGTGCGCCGGGCGAACTGCTGCACGCCGACGGCGCCTCGATCACGTTCCGCGCCGACGCCGCCGGGACGGTGCCGGTCCGGGTACGGCACAGCCGCTGGCTGACCGTGTCCGGTGCCGCGACCGTGGGCGCCGACGGCGACTGGACGGCGATCACCGTGCCACGGGCCGGCACCTACACCCTCGGCAGCTGAGCCGCCACCCTTGCTCACATCTGCAGGACGCGTTCGGTGGCGGCGCGGGAGCGGCGGCCGGTGCGCAGGTACTCGTCGAGGAACTCGCCGGGGTCGTCGTGGCCGAGCAGCCGGACCACGCCGGCCAGTTCCACGCCGTGCCGGGGCAGTTGGTCACCGGCGCGGCCCCGGACCAGCATCAGCGCGTTGCGGACCTGCGCCGCGAGGGTCCATCCGGTCGCCATCGCCTCGGCGTCCGCCGGGTCGACCAGACCCAGGTCGCGGGCGGCGGTGAGGGCGTCGAGGGTACGCGTACCGCGTAGCTGCGGGTGCGCCCCGGCGTGTCGCAGTTGGAGCAGTTGGACCGCCCACTCGACGTCGGCCAGGCCGCCCCGGCCGAGCTTGGTGTGGGTGGCCGGGTCGGCGCCCCGGGGCAGCCGCTCGGTCTCCACCCGGGCCTTGATCCGGCGGATCTCGATGATCTGTTCCCGGGTCAGCCCGTCGGCCGGGTACCGGACCGGGTCGACCAGCTGCTCGAACCGGGTGCCCAGTTCGGCGTCGCCGGCCACGCACCGGGCCCGCAGCAGGGCCTGCGACTCCCACACCCGCGACCAGCGGGCGTAGTACTGCTGGTAGGCGGCGAGGCTGCGGACCAGCGGCCCCTGCCGCCCCTCCGGGCGCAGGTCGGCGTCGACCCCGAGCGCCGGGTCGGGCGCGGGCATGCCGAGCAGCCGGCGCAGTTCCTCGGCGACGGCGTGGGCGGCGGCGCTGGCCGCGCTCTCGCTGACGCCCTCCGGCGGGTCGTAGACGAACAGCACGTCGGCGTCGGAGAGGTAGTTGGACTCGTACCCGCCGAGCCGGCCCATCCCGATCACCGCGAACTCCAGCCCCGGCATCGGCGGCTGGGCGGCCCGGGCGATGCGCAGCGCGGCGGCGAGGGTGGCGTCGGTCACCGCGGCCAGGGCGGTGCCGACGGCGGTGACGTCGGTCAGGCCGGCGGGCGGCCGGTCAGCGGTCAGGCCGGCGGTCGGCCGGTCACCGGTCAGGCCGGCGGACGGCGGCTCGCCGACGGGCGGCCGGTCCGCGTCCGGGCGGGTGGGCGCCAGCGAACCGGCGCGGCTGAGCACGTCGGCGCAGGCGAGGCGGAGCAGTTCCCGGCGCCGCAGCGCGCGTACCGCCCGGGTTGCCTCGACCGGGTCGGTGTGCCGGGCCGCGGCGGCGGCGAAGCCGTCGCAGAGCACCTCGCGGGGGCGCGGGCTCAGCTCGCTCTCCTCGGCGAGCAGGCGCAGCGCCTCCGGCTCGCGGGTGAGCAGGTCGGCGACGTACCGGGAGGAGGAGAGCACCCGGGCCAGCCGACGGGCCACCGGCCCGGAGTCGCGCAGCAGTCGCAGGTACCAGGGGGTGCTGCCGAGGGAGTCGGAGACCTTGCGGTAGCTGAGCAGGCCACGGTCGGGTTCCGGGGCGTCGGCGAACTCGCTGAGCAGCACCGGCAGCAGGGTGCGTTGGATCGCGGCGGTGCGGCTCACCCCGCCGGTGAGGGCCTGGAGGTGACGCAGCGCCCCGGCCGGGTCGGCGAAGCCGAGGATCTCCAGCCGGTTGCGGGCCGCCTGCGGGGTCAGCCGCAGCCCGTCGGCGGGTACCCGGGCCACCGACTCCAGCAGCGGGCGGTAGAGCAGCTTGGCGTGCAGCCGGCGTACCTCGGTGGCGTGGGTGACCCACTCGGCGCGGAACTCCTCGACGGCGCTGCGTCCCGGGGTCGCGGTGTAGCCGAGCGCGGTGGCCAGCCAGCGCAACGCGCCCGGCTCGGTCGGCACGGTGTGGGTCCGGCGCAGGCCCTGCAGTTGCAGGCGGTGTTCGACGCCGCGCAGGAAGCGGTAGCCGCGCAGCAGCGCCTCCCCGTCGGCCCGCCCGACGTAGCCGCCGGTGACCAGCGCCCGCAGCGCGGGGATCGTCCCCGGTCCGCGCAGTGACTCGTCACCCCGGCCGTGCACCAGTTGCAGCAGCTGCACGGCGAACTCGATGTCGCGCAGTCCGCCGGGGCCGCGTTTGATCTCGCGTTCCAGTTCCTTCGGCGGGATGTTGTCGATGATCTTCCGGCGCATCGCCCGGACGTCCTCGACCGCCTCCGGGCGTTCGGCGGCCTGCCAGAGCAGCGGGCCCAGCGCGTCGATCCACTCCTGGCCCAACGCCAGGTCACCGGCGGCCGGGCGGGCCTTGAGCAGGGCCTGGAACTCCCAGGTCCGGGCCCACCGCCGGTAGTAGGCCAGGTGGCTGGCGAGGGTACGCACCAGCGGCCCCCGGTTGCCCTCGGGGCGCAGTGCGGCGTCGACCGGCCAGGCGACCAGCCCGCATACGTGGATCAGGCGGGTGGCCACGGTGGTGGCCGTGGTCAGGTCGTCGTCCTCGGCGGCCACGAAGATCACGTCGACGTCCGAGACGTAGTTCAGCTCGCCGCCGCCGCACTTGCCCATCGCCACCACCGCCAGCCGCGGCCGGCGTACCCCCTCGGGCAGCTCCGCCAGTGCGATGTCATACGCGGCGCGCAGGGTGGCGTCGGCCAGCGCGGAGAGCGCGGCCATGGTCTGTTCCAGGCCGCGCCCACCGGTCAGGTCGGCCGCCGCGATCCGCAGCAACGCCAGCCGGTACGCCTGGCGCAGCACCGCGACCGGGTTGCCGTCGCCGGCCGGTTCGAGTCGGCCCTCGGCGGCGGGGGCGAGCCCGTCGGGTTCGGTACGCAGCACCGGCCACTGGTCGGGGTTGGCGACGAGGTGGTCACCGAGCGCCGACGAGGCACCCAGCACGGCGATCAGCCGGCGCCGCAGCCCCGGGTCGTCGTGCAGGGCGGCGAGCAAGGCCGAACCCGCCCCGATGCCACCGGCCTCGGTGGGCGGGACCGGCTGCGCTGCGGCGCCGCGCCGCCGGGTCGCGGTCGTGCCGTTCGGGCCGGTCCGGGCCCGGCGTTCGGCCTCGACCAGCCGGTGCAGCTGGCGTAGGGCCAGGTCGGGGTCGGCGGCCCGGGACAGCGCGGTCAGCAGCTCCTGGGCCCGGTCGTCGGCCGGTTCCTGGGTCTGCGCCCGCCACAGGTCCAGCCCGGCCGGCCCGAGCAGGTCGGCGGCGCGGGCCCCGCCGTCGGAGTCGGCGACGCCGAAGCCGTACCGGGCGAGCCGGCCGGTGGCGCTGGTCGGGCGGCCCATCAGTGCCCGAGCAGGGGCAGGCTGCGGCGCGGTTCGTCGCCGTCCAGCTCACCGAGGGCCAGTGCGGCGAACCGGGCGGCGAAGGGCTGCCAGACCTCCTCCACGTCGACCATCACCGCGTTGCAGGCGGAGATCACCAACTCCGGGTCGTAGCCCAGCTCGGCCAGCAACGCCGAGTCGGTCGCCCAGTCGGCGATCATCGCGGTGTCGCACTCGATGTGGAACTGTAGGCCCCAGGCCCGGTCACCGAGGCGGAACGCCTGGTTCGGGTAGCGGGTGGAGGCAGCCAGCAGGGTGGCACCGGCGGGCAGTTCGGTGATCTCGTCGGCGTGCCACTGCAGCACGTCGGGGATCAGCGGCACGTATCGGAAGAGCAGGTCGGTGTCGGCGGCGTCGCGCCGGCCGACCACCGCGGGGCCGACCTCCGGCCCGGCCGGGCTGCGTTCGACCGTGCCGGCGTGCGCGGTGGCGAGCAGCTGCGCGCCCAGGCAGATGCCGAGGGTCGGCAGCCGGTGCCGGACGGCCTTGCGCAGCAGGCCCTCCACGGCCGGGAACCAGGGCGCGCCCGGCGAGCCGTCGTCTCCCGGATATGCCTGCTGATCGCCGCCGAGTACCACCAGGGCGGCGTAGCCGTCGAGGTCGGCGGGCAGTTCGTCGCCGGCGTGCGGACGGGTCACGGACAGCTGGAGACCTGCCTCGGTCAGCCACTCCCCCAGTCGCCGCGCATCGTCGGTCGGGTCGTTCTCGATCACCAACGCGGTTGCCACGCCGTCGAGGCTATCCGGTCCGGCCGCCCGGGTCCGCGCGCGGGACTAGGCTCTGCGGCTGTGTCCGACCACAGCGCGCCCGACGACGTCGTACGCCCGCCGGCGCTGCGCCAGGGCGACACCGTCATGCTGGTCTCCCCGTCCGGGCCGACCCGGCCGGAGCGGGTGGCCCGGGGGGTCGAACTGCTCACCGGCTGGGGCCTGCGGCCGGTGCCGGCCCCGAACGTGTACGCCCGGCACGGCTACCTGGCCGGCACCGACGCGCTGCGCGCGGCCGACCTGAACACCGCCTTCGCCGACCCGGCGGTGCGCGGGGTGATCTGCACTCGGGGCGGTTACGGCGCCCAGCGGGTGGTGGACGCGATCGACATGGCGGCCGTACGCCGGGATCCGAAGGTGGTGGCGGGTTTCTCGGACATCACCGCCCTGCAGTTGGCGCTCTGGCGGGGTGCCCGGCTGGCCGGGGTGCACGGTCCCGGTGCGGCCTGGCGCGACGAACGCACCCCGTTGGCCTCCGCCGAGTCGCTGCACGCGGCGCTGACCACCACCGAGCCGGTCACCGTACGCGCCGCCGAGAGCGAGGAGACCTTCGCCGTACGCGTAGCGGGTCGCGCCGTGGGTCGGCTGCTCGGCGGCAACCTCTGCCTGGTCGTGGCCTCGCTGGGCACCCCGGACATGCCCGACCTGACCGGGGCGGTGCTGCTGCTGGAGGACGTGCAGGAGCCGCCGTACAAGGTCGACCGGATGCTCACCCAGCTGCGCCGCGCCGGTGCGCTGGACGGGCTGGCCGGGGTGGCCGTCGGCCAGTTCACCGACTGCGCGGACGGCTGGGAGGTGAGCGTCGCCGACGTGCTCACCGAGCGTCTGGGTGAGCTGGGCGTGCCGGTGCTGGGCGGGCTGCCGATCGGGCACGGGCCGGGTCAGCTGAGCGTGCCGGTGGGCACCCGGGCCGTCCTCGACGCCGACGCCGGCACGCTCAGCGTCGCGCCCGCCGTCCGCTGACCGTGGCCACCGCCCGTTCGTGGCGCCAACGACTCTCTTGTCCGGTTCGGCGGGCCCGATTGCCAGGCCGCTGACAGGTTCGCCACGGGTCATCACCAGCCAGCCCCGTCACTGTCGGTGACGTCAACGCATCACCGACGAGTTGGAGGACTGATGTCCCGCAGCATCTCGAAGAAGCACGTGCTGGCCGGCCTGGTCGCCGCGGGCGTACTCGGCGTGGGGATCGCCGCTCCCACCGTGGCGCTCGCCGACGACAAGACGCCCAGCGCCAGCGCCGACGCCAGCCAGCAGGACGACCAGCGGCCCGAGCGTGGGGCGCAGCGGGAGGCGTTCGCCGAGGCCCTCGCCAAGGAGTTGGGCGTGTCCACCGACAAGGTGACCGCCGCCCTGGAGAAGCTGCGCGAGGAGCACAAGCCGCAGGGCAAGCCGGACGGTGAGCGCCGTGGCGGCGACCGTGAGCGGGGCGGCGACCGTGGGCCGCAGGGTTCTTCCGAGGACCGCAAGGAGGCCATGGCGGAGCGGCTCGCCAAGGCGGTCGAGGAGGGCAAGCTCACCCAGGAGCAGGCCGACGCGATCACCGCGGCCGTCGAGGCCGGTGTCTTCGGTGGTCCCGGCGCTCGCGGCGGCAGCGACGACTCCGCCGGCAAGTGACGCCCGCCGCGCCTGCGTGACCGGCCGCACCGTCTGGTGACCGCCGGCGGCACGGCGGCCGGGGGCGGCACCCGACATCGGGATGCCGCCCCCGGCCGGGGTGTCACGCCCCGCGCAAGAACACCCGGGTCATCTCAGGTACGGCCCGGTCTCACCGATCTTTCCGGGCGCCGGGTTTCCGGGCAGGCTGAGCACGTACACCCGCAGGTTGCCCTTGCCGCTGACCGAGGCGGTCAGGGTGCCGTTCGTGACGACCTTGACGTCTCCGGTCACCGCGTCGGTGTAGGTGCCGTTGGGTATGCCGGTGAACGTGGCGCTGCCGGAGACGGTGACCAGTGCGAAGCTGTCCACCCCGCCCCCGGCGAACCGGCGCTTGTACGCCATCTGGTTACCGCTGATCCCCTCGGTCGAGTACTGCCCCTTCTGGAGCGCGGGGATGGCCCGGCGGATCTGGTTGAGCCGCTGCACGTGCTTGACCAGTGGCTTGTCCAGGGTCTGGGCGACCGCGCCGGAGGCGCTGGCGACCACGCCGAAGTCGGCGGCGGTGACGCTGCCGGCCAGGTGACCGCCGTAGTAGGCCCGACCGGTGGTGGCCAGCGGGCAACTCGGGCCGCAGTCGATCGGCGCACCCTTCTGGAACTCGATCTCGGAGCCGTAGTAGAGCGTCGGGATGCCCCGGAACGTCCACATCAGGCTCATGTTCTCCGCCCAGGCGTCGGTGCCGCCGGTGTACCGGACGCTGGACTTGTTCGGCCCGTAGTCGTGACTGTCGACGTAGACCACGTTGTAGGTGGCGTCGTTGTAGCTGTCGTCGGAGTCCCGACCGTTGCCGAAGGCGTTGTTCGCATCGCCGAAGTTCATGTGCATCCGCATGTCGATCACGTTCATGCCGGAGAAGCGCGAGTGATCGGGCGTGTGGTAGTCGTTGCCGCGCAGGAAGGCGTTGTCACTGGTCGGCTGGTTGCCGGTGCCGAGCAGTTGTTCGTACTCGTACTGCTCGATGGCGGCCCGGACGTCGTCGGGGCTGTACTCGCGGCGCTCGGACCAGGTGAAGAACTGCGCGGAGTGGTTGACCGAGCCGCGGTTCCACTTGTCGTTGACGAACGCGGCCACCTCGCCGAAGACGTAGAAGTCCTTGCCCTTCTCACCGTGCCGGGCCACCGCGTGCTGTCGGATCGCCGGTAGGAACCGGCGGTTCCAGGTGACCCGGGGGATGTGCACGGCGGTGTCGATCCGGAATCCGTCCACGCCCATGTCGATGTACCTGTTGTAGGCGTCGATCAGGTACTGCTGCACCCGCTCGTTCTCGGTGTTGAAGTCGGCCAGGTCCTCGTGCAGCCAGCAACTGCGCGAGTCCTCGCCCTCCCAGTTGCCGATCCAGCACTGGTGGTACAGGTCGGCCGGGAACAGACCGCTGGTCGGCACGGGCCACTGGCAGTGGTAGACGGTGTAGCCCTCCCGGCTGTAGGCGCCGTTCGGGGTGCCCCACCGCAGGCAGCGGTTGCCCTCCGGGGCCGACGACGACCACAGGTCACCGTTGTACGGGCGCCCCTTGGCCTGGGCGTTCTGTGCGGCGGTCAGCGTGGGGTCGGCACCGTCGTGTTCGTCCATCGGGTCGTACTCCCGGCCAGCCTGCGGCTGGTCGTAGTACCACTTCCACTGCTCGTCGCGGACGCCGTACACGGTGGGGGTGAACAGGCCCTTGGCCCCCCACCGTGAGCTGTGGTTGTAGACCACGTCCTGGAAGATCTTGATGCCCTTGCCGTGCGCGGCGTTGATCAGTTCCTGGTAACTCGCGCCGGGGCTCTCCAGGCGCGGGTCGACCCGCTGGAAGTCCCAGCCGTGGTAGCCGTGGAAGTCGTAGTCGGAGCGGTTGAGCACCACCGGGGTGATCCAGATGGCGGAGAAGCCGAGGGCCTTGATGTAGTCGAGCTTGTCGATCAGCCCCTGGAAGTCGCCCCGGAACATCGGGTCGTCGTTGGCCGCGTTGCCGGAGCGCACGTGCTGGCTGCCGCCCCGGTTGTTGCTCGGGTCGCCGTCGGCGAACCGGGCGGTCATCACGAAGTAGATCGTGTCCTCGCGCGGGTCGCCGCCGAGCGGGGAGCCGCCGGCCGGTGCGGGCGGCGCGTCGCCGGTGGTCGCGGTCACCGGGTCGCTCGCCGCCGATCGGTTGCCGGCCTCGTCGCGCGCCCGCACCGTCCAGCGGTACGTGGTACGCGGCAACAGGCCACCGGCCACGTGGCGGGTGCCGGTGGTGGTCACGGTCACCGGTTCCGTCGTGCCGCCGGTGCGGGTCACCTCGTACCCGGTCACCGCCCGGTCGTCGGTGGAGGCCGTCCAGCTCAGGGTGACCTGGACGTTGTCCACCTCGGCGGTGAGCCCGGTCGGGACGGACGGCGCGGTGGTGTCCGGTGGGGCCGGCGGGCCGCACGGGTCCGCCGCGGCCGGGGTGACCACGCCGCCGGAGACGGTGCTGCGCCCGGTGCCGATCGCGTAGTCCGCGCCGTTGTTGTTGTCCCACTGGCCGGCGCCGTTGTTGAAGGCCGCGGTGAGGCCACCGGCCGACTCCAGGTCGATCACCTTGCGCGCCCAGCCGGCGCAGGCCGCCTCCATGGCCACCCCCGGCACCGCGGTCCAGGCGCCGCCGGTCGGGCGGTAGTGGATGTTCGCGGCACTCCAGCCACGGGTGGTGAGCCGGTAGTAGACCTCGGCGGTCGCCCCGCCGGGTGTACCGCTCGGCGTCGGCGAGGGACTGCTTCCGACGCACGGGTTTCCGCTGCCGATCCGCCCGCCGGAGACGGTCACCGAGCCGGTGCCGAGTCGGTAGTTGGCCCCGTTGTTGTTGTCCCAGGTTCCCGTGCCGTTGGTGAAGACGACCTGCAGGCCGGTGGCGGCACCCAGGTCGATGCTCTTGCGCCGCCAACCGGTGCAGGCGGGTTCCATGGCGACGCCGGGAACGGGGGTCCAGGCGGCACCGTCCACGCCGTAGTGGACGTTGACCGAGGAACCCCAGGCGGTGGGTGGCTGGTAGTAGACCGTGACGGTGTTGGCGGCGGCGGCCGAGGTAACGGGCAGCAGGCTGACGGTGAGGCCGACGGCGAGGGCGAGAACGCCCCACCGTCCCCGCCGCCGACCGCGCGCGCCCGCACGGCTCATCGAACGGTGTTCCATGGCTCTCCTGACACCTCGCGTCGGGCTCAGCCCGGCGCATCAACGCGAAAGGTGTTGCAAGCCCTTGCAGCAAGGTTGCGAGGAAGTTACCAGCTTGCATCCCTCGCCACCAGAGAGCACCTCCACCGACATCCTGTTCTAGCTGGTCAAGCATATGGAAGAGACTTACAAACCTTTCAGCACCATTCACCGGGTACCGCTGACCGCCACCCCAGACACGGACCACCCCGGCCGGGCACGAAGCCCGACCGGGGTGGGACGGCGGATCAGCTCAGGCGATGCAGGCGCAGACGATCAACGCGGCGCCGAAGTGGCTGGCGGCGCTGACCTTGGCCACCGGGTGGGGCTCCTCGGAGCAGATGACCTCGCCGAGTTTGCCCGGGGTGAGCAGGTCCAGGACGACAAAGGCCAGCGCCATGATGCCGAGGCCGATCAGCCCGAACAGCACCGTCGAGGCCAGCCCCTTGGCGAAGTCGTGGTAGCTGGTCAGGATCGCGGTGAACACGATTCCGGCGACGCCGAGCTGGTTGGCGGCGAGCAGCAGCCCGGCGTTGGCGTTGCGGCGTACCCAGATCAGGTCCCGCAGCTTGCCGGGCGTGAGCAGGTCGACCAGCCCGAACCCGGCGGCCATCAGGCCGACGCCGACGACGCCGAACACCACACTCTGCCAGGCCCCGCTGAGCAGATCCTCCAACACCGACTGCCTCCCCGACCGTCATCTCCGGCCGGCAGGGCGCCGGCACGGTGATCGAGACGATAGCGGCAGCCCGCAACGGGCCGGCGGCCCGGCGGGTTACAGCGACAGGTAGTGCTGGCGCTCGTACGGGGTGACCTCCCGGCGGTACTGCTCCCACTCGGCCCGCTTGTTGCGCAGGAAGAAGTCGAAGACGTGCTCACCGAGCACCTCGGCGACCAGTTCCGAGCCGGCCATCACGTCGATCGCCTCGGCCAGGTTCTCCGGCAGCGGCTCGTACCCCATGGCCCGCCGTTCGGCGCTGGTCAGCGACCACACGTCGTCCTCGGCGCCCGGCGGCAGCTCGTAACCCTCCTCGATGCCCTTCATCCCGGCACCGAGCAGCACCGCGAAGGCGAGGTACGGGTTGGCGGCCGAGTCGGGCGAGCGGACCTCCACCCGGGCCGAGTTGGGCTTGCCGTACGCCGGGACGCGGACCAACGCGGAGCGGTTCAGGTGCCCCCAGCAGACGTACGCCGGGCTCTCGGTGACCCGGTCCGGCAGGGCCTGCGGGAACAGCCGCTTGTACGAGTTCACCCACTGGTTGGTGACCGCGGTGTACTCCCGGGCGTGGGCCAGCAGGCCGGCGATGAACGCCCGGGCCACCTTGGAGAGCTTCATCGGATCGCCCGCGTCGTGGAACGCGTTGCGCTCCCCCTCGAACAGCGACAGGTGGGTGTGCATGCCGCTGCCCGGCTGGTCGGTGAAGGGCTTCGGCATGAAGGTGGCCTGGACGCCGGTGGAGAGCGCCACCTCCTTGACCACGTGCCGGAAGGTCATGATGTTGTCGGCGGTGGTCAGCGCGTCGGCGTAGCGCAGGTCGATCTCCTGCTGGCCGGGGGCGACCTCGTGGTGGCTGAACTCCACCGAGATGCCGATCCGCTCCAGCGACAGCACCGCCTGGCGGCGGAAGTCACGGGCCACCGCGTGGGTGGTGTGCTCGAAGTAGCCGCCGGTGTCCACCGGCACCGGGACCGAGCCGTCCATCGGCCCGTTCTCCAGCAGGAAGAACTCGATCTCGGGATGGGTGTAGAAGGTGAAGCCCTTCTCGGCCGCCCGGGACAGCGCCCGGCGCAGCACGTGCCGGGGGTCGGCCCAGGACGGGCTGCCGTCGGGCAGCAGGATGTCGCAGAACATCCGGGCGCTCTCGCCGCTGACCCCGCCCTCGAAGGGGAACACCTGGAACGTCGTCGGGTCGGGCATGGCCACCATGTCGGACTCGAAGACCCGGGCGAAGCCCTCGATCGCCGAGCCGTCGAAGCCGATGCCCTCCTCGAAGGCGGCCTCCAGCTCGGCGGGGGCGACCGAGACGCTCTTGAGCGTGCCCAGCACGTCGGTGAACCAGAGCCGGACGAAGCGGATGTCCCGCTCTTCCAGCGTACGGAGGACGAACTCCTGCTGACGGTCCACTACCCCAACCTTCCGCGACGCTATGTCCGCCTTCGGCCGGGCTTTACCCGACCTGACCGACCAGTCTCCACCGACCCGATTACGCAGACGTTACGCGAACCGCCGTCACCCCGTCCCGCGCAGTCCCGACCCGCGGTCGGCGGCCCGCACGGCCGGCGAGAGCCGGCGCCCACGTGTCGACCCCACCCCGCTGGGGCAAGATGAGGACATGCCCACCCTGCGTCTCGCTCTGTGCCAGGTCAACCCCAGCGTCGGCGACCTCACCGGCAACGCCGCCCTCGTCCGCGCCTGGACCCGCCGGGCCGCCGACGCCGGCGCCCAGCTGGCGCTCTTCCCGGAGATGATGCTGACCGGCTACCCGGTGGAGGACCTGGTCTTCCGACGGTCCTTCGTCGCCGCGTCGAAGGCGGCCCTGGACGCTCTCGCCGCCGACCTCGCCGCCGACGGGCTGGGTGAGCTGCCGGTCGTGGTCGGCTACCTGGACGCCGACGGGCCGCCGCAGGTCAGCGGGGACGCCGAGCCCGGCCGCGGCGCCCGCAACGCGGCCGCGCTGCTGCACCGGGGCACGGTGGCGGCCACCTACTTCAAGCACCACCTGCCCAACTACGGCGTCTTCGACGAGGACCGCTACTTCGTCTCCGGTGACATGCTCACCGTGGTCCGCCTCGGCGGGGTGGACGTGGCGCTGACCATCTGCGAGGACCTGTGGCAGGCCGGCGGCCCGTTCGCCGCCGCCCGGACGGCCGGCGTCGGGCTGGTGGTCAACATCAACGGCTCGCCGTACGAGCTGAACAAGGACGACGTACGACTGCCGGTGGTCCGCCGCCGGGCCGCCGAGGCTGGCGCCACCATCGCGTACGTCAACATGATCGGCGGGCAGGACGAGTTGGTCTTCGAGGGCGACTCGATGATCGTCGCGCCGGACGGGACGCTGCTGACCCGGGCCCCACAGTTCGTCGAGCACCTGCTCGTACACGACGTGCAGGTGCCGGCGGCCACCGACGGGGCCACGGCCGCCGACGGCGCGGAGGTCGCCGACGGGCTGCGGGTGGTACGTCGTACGGTCGATCCGATCCCGGCCGCGCCGGACGGCCCGGCGGCCACCGGCGGGATCATCGAGCCGGTGGCCGACGAGGCCGAGGTGTGGCAGGCGCTGGTGCTGGGCCTGCGCGACTACGTGAACAAGAACCGCTTCCCGTCGGTGGTGCTCGGCCTCTCCGGCGGCATCGACTCGGCGGTGGTGGCGGCCATCGCGGTGGACGCGCTGGGCCCGGAGCGCGTGGTCGCCGTCTCCATGCCCAGCCAGCACTCCTCGGAGCACAGCCGGGAGGACGCGGCCGACCTGGCCAAGCGCACCGGGCTGGACTACCGGGTCGAACCGATCCAGCCGATGGTCGACACCTTCCTGGCGAACCTGTCGCTGTCCGGGGTGGCGGTGGAGAACCTCCAGGCACGGGTACGCGGCGTGCTCCTGATGGCGCTGTCGAACCAGGAGGGGCCGTTGGTGCTCACCACCGGCAACAAGAGCGAACTGGCGGTCGGCTACTCCACCCTCTACGGCGACTCGGTCGGCGGCTTCAACCCGATCAAGGACGTCTGGAAGACGCTGGTCTGGCGGCTGGCCAAGTGGCGCAACGCCGAGGCGACCCGCACCGGGCAGACGCCGCCGATCCCGGAGAACTCGATCGGCAAGCCACCGAGCGCCGAGTTGAGCCCGGGCCAACTGGACAGCGACAGCCTGCCCGACTACGACGTTCTCGATCCGATCCTGATCGGCTACGTGGACGGTGACCTGGGCCGGGACGGCCTGGTCGCCTCGGGTCACGACCCGGCGGTGGTGGACAAGGTGCTGCGGATGGTGGATACCGCCGAGTACAAGCGCCGCCAGTCCGCCCCCGGCACCAAGATCTCCATGAAGGCGTTCGGCCGGGACCGCCGGTTGCCGATCACCAACCGGTGGCGCGAGGACGGCTGAGCGACGACGCCCTGCTCAGCCGGGAGTGACATCCTGCACTGCGCCCTGCCGCGACCGGGGTCACCGGTGCGACGATCGCGGCAGCGCCCGGGGACCGCGTACGCGGCCTCGAGGAAAGGAGAAGTGCCATGGTGGAGTCCACTCCGGCCGAGGTGACCGCCCTCTACGGCGGTCCGGCCACCCGTCGGGTCCGCACCCGTGACCTGCTCGCCGCCAAGGAGCGCGGCGAGAAGTGGCCGATGCTCACCTCGTACGACCAGTACACCGCCTCGATCTTCGACGCGGCCGGCATTCCGGTGCTGCTGGTCGGCGACTCGGCGGCGAACAACGTGTTCGGCTACGAGACCACCCTGCCGGTGACCGCCGAGGAGCTGCTGCCGCTGGTACGGGCCGTGGTCCGGGCCACCCGGCAGGCGCTCGTCGTCGGTGACCTGCCGTTCGGCTCCTACGAGGAGGGACCGACCCAGGCACTGCGCACCGCCGTCCGGTTCATGAAGGAGGGCGGCTGCCACGCGGTGAAGCTGGAGGGCGGGCGGCGCTGCGCCGACCAGATCGCGGCCATCGTCGGGGCCGGCATCCCGGTGATGGCGCACATCGGGTTCACCCCGCAGAGCGAACACACCATCGGCGGCTACCGGGTGCAGGGCCGGGGCGACACCGCCGAGGAGGTGATCGCCGACGCCCGGGCGGTGGCCGAGGCGGGTGCCTTCGCGGTGGTGCTGGAGATGGTGCCCGGCGAGGTCGCCAAGCGGATCACCGCCGAGCTGGCCATCCCCACGGTGGGCATCGGCGCCGGCCCGGAGACCGACGCGCAGGTGCTGGTCTGGCAGGACATGGCGGGGCTGCGGTCCGGCCGTACGCCGCGCTTCGTGAAGCGCTACGCCGACCTGGCCGAGGTGCTCGGCGACGCCACCCAGCGGTTCGCCGCCGAGGTCCGTGGCGCCCAGTTCCCCGCCGCCGAACACACCTTCTAGCCGACCGTCGGGATCGGGGTACGGAAGCCGCCCCGGCTTCCGTACCCCGATCCAGGGCAGGGGCGACAGGGTGCCGCGGGAACCGCTAGGGTTCGCGGGCGTGAACCGGATTCGATCTTCTGCTCTTGCCCTGACCTGCGCCTCCGTGCTGGCACTCACCGCCTGCGGTGGGGATGGGACAGCCGCCCCGACACCGTCCGCGACGCCCACCACCGCACCCGCCACCACGGCGGCCGCCCCGTCGGCGACCCCGTCCGCCGCCCCGGCCACGTCGGCACCGACCGCCGACGCGGCCGGCGACAAGAAACTCTGCCAGGCGCTGAAGAAGGCCGGCAACGACTCGAAGCAGGCACTGGTCAGCGCCCTGAGGTCCGGCAAGGAACCGACCCCCGCGCTGTTCGCGAAGGTCTACACCGACATGGCGAAGGAACTCGGCAAGGTGGCCGGCAGCGGCAGCCCGGACAGCCGGGTGGTCACCGCGGTGGCGGAGTTCCGGGCCCAGGTGACCGAGGCCGCGGCAGCCGCCGATCCGGCCGCGGCCAGCGAGAAGCCCGCCTTCCAGAAGACCGGCGCGAACGTCACCGCGGCCTGCGAGCCGACCGGCGTGGACGTCAACTTCTGAGCACCGGCGCCGGGTCGGGCGCACCGCGAGCCCCGACCCGGCGACACTCGTGCCCACCGTCGCGGCGACGCCCGCGACGGTGGGCGCCCCGACCCGCCGACCGGCGGTGGGCGTGAGCGGCCGTCGACCGGATCAGAGGTCGGTGACCCGCACGCCGGCGTGGGTCTTGTAGCGCCGGTTGATCGCGATCAGGTTGGCGGTGAACGCCTCGATCTGGTGGGCGTTGCGCAGCCGCCCCGCGTACACGCCCCGCATGCCGGGGATCCGGGCGGCGAGCGCGGCGACCACGTCGACCAACTCCCGCTGCTCCGTACAGATCAGCACGTCGAGGTCGATCCGGTCGATCTCCGGGTCGGCCAGCAGCGGCGCACTGACGTGGTTGAACGCGGCACAGACCCGGGAGTCGGGCAGCAGCGCGGCGGCCTGCTGGACGGCGCTGCCCTCGGGCACCGGCAACGCGTACGGGCCCTGCTTGTCGAAGCCGAGTGGGTTGACACAGTCGACCACGATCTTGCCGGCGAGCGGCTCGGCGAGCGCCGCGACGGTGGCGGCGTGCCCGTCCCACGGCACCGCGATGATCACCACGTCGCTGCGCCGGGCCACCTCGTCGTTGTCGGTGCCGGTCACCCCGCCGGCCGGTACGCCGGGCAGCGCGGCGATCTCCGCCGCCGACTGCGCGGCCCGCTCGGCGGACCGGGAGCCGATCAGCACCGGCTGGCCGGCCCGGGCGAACCGGTAGGCCAGCCCCCGCCCCTGGTCGCCGGTGCCGCCGATGATGCCGACGGTGAGTCCGGAGACGTCGGGCAGGTCACTCGGGTCGTATGCCATGGTCGTCATCCTTCCAGTTCCACCGGCCCGGCAGCAGCGGCCGGCGCTGTGAGAATCCCCGCTGGCGGGAGCTGCGATCAGGCGAGTTCGAAGGCGACCGCCCGGGTGGCCGGGTCGGCGGTGACCAACCGGACCCGCACCCGGGTACCGAGCGCCAACTCGCCGACGCAGCGGGCGCGCACCGGCGGGTCGTCCAGCGCCACCGTCCCACCCGGCGGGCGGCCCGGACGGGACCGGCCGTTGGACGGTGCGTCGACGTCCAGCACCGCCGCGTCGAACGTCTCACCCACCCGGTGCCGCAGCAGGACCGCCTCGGCCAGGTCGATGGCGCCGCGACTGGCCGCCGACGCGGTGCGGTCCGTCGCGGCCATCACCGCCGGCAGCCGGGGCAGCGCCGCCCGGGCCCAGTCCGGTACCGCCCGGCCGTCGTGCAGGGCGAGGCAGACCTCCGTGGCGTACCGGTCGGCCAGCCGCCGCAACGGCGCCGTGACATGGGCGTACGCGGCCGCCACCCCGCCGTGCGCCGGCTGCCCGGGCAACTCCCCGTCGAAGGCGGTGTACGCGGCCGACCGCATCAACTCGGCCGCCTGGTCCACGAAGGCGGCGGCTCTCGGCACCGCCGGGTCCAGCCCGAGCAGCAGTTCGCCGACGCCCATCCCGGCCGGCCAGTGCACGCCCAGCGGGGCGGCGGCCGCGCGCAGTCGTTGCACCGCCTCGGCCTTCGGCGCGGGCATCGTACGCAGCAGGCCGATCCCGCCGGCCAGCATGAGATCCGCGGCGGCCATCCCGGTGAGCAGCGAGATCTGCGCGTTGTGCTCCTCCATCGGCACCGGTGCCCGCAGCACCAGTCGCCAACCGTCGCCGTCGGCCTCCACATCCTGCTCGGGAATCGGCAGGTTGATCGCGCCACGGCGCAGCCCACGCGCGGTGAGCAGGGCCCCGATCTCGGGCAGCAGGGCGACCGGCTCCGGCAACCGGCCCGCGTCGGCGTCGGCCTGCACGCCCGGATAGTCCAGCTGGGCCCGGCTGCGTACCAGCGCCCGCTCCACCCGTACGGCGGTGGTGTCGCCGTCGGCGGCCAGGTCGATGGTCCACAGCACGGCCGCCCGGTCGACGGCGGGCAGCAGGCTCGCCGCGCCCTCGCCGAGCGTGTGCGGATGCAACGGCACGTTGCCGTCGGGCAGGTAGACCGTCTGCCCGCGCCGCCAGGTCTCCTCCTCCAGGGCACCACCCGGGCGTACGTGGGCGGCGACGTCGGCTATCGCGTACCACACCCGGAAGCCGCCACCGGCGCGGCGACTGAGCCGCATCGCCTGGTCCAGGTCGCGCGAGCCGGGCGGGTCGACCGTGACCAACGGGATGTCGGTGCGGTCGACGGCCGGCCGGGGCGGCGCGGCGGCGGCCTGGTCGGCCTCCCGCTGCGCCGCCTCCGGATAGACCTCGGGCAGATCCAGTTCGCGGCGCAACGCCCTGAAGTCGATGCGAGGCGCGAGGACGCGTCGGATGACCATGAGCCAATCCTGACAGCGCCGGGCACGCGGCGCCCTCCCCCGACCGAGGGGCCTGCGGGCGTACGCCGGGTCAGCCGGCCGTCTTGCCCGTCCGCCCGGCCGGGTTGGCCCGTCCCGACGCCCGCGCGGCACCGCTAGTCGCCGCCGGCTTGCTGGCCGCCGTCTTCCTGCCCGCGGGGCTCGCCGTGGTCGCGCTCTTGCGGGCGGTCGCCGTGGTCGCGCTCTTGCGGGCGGTCGCCTTGGTCGTCGTCTTACGGGCCGCCGGCCGGGTCGCGGTCGCCTTCGCCGTGGCCTTCCCGGCCGGAGCGGTCTTGCGCGCCGTGGCCGGTTTGCCCGCGGTCGTCTTCTTCGCGGGAGCCTTCGCCGCGGTCGCCTTCTTCGCGGAAGCCTTCGCGGCCGTGGCCCGCTTGCTGGTGGCCGCCGCCACGGTCCGACCGGCCGGCGCCTTCGCCGCGCTGGGCCTCGCCGCGCTGGTCTTCTTCGCGGCTGCGGTCGTCCTGGGCGTGGTCGTCTTCTTCGCCGCGGTCGTCTTCTTCGCGGGAGCCTTCGCCGCGGTCGCCTTGTTCGCGGGAGCCTTCTTCGCGGTCGCCTTGTTCGCGGGAGCCTTCGCCGCGGTCGCCTTCGCCGCCGTGGTCTTCCGTGCGGTCGTGGCCCTCGCCGTCGCGGTGGTCTTCCGCGCGGCGGTGGCCTTCGTCGCCGCCGTGGTCTTCGCCGCCGTGGTCTTCTTCGCCGCCTTCGCCGGCGCCTTGGCCGGTGCCTTCTTCGCGGGAGCCTTGGTCGCCGTGGTCTTGGTCGCCGTGCTCTTCGTCGCCGTGGTCTTGGTCGCCGTCGCCTTGCTGGCGGGTGCCTTCCTCGCCGCCGCCCGGTTGGCGGGGGCCTTCCTCGCGGCGGCCTTGGCGGTGGTGCTGCTGGCCGCCGAGGTGCGCCCGGCGCCGCCGGGTGCGGTCCGGGCCGCCGGAGCGGTGCCACTGGCCCGGCGGCTGGACGGGGTACGGGTGAGGCCGGCGGTGCGATCCGTCGCGGCGGTCTTGCGCGCGGGGGTACGCTTCGCGGCCGGTCGGGTGGCCTGCTGTGCTTCGGCCATCTCGGTCCCTCCTTGGGTACGTGCCACCGCCCTCGCGGCGCACGCAGTACCTCGACACGGGAGGCGTCCCGCGTCGTCTACTTCTCCTCCCCGTCCTCCTCGGCCCAGCGGGCGTCCTCGGCCTCCCACGCTTCGTTGCGCTCCCGCACCGTCTGCAGGGCGTTCTCCGCGTCGGCGGCTGAGGCGTACGGCCCGAGAACGTGCCGGGCCGGACAGGTGTCCTCGCCGCTCTCGACCCGGTGGTGTCGCGTACACCAGTAGTAACGTCCACGTCCGCTGTCACTCATGGGATCACTGTGCACCGGGAAGCGACCAGCCGCCACCGGAACACCGCAAGTCACAAGCGTCTTCCACAGTAGACGTGCAACTACGCCCACGTGCTGAAACGCCGAAACCGGTCCCGGGGCGGCCACCGGCGGGCAGCCGAGGAGCGCCTGGTCATCCGAACGACCGCTGTCGAAACGTCGGCGGCCTCGTCGAGAATCAGCGCTCGTGACCACAACCGCTGCGGACCCCACCGTCTGCCCCAACTGCGACACCCGGGCCGTTTCTCAACTCGACGCGATGCCCTGGTGCCCGTCGTGCGAATGGAACCTCGACGCCTACGACGCCGAACGCAACCCGCCGCTGTTCGGCTGGGCGTGGGTCGACCGGCGCGCGCACCGGCTGGCGTACCGGCTGACCCGGGAGCACTTCGACCGGCTGGTGCAACGGCCCATCGGCGCGAGCGGGGCCGGTCCGGAGCGGGCACTGATCACCACCGCCTCCGTACTGCTACTCCTCGGCGTGGCCACGATCGCGGCCACCGGCCTGTGGCTGACCCTGCGGTCGTTCCCCAGCCTCACCCTGCTGCCCGGCCTCGTCCTGCTCGGCTTCGCATTCGTGCTGCGGCCACGGTTCGGCCGGCTCGACCCGGACCTGGAGGTGCTGTCCCGGCACCAGGCCCCCGAGTTGTTCGCGCTGGTCGACGAGGTGGCCACAGCACTGGGTACGCCGACGCCACAGGTGATCGGCGTGGACGGCAGCCTCAACGCGTACGCCGGCCAGGTCGGCCTGCGGCAGCGCCGGGTGCTCTGCCTCGGCCTGCCGTACTGGGGATCGCTCGGCCCGCAGGAGCGGGTGGCGTTGCTCAGCCACGAACTGGGCCACTTCGTCAACGGCGACCCGCGTCGGATGTTGCTCACCCAGCCCGCGTTCCGGACCCTCGGCGAGGCCGCCGACCTGCTCCGCCCGATGGACACCGGGCACCGCGGCGGGATCCTCGAACTGTTCGGCAACCTGCTGGCGAAGATCTTCCTCGGCACGCTGTCCCGGCTGCTCGCCGCCGCCCACCTGGTCCTCGTCTGGCTGGCCCTGCGGGAGAGCCAGCGCGCCGAGTACCTCGCCGACGAGATGGCCGCGAAGGCCGCCGGATCGGCCGGGGCGACCCGGTTGCTGGACACCATGCTGCGGTTGGAGTCGGTGGCGCTGGCCGTGCGCCGGGAGTCCCGCGCCGGGCACGGCCCGGACCGGTGGCGGGCCACGGTGGCCGAGTCGATGGAGGCCGCCACGGCCCGGCTGCCCCAGCTTCGGCAACTCTCCGTGCGCGACGAGGCGTCGCTGTTCGCCTCCCACCCGCCGGCCGGACTGCGCTGGCAGATGCTCACCAAGCGTGACTGGTGCGACCCGAAGGTGGTGCTCACCGAGGCCCGGATGGAGCGCTTGGACGCCGAGTTGGCCAGGGAGTACGAACGGGTACGCCGACAGATCAGTTTGTCCTGACCGGATGCGGAGCGTCGATCGGCGGCCCGCTAAGGTCGCCGGATGGGCGTACCTGACTACATCCTGCGGATGCGTAAGCACGTCGGCCACGACCTGCTCTGGCTACCCAGCGTCAGCGCAGTGGTGCGTAACGACGCAGGCGAACTACTGCTCGGGCAACGCGCGGACGACGGGCGCTGGTCGGTGGTGAGCGGGTTCGTCGAGCCGGGCGAGCAGCCGGCCACGGCGGTGGTCCGCGAGGTGCTGGAGGAGACCGGCCTGGAGGTCGAGCCGCTGCGGCTGAGCAGTGCGGTGTCGCACCCGCACACCTACCCGAACGGGGACCACTGCGAGTACCTCAACCTCGGCTTCCACTGCCGCCCACTGGGCGGCGAGGTACGCGTCAACGACGACGAGTCGCTGGACGTGCGCTGGTTCCCGCCCGGTCGGCTGCCGGACCTCGACGAACACGCCCGACTGGTAATCCGCCATGCCCTCGGCGCGGAGACCTCGGCGTTCTTCCTGCCCGCCGGGACGCTGTGGGGTGCGCCCGGAGAACTCGAGCGTGGATGAGCCGCTGCGGCGGTACCTGAACGAACTCGTCGCCGCCGCCGGTGCGGTACTCGGTGGGCGGCTGCGCGGTGCGTACGTGGCCGGTTCGGTGGGGCTGGCCGCGTACCAGCCGGGCCGCAGCGACGTCGACGTGGCGCTGGTCTGTGCCGACCCGCTGGGCCGGACGACCGCGGGTGAGTTGGTGACGCGGCTGCGGCACGAGGCGTTGCCCTGCCCGGCCCGTGGCCTGGAGTTGGTGGTGTACCGGCCGGAGGTGGCCCGCTCCGGCACCCCCGAGCCGGGCTTCGAGGTCGAGCTGAACACCGGCGCGCGGATGGACTTCCGGGTCTCGTACGGCCCGGCCGACCGGCCCGCCGCCGACGGCCTGTTCTGGTACGGCCTGGACCGCAGCATCCTGCACCAGAGCGGGCGGGCACTGCTCGGCCCGCCCGCCGCCGAGGCCTTCGCCGACCTCGCCCCGGACGACCTTCGTCGGTTGCTCGTCGACGCGGTGCGCTGGTGGCTGGACCGCCCGATCCCACCCGGTGACGGGCCGGCGCCCGGTGCGGAGGACGCCGTCCTGGGCGCCTGCCGGTCCTGGGTACGGGTGCACCACGGGGTGTGGCTGCCCAAGGTGGCCGCCGGTCGCCGGCTGCTGGCCGACGCCCGCGCGACACCGGCCGACACCACGCCACCGGCCGACACCACGACACCGGCCGACACCGCGACACCGGCCGACGGTCGACCGACACCGGCCGACGGACCCGGGGCGCCGGCGGACGCCGGGTGGCTGGCCGACGCGGCCGTCACCGACCTGGTGGAACGGTCCATCGCGGCCCGCGGCGGCGGCACCCCGCCGAGCGGAGCCGCGGCTCGCTCGTTCCAGCGCCGGGTACTCGCCGCCCTCACCGCCCCGCCGCACCGGCACCGGTCGGGCTGAGCCGACCGGTGCCGCTCCGAGGCCGCCGTCAGGCGGGAACCGGTTCCACCGGGATCCACAGCTCCGCCTCGGCCTGCGTACCGTCGGCGGAGAGGCGGGTGCGGGAGATCTCCGGGCCGGGCCGGGAACGGTACGGGTTGGAAGGGAACCACTGGGTGAACACGTCCCGCCACAGTTGCTGCACGGCCTCGGGGAACGCCCCCGACGCCTCGAACACCGCCCAGTCGCCGGCCGGCACCGGCAGCACGTCCAACTCCGCCGGCACCTCGGCACCGGTGACCGCGCCGAACCAGTAGTCCAGTTCGCTGCCCTCCGCGCGGTCGCCGGCCAGGCCGTCGCTGACGTTGACGATCCCCGCCGGCTCCTGGTCGGACAGGGCCGCGATCCGGTCCCGGGTCTCCGGTTCGATGCTCTTGACGAAGCCACGATGGCCGGGTTCATCCCCTCGTGCACCAGCGGCACCCGGGCCCGGCGGCCGGCGAGCACGAACGAGTTCTTCCCCACGATGCGGTATCGCATACCGCTGCTCCCTTCGACGGTGAGCACGATGCGGTATCGCATACCGCTGCTCCCTTCGACGGTGAGTCGGAAGGAGATCCGGGGCTGGGCGGACAGCGTCGCCCCGGTACGCCGAGCCTCGCCGGGGCCGACACCGTGCACGGCCTTGAACGCCCGGCCGAACGCCTCGGCCGAGCCGTACAGCACTGGACCTTCCTTCCTGATGGCACCCACGCTATGGACGCACCGGGGCCCGCCACCCGACATCCTGTGCCCGATCAGGTCGGGTTGATTACCTCCCGGCTCCCTCATCCCGCCATGATCCGGCCGAGAAGCCCAGGTCAAGGGATGAGTAGGTAGCAGACGCAGGGAGCGTCGAGACATCCACCGCAGCGCCGGTCTCGGTCAGCCCGCCGGTCACCTAGCGTCGCCCGCTCAGTCCCTTTGCGCTGCTCCTGATGCAGATGAGACAGCGAGTGTGCCACTCTCGTGCGAGATTTCTTCGCCGGAACCGCAACTCACCGGAAGAACAAGTGCTGGCGTGAGTAGCTGCGCCAGTCCGACCTGGAGGCACCGTGGCCAACCTCGACACCGCACTCAAGGACGCAATGACCATCGACGGCGCGATCGGCGTCGCGCTCGTCGACTACACCAGCGGGATGACCCTCGGCGTCGCCGGTGGCACCCCGGAGATCGACCTGACCGTCGCCGCGGCCGGCAACACCGACGTGGTACGCGCCAAGATGCGCACCATCGAGATGTTGAAGCTCAACGACGACATCGAGGACATGCTCATCACCCTCGGCGGCCAGTACCACATCATCCGGCCGCTGACCGGGTCGAACGGCAAGGGCCTGTTCCTCTACCTGATGCTCAGCAAGAGCCGGTCCAACCTGGCGCTCGCCCGGCACCAACTGCGCAGCATCGAGGAGCAGCTGGAGCTGTGAGCAGCCACGACACCTTCCTGCCCCGCCGTACCGCGCAGCCGTCGGCCGTACCGCCGCCGCCCAAGCTACCGCCGTCGCTGGCCGGCGACCCGTCGTTGCCGTACCCGGCGATCGGGACCGAGTTGGCCGAGCTGCGCCTACAGATCCCCGGGGTACAGGGAAGTGTCCTCGGCGGCGTGGACGGACTGCGCATCACCCACGACGTACCGGCCCGACTGGACCCGGACGACCTGGCCGCGATGGCCGCCGCCACCTTCGGGCTGGGCCGGCAGGTCAGCCTCCGACTCGGCCAGGGCGACTTCTGCCAGTCGACCGTCCGCAACCAGGCCGGCTACTTCGCCGTGTACGCGGTGGGCTCACAGGCCCTGCTCTCCGTGGTGGGCAGCGACGCGATCAACGTGGCCCGCCTGCACATGTACGCCCCACCCGTCGCCGACCGCCTGGCCAAACTCCTCAGCGGCGGCTGAGGCGTCTGCCAGCTACTCCTCCCACTACCGCACCTCGTCAAAGGTCTCCGGCACGGTCAGCCACCTGGCATGATCGACCGGCCAGAACAGCACGAAGGCCCGCCCGACCACCAAGTCCAGCGGGATCGTGGCCGCCTCGATGTCCTGACCGTGGCTGTTGTAGTCGGCCAGCGAGTCGCTGGAGCAGGATCACCGCAGGATCACCAGTTCCCGCCGGGACGAACCCTCGCTCCGCTTGGCCTGCTCGTCGGCCACGCCGCACAAGCTACCCAACGTTGTCGATTCCCGCAGGTACGGGCGCCTCCTGGGCGCGACGAGCTACACCGGGGCGGACCGGGACCCGGACGGTCAGCGGCGCAAGGGGTTCCCCGGGTGGGTAGGTTCCGCCGAACATCTCGGGTCCGTCGCCGGCGAGCACCGTCGCAGAGTTCAGCCACATCGCGACATCCCCATCAAGTATTCGAGGTGGCAGTTCGATGGCCGCCACCTGCCGGTCAAGATCATCCGGGCGTACGAAGAGTTCGGCGTGGGCGTCGTGAAGGTCGATCCGGGGACGCTTGAGTGCGACTGAGAGTAGCCCGCGGTGCGCGGTGAACCGCACCTCACCCCCAAACGAGAGTTTCAGCGTTCCGGGCGAACTCTCCACGGCGACGAGCGGGAAATAGAACTCACCGGCGCTCGTGACGGCGGCACCATCGCTTACCTCGACCCGCCCGTCCGGCATGCCTCGAATGTAGTGCAGGAACGAGTCCTTCACGCTCCAGGCGAATCCGAGATCCACACGGTCGGTGAACGGCCGAACTATCACGGCATTCTCCTCAGTCCAGCATCAGCAATGGCTTACCGACCTGCGGCAGCAACGGCAGCTACGCGGCAAGCGCCGCTTCCACGGTGGACGACGGGAGGCGGTGTGCCTCCCCGACAAGGGAGTTCGTGAGGATGCCGGCGTGCGCATTCAGACCCTTCCCGAGGGATACATCGTCGCGCAGCGCGCGGCACCAGCCCTGCCCCGCGAGCGCAAGCGCATAGGGAAGAGTCGCGTTCGTGAGGGAAATGGTAGACGTGCGCGGCACGGCGCCCGGCATGTTCGCGACGCAGTAGAAAATGGTGTCGTGCACAGCGAACGTGGGAGCGTCATGGGTGGTGGGACGCGAACCCTCGAAACACCCACCCTGGTCGATGGCGATATCCACGAGTACGGATCCAGGGCGCATCCGCGAGACCATTTCGTCAGTTACCAGCTTCGGCGCAGCCGCCCCAGGGACAAGCACGGAGCCAATGACCAGATCGGCATCCAACAGCGCCTCCGCAATGGTGTAGGGGTTCGATCGGAGTGTGGTGATCCGACCGTCGAACCGCGCGTCGAGCGCCCGCAGCCGCGGCAAGCTGATGTCGATGATCGTGACATCCGCGCCGAGCCCCACCGCCATGGCTGCGGCGTGTTCGCCAGCGACTCCGCCACCGATGACGACAACCTTGCCCTTCGGGGCGCCCGGGACACCACCGAGCAGCAGCCCTCGACCACCGGCGACCCGCATGAGTTGACCGGCCCCGACCTGGGTAGACAGCCGGCCCGCGACCTCGGACATCGGTGACAGCAGTGGCAGGGTCCGGTCGGGAAGCTGGACCGTCTCGTACGCGATTGCGGTGATCCCACTCGCCAGCAGCGCCGCTGTCAGCGGGGCGTCGGCAGCCAGATGAAGGTAGGTGAACAGCACCTGTCCCGCCCGCATCAGCGGGTACTCGCTGCCGACCGGCTCCTTGACCTTCAGGATGAGATCCGCGTCGGCCCACACGGTAGCCGCGTCAGGGGCGATGTGGGCTCCCGCGAAAGCGTATTCCTCGTCGGCGAAGGAGCTGCCGACACCGGCCCCCGACTGCACCAGCACGCGATGACCATGGGCGCTCAACTCCGCAATTCCGGCAGGAGTGGCAGCCACCCGGTTCTCGTTGTTCTTCACCTCGGTCGGGATACCGATGATCATTTCTTCTACCCTTCGCCGCCCGTTCACCTGCCGCATGCCTGCCGCATGCCCTGCTCAGGATGGTCGCCGGTCGCACGTACATCGCGGAGTGCGACGTGCACGCTCTCCCCTTCGGCGATGTGCCCGAGCCACACCCCGCCGGCCCCCGCCGGGCCCCCGCCGGGGCAGAAGGACGAGCCTCAGCTCGACACCGCGAACCAAGCGAAGCGCTCAGCAGACGAACGGATGGGCGCGCGGTGGGCGCGTTGCACATACCCGCGGCAGGTGATGGTCACTTCCCACACCGACGCTGCGTTTCGCCTCGCTAGCTTTCTCCAATACCCCGATTGATCGAGTGTTGATACGCCGTTCCGCCCACCACCCGCTCGACCGGGATGATCCAATCAATCAGGCAACTGCTGAGAGGCGATCCCGAATGGCAAGCAACCTGGCCACAAAGCGGAACACCAGCGATACATCGACGGATCTTCTCAAGGGATCCATTCGTTTCGTGACGATCGTACTCATGGTGACCGCCGCCGCGGCACCGCTGGTCGTCGTCTCCACCTACATACCAATCTCGTACGCGTACGGTTCGGGTCTGGCGACCTCGCTGACCTACGTCGCGGCGACGCTGATCCTGCTGGTGTTTGCCGTCGGATTCGCCCAGATGGCCAAGCGGATCACGGCAGCCGGCGCCTTCTACAACTTCGCGGCCCAGGGGCTGGGCAAACCACTGGGGCTCGGCGCCGGGTGGACCGTGATGGCCGCCTACAGCATGATCGTCCCGGCCATCAGCGGCGGCCTCGGATACTTCGCCTCCCAGCTGCTGAACAACTACCTGGGCTGGTCGGTGCCATGGTGGGCGTGCAGCATCGGCGGCGTACTCCTCATGTGGGCGATCTCCTACTTCAAGGTGACCGCCGCCGGGAGGATCCTCGGCGTCGCGCTGGCCCTCGAGGTTCTCGTCGTGTTCGTGATCGCCACTGTCGTGGTGGCGCGAGGCGGCGCCCAGGGCCAGATGCCGGAGGTTTTCAACCCGGCCGGCCTGCTCGCGGCCCCCGCGATCGGCATCGGGTTCTTTTTCGCCTTCTGGTCGTGGATCGGCTTCGAGACCACCGCGATCTACGGCGAGGAAACGACTGATCCCAAGCAGGCTGTGCCGCGGGCGACGTATATCGCGGTAATCACCCTCGGCGTCTTCTACAGCTTCGCCGCCTACGCTGGAATCGTCGGTTTCGGCGACGACACCATGCCGCAGGCGGAGAATCTTCTGGGCGATTACTTCTTCGTCCTGGCCGACATGTACACCATCCACTCCGCCCGCGTCCTGATGGATTTCCTCGTCATCACCGGATTCTTCGCCTGCGCGTTCGCATTCCACAACAACGCATCCCGGTATCTCTACTCCATGGGACGCGATCACATCCTTCCGAAGAAGCTCGGCCGGACCCATCCGGTACACAAGTCCCCGTACGTCGCAAACGGGGTCCAAGCGGTGGTAGCGATCATCGTAATTGCGTTGTTCGCTCTCGGCGGCGCGGATCCGCTGCTGCAGCTGGGCGGATGGCTGCCCATCTTCTGCACCGCAGGCGTCGTCTTCGTGCAGTTCCTGGTGTCGCTAGCGGTCATCGCCTACTTCAACCGGGTTGGCCGCTCGGGCGCTGCCGAAATCTGGAAGACGCTTGTCGCACCTGCGGTCGGCGCCGTGGCGCAGGCGGTCGTGCTCGTCCTCCTGGTCATCTACATCCCCTTCCTGGCGGGATCCGAGGTCCTGGTTCTCGACCTGATCCCCGGCTACGTCCTTGCGATCACCCTCGCCGGCGTGGGATATGCGCTCTACCTGCGCAACTGGCACCCCACGCGATACCAGCGCATCGGCCGGATCTACGACGAGGAGGAGCTGCCCGACGCGATGGCGGTGCCCCTCGACGATGCGGGCCAGGCCGGCTGAGCGGAGCCGGACTCGCCGGTGTCCCGGCGCGGCGCACGGTCCCGGGCGAGGCGCCACCAACGTCACTGACACCAAGCCGAACATAAGGCCACCAGAAAGGCTGGATTCGTGAACGATGAAGTTCCGATCACCGATCCGAAGCGGTATGTAGAAGAGTTCATCAGTGCGCACGACATCAAGGTTTTCAAGATCGGCGCAGTCGACATCGACGGCCTGTGGAGAGGCAAGCGCATCTCGGCGCGCTACTTCCTGGATGCCGTGCACGTCGCCGGTACGAACATCTGCAACATCCTCTTTGGATGGGACCTGCAGGACACGCTCATCCCGAACCTGACCTACACCGGATGGCACACCGGATATCCCGATGTGAACCTTCGCCCTGACCTCTCCACGCTGCGCGCCGTGCCCGGCGAGCCAGGGGTGGCGTTGGTGATCTGCGACATCTACAACACCGACGGGACACCGCTCCCTCTCTCACCCCGTGGCGTGCTGCAACACGTGATCGACCGCGCTAACTCCCTCGGGTACACCCCGATCTACGCCTACGAGTTCGAGTTTTACCTGTTCGAGGGCGCACCACGCGAGCTCGCCCGGCACGCTTGGCGCAACCTCGACCCGATCTCCGACGGCAACCACACCTACAGCGTTTATCGGGACACCGGGACCGAGCACGTCCTCGGGCTCATCCGAGACCGACTCCTGGAGCTGGACGTCTTCATCGAGACCAGCAACAGCGAGCACGGCGCAGGCCAGTTCGAGGTCAACATCCACTACGCCGACGCGATGCGGGCCGCCGACAGCGCCCTCCTCCTCAAGCACACCGTCAAGGAGATCGCCGCACAGCACGGCCTGACGGCATCCTTCATGGCAAAGATCAGGACGGACCAGGCCGGGTCGTCGGGCCACGTGCATCAGAGCCTCATCGACCCGGCGGACGGCCGTCCGCTGTTCGCCAACCCCGGTGACCGTACGCAGCTCAGCGAGATCGGCGCTGCCTACCTGGCCGGCCTGGTCGACGGCGCCAGAGATTTCACCGCCATCTACCTGCCCACCGTGAACTCGTACAAGCGAGTCGAGGGCGGCCAGTGGGCTGGATCGAGTGCGACCTGGGGCGTGGACAACCGCACCGTCGCCATCCGCAGCATCCCCTCGGCCGGGTCCAGCGCCCGTGTCGAGAACCGTATCCCCGGCGCCGACGCAAACCCCTACCTCGTCATCGCGGCCAACATCGCCTCCGGCCTCAACGGCCTCGAGCAGGGGATGAGCGCTCCACCAGCGGTGCAGGGCAACGCGTACGAACAGGAACTGAGCGACTCGGTTCGGCTTCCCGACAACCTGTCCGCTGCGACGCAACTGTTCGCCGCGAGTGCCCTCGCGAAGAAATACCTGGGTGAAGAGTTCGTCCGGCACTACGCAGAGACACGGGAGTGGGAAGTCCACCAGTACCGGACCGCAGTCACCGACTGGGAGATCGCCCGCTATCTCGAACATATCTGAGCCGCACCCACCATTCCCCTCTCACAATCAGTAAGGAACGCACCCCTCATGAGCAACCGACACGAACGACGCTTCGCAGCTGTTACCGGAGCCGCTTCGGGCAATGGTCGCGCCATTGCCGAGAAGCTCGTCGCCGAAGGCGCCACGCTCGCCGCCATCGACCTGGACACCGAGGCGCTGGCGCGCGTCTTCGGCGACCGGGCCGAGGTCCTGCGGATTGTGGCAGACGTCGCCGACGAGGAATCCGTGAAGGCGGCATTCGCGCAGATCGGTGCGGAGTTTGGCCGGCTCGACACGCTCGTGAACAACGCCGGCATCGTCAAGTTCGGCACCTTCGAGAACCTGTCGTTGGCGGAGTGGGACCAGGTCTTCGCGGTCAACTCCACCGGCCCGTTCCTCGCGTCTCGTGAGGCGTACAGGCTGCTTCGAACCGGCGACGGAGACCACACGCGTTCCATCGTGAACATCACCTCCGTCGAGGCGCATATCGTCATCTCCAGCAGCGGACACCCGCAGATCCACTACAACGCCTCCAAGGGCGCGCTGCTCCAGCTCACGCGGGCGCTGGCGGTGGAGACAGCCGCGTCCGGTATCCGCGTCAACGCGGTCGCGCCCGGATTCATCGAGACGCCGTTCACCACCGCGGCCCTGAGCAACCAGGAGGTCCACGACTGGCTGATCGAGCGGACCCCGCTGGGACGCATCGGCCGGCCGGAGGACGTGGCGAACGCCGTGGCCTTCCTGGCCTCCGACGAAGCGAGCTGGATCACCGGCACGACCCTCTTCGTCGACGGCGGCTGGACCATCTACTGATGGCCACGCCGATCATCGCCATCACCGCGGAACGCAGTACGCAGAACTCCGCGTTCGGCCCGCGCGACTCGATCATCCAGGTTGTCGACTACGCCGAGGCGATCGTCTCTGCCGGGGGTCGACCGGCGATCCTACCGGTGACCGAGACGATTCCCGCCGACCTGCTCGACGGCTTCGACGGGCTGCTGCTCACCGGCGGTGGCGATCTCTCCCCCGAGATGTACGGACAGCAGCCAGGCGAGCAGGTCTACGGGGTCAGCGTCATCCGCGACCGTTTCGAGGCGGCGCTGGTCAACGATGCCCAGGATCGCGGCATCCCCATCCTCGCCATCTGCCGCGGCCTGCAGCTCATCAACGTTCTTCGGGGCGGAACCCTGGTCCAGCATGTCACCGGCCACTGGCAGTCGCGCCCCTCCAACGAGTCCGACCACGACGTCTCCATCAACCCGGCCTCCCGGCTGGCGGAGATCACCGCCAAGACGACGATGGGCGTGAACAGCTATCACCACCAGGCAGTTGACGTGCTGGGCGATGCCCTGCGCGTCGCGGCGCGGGCCGGCGCCGTGGTGGAGGCGTTCGAGGATCCCGGGCATGACCTGATCGCTGTCCAGTGGCACCCGGAGCACATGTTCCGTACCTCGACCGATAACCATGCGCTCTTCGCGGACCTGGTCAATCGATCTCTCACTCACAGGGAAAGGAGACCGGCACATGTCTGAGCCCCAGCCGGTCGTGGACTTCGATTTCCACGGTAAGGCACTGGATACCATCTTTGACGACTACCAGCTCATGCTCGAGTCCAAGCCGGTCGGCCACAGTTCGAAGTACGGCGGATTCTGGTATATCACCAAGAGTGAGGACATCTTCCAGGCCGAACAGGATCCCGACACGTGGTCGGTGGCACCGGGCATGATGATGCCCCCCATGGGCACGGAAATGCCGCTGATCCCGATCGACATCGATCCCCCGGAGCACGGCCTCTTCCGCAAGCTCCTGCTACCGATGTTCACCCCGATGGAAATCAAGAAACTCGAGCCGGGGATGCACGCCACCGCGCAGGAACTTGCCGAGCAGGTACGCACCGCGTTCGCCACCGATCCGGTCGTGGACGTCTCGACCAGGTTCGCCCGCCCGTACCCGACCATCATCTTCAGCCGCCTCGCGGGCTACCCGGAGGACGACTGGCCGATGTTCGACCGATGGATCGATGAGATCATCTACGATCGGACGAAGTCGCCGGAGAAGGCGCAGGCGGCCGGGGACGAGCTCATCGCCTACGTGACCCGGTTGGTCGACCACGGCCGCGCCGGGAACGCCCAGGGCGGGATCATGGGCGCGCTGTTGCAGAAGACAGTGAACGGTCGCCCGCTGACCGACGAGGAGCTGCTCTCGTACGGCTATCTGCTGTTCCTGGCCGGGCTGGACACGACCGCCTGGGCGCTTCGGTCCTCGCTCTGGTATCTCGCCCGGAACCAGGAAGCACAACGGCTGCTACGGGCCGAGCCCGAGCGCATCCCGGACGCCGTCGAGGAGTTCCTCCGTACGCTCTCGCCCGTGCAGGCGATGGCTCGTACGGCCAAGAGGGACACTGTGGTGAGAGGCCAGAAAATCAAGGCAGGTGAGCGTGTCGCGCTCGTCTTCGGGGCCGGCAACCGCGATCCCGAGATCTACGAAAACCCGGACGACATTGACGTCACGCGGGAGAACAACCGGCACCTCGCCTTCGGCGGCGGTATCCATCGCTGCCTCGGATCCAATCTGGGACGCAAAGAGTTGGTGATCGCACTCACGCACTTTCTCGCCACCGTCGCAGACTTCGAGCCGGCCGCAGAGGAGCCCTGGCACGGCGTGGGATCGCTACGCCTGCGGCTGAGCGGCGGTGAGTGACATGACCGGACTGTCGATCGACCAGAGCCGGTGCCAAGGTCACGCGCGCTGCTACATGCTCGCGCCGGACACCTTCCTTATCGACGAGGAAGGCTACGGGCACGTCATCGAGGGGCGCGAAGGTGCCTACCAGGAGGAGCACGTCAGAAAAGCCGTCCGGAACTGCCCCGAGAGGTCGATCAAGGTCATCGCCCCTGGCCCCGCGGCATGACTGGCGATCTGATCGTCGTCGGGGCTTCCGTCGCCACCACCGCGTTCATCGAACGGATGCGTGAACTTGGCAGCGGCGAATCGATCACCGTCCTCGACAACGACCCCGACGCCCCGTACGACCGCCCGCCGCTGTCCAAGCACTATCTTGTCGATGGGGACAGCGAGGACATCGCCGTCGACTGGAACGGCCTCGACGTGGAACTGGTTCGCGCCGAGGCCGTCGGCGTCAACCCTGAGACGCACACGCTTCAGGTTCGCGGGGACGACCACCGGGACCACGATCTCCGGTACGGCCGGCTGGTGATCGCCACCGGCGCGACCCCGGTCCATCTGCCCATCGAGCCGCCGGGCTTGGCGGTGTTGCGCACCGCTGCCGACGCCCGGCGAATCCGGGCGCAGGCCAGCGGAAGGCGGTCGGTGGCCATCGTCGGCGCGGGTGCGGTCGGCGTCGAACTGGCATCCCACCTGGCCCGGCAAGGCTCACCAGTCGTGCTCATCGACCGGGCGGTGGGGCCGCTGGAGCGGTTACTCGCCGGCCACCTCGCCGACGAGGTCACCGACTGGCTGCACGGTGCCGGCGTGGTGTGCCGCTGGCGCGCCGACATCACGGATATCAGCCAGATCGGAGACAGCTGGCGGGTCGAACTCGCCGATGGCGAGCGGATCGAGGCGGACGTCGTCGTCAGCGCGGTGGGTGCCCGGCCAGCGGTGGCCTGGCTCGCCGGGAGCGGGCTGCTCACCGGGGATGCGCTGCTCGCCGACGCGGATGGGCGGGTCGTGACAGCCGACAGCGTCGTGGCTGATGTCTACGCCATGGGCGACGTGGTGACCCGTCGCCGACCCGACGGCCGGCTGGAGCGCACCGAGAACTGGGCGGCAGCCCGGCAACAGGGCATGCGACTCGCAGAGCACATCTGCCGCGCACCGCGCCAGCCCGTGCCGTCGCCGTACTTCTGGATCCAGGTCGCAAACCGGACGATTCAGATCGTCGGCACGCTGCGGCCGGGCGCACGGCTCGACCTGGAAGCCGCCAACCCGGATCGCCGCTCGGCTCTCTACCGGGTGCGAGCAGACGGTGCGACCGCCTGGATCGGCGTGAACGCGCAGCCGCGCATCGCCAAGATCATTTCAGGTAGCTGAAGAGCGTTGGTGGCGGCGCATTCCGCGCCCGCCTGTCGAGACGAGGAACCGATGACGAACCAGAGCACCCTGATATTCAACCCGGCAACCGGGACCCAGATCGACGCCGTTCATTCCTTCACTCGCGCGGAGATCGAGGACGCGATCAGTCGAGCGGTCGACGCGCAACGCGCGTGGTCCCGGCTGCCCATAGCCCGTCGCCAGCAGTTCATGTTCGACCTTGCCGATGCCATCATGCAGCACCGGGAGGAACTGGCCAGCCTGGAATCGCAGGATGTCGGTAAGCCGATGCGCGCGGCGCTGGCGGAGGCCGACAGCGTCGCAGCTGTCTTCCGCTACTACGCTGGCGCCATCGACCGGCTCACCGGAGAGACCATTCCGGTCGACGGCGGAATCGCGATGACGTTCCGCGAGCCCGTCGGCGTGGTCGGCGTCATCACGCCCTGGAACTTTCCACTGCCCATCGCGAGCTGGAGCATCGCACCGGCGCTCGCGGCCGGCAACTCGGTCATCGCCAAACCCGCGAGTCTGACACCGCTGTCCACCCGTCGACTCGGTGAGCTCGCGGCGCAGGTGACTCCCGTACCTGACCTGTTGCAGGTCGTCACCGGCAGCGGCGCGCAGATCGGTGGCACGCTCATCGCAGACCCCCGCGTCAACAAAATCAGCTTCACCGGCTCGACCGAGGTAGGCCAGGGCCTGCTCGCCGCGAGCGCCGCCACCGTGAAACGGCTGACGCTCGAACTCGGCGGCAAGTCCGCGAACATCATCTTCGCCGACGCGAACCTTGAGAAGGCAGCGTCTGCGGCACCGTGGGCGGTGTTCGACAACACCGGCCAGGACTGCTGTGCCCGCAGCCGAATCCTGGTACAGCGGCCGGCACTCGACAGTTTCCTCAGCGCGTTCATCGACGCGACGCGCGCCCTACGAATCGGCGACCCGTCGTTGCTCGCCACGGACCTCGGCCCGCTCGCCTCCGCAGAACACCGCGAGACAGTGCGATCGTTCCTCGACGACGAACTGGCCGTCGTCTACCGTGGCGAGGCACCGGACGGGCCCGGGTACTGGATGGCACCGCACATCGCCGTGGACGAGACCGCGACGACCCGCGCCGCGCGCGAGGAGATCTTCGGCCCGGTGGCTGTCGTCATCCCATTCGACACCGAAGAGGAGGCCGTCCGTCTCGCCAACGACACGATCTACGGTCTGAGCGGCTCCATCTGGACGTCGGACGTCGGCCGGGCACTGCGCGTCGCCCGCGGCGTCGAGAGCGGAACGCTCTCGGTGAACTCCAACTCGTCGGTTCGCGTACAGGTTCCCTTCGGCGGGTTCAAGCAATCCGGCCTCGGTCGCGAGCTCGGCATGGAAGGGATTCGCGGCTTCACCGAGCACAAGTCCGTCTTCATCAGCACCGAATCATGAGCATCCAGACAACAGACCAGGGCGATCAGTCGATAGTCGCGGCGGAGGACAGCACCGAACTGGCGGTCCTCTACGGTAGTCAGACCGGCAACGCCGAGTACCTCGCCCACGAGATCCAGGGCAAAGCGAGCGCGGAGGGCCACCAGGTCACCGTCTCCTCCCTCGACGACTGGCTGCGCTCCGGCCCACGGCAACTGCACCGACTGCTGGTCGTGACCTCGACCCACGACAACGGGCACATGCCCGACAACGCCGCCGAATTCTGGGACTGGTTGAACCTCCTCGGCCCAGGGGCCTTGAACGGGTTGCCGTACGCCGTGCTTTCGATCGGTGACTCGATGTACGAGGACTTCTGCAAGGCAGGCCACGACATCGACACCCGCCTCGAACAGCTTGGTGCCGTACGCGTCGTGCCCAGCATCGACTGCGACGTCGACTTTGAATTCACCGCCGAGAAGTGGGCCGCACCCGCCGTGAGGGAACTCCTGGCTGCCGCCCCTCGCCCGGCCGTTGCACCCATGATCCACCTTTTGGGGTCAGCTGAGCCGGACACGACCGCCCGCGGCGCTGAGCGGATCCACACCGCTCGGATTGTCGCGAGCCGGCCGCTGTCCGCTCCGGGCTCCGCCAAGCAGGTCATGCACTACGAGCTCGCGTTCGACGACGGCACGTTCGAGTACGAGCCGGGCGACTCGATCGCAGTATCCATAGCGAACTCGGACACTCTCGTGAACGAGTGGCTGGCGGTGTTCGACGGCGGCGGCCTGGCACGCCACCATGACCAGCCACTTCGCACGCTCCTGAAGCACGAGGTGGAGTTGCGGCTGCCGCACCCGGGACTGATCGTCGGCCTGGCCAGGAGACGGCCGGACAGTGCCGCCATATTGCGGATCATCGCCCTCATGCAGTCAGGTGATCGTGCCCAACTCGACTCCTGGCTGGGCGACCGGGACGTGCTTGACGTGCTCACCGACCTCGACTGCCTCGATCTACCCATCGAGGAGATAGTCCCCGAACTGGGTCGGTTGCAACGTCGTGACTACTCGATTTCGTCAAGTCCGCTCCGTGACTCCGGCCGCGTGCACATCACGGTCAGCGGTGTGGAGTACGCCGGTCGACGGGGCACCTACCGGGGGGCCGCCACCGACTTTCTCGCCGAACGCGCCCGCGACGGGAGGGCCTTCCAGGTCCAGCGGGTTCCCGCGCACGAGTTCCGGCTACCGGCCGACGCTGTCCCGATCATCATGATCGGCCCAGGGGTCGGCGTCGCACCGTTCCGGGCCTTCCTGCGTCATCGTGCCGCGCTCGGCGCGCCCGGCAGAAACTGGCTGTTCTTCGGCGATCAGCATCGCCAGCTCGACTGGCTCTACGAGGACGAGTTCCGGCAGTTGACCGAGCATGGTCTGCTGACCCGGCTCGACGTGGCATTCTCCCGTGACCAAGAGGCGAAGCGATACGTCCAGCATGAGATGCTCGCCAACGCGGCTGAGATTCGTTCCTGGATCGCGGCTGGCGCATACGTCTTCGTCTGTGGCGACAAGGCGCAGATGGCGCCGGACGTCGACCGCGCGATGGCGGTGATCCTCGCGGGGGGCGACGCCACGGAATCAGCGGGCCAGCAGGCGCTCGCGTCGCTGAAGAACTCGGCGCGCTACGTCAAGGACGTGTACTGACGCTCACTCATCTGCGGCTGGCGGCACGAACCTTGTCGACACGAATCGCCGCGACGCGTGTCGACAGGCCGAGCACCGGCCAGTCTGTCGTGGCATCGAGCGACAGCCCCAGCAGCTGCTCGATTCTCTGCATACGCTGGCGCAGCGTGTTGCGGTGGATGACGAGCCGGACGGCAGCCTCGTTCACCGATCCCCCACAGCTGGCGAGCACCGCAAGCGTGCGGACCAGGTGGGATCCCTGCGCCACGTCGTACCGCACCAGCGGATCGAGAGCCCGAGCAGTCTCAGCGATCTTCGGCGCCATCGAACTCACCACCTCGACCAACGGAAGTACGTCGCGGATCTCCGCGTATGACGCGAGCGTGACCGGCAGGCCACGCCCATACGCCTCCGTCCAGTCCAGCGCCTGGCGCGCGTGGTTGATCGACTGACGGATCTGGGCGGGCGTGGGCGAGACGCTTCCCATCCCCACCGACGCGCGCAGCCCGGTTTCGTCGGAGAGTCGCTGCAGTGCCTTGAGTAGACGCACGCTGAAGTCAGCCGACACCCGGCCACCGGGCGCGTCCACCAGCACCATGCCCCAGGTCGAGTGGAGCAGGACGATCCCGCGAGCACCAGCCACCGAAGCGAGGGTGTCCTTCAGACTTCTGCTCACCGTCTCCCAGTCCCCGCGTACGCTGTGCACCCGCACCACCACGGGGCACACCGGTCCTTCTACATTCAGCTCGCTGAGGATCCGCGCGGCTTCCGCGTCGTCCTGGGTGAGTCGCAGCCGGGTCGCCAGCGATGAGCCCACCGAGTTGAGGTCCACCGCTTCGAGCAGCACCCCCAGCTGCGTGGCGAGCACGCTCATCCGTTCGAAGTCGCGGGCCCGGAATCGCGCCCGCCGGTAACAGGACAGGACGCCGTGCGAGGCTCCCATGCCTATCGCGACGGAAGAATTCTCGAGCCCTGCGCAGTTCTGGTCGATACTCGACTGCGCGGCCACCCGCGAGTGAGTGGACCAGACTCGATTGTCGCCATCGACGGAACGAAACGCGAAAATGATCGGTGTTGCCCCACTCTCCCGGCGGCTGATGTACTCGAGCATGCATACATCGATGTCAAGAAGGTCCAGCAGGCGTCGGGCGGCGAACTGCAGACACGGCACCAGCGCAGTCCGCGCCACGGATGGGAAGTCCAGGAGAAAATGCGCAGCCGCCGACTGACGGTTCAGGTCTGCTACCGTCTCGGCCCGCAGCAGACCCGTCGCCAGCAGGCGCCCCACCTCAACAGCGATGGCCAGCTCATCCTCGCCGAACGCGGCCTCGTCCTTCGAATACAACGCGAAAACGCCACGCAACCGGCTCTGCTCGTCGGCAATCGGAACCGCGAGAATAGAGCGAAACTCCTCCTCCTCGATCTCGTCGAACCCGATGAACCGCGGATCCTCCTGCAGGTCCCGATCGATGATCACCGACCTGCGACGCAGTGCCGCCCAGCCGGTTATTCCTTCCCCCAGCCGGAGGCGAATCTCCCCGACGCCGGTCTGCTGCGGTCCCGGGGTCGCGACTCTGAGCACCAGCCGCTCCTCATCTTCGTCCCACAGGTACACGAAGACTGCTGCAGCACCTGTTTCCCGGGCGACGAGCTGTACCGCATCGTCGGCGAGCTCGACCAGATCCCGACCTTGGGCAAAGAGCAGCACGAGCCGCGACAGAACGGCAGCTCTGCGCTCAGCGAGGGCGCCCTGGTGGCCTCCCGGCATAAACAGCACCCTCCGTGGGGGACGCCGGGCCGTGCACCGGCCCGCCGTCGCGACTGTAGGCGTGACCGCCGCGAAGCCCCTGTGCCGCCAACACGGGATGATGACGACAGGTGTGCAACATGCACACACTACGCCAGCTGCCGGCGCAGTTCGCCACAACGACGGATTTTGACGGTAGCCCGCCTGACCAGCAAATTCCGCGACGTCGAGCGACCCGCCCCGACTCCCGCCGCCGCTCCGGGACCTGATGCGCCGCAACAACAGCATCGACGTCTACGACCCTGCCAGTCCCCAGGTGGGCACAATCAAGCGGGCGGCGAGTTACGACCAGCGCTGCTGACTTAGCGTTGCGGCAACCTATCCGGCACGGCTGGTTACACGCGCGGCACGCGGCGCAGCCATCCCAGAAACCTGCCGTACGCAGCCACCGGGTCGGGGGGTCCGGGCAGATCCGAGTCAGGTCGGCCAGGTCGACGGCCAGCTCACGACGACACCCCCGCGTAGTCGGCGAGCAGTTCCACCCCTGCCTGACCGCAGGGCCACGGGTCGCCAGTCCTGCCTTGTCGGACATTCCGTAGAAACCTGTATATCTAGCTTCATCCCATCAGGATCCAACCTGAAGATCTTCTTTGCCACCGATGCCTACGATTGCGCCATGGACGCGAGAGCACAGGGCAGAGGCATCGAATCTGGATTGGATGGACCGCTGGCAGAGTTTTCGGCACTACGGGAAGAAATCCTGGCGAGAATTCAAACTCAACACCAGATTCTGTCGTTGCAGCTAACTGTCACAGCGGCGATATTTGGCGACACGCTTACTTCGCAGAAATGAAGGAGCGCCAGCGTACTCATGGAGTACCGAAGCATGAGGCTAAATCGCAGGAGTGACCGGCAGCCCATTCGGGAGCATCGAGGCCAAGGCTTCGGCTCTGGCCTCGATGATTCTCATGCGGCCTTCGTACTCGACCGGTGCGCGGCGGGCGGCTTGGCTGGTGACTTGGCCGGGCCATTTGCGGTAGAGCAGGCCGTGTTCGCGCGCGAAGTAGCCCGCGCTGACTGCGCTGGCCGCCAGGAGTAGGCCGGTGTCCTCGGAGGCCGGCAGGGCCATCCAGCCGCCGAGCGCCAGGAGCAGATCCCGGCGGATGCACAGTGTCGCGGGGTGGACCTGGGCGCGGTAGCCGTTGGCTTGCCAGAAGGCCAGGACGGCGCCGCGGCTGATAGGGCCGCCGTCTGGGTCTTTGTCCCATCCGATGGTTGACCCGTCGGGCATCAGGTCCAGGACGCGGGAAGTCGTCCAGCCGATGTGCGGATGCGCCTCGAAGGCGGCGTTGTCCCGGGCGAGGGCACCGGCCGTGAGTTGGTCGTCCGCGTCGAGCACCTTGACGTATTCACCAGTCACCCGGGAAACCCGTTCAGCGCGTCAACCTTCGACGAGGCAATCAAGTTCGCGGACCTCGTCAGCGAGATTCTATCGTTCGCACCCGCCATCGACGAGAGCGAAGCGACCGTAAGCCATGAGGACGAACAGAACAAGAACCATCGCGTCAAGTGCGGAATGAAACTCCTCCACGGGAAACGGTGTCGGCTTACCTACAAGCATCCAGGCGAGTGCTTCACCAACTAACCTATAGTTCCAGCACTGGAATTACCCTGGCAACCACAGCATCAATCTCCCGGGAAACCCCCGACCGTGTCAGCTCATCCCTAACAACCTTGCGGGCCCGCTTGAAGTCAGACACAGAGCTCAAGTCGACCGCCGCCGCAAGTTCTTCAGCCTGCCTCGCCAGAGCTACCAACTCCAAATGAGATTCCTCCGATTCATCAAAGGTCGGAATTGGGATCGCAAAGATGTTTTTGTCGATATCCCTGCCACCGAAAAGACCTAAAGCTTGATAGGGCTCAACCCTTTCGCGGGTGGTCTCTGAGTTTAGAATCGCCGCAACGTAACGAGCCTCGGAAATCCCACTCACGGCCGCCCAATACAGCTTATGATCGATAACGGCATGGGGATCGTCTAGCCGCGCAGCCGCAGTCTTATTGGCAGCCTTGCTATAAACGACACGATGAGTGCTTGCGGGAATCTGGGCGCTGAGCTGGCCATGAAAGTCAATTCGTTGAAGCAAAGTCGAACTATCGCTCCTAACTTTGTTCTCCTGCCACAGTTCCTCAGCTTCGAGCCACCACGAGTTTAGACCCGGATAGTCCTCTACCTTCTCCGCATCGAGAATCCCCTTACTGCCCAGCGGCAGAACAGCTTTGAGAGATTCAAGCATCCGGAATGGAAGCATCGTTTCTCCGAGATGCACTCTCCTAACGAACGATCGCTCGATCGTCTGCCGCAGAGTTCGCACATACTTCCATGGCTCTTTCTCGCCGGAAGTCCGACGAGCTTGAACAGCAATGCGGCCGGCCCCGAATCCAATTGGCTTGGAGGGGCGCTCTTCAACGAAAAGTAGAGCGCGTGGCGCTAGGACCGCGCCTTGCCGGAAGCGACGCTTGTATGGTGATACAGGAGGAAGCTGATCACTTCCGAGAACAGATAGGGCCACGTCGTACGTGGTGAATCCACCCTTGGCGACGGACCAAGTCATATTAGGGTTACGGCTTCGCGAAGACCAAGCCAAAGCCTTCGCGGGCATACGGCGAGGTGCTGCGGGTCGGTATTCACCCTGAATGACGCAGGAAACCATGGGGAATCCCGTAGGGGCCTTCGACAGATCCCAAGGCTCTGCGAACTGGACGGCCACATCGCCTCCCCACCGGCCAGACCTAAAGCCATCATGTGGTTTGCGGGTAAGAACGCCGTGGGGCATAACAAAGGCGAGACGCCCTGATGGTTTCAGGTACAGCTCTACCGCTCTAGCTACAAACAGCGTGGATAAATCCCGGCTTGACGCGCCAAGCCCTCCGGTCAGCAGGCCTCTCTCCCCAGACATACTCTTGTACCGCTCTTGCATTCCAGGGGTCATCTTCGAGTAACGCAGCCAGGGAGGATTTCCCAGCAACACGTCGACTTGGTTATCCAATTCCGACAACCATAGAGGACGAATTAGGTTCCGGGCGTAGTATCCCCAAATATGGTTTTTGCCGACGGAATGAAGCTGACGCATTGTATCGAAGGTACTCGTCAGCACCTTGGCATCATCAGGATGCACACCGAACTGTCGGAGAACAGGAGCAATCAGTTCAGCATTCTTCCTGTTCGACTTGGCAAGAACTTTTTCCGACATGGCGTCAACTAGCCGGTCGAAGTTCCCTGCGTCTTGAAGCACTCTACGAGGAAAGACGAGATCATCACTATAGAGCAGCCCTCCTCCCCCTTCGACCAACTCGTCGCCAGTAGTAGAAATGCGCACCTCATCGATACTGTTCAGCAAATCCCGCCTTTGCTCCCACTGAAGGGAGTCACCCAAGTAGACAGGAATCGAAATCGCCCGACGATTCGGATCAGCAAGGCGCTCTCGACCGATTGCCAGAAGATAGGTAACGCGCGCAAGAGTGACAGCCACAGGATGAACATCGATGCCGTAGACTCGTTGCACTAAACCAGAAACAGCCTCCGCATTCCCCACCCCGGCATTTTCGCATGCAGCCAGGTAGGCTCTGACCGCGTGAAAGAGGAATGTGCCAGAGCCACAGGACGGATCCAGAACTCGCTGGTTTAACGGGTCAGTGACCGCCGCTGAGACAACTCTTTCCGCCAACCAGTCTGGCGTGTAGTATTCGCCCAGGCTTGCGCGCTCCTGCTGGGGGATGATCTCCTCGTAAAGGACCTTCAGCACATCGTGTTCTACGTGATTCCAGTCGAACCTGGCAATACGGTCCGCCAGCTGTTGGACGAACTCAGTACCGCCCTCAACATGCAGCACCCAATCAAAGAAGTCTGCTTCAACTGCCCCATAAATCTGAGAACCGGAAAACTCCACCCCTTGCGCCAGAGAGGCTGGGGTAAGGTCCCCTGCTGCCGAGACATCAAATCCGACGACAGCGTGAGCAATAATCTCAGCAGTCAAAACTAGAAGCGTATGGTCGACAAAAAGATTCTGATCGTTACTAAACGATTTACCGAACGCAGTGCGCAGCAGCTTGGACCAAAGTTGGCGCTTGAGTTCAACCTCAGGAATAGAGGCAGCTTGCTCATACAGGGCAGCGAGGGAGGCATGGTCCAGTAGATAGGCGGGAGAAGAGGACCCCAGTTTGCGCTGAATAGCTTCCGGAGTAGGCTTGACAGCTTCGTGAGTCGCTAGCACTGCTTCGAGCCACGTGAGCAAACGTTCTGCGTCAGCGGCGCTAGATATCTGAAGATCTGCCACCTGCGCCAAGCCGCTCGACACGAGGCGATAGAGGTGCCAGGTCGTGCCATCAGTCAGGATTCCAACATACCGTGTTCCCAGACGCCGCATCTGGGCCTCAACGTAGCCCGCAAGCTGAATCTCAGCATCATGACGCAGGTTAGGATTTCTTAAATCCTTTTTTACCTCGATTACACAATGTCCTACTTCAACGTCAAGTCGTCGACGGGTGCCGTCTCCAGTCGGGACCTCTAGACGGGCGACTTGGCTAGGATCTAGCGCCAGCTCTCCTGACGTTAAAAGAAGGTAGATGTCCGCTTGCAAGTCCGCCTCGGTGCGGATCATGGTCCTCGAAGCCAACCGAGCGACAGCATCATTGACGGCGACTGACGGCACGCTATGCCCTCCCCTTGTGTATCCGGATGCAGCCTACGCTGGCCGACAGACATCGGGAGTCTGACGCCCCGTTGGTTGGTGTTCACGTCACTTGTCCATGTCGGAATCTCGAAGTCACTGCCGATTTGCTCTGTTCTGGATCAAGGCACCGCGCTCCGCGCGGTGCGGGACGGGAAGCCCGGCCGGCGGTCAGCCACCGAGAACCGCCGGGACACCGCCCCCCAGCACATCAGGAGCCAGCCCAGCGAGGCCGTGGCGGAAGCCGACAGCTCGACCCGGTCGCGTGGTCGGGGCTTCCGGCTGCCGCGCCAGTCCAACCCCGGGACTGGCTTGCCGCCGTGTCACCGGCTCTCGGCATCAGATCCAACGCCAGGAGGCGCCCGACCAACTCCCCACCGTCGCCCACGTCGACGAGGACCAGGCCGTCACCGAGTCCACCAGACCGCCGCCGCACGAGATCAACTGATGCGCTCCTGGGCCGTCGACGGGCCGTCAAACGCCGCCCAATGTTGACCATGAACGACCATCGACACCCCAACATAGAGTCAGCTCAGAGCCTTGATCGTGGCCCTGAGCTGGTGGGCGACGGACGAGTCGACCTGTACGCCGGATTCTGTGCGCGGTGCGTACCTCGGGAGGTTCGCACCGGCGGCGGCCATCCATCTCGGCCTACCGTCGCCGGCAGGCTCCTGCGGCCTACCCGCAGACATCGGGCGGGCCACCCTCAAGCGTCTGCGCAGGCCGTCATCATGCGGTGACGGCCCTACTTGGCCTTGCTCCGGGTGGGGTTTACCGAGCCACCCCGGTCACCCGGGGTGCTGGTGGGCTCTTACTCCACCGTTTCACCCTTACCGTCCCCGGTGGGGCCGGCGGTCTGTTTTCTGTGGCACTGTCCCGCGGGTCGCCCCGGGTTGCCGTTAGCAACCACCCTGCCCTGTGGAGTCCGGACGTTCCTCGGCGGCGGGCTGCTGCCCGTCGACGCGACCGCCCGGTCGACTCGTCCGTCGCGCACTCATCCTAACGACACGGCTTCTGCCTCTATTGCCATGCCCACGCGGACTTCATCGATCATGGACTTCCGGTCGCCACAAAGAGGGATGAAGGGCGCATAACGGCGACCAGAACTCCATGATCGACGGCACGGCGGCGGAGCAGGCGTGGGCAGGGCGGCGGGGAAGGGTGGCTAGAGGTGGGTCAGGTGGGCGGTTTCGTTGATGGAGCGGACGGCTATGCCACCGTCGGGCCAGCGGTCGAGCAGTGAGATGCCGGCCGCGTCGAGGTAGAGGCGGTGCAGGAAGGTGTCGGGGGCGGCGAGGGCGTCACGCAGCATCAGCTTGATCGGTGAGACGTGCGAGACGAGCACGACGGTCTGGCCGGGGTACGCCTCCAGTAGCCGCTCGACCACCCGCGTACAGCGGTCGGCGACCTCGGTGAACGACTCGCCGTCGGGTGGGGCGACCCGGGTGGAGGCGAGCCAGGCGTCGAGTTCACCGGCCCATTGTTCGCGTACCTCGGCGAAGGTACGGCCCTCCCAGGCGCCGAAGTCGCACTCGATCAGGTCGTCGTCGCGGCGTACCGGCAGGTCACCGATGGCGGCGGCGATGGCCTCGGCGGTCGCCGTACAGCGGGACAACGGTGAGCTGACGACGGCGGCGGCCTCGGGGGCGAGCGCGGCGACCCGGGCGGCGGTGGCCCGGACCTGGGCCTGCCCCTTCGCCGACAGGGCGATGTCGCCGCGGCCGGAGTAGCGGCCCTGCTCGGTGTACTCGGTCTCGCCGTGCCGGACGAGGATCAGCCGGGTGGCGGTGAAGGTGGGCCGGGGCTCCCAGGAGACCGGGGCGCTGCTCAGGTCGGCGCCGGGGGTCTCAGTACGGGCAACGACCTGCTTCGCGCCGCCACCGGCGGCTTGCGGGCCACCCAGTTCGCGCGGGGGCTCGACCATCCGCGGCGGCTCGACGGTGGGGGTGGCGACGCCGGCGGCCGCGGCGGCGTCCATCGCGGCGTTGGCGAGGGCGTCGGCGTGGGTGTTGCGCTCGCGGGGGATCCAGTTGAACCGGACGACGCCGAACCGACCGACCAGTTGGGCCGCCTGGGCGGCGAGCGGGCGCAGGCCCGGGTGCTTGATCTGCCAACGGCCGCTCATCTGCTCGACCACCAGCTTGGAGTCCATCCGGACCTCGACCTCGGTGGCACCCAGTTCGGCGGCGGCGGACAGGCCGGCGATCAGGCCCTGGTACTCGGCCACGTTGTTGGTCGCGGTGCCGATTGCCGCGCTGCGTTCGGCCAGTACCGCACCGGTCTCCGGGTCGCGGACCACCGCGCCGTACCCGGCGGGGCCCGGGTTGCCCCGGGAGCCCCCGTCGGCCTCGATCAGGACGGTACGCGGTGCCACGGCTACAGCCCGGACTCGTTGGTGCGGACCATGATGCGGCGGCAGTCCTCGCAGCGGACCACCTCGTCGGCGTCGGCCTTACGGATCCGGGCCAGGTCGGCGCCGGAGAGTTCCAGCCGGCAGCCGCCGCAGCGGCCGGCGGTGAGCAGGGCCGCGCCGAGCCCGGTGTCGGTGCGGATCCGGTCGTAGAGCTGCACCAGGTCGGCGGGGAGGTCGTTGGCGAGCGGCTGGCGTGCCGACCGCTTGAACTCCTCCTCGCGGCCGATCTCGGCGAGGCTGTCGTCGCGGCGCTGCTCGGTGACGGCCCGCCGCTCGCGGGCCTCGGCGAGCCGCTGTTCCACCCCGTCCAGCACCGACTGGGCGGTCTCCCGCTGTTCCATCAACTCCAGCTCGGCGTCCTCCAGGTCGCTCTGCCGGCGGTTGAGCGAGACCAGTTCGTGTTGCAGTGCCTCCAGTTCGCGGGCCGGGCCGGTGCCGGCGGCCAACCGGTCCTCGTTCTTGGTCTTGCGTGCCCGGACCTGGTCGACGTCCTTCTCCAGCCGGGCGATGTCCCGGTCCAGGTCGTCGACGGCCACCTGGGCCCGGACCCGCTCGTCCTCGAGGGCGGACAGTTCCCGGGCGAGGGATTCCAGCTCGGCGCGCTCCGGCAGGGACCGGCGGCGGTGGGCCAGCTGGGCGAGGGCGGTGTCGATCGCCTGGAGGTCGAGCAGGCGGCGCTGGACCTTGGGGTCAGCCTTCACGGTCGGGGCTCCTTGTCGTCCGCTACGGGTTCGTCCACGGCGGGATCGCCCGCTGCGGGTGAGGCGGCGTGCACGGTCCACGGATCGGTGTCCAGGTCGGACACCAGTGCCTCGACGCCGGGCGCGGACCGCAGCAGCTCGGCCAGGTCGTCCAGCCAGGGTCGCTCGGTGGCCCAGTGGGTGGCGTCGAGCAGCGCCGGGCCGCCGGTGGCGAGGTGTTCGCCGGCCGCGTGGTGGCGCAGGTCGGAGGTGAGGTACGCGTCGACTCCGGCGGCGGTGGCGTCGGCCAGGAAACTGTCCCCCGCCCCGCCGCAGACGGCGAGGGTACGCACGGTGCGCTGCGGGTCACCGGCAGCGCGTACCCCGATCGTGGTGGCCGGAAGCGCGGCGGCGGCGTGCCGGGCCAGTTCGGTGAGGGTCATCGGCTGCGGCAGCCGGCCGACGCGGCCCGCGCCCCGGCCGGCACCGGCGGCGGGGGTGCCCGGTCGGGAGGGTTGCAGGGGGCGCAGGTCGGTGAGCCCGAGGCGGCCGGCGAGGGCGTCGGAGACGCCCGGGCTGGCCACGTCGGCGTTGGTGTGCGCGACGTACAGGGCGATGTCGGCCTTGATCAGCTGATGGATGATCCGCCCTTTGTACGTGGTGGGCGCCACCGAGGAGACGCCCCGCAGCAGCAACGGATGGTGAGCAATGATCATGTCGACGTCGGCGGTCAGCGCCTCGGCGACCGTTTCGGGGACCACGTCGACGACGCAGAGAACCCGGCGTACGGGGACGCACGGCTCACCGAGCACCAGGCCGACCCGGTCCCACTCCTCGGCCCACGTCGGTGGGTAGTGCCGCTCCAGCTCGGCCACCACGTCGGCGACGGTCGGCACGGCTGCAGTTGTGCTCACGGCGGGCCAGCTTACCGGCGTCGGCCGCGTCGCGGGACGTCACCCGGCCGACAGGGCGGCGTCAGCTGGGCGTCGGTGGGAACGGTGCCCGGGCCGCGGCGACCGCCACGGCCCGGGGCGAGAGGTTCCGGCGACGCTGCCTTCACCCCGGTCCGGCAGAGCTGCCTCACCCCGTCCGGCAGAGCTGGTCGCGCAGCGCGGTCAGCGGCAGCGCCCAGGGGAAGGCGTGCTGGTGTCGCTCCCCGGTGCCGGGCGGATGCAGTGGGAAGACGTCGTCACCGAAGAGCACGTGTACTCCCCACTCGGCCAACCTGGCGATGCCCGCCCGGAAGGCGGGGTGGGCGGCCATCGCGGCGTTTGTGTACGGCACGGCGACCAGTGGTACGCCCCTGCCCTGCGCCTCGATCAACAGCCCGAGGGCGAGGGTGTCGGTGATCCCGGCCGCCCACTTGTTGACCGTGTTGACGGTTGCCGGGCAGACGACGATGGCGTCGGCGGACGGCAGCACGTCCGGGTCACCCGGGTTCTTGTAGTGCGTACGCACCGGGTACCCGGTCTGCCGGGCCAACTTGGTGCGGTCGACGAACTTGGCGCCGTCCGGCGTGGTGATCACGCAGACGTCCCAGCCGTCCTGTTGGGCCAGCTCCACGAGCCGGCCGACGTCTCGGGCCAGCGGCGAACCGCAGGCGATGATGTACAGCACCTCACGGTGCCCGTCCTGGCGGTGCGAACCGGTCATCAGACCGGCCCCGAAGTCATACTCCTACTCCCATGTGCTCAGCCAACTCTGCGATCAGCGAAGGCGGCGCACCACGTGTGCGACGTAGGACGTCCGACATCACCACGTGGGCGATCGGCCGGCAGCGGATCTCGGACGGGGCGAGCCGGTCGCCGCGCAGCAGCATCTCACCGGCGTTGGCCACGTCGCCGATCTGGGTGTATCCCCGGGCCAGGTCGAGCAGGTGGTGTGCCCGGCGCTCGGGCAGCAGCGCGTCGAAGTGCCCGTTCTGGAGTTTCTGCTGGTGCACCTCGACGGCACGCCCGCCGTCGCCCAGCTCGACGGCCGCGGCGGCCCGGTGCAGCTGGACGTTGGTGGGCCCGAACGAGGTCCAGTAGTGGTTCAGGTCGGCGCCGAGTTCGTCCGCCGCCGCCTGGGCGCCGTTGAGCAGGTCCTCGACCGTGGCGGTGTCGCCGATCCGGGAGGCGGCCATGGCACCCTGCAACAGCAGCATGCCGTAGACCGAGATCCGCTCGGGGCGGGTGTCGTTGCGGCCGCCGGGGGCGAGCCGGTTGGCGATGGTGACGTTCAGTTCCAGCGCCGGGCGGGCCCGGCCCATCGCGACCAGGGCGTTGCAGACCCGGGTGGTGGCGACGCCGGCGAGCAGCGGGTCGTTGGCGCGTTGGGCGACCGCGATGGAGCGGTCGGCGGCCAGCCAGGCCAGTTCGCACTCGCCCAGCTTGCGCAGCACCGAGGAGGCGATCTGGTAGACCTGCCCGAGCAGATGGGCGGCGCGTTCGGCCTGGTCGCCGTCGTACGCGGCGTCGGCGGCCTGGGCGTCGCGCAGCAACTTGGGCAGGGCGCGGGTGAGCATGCCGTAGCGGCCGTACTGGTAGGTCAGCCAGGCGTGGGTGACGGCCTTGCTCATGTCCGCCAGCGGCGGTGGGCACGGTGCCGCGTCGAAGTACGCGCTGATCGAGTCGTACCGCTCCAGGGCGGCTCGGATCTCCTCGACCTCGAACTGGTCGATGCAGTTGAGGGTGTCGGTGCGCCGCTCCGGATCCTTGCCGAGCAGCAGTTGCACGTCCATCTGGAGGATGTCGGCGATCTCGTAGAGCACGGAGAACTTGTCCAGTCGGCGCACGCCGCGCTCGACCTTGTCGACCCAGCTCTTGGACTTGCCCAACCGGTCGGCGAAGACCTGCTGCGACATCTTGCGTCGCCCGCGCCAGTACGCCACCCGCCGCCCGATGGGTAGTTCGTCCATTCCCCAGTCCTCCCCTTGCTGGAGCCCTGGCCGGGGGCCGGGGGCCGTTCCGCGGGCGCGACGGTCCGTCCGTATCTCAGGTTTCCGCTGGTCGCACTGGTTGTGCGTCAGCCGTACGGCCAGTCCTCATAGCTTTCGTGCAACTTGCATCAGCCACTTTGTCAGAAGAACGATCGCGGGCCAGCACAGTGACGGTGTTCGACATGAAAGCCGTACCGGTCGGTCCGGCGAGGGGAGATGGCACCAATGTGGGGGAACGTCGGACCGCGCGTGGCACAACTGTCGCCGTTGGAACGGGTACGGCTGCGCCGGGTCGCGGTGCGGTACGCGATGCACGGCTGGGAGGTGACCCCCGGCGCCTGCCTGGCGCGTAGCCGCTTCGTCTGCGGCCGAGCCGGTTGCCCGACCATCGGCTGCCACCCCGCCCTGGAGGACTGGGAGCACGCCGCCAGCGCCGACCCGGCCCGGGTGGCGACCTGGTGGCGGTCCCGGCCACACGGCGTACTGCTGCCCACCGGGCGCTCCTTCGACGTGCTGGAGGTCCCCGCCGACCTGGGCCGCCGGGTGCTCGACGCGGTCGGGGCCCATCCCGCCGGTCCGGGCGTACGCGGCCCGGTGCTGGTCACCCCGACCGGGCGCTGGATGTTCCTGGTCCGGCCCGGCGACCCGCTGCGTCCCGAGCTGGAACACTGTTTCCAGGTGGTCCGGCACGGCCCCGGTTCGTGGATCCCGGCGCCGCCCACCCGCCTGCCCGAGGGGCCGGTCCGCTGGGCGGTCGCGCCGGAGCAGGCCCGCTGGCAGCTTCCGGACGCGTACCTCGTGCAGAACACGCTTATCGACGCGCTGCGCGCCACCGGGATCACGCTGACCCCCGCCCTGGTGCCCGGCCACCTGCCGCTGCCCCGTCGGGGCAGATGAGCCCGCCGGTGCCCGCCGACGGTGCCCGGCGCGACGCCTGATGGGGATCGGACAGCGACGCCGGACGGCAGGCGCTCGTTGCACACCATGACGGCGCGTCCGCGCCGGGAGCGGGGGTCCGATGTCCACCGACGACACCACCTACCATCCGAACGGCGCCGAGCCGCCGCGGCGCCAGCGGCCCGGCCGCCGGTGGGCCGCCACCCGGCCGCCGGGCGCCCGGCCCGGCCGACCCCGACCGCTCGGTTCGCGGCCGGCGATCAACCACCGGCCGACGCGCTGGCCCTGACCGGGTTCGAACACCGGCGGCGGTCGGCATCGGCTCAGTCGGCCAGCGGCAGGTCGGTGGAGTGCAGGCAGTGCGCGGCGTCGGTGACCACCGCGTGCCGGTGCCCCGGCAGCCGGTCCAGCCAGCCGATGCCGGCCACGCCCATGGCCAGGGCGGCGGTCGCGTACGCGTCGGCCAGCCCGAGGTCGGGCCCGACCACGGTCACCGACCGCAGACCGCGGGCGGGCGTTCCGCGGCGGGGGTCGCGGACGTGGTGGCCGCGCTCGTAGACGCCGGAGGTGGCGACCGCCAGGTCGGTGCCGGCCAGCACCAGGCAGACCGCCGACGGATCCCACGGATGGCGTACGCCGACCCGCCACGGCTGGCCGGACGACGAACGGCCCCGCAGCCGCACGTCGCCACCGGCGTTGAGGCAGTGGTTGGCCGAACCCGCGGCGAGCAGCCGGTCCGAGGCCACCTGCGCGGCCCAGCCCTTGACGTAGCCGGACGGGTCGAGCCCGCCGGTGGCGTACGCGTCGAAGAAGCCGTCAGTGGCGTCCCACAGGTCGGCGCAGCGGGCCAACACCCGGCGCAGGTCCGTCGACGCCTCGGAGAGCAGCAGTTCGCCCCGGTCGAAGCGGCACACCTCGCTGTCCGGCCGGTAGGTGCTGAACCGGGCGTCCACCTCGCGCAGCCAGGCGAACGTCTCGTCGGCCAGCGTGTCCAGCTGGCCCGCCGGCAGGTCGTCGGCGATGTCCAGGCTGATCGGCGTACCCATGATCTGTTCGACCCGGCGTAGCCCGGGTCGCAGTACGGTCGACGTGCTCATCCGCGGGCCCGGTCGATCGCGGCCTGCAACGACTGCTGGTACGACCGGCTGGTCGCGGTCGCCCCCGACACGGTGTCCAGGTCGGCGCCCTGCCGGGCCACCACCATGCCCCCGGTGCCGCTGTAGCGGCTGTCCACCTCGCCGCTGCGCTGGACGGACTGGGCGGTCTTCTCCGGCAGTTCCAACGCCACCGCGTTGACGATCCGGCTGCCGGAGACGGTGATCTGCACCTGCACGTTGCCGAACTCGTTGGACACCACCGGGCCGGTCACGGTGCGGGCGGTGGGCTGCGGTGCGGCCGTGGTGGTCCGGGGCGCCGACGGTGTCCGGGTGGCGCCGCCCGAAGCGGTCCGGCTCGGCGTGGCGCTGGCGCTGCCTTGCGGACGGGCCGACTTGGTGGCCTTCGGTTTGCCGGTGGCGGGCGCAGCCGTAGCGTCCGGCGAGGTCTCCTCGTCCTCGGCGGCCCCGGTGGCGGCCGGCGGCTGCCCGGCGGGCACGTCCTGGGCGACCTGGCTGGTGCCCGGCGCGGCCTTGAGCACGACCAATGCGGTGGTGCTGGCGGCCAGTCCGGTGATCGCGACGAGCGCGCGGCGCATGTGACGGTCCCTCTCACAGTTCGAAGGTGGCGAGGTGGATCTGACGGCGGGGTACGCCGCTGTGCCGCAGCAGCTGCCGGCACTGCTCGACCAACCCGGGTGGGCCGCACAGGTAGACGTCGCGGCGGGTGAGGTCCGGCACCAGCCGGCGCAGCCCGTCCGGGGTCATCACCTGGCGCGGGCCGGGGTCGCGGCGGGAGCCGACGACGTACCAGACCCGCACGCCGCGGGCCTGGGCCAGCCAGTCCAGTTCCCGGTGCAGCAGCACGTCGACCGGGGTCCGGGCACGGTAGATCAGCGCGGCGCCGGGCGGCAGTTCCTCGAGCATCGCCCGCAGCGGGGTGATGCCGCTGCCCCCGGCGATCAGCAGGGCCCGCTCGCGGGTGCGGTGGGCGGCGGTGAAGGTGCCCGACGGCCCGACCGCCCAGACCCGGACGCCCGGGTCGAGGTCGCGCAGGTCGCGGGTGTACGCACCGACCATCTTGACGGTCAGCCGCAGCCAGCGGCCGTTGGCGGCGGCGGAGACCGAGAACGGGTGGGACTGCCACCAGCAGCCCCGGGCGAGGAAGCGCCAGCGGAAGAACTGCCCGCCGAGCATCTCAAGTCGGTCCAGTCGCCGGCCGGTCAGGTAGATCGAGACGGTGTCCGGGCTCTCCGCGACCACGTCGGCGACCCGCAGCCGGTGCCGCAGGTTGAACACCAGCGGGGCGATCAGCCGGCCCCAGGCCAGGGCGGCGATCACCAGCAGGTAGCCGGCGATCCATCCGGTCCGCACCGGGCCGGGGCGGAACAGCTGCGAGCCGTTGCTGAACTGGTGGGCGAAGCCCAGCAGCAGCACCGCGTACCCGGCCAGGTGGGTGGCGTGCCACAGCTCGTACGGCAGGGCCCGCCGGATGGTCCGGACACTTGTCAGCCCGACCAGCACCAGCAGGCCGGCGGCGGCGAACGCGGAGACCATGTCCTGGTACTCGCGCAGCATCACCCCGGCCTGGCCCAGCGGTGAACGACCCTCCAGGCCGGCGTAGCCGACCAGGATCAGGGCGGTGTGCGCGAGCACCGCGACCAGCAGGGTGGCCCCGAGGTCGCGGTGCCAGCGGGCGATCCGCTCACCGCCGACGGCGCGTTCCAGGACCGGCAGCCGGCTCATCATCAGCACCTGCACCAGCAGCAGGTAGCCGGCGAGCAGACCGGTGATCTGCCCGGCGGCGGTGGTCATCGCGGTGGTGCCGGTCAGCGAGCCGGCCGGGGTGTCCAGCCACCAGGGCAGCACGCTGGCGACCAAGCCGGTCAGGAAGAGGGTGGTCAGGGTGCGCCGGACGCCGGGTCCGCGGCGCGGTGCCACCGGTAGCGGCGGCGGCGCCGGTGGCCGAGCGCCGGCCCGGGGCTGCGGGTGCCCGGGCCGGCGCTCGGAGTACGTGCCGGGGTACGTCACGCGTACAGCTTCATCGGGGCGTACTTCATCCGGGGGAAGATCTTGTCCACCTCCGCGTTGGTCAGCCCGAAGCGGCCCTGCGCGACGGATCCGTAGACGTTGAACATGTTGTTGTACTCGGGTACGTCGCCGGAGTCCAGGGTGTTCAGCCCGTTCCAGGTGCCGAGCAGGGAGCCGGCGAGCTTGCGTCCGGACAGGACGGTGACCACCCCGCCGTGCCCGTGGTCGGTGCCGCCGCTGTTGGAGGCGACCCGCCGGCCGAACTCGCTGGAGACCATGATCGTGACATCGGCGGCGCGGTCACCGAGGTCGGTGAAGAACGCCGCCATCGCCGCGGCCAGCTCGTTGAGCCGCCGGTACAACTGGCCGCCGTCACGGGTGCCCTGGTTCTCGTGGGTGTCGTAGCCGCCCATCCCGACGGTGGCGACCCGGACGTTCGCCCCGCCCTTGATCAGTTGCGCGAGCTGTTGGAAGGCGAAACCGACGCCCCGGTACTCGACCCCCTCGGCGGCCCGGTACGGCTCGGCGGAGATCTTGCGGGCGGTGGCGAGCGCGCCGAGTCCCGCGTGCACCGACTCCTCGACCGGGTGGTTGATCCCGGTGAACAGACCCCGGATGGCCTTCTCGGTGGCCTCCCGGTACCGGTCGTCGCCGGCCAGCCGCAGCGAGCCGACGCTGTTCAGGGAGATCGCGCCGTTGTTGCCGACCAGCGACCGGGGCAGGGTGCTGCCGATGCCGACGCTACGGAAGGCGGTGCCCTTGCCGAGGACGTCGACCAGGCTGTCCAGCCAGCCGCGTCCGCCGGTCTCACCGGGCAGGCCGCCCAGGTTGCAGGCGTCGGCGGCCTGGAAGTGGCTGCGGGACAGCCGCTGGTCGGAGACGCCGGGGACGAAGCCGAGTTGGCCGGCGCGCAGCCACGGTTCCAGCGGTTGGAAGGCGCTGGTGAGTTTGAAGCCACGCCCCACGGCCAGCGAGTCGTCGGGCAGCAGCAGGTCCGGCCGGGCCCGGTCGAGCACCGGGTCGTCGTTCGGGGCGATCAGGCTCAGGCCGTCCAGTCCGCCGTAGAGGAAGACGTGGATCAGGGTGCCGGTCTTGGTCGCCGCGAACGACGCCGAGGTGGTCACGAACTGGGCGGTGGCCAGGGCGGTGGCGGTGGCGGCGGCACCGGCGACGAAGGTCCGCCGGGTCACCCCCCGGCCGTCCTGCTGGGCCTCCTCCAGCTCCTCCAGTCGCCGGTAGCGGTCGGTCTCGGCGGCGTTCTCGGCGGCCACGATGTCCGCCTCGGCCCGCAGCAGCGCCTCGGCCGGGTTGTCGGCCAGCCGCCGCACGTCGGGGCATTCGGGGTGCAGGGGGTACGAGTACACAGTCTTCTCCATCGGCTGCCTCACCGGAGGTGGTGCTGGGGGGATGCGAGGATCGCCCGCGCGACGGCGGTGACGGCCCCGTTGAACGTCGCGTCGACCCGGGTACCGGCGGAGACGCCGACCACGCCGAGGACCAACGCCCGCTCCTTGTCCGTGAGCTTCTGCCGCACCAGCCGCCGGGCCAGCGCGTCCACGTACGCCCCGGCGGTGGCCGGCGGGTCGGCCACCAGCTTCTCGGCCCGGGTGAAGGTGAACGCGGTGCGGTACGCGGCGAGCAGCTCGTGGGCCTCGTTCCAGCCGTTGACCATCGTGCCGGCCGAGGTCCAGGCGACGTAGACGTCCGGGTAGCCGTCGGGGGTCGGCTGGCCCATCGGGTAGTGACCGAGTTCGCGCAGCTTGTCGTGGATCTGGCGGAGCCCGCGGGCGAACGGGGTGCGCTGGTTGTCGCCGTTGTCGTGGTTCGCGGCGGCCTCCGGCGAGACGCCGAGCGTGCGGTAGGTGGCGACCAGGTACTCCAGCGGGCGGCGTACCTTCTGGCCGACCCCGGCCCAGAACTCGGAGGAGCTGAACAGCGTCAGCAGCACCGGCTTGATCCGGCCCTTGTTCGCGGAGTACGTCTTGGCCAGCCGGTCCACCAGGGACTTCGGCGGGGTGTCCGAGACGAACCGGACGGCCAGGTTCTGCGCCACGTACTTGGCGGTGGACGGGTGCAACGCGATGTGCGCGAGGTACGCGTCGATGGCCGCCTCGGCCTTCTTCGGGTCGGCCGAGTTGTTGGCGTGGGTGAAGTCGAGGATCTTCACCTTGCCGACGTAGTGCCGCTCGGGGCGGAAGACGTACCTGCCGTCCTGGACTCCCCGGCCGGTCTGCAACAGGGCGGCCTGCCGTACGTCGGCCTCGGTGTAGCCGCCGTCGACACCGACCGAGTACAGCTCCAGGTTCTCCCGGGCCAGGTTCTCGTTGACCGCGTCGGCGCGGGAGTCGACCTGGTTGAGGTAGAGCAGCAGCGCCGGGTGCTTGTTGGCGGCGAGCAGCATCTCCGGGTAGCTGCCCAGCGCGTGCTTGCGGATCACGTCCTGGTCGAACGAGTTGCGGTAGACCTCGCCGCCGTCGAACTCGGCGGCGACGTGCAGGAAGTCGTTCCAGAAGTCGACCATCACCTCGAACAGCTGCCGGTCCGACCAGATCTGCCGGGCGATAGTGGCGTCCACCATCTCGCGTTCCGGCTGGGCGCCGCGCTCGTTGAGCTGGTCGCGCTGCTCGCGTAGCTGCTGGGTGCTGAGGCTGAGGGTGGGCAGTTCGGCGAGCTTCAGCTCCGCCTTGCTGGGGGCGATCTTCTCCGGCTCCAGCTGCCAGCGTACCCAGCCGTCGATGCCCCGTTCCTTGATCTGGGCGAGCACGGCGGAGGTCGGGCCGAAGGTCAGCCGGCGGGCCAGGTGCAGCGCCGGATCCTTGGCCAGCACCGTCTTCACGGTGACCTTGGTGTCGGCCGCGGCGGCGGCCGGACCGGAGTGGACCCTGCCGCCCTTGGGGGCGTTGCGCTTCAGGGCCGCACCGGCCCGGGAGCCCATGTAGCTCTCGTTCTGCTCGGTGTAGGTGCGTACCGTGCTGGGCCGCTGCCCGCTCGGGCGGGCCGGCGTACCGTCGGTGGTGGTCACGCCGGTGGCGTCACCGGCCTGCGTCGCCTGGCCGGGCAGGAGGCCGCGCAGTTGCGGGCTCATCGCCAGCGCGGCGCCTCCGGCGAACACCGCGGCGGCGCCGCCGACGGCGGCGAGGGCACCGCGACGGCCGGTCCGCCGGCCCCGACCCTCGTCGTCACCGTCCAGATCGGGCAGTACACCGCCGACCGGTGCGGCTGACGGGGCACCGTAGCCGTCCGGGCCGATCCACTGCGGGCGGGCGCCGGCCGGTACCGGCTGGCCGGGGTGGCCGGCGGGGTCGGGCTGGTGCGGGTGCGGGCCGGGGTACGGCTGCGGTTGGTGTGGGGCGGTGCCGGCGTGCCGGCTTCCGTCCCAACCGCGGTCGTCCCCGGTGCGACGTGGTGGCACATGCTGGTCGGCCATACAGCGGTCCCGTTTTCTACCGAGCGCCGAACTCACGACCGTGCGGGGCCCGTGAGGTGCGACGACTGTTGCCTGAGGGGGTTGCACGGGAAGGTAGCCAGCCGCCCCTACCGCTACAAGGCGGGTCGGCGGGCGCCGCTGGGGGCACTTAAGACGCCGCTCAACACGAATGGGACTCGCGGAGCTACCGGCCGGTTCGGGTACGTACTGCGCGACCAGGCAGTTCCACCGCCGCCGCCGCACGCTGACGACATTCCCACCCGCGCGGCCACCACGGCCGGGGTTCGGCCACACAGGGAAACTTAAGGCCCGGATAAGGCGCCGCTCAACCGCCGAAGACGCCGGTGCGCCGACTCGCCCACCCGCCGGCCAAAGTAGCAGCAGCGGGAGCGCGTTAGCCGGGACCGCAGTGGGTATTCCGCCGCACCGTTGCTGAACGTTGTGAGGGGAAGGCACATGCTCAGCAAAGAGGATCAGCGCAGATTCGAGCAGATCACCCGGAACCTACGGGAGAGCGATCCGGCGTTCTTCGCCCGGCTCGACAACCGGGCCCGGGGCCGACACGGCCGGTGGCTGCTGCTCTTGACCATCGTGCTGTGGGCGGCACTGCCGGCGGCCACCGTGGCGTTCGGACGGCTGACCGGGGCGATCTTCGCCGCGGTGCTGCTGGCCAACGCGGCACTGATGTGGCGGTTCCGGCAACGCTGGTTGTGACCGGCGCCGGCCACTGGGCCACCGGGTCACCGTCCGAGTTGCCGGTACGCCTGGCGCAGCCGTTCCACCAGACCTGGCCCGCCGATCGCCGGTGCGGGTGCGCCGAGCTGTCGCAGCAGCAGGTCCGGACGACTGGCCAGGCTGGGTGGGCGGTCCGGGAGCGGCACCGGCGGCAACCAGAACCGGTCCACCGCCTCGGCCAGTGGCGCCACGGGCAGGTCGGCGAGGACACCCGCCGCACCGGCGGCGGGACTGCCCTCGGCGGGCCGCCCGCCGGGTGGCTGGTCGGTCGGTCCGGTCGGTGCGTCGGCGACCCGGGGTACGGGTGGCGCGACGGCGGCCGGCTGGCCGGTACGCAGTTCGCGTAGCCGGTCGAGCAGCTCCGCGCGGCTGCGCCCGCGCCAGTGCAGCAGGGCGAACGGGTCCGCGTCGAACGCCTCGGCGAGCAGGTAGAAGGTGGCCGCGAGGTGTTTGCACGGCACCGCGGCGTCCGGGCACGAGCAACGCTGTTCCAGCTCCGTCACGGTGGCCGGGAACAGGGGCGCACCGGCGGCGACGAACAGCTCCTCCAGCTCCGCCGGCAGGTCACCGGCGAGCAGCCGGGCGCTGAAGAACGCCTGCGCGGCCAGGTCCGCCTCGATCCGTTGCCACAGCTGCGGCGGGAACCGGGGCAGTTCGATGTGGACCTGGTACGGACGGGGCCGGGAGCCCTGCACCGCCGCGCTCACCACGCCCGGTGCGACGTCGAGGCGTACCACCTGACCCGCGCGGGCGTACGACCGGCCACGGGTCAGCCGGGTGCCGAGCGCGAACGACTCCAGCACCTCCAGGAATCGGCGGGACCACCAGGACACCCCGATGGCGCCCCGGGTGCTGCGGGCGCGCAGCCCGCCGTCGACCCGACGCGGCGGGCCGTAGTCGGCGAACCGACCCCGCCCGCCACCGCTGGTCGGGCTGGTCATTCGGCCACCGCCCCGGCTTCGAGGGTGAACAACTCGCGCAGCTGGGTGGTGGACAGTTCCGTGATCCACTGCTCGCCGGTGCCGACCACCGAGGCGGCCAGGCCCCGCTTCTCGGCGATCAGGGCGGCGACCTTCTCCTCCACCGTGCCCGCGCAGACGAACTTGCGTACCTGCACCCGGCGACGCTGGCCGATGCGGAACGCCCGGTCGGTGGCCTGGTCCTCCACCGCCGGGTTCCACCACCGGTCGACGTGCACCACGTGGTTGGCGGCGGTCAGGGTCAGCCCGGTGCCACCGGCCTTGAGGGAGAGCACGAACAACGCCGGGCCGTCGTCCGACTGGAACCGGGACACCATCTCGTCCCGGTCGGCCTTGCCGACCCCGCCGTGCAGGAACAGCACCTCGCGGCCGAACCGGGCCGACAGGTGGCCGCGCAGCATCCCGCCGAACTCCGCGTACTGGGTGAACAGCAGGGCCTTCTCGCCCGCCGCGAGGACCTCGTCGAGGATCTCCGTCAGCCGGGCCAGCTTGCCGGAGCGGCCGTCCAACGGGGATCCGTCACGCAGCAACTGCGCGGGATGGTTGCAGACCTGCTTGAGCCGGGTCATGGTGGCCAGCACCAGGCCGCGCCGTTCGATGCCGTCGCTGGACTCGATGCGGGCCAGCATGTCGTCGACCACCACCCGGTAGAGCGCGGCCTGCTCGGCGGTGAGGTTGCAGACCACCTCCATCTCCAACTTCTCCGGCAGGTCGGAGATGATCGACGAGTCGGTCTTGAGTCGACGCAGCACGAACGGACCGGTGATCCGGCGCAGCCGTTCGGCGGTCTCGGTGTCGCCGTGCCGCTCGATCGGCTCGGCGAACCGCTTGCGGAACGTCGCCGCCGGGCCGAGCAGCCCCGGGTTGGCGAACTGCATGATGGACCAGAGGTCGGCCAGGCGGTTCTCCACCGGCGTACCGGTCACCGCGATGCGGTGCCGGGCGGGCAGCGTACGGACCGCCTCGGCCTGCCGGGTGGCGGCGTTCTTGATCGCCTGCGCCTCGTCCAGCACCACCCGGTGCCAGTCCACCCCGGCCAGGTCCACCGCGTCCCGCGCCGCCACCGAGTACGTGGTGAGCACCAGGTCCGCGTCCTGCGCGACGGCACCGACGTCGTCGCCCCGGGCCCGCTGCGCGCCGTGGTGCACGTGCACCCGCAGCTTCGGGGTGAACCGGTCCGCCTCCCGCTGCCAGTTGCCGACCAGCGACATCGGGCAGACCAGCAGGGTCGGCCCCGCCGCCGGTGGGTCCGCGGCGAGCAGCGCCAGCAGCTGCACCGTCTTGCCCAGTCCCATGTCGTCGGCGAGTACGCCGCCCAGTCCGAGCGACTGGAGGAACGTCAACCAGGCCAGCCCCCGTCGCTGGTACGGCCGCAGCGTGCCGTGGAACGACGGCGGCGGGTCCAGCGGCGTGAGTCGCCGCTCCACCGACCCGGCGAGCAGGTCGCCCAGCGCGCCGTCGGCGCTGACCTCCAGCACCGGCAGGGCGTCCGGCTGCTCGGCGTCGGCCAGGCCCAGCCGGAGCAGGTCGGCCACGGTCAGTTCGCCGCTGGAGCGCAGCAGGCGCAGGCCCGCCGCCAGCCGTTTCGGGTCCAGCTCGACCCAGCGACCACGCAACCGCACCAGCGGCGTCTTCAACTCGGCCAGCCGGGCCAACTCGTCTTCGGTCAGCGGCTGGTCGCCCAGGGCCAGCTCCCAGCGGTAGTCGACCAGGGCGTCGAGTCCGACCCGGTCGCCGGAGCCGGTGACCGTGCCGGGCGCGGTGCGGGAGCCGGCTCGCAGCCGCGCGCCGAGCCGTGCCGAGGGCCGCCGCCACCACGACGGCAGCAGCACGGTGAACCCGGCCGCGTGCAGCATCGGGGCGCCCTCGCGCAGGAAACGGTGGGCACCCTCGACGTCCAACTCCAACGCCTCGGGCGTCGCGGTACGCAGCGCCGTGTCCAGTTCGGGCCAGAGCCGGCTGGCCCGGCCCAGCTCGGCCAGCAGGGTCTCCTGCGGGCTGTCGACCGTCGGCAGGCCCGCGCCGCGCCACACCTGGCCGGCGTCGACGTGCAGGCCCGGCTCGTCGGCCGCGTGCAGCCCGAACTCCAGCCGCCAGGTGCCCTCGACCGGCACCGCCGCCGCGGGCCCGGCGGGAACCCCGGTCGGCGCCTCGTCGATCTCCTCGGCCGGCGGTTCGACCAGCCGGAAGCCGGCCCGGACCGCCCCGCCCGCGGCGTCGCGCTGCCAGGCGTCCAGTTCGCCGCGGAGCAGTTCCAGCGCCGCCGGCTCCGCGCTGAACTCCCGCTGCGGCCCGGTCAGCGCGCCGAGCCAGGCCGCCACCGCGCCGTCGCGCCGTACCCCGCGCGCCAGGGTGGCGTCGGGCAGCGACGCCCGTACCGCCGCGTCGGTGAGCGCGTCGAGCGCGTCGCCGACCAGCAGCCCCGGCACGTCCGCGGCGACCGCCGCCCGGGCGGCCGGCGGCAGGGCCAGGGCGAGCGCCCGGGCCCAGGCCGCGTCGGTGCCGGTGAGCAACGGCCGCCACACGGCGCGGGCGTACGCCCGCTGGTCCGGACGACCGCGGCCACCAGCGGGGTCGGCCAGCCCGGGCAGGACCCGGCCTCGACCGGCCAGGTCGGCGGCGAAGCCGGCCAGTTCGGCCAGGTGCCGCAGCGTCGCGCCGGGCGCGGCGGTCAGCCCGTCGAGGGTACGCAGCAGTGCCAGCGCCGCGTCCGGGGCGTACGCGAGGACGGGCACCCGCCAGCCGGCCAGGGTGACCGGGCCACGGGCCGGTGCCTCGACGGTGGTCCGGACCAGTTCCGGCGAGTCGACCGGTGATCCGGCGCGGGTGGGCAGGGTGAGCAGCGCGGTGTCGGCCGCCGCCGGTTCGGCGGCCTCGGCCAGGACGGCGGCCAGGGTGGCATGGGTGGCGGCGAACGGATGCGGGCGCTCCCGGGGCGGGCGGCCGGGACGGCGCGGGGCCTGCGGCGGCAGGGTGGTGTCCTCGCCCCAGACGGCAAGTCCCCGGCCGGGCAGCCACATCCCGTGGACGACCAGCACCCACCCCTCCCCTCTCCGGCAGGCGCCCACGGTCGAGCCCGGTCGGCACCCGGGGTCAGGATAGGCGCAGCCGGCGGACTACCGTCGGCGCCATGTACGACCTGTTGGTGATCGGCGGGCTCGGGGTGGATGTCCGGGTCCGGGTGCCGGCGCTACCGCTGCCGGTGGTCGACTCGGTCACCGTCGACCCCATCGAGCTGCGGGTCGGCAACACCGGCGCCGGCACGGTGCTCGCCGCGCACGCGCTCGGGTTGCGGGTGGCGGTGGTCGACACCGTCGGCGCGGACCCGGCCGGTGACGTGGTCCGGGCCGCGCTGAGCCGCACCGGGGTGCACGCCGTGCTGGCCGACGAGCCCGCCGGTACCCGCCGCTCGGTGAACCTGGTCGATCCCACCGGACGGCGGATGTCGCTGTACGACCCCCGCCCCGGCGCCGGCCCCGCGCCGTTCTCGGCGGCGCACCTGGCACCGCTGGTCCGGCAGGCCACCCACGTCCACCTGTCGATCATGAACTGGGTCCGGGAGCTGCTGCCGGAGCTGGGTGGGATGCTGGCCGAGGGCGTGGGCAGCTCCACCGACCTGCACGACTGGGACGGGCACCACCCGTACCACCGCCCGTTCGCCGAGGTCGCCGAGCTGGTGCTGGTCAGCGGCGTGGCGTTGGGTGACCGGGCGGCGGCGGTGGCGGCCGCGGCGGCCCCCCGCCCGGTGCTGGTGACCCGCGGCGCCGACGGCGCGGACCTGCACCTCGGTGGCACCGTGACCCGGATACCGGCCGCCACCCCGCCCGGTCCGGTGGTCGACACCAACGGTGCCGGGGACGCCTTCGCCGCCGGGCTCGTCGCGGCCCGTCTCCGCGGCGCCACCTGGGCCGAGGCCGCCGGGTACGCCGCCCGGGTCGCCGCGGCGGCCTGCACCCACGACGGCATGGAGTACCCGCCGGGACTGCTCCCCCGCGCCTGACGTCCCGCCGCGCGGAGGCCGGGCGCGCCGGGGCGATCCGCTGCGCGGGCGCGGCGTGCGGGGCAGGATGGGTGCATGGCAGCATCGGTTGAGATTGCGCTGGTGGGTGGTTCGGCAGACGGCCAGCACGTCACCGTCGAGTTGGACCCGAACGACCGGCCGCCGCTGACCCACCATCACGTGGGGCCGGGCGGGCTGGCCGAGGCGGACATCTACGAACTCGAATCGGTTGATGCCGACGCCCGGACGTGGTGCTACCGCTGGCGCGGCCCGGCGGTCTGACCGCGCGCGTGTCGGCGCGCCGACCGCCCGGCGGGTCCGGCGACGTACGCCGGACGACCCGTCACGGCGCTCAGGCGCCGACCTCGACCAGCGAGCGGCTGCGCAGGCTCTCCAGCACCGCCCGGGTGACCTGCGAGGTGCCCCGGGCCTCCTCGCAGACCTGCGCCACCCGACGGGCGGTGGTCTCGGCCCGCTGTTCGCGCTCGTCCCACAGCTGGTCCACCTCGGCCAGCAACGGGCCCTCCACCTCCCGCTCCACGCCGCGCAACGCCGGCACCCCGAGCCGCTGGGCCAGGTCGAAGACCTTGCCGGCGTACGGCAGCGGCAGGAACGGGGTACCCATCATCGCGGCGAAGATCAGGAAGTGCAGCCGCATGCCGACCGCCAGGTCGAAGTGGCGCATCAGCCCGAGCACCTGCTGGGGGCTGTAGGTGCCGTGCAGGATCCGACCCCGCTCGGCGGCGATCATGTGCGACAGCACGCCGTGCGAGTGCCGGATGTCGTCGCGTTCCATCGGCACGAACAGCACGTGGGCATCGATGCGGTGCACCAGGAAGTCACCGATCTGGGCGAGCAGCCGGTGGTAGCCGTCCACGTCGAGCCGTTCGGCGGCCCGCCCCGGCTCGCGTACGCTCATCCCGACCAGCCGCTTGCCGTCGGGTACGCCCTCCTCGCGCAGCAGGCTCGCCGGGAAGTCCGCCGGCTCCAGCAGGAAGGCGGGATCACCGGTGACGGTGATCGGGTTGAGCAGCCCGGCCTCCTCCAGCACCATCCGCGACTCCTGGTCGCGTACGGTCACCTGGGTCGCGCCGGCCAGCGTCTCGCGCACCATGCCGGTGTCCACCATCTCGCTGAGCGGCCCGACACCGACCGCGTAGGTCAGCAACGGCAGGCCACGTTCCTGCGCGACCCGCACCACCCGCAGGTAGCGGCGGGCCTCCTTGTCGTAGAGGATGCCGCCACCGCCGAGGATGAGCAGGTCGAGCTGGGACAGCACGAGGGCCGAGTCGGTCCGGCTGACCCCCTCCCAAGGCACCGCCTCCACGTCCGGATGCGCCTGCGCGGTATGCGCCGGATTCCGCGAGAAGACGATGATCCGCGCGTTCGGTTCCTGCTGCCGCAGGTCGGTCAACAGGCCGGTGAGGATGGCCTCGTCGCCGAGGTTGCGCCCACCGTATGAGCCGAGCACGCCGATGGTCAGTCCGCCACGCGTCATCGTCGCTCCTCCCCAGGTGCGTCCGTCCGACGGTTTCCCCGCTGCGGCGCCGAACACTCCTCGATCCGGCCGCCCCGAACTGTCCCGAGCCGCTCCGGGGGTGGGATATGGCTTGCCGGTCGTCGTCCGGTTGCCCAGCGTTGGGCGGTATGGAGGGACACCCGAACAATCGACTCCGGTGGGCCGAGTTGCCGCCGGAGGTGCGGTCCGCGGTGCAGGAGATCCTCGGTGACCGGGTGGTGGCGGCGGTCTCCCAGCCCGGTGGCTACTCGCCCGGCACCGCCGACCGGGTGCGGACCGCCGGCGGCCGGCGGGCCTTCGTCAAGGCGGCCAGCCCGGCGCAGAACCCGGACACGCCGGACGCGCACCGCGCCGAGGCACGGATCACCGCCGCGCTGCCCGCGTACGCCCCGACGCCCCGGCTGCTCGGCTGTCACGACGACGGCTACTGGGTGGCCCTGGTCCTCACCGACGTCGACGGGCGGGCGCCGAGCACCCCGTGGCGCCCCGACGAACTCGACGCGGTGCTGGCGGCCCTGGCGCGAATGGCCGCCGCGCTCACCCCCGTCGCCCTGCCGCGGGTACCGCCGATCGCCGAGCGCCTGGCCGGGGACTTCACCGGTTGGGCGAACGTGGCCGCCGATCCGCCGCCGGACCTGCACCCCTGGGCCCGCGCCCACCTCGACGAACTCCGCGCCGCCACGCAACGGGGTCTCGCCACGCTGGCCGGCGACACGCTGTGCCACACCGACCTGCGCGGCGACAACCTGCTGATCGACGGCGACGGGCGGGTCACCGTGGTCGACTGGCCCTGGGCGGCGCACGGCCCGGCCTGGTTGGACAGCGCGCTGCTGCTGCTCGACGTGTGCCTGCACGGCGGGTACGACCTCGACACCCTGCTGCGGCGGCTCCCGCTCGCCGCCGACGCCGATCCCGCGGCGCTACTCGGCCTCTACGCCGGCCTGGCCGGCTTCTTCACCGACCGGGCCCGGCTCCCGGCACCGCCCGGCATCCCGACCCTGCGCCCCTTCCAGCAGGCTCAGGCCGACGTCCTGCTGCCCTGGCTGGCCAATCAGCTCACCGCCTGACCCGCGGCGTGCTCAGGCCGGGGTGTTGAGGGTGTGGGTGAGGAACGGCAGGACCACGGCGGGCAGGGCCGGCGAGTCGACGATGTCGTAGTGGGTCAGGCCGGGCAGCACGGCCAGCCGGGCGTCCGGGCGGCCCGTGCCGTCCCAACCCCCGTCCCGGTGACCGCCGCCGAGCAGGCCGAAGAACTCCACCACGTGGGCGAGGCGGACCGAGTCGGCGTCGGCGAAGACCAGCAACGTCGGCGTGCTCAGGGTGGCCACCTCCGACGACCAGTCGTACTCGCGGCGCAGCAACTCGCCGGTCTTGGCCCAGAGCCGGGGCCAGTCCTGCGGGCGCGGCGCGACGGCCTGGTACAGCTGCTCGGGCGGGGTGCCGCGCATCCGCTCGCCGGCCGCCTCGTCGGGCTCGGGCATGCCGGCCAGCACCTCCGGGAACCAGCCCTGGCGTCGGCAGGGCGCGGAGACCACGACCAGCCGGCGCAGCAGTTCCCGGTGCTGGATCGCCAGCCGCAGGGCCACCCCGCCGCCCAGGGAGAAACCCAGCACGTCGGCGGGGGCCAGACCGAGATGGACGATCAGTGCGGCGACGTCATCGGCCATCGACTCGTACCGCAGCGGCCGGTCGACGTCGGCGGTCCGGCCGTGGCCCGGTAGGTCGACGCTGACCACCCGGCGCCGCTCGGCCAGCACCGGTCGGATCGCGGCGAACATCTCCACCGCGCCGAAGCCACCGTGCAGCAGCACCAGCGGGCGGCCGGAGCCGTGCGTCTCGTACCAGAACCGGACGCCGTTGACCTCCGCGTAGCCCACGCCACCCCCGCCTGTTCCCGCCGCCACCGGCCCACATCGTCACACCGTCGGCGGTGCGGCGACCCCGGAGCGTAGTTTCTCGGCGAGGAATCCGCCGGCCCCCGTCCGCGACCCGGTGCCCGAACGTACTCCCCGGTGTCGTAGTCCGCGCCGCGGCGCGAACACAGAAGGGGAGCACCGATGCCAGGATCTCACCGCAGGTGGCTGGCCGCCGGCATTCTGACCGCCGGGCTGGCCGCCACCGTGGCAGTCACCAACCTGGCCGCCGCCGAAACCCCACCCGGCCCGCCACCGGCGGCCTCCGGCGCGTCGCAGGCCGACACCACGGCGCGACCGCTGGCCGGGCCACCGCCGGCGACCGGGCAGCAGACGGTCACCGAGACGATCCGGGTCACTGGCAGTTTCGACGGGGCGAACCGGCGCTTCGTCGGCGGCGGCGACCTGGGCGACGGCGGCCAGGACGAGGGGCAGGATCCGCTGTTCCGGCTGGCCGACGGTGCGGTGTTGGAGAACGTGATCCTCGGCGCGCCGGCCGCCGACGGGGTGCACTGTGCGGGCAGCTGCACCCTGCGCAACGTGCACTGGGAGGACGTCGGCGAGGACGCCGCCACCTTCCGCGGCACCGGCGCCGTCGTACTGATCCAGGGCGGCAGCGCGGCGAAGGCCGCGGACAAGATCTTCCAGGACAACCGGGGCGCCGGTGGATCCGTCACCATCACCGACTTCCAGGTCGACGACGACTTCGGCAAGCTCTACCGCTCCTGCGGCAACTGCCGGACCCAGGCGCCGCGCACCGTCACCCTGCGGAACATCACCGTCACCGGCACCGGTGACGTACTGGCCGGGATCAACGCCAACCTCGGCGACCGGGCCGTCATCGAGGGCGTGACGTTCACCGGCGGTGGCCGGGCCGATCTCTGTGACCTCTTCGAGGGCAACGACAGCGGCGCCGAGCCCCGCAAGATCGGCGCCGGGCCGGACGGCCGTGCCTGCATCGTCCGCTGACCGACGCCACGGCCCGGAGAGCTGCTCTCCGGGTCGTGGCCGACGCTGGTCGTGATACGTGGTGGGCGCGGCAGGTTTCGAACCTGCGACCCCTCGCTTGTAAGGCGAGTGCTCTCCCACTGAGCTACGCGCCCGGAAACGCCGTACGGCGGACCGGCGGTTGGCAGCTTACCCTGCCGTCCACCGGCCCGGCCGGACGGTCGCACCCGTTGGGATGGGGGTCAGGCGGTGGCATCCGCCAGGGCCTTGCGCCAGCCCTGCTGGTCGCGCGGTTCGCCCGGCATGTTCATCTCGGCGAAGCGGACGACGCCGGCCTTGTCGATGACGAAGGTGCCCCGGTTGGCGATGCCGGCGACCTCGTTGAAGACCCCGTACGCCTGGGCGACGGCACCGTGCGGCCAGAAGTCGGCAAGCATCGGGAACTGGTAGCCCTCCCGGTCCGCCCAGATCTTGTGGCTGTAGACCGAGTCGACGCTCACGGTCAGCACCTGGACGTCGTCGTTGACGTACTCGTCGAGGTTGTCCCGCACCTCGCACAGTTCGCCCTGGCACACACCGGTGAAGGCCAGCGGGTAGAAGACCAGCAGGACAGTACGCCGGCCGCGGAAGTCGGAGAGCCGGAGCTCCTGGTTGTTCTGGTCCTTCAACACGAAGTCCGGCGCCTCGGCGCCAACCTCGATCGGCATGCGAACTCCTAGGGTCGAGTGGGGGATCCGCTCAGCGTGTCACATCGGCGGCCGGGCTACTTCTTGCCCTTTGCGCCACGACGCAGCACGAGGCGGGCGCCGCTCCAGTCCTTGCCGGCGTTGATCGTCGAGGTCGGCTGGAGGCCGGCGGTGGACGCGGACTCGGCGATCTCGCTCGCCTCGACGTGGCCGTCCCGGCCGGCCTTGGGCGTCAGCAGCCACACGACCCCGTTGTCGGCCAGCGGCCCGAGGGCGTCGACGAGCAGCTCGAAGAGATCACCGTCGCCGTCGCGGTACCAGACCAGGACGGCGTCGACCACCTCGTCGGTGTCCTCGTCGACCAGGTCTCCACAACGGTCGGTCAGGGCGTCTCGGAGATCGGAGTCGACGTCGTCGTCGTAGCCCATCTCCATGACGACCATGCCCGGCTCGATACCGAACCGGTCCGCCAGGCTGCGTACCCCGTCGGCAGCCTGACCAGCGGTCGCGCTCACTGTCGCGTGCCTCCTCATCTCGTCCGAGCTGGCGGTGCCCGTTCGGTGCCGCCAGGCAAAGTCCACACAGTTGCGCCGTCCTGCGCAAGTGGCGCACCGGGTGGGTACGAAATTTACCGTGCCAGCAGCGTACGGGCACCCTGGGTGATGGCTTCCTCGGACACCAGCACCTGCCGGGCAGCCGGACCCAGCGGGACAAAGGAGTCAACCGCCGCCACCCGGCGCGCGGCACCGACATACCCGGCGTCGACCAGCGCGGCGAGCACCCCCTCGCCGACCCCGCCGGAGCGCCGGGTCTCGTCCACGACCAGCACCCGGCCGGTCGCCGCGGCCTCCCGGATGAGGTCGGCCACCGGCAGCGGCGCGAGCCACCGCAGGTCCACCACCCGACAGCCGACCCCCTCGTCGGCCAGCGCCGACGCCGCCCGCAGCGACATCCGTACGCCGTTGCCGAAGGTGATGATGGTGACGTCCTCGGCCGATCCGACGCCGTACACCCGGGCCCGGCCGACCGGCACGTGGCCGCCCGCCCAGGCACCCGGCTCGGCATAGCCGGCCAGCCACTCCCCGTCACCGTCGGTGTAGAGATCGCGGGTGTGGTACAGCGCGATCGGCTCCAGGAACACGCAGACACTGCCGTCCACCGCCGCACTGGCCAGGCAGGTCCGCAGCATCGCCGCCGCGTCGTCCGGCCGGGCCGGTACGGCCACCACCAGGCCGGGCACGTCCCGCAGTACGGCCACCGAGTTGTCGTTGTGGAAGTGCCCGCCGAAGCCCTCCTGGTACGCCAGCCCGGCGACCCGCACCACCATCGGGTTACGCAGCGCGCCCTGGGAGAAGAACCCCATGGTCGCCGCCTCGCCGCGCAACTGGTCCTCGGCGTTGTGCAGGTACGCGAGGTACTGGATCTCCGGTACCGGAAGCATCCCGGCCAGCCCCGCGCCGAGGCCGAGGCCGAGGATCGAGGTCTCGTCGAGCAGCGTGTCGAACACCCGGGCCGCACCGAAGCGGTCGCGCAGTCCCTCGGTGACCCCGTACACCCCGCCCTTGGCGGCCACGTCCTCGCCGAAGACCGCCATCTGCGGGTACTCCAGCAGGCCGTCGGTGAGCGCGGCGTTGATGCTCTGCGCCAGGGTGAGCGGGCCGGACAACTCGGGCGGTTTGCCGCCGAAGGTCTCCGCTCGGGCGCCGGCACCCGCACCGGCGGCCCGGGCCCCCGCGTCCGCCACCGCCCGGGCGACCCGCAGCGGCCGACGCGGGGCCAGCGGGGCGAGCACCTCGGCCGGGCTGGTCAGCTTCGGCTCGTCGAGCACCTCCTCGGCGATCCGGCGGACCCGCCAGCCGATCTCGTCGTACCGCTCCAGCAGCTCCGCGCCGCCGGCCAGGCCCGCCTCGACCAGCCGGCGCGCGGTGGCCACCACCGGATCGGCGGCCAGGTCGGCGGCGATCTCGTCGGCGCTGCGGTACGCGCTCTCGGCGTCCGCGCCGGTGTGGCCCATCAACCGGACCGTGCTCAGGTGCAGCACCGCCGGCCGCCGGTGCCGACGGACCCACGCCGCCGCCTCGGTCGCCGCCCGGTACACACCGACCAGGTCGGCACCGTCAACGGCGAAGTACCGGATGCCCGGCTTCGCGCGCAGGGTGGTCGCCACCCAGCCCTGCGGCGATCGCACGCTGATGCCCAGGCCGTTGTCCTCGCAGACGAAGAGCACCGGGATACGCAGGCCGGTGTGGTCGTACCAGCCGGCGGTGTTGAAGGCCGCGGTGGCGCTCGCGTGGTTGACCGAGGCGTCGCCGAACGAGCAGACCACGATCGCGTCCGGCGGCCAGGGCGCCAGGGCGGTGACGGCGGCACCGGCGCCCGACGTGGTGGCGTCGGCGGACGCGGGGGCGCTGGCGGTGCCGGACGCGGGGGCGGTGGCCGTGGGGTCGGGGGCAGGGTCGGCGGTCGCGGGCGCGGGGGTGCTGGTGCCCTCGGACGCGGGGGCGCTGCCGGGCGCCGCCCGCCGGGGATCGGTACGGCGCAGCCGCTCCACCGCGAGACCCATGCCGACCGCCCGGGGCAGGTGCGAGGCGACGGTGGAGGTGGTCGGCACCACAGCCAGGTCGGCCCGGCCGAAGACCTTGTGTCGGCCACCGGCGATCGGTTCCTGGCCGGAAGCCACCATCCCGCGCAGCACGTCACGGGCCGCCGCGGCGTACGCCGCGGCAACCGGTCGTACCGCGGCCGGCCGCGCGTCGGGTGCGGCCTCGTCCTCGGCGCCGTCCACCGATGCGGTCACGGACATCCGCGAAGGCCGCGCCAGCGCTACCGCCTCGGCCCGGTCCGCCGAGGCACCGGTCGCCACCTCCCGCGTCGCGGCAGCACCGTCCGCGGGTGCTCCGTCGACCACCGCCCCGGTCGTCCCGTCGCCAAGCGGGCCGGCCAGCCCGGTGGAGTCGGCCGGGGCGGCCAGCCCGGTGGAGTCGGCCGGGGCGGCGTCCCCGGCGGCCTGGGCGACCCGGACGCAGTAGAAGGCGCCGGAGCGGTAGTGCAGCAGGGCCGGATCGGTCGGGCGCAGCGCGGCGGCCACCGCGGCGTTGGCCTCGTGACCCGCCGAGCCGATGGTGTGGTAGCCCTCGCCGAAGCTATGCAGCCAACGGCCGGCGAGATCCAGTTGCCGGCTGGTGACCTGGGCGTCGAATAGATCCAACAGTTGGGCGCCGGTCAGTGCCGCGCCCTCGGCCACCGGCTGCGTGGGGTCGGCGCGGTGCTGCGGCGCGCCCAACGCGGCCAGGGACTCCCGGAACCGGTCGTCGAGATCATGCGGGGTGGTCACGTCCGACAGCATTACCGACCGGAGCACGCGACGCCCACTCGAACCGGGCTCGTCTTCGTCCGAGCTGGTCTGGTCAGCCGGGTAGGAAGGAGAGGCGGACCTGTCGGGTCGTGTTGTCACCGTTGGTGTCGACCAGGCAGATCGACTGCCAGGTGCCCAGTGCGAGCCGCCCGCCGAGCACCGGCAGGGTGGCGTACGGTGCGACGAAGGCGGGCAGTACGTGGTCGCGCCCGTGCCCCGGCGAGCCGTGCCGGTGCCGCCACCGGTCGTCGGTCGGCAGTACGTCGTCCAGCGCGGTGAGCAGGTCGTCGTCCGAGCCGGCGCCGGTCTCGATGATGGCCAGCCCGGCGGTGGCGTGCGGTACGAAGACGTGCAGCAGACCGTCGCCCTGGCCGGCGACGAACTGTTCGGCCTCGGTGGTGATGTCCCGAACCGTCGGCCGGGAACCCGTCCGAACCGTGATCACCTCGCTTCGCATACCTCCCATCCTTCCCCATCGGTCACCGACCTTTCGAGATCTTGGTACGAAAGCGCCTCCCGGCGGGCACTTTCCTACCGAGATCCGCGGAGGAAGGTCGGCGAGTTACCGACGAGTACCTGTGGTGAGGGTCGCCCTTCGGGCGGGTGGACGTGACGCCAGGTGCCACGACGGGGCAGGATGGCGCTAGAGACCTATCCCACACACAACCGAGGGAACGCCTGTGGCTACGGAACGCAAGCGCCCGGTGATCACGGCCGGCCTGCCGAGCCAGCTTCCGGACATCGACCCCGAAGAAACCAGCGAGTGGGTCGAGTCGCTCGACGGTGTCATCGACGAGCGTGGCACCAAGCGGGCCCGCTACGTGATGCTGCGTCTGCTGGAGCGCGCCCGTGAGCGCCAGGTCGGGGTGCCGTCGCTGACCACCACCGACTACATCAACACCATCCCGCCGGAGCGCGAACCGTGGTTCCCCGGCGACGAGCACGTGGAGCGCCGGATCCGGGCGTACGTGCGGTGGAACGCGGCGATGCTGGTGCATCGTGCCCAGCGCCCGGAGATCGGTGTCGGCGGTCACATCTCCACCTTCGCCAGCTCCGCGTCGTTGTACGAGGTCGGCTTCAACCACTTCTTCCGGGGCAAGAACCACCCCGGCGGCGGCGACCAGATCTTCTACCAGGGTCACGCCTCCCCCGGCATGTACGCCCGGGCGTTCCTCGAGGGCCGGCTCAGCGAGAACCAGCTCGACGGCTTCCGGCAGGAGCTGTCGCACCCCGGCGGCGGCCTGCCGTCGTACCCGCACCCGCGGCTGATGTCGGACTTCTGGGAGTTCCCCACGGTCTCCATGGGGCTGGGCGGACTGAACGCCATCTACCAAGCCCGGTTCAACCGGTACCTGCACCACCGGGGCATCAAGGACACCTCCGACCAGAACGTCTGGGCGTTCCTCGGCGACGGTGAGATGGACGAACCGGAGACCCTCGGCGCCATCGGGGTGGCCGCCCGCGAGGAGCTGGACAACCTCACCTTCGTGATCAACTGCAACCTGCAACGGCTGGACGGGCCGGTGCGCGGCAACGGCAAGGTGATGCAGGAGCTGGAGGCGTTCTTCCGGGGTGCCGGCTGGAACGTCATCAAGGTGGTCTGGGGCCGGGAGTGGGACCCGCTGCTCGCCGCCGACACCGACGGCGCGCTGGTCAACCTGATGAACACCACGCCCGACGGCGACTACCAGACCTACAAGGCGGAGTCCGGGGCGTACGTTCGGGAGCACTTCTTCGGTCGGGACCCGCGGACCCGCAAGATGGTCGAGGGCCTGACCGACGACGAGATCTGGAACCTCAAGCGGGGCGGACACGACTACCGCAAGCTCTACGCGGCCTACAAGGCGGCGACCGAGCACACCGGGCAGCCGACGGTGATCCTCGCCAAGACCATCAAGGGCTGGACGCTGGGCTCGCACTTCGAGGGCCGCAACGCCACGCACCAGATGAAGAAGCTGACGCTGGAGGACCTGAAGACCTTCCGCGACCGGCTCTACCTGGACATCCCGGACTCGGCGCTGGAGGAGAACCCGTACCTGCCGCCGTACCACCAGCCGGGCGAGAAGTCCGACGAGATGCAGTACCTGCACGAGCGGCGTCAGCAGCTCGGCGGTTACCTGCCGAGCCGGCGCACCGCCGCCAAGTCGCTGGCCATCCCGGGCAGCGAGCGTTTCGCCGACATCAAGCGGGGTTCGGGCAAGCAGAAGGTGGCCACCACGATGGCCTTCGTCCGCCTGCTCAAGGACCTGATGAAGGACAAGCAGTTCGGCAAGCGCTGGGTGCCGATCATCCCCGACGAGGCGCGTACCTTCGGCCTGGACTCGATCTTCCCGACCGCCAAGATCTACTCGCCGCACGGCCAGCGGTACACCTCGGTCGACCGGGAGCTGTTCCTGTCGTACAAGGAGTCGACGGCCGGGCAGATCCTGCACGAGGGGATCAACGAGGCCGGTTCGGTCGCGTCGTTCACCGCCGCCGGTTCGTCGTACGCCACGCACGACGAGCCGATGATCCCGATGTACATCTTCTACTCGATGTTCGGGTTCCAGCGCACCGGTGACGGCTTCTGGGCGGCGGCCGACCAGATGGCCCGCGGCTTCGTGCTCGGCGCCACCGCCGGTCGCACCACGCTCAACGGTGAGGGCCTCCAGCACGAGGACGGCCACTCGCTGCTGCTCGCGGCCACCAACCCGGCGGTCGTCTCGTACGACCCGGCGTTCGCGTTCGAGATCGCGCACATCGTGGAGAACGGCCTGCACCGGATGTACGGCGCGGAGCAGGAGAACGTCTTCTACTACCTCACCATCTACAACGAGCCGATCCACCAGCCGGCCGAGCCCGAGGGCGTGGACGCCGAGGGCATCGTCAAGGGCATCTACCGCTACGCGGCGGCCCCGGCGGTGGAGGGCGACGCCCCCCGGGCGAACGTGCTCGCCTCCGGCACCGGCATGCAGTGGGCGCTCAAGGCGCAGCAACTGCTCGCCCAGGACTGGGGGGTGGCCGCCGACGTCTGGTCGGTGACCTCCTGGACCGAACTGCGCCGCGACGCGGTCGAGTGCGAGGCGTACAACCTCCTGCACCCGGGCGCCGAGCAGCGGGTGCCGTACATCCAGCGGAAGCTGGCCGACGCCGAGGGGCCGAAGGTCGCGGTCAGCGACTGGATGCGCGCGGTGCCGGACCTGATCTCCCGCTGGGTGCCCGGTGACTGGACCTCCCTGGGCACCGACGGGTTCGGCCTGTCCGACACCCGGCACGCGCTGCGGCGGCACTTCCACGTCGACGCCGAGTCGATCGCGGTCGCGACGCTGCGGCAGCTCGCGCTGCGCGGCGTCGTACCGGCGCACGTACCGGCCGAGGCGGCCAAGAAGTACGCCATCGACGACGTGAACGCCGCCCCGGTCGGCGAGACCGGCGGCGACAGCTGACAGCAGGGTCACGAAGGGGTCCGGCGCGTGCGCCGGACCCCTTCGTCATCGAGGGCGGCGCCCGATCGCCGGACGGTCGCCACCGTCCCGTGGCATCCGGAGTGGCTCGTTCGACGGGCGCCGTACATCGAGAGCAACCCGAGCCAGCCGGGCCACTGGAGCCCACCGGGTTCGCGGGCCGGGTATGCCGAAAGCGGTGGCGGCCCGGGTGCACCTGGTAGGGACACCGGGGCCGCCACCGTCGCGGGTGGACGCCAGGACGCGGCCGCTCAGCCGACGGCGGCCAGGTCGGTCAGCCGGGCCAGCGAGTCCTCCAGATCGGCGCCGACCCGACGCAGGCCGAGGCGGAGCAGGGCAGCCTTGACCGGACCGGCCGGCCAACGTACGACGATCAGCCGGACGACCGTTCCGCCCGCCTCCTCGTCGGGGGTGAGCTGGACGTATATCTCGGTGCGCGCCTCCGCACGGGCACCGGCGCCCTTGGCGCGTTCACGCCAGCCGATCAGGGTCGGTTCCTGGTAGGCGATCACCTCGGCCTCATGCGCGGCACCGCGTCCGGCCTGGACCAGTTGCCGTCTCCCGAAGCCCTCCCCCGAGAGGACCTCGGCCGCCCGGACCCCGGCCAACCAGGCGGGCAACTGCTCGGCCCGCTGCACCACATCCCAGACCGCTTCCACCGGCGCCGCCACGTGCGCGCTGCGTTCCACGAGGATCATTTCCGTCTTCCTCCAGTGAGGACATCCCACGATATCGGCACTGTATGCGCAAAAACGGACGTATCTGGACGGGTTCGTAAAAGACACGCCGAAAGGTATTGATTACCGCCCTGGATCGGCCTATGGACCGAAGCCTCGACGCCCCCTAGAGTTCCGAACACGTTTCGCGTTTCCTGGGAGGGCGCATGCAGACCGCACCACTGCCCGATTTCCCCGCCGGATTCCGTTGGGGCGTCTCCACGTCCGCGTACCAGATCGAGGGCGCCGCCCGCGCCGACGGCCGGGGACCGTCCATCTGGGACACCTTCGCCCACTCCCCCGGTCGCGTCGTCGACGGCAGCAACGGCGACGTGGCCTGCGACCACTACCACCGCTACGCCGAGGACATCGCGCTGATGGCCGGGCTGGGCGTGACCGCGTACCGGTTCTCGGTGGCCTGGCCCCGGGTGCTGCCGACCGGGACCGGCGCGGTCAACCCGCCGGGGCTGGACTTCTACGAACGGCTCGTCGACGGGCTGCTCGAACAGGGCATCGACCCGGTGGCCACGCTGTTCCACTGGGACCTGCCGCAGCCGGTGCAGGACGCCGGCGGCTGGTTGAACCGGGACACCGCACACCGGTTCGCCGAGTACGCCGACCTGGTGGCGGCCCGCCTCGGCGACCGGGTGAAGCTCTGGATCACGCTGAACGAGCCGTTCATCCACATGAGCCTCGGCCACGGCACCGGCGAACACGCCCCCGGGGCGGCGCTGCTCTTCGACGCCTTCCCGGTGGCCCACCACCAGCTGCTCGGGCACGGCCTGGCCGTCGCCGCGCTGCGCGCCCGCTGCGGCGCCCCGGTCGCCATCGCCAACAACTACTCGCCGGTGCGACCCGTCGGCACCGACCCGGCCGACCTCGCCGCCGCGGCCGGGTACGAGGCGCTGCACAACCGGCTGTTCACCGACCCGCTGCTCGGTCGCGGCTACCCGACCGAGCTGGGCTTCGACGAGTCCGTGGTGCGCGACGGCGACCTCGACGTGATCGCCGCCCCGCTGGACGTGCTCGGGGTCAACTACTACAACCCGACCGGCGTACGCGCCCCCGAGGAGGGCTCGCCGCTGCCGTTCGAGCTGGTGCCGCTGGACGGTTACCCGCGTACCGCCTTCGACTGGCCGGTGGCCCCGGACGGGCTGCGCGAACTGCTCGACTGGTTGCACCGGCGGTACGGGCCGGACCTGCCGCCGATCCAGATCACCGAGAGCGGCTGCGCGTACGACGACACGCCGGACGCCGAGGGCCGGGTGCCGGACCCGGACCGGATCGCCTACCTGGACGGCCACCTGCGCGCGGTGCACGCGGCGATGGCCGACGGGGTCGACGTGACCGGGTACTTCGTCTGGTCCCTGCTGGACAACTGGGAGTGGGCCGAGGGCTTCACCAAGCGCTTCGGCCTGGTGCACGTCGACTTCGCCACCGGAGCGCGTACGCCCAAGTCGTCGTACTCCTGGCTGCGCGAGGCCATCGCGGCGGCCCGTCGGGAACCTCCGCGGTGACCACCGTCGACCCGACGCCGGCCTCGCTGCCGGCGGCGCTGGCGGAGCCGACCGTGTCGGTGCGGCGCGGCTGGATCGCGCTGCTGTTCGCCGCCAACCTCGGCGTCTGGATGGCGTTCTTCACCCCGATCCAGGTGCTGCTGCCGCAGCAGCTCGGACAGATCGCGCCGACGAACAAGGAGACCATGCTGGCGGTGGTCACCGGGTTCGGCGCGCTGGCCGCGGTGATCGTCAACCCGCTGGTCGGGGCGCTGTCGGACCGGACCTGCCTGCGGATCGGCGGTCGGGAGTTCGGCCGCCGGCACGTCTGGACCCTCGGCGGCGCGGTGCTCGGCGCGCTGTCGCTGGTACTGCTCGCCCAGGCGCAGACCGTGCTCGGCGTGGTCGTCGGCTGGATCGCCGCGCAGACCTGCTTCAACGCGATGCTGGCCAGCCTGACCGCCGCCGTGCCGGACCGGGTCCCGGTCGCCCAGCGCGGCGGCGTCTCGGGCTGGGTCGGCATCCCGCAGGCGCTCGGGCTGGTGCTCGGCGTCGTCCTGGTCACCGCCGTGGTCACCGGCACCGCCGCCGGCTACCTGGCGATCGCCGCCGCGGTGCTGCTGTTCGCCCTGCCGTTCGCGCTGCGCACCACCGACGACCCGCTGCCGCGTACGCACCGACCCCCGCTGCGTGGACTGCTGGCCGGCATGTGGGTGTCGCCGCGCCGATACCCGGACTTCGGCTGGGCCTGGATCACCCGGTTCCTGGTGCAGCTCGGCAACGCCTTCGGCACCCTCTACCTGCTGTACTTCCTCACCGACGAGGTACGGGTGGCCGACCCCGAGGGCGGCCTGCTGGTGCTGATCCTGCTGTACACCGCCGGGCTGATGGCGACCACGGTGGTCGCCGGGCGGCTGTCGGACCGCTCGGGCAAACGCAAGATCTTCGTGATCGTCGCCGGGATGGTGATCGCGGTCGCCGCGCTGCTGCTGGCCGTCGCGCCCACCTGGCCGATGGCGATCGTCGCCGCGCTGCTGCTCGGCGGCGGCTACGGCGTCTACCTGTCGGTGGACGCCGCCCTGATCACCCAGGTGCTGCCCCGGGCCACCGACCGGGCCAAGGACCTCGGCGTGATCAACATCGCGAACTCCGCGCCACAGGTGCTCGGCCCGGCCATCTCCGCTCCGATCGTGGTCTACCTGGGCGGCTACCCGGCCCTGTACGCGACCACGGCCGCCGTGACCGTCCTCGGCAGCGTGCTGGTGTTGAAGATCCGCTCCGTGCCCTGACGCCCGTGACGTGAGGATGGGCCCCGGCACAACGCCAGGCGATGACAATGGGCCCCGCCGCACCTCTGTAGGCTGGAGGTCGTGACGGTACGTGTGCGTTTCGCCCCCTCCCCGACCGGTATGTTCCACGTCGGCGGTGCCCGCTCGGCGCTGCAGAACTGGATCTTCGCCAAGCAGCAGGGCGGAGTGTTCGTGCTGCGCATCGAGGACACCGACGCGGCCCGCAACAAGCCGGAGTGGACCGAGGGCATCCTGTCGGCGCTGGACTGGATCGGCATCGAGCGGGGCAGCTACGAGGGCCCGCACTTCCAGTCCTCGTACGCCGACGAGCACCGCGCCGCCGCCCGCCGGCTGCACGACTCGGGCCGGGCGTACTACTGCGACTGCACCCGCGAGGCGGTACAGGCCCGCACCGGCAACCAGTACACCGGTTACGACGGGTACTGCCGTGACCGGGGACTGCCGCCGGGCGAGGGCCGCGCGCTGCGCTTCCGTACGCCGGACGAGGGTTCGACGGTGGTGGTCGACCTGATCCGGGGCGAGCCGACCTTCGAGAACAAACTCATCGAGGACTTCGTCATCGCCCGCGGCGACGGCTCGCCGGTCTTCCTGCTGGCCAACGTCGTGGACGACATGACGATGGGGATCACCCACGTGATCCGGGCCGAGGAACACCTGCCCAACACCCCGAAGCAGCAACTGCTCTGGGACGCCCTCGGGGTGAAGCCGCCGATCTGGGCACACGTGCCGGTGGTGGTCAACGAGAAGCGGCAGAAGCTGTCCAAGCGGCGCGACAAGGTCGCGCTGGAGGCGTACCGGGACGAGGGCTACCTCGCCGACGCGATGCGCAACTACCTGATGCTGCTCGGCTGGGCGCCCTCGGGTGACCGGGAGATCGTGCCCTGGTCGGTGATCGAGGACGAGTTCCGGCTGGACGAGGTCAACCCGTCACCGGCGTTCTTCGACGAGAAGAAGCTGCGCGCGTTCAACGGCGAGTACATCCGGGCGCTGCCGGTCGAGGAGTTCGTGGCGGCCTGCCAGCCGTGGCTGACCGGTACCGGCACGATCGCGCCGCCGCCGTGGCAGCCCACAGAGTTCGACCCGGCGGTGTTCGCCGCGGTCGCGCCGCTGGCCCAGACCCGGATCGCGGTACTCAGCGAGATCGTGCCGAACGTCGACTTCCTCTTCGTCGCCTCGCCGCTGATCGACGAGGCGGCCTGGGCCAAGGCCATGAAGGAGGGCTCGGCGGAGCTGCTGGACGCCACCATCGCGGCCTTCGAGGCGGTCACCTCCTGGGACGCCGACACACTCAAGGCCACCCTGGAGGCGGTCGGCGCGGAGCGTGGCCTCAAGCTCGGCAAGGCGCAGGCACCGGTACGGGTGGCGGTGACCGGCCGGACCGTCGGCCTGCCGCTGTTCGAGTCGTTGGAGGTGCTCGGCTCAGAGCGCACCCTGGCCCGGCTGCGCGCCGCCCGGGTCCGCCTGTTCTGATCGGCCCGCCCACCCGGACCGCCGGATGTGACCTTCGTCGCATCCCGCGTGGTCCGGGTCGGCTGGGCGTTCGGGTACCCATCGCGCCCTCCGCAAAGGTAAAATCCGCCCGCTGGTCAACGGCCGCTACCTTGTCGAGTCGAGATCGCAGATAGTTCCAATTACTGTTCCACCAGCTGCAACCGATCGACGTTCTGCGGAGTCTTTGAGGTGGGTACCCGTCCTGTGGGCACGGTCGCCGCCGTCAACCTTCCGACGCGTGACTCCTGCAGCACAGCCACCCATCGAACGGGGCGAGGAGGCGGCATGGTCCGACGGATGAGGCGACTGGCCGCGGTGGCCCTGGGTGGAGTGGCGGCGGTGTTGCTGTCGGCCGCGTTCGCCGAGCCGGTCAGGGCGGCGCCGAAGACCCCGCCACCCGGGGTGGACATCACCGGGCACGGGCTGACCGAACCGCTGCGGCTGCGCGCCGAGACCCATCCAGAGCACGTCAAGGCCATTGTCGACCAGGTCAGCGCCCGTGGGCTGGTACGGCAGGCGAGCAGCCCGAAGAAGGCCGAACTCGGTCCGAAGTACACGGTCGTGGTGTTCGCCGGTGACGTTCCCAAGCAGACGTACGACCTCTACCCGAAGGCGGCCGGCGGGCCCCGGGTGTTCCGGCCGGCCAAGCAGCCGGACCGTAAGTCCACCGCGGCCTGGTTCCTCGGCCGGGTCAGCATGTCCGAGACGCTGCGCACCGCCGGCGTACCGCTGGAGCGGACGTTCGAGGCGGTCAGCGGCGGCATCGGCGGGGGTGAACGGATCATCCCCGAGGAGGCGCTCAACCCCGCGCAGGACATCAACGAGGCGTTCGGCGAGCTGCGGCGCCTGCTGCTGCTCAACGTGGCGGTGGTGCTGGTGATCACCATCGGCCTGGCCGGAATCGCGCTGCTGATTCGCCGCCGGACCCGCTGACCACCGGCTGGTCGCCGGAGCACTACCGTCGCTCCGTCGCTCCGGCCGCCTCCCGGCACGCGCCGGCCCGGCGCCGGTGCGGCGTGATCAGCACCAGCGACGTGGTGGACGTTCCCGCCGGGTGTTGCGGTGCGCCGGCCGGACCGGACCGTGCCGGTGCGCGCCGGCCCAGCCGGGCAGGTCGCTACGACAACCCGAGTGGGCCGGCTCCGGCTGCTCGTCAGCCGGCTCCGGGCCACGCTGGCGCGGCAGTGCGGGTACGGTGCCGCACTGGCGGGGCGGCGCCGGTTCGACGGGGCGGGGCCGCTGCGCCGGGTCGTCCTCCTGGCGCTCGGGCATCCGGGTCGCGGCCGGTTCGACGGGGTGACTGAGACCGGTGGGGCGGCGATGGTGCTTGCCACCGGCCGGCTGGTCGTGCGGGCCCGATCGAGACGGCTCCCCCTGGGCGCAACCGTGCTCGGCCTCGCCGTGCGCCATCGGCCTCTCCTCACGCTCTCGCCCACACCCGCCGGTGCCCACCCGACGTGCCCTGACACCGTACTGGCCGGCCCCGACGCGCCGGACGGCGCGTGCCCGTATCGGCGCCGGTCTCCGCGTCGCCGGCTGCCGTGCCGGTCCTGCTCAGGGCATGTCAGGCTAGTCGGGTGAGCGAATCGGGCGGGACGGAGTTGTCGGCCACCCTGCGCCGGATCGAACGGGCGGCCGGGGCGTTGGCCACCGCCAGCGTGGCCCGGATGGACGAGACCCTGCCCTGGTTCCGGGAGCTGCCGGCCGACCAGCGTTCGTGGGTGATGCTCGTGGCCCAGGCCGGCGCCCGTTCCCTGGTGCAGTGGTTGCAGTCCGGCGGTGGGGCCGCCGAGGGCACCCAGGAGGTCTCCGACGAGGTGTTCGCCACGGCGCCGCAGGCGCTGGCCCGGTCCATCAGCCTCCAGCAGACCGTCGCCCTGATCAAGGTCACCATCGACGTGGTCGAGGCGCAGGTGGGCCAACTGGCCGCACCGGGTGAGGAACCGCAGCTGCGCGAGGCGGTGCTGCGCTTCTCCCGGGAGATCGCCTTCGCCGCCGCCCGGGTCTACGCCCGGGCCGCCGAGTCGCGCGGTTCCTGGGATGCCCGCCTGCAGGCGCTGCTGGTGGACGCGCTGCTGCGCGGCGACTCCCCGGACGTGCTGGCCAGCCGCGCCGCCGCGCTCGGCTGGACGGACGCGCCGCCGGTCGCGGTGGCGGTGGGCACCTCACCCGGCGGGGAGGTCTCCGTCGTGCTGCACACCGTCTACCGGCTGGCCCGGCGGATCGGGGTCGAGGTGATCGGCGGCGTGCACGGCGACCGGCTGGTGATCGTGCTCGGCGGGGCGGCCGACCCGGTGGCCGCCACCGGGAAGCTGTTGAGCGCCTTCGGTGCCGGCCCGGTGGTGGTCGGGCCGGCGGTGCCGAGCCTGGACGAGGCCACCGAGTCGGCCCGGGCGGCGCTGGCCGGTTACCGGGCGGCGCCGGCCTGGCCGGCCGCGCCACGGCCGGTACACGCCGGTGACCTGCTGCCGGAGCGGGCCCTGGCCGGCGACGCGGAGGCCCGCCGCCGGTTGCGCCACGACGTGTACGCGTCCCTGGTGCGGGCCGGTGGTGAGCTGCTGGAGACCCTGGACGCCTTCTTCGCCGCCGGCGGTACGTTGGAGAGTGCCGCGCGGGCGTTGTACGTGCATCCGAACACGGTGCGTTACCGGCTGCGACGGATCTCCGATGTGACCGGTTTCAGTCCGCTGGCCCCTCGGGACGCCTTCGCGCTGCGGGTCGCGTTGACGGTCGGCCGGCTGGATCCGGTGGCGCCGACCCAGACATTGCCCCCACCGGCCGGTAAAAGATCACAGACTGGCGACGATCAACGCCAATCTTTGTAGGATCCCTCCAATGGTCCTAGTGCGGTTTGGTGTCACTCGGCACAGCGCAACCCGCTGGTATCCGGGAGAGTCATAGACGTGCTCGCCGTACTCTCCCCCGGCCAGGGTTCCCAGAAACCCGGCTTCCTGACTCCCTGGCTCGACCTGACCGGCGCCGAGGCACGGTTGCGTGAGTGGTCCGCGCTGTCCGGCGTCGACCTGGTGCACCTGGGCACCGCCGCCGACGCCGACGAGATCCGCGACACCGCCCGCACCCAGCCGCTGCTGGTCGCCGCGGCGCTGCTCGCCGCCGAGCAGCTGCCGATGCACGAGGTGGCGGTCACCGCCGGGCACAGCGTCGGTGAACTCGGCGCGGCCGCGCTGGCCGGCACCCTGTCGGCCGAGGCGGCGATCACCCTCGCCGGCGTACGCGGCCGGGAGATGGCCGCCGCCTGTGCGGTGGAGCCGACCGGCATGGCCGCCGTACTCGGCGGCGACCGGGACGAGGTGCTCGCCGTGATCAGCGGGCACGGGTTGCACGCGGCGAACCGCAACGGCAGTGGTCAGATCGTCGCCGCCGGTGCGGTCGCCGGGCTGGAGAAGCTGGTCGCCGAGCCACCGGCCCGGGCCCGGATCATCCGGCTACAGGTGGCCGGCGCGTTCCACACCCCGTACATGGCCTCGGCGGAGGCGGCACTGGCCTCGGTCGCGGCCGGGATCACCCCGAGCGACCCGACCCGGATCCTGCTGTCCAACCTCGACGGTACGGCGGTCGGCGACGGCAGGGAGGTCCTGCACCGGCTGGTCCGTCAGGTCACCGCCCCGGTCCGCTGGGATCTGTGCATGGCGACCCTGGCCGACCTCGGGGTGACCGGGGTGCTGGAGCTGCCGCCCGCCGGCACGCTCGCCGGTCTGGTCAAGCGCGAACTCAAGGGCAACGGCGCCCCCGAGATCGTCACCCTGAACACGCCGGACGACCTGCCCGCCGCCCGCGACCTGATCGCCCGGCACAGCGCGGCAACCGGTCGGGCGCCGGCCGTCACGAACGGGTCTCGGGACGAGACCGACCGTAGGGAGGGCTCGTCATGAGCGGCAGCCGGATCATCTCGCTGGGGCACTATCAGCCCTCCCGGGTGGTGACCAACGACGACATCGCGCAGTTCGTGGAGACCAGCGACGAGTGGATCCGCGACCGGGTCGGGATCGCCAGCCGGCGGATCGCCGGTGACGAGACCGTCGCCGACATGGCCGCCGCCGCCGCCGACAAGGCACTCGCCAACGCCGGGCTGACCGCCGCCGACATCGACCTGGTGGTGGTCGCCACCTGCACGTCGGTCGACCGGAGCCCGAACGTGGCCTGCCGGGTCGCCGCCAAGCTGGGCATCAACGCCCCCGGCGCGTTCGACCTCAACACCGCCTGCTCCGGCTTCGCGTACGCGCTCGGCACGGTCGACCACGCGATCCGCGCCGGTGCCTCCCGCAACGCCATCGTGATCGGCGCCGAGAAGCTCTCCGAGTTCACCGACTGGACCGACCGCTCGACCTGCATCATCTTCGGCGACGGCGCGGGCGCCGCGGTGGTCACCGCCACCGCCGAGGACGAGGCGCCGGGCATCGGCCCGGTGGTCTGGGGTTCGGTGCCCGAGCGCGGTGACGCGGTGCGGATCGAGGGTTGGCGCCCGTACGTCGCCCAGGAGGGCCAGACGGTGTTCCGGTGGGCCACCACCGCGCTGGCGCCGCTGGCCCGGCAGGCCTGCGAGCGGGCCGGGGTCGACCCCTCGGAACTGGCGGCGTTCGTGCCGCACCAGGCCAACACCCGGATCATCGACGGGATCGTCAAGCGGCTGAACATCCCACAGGCGATCGTCGCCAAGGATCTCGTCGAGTCCGGCAACACCTCCGCGGCCAGCATCCCGCTCGCCCTGTCCAAGCTGGTCGAGCGCCGCGAGGTGCCCTCGGGCGCACCGGTGCTGCTGTTCGGCTTCGGCGGCGGCCTGACCTACGCCGGTCAGGTCGTGCGCTGCCCCTGATACCCCCTCGGCGCGTCGACGCCGAGGAACGACCGGCGGCGTCGCCGCCGTCGAGAAAACCCGATGAGAGGAACCCACCGCAATGACCCGTGACGAGATCACCGCCGGCCTCGCCGAGATCCTCGAAGAGGTTGCCGGGGTGAACCCGGACGACGTGGCCGAGGGGAAGTCCTTCACCGACGACCTGGACGTCGACTCGCTCTCGATGGTGGAGGTCGTGGTCGCGGCCGAGGAGAAGTTCGGCGTCAAGATCCCGGACAACGAGGTGCAGAACCTCAAGACGGTCGGGGACGCCGTGAGCTACATCGAGGCGCAGTCCTGATCATGAGTCGCTCCGACGTCGTCGTCACCGGGCTCGGCGCGACCACCCCGCTGGGCGGGGACGTCGCGTCGACCTGGGACGCCATGCTCAACGGCCGCTCCGGGGTGAGTGCGCTCACCCAGGAGTGGGCCGAGCAGCTGCCGGTCCGCATCGCCGCCCAACTGGCGGTCGACCCGTCGACCGTGCTGGACCGGGTGAAGCTGCGCCGGCTGGACCGTTCCGAGGCGATCGCCCTGATCGCCGCCCACCAGGCCTGGGCCGACGCCGGTCTCACCGACGCCGGCCTGGACCCGGAGCGGCTGGGCGTCAGCATCGGCTCCGGCATCGGTGGGGCGGTCACCCTGCTGGCCCAGGACGACATCCTGGAGGCCTCCGGCCCCCGGCGGGTGTCCCCGCACACCGTGCCCATGCTGATGCCCAACGGCCCGGCGGCCTGGGTCGGCCTGGAACTCGGCGCGCAGGCCGGTGTGCACTCGGTGGCCAGCGCCTGCGCCACCGGCGCGGAGGCGATTGCGCTGGGGCTGGACATGATCCGGTCCGGCCGTGCCGACGTGGTGGTGGCCGGCGGCACCGAGGCGGTCATCCACCCGCTGCCGATCGCCGGGTTCGCCTCGATGCGGGCCATGTCGACCCGCAACGAGGAGCCGGAGCGGGCGTCCCGGCCGTGGGACAAGGGCCGCGACGGGTTCGTCCTCGGTGAGGGTGCCGGCATCGTGGTGCTGGAGCGCGCCGAGCACGCCGCCGCCCGGGGTGCCCGGGTGTACGCGCGGCTCGCCGGTGCCGGCATCACCTCCGACGGCTACGACATCGTGCAGCCGCACCCGGAGGGCGCCGGTGCGATCCGGGCCATCGCCAAGGCAATCGCCGACGCGGACGTGGCGAAGACCGACATCGTCCACGTCAACGCGCACGCCACCTCCACGCCGGTGGGCGACCTGGCCGAGATCAAGGCACTGCACCAGGCGCTGGGCGACCATCCGGTGCTGACCGCCACCAAGTCGATGTCCGGGCACCTGCTCGGCGCGGCCGGCGCGCTGGAGTCGATCGCGACCATCCTGGCGATCCGGGACAGCGTGCTGCCGCCGACGATCAACCTGGACGACCCGGACGACAGCCTCGACCTCGACGTGGCCGCCAACAAGGCCCGCCCGATGTCCGTTCCCGCCGCGTTGAACAACTCGTTCGGCTTCGGCGGGCACAACGTGGCTCTCGTCTTCACCCGCCCCTGAGGCTACGGGCGGTTCCGCCGGCCCCCGTCGACGCCGCCGCGCGTCGACGGGGGCCGCACCCGTTCCGCCGGCCGGCACCCAGCGCCGTCGGCCTCCGGCCGGCGGGAACGGACGGGGCAGCGGCTGACTTGACGGCGGGTCACCACACCGCTTTGATGATCACCTCGATGGATCGACGACGGGGAGTGGACATCGTGCGACGAGGCATGATCGCGGCGGCGGTGCTGGTGGCCGGGGTGCTCACCGGTTGCGGTGCCGACGGGTCGAGTGGCGATGCGGAGCCGACCGCCGGCACCGCGACGGGGAGCCCGTGGCACGACGAGGTCGCCGCCGCCACCGGCAGCGGCCCGGTCGGCGCCGGTACGCCCTGCCCGCTGCCGGTGACCTTCCAGTTGGCCGACGGGTGGCGCGCCGCCCCGGTGGAGATTCCCGACGACGCCGACGACCCTGAACTGGCCGCGGCCCTGGCCGAGGCGCTGATCCGGCGCGGTGGCGCCACCGTGCGCTGCGAGGTGGACGGCCGGTCGGTCACCCCCGGCTTCCTGCGGGTGTACACCACCGAGGGCGCGCCCCGGCCCGCGCTGGAGGCGTTCGTCGACGCCGGTCGCCAGGTGACCGAGCCGCAGTACCGGCAGCGCCGCAGCGGTGACCTCGACGTGCTGGAGGCGAGCTGGCTGAGCCACCGGGAGTTGCTCGACGAGAACATGCGGGAGTGGGCGTTGGCCGTCCAGGTGGGCGGTCAGACCGTGCTGATCGGGGCGAGCAGCACCAGTTTCGGCGACCCGGTCGAGGTGCTGCCCGCCTACCGGCTGGCCCGCGAGACCCTGGCCGCCACCTCCTGAGCCGGGGTCAGTCGGCGCAGGTGGTGGCGGGCAGCCCGGAGACCTTGACCGGGGAACGGCCGCGGGGAACGGCCCGGCCCGCCAGTACGTCGGCCAGCGCCGACATCGCCGCCCGGCTCGACGAGTAGGTCGCCAGCAGGGTCGGTGACGCCGCCCGGGCCAGCACGTACGGGGTGTCCATGGCAACCGTGACGGCCGCGTCGGCGCGCAGGTCACCGTTGCCGTCGCCGTAGCCGACCAGATGGACGATCGTGCCGCCGCTGGGTACCACCCGTACCCCGGCCTTGGTCAGCGCCTCGGTCAGCGCCGCCCGGGTGTGTGCCCGTCCGTCGGAGGAGGTGACGGTCACCGGTCCGCGCACCCCGCCGGAGTCGCACCGGCCGCGCAGTACGGTGACGGCGGCGGCGGCCAACGCCTGGGCCGCCTCGCGGTGCGCCGGGGTGTTCAGCGTCGACAGCTCCGGTGCGGCATTGCCGGCCAGGGTGAACTTCATCGTCAGTACCCGGGTGACCGCGTCGGTCAGGCGGGCGCGGGGCAACGAGCCGTCGCGCAGCGCGGCCAGCAGCCCGTCGTACGCCTGGCCGACGTTCGGTGGCATGAGGATCAGGTCGTTGCCGGCCTTCAGGGCGCGTACCGCGGCCTCCCCCGGCCCCCAGCGGCGGGCCGGCGGCATGTTCATCCCGTCGGTGATCACCACGCCCTCGAAGCCGAGCTGGCCGCGCAGCACCTCGGTGAGCAGCTTGTACGAGAAGGTCGCCGGTACACCGGGGTCGACCGCGCGGACGTCGAGGTGGGCGGACATCACCGCCAGCGCACCGGCCTCGATGCCGGCGGTGAACGGCGGCCACGCCTCGGCGGCGAGCTTCTGGCGAGACTGGCCGAGCACCGGCAGGTCCTCGTGTGAGTCGTCGGCGCTGTGCCCGTGCCCCGGGAAGTGCTTGACGGTGGCCGCCACGCCGGACGCCTGCAGCCCGCGTACGGCGCCGCCGACCTGCTCCGCCGCGCGCTGCGGGTGCGCACCGAAGGAGCGGGATCCGATCACCGTGCTGTGGGTGACCAGCACGTCGGCGACCGGCGCGAAGTCGAGGTTGATCCCCATCGCGGCCAGTTCGGTGCCGGCGACCCGCCAGGCGGCCTCGGTCAGCGCGGGGTCACCGGCGGCACCGGCGGCGAGCGCGCTGGGCAGCATGGTCACCCCCTCGGTGACCCGGGTGACCACCCCGTACTCCTGGTCGGTGCCGATCAGGAAGGGTGCCGGACCCGCCGCCAGCCGGCCGGCGGCCGCCCGCAGCCCGGTGGTGAGGTCCCGGACCTGCTTCGGGTTGTCGACGTTGGTGGTGGGCTGGTTGCCCCCGGTGGGGTCGTCCGCGCTGAAGCCGACCAGGATCAGTCCGCCGAGCCGGTACTTCTCGATCATCTCGGCGGGGGTGTCCACCCCGCCGAGGGCACGGTTGCCGGCCGCCGAGCCGGCCGAGACCTCGGTGGCCCGGTCGCCGTACGCGTAGGGCATCAGCACCTGGCCGACCAGATCCTCGTCGGCGAGTTCGGCGACCAGGGCGGCAGCCCGGGTGGCCGGGTCGTCCGGCGGGACGCTCGACGACGGGGTCGGGTCGGCGGGGGTCGACGGGGGTGTCGCTTCCGGCCGTTGGCCGGCACCGGAGCAGCCCGCGGCGAACAGCATGGTCAGGGCGACGAGCACGGCGGCGACGCGCCGAGGGGTAGTCGACACGCCGCCCATCCCACCAGCTCATCGCGTATCGGGGCAACTCGGCCGTGCGGCGTGCGGCGACGGACCGTTCGTCACCGCACGGCGGCGCCAGGTCGCGGACGCGCGGCGGCGCGGAGCCCTGGACGCGCAGCGGCGCCGGGTCGCGGACGCACGGCATCGCGCGCCGACCGGCTGCCCGTACCGGTGACGCTCAGGCCCGACAGGACCGGCTCAGCCGACCCGGGTGAGCAGCGTCACCGGTGCGCCGTCACCGGCGTAGCGGTACGGCTCCAGTTCGGCGTCCCACGCACTGCCGAGCGCCTTGTCGAGGGCGTGCGCGAGCGCCTCGGGCCCCCGCGCGGCGGCCATGATGCCGCGCAACCGGTCCTCGCCGAGCTGGATGTCCCCGGCGGCACCGACGGTGGCCCGGAACAGTCCCCGGCCCGGGACGTACATGAAGCGCTCGCCGTCGGCACCCGGACTGGGTTCCTCGGTGACCTCGAAACGGATCATGGGCCACTGCCGGAGGGCAGCAGCCAGCTCGGCGCCCGTCCCCGGGCGACCGGTCCACCCGCACTCGGCCCGGCGGGCGCCGGGATCGACGGGTTGAGCCGTCCACTGCAGGTTGACCGGCGCGGCAAGGACGCGCGCGATCGCCCACTCGACGTGTGAGCACACGGCGAGCGGGGTCGAGTGGACGTATACGACGCCACGCGTTGGCACGGTGACCTCCCGGAGAGCGAGGTGCGTCTTCCCCTACGACCTCGCCCGGGCTCCGGGCTGCGTTGCTGCAACACATGATGACTGGTGTGACGGATGGTGCGCCAGGGAATCGGAGAATCCGCTGCCCGGAATACCCGGACAGGTGACTGCGGTTCCACCTCGTGACGCCGCGATGACCAGCCGGGATCGTGGGTCGTGTACAGTTCCATCGGCGGCCTGTGCCGCGTAAGCCTCTCGCGGGAGCATCCATCGGGTGTCTCTCCGCACAGCCCCCGGACGTTTCGTCCTCCGTACGTCTTGCAAGGAGTACCTCCGTGGCGAGCAACACCTCTAAGACCGCGCGCGCGTCAGTCCGGGCCGGCCAGGCTGGCCAGGGTGGCGCCCTCAGCGTGCTGGGCGAGTTCAAGTACCTGATCCCGCTCAACGGCGGCAAGCACGCCTACGTGCGGAACCTGACCAACGGCAAGACCGCGCACCTGCGTACCGACTCCGAGGCCTTCGTCGAGGAGATCCGGGTGCTGGCCGCCGCCGGGCACGCCGCCAAGATCCGGGCGGAGATCAACAGCCTGAACGCCACCCACCCGGGCGACGGCTGGGACGCCACCGAGAAGCGCCTGGTCGAGGCCGGCATCTTCGAGGGCTGACCCCCAGAACACCATCACGAACGCCCCGCCGGGCCTCCCCGGCGGGGCGTTCGCCATCTCCAGCCCTCAAACGCACACCCCCGCCCGCACCCCGCCCCGGCCCCGCACCCCGCCCGCGCCCCGGCCCCGCCCGCGCCCCGCCCCGGCCCCGGCCCCGCCCGCACCCGCCCGCGCCCCGCGATCTTGCAGTTGTGGTCGGGGCAAGTGCTGACATAAGCCGCATATCAGCGACCAAAGGTGCAAGATCGGTGGGCGCAGGGCAGGGCGCAGGGTGCTGGGCGGGCGGGACAGGCGGGAGCGCGGGTGCGGGGAGCGGGAGCGGGAGCGGGAGAGCGGGGCGGGGGTCAGGGTGGGTCGAGGAGGGTGACCTCGCCGGTGGCCAGGTCGTAGAGAGCGCCGGTGACGGCGACCCGGCCGGCGTGCAGCGGTTCGGCCAGCAGCGGGTCGGCGCGCAGGGTGTGCACGGTACGGCTGACATGGCGGCGGATCGCCAGGGGTTGCACCTGCGGGTCGTCCAGCCCGACGTCGGTCACCGCGGGCGTGATCCGGTCGACGAGGTGGGCCAGGGCGCCGGACGGCCGGTGGCCGGCGCGCAGCGCCTCGACCGTGGCCTGCACCGCCCCGCACCGCTCGTGCCCGAGCACCATCACCAGCGGTACGCCCAGCACGTCGACCACGTACTCGATCGAGCCGAGCACCGCCCGGTCCAGCACGTGCCCCCCGGTGCGGATGACGCAGATCGAACCGAAGGTCTGGTCGAAGATCGCCTCCAGCGGCACCCGCGAGTCGATGCAGCCCAGCAGGACGGCGTACGGCTGCTGGTCGCCGGAGGCGCTCGCGGCCGCCGCGGTCACGTCGTGCCCGTGCACCGGTTGCCCGCTGACGAACCGCCGGTTGCCGGCGAGCAGCTCGGCCAGCGCGGCGCGTGGGCTGCCACCGCGCGGTCGCCCCGACGGCACCGACCCGGTGGACGCCGTCCGCGACACTGCCATGCCACCAGCTTGACCGGGCCGCCGCGAACGCGGAGGCGGTTGCGAATCTTCTCAGCACCCCGGTTCGCGTGATGTCATGACGGATAGCCGGTGTTACCACCGGGTATCTCCGGCGTTACGCATCCGCGCGGCGGTGGGGAGGTGGCGATGCCAGAGCCGGTCGAGGTACGGCTACCCGACGACGTACGCCTGCACGTGGAGACCGACGGGCCGGCCGACGCCGAGGTCACCGCGGTGCTGCTGCACGGCTGGACGCTGGACGGACGCAGCTGGCACCGGCAGCTGACCGCCCTGCGGCAGGCGCACCGCGCGGTGCGGGTGGTCACCTACGATGCACGAGGACACGGCCGCTCCAGCTGCATGGACCTACCCACGGCCACCCTGGCCCAACTCGGTGACGACCTGGCGGCGGTACTCGACGCGGTCGCGCCGACCGGCCGGGTGGTGCTGGTCGGGCACTCGATGGGCGGCATGACGATCATGGAGTACGCGCACCGCCATCCCGAGCACTTCGCCCGCCGGGTCGCCGGGCTGGTCTTCGTCTCCACCACCGCCGAGGGGCACACCCACACCGTCTACGGCCTGTCACCCCGGATCGCCCGGATCATCCGGCTGGCCGAGACCACCGGGGCCGGGGTGCTGGCCCGCTGCGGCGCCTGGCGCCCACCCCAGGCCCTGCTACGGGCGCTGCGGCCCAGCATCCGTTGGATGCTCTTCGGCGAACGCTGCGACCCGGTCGACATCCGTCTGGTCACCTCGGCGGTGGCGCGCGCCACGCTGCGTTCGATCGGCGGGTTCCGGGCCTCGATCGGCACCCAGCACCGGCTGGCGACCCTCACCGCGCTGGCCCACCTGCCGGCGGCGGCCCTGGTCGGCGACCGGGACCGGCTCACCCCGCCACCGTGCGCCGAGTCGATCGCCGCCGCGCTGCCGGCCACCGAGCTGACCGTCTGTCCGGGCGCCGGGCACATGCTGATGATGGAGCGCCCCGACGAGGTCAACGCCGCCCTCTCCGGCGTACTGCGCCGGGTCCTCGACGCCGTACCGGCACCCGGTCGGCGATAAGGATCCCTCCTGCCAGGTGCCCCTGGGGGCGACTGCCGCCCGGGGCGTAATCTCGTGCGGTTGGCCGGGCGGCGTCACGAGGAGAAGCGAACGGTGGACCAGAGCACCCTGGATCAGGAGATCGCCGTCGAACAACGGCATCTCGACCGGGTGTACGCGCGACTGGCCGAACTCCGGCAGTCGGCGGTCCGCGCGGAACGGGACGGCTACCGGCTGGCCCGGGTCGGCAACTTCGGCGCGTTGGTCGAGCGCGACGCGATGGTCTTCCACGCCGCCCAGCGCCGCCACCTGCTCGACGCCGAGTACGAGGGGCTGGTCTTCGGCCGGCTCGACCTGCGCGACGGGCAGGTACTGCACGTCGGGCGGCTCGGCATCCGCGACGAGGACGCCAGCACGCTGGTGGTGGACTGGCGGGCCCCCGCCGCCGCCGCGTTCTACCAGGCCACGCCCGCCGAGCCGCGGGGTGTGGTGCGGCGCCGGACGATCCAGTCCAGCAGGGAGCGGGTCACCCGGATCGAGGACGACCTGCTCGACCCCGAGGCGGCACCGCCGGAGATGCCGGTGGTCGGCGACGGCGCCCTGCTGGCCACGCTGTCGCGTACCACCGGTCGGGGCATGCGCGACATCGTCGCCACCATCCAACGGGAGCAGGACGAGGCGATCCGCTCCCCCGGCTCCGGGGTGACCATCGTCTCCGGCGGCCCGGGCACCGGCAAGACCGCGGTGGCGCTGCACCGTGCCGCGTACCTGCTCTATGCCGACCGCAGCCGCTACGCCGGTGGCGGCATCCTGGTCGTCGGCCCGTCCACGGTGTTCGTGGAGTACATCGCCTCGGTGCTGCCGTCGCTCGGTGAGAACACCGCGACCCTGCACTCGCTGGGTAGCCTCTTCCCCGGCCTGACCGCGACCCGCACCGACCCGCCGGAGGTGGCGGCGGTGAAGGGCTCGCTGCGGATGCGCCGGGTGCTGGAGCGGGCGGTCCGCGACGCGGTCCCGGACTCCCCCGCCGAACTGCGCCTGCTCTACCGGGGGCAGTTGCTGCGGCTGACGCGGGGCGAACTCGACACCATCCGGGATCGGGCCTTGCCCCGGGGTGCCCGCCGCAACGAGGTCCGCCGGGCCGGCTTCGACGGCGTACTGGCCGCACTCTGGGCCCAGGCTCGGCGGCTCGGCATCGGCGGGCTGCCCGAGCAGCGTGCCTTCGAGGACGAGCTGGTCGACCGCACGGACTTCCGGGACTTCCTGAAGGCCTGGTGGCCGCGGCTGCATCCGCGGCACGTGCTCGGTTGGTTCGCCGATCCGCAGCGGCTGGGCCGGTACGCCGCCGGTGTCCTCTCCGGCGCCGAGACCCGGCTGCTCGGTGCGGCGTTCCGGCAGTCGGCGGATGCCGGGCCCACGGTGGCCGACGTCGCGCTGTTGGACGAGTTGGACGCGCTGCTCGGCAAGCCGATGCGCCCGGCCCGCCCGAAGCGCGACCCGTTCCAGCTGGCCGGCGGGGTTCGTGAGCTGAGCACCTTCGCCGACCGGCAGCGGGCGGCCCGGCAGGCGGCCCGGGAACGCCCCGAGGACTACCGCGACTACGCCCACGTGGTGGTCGACGAGTCGCAGGACGTGTCGCCGATGCAGTGGCGGATGATCGGCCGGCGTGGCCGGCTGGCCTCCTGGACGGTGGTCGGTGACCCGGCCCAGACCGCGTGGACCGGCGATCCACAGGAGTTGACCCGGGCCCGGGACCAGGCACTGGGCCGGCGACGGCGGCACCGGTTCACGCTGACCACCAACTACCGCAACTCGGCGGAGATCTTCGCGGTGGCGGCCGCCGAGATCCGGCGGGTGTATCCGGATCTCGCGCTGCCCACCGCGGTACGCAGCACCGGCGTCGACCCGGTCCGGCTACGGGTGCCGGCGGCCGAGCTGGCGGCGAGCGTGGTGGCCGCCGCGACGACGCTGCTCGGCGAGGTCGAGGGCACCGTCGGCGTGATCACGCCGGTGCCGCGCCGGGACGAGGTCGCGGACTGGCTGGCCGGGCTCGGCGGGGACCGGCTCCAGGTGGTGACGAGCCTGGAGGCCAAGGGCATGGAGTACGACGGGGTGGTGCTGGTCGCGCCGGGTGAGATCCGGGCGGATCCGGGTTCCGGCGTACGGACGCTCTACGTCGCGTTGTCCCGGGCCACCCAGCGACTGACCACGGTCGACCTGACCACCTGAGCGGGGGGCGAGGGGAACCGCCGAAGGTTCCACACATAGCGATGTTGGCATAGGTCTGACCGTGGCCCGGTCCACGGCGGAAGGTGGCTGCGTGGACGCGGGCCATGACCACCACCAGACCGCGGTGTCGAACGCCGCGCACCGCCACTCCGGTCGGCTGTGGGCGGCGTTCGTACTGCTCAGCGTCCTGATGCTGGTCGAGGCCGGCACCGCCCTGCGGACCGGGTCGCTGGCCCTGCTCTCCGACGCCGGGCACATGTTCACCGACGTGCTGGGCATCGGGATGGCCCTGGCGGCCATCACCGCCACCCGGAAGGCCGGCACCGACCCGCAGCGCACCTTCGGGCTCTACCGCCTGGAGGTGCTCGCCGCGCTGGCCAACGCGGTACTGCTCTCCGGCGTCGCGGTCTACGTGCTGGTCGAGGCGGTACGCCGGTTCGGCGATCCGCCCGAGGTGCTCGCCGGACCGGTGCTGGTGGTGGCGACGCTCGGCCTGCTCGCCAACGTGGTCGCGTTCGCGCTGCTGCGACCCGGCGCGCGGGAGAGCATCAACCTGCGCGGGGCGTACCTGGAGGTGCTGGCGGACCTGCTCGGCTCGTTGGGCGTGATCGCCGCCGCGGCGTTGATCGCGCTGACCGGCTGGTGGTGGGCCGACCCGCTGGTGGCGGTCGCGATCGGCACGTTCATCCTGCCCCGCACCTGGCGCCTCGGCCGGGCCGCGCTCCGCATCCTCGTCCAGGCGGCTCCGGAACACCTCCAGGTCACCGCGGTGCACGACCGGCTGGCCGCGGTGCCCGGTGTGGCCGAGGTCCACGACCTGCACGTCTGGACGCTCACCTCCGGCATGGAGGTGGCCTCGGCCCACCTGAGCATGACACCCGGCGCCGACGCCGGCGACGTACTGACGGCGGCCCGCACGGCACTGCGGGAGGACTTCCACATCGAACACGCCACCCTGCAGATCGAACCGGGGGCGGAGCCTGGCGCCTGTGGGGCGGTCGAGTGGTAATGAGGCCATTCTTTACAGTTTGCCCAGCATTATGCACGTTTGTCTGATCTGCTAGTGGCCAGGCGAACACCATGAGTCACACCAGCTGCACGGGCCACAACGGCACCGGTAGGCTCGGATCCGGCCTCCGCCAGGCGGCACCCACCGGTGCCGGCGGCGGCCGCCGCCTAATCGCCCGCCAGGGCGAACCGGGGAACCAGGTTCCTGGGGTGCATCCGCGTACGCGCGGTAGGGATCTTCCGTCCCGAACCCGTCAGCTAACCCGGTCGGCGGCTGACGGAAGGACATGTTGCATGCCAGCAGTGGCAACCGTGAGACCGGCCGCCCGAATGGCGGCCCTGATCGCCGCGACACTCACCCTCAGCCTGAGTGCCGCGCTCGCCCCCTTCGGCCCCGCCAGCGCCGCAGCGCCGCAGCGGCTGCCCGCCGCCGCTCCCGGTGACGTCGGCGACGAAGGTGGCACGCCGGCGCTGCGCGCCCAGTTGGAGGCCGCCAGCAAGGGCTACCTCGACGCCAAGACCGCGCTGGACCGTTCGGTCAAGCGGCAGAAGCAACTGGCCGAGCAGCTCACCACCACCGAGGGTCAACTCGTCGAGCGGGGCACCAAGGTCGGCGAGATCGCCGCACAGGCGTACCGCACGGGACGGCTCGGCGCCGCGTCGGCGCTGCTCAACAGCGGCTCGCCCGCCGGCTTCATGGACCGGGCGGCGGCGCTGGACGTGGTGGCGGCCAACGAGGAACGGGCGCTGGGTGAACTCCGGGCCACCCGGGACGAGGTCGCCAAGACCAAGCAGGCGCTGGACGCCGAGGTCCAGGAGCAGCGCAAGCAGGTGGCCGTGATGGCCAAGCGCAAGGACCAGGCCGAACGGGCACTGACCGTGGCCAACGAGCGGGAGGAGGCGGCCGAGCGGGCCAGGGCCGCCGAACGGGCCGCCCGGGCACCCTCGCGCAGCGGCGGCGGTTCCAGCCCCACGGCCAAGGCCGCGCCGCGCAACTCGGACGGTTCGTGGCCGGCGGAGTCGTGCAGCGTCAACGACCCCACCCCGGCCAACGGCTGCATCACCCCGCGTACGCTGCACGCCCTGAACCAGGCCAAGGCGGCAGGCTTCACCCGGTACGTGTCCTGCTACCGCTCGGGTGGCTCGGGTGAGCACCCGAAGGGTCGGGCCTGCGACTTCGCGGCACAGAAGAACGGCTTCGGCGGCGTCGCCACCGGCGGCGACCGGACGTACGGCAACAACCTGGCGGCCTACTACGTCAACAACGCCGACCGGCTCGCCGTGCTCTACGTGATCTGGTACAAGCAGATCTGGCTGCCCAGCAGCGGCTGGCGGGCGTACAGCGGCGGTCGCGGCGACCCCTCCAGCGACCACACCAACCACGTTCACCTCTCGGTCTACTGACCCTCCTCCACTGATCCTGGTCCGGGAGCGCCCGTCGGCGGGCACTCCCGGACCAGGATTCGTTTCGGCGCCCCCGCTGTCGACGCGCGCGGATGCGCGACCTTGGTTACGGTCGACAGGGAAGCGGACATATCGTCGCGAGGGGGAGGAACGAGCATGAGCCTGCTACCCAGCACCGGGCTCGACACCGGTACGCGCGGGTGTCCCCGATGACCGGGCACGTCATGGTCTTCGCGCCCACGCCGCTGCTGACCGTCACGGTGGATCAGCCGAGCGAGACGCCGGAACTGCACCTGCACCCCGGCGGGCAGGGCGTCTGGCAGGCCCGGATGGTGCTGTCGCTCGGTGTCGACGTGGTGCTCTGCGCCGCGCTCGGCGGCGAGATCGGACAGGTACTGGAGCCGCTGCTGGTGAGCGAGGGAGTCGACCTCAAGGTGGTGACCCGGGACTCCGGCGGCAGCGGCGCGTACGTGCACGACCGCCGCGAGGGCACTCGGCAGGAGGTCGTCGACGTAGCCGGCCAGCCACTGAGCCGGCACGAGCTGGACGAGCTGTACAACCTGGCGCTCGGCGAAGGGCTCCGCGCCTCGGTCAGCGTGCTCAGTGGCCCGAACGACCCGTCGCTGGTCCCGGCCGACCTGTACCGGCGGTTCGCCGCCGACCTCGGCGCCAACGGCAGCCGCGTGGTGGTGGACCTCTGCGGCGAGCACCTGACGGCGGTCCTGGACAGTGGTGTCTTCTTCCTCAAGGTCAGCCACGAGGAACTGATCGCGGACGGCCGGGCGGCCGACGACAGCGAGGAGGAGCTGACCCGCGCCATCTACGACCTGCACGCCGCCGGTGCGACGAACGTGGTGGTGAGTCGGGCCGAACAGCCGGCCCTGGCGCTGGTCGACGGCGAGGTGTTCGAGGTCCGGATGCCGCGGCTGGAGGCGGCCGATCCACGGGGGGCGGGCGATTCGATGACCGCCGGGGTCGCCGCCGTGGTGGCCCGGGGTGGCGACGTACGCACGGCGATCCGCACCGGCGCGGCGGCCGGGGCGTTGAACGTCACCCGGCACGGTCTGGGCACCGGGCGACTCGACTCCATCGCGGGGCTGGTGGACCGGGTCCACCTGGAGCCGGCCGGCAACCGCCCCCAGCAACGCACCACCCCGGACGAGCTGGCCCAGCGGGCGGCCGGGCGATGACGCTACGGGTATTGATCACCAACGACGACGGCATCGCGGCCCCCGGCATCCAGGCGCTGGCCCGTGCCGCCGTCGACCGGGGGCTGGACGTGGTGGTGGCGGCGCCGCTGGAGGAGGCCAGCGGCACCAGCGCCGCGATGAGTGCGATGGAGCAGGACGGGCGGGTGGTGGTCGAGGAACACCCGCTGCCGGAGCTGGACGGAGTGCCGGCGTACGGCGTCGGCGGCTCCCCCGGCTTCATCGCGCTGATCGCCGTACACGGCGCGTTCGGCCCGCCGCCGACGGTACTGCTGTCCGGGATCAACCGGGGCGCCAACGCCGGGCGTGCGGTGCTGCACTCGGGCACCGTCGGGGCCGCGTTCACCGCCGCCGCCAACGGCTGCCGGGCGATGGCCGTGTCGCTGGATGTGCTCTCCGTCGGCGAGGCGACCGCCGCCAGCGGTGGCGCCGCGGTGGCGGCGGCGGCCCGGGTACGCGACGCCGACCGGCACTGGGCGACCGCCGCCCGGGTCGCCCTGGACCTGCTGCCCCGACTGACCGCCGGCCCGGTGGAGAGCGTGCTCAACGTCAACGCGCCGGACCTGCCGTTCGAGCAGCTGCGTGGCGTGCGGCGCGGCAGCCTGGCCACGTTCGGCCAGGTGCAGATGACCGTCGCCGAATCCGGACACGGTTTCGTGCGTACCTCGTTGGCGGAACCGGGTCAGGCGGTCCAGCCCGGCACCGACCTGGCGCTGCTCGCCGACGGTTACGCGTCGGCGACCGCGATCCGGGCCGTCACCGAGGCGGCCGACCTCGACCTGTCCGGGCTCGACGCCGGCTGACCGGTCAGGCCCCCGGGAGGACTTCCGGTGTCGCGGCGGCACCGGCGTAGTAGGGCTCGGGAGCGCCGAAGAGGCCGAGCAGGCCGGTCACCCAGAGCTGCCGGTGCACGAACCGGCTGGGTTCGGTGACGACCAACTTCACGCCGCTGACCTCAGCGGTCTGGAAGCCGGCGACCATCGCGCTGATGCCGACCGAGTCGATGAAGGTGACCAGCCGCATGTTGAGTTCGATCCGGGCCGGCCGCCCCTTGGCCAGCACCTCGGCGATGGCCTCTTTCACCTCGTACGCGGTGTCGACGTCGATCTCGCCCCGCGGGGCGATCTCGATGGCACCACCGGGTCGAACCGTTTGCAGGATCGACAGGCTCACGCGAGCACCTCCACTCGCCCGTACGACGGGCGCCTCATCAGTACGCGGGCCGCGACCGAGCGTATTCCTCCGACGGCCTCGGTCGCCACCCCTCGGGATGAGCAATTCGCGGACAGGGGCCCGCCAAGCCGCCCATATCCGGACTTTTTATTCCTATCACTCGTCGACTCGGCCGCCAGGCCGCGCCGACGAGCCAGCGTAGCGGGCCGACGCCACCCCGCGCGCCAGCCGGCGGCGTCGGCGCGCCGACCTGCCGCCCCGACCCCGCCGGTGGCCAGCGGATCCAGCTGGACAGGTGTGCCTAGCATCACGGGAACGACCGGTACCACGAGAGGGGCCAACCCATGCTCCGCAGACTTGCCGCCCTGGCTGGCGTCAGTGCCCTGCTCGCCCTCACACTGGCCTGCGGATTCGGCGGCGGGGACGAGGACGACGACGATGACGACGACTTCACCCGGGGAACCGCCGCCGTCCTGCTGACCCACTGAACCCACCCGCCGTCCTGCTGACCCGCTGAACCCATCGCTCTCCCGCCCGGCCCTGGCGCACCGCCGCCGCACCCCGATGGTTTGCGGCGGCACCAGGCGGGGCACTGCCCCGATGGCGAACCCCCGCCGCACGCCGGGCAAGCCGCCGAGGAGGGAACCACCATGTTCGGAAGCAACCTGCTGGAGCGCCGCAGCAAGCCGGAGCGGATCGCGGACCAGGCATGGCAACAGCTCGTATCCGCCGTCAACACCGCCGGCGACAACATCCGGGACACCGCCCGCTCGGCCCGGCACACCTCCACCGGTCTGGCCGGCGACGCCGGTGAGCTGGTGGGGTCGGCCGCCGACGAGGCCCGCCACCGGGCCAGCCGGGCATTCGACGCGCTGGCCGGGCGGCGCCCCGCGCTGCCCTGGACCCTGCTGATCGGCGCGGCCCTGGTCGGTGCCGCGATCGGCTGGGCCGCCGGCACCGCCGCACGGGCCGCCGGCAGCCGCGACCGGGCCGTCGACGACATCGAGTTCGTCGACGTGCAACGCCCCGACTCCCCCGCGGAGAGCGACCGCTGACCACGACTCCACCGTGACCGGCCGGCCCGGCACATGACCTCTTGCGCCACGGGTCCGCCCGACCCGACCAAGGTCGGGCACCCTGCGCGAGGACCGCACGGCCTTCGACCTCACCGCCGAAGTCGGCGTGCCCGGGCGTGTGACCGGGCCCGTGGCGCTCTGGCGACGAAGCCCGCTCGCCCGATCCGGATGAGGCGGATTCACCCCCACCACCAGCAGGCTTGCGCCCGGCAGAGGTGAATCCGGAGGCGAGGAGGGAGCGGCCGATGGCCAGCATCTCGACGATCAACCATAGCGACCAGGAGATCCGGTCGGCGGTACTCGACGAACTGGACTGGGAACCTCGGGTACAGCCACACGAGATCGGGGTGACCGTCGCCGAGGGTGTGGTGACGCTGACCGGCCGGGTGGACAGTTACGCCAAGAAGTGGGCGGCGGAACGCGCCGCGCACCGGGTCACCCAGGTCCGCGCGGTGGCGAACGACCTCGCCGTACGGATGGTAACCGGCGCGGAGCGCACCGACCCGGAACTCGCCGCAGCGGTCGAGCACGCGCTGGAATGGCATGCCTTCGTACCCGTCGAGGAACTCGACGTGACGGTCTCCCAGGGCTGGGTCACCCTGCACGGCGAGGTCGAGTGGGAGTACCAGCGCCGGGCGGCCGAGGAGTCGGTGAACCGGCTCAGCGGCGTACGCGGGCTCAGCAACGGCATCACCGTCCGCCCGGCCGTCCACCCGGACGGTCACGACCTGGCCCGACGCATCGTCGACGCGCTGGCCCGCAACCGGGCGACCGACGCCGAGCAGGTCACGGTCCGCGTACACGGTGACACGGTGCTGCTGGGCGGCCTGGTGCACTCGATGCCCGAACGTGCCGAGGTGGAGCGGGTCGTCTGGTCCGCACCCGGCATCCGCGAGGTACAGAACCACATCGCGGTGGCGCCGGTGCTGCGCTGACAGTCGCGGTCACCGGCCCGCCGTCAACGGCGTTGCAAGCCAGGCGGCGGCGCGGGACGCCGGGCGGCGGCGCGGGACGCCGGGCGGCGGCCGTCCGGGTCGACGTCCGCGCGGGGCGACGAGGCGGGGCGCAGGGCGGCGGCGCAGGGCCGCAGCGCAGGGGCAGGGGCGCGGGGCGCCGGGCGGCGGCGCAGGGGCAGCGGCGCGGGGCCGCAGCGCAGGGGCAGCGGCGCGGGGCGGCAGCGTAGGGGCGCGGGGCGGCGGCCTTGCCGCAGGGACCACCCGGCCCGGGTGAGCCGGGGTCACCCGGGCGGGCAGCAGGCTGGCAGGTATGACCGAAAGGCTGACCACGCCACTGCAGGTCACTGCGCGGCTCCGCACACCCGTCACGGAACGCGACCACATCCGGGGCCCGGTGGACGCGCCGGTGACGCTCGTCGAGTACGGCGACTTCCAGTGCCCGTTCTGCGCGCTGGCCCACGCCAATCTGTGCGAGTTGCTCCGGCAGCGGGCCGACACGGTCCGGCTGGTGTACCGGCACTTCCCGATCGCGAACATGCATCCGTACGCGGAGGCCGCCGCCGAGGCCGCGGAGGCCGCCGGGCGGCGGGGCCGGTTCTGGGAGATGCACGACTGGCTCTACGACCACCAGGAGCAACTGGATCCGGTGCACCTGACCCTCGGCATCGAGCAGCTCGGACTGCCCGCCGAGGAGGTGGGCGAGGAGATCGGGCGGCACGCGGGCGGCGACCGGATCCGGCAGGACTTCGTCGGCGCCATCCGCAGCGGCGTCGACGCCACCCCGACCCTCTTCGTCAACGGCATCCGCCACGACGGTCCTTTCGACCTACCCACCCTCCTCACCACCACCGACACCGCCGCCACCCCCTAACCACCCACCCACCCACCCACCCCGCCCCACCCCGCCTGCCTCGCGCGTTGATCATGAGGTTGACGGCGGTTCTCGATCTTCAATCCGCCGTCAACCTCATGATCAACGCGCGAGGCCGCGAGGTGGATGGGGTGGGTGGGGCGCGCGAGGCGCGCGAGGCGCGCGAGGTGGGTGGGTGGGTGGGGTGGGTGGGGTGGGTGGGGTGGGTGGGGTGGGTGGGGTGGGTGGGGTGGGTCAGATGAGGTGGAGTTCGCGGGCTCGGCGGACGGCGTCGCGGCGGCGGGTGGTGTCGAGCTTGCGGTAGATGTTGCGTACGTGCGTCTTCACGGTGTTCACCGAGACAGACAGCTCGGCGGCGATCTCGACGTTGGACAGGATGCTCTGCAGGTACCGCAGGATGGTCAACTCGCGCTCGGTCAACGGCTCGTCCAGCGGTACCACCGTCGCGCCGGCCGGGGCCGACTCGGCGGGTACGTCCACCGCGCGGACCAGGTCGCTGACCGTCGGCCAGTGGGCGGTCCCCGCGTCGAGGTGGGCGGTGAGCAGATCCCGCAGGCCAGGTTCGGCTCGGGTGAACGGCCGTCGGTAGCCGTCCGTCGCGGCGAGGTCGAGCGCCTGCTCCAGGGTGCGTCCGGCGCGGCGCTCGTCGCCGCCGCGGGCCGCGAGCACCGCGTCGAGCAGCACGGCGTCGAGGCGTACCGGTAGCGGCCAGTCGGCCGCCGACGTGGCCGTCGGGTCCGGTAGAAGGCGCGCGGCGGCGCCCAGGTCGCCGGCCCGCAGTTCGACCCGTGCCGCCGCGACGGCCAGCACCGCCGCCGACGCCGACGCCTCCGACGCCCCGGCCGCACCAGGCAAACCCGGCACCGCAAACGACCCCCCGGCACCGGGCAACCCCGGCGCCACATAAGACTCCCCCGCACCGGGCAACCCCGGCGCCACATAAGACTCCCCCGCACCGGGCAACCCCGGCGCCACATAAGACTCCCCCGCACCGGGCAACGCCCCGACGACAGACACCACTCTGGCAGCAGGGCGATCCGGCGGGCCGACGGGTGGCTGCGGCGGGCCGGTGGCGGCCAGCTTGCGGGCGGTGGGCAGGTCACCACGGGCACTGTGTAGGTCCACGTCGGCGGCGAGCAGCCAGACCGCCAGTTCGCCGGTGCGCCCCGACCAGTTCTCGCGGGCGGGCACCAGCAGCCGATGGCCGGCGGCGACGTCACCCTCGTCGGCGTGCAGGTACGCCTGGCACCAGGCCATCAGCGCGGCGCCCGGCGGTTCGGCGGCGGCCGGGGCAGCCAGCGCCAGGTTCGCCGCGGCCTCCGCCGGCTGGTCCCGGTGCAGCGCCACCAACCCCAGCGCAAGATAGGCGTACGCGCAGTCCAGCGGCGCCGACCAGCCCTGGCAGGGGGGTAGCGCCAGCGCTTCCCGGGCCGTCTGCTCGGCCGCCCGCAGCTCGCCGTGGAAGGCGGCGAGCAGCGCCCACCGGCTGGCGCAGACGAGTTCGGTACGGGGCCGTCCAGCAGCCCGGGCCGCCGACAGTGCCGCCCCGAACCCGGCCAGCGCGCCGGTGAGGTCACCGTCGTCGAACGCCAGCAGGGCCAGCGCGACCCCGGCGGCCGCCCGTACGTCGTCGGCACCGCTCACGTCCGCCCGCGGCGCACCGGCGGCGTTGGTGGTCTCGACGGCGGAGACACCGTCCAGCCCGGGTCCGGTGGGCGGCAGCCGAGTACCGTCAGCGACGCCGGGTCCGGGTCCGGTGGGCGGCAGCCGGGTACCGTCGGCGCCCGGCCCGGCCCCGGTGGCGAGCAGCCGGGCGGCGGCGGCGCGTACCGTCGCCGGGTCGCCGGCCAGCCGGGCCAGGGTGAGTTCGACCGCGGCGGCCAGCCGGCCGAACCGCGACCGGCGTGGTTCGGGCAGCGCCCGGGCGTGCTCCAGGGCCAGTCGCAGCTGGCCGCCGGCCGCGTCGGCGTCGCCGTCGAGGGCCCGGTCGGCGGCGCCGGCCAGCGCGAGTTCCGGATCCCGCGCCACCGCCTCCGGTGGGGGCGAGGCGGGCGGCGGACCGCTGCGGCGGCCGCGGTCGTACGGCACGAGTTCCGGCCATCGGGTCACGAACAGTTCGGCCGCGCTCCCCCAGTCACCGGTGGCGAGGGAGTGCCGCAGCGCGTCGGCGGGGCGACCGTTACCGGCGTACCAGTCGGCCGCGCGCAGGTGCAGGTCACGCAGCTCGTCGGCGGGCAGCCGGCTCAGCTCGCGCTGCAACAGGTCGGCCAGCAGCGGGTGGCACCGGTACCAGGCCGGGCGGCCACCGTCGTGGTGGAGCAGACCGGTCTCCTCCGCCAGGCCACTCAACCGCCGGTCGGCGGCGGGGTCGCCGGTCAGGGCGGCGGCGAGTCCGGCGCAGATGGTGTCCGCGATCGCGGCCCGACGCAGCAGCTCGCGGTCCGGCGGCGCCAGCCCGGCGAGGATCTCCTCCCGCAGGTAGCCGGCGACCTCCGGCTGGTCCGCGCCGAGCTGGTCGATCCAGCGCTCCGGATCCGGCTGCTGGTGCAGGGCGAGCGCGGTGATCCGCAGGGCAGCCGCCCAGCCCTCGGTGCGCTCCCGCAGCCGTCGTACCGCGGCGACCGGCAGCACCACCCCATGGGCGGTGAGCAGGTCGGCGATCTCGTCGCCGGTGAAGGCCAGCTCGCTCGGGCCGATCTCGACCAGTTCGCCGGCCAACCGCAGCCGCTGCACCGCCAGGGGTGGTGCGGTCCGGCCGGCCACCACCAGGCGAAGCCGCTGCTCGGTGTGGCGCAGCAGGAACTCCAGCCCGGCCAGGGCGGCCGGGTCGGTGATCCGATGCAGGTCGTCCAGGACCAGCACCGCCGGCTGTTCCCGGGCGGCCAGGGCGGCGGCGAGCAGCTCGAGTTCGTCGGGCCGCGGCGCCCGGTCCGGTACCGGTGTCGCCGCCGGGTCGGCGATCGACCGCAGCGCCGCCGCGAGGTACGCCCACAGCCGGTCCGCGTCGTCACCCACCTCGACGGAGATCCACGCCGGGGCGTGCGAGTCGCGCTCGGCGACCGCGTTCCGCCACGAGGCGAGCAGTGTCGTCTTTCCCCACCCGGCCGGCGCGCGAAGCAGCGTGATCGGGTGGGTGACCGCGTCGTCCAGCAGCCGGGCCAGCCGGGGCCGCAGGACCACCGGCTCGGGCAGCGCGGCCGGTGCCAGCCGCGACGCCAGCAGGGGCGGGCCCGCCGGCGTACCGGCCGTCAAGGTCGTACCGGCCATCGAGGTGGCTCGGGCATCGCTGCGGTCATCCGGCATCCGGCCCACCCCCACGGACGCGTTTTCCTCCCCGGTCCTGCGGTCGGCGGTTACCCCGCCCGAAGCGGTTCACCCCTGGTGGGGGAGCCCGGTTCACCCGGACCGGGGTGAGGGTGGAGGTCGCGCCGAGTGCGGGAGGTGCCGGTGGGACGGGTGGGAACGGCGTTCGCGGTGGCCGGAGTCCTCGGCGTGGCGACCCTGCGGGCGGCGCGGAGCGCCGTCTCCCGCTGGTGGGCGAGGCACCGGGTCACCGACGGGCGACCCGACCCGACCGGGCGACCCGAGCGGCGCCGGGCGGACCGCCCCGCCCGGGGCCGGTGGGAGGTGGTCACGATCCACCGTCCGCCCGAGGATGTGCTGGCCGGAGGTGACTGGCCGGAGCCGTTGCGCCGGCTCGACGACGCCGTCCAGGTCGAGCTGCGCGAACTGCCCGGTCGGGCCACCGAACTGGCCGCCCGGCCGCAATCCGGTCCGGTACCACCCGGCCTGGCCGCGCACCTGGTCGCCGACGACCCGGTGCTCGCCGTACGCCATGCGTTGTGGCAGGTCAAGCAGCTCGTCGAGACCGGCCGGGCGCCGCCGGCCGACAGTTCGACCGGCAACCACGCGGACTGAGCGGCGGACCGACCGCGACGTCGCCGACCAGCGCACCCCCCGGGCGGACTGGCATCATCGCGGGATGGCTGCGGATCGGGCGTACGACATCATGTTGTTCGGGGCGACCGGCTTCACCGGCGGGCTCACCGCGCGGTACCTCGCCCGGCACGCGCCGCCCGGGCTGCGCTGGGCGATCGCCGGCCGCAACCCCGACAAGCTGGCCGACGTACGCGGACAACTGGCCGCGGTCGATCCGGCGCTGGCCGACCTGCCGCTGCTCACCGCCGACGCCGCCGACCCGGCGGCGCTGCGCGCGGTGGCCGCCACCGCCCGGGTGGTGGCCAGCACGGTGGGCCCCTTCATCCGGTACGGGGAGCCGTTGGTGGCCGCCTGCGCCGCCGCCGGCACCGACTACCTGGACATCACCGGTGAGCCGGAGTTCGTCGACCTGATGTACCTCCGCCACCACGCCGAGGCGGTACGCACCGGCGCCCGGCTGGTGCACACCTGCGGCTTCGACTCGATCCCGCACGACCTGGGCGTCTGGTTCACGCTCAAGCAGTTGCCCCCCGGAGTGCCGATCGCGGTGGACGGGTACGTACGGGCGGGTGGACGGGTCTCCGCCGGCACCTACCACTCGGCGTTGACCGCCTTCTCGCGTACGGCGCAGACGGCGCGGGCCGCCCGCGAACGCCGGGCGGTCGAGCCGCGCCCGGCGGACCGCCGGGTCAGCGCCGTGCCCGGCAGGCTGGCCCGGTCGCGCGACCTGCCCGGCTGGGCGGTGCCGCTGCCGACCATCGATCCACTTGTGGTACGCCGCTCGGCGGCGGCCCGCCCCGAGTACGGACCGGACTTCCGCTACCGGCACTTCGCGGCGGTGCGGCGGCTCGCCACGGTGCTGGCCGCCGGTGCCGGTCTGGGCGCCCTCGCCGGCCTGGTGAAGCTGCCACCCACCCGGCGTTGGCTGCTCGGCCGGCTCGCCGCCGGGCAGGGGCCGAGCGCGCAGCAGCGGGCCGAGTCTTGGTTCCGGGTCCGGTTCGTCGGCTCCGGGGGCGGACGCCGGGTGGTCACCGAGGTGTCCGGTGGCGATCCCGGCTACGACGAGACCGCCAAGATGCTCGCCGAGTCGGCCCTCTGCCTGGCCCTGGACGACCTGCCCGCCACCTCGGGCCAGGTCACCCCGGTCACCGCGATGGGCGACGCGCTGCTGCACCGGCTCACCGCCGCGGGCCTCACCTTCCGGGTGCTCGACGACGGCGTCACCGCCACCGCCACCGGAGACAGCTGACCGCGTCGGCACACGGGCGCGGCTTGACCCTCGACCAGGTGGAGGGGGCAGGATCTGCGGGGTGGAGAGCGACCTGCGCAGCATCGGTGAGCTGGCCCGGGCCAGCGGGCTGACGGTGAGTGCCCTGCGGTTCTACGACGCCGCCGGGGTGCTGGTGCCGGCCTGGGTCGACCCGGTGACCGGGTACCGCCGCTACGCCGACGACCAGGTGGCGTCGGCCCGGCTGGTGGCGGGGCTGCGCCGGGTGGGTATGCCGGTTGCCGAGATCGCCCGGGCGGTGCGCGCCGAGCCCGCCGTGGTCCACGAGTTGCTCGACACGCAGCTGCGCCGGCTGGCGGACGGGCTGGCGGACGCCCGCCGCGAGGTGTCCCGGATCCGGTCACTGCTCCCGGCCGACCGGTCGGCCGCGGTCACCCGGCTCACCGTGACCGCCGCCGACCTGGCCGCCGCCGTGGACGCCGTCCGGTTCGCCGTCGGCACCGATCCCGCGTTGCCGGCGTTGACCGGTGTCCTGTTCGACGTGTCGGCCGCGGGTCTCCGGCTGGTGGCGACCGACCGGCACCGGCTGGCGATGGCGACGGCCGACGCCGTGGTGCACGGCCCGGCGGTACGGGCCCTGCTGCCGTTGGACGCCGTGGACCGCCTGCGCGCCCTGCTCCACACCGCCACCACCACCGCCGAGGCCGTCGGCGTCGCCACCGCCGAAGCCACCGTCGCCGTCGACGGTGTGGAGGACGGCGGCCTGGGTGACGTGCGGCTGGTCCTGACCGGCTCCCGGCTGCTCGCGGAGGTGGCCGGGCGCGAGTGGTACGCCGTGGCGTTGCCGGACGAGTTCCCGGACTACCAGGCGCTGCTGCCGAGCCACCGTGCCGGCTCGACGCACCGGATCCCGGTCGACGCCGAGTGGCTGGTCGCCGCGCTGCGCGCGGGCACGCCGACCGTCGTCCGTCAGTACGCCGGCCGGCCGTTGCCGGTGACCGTCCTCGGCCTGGGCCGGCCGGACCGGCTCCGCCTGCTCGGCGCCGACGACCTCACCACCGACGGTGCTGCCGCCCGCGCCGACCGGGTACCGGCCGAGCTGCGGGTCGGGGTGAACGGCGAGTACCTGCTCGACGCGCTGGACGCCGCCGGTGGCGGGCATCTGACGTTGGAGCTGGACAGTCCGCTCGCGCCGCTGGCGATCCGCCGCCCCGACGACAGGGTCTTCTCCATCCTGATGCCGATCCGACTCTGACCGCACGGCGGGGCGATTCGGGCCCGGCGGTAACATCTGGTGGTCCACCCGACTCCCAGACGGAGGCGTACGGAGCAGCATGCTCGACATGGAGTTGATCCGAAAGGATCGCGACGCGGTGGCGGCCGCGCTGGCGAAGCGGCTCGACGCCGCCGAGGTCGACCGGGCGCTGGATGAGATCCAGGACCTCGACCGGGAACGCCGCCGGCTGATCACCGAGATCGACGGGGAACGCCAGCGCCGCAAGGCCGAGGCCCGGGCGTACGCGCAGGCGAAGCGGTCCGGTGTCGAGCCGGAGGTGACCTCCGACGACGGTCGTAAGCAGGTCGCCGAGCTGGAGGCCGAGCTCGACGACGTGCAGTCGCGGCTGCGTGCCGTGATGAGCGAGCTGCCGAACCTGCCCGCCGAGGACGTGGTCCCGGGTGGCAAGGAGGCCAACCGGGTGGTGAAGACCTTCGGCGCGCCGCCGGCCATCGAGAAGGTCCGCGACCACGTCGAGTTGAGCCGGATGCTGGGCCTGGTCGACCACGAGCGCGGCGTCAAGCTGGGCGGCTCGGGCTTCTGGATGTACACCGGCCTGGGCGCCCGCTTCGAGTGGGCGCTGCTCAACTGGCTGATCGAGCGGAACATCGAGGCCGGGTACGAGTTCCTGCTCCCGCCGCACCTGCTGCTGGACACCGCCGGCTTCGCCGCCGGCCAGTTCCCCAAGTTCTACGACGACGTCTACCACCTGGACCGGCAGTCCGCCCCACGCGGGCAGTTCCTGCTGCCGACGGCGGAGACGGCGATCCTCGGCGCGTACCAGGACGAGATCCTGGAGACCGCGAAGCTGCCGCTGCGGGTGTTCGCGTACACCCCCTGCTACCGCCGCGAGGCGGCCGGGTCGCACTCGGACGAACGCGGCACGGTACGCGGCCACCAGTTCAACAAGGTGGAGATCTTCCAGTTCACCCTGCCCGAGCACGCCGACGCCGCGCTGGAGCAGATGGTCACCCACGCGGAGAGCCTGGTCGAGGGGCTCGGCCTGCACTACCAGCGCAGCCTGCTGGCGGCCGGCGACGCCAGCGCCGCGATGCGCAAGACCCTCGACATCGAGGTGTGGATGCCGAGCACCGGCAAGTACAAGGAGGTCTCGTCGGTCTCCTGGAGCGGTGACTACCAGGCCCGCCGGGCGGCGATCCGGTACCGCGAGCCGGGCGGCAAGCAGACCCGCTTCGTCCACACCCTCAACGGCTCGGCGCTGGCCACCAGCCGGCTCTTCCCGGCCATCCTGGAGCAGTTCCAGCAGCCCGACGGCTCGGTCCTGGTCCCCGAGGTGCTCCGCCCCCGCCTAGGCACCGACCGCCTGACCCCCCGCTGACCCATCCCCCTCCTTCTCTCCCTCTCCCGCCGCCCTCTCCGCCCCTGCCCTCGCCGCCCCCGCCGTCGATCTTGCACTTGTGGTCACTGAAACGTCCGCATCCGCCGCTCTTGTCGGGGCAGAAAGTGCACGATCGCCGGGCCGGGCGGGGTGGGCGGGGCGCGTGGGGTGGGGGTGGGCGGGGTGGGTGCGGGTTAGGAGGGTTAGGGCTAGGAGGGTGGTCAGGGTGAGGGCCAGGGCGGTGGGGCCGATGGATTCCACGGTGCCGGCGAGCCAGCGCTGGATCCCGGCGGCGGTGGTGACCACCGGATCGGTGAGCGCATCCCGGCGGCCGGCGAACAGGCGCACCTCGTACCAGCCGTACCAGGCGACGTAGCCGCCGGAGAGCAGCAGCACCAGGCCGCTGAGCCGGGACGCCCAGGCACCGGCGCCGCGCAGCCGGGCCACCACCCCGCCGCGCAGCAGCGCCACGCCGAGCGCGGCCACCGTCACCACCAGCCCCATCCCGAGGGCGTACGCGCCGAACAGCGCCAACCCCCGCGCCGTCGAACCGGCCTGCAAGCTGGTCACCACGATCGCCAGGAACGGTGCGATGGCGCAGCCCAGCGAGGCGACCGCGTACGCCATGCCGAACAGCACCATCGACGGCAGCGAGCGGGTCAGCCGGGGTGCCCGGGCCAGTGGGCGCAGGGTAGGCAGCCGACGGCCGACGAGCAGCCAACCGCCGAGCAGCACCAGCAACAGCCCCAGCCCGATGGTGAACCACGGCAGCCGGGGGCGCAGCCAGCCGGCGACCGGGGCCAGCGCCAGACCGAAGGCGCCGAACACCACGACGTACCCGAGGGTGAGCGCGGCGGCGGCGGTGAGCGCCCGCCGTACCGCGCCGCGGGTGTCGGTGGCACCGGCGACCAGCAGCGACAGGTACGCCGGCAGCATCGCGAAGCCGCACGGGTTGACCGCGCCGAGCATCCCGGCGGTCAGCGCCAGCAGTAGCGGCGCCTCCATCAGGCGGCCAGGGCGGTGACCCGTCGGGTGAGGTCCTCACCGTCCAGCCAGCCCTGGTGGATCACCTTCCCGTCCCGGTCGATGATCACGAAGGTGCTCTGCTCGACGACGCCGAAGCGCCGCCAGAGCACGCCCGCACGGTCGTCGAGCTGCGGGACCGGACCCAGCTCGAACTCGGTGACGAACTCGGCCATCGCCTTCTGCTCGCCCAGCCCGGCGACGCCGATGATCGGCACGGTGTCCCGGAAGCCGGGCGCGATCTCGGCCACTGTCCACGCCTGACTGGCGCAGGCGGCGCACCAGGGCGCCCAGAACCACAGCACCACCGGGCGGCCGGCCAGGTCGGCGGCGTCGAACGCGGCGCCGTCCAGGGTCTTGCCGGTGAACCGCAGGGTGTCCGGCACCGGGCCGACCGGTGCCGCCGACGGGGACGCGGCGGCGCCGGCCGAGGGGGACGCGGCGCCGTCGACCGCCGGGGGCGCGGCCGGTGGCTCGGGTGCCGGCGGTACCGCCTCGGCGGCGCAACCGGCCAGCGCGACGGCGAGCAGGGCGGTGAGTACGGCGACGAACCGTCCCCTCGTTCGTGCCGTACCCATCCGTGTCTCCTTCGGCTTCGCTCAGGCCTTGGTCAGTCGTAGCGCCAACTCCGGGCAGACCTTGATCGCCTTCACCGCGCCCTCCCGCAGCCAGGTCGGCACCGGGGTCGGCGGGAAGGCGGGGTAACCGTTCTGGTCGAGGCGGATGAAGTCCGGCACCACGTGGGCGCAGAGTCCGTGCCCGTCGCACCGGGACCAGTCCAGCACCAGCTTCTGCGGGTCCGGGTCGGGGGCACCGGGCAGCCCCATCACGCCCTTGACCCGCCGGCCGCAGCCCTCGCCGGTGGTGTGCTTCTTCAGGTCGTCGGCGAAGACCTCCATCGCCGAGAGGGCGAATCGGGACGTACCGTCGGGGTGGCTGCAGGCACCCCGGCCCTTGACGTCACCGGCGGCGGCCCGGACGACCTCCACCGGCGCGCTGCCGGAGACCGCCAGGTCGACGGCGCGGGCCAGGTCGGGCAGTCCCCGCTTGCACGGGCCGCACTGGCCGGCGGACTCGCCGGCCAGGTAGCGCACCACCTGCGCGGCCTCGCCGAGGGGGCAGGTGTCGTTGGCCAGCGGGACGATGATGCCGGCGCCGAGGGTGCCGCCGACGGCGGCGAGCCCCTTGCGGGAGACCTCGGCCTTGTTCGCCGCCTCCCAGGTGATCCACTTGCCGTGGTAGCCGCCCATCAGGATGCCCGGCCCCTCGGGGACCTCGCAGAGTTCGAGGATCTCCCGCAGCGGGGTGCCGGCCGCGCACTCGACCACCGCGTGGCGTTTGGCCGCGCCGGTCACGCTCAGCAGGACGGTGCCGGGTTCGTCGTCGGTGCCGAGCGCGGCGTACTCGTACGGGCCGAGTCGGGCGGCGATCGCCAGCTGGGAGTACGTCTCGGCGTTGGACAGCAGGGTGGGCAGGTTGTTGACGCCGGAGTCGCTGGACCGCTTCTTGGTGCCGGGCGGGATGTGCGGCAGCCCGTTGATCCCGTTGACCAGTGCGCCGCCCTCGCCGCTGATGAACCGGTGCGGGACCGTCACGAGGCTGGTCGGTACCGGCATCCGGCGCTCCTCCAGCGCCTCCATCAGGGAGTCCCGGCCGACCAGGTCGTCGGCCACGCAGAGCACGATCTCCTCGGCGTCGAGCGCGAACGCGGCCAGCGCGGCGCCGTCGAGGATCAGGTGCGGCGCCCGGGTCAGGATGACCTTGTCCTTCCAGCTGGCCGGCTCACCCTCGGTGGCGTTGACCACCACCACCGGCGGCAGGTCCTGGCGTTCACAGGACTCCAGCACCGCCCGCAGCTTCTTGGCGAACGGGAACCCGGCGCCGCCCTTGCCCTTGAGCTGGATGCCCTCGGCCAGACGCAGCAGGTTGGACGGTTCCATCGGACTGATCGGACCGTGCACCATCTCGTGTGCCCGCAGGTCGAGGCGACCGAACTCGGCGAACCCGGCGGTGAGTCGCGGTTCACCGACGGCGGCCACCGGGGGGACCGTGGTACGCATCGTCACTTCGCCTCACCCCGCAGGCCGGCCCAGTAGGCACCGTCGACGGAGTCCGGGTCGGCGCGGCGACGACGCCGGTTGTCTCCGGCGGCCCGGCGGGCCCGCCGGGAAGCGAGGTCGACCAGGGTCGGGGTGTCGTCGTCGGCGGCGACGTCGTCCGGGGCGTACCGGGCCGGAGGACGCCAGTAGTCGGTCTCGGCCTCCGGCAGGTCGTCCTCGACGCTGTGCCGACCGCTACCGCTGCGCGGTGCGGCGGAGATGGGCGAACCGGAGATCGGCGAGCCGGAGATGGGCGAGCCGGAAATCGGTGAACTGGAGATGGGTGCGGTGGACTCCCAACGGCGCGGGCTGTCCCAGGGCTCCTCCGGTTCGTCGTCGGTGCGCAGCGGTGGAGACGAGTAGCGGCTGCTCTCGGCGTCCGACCGGGACCGCCGGGACCGGCCGTACTCCTCGTCGTCGCGGCGGCGCCGGCCCGCCGGCTCGGCCTGCGGCGCGTACTCCTCGTCGCGTTCCTCGTCGCGGCGGCGGGCTGCCCGGCGGCCCACCCGCTCGTCCTCGTCGCGACGGGCGGCCGGGCGACGGGTCGGTTCCTCGTCGCGGCGGGTCCGGCGCGGCGCCGGCTCCAGGTCGTCGTCGAACCGGGCCGAACGCCGGGGCGCGGGCTCCACGTCCTCGTCGACCCGGACGGAACGCCGCCCGGTCGGCTCGTCGTCGCGGCGGCGGCGCGCCACCGGTTCGAGCAGCTCGGTCTCGCGGCGTACGACCCGCTCCAGCTCTTCCTCGTCGCGCCGCGACCCGCGCCGGACGACCGGCGCCAGTTCCTCGTCGCGGGCCGGGCGGGTCGGTTCCCGCAGCGTGCCGGGCTCGGGCACCACCGGCACGGTGAACCGCTCGGGGTTGTTGCGCCGGATGGTGGGGCTGGCCCAGGTGCCGGAGGTGCTCTCGGCCCAGCTGATGTCGCGACGGCTGCGCTCGTTCTCGCCGCCCCGCTTGGTCAGGTTGCCGAGCAGGGTCTTCGTCCGGGTCTCGTCGCTGCCCTTGCCGGTCATCGCCTCGTTGAGGGCGGCGGCCTGGTGCCGTTCGCGACTGCGCCGTTGCAGGGTGACCGAGAGCCGGACCATCAGGGCCACCACCACCAGCACCACGCAGAGCCAGTAGCTCAGGCTGACCCAGGTGGCCGGGGCGCGGCCGGCGCCGAGGCCGTGGAAGATGCCGAACGGCCAGGACAGGTACGCCATCGAGTGCAGCGCCCGCCAGACCCACTTCGGCCCGATGTCGGCGAACCGGGCGCGGATGATCCCGGTCCAGAGGACACCGACCATGAGCAGCGCGGCGATGGTGCCGAGTCCGACGTAGAGGCCCCGCCCGCCGACGAACGGCACGGCGGCGTCGGTCACCCCGGCGCGACCACTGGCGATCTTGGTGATCACGTGGAAGACCAGGCCGGCCACACCGAGGATGCCGGTCGCCCGGTGGGCGGACTGCAACAGGACCCGGTGCCGGATGAGCAGCACCAGCCGGTCGGTGGAGAGTAGTCCCATCATCACCGTCAGGCTCAGCGCGACCAGGGCGATCACGCCGGCGAAGAACTCGGTGAAGAAGAACCCCATCGCGTAGGCCCGCTGGCCCGCGCCGGTGAGCATCACCAGCGCCCACACCGCGGCGAGTCCGGACGCGGTCAGCGCCAGGACCTGGCCGCGGGAGGCAACCCGCACTCCTCTACTGCTGCTGCTGGTACGGACGGCAGGCGGCTTCTCGTTCTGCGTAGCCCGGGCCATGTGCTCCTCGATCGTCTCGCGGCGGCGTACCACCGGCCGACCCTGTTCCCCACACCAGTACGGCCACGGGCGCCGTACGGATTAGCCCGGACAGAAAAATTCTGACGAGTTGTCGAACCACGCCCCCGCGCGGCGCGTGTAGCCACCGATTCCGGACTCATCGGACAGTCACCCATGTCCATGCGTTGACAGCCCATGAAACCAGCTTGTAACCTTGCCGAAACTTTCACCCTCACTTGCAAGATCCGGGCAGGCGTACCGCCACCCCCAGCCCTCCGCCCCCAGGAGACCCCGATGCCCCGACGTCGACTCCGCACCACGATCGTCGCCCTCGGCGCGATCGTCGGCCTACTCGCCCCCGCCGCCGTACTGGCACCGACCGCCCTCGACACCCCGGCCGCCGTCGCCGCCCCGGCGGGCGGCAAGAAGGTCATCGCCAACCTGTTCGAATGGAACTGGCCCTCGGTGGCCGGCGAGTGCACCAGCACCCTCGGCCCGAAGGGCTACGGCTACGTCCAGGTCTCGCCGCCACAGGAACACGTCCGCGGCAACCAGTGGTGGGTGGCGTACCAGCCGGTCAGCTACCGCATCGAGTCCCGCAAGGGCACCCGCGAGCAGTTCCGCTCCATGGTCGCCACCTGCCAGGCGGCCGGTGTCAAGGTGATCGTCGACGCCGTCGTCAACCACATGTCCGGGCAGTCGAACGGCGGCACCGGCTGGGCCGGGTCGTCGTACCAGCACCACGTCTACCCCGGCATCTACCAGGCGCAGGACTTCAACTACTGCGGGCGCAACGGCAACAACGACATCGTCAACTACAACGACCGGTACGAGGTGCAGAACTGCGAGCTGGTCAACCTCGCCGACCTGAAGACCGGGTCCGACTACGTCCGTTCCCGGCTGGCCGCGTACCTCAACGACCTGCTGTCGCTCGGTGTGGACGGCTTCCGGCTGGACGCCAGCAAGCACATGCCGGCGGCGGACATCGCGGCCATCCTCAGCCGGCTGAACCGGTCCGCGTACATCGTCCAGGAGGTCATCTACGGCGCGGGCGAGCCGATCCGGCCCGAGGAGTACACCGGCAACGGCGACGTGCACGAGTTCCGCTACGGCAAGGACCTGGCCCGGGTCTTCCGTTCGGAGCGGCTGGCCTACCTGCGTAACTTCGGCGAGGGCTGGGGCCACCTGCCCAGCGGCGTCTCGTCGGTCTTCGTCGACAACCACGACACCCAGCGCGACGAGCCCGGCGTGCTCACCTACCGCGACCGGGGCAGCTACGCCCTCGCCAACGCCTTCATGCTGGCCTGGCCGTACGGCTCCCCGACGGTGATGTCGAGCTACACCTACAGCAGCCGCGACGCCGGACCGCCCTCGGACGGCAACAACAAGACCCTCAACACCACCTGCTACTCCGGCTGGGAGTGCGAACACCGCTGGCCGGTCATCGCGAACATGGTCGGCTTCCGCAACGCCACCGAGGGCACCGGGGTCAGCAACTGGTACGACAACGGCTACCAGCACATCGCCTTCAGTCGTACCGGCCGGGGCTTCATCACCATCAACGACGAGGACTTCGCCGTCAACGGCCGCTCGTACTACACCGGCTTACCGGCCGGGCGCTACTGCGACGTCATCCACGGCACCTTCTCGGGTGGCAGTTGCAGCGGCCCGGTCATCACCGTCGACGCCAACGGCTGGTTCGCCGCCAACGTCCCCGCCCACGACGCCATCGCCATCCACCTATCCGCCCGCCTCCCCTGACAGTCCCCCACCCCGATCCGCCCCACCCCACCCCACTCCGCTCCGGTTCGGGTCCGCTCCGGTCCGAGGGTGGGGTGGGCGGTGAGGTGAGGTTTCAGATGGTTCGAGCGGTTTGAAGATAGAGTGAATGGATGGGGGTCTTGTGGGGTTTGGTCAGGCGCGGGCGGCGTGGGGTGGCCGTCGGTGTGGGCGTGGCCGTACTGATGGGCGGGGCCGCGTACACCGGGTGGGCGCTGACTCCGGCAGCCGGGCCCGCAACGGTCACCGCACCCGTCGGCGGGACGGGAGCGCCGAGCGCGGGCGCGCCGAGCGTGCCGGCGTCGCCGTCGGCCGAGAGCGTCGCACCGGCCGCGCCGGCACCGGACGGGCTACCGGAGATCGACTACGGCCCGGCACCGATCGGCTTCCCCGACGATCCGGACACCTTGGACACCGCGCCACTGACCGAGGGCGTACGCCCGCAGCGCCGGCTCGCCGTCTACGACGCGCCCGGCGGTCGGCCGCTGGCCTTCCTCATGCCGACCATCAGCGGGGTGGAGCTGACCGTCCCGGTCGCACGCCGCGAGGCCGGCTGGACGGCCGTACTGCTGCCCTCGGCCAACCGCAAGCTGGCCTGGCTGCCACCCGGCGGATTCCGCAAGATCGCGCTGCGCGACCAGATCGTGGTGGAGCGGGTGCCGTACCGGCTCACCTGGTACCGCGACGGCGCCGCGAAGCACAGCTGGCAGGTCAGCCTGGGCCAGCGCGGCCAGGAGACCCCGCTCGGCCGCACCTTCGTGTTGGGTCGCACGCCGCCGCCCGAGTCGGTGTACGGCGGCGTCGACATCTACGCCCTCGGCTCGGTACCCGACGACCCGGATTCGGTACCGGCCAGCCTGCGCGGCGCGCACATCGGCATCCACAGCTGGCACCATGACGGCGAACTGGGCCAGCAGACCACCAACGGCTGCATCCGGTTGACCCGCTCCGGCCAGCGCCTGCTGCTGGCGGAGGTGCCGCCGGGTAGCCCGGTGGTGGTCGTCGACGCGCTGCCCACTCCACCCCCCACCGCCTGAGCCCTACCGGCACCCCACAGTGCTGCACTACGACGGCGACTACGACATGATCACCGCGATTACTGGCCAACCCACCACCTGGGTGGTTCCGGCCGGCGTGGCTGACTGACCGCCCGACCCCTCGGCTACTCCAGCAGGCTGCGGATATCATCGACGGTGAGCTGCGCGGAGGCGAACTCGCCGCCGTCGAGGACGCTGTCGAAGAGTTCGGCCTTGCGCGCCTTCAGCGCCATCACCTTCTCCTCAATGGTGTCCTTGGCGACCAGCCGATACACCATCACGTTGCGTGACTGTCCGATGCGGTGCACCCGATCCACCGCCTGGTTCTCGGCGGCCGGGTTCCACCACGGGTCGAGCAGCAGGCAGTAGTCGGCCTCGGTGAGGTTGAGGCCGAACCCGCCGGCCTTGAGGCTGATCAGGAAGACCGGATTGGTGCCGGTCTTGAACTCGTCGATCACCGCCGCCCGGTCCCGGGTGCTGCCGTCCAGATAGCTGCACGCGATGCCATCCTGTTCGAGCCGCTGCCGGGCCCGGTCGAGGAAACGGGTGAACTGGCTGAACACCAGGGTGCGGTGCCCCTCGGCGACCAGGTCTGCGACCCGCTCGGTGAGGACGTCGAGCTTCGTCGCCGGCGCGCGCTGCGTCGGGTCGACGAGCCCGACATCGAGGCTGGCCTGCCGCAGCAGGGTCAGCGACCGGAAGATCTCGAACCGGTTCTTCTCCAGGTCGCCGAGCAGGCCGAGGACCTTCTGTCGTTCCCGTTGCAGGTATGCCTGATAGACGCGGCGGTGCTTGCGGTCCAATTCGATCTCCAGCACCTGTTCCTGCTTGGGTGGCAGGTCGGCGGCCACGTCCCCCTTGCGCCGACGCAGCATCAGTGGCCTGATCCGGCGGCGGAGTTGGGCGAGCCGGTCCGCGTCGCGCTCCTTCTCGATCGGATGGCGGTAGTACTCGGTGAACCGGTCGGCGCGCGGCAACAGCCCGGGGGCGGCGATCGAACACAGCGCCCACAGCTCGCCGAGGTTGTTCTCCATCGGCGTGCCAGTGATCGCCAGTTTGAACGGCGCCGGCAGCAGTTTCGCGCAGCGGTGCGCCTGGGACTGGGAGTTCTTGACGAACTGCGCCTCGTCGAGGATCAGGCCCGCCCAGTCGAGCGTCCGGTAGTCGTCGTACTCCAGCCGGAACAGGGTGTACGAGGTGACGACGACCTGCGCACCGTCCACCGCCTCGGCGAGTTCCACGCCGCGTCGCGCCACGGTCTGCGTGATCGCCCGGACGGTGAGATCCGGCGTGAACCGGGCCGCCTCGCGGGCCCAGTTGTCGACCACGCTGGCCGGGCAGACCACCAGGAACGGCCGCTCCCGCCGGGCGTGACAGATCAGCGCCAACGCCTGGAGGGTCTTGCCGAGCCCCATGTCGTCAGCGAGAACCCCGCCGAGCCCGTGGTCATGCAGAGTGGCGAGCCACCGGAACCCCTCCTGCTGGTACGGCCGCAGCTCGGCTCGTACCTCCGTTGGAACCGGATGTGGGACGGCCAGGTCTGCTTCGCTCAGCGCCCGCACCGACTGTTGCCAGGCCGCGGCCTGGCCGGTGACCTCACCGAGCTCGGCCAGCTCGTCCCAGAGCCCGGCCTGGAACCGCCCGACCCGTACCGTCCCGGGCGGGGCGTCGGACAGGGCCCGCGACTCGACGATCAGGTCCCGCAACTGGCGGAACTCCACCCGGTCCAGGGCGAAGTACGTCCCGCTGGGCAGGATGAGGTACTGGTGGTCCTGGGCGAGCGCGGCGAACAGTTCGGCGAAACCCACCGGTTCACCGCCGACGCTGACCCGTACCGACAGGTCGAACCAGTCGTGGTCGCCGGCATCGCCGCCGTCGGCGAAGGTGATCGACGGCGCGTCGAAGGTCTCGTGGTAGTCGGGCAGTGTCCCCTCGGGCGCCGCGATCACCTCGACGTGGTCCAGGTCGGCGAGCTGGGGCACGACGTCGTTCAGGAGACGAATCAGGGCGTCACCGGCGATGACGGTCGAGGCAGTGAGCTGTGGCCCGGCAGGGGACGGTTCGACGAGCTCGGGCACCGGCTTGCCAACCATCTCGACGACCTGACCGAACACCCGCTCGCGGTGGGCGTCGGCCGTGCCGGGCACACCGGCCCGCAGTGGCTCCGGATAACGCCGGGCACCCACCATGCGGTGCCATTCCCAGGTGACGCGGAGACGATGGCCGGGCTCCGGCGTCAGGGTCATCACCAGCCGGTCCGGCCCGACCGCCGGAAGACGGACCGTCGGACCAGCGGCGATCACCTCCACCTGACGGAGCAGATCCGGATAGAAGCGATCGAAGAACTGCGCTTCCTCGGCGGCCGGAATCCGGATCGGGGGTCCGGAGAGCGCCCGGAGCGTGCGCGGTGACATCGCCGTGGCCAGCGGCGCCAGCCGCAGCGTCGGCTTTCCGGGGCGGCGCTGTCCCGGGTCCGGCTCGCCCCGCCAGGCGATGCCGTGCGCCGGGTTACCGAGCAGGACCAGCTCGGTGGCGTGGATCGGCGCGTTGTCGGCCGACAACGCGGCGCCGAGCACGAGTTCACCCTCGGCCCGGTCGACCCGCACCGACAGTCGCGCCGGTCGGCGGTCGACCACCACCGGCCCCGCCTGCTTACCGACCTGTACGAGGGGCACACCGGCGTCGTCGGCTTCGGCCAGCAGGTCCCAGATCCGTCGGGTCTCGAACTCGTCGAGGAAGACGGTCTGCCGGTGACCGCCGTAGTAGTAGCCGTACGGGTCGCGGCCGGAAGCGGCCAGCCGCACGATCTCACCGAGCAGCCGGCGATGCCGCTCGGCCTGCCTGGACCTGCCGGTGTGGGCGTAACTCAACGACGACCAGCTGATCCCGGCCCGGACCCAGCCGGTACGACCGGGCAGAACCGGGCGGAGTCCGACCCGGAAGCCGCCGGTGTCCGGTGCGAGCGACACGATCTCGAACTGCAGCCCGATGCCGGCCTGCTCGGGTTCGCTGACGACCTCAGGTGGTGCGATGTCGCGGACCAACGTGGCGACGGCCGACTCCCAGCTCCCCTTCTTCTGCGCCGGGCGGCTCCGCGGCGGCCCGGCTGTGGGTAGCGTGGCGAGAGTCAACGCCGCGAGATGGGCACAATCGTCCTGCCCGCACGCGCATTCGCCCTGGAACGCGGTGATGCGGTCATCGACAGTCGCCACGTGGGCTGTCACCGGACCGGAGCGTGCGCCGGTGAGCTGACCGGACGCCCGGCCGATCGTCGGATCCCACCGCACGTCCACCAGGTCGCCGCGATCGAGGTGCTGCCGAGCCCGGACGAAGGTCCGGGAACCGACCAGGTCGTACAGCGCCGCCTCGGCCACGGTCAGTTCGAGTTTCGCCACGTCCGTTCCTCTCGACGGGCCGACGCCGACTGCGCCGCCCACAGTAAACCGCCGCGTCCGGTCTGTCCTCAGTCAGAGCGCCGGCCACCGCCGGCCGGGGACGTGTCGATCCAGTCCTCGGCCAGATAGAGCGTCTGGCGGGACAGGAAGTCAGCGGCAGCTTGAAGTCCAGCACGTCGATGCCGCTGGGCGTGAGGAGGACCCTACCCGTCGGCGGCCCGGCCGATGCAGAGCCGTGCCGAACCACCCCGTCAACACGCTCAGCACTTGAACAAGCACTTTCAGTTCTCATAGACGACAGATCGATCTCCAGGTCCAGGTGACGAGCGCGGGAACCTGGAGCGGACGGGCGATCGAGTTGCTCGCGTCGCTGGTCGAGACACTGACTGCGGACCGCTGGGAGATCAGCGTCCGGTCCGGTGCCCAACCGCTGCCACATCAGAGCAGAAGCCACTACGACATCCCGATCGGGGAGGTCGCGCTCTTCTCCGGTGGTCTCGACTCCACCGCGTACGTGGCGGAGCGGTCCCTGGTGCCCGCAGGTGACCTGCTCCTCGTCTCCTACTTCGAGCCCAAGTGGAAGGCACCGCAGGATGACGTGTTCGGCGCGATCGATCGTTCACGGCGCCGAGGGCTGCCGCGGTTCACGGCGACCCAGCAGGTACGCGCCGGGCGTCCCGGGCTGGAGAAGTCCGCGCGCACCCGAGGACTTCTCTACGCGGCGACCGCCGTCTTCTTCGCCGCCGTGCACCGCGTGGCACGGGTCGCCGTGCCGGAGAACGGCCAGTTGGCGCTGAATCCGGCACTGACGCCGGCCCGGGTCGCGGCCTGTTCCACCCGATCGGTGCACCCCTTCACGCTGGGACTTCTCAACGAGGTGATCCGGGAGGTCGGTGGCGCGGTCGAGGTGGTCAATCCGTACCTGTACCTCACGAAGGGTGAGGTGTGCCGTCGCGCCCTGGGCGCGGGTCTGACGCCGACGACGTTGACCCAGCAAACGGTGAGTTGTGGTCACGCCTCCAGCAGCCGCCCGAAGCTGCACTGCGGCCACTGCTATCCGTGCCTGATGCGCCATTCCGGGCTCCTCGCGGCGCTCGGCGACGACGACACGCCGTACTCACAGCGGGTGTGGGACCTGCCGGACCACGACCGGAAGACCGAAGACCGCCGCGCGTTGCATCGCTGGTTGGAGCGCCGGTTCCAGGTTCGCGACCTCGTCACCGACATGCCGGTGCCGGCCGGCATCGACCTGGCCCCGCTCGTCGCCGTGGTGAATCGGGGGCGGGCGGAGCTGTCCGCCATGTTCGACAGTCACCGGGAAACTGGCAGGGAGCGGGGGTGACACGCTGGCCTGGCATGGAAACGGCCTGCGGGGGTATGAGCGACACATGAGGGCGAGTTTCCGGCTCGGCCGGATCGTGGGCGTACCCGTCGGGGTCAACTGGAGCGTCCTGGTCATCTTCGCGCTGATCTGGTGGGGGCTGTCGGCGAACCTGTTCCCGGCGTCGTACCCCGGCCGGTCGGTGGTCGCGTACTTCCTCGCGGGTCTGGCGGCGGCCGTGGTCTTCTTCCTGGGCCTGCTCGCCCACGAGGTGTCACACGCGGTGGTGGCCAAACGCAACGGGTTGGGCGTGGAGGGCATCACCCTGTGGCTCTTCGGCGGCGTCGCCGAGCTGCGCGGGGAGGCCCGTACGCCCGGCGCGGAGCTGCGCATCGCCGGGGTCGGGCCGCTGGTCAGCCTGATCATCGGGGCGTTCTTCGGGGTGGTCGCGATGGTGCTCAGCCTGGCCGGGGTGCACGGGCTGTGGCTGGGTGCGATGGCCTGGCTCGGCGGCATCAACCTGCTGCTGGCGCTCTTCAACATCCTGCCGGCGGCACCGCTGGACGGCGGGCGACTGCTGCGCGCGGCGGTGTGGAAGGCCACCGGCGACCGGACCCGCGCCTCGGTGGTCGCCGCCCGTGCCGGCTGGATCCTCGGCGTGGTGCTGATCGGGTTGGGCCTGTGGCGGTTCCTCACCGGCGCCGGCGTGGGTGGGCTCTGGCTGGCGCTGATCGGCTGGTTCCTGATCGGCGCGGCGACGATGGAGGAGCGGCAGGCCCGGGTGGGCAGCGCGCTGCGCGGGGTACGGGTGGCCGACGTGATGACCCCGCAGCCGCAGACCGCCTCGGGTGAGCTGACCGTCGCCGACTTCGTGGACAACTACCTCTTCGCGTACCGGCACACGGCGCTGCCGTTGACCGAGGACGGGCGGCCGGTCGGCCTGGTCACCCTCGACCGGGTCCGTGGCGTACCGAGCGACCAACGCGGCAGCACCACGCTGGAGGCGGTGGCCTGCCGGGCCGACGACCTGGTCCTCGCCTCCCCCGACGAGCAACTCACCGACCTGCTGCCCCGGCTCAACGAGTGCGCCGACGGGAGGGCGCTGGTGGTCGTCGAGGGCCGCCTGGTCGGCATCGTCTCCCCCAGCGACATCAGCCGCGCCGTCCAGCGCGGCCACCTCCGCGACCAGGTCACCGCAGCCCGCTAAACCCACCCCCCACCGCGCCCCACACCCCACCCCGCCCCCCGCGCGGACGGGGAACGCGGGGCGCGGCGGGGGAAGGGGAAGGGGGGTGTCAGCGGGGGAAGAGGTTGGTGAGGTCGTTGGTGTGGAACTTGCCGGTGGGGTCGTGGTGGTGCAGGAGGGCCGCGAAGTCGGTCCAGCGGGGGTAGGTGGCGGCGATCCGGTCCGGCGCGAGGGTGAAGACCTTGCCCCAGTGCGGGCGGGGGGCGAACGGGGCCAGCGCCCGTTCCACCTCGGCCACCACCGGCAGCACCCGGTCCGGGTCGGCGATCCAGGTGAAGTGCACTGCCAGGGTGTCCCGGTCGTACTGCGGACTGAGCCAGAGCTGGTCGGCGGCGATGGTGCGCAGCTCGCTGGTCTGCGACACCGGGGCGATCAGGTGTGCCACCTCGTCGAGGGCGGCCAGCGCGTCGGCGGCGACGGCGCGGGGCAGGTGGTACTCGGACTGGAGTTCGTCGCCGCTGCTCGGGGTGAAGCCGAGCCGGAAGTGCGGCAGCCGCTCGTGCCAGGGGCCGGCCACGCCGAGCTGTTCGGTGCAGTTGGCCGTCGGCATGCCGGGCACCGGATGCCAGGGCCGGTCGGCGGCCGTCGTACCGAGCCAGTCCGCCGGGGGTGGCGGCTGGTCCGCGAGCTGCTTGCGCCAGACCTGGGTGCCGCGGGTGGAGCGCCAGTCGGTGAAGACACTGACGCTGTACGCGGAACCGAGCGCCTCGTCCAGGGCAGCGCGGGGCAGGTCGAGGCGGACGTACTGGCGGATGTCGAAGGTGGGCAGCACGTCGAGGGTGAGCCGGGTGACGATGCCGAGCGCGCCGAGCGAGACCACCAGGCCGGGAAAGTCGGGGCTGCTCCGGTCCACGGTGCGCAGATCCCCGGTGCCGGTGACCAGTTCCAGGCCGGCGACGGCGGTGGCCAGGTTGCCGACGGTGACGCCGGAGCCGTGGGTGCCGGTGGCGACCGCGCCGGCCACCGAGATGTGCGGCAGCGAGGCGAGGTTGGCCAGGGCGTACCCGCGTTCGTGCAGCCAGGCGGCGAGGTCGCCGTAGCGCGTCGCGGCCGGCACGTCGACGGTGCGGCGTTGCTCGTCGAGGTGCGCGGTGGCCGGCAGCCCGGCCAGGGTGACCAGGTCGCCGGTGGTGTCGCCGAGCCGGTTGAAGGAGTGGCCGCTGCCCACCGCCCGGATCCGGTCGCTGCCGGCGACCAGGGCCCGCAGCTCGTCGACGGATGACGGTCGGTGGTACGCCCGGGCGGAGTACCGGATGTTGCCCGCCCAGTTGCGCTGCGTCGACACGCGACCCTCCCTCTTCCGCGCCGACGGTTACCGTCGGCTCCGTCGGGGAACCCTACGCCGATGAGCAGCTACCGTGATCCCGCCCCACGGGGCGACGTGTACCCCTCCGAGGAGGAGATCGATCCGGGCGGCAGCGGCGTGGAGCCGGCCAGCGGCCTGGCCGGGGCGTACGCCGGGATGCCGGCGGGTCGGGCGTACGCCGGGATGCCGGCGGGTCGGGCGTACGCCGGGATGCCGGCGGGTCGGGCGTACGCCGGGATGCCGGCGGGCCAGCCCGGACCGCAGCCGAACCCGACGCCCGGACCGGCGCCGACGCCGGTGCCGACCCCCGGGCCGCCGCCACGGGTGACGGGCGGCGCCCGGTCGATCGTCAGCCGGCACCTGGACGGTTCGGTGCAGGTGGTCACCGACTTCGACGGCGACGGGGTGGCCGACGTGGTCCAGTTCGACCTGGACGGTGACGGGATCCCGGACGTGACCTACATCGACAGTGATCGGGACGGCCAGCTGGACACCGTGCTGCGCACCCCGGCCCACTGACCGGGCCGGGTCGACGCCGCCACGGGGTTCCGCGCGGCTGCCGGTTCAGAGCTGCGGCAGTACCTCGCCGGCGACCAGGTCCAGGTGGTCCAGGTCGGCGAGGTCGAGCACCTGGAGGTAGGCCCGCTGGCTGCCCACCGCGCGGTACCGGCCGATCTTGTCGACCACCTCGGCGGGAGTGCCGGCGAGCCCGTTCTCGCGCAGTTCGTCCGCGTCCCAGCCGATCGCGGCGGCCCGCCGGGCCACCTCGGCGTCGTCCTTGCCGCAGCAGAGCACCAGCGCGTTGGACCAGGTCAGCTCGTCCGGGTTCCGGCCGATCTCCTGGCAGGCGGTCCGGACCCGGGCGAACTGGGTGACCGTGTCGTCGATCGAGACGAACGGCAGGTTGAACTCGTCGGCGTACCGGGCGGCGAGCTGCGGGGTCCGCTTCGCACCCATGCCGCCGAGCAGGATCGGCGGGTGCGGCCGCTGCACCGGCTTGGGCAGCGCCGGTGAGTCGCTGACCTGGTAGTGGCGGCCGGTGAAGTCGAACGTCTCCCCCGCCGGGGTACGCCACAGGCCGGTGATCACGGCGAGCTGCTCGTCGAGCCGGTCGAAGCGCTCCTTCAACGCCGGGAACGGGATCCCGTACGCGCTGTGCTCGGTGTCGTACCAGGCGGTGCCGATGCCGAGTTCGACCCGTCCGCCGCTCATCTGGTCGACCTGCGCGACGGTGATGGCCAGCGGGCCGGGCAGCCGGAACGTCGCGGCGGTCATCAGCGTGCCGAGCCGGATCGAGCGGGTGTCCCGGGCCAGTCCGGCGAGGGTGGTCCAGGCGTCGGTGGGGCCGGGTTCGCCGCTGACCGCCCCCATCTTGAGGTAGTGGTCGGAGCGGAAGAAGGCCCCGAAGCCGGTCTCCTCGGCGCGCCGGGCCACGGCGAGCAGGTCGTCGTAGGTCGCGCCCTGCTGGGGTTCGGTGAAGATCCGCAGTTCCATGGGTCGAGCATAGAAAGCTCACCGCCCGGGCGCCCGGCGACTCGGCCGCGCGATGCGCACCGCCGGTGTGCCGGGCGGTCGGGATGCGCCGACCGCGCCGGCCACAGCCCGCCCTCGGGTGGAGCCGTCGACCGTTTCGGCCGAAGTGGACGCAAATCCTTGCAGTGTTTTCAGTCATCCGCAAGGGCTTGTTCGCCATCGTACCGACTTGTGAAACAGAGGTTCACAGGCATCGACGGCGCTGTTACGGTCGCGCAATCACCGCAAGTTCTTGCACAACTTGCAGGAAACCTTGCCATCACCGTTACTGCACCTGACCGTCCCCTGAGGAGGGCTTCCGTGCGCATCCCCCGTCCCCGTGCCGCGATCCCCGCGGCCCTGGCCGCGACGCTGGTCGCGGCCACCCTCACCGCCGTCGCCACCGGTACCACCCCCGCCAGCGCGGCCGAGGTACGCGCCAACGGCGACGCCATCGTCCACCTGTTCCAGTGGCGGTGGGACTCCGTCGCCGACGAGTGCGAGTCCAACCTCGGCCCGAACGGCTGGGGCGGGGTGCAGGTCTCCCCGCCGCAGGAACACGTGGTGCTGCCCAACGCCGAGGGTGCCACCTACCCGTGGTGGCAGGACTACCAGCCGGTGTCGTACCGGCTCGACCAGACTCGGCGGGGCACCAAGACCGAGTTCGTCGACATGGTCGAGCGCTGCCGGGCGCAGGGCGTGAAGATCTACGTGGACATGGTGCTCAACCACATGAGCGGCACCGGCTCGGCCGGCAGCGGCCCGGGCAGCGCCGGCACCGTCTACAGCAAGTACAGCTACCCGAACCTGTTCGACGACGGCTCGGGCGACAGCTACGGCCACGGCGACTTCGCGCCCTGCTACCGGCGGATCAGCAACTGGGGCAACAAACAGGAGGTGCAGGACTGCGAGCTGCTCGACCTGGCCGACCTCAACACCGCCGACCCCGAGGTACGCCGGAAGATCGCCAAGTACATGAACGCGGTGATCGACCTGGGCGTGGCCGGCTTCCGGGTGGACGCGGCCAAGCACGTACAGGAGGCACACCTGGCCGACATCATCAGCCGGTTGCGGGACGTGCCGGGCTTCGGGGGCCGGCCGGACCTGTTCCACGAGGTGTACGGCGACGGCACCATCCCCTACACCGCGTACGCCCCCTACGGCGGGGTGACCAACTTCGACTACCAGCGGGCCGTCTCGTCGGCGTTCCGCGACGGCAACATCGCCCAGCTGGGCAACCTGCCCAACTACGGCGGCCTGACCGGGCAGCAGGCGGTGGTCTTCGTCGACAACCACGACACCCAGCGGGAGAACCCGACGCTGACCTACAAGAACGGCGCCCGCTACTACCTGGCGGACACGTTCATGATGGCCCACCCGTACGGTCGGCCCCAGCTGATGTCGAGCTACGCGTTCGGCTCGACGCACGGGCAGGGCCCGCCGAGCACCGCCGACGGCACCACCCTGGCCACCGACTGCGCGAGCAGCGCATGGATCTGCGAGCACCGGGACGCGGGGGTGGCCGGTATGCCCGGCTTCCGCAACGCGGTCGCCGGCACCGGCGTCGGCTCGGTCGTCACCGACGGCAACGGCCGGTTGGCCTTCGCCCGCGGTGACCGGGGCTACGCCGCCTTCAACGCCACCGGCAGCACGTGGAGCCGCAGCTTCAGCACCTCGCTGCCGGACGGCCGGTACTGCAACGTGGGCCGGGGCGCCTACGACCCGGACACCGAGGCCTGCCCAGGCGGCGTGGTGACCGTCTCCGGTGGTGGCTTCGCCGCCGCCATCGCACCGGACCAGGCGCTCGCCCTGCACGTCGGGGCCCGGCTGGACGGTCCGGCCCCCACCCCGACGGCGAGCCCCACCGGGTCACCGTCGCCGACCGCGAGCCCGTCGCACCCGGCCGGGTCGACCCGGTTCACCGCGACCGTGACCACCAACCCCGGTCAGGAGGTGTACGTGGTCGGCTCGATCCCGCAGCTCGGCTCGTGGAACCCGGCGAACGGGGTGAAGCTGTCCACCACGTCGGGCAGCTACCCGACCTGGACCGGGTCGGTCGACGTCCCGGCCGGCACCGCGTTCGAGTGGAAGCTGGTCAAGGTCGGCAACGGCGCGACGCAGTGGGAGAACGACCCCAACCGCTCCGGCACCGGCGGCACCGCGTTCACCGTGGCCTGGAACCAGCCGGCCGGTGACCCGTCCGGCGCGACCACCGTCTCCTTCCGGGCCACCGCCAGCACGGTCCCCGGCCAACACGTCTACGTCGTCGGTGACCTGCCCGCCCTGGGCGGCTGGGATCCGGCCCGGGGCGTACGGCTGTCGCCGACGGCGTACCCGGTCTGGACCGGCGAGCTGAGCGTGCCGGCCGGCACCACCTTCGCCTACAAGTACGTCAAGCGCACCGACTCCGGCCAGGTGGTCTGGGAGTCCGGCGCGAACCGTACGGCCACCGTCGGCGGATCGCTGACGCTGACCGACACCTGGCGCTGACCCCCTCGCTGGCGCGGCCCCTCCCGATACCCGATCGGGAGGGGCCGCCCCTCTCATGGGGCCGCGCGGCGGATGATGAGGTAGCTGACGGCGGCGAGCGGGACGGCGAGCAGCGCCGGATAGCCGACCAGCAGTGCCCCGCCGGACTGGTCGGCGAACCAGCCGCCGATCGCCGGCCACCAGCCCCGCCAGGTGGCGAGGACACCCAGCCCACCGAACCCGACGATCGCCGCGGCGCTGAGGGTGAGCATGCCGTTGACGCCCCAGCGCTTGAAGACCAGCGCGATGGCGATACCGAGGAGCCCGAGCAGCAGGAACGGGATGGCGAAGGCGAGGTACCGCAGCACCGGGTTGTCGACCAGCAGCAACGGCAGGCCGAAGAAGGTCAGCTCGATCCCCCAGCCGCCGGTGGCCTCCTCGACCACGGCCAGCAGGTAGAGCACCGCCGCGTAGGCGACCGCCTGTGCGCCGAACTGGAGCAGGTTGCCCAGGTAGAAGCTGCGGCGGGAGACGCCCAGTCCGATGATGAACGGGAAGTCCTGGGTGATCGTGGTGACGCAGGCGACGAGCATCACGATGTAGATGCTGGAGAGGCCACCGGTGACGGGGGCCGGGTCGACGTCACCGATCGAGCCGAAGAGCGCCAGGTTGACGAGGAAGCTGAGGGCGAGGATTCCCCAGGGCCAGCCGAACACCAGGGGCCAGGCGACGAACTGGAGCCGGGCGACCGTCAGGACGCGGTTCATCGGAACTTCTCCTTGCTGGTCGCTTCCGCGCCGGCCGGCGCGGATCCGGTTCTCGCGGTGGTCAGGCGGACGACGGTGTCCTGGAGTGAGGACGCTTCCAGCATCAGGCCGAGGGTCCGGGCCCGGTCGTGGTCGGCCGGGCCGAAGTCACCGCGTACGGTGGCCCGCGCCGTCCCGCCGAGCCGGGTCCGGTGCAGCTCCGCGCCGGTGCGGGTGAACTCGTCGACCGCCGCGGTCGGGCCGGAGACGGTGAGCACCTGACCGCGGAGGGTCTCCGCCTCGGCGTCCAACAGCAGGCGACCCGCGTCGATGAGCAGGACGTGTTCGATCAGTTCGCTCACCTCGTCGATGAGGTGGGTGGAGAGCACGACGGTGCGGGGGTGCTCGGTGTAGTCGGCCAGCAGCCGGTCGTAGAAGATCTGCCGGGCCACCGCGTCCAGGCCGAGGTACGGCTCGTCGAAGAAGGTGAGCGGAGCCCGCGAGGCGAGGCCGATGATGATGCCGAGCGAGGAGAGCATGCCCCGGGACAGCTTGCGCACGTTGCGTCGCAGCGGCAGCCGGAAGTCGTCGGTCAGTTGCTGCGCGAACTCGTCGTCCCAGCCCGGGTGGACCAGGCTGGCGGCGCGCAGCACGTGGTGCACGCCCATGGACGGGTAGGTCTGGCTCTCCTTGATGAAGCTGGTCCGGGAGAGCACCCGCTCGTTCTCGTACGGCTGTTCTCCGAAGACCGTGACCTCGCCGGAGGTGGCGAAGTTCTGTGCGGTGAGGATCTGCATCAGGGTGGTCTTGCCGGCACCGTTGCGCCCAAGCAGGCCGTAGATCCGGTTCTCGGTGAGCGAGAAGCTCACCCGGTCCAGGGCGGTGACGCCGCGGTACCGCTTGGTGAGGTCGGTGACGGTGACGACCGGGCTCATCGGATCTCCTCCCAGGTGTCGATCATGTGCTTCAGTTCGGCCGGGTCGATGCCGAGCTTGCGTGCCTCGGTGAGCAGCGGTTGGACGTACTGCCGGGCGAACTCGTCACGACGCCGGCCGCGCAGCTTGGCGCGGGCGCCGGAGGAGACGAACATCCCGATGCCTCGTTTCTTGTACAGGGTTCCGTCGTCGACCAGCTTGTGTACGCCCTTGGCGGCGGTCGCGGGATTGATCCGGTGGAAGGCCGCCAGCTCGTTGGTCGACGGCACCTGTTCCTCCTCGGCGAGGGTTCCGTCCAGGATCGAGTTCTCCAGCAGCTCCGCGATCTGGAGGAAGATCGGCCGGCCGTCCTCCATCACTGCCGCCACCCTCCCCCACCACACTGGTTGGCTGGTTCATTACTCATGTAACTAACCATGCAACCAGGAAGGCGTCGCTGTCAAGACGCGGCGTGGCCGGCCCTCGTCGAGGGCCGGCCACCTGGGCGGGCTCGGGTCAGCCGAACGGCGGCCGGGCGTACGCGGCCCGCAACGCCGCCAGCCCGGCGGCCTTGGGGCTCAGCGTGCCCCAGCCCGAGTTGAAGTAGTTCATCCGGGCGATGAGCGGCCCGCGCTCGGCGTTGATCCGGGCGATCGCGGGCGGCACCGTGGCGATCCAGGCCGCCTGGTCCGGGATCTCGGCGACCCGGACCCCCCACTCGGCGATGATCACCGGGCGGGACAGCGCCACCGGACCGAGGTCGGCCACCGCCCAGTCCTTGGTGCGCCGGAACCGGTCCAGCGCGGTGTGGCCGGGGCTGGTGGCGTACACGTTCCACTGCAGGAAATCCAGCCGCGACATCAGCGACTCCGGATGGGTGCGCTGGAACGCGGGCCGGTCGAAGCCGCCGAGGCCGACCGAGAAGGTGGCGCCCTGGGGCAGCGCCTTGGCCCGGAACCAGTTCACGATGTACGTCACCGCCTGCACCGCCCGGGCGTCCGACTCGGCCCAGGTGTAGCTCTTGCCGGCCTCGGTGGTGCCGAACTCGTGGTCGGTGTCCAACTCCGAGGCGAGTTGGACGTTCACCCCGAAGCCCATCGTCCGGTACTGCGACAGTGCCCGGGCGAACAGCCCGTCGCACTGCCCGGCGAGCACCTGGCCGTAGCCGTACGCCTTCGGCCAGACCGTGCCCGGGCGCTGCTGGATGGTCATCGCCGGGGCCGGCACGGTGTAGCTGACGCCGTCCACGGTGAAGGTCTGCGGCCCGGTGTCGGGCACGCCGTAGTGCTTGAGTTCCAACACCATGTTGAGCCGCACACCGGACCGGCCGAGAGTGGTCAGCCAAGGTCGGTTGTAGCCGGGGAAGATGTGGCCGTCGGCGAAGCTGCGGTACTGGGTCAGCGACCGGAACGCACCGCCGGCCATGTCGGCCGTCGGGTCGGCGTTGCCGCCGAGGTAGTAACCGCCCAGCACCGGCGCCGCGACCGTGTAGTCGGCGCGGGCGGTGGCGCTCTGTCCACTGGAGTCGCGCACGCTGACGGTGACCCTGGGCATCACGCCACCGCCCGGTACACGGCCACCGCCCCGTTGTCCGACACCCGGGACCAGGTGCGGCCCGAGTCGTCGGTCACGGTGATGGTGAGCGGGTCGATGACGGCACTGACCTTGGCCGGTGCGCTGCTGTTGCCCTGGGCGTCGGTGACCACCACGGTGACGGTGAGCACCTTGTTGTCGGGATCGCCGTAGTTGACGGTGAGCAGCATCTGGGCACCGGGGGCGTAGGTGGTCGCGTTGAGTGAGGCGGTAACGGTGGGAGCGGCCATGCCGGCTCCTTCCTGACTCGTTCGCCGCGACCGGCGGATCTACACCGGTGAAGGCGGCGAGGTCTGCGACGGCGACCGGAGCTGGACGCGGTGAGGCGCTTGCAGCGCGCTCCGGCGTGGTGACGGCGGCGACGTCGCTGTCGAGCCCGTGGCCACCGCGGTGACCGGTGGGGACGCTGTTGTCCCCGCCCGGCCGGAGAGTCGGATGTGGCCCGCCATCCGCAGCCTCTCTACCTGCTACAACAGTGCATCAGGACCGACCCTGGCGTCTTGTCTCATTCCGGACACATCTATCCCAACGGAGCGTTCTACGTGAAGTACCTGATGCTCGTCTACGGCAACGAGGAGATCTGGGGCAGCCTGCCCGACGCCGACCTGGCCACGCTGATCGGCGCGGTCGACGCCTTCAACGAGCGGCTGCGCGCCAGCGGCGAGCTGGTGGACGTACAGGGGTTGGTGACCCGGGCACGGGCGGTGCGGATGGCCGGCGACACCCCGGTGGTCACCGACGGGCCGTACCTGGAGGCGAAGGAGTACGTCGGCTCGTACCTCGTGGTCGACGTCGACAGCGAGCAGCGGGCGCTGGAGATCGCCCGCTCCTACCCGGGCCTGCGGTTCGGCCCCGGCACCGGTGGCGGCATCGAGGTCTGGCCGCTGATGACCCGCGACGGGGCCGACCACTGAACCTCGACCAGACCAGCACCGACCTACTGAACGGAGCGGGGCCGGCGACCGTCGATCACTGGGTACCGGCCGACACCGGCCGGTACCCAGTTGCCCGACCCGACACTTCGGAGAGTCACTTGTCGGCATTCACCCTTCCGCCCGAGGACGTGCTGCGCGCCCGGGAGAAGCTGGTCCTCGACCACTTCGAGGACGAGGTCCGCCAGGACTGGGACAGCGTGCTCACCACCTTCCCGCACCCGCACTACGAACTGATCGCCTCGATGACGGTGCACGACGGCGACGCCGCGGTGCGCGGCTACTACCACGACACCCGGACCGCATTCCCCGACCAGCACCACGAGATCATCGCGATGCGGCACAGCCAGGACGCCGTGATCGTCGAGTTCTGGCTGATCGGCACGCATCTCGGCCCGCTGGGCAAGATCCCGCCGACCGGTGGCCGTCACCGCACCCGGATGACCGCCTACTTCATCTTCGACGAGCAGGAGCACCTGGTCGTCGAGCGGGTGTACTTCGACCAGCTCTCCGTGCTCAAGCAGGTGATCGGCCACCTCGACAAGAAGAAGCCACGTGACCTGCTCACGCTGCTGCGCGTCGTACGCGGCATGCTCGCGATGGCCGGCGGCGAACCGGACCCCCGCCTGCTCACTCCGCCACCGGGGGTGCCGCGGTAGACCCGCGAGCGCGGCCGACCCGGGGCCGGCGGGGAAGCGGGACAACGCGGGCGGACACCCGCGCCTAGAGTGTGGCGACACACTTGTCGATCGAGGAGGCGCGGTGTCCGAGCCGCCACCGGCCGAGCCGTCCCCGGGCAACGGGGAATCCAGCCCGGCCCCCGTCCCGCCCGCCGTCCCGGCGGAGCCCGGGGCGGCGCCGCAGCTGCTGGTCGCGCCGCAGACCGAGGGGCTGCCGTCGATCGTGTGGCCGGGCCCGGCCGGGCAACCCGCCTGGGCCATCCCGGTCTCGGTGCCGGCCGGCACCCGGGGCTACGCGATCTTCCTGCCGATGCTGCCGGAGGCCGGTCCGCCGGCCGTCGGTGCCCCGCCGGCCGAGACGACACCGGCCGCACCCGCCGCGACCGGTCCGCCGTCCACCGCCGCGCCGGCCACGTCGGCGGCGCCGGCCCAGCGCGGTCCGACGACGAGCGCACCGGTCAGCTCCACCGCCGAGCAGACGACCGCGGGCTCCGGTACGGCGTCGGCGGGCACCGCGCCCTCCCCCGCCACCGACGAGCCACCGACCGGCACCCCGACGCCACCGGGCGGCGCACCGGCAGCGGTCGGCACCCCGCCGCCGGGAGGGCCACCGACGCCGCCGGCCGACGAGCCGGCCGCGAGCACGCCACCGACGCCGCCCGGTCGCCCCGCACCGCGACCGGCCGACCGGGTTCCCGCGTACCCGCCGCCCGGCCCCCAGTACGCGTTCACCCGGACGCCACCGCCGCCGACCTTCTTCGATCGGGTCTGGCCCGGACCAGCGCCGGCCCGTGGCCGGGCCACCCCGCTGGCCGTGCTGGCCGGTGCGTTGGGGGTGGCGGCGTTCGTGCCGCTGGGCCGCACCGGCGTCGGCTGGTTCCTCGGCTGGCTGGTGCTCACCGCCGGGGTGATCGTGGCGACGTGGCGGCACACCGCCGCGCTCGCCCCGGCCGAGCGCCGGATCCGGGCCGGCTGGGCCGTCGCCGCCCTGGCGCTGCTCGCGGTGCTCGCCTTCCGCAACGCCTGGTGGCTGGTGACCTTCTGTGTGCTGGCGGCGCTGGGCTGCGCCGCCCTGGCGATCGTCGGCGGGATGCGGGTGCGCTCGATCCTGTTCAGCCTGGTGGCCGCGCCCATCGCCGGACTGCGCGGGCTGCCGTGGGTACGCGCCCACCTGCGGGCACCCGGCAGCCCGGGCACGGTACGCCGGGTCGTCGGCTCGGTCGCCGCCACCGTGGCCGTCCTGCTGGTGTTCGGTCCCCTGCTCTCCGCCGCCGACGCCGCCTTCTCCCAGGTGCTCGGCGCCCTGGTGCCGGAGATCAGCATCGGTGGCGTGTTCCGCTGGCTGTTCCTGGCCGTCCTGGGTGGCCTGATCGCGGTGGCCGCCGTGTACACCATCGCCGCGCCACCGGAGCTGTCCGGCATCGACCGGTCGAGCAACCGGCGGATCGGCCTGGTGGAGTGGGCACCGCCGATCGCCGTGCTGACGGCCCTGTTCGCCGGCTTCGTCGCGGTGCAGTTCACCGTCCTGTTCGGTGGGCAGCGGCACGTCCTGCGGACCACCGGACTCAGCTACGCCGAGTACGCCCGCAGCGGCTTCTGGCAGTTGGTGGTGGTGACCGTACTGACGCTGGCGCTGCTCGGCGGCGTGTCCCGCTGGGCCCGCCGGGACCGACGCCTCGACCGGGTGCTGCTGCGGGTCCTGCTCGGCCTGCTCAGCGCGCTGAGCGTGGTCATCGTGGTGTCGGCGCTGTCGCGGATGTACACCTACCAGCAGGTGTACAGCTTCACCGGCGAGCGGATCTTCGTGATGGCCTTCGAGTTGCTGCTCGGCGTGGTCTTCCTGATGATCCTGGTGGCCGGGGTCCGTTGGCGCGGTGCTTGGATCCCCCGGCTGACCACGGCGCTGGCGGTGGTGTTGCTGCTCGGCCTGGCCGCGCTCAACCCCGAGGACTACGCGGCCCAGCGCAACGTGGCCCGCTACCAGGAGACCGGCCGGATCGACGCCTGGTATCTGCGGGCGCTCTCCGCCGACGCCACCCCCGCCCTGGCCGCGTTGCCCGACCCGGTACGCCGGTGCACGCTCAGTTGGATCGCCGACGACCTGGCCGAACCGGACCCGTGGTACGCCTGGAACCTGGGCCGGGACCGGGCCCGTGCGGTGCTTGACCGGTTGGGCCCCGAGGCGATCGGCAACCAGCGCGACTGCCGCCGCGCCGACCAGTTCGACCTGCCGAAGACGCGCCGCCCGGCACGCTGACCCGGCACCCCGGCGAGCGCGGTAACCGGCAGCACTCGCACGAGGGCCGTCGGCACACCGGTACGACCTCCGGCGCATCCGCATCGACGTGCCGTACGCCTCGGGGCCGGCCGTACGCTGTCCCCATGTCGCACGAGCCCGCAGTGATCGACCTGGACGAACCCGGTCGCCCGCCGGAGTCCCCTGCGGGCACCGGTCCCGGGGGCGCACGGAAGGCGGTGTGGCGGTTCGCCGCCGTCTTCGTGGTCGGAGCGCTGCTCGGCGGTATCGGTGTCGATGCGCTGCACGACTACCGTGCGCAACGGGCGCAGGACGCCGTGGTCGCCCTCGTGGCGCTGCCCGACTCGGCCAACTACGGCGGTTCGTCCGACGGCAGGCGGGTGCAGCTGTCCGGACGGCTGACCGTGGTCAACGCCGGCCCCGCGCCGGTCACCATCCACGAGGTGCAGGCGCAGCGGCCGGACGTCACGGTACGCAGTCCCCGGCAACAGCCTCGGCTGTTGTCGCCGGGAGAGACGGCTCATCTCCTGGTCGAGGTGGGTTTGGACTGCACGGTGTGGGGCCCGCTGGGGCCGCTGCCGGTCCGGTTGTCGGTGCAGACCCGCGACGGGCAGGTTCGGGAGTTCAGTTATCCCGTCGCGTTGCCGACCAGCTACTGGGAACGCGACGGGTTGGGCATGTGCCCGCAGCCGTCTCCGCCCCGGTGACCGGTCGGGTCACCACGGCTCCGGGATGTTCAGCGCCAGGCAGCGCTGGGTGCCGGGGACCGGCTGGTAGCAGGCGGTGGCCTCCAGGTTGTTGCTGTGGTCGGGTCGGTGGAAGGAGGCCGTGCCGCCGTTGACGCAGGTGCTGCCGGTGACGGTGGTCCCGCCGGTGACCTTGCCGGTGGCGCACCCGACCGTGGCGGCGGTCTTCTGCACAGTGTTCAGCGAGGAGCGCAGATCCCCGGACTGGTGGGCGCCGTAGCCGATCTGGCTGACCCCGGAGCGGGTGATCGCGTACTGGAACGCCGTGGAGGTGTAGTACGACCAGCTCGCTCCGGTGCCGACGGTCCGCAGTCCGGCGTCGGTCGCCGAGCCGGGGATGAACAGGTGGAAGCCCTTGTCGTGGGTGTTGGTGCCGTCGATCATCCGGTAGACGATCACCAGTAGTCCCTGGCTGTAGCTGGTCGTGGTGTACGACAGGGAGGTGCCGTTGCCACAGGTGGTGCGGTCGGCGATGTAGCCGACGCCGTTGGCGTAGAGCAGCACCCGGGCGCAGCGCCCGTCGGCGGCGGTGTCCTCGATGGTGCCGAGCGTGGCCGAGGTGCCGGCCTCGTCGGTGGCGTAGCCGGTCAGCCGCACCCCGGGAAGCGTGCCGGAGTACTGGTAGGCGGCGGGGTGGTAGTAGTTCCACGAGGCCGACCAGCCGGTGCCGGAGGGCAGCGCCGACGCTGGCGCGGCGGGCAGCAGGGCAGCGGCGATCGTGACGACCAGCGCGGCGGCCAGCACGCCGATCGAACGCGGTCGGGCAGGCGTCCTCATCGCTCCTCCGTCTTGCGTGCGTGCCTCACGGGCGGTGGACTCGTTCATTGACGATGATGACGGGCCGTACGGCGAACCGAACGACTCTGTCCCCAGCCGGACAGTGCCGGCGGCGGCGCTCAGGAGGGGGCGGTCTCGTCGGCCTCCGGGCAGCTGTCGGCCAGGCCCCCCGCCGCCTTGATCAGCAGCCGCCGGAAGGCCACCCGTTCCCGCTCGTCCAGCGCGCCGAGCACGGTGGCCTCGGCGGCGGCCACCTGCCCGCAGAGGGTGGCTATCGCCGCCCGTCCGCCGGGGGTGGCCACGATGCGGCGTTGGCGCCGGTCGGCCGGGTTGGGTTGGCGTTCGACCAGGTTCGCGGCGACGAGGTCGTCGATCAGGTAGGTCATCACGGTGCGGTCGATGCCGAGCCGGTTGGCCAGCGCGAGCTGGCTGGGTTGGTCGGCGCGGACGACCTCGCAGAGGGTCTGGTATCCCCGGGCACCGTGTGGGAAGTCGCCCAGCGTCGGCGGCAGCGTGTCGCGGTACGCCCGCAGGAGCACGCCCAGCGCCCAGCCGAGGTCCTGGTCCGGGGAGGGGATGGCCGATGTGCTCTCGCTCATGGGAACAGCATAACCCTCATCCGCTGTTGTGCAGATCGTCTGTACGACATACGGTCTTCCAAGAAGACGGTTAGTGGAGGGTGGTATGACCATCGAACTGGGCATCGCGCTGGACCTGTCCGGCGCCGACGGCGATCCGGCGGTGCTGGCCGACCTGGCCCGGCGGGCGGAGTCGGCGGGCCTGGACCTCGTCGTGATCGACGACTCCGGCCGGCAGCCCCAACCGGGGCTCGACCCGTGGACGACGGCCGTCTGGCTGGCCGGCCGGACCACGCACATCCCGATCGCGGTGGCTCCGGCGACGAACGCCACCGACCCGCCCGAGACCGGACAGCCGTACCCGTCGGTCGTGGCGAAGGCACACCAGAGCCTCGACGTGCTGGCCGGTAGCCGGCTGGTCGCCGCGCAGGCGGGTTGGACGCTCGCGTCACCGGATGCCGGAATCGACCAGATCCGCCGCCTCGCGGAGGCGGGCGCGCCGGTGGTGGTGCCCGTGCGGTCCGCGGCGGAGATCGCCCGGCTCGCCGCGCTGGTGGCCGGGGACGGGCGCGGCACGGGCCGCTCCGCCGCGGTGCGGGCACGACGTCGAGCGGGCATCGACTACGACGGCGTACCGACGTCGCTGGCCGACGTCGCGGTCGAGCCCGGCGACCCGGCGTACCGCGGGGTCACCTCGACGTACCTGCGGGGTGGCGCACCCGGTCTGGTCCTGCGACCGCGCACGCCGGCCGAGGTGGCCGACGCGCTGGCGTTCGCCCGGCGACACCGCCAGCTGCCACTCGGGATCCGCAGCGGAGGCCACGGCGTCAGCGGTCGCTCCACCAACGACGGCGGACTCGTCATCGACGTCGGCGCGCTCAACGGCATCGAGGTTCTCGACACCGAACGGCGGCTGGTCCGGATCGGTCCCGGCGCCACCTGGAAGCAGGTGGCGGCGGAACTCGACCGGTACGGCTGGGCGCTGGGCTCGGGCGACTACGGCGGCGTCGGCGTCGGCGGGCTGGCCACCGCGGGCGGGATCGGACTGCTGTCCCGCCGACACGGCCTGACGATCGACCGGCTCCGCGCGGTGGAACTGGTGCTGGCCGACGGCAGCCAGGTACGAGCGTCCAAGGCGGACAACCCCGACCTGTTCTGGGCGGTACGCGGAGCCGGTGCGAACTTCGGCGTGGCCACCGCCTTCGAGTTCGAGGTCAGCGAGGTCGGCCAGGTCGGTTGGGCGCAACTCGTCCTGGTCAGCACCGACCTGGAGAAGAGCCTGCGCCGCTACGGCGAACTGGCGAGCGGGGCACCCCGGGACACCACCGTGTTCCTGGTCACCGGGCGGCCCCGGCAGGGCCAGTCGGTGCTCCAGCTGTACGCGATCGTCGACCAGCAGGACCCCGACGTGATCGTCGAACGGCTCACCCCGTTCACCGAACTCGGTTCGCTGGTGCAGCAACAGGTGGTGCTCACCCCGTACAAGGAGGTCATGGCGCTGGCCGCGGACGTCGGGCCGGACGGCCACCACGGCATGGGCGAGCCGGTCTCCCGGTCCGCCTTCCTCCCGGCCCTCACCGACGACTTCGCCCGCGACACCACCCGGCTGCTGCGCAGTGGCCTGGTCCACTTCTTCGAACTACGGGCGATGGGCGGGGCGATCACCGACACGCCGGCCGACGAGACCGCGTTCGCCCACCGCGCACCCGCCTTCCAGGTCACCGCCATGGGTACGGACCAGGGCCGGCTCGACGCGGCCTGGGACGGCCTCGCCGGTCACTTCGACGGCCTCTACCTCAGCTTCGACACCGACCTACGCCCGCAGCGACTGCACGACGCGTTCCCGCCACGGGTGCTCGCCCGGTTGCGCACGCTCAAACGGCGCTACGACCCGGGCAACCTGTTCCGGGACAACTTCAACATCGACCCGCAGACGACCGAGGAGCAGACCCGATGACCGACTACGGACACGACCTCCTGTTCGGCCTGTTCGTCACCCCCGGCGTGGCGCAGGCGCGGCACGCGCTGGACCTGACGGCGACCGCCGACCGGGCCGGACTGGACCTGGTCACCTTCCAGGACCACCCGTACCAGCCGACGTTCCTGGACACCTGGACGCTGCTGTCGTACGCCGCCGCGCGTACCGAGCGGGTGCGGTTGAGCGGCAACGTGCTCAGCCTCCCGCTGCGCCCCCCGGGCGTACTCGCCCGCGCGGCGGCGTCCCTCGACGTCCTCAGCGGCGGCCGGTTCGAACTCGGCATCGGCGCGGGCGCCTTCTGGGACGGCATCGCCGCGATGGGCGGCCGACGACTCACCCCGAGCCAGGGCGTCGACGCCCTGCGCGAGGCGATCGCCGTCATCCGGGACCTCTGGGACGTCGACGCCCACGGAGCCGTACGCCACGAGGGCCCCTTCTACCCGATGACCGGCGCGAAGCGGGGGCCGAAGCCCGCCCACGACATCGAGGTCTGGGTCGGTTCGTACAAACCCAGGATGCTGGCGCTCACCGGTGCGGTCGGCGACGGCTGGCTGCCCACCGTGGAGTACCTGCCCGACGGGGTGGCGTCGCTGCCCGGGCACAACGCCCGCATCGACGAGGCCGCCGTCGCGGCGGGACGGCCGCCCGCCGCGGTCCGGCGTCTGCTGAACGTCATGAACGTACGGTTCTCCCCCACCTCCCGAGGTCTGCTCGACGGCCCGCCCGGACAGTGGGTCGAGCAGCTCGCCGACCTCGCCCTCACCCACGGTGTCACCGCGTTCCTCATCGGCGGCGACGACCGCACGCTCGCCGAACGGTACGCCGCCGAGGTCGCGCCGGCCGTCCGGGAACTCGTCGCGCGTGAACGCCGCCGGTGAGGCTGTCTCGGCCGGACGCCGCCACTGGCTCCGGACACCGGTGTACCCGGCGGGCGCGCTCTGGGGTGCCACCGGGTCGCCACCCACCTGAGCGAGCAGTCGTTCGGTCTATGCCTGGTGCTGTCGTGCCTGCTCACCCTGCTCATGCTCGGTGCGCTCGGCGGGGAGGTCCGGCAGCACCGCACGCGGCGCTCGGGCGGCTAGCCGCGGGCGTGGGTCTGTACGCGGCGGCGGCGGGCCAGCCACACGACGGCCTCGCCGTACAGCAGCACCACGCCCATGTCCACGGCCAGGCTCACCGTGGACATGTCATCGGAGGCCAGGCGGGTCTCCAGCGTGCCGGTGACGACCGCCAGCCCGAACGCGACCACGTTGTTGACCACGTGGAGTCCGATCGCGGCCTCCAGTCCGCCGGTCCGGATCGTCACCACCGCCGTCACCGCGCCGAAGAAGACCGTGCTGACCATCGCTGCGACGCTGCCGTGACCGTGAGCGAGCCCGAACAACAGCGACGACAGCACGACCCCCGGCCACGGCGACCGGATCCAGGCCCCGAAGGTCTGCATCAGCCAGCCGCGGAACAGGTACTCCTCGCCGGCGGCCTGCAACGGCACCAGCACCAGCACCGCGGCCAGACCGATCAGGATGCGTTCCCAGCCCACCCAGGTACTCTCGACCGCCTCGCCCAACAGGGTCAGCAAGGTGCCACTCAGCGCCAGTACCGGCACGGCGAGCAGCAGGCAGTCCGCCAGCCAACGCCAGCGCAGCCGACCGGTCACCGACGACACCGTGCCGGCGGGACGGCGCTGCGTCCACCGTGCCGCCAGCAGGGTGAGCGGAATCAGCAGGCCCAGTGCGACAAGGGTCAACACCAACTCGACCTCGGTCGCCGAGACGCCCGTCAGGTCGGGTGACCAGCCCACGGCCCAGCGGACCGCGCTCACCGCACCGAATCCGCCCGCCAGGAGTACCGGCAGACCGGTCACGATCAGCAAGGTGCCGAGGACGGGCCGCCACCAGCGGTGCCGGCCGGTCCGGGCGAGCCGGTGGTAGGGAATCCGGGTGGCCGGCGCCGTCGTGTTCGGCGTCGCGGAAGACGTGATCGACATGTGAGACAGCTTCTCGGCCGGCGGCCGACGGATCATCTGGCGGCCGGTTGAATGCCGGCTCTTACTTTCGTCGTACCGGGAGCAGATCGAGATCCGACGAAGCACTGACGACCGCCCGGCCGCGTTCCGGAAGTCTGTTCGCATCCCGATCACGACGGAGGAACAGCCATGCGTAAGACCGGAATCATCATCACCATCGTGCTCGTCGTCCTGTGCGGCGGTCTCGGCTGGACGGTCTACCAGATGTACGACCTCGGCAGGGAGCTGCTCGGTGCCGGCGTCACGCGGGACCAGTTCGACGCGCAGCAGGAAGGCACCGCGGAGGCGGCCGTACGGGCCGCGTTGCCCGATCCGCTGACCGACATCAGCGACAAGGACCTCTATCGCAACGACCCGGGCCGGCAGGGCATGCCGGCCGGTGCCTCGTGTGTCTACTACACGATCAAGCCGATCGAGGCTGACGGGCCGGACCTGTGGCGGCTCTGCTTCGTCGACGGCAAGCTCGCCGAGAAGAGCGCCATCACCATCCCGCAGTGACGACGCCGTCCGGGCGTACGACCGGGCCGTCGAGCATGCCGGCGGACCCGGCGCCCGACGGTCGCGGGCCGGGCGAAGCGGCATCGGGCACGCCAGCGAGAATCGCCGTCTACATCGGTCCGTACCGGCCCTGCCCGGTACGGACCGGGCCCGGCGAACGTGCCCGGCACCGACCGACCCCGACCGGGTCGACCTGCCGGTACGGACCCCGGGCGGGTTACCAACAGGCACGCGACGCGGTCGCTCGGACCGCCGGCAACGGCTACTGAGAGGTGCGGAGACACCGTGATCACGGATGTCGACGGTCGGAGTCCCGGCCCGGTCATCGGTACGGCGGCACGCCCTGGCGGCCGGACGGCCCGGCGGTGAACGGATCGTGGGCGGCCCGGACGCTGGCCGGGCCGTGGGCGGCCCGATGGCGCGAGCGGGTACGCCGAGCCGGGGCATGGCGCCTGGTCTACGAGACCTGCCTGGTGGTGCTGGTGTCGACCGCGGCGACGTGGGCGGCGGTGGCCGCCGACTGGTATCCACTGGCGCCGTGGCTGGTCGGGTTCTCCACGCCGACCCTGATGCTGCTGCGGTTGAGGTTCCCGCTGGCCGCGTACGTCAGCGCGGCGCTCGTCGGGCTGGGCACCGGCGGGCAGAGCAGTCTGGTGCTGGCGGTGCTCAGCGCGTCGGTCGGTTACCGCGTCGCCCGATGGTGGCGGGTCGCCGTCGCCCTGGCCGCGGCGTGGGCCTGCTACCTGGCCTCGATCGGGTTGTGGGAAGGAGAGCTGGACGCCAGGTTGGCCGTCGCGTTCTCGGCGATGTTCGTGTTGCTGGCGGTCCCACCGGCCGGTGTGGCGCGACTGGTCCGGCGGCGGCGGACGCTCCTGGCGGCGATGCACCAGCGCAACGTGCAGTTGCACCGCCAGCAGAGTGAGGTCGCCCGGCAGGCGCAGGCCCGCGAGCGGGCCCGGATCGCGCGGGACCTGCACGACTCGCTGGGTCACAAGTTGACGCTGATCTCCCTGTACGCCGGGATGCTGCGCACCGCCGACGGGGAGCGGCGGGACGAGGCCACCGACCTGGTACGACAGACCTCCTCGGCGGCGATGACCGAGCTACGTCAGATCCTCGGCATCCTCGACCAGGGCGACACCCAGCCGTTGGTGCAGCCGCTGACCGGACTGGACGAACTGGCCACGCAGGCGCGTGCCGCCGGCGCCGACGTGCAGATCCGACGTGAGGGAGAGCCCCGACCGCTGACCCCGCTGACCGAGCACGCGGCGTACCGGGTGATCCAGGAGGGACTGACGAACGCGTTGCGGCACGCGCAGGGCGGCGGGGTCGTACTGCTGCTGCGCTACGAACCAGACGCACTGGTCGCCGGGGTGACCAACACCGCCGGGCGACGGTTCTCGCGGTCGACGTCCCAGCAGGGGCTGCTGGGGCTGGCCGAACGTGTCCGGGTGGCCAACGGCGTGCTGTACCACGGCCCGACTCCCGACGGTGGCTTCCGGCTGGCGGCCACGCTGCCCTACTCGGGCGGTCAGCCCGCCGCACCCGCCGCCGAGCATCGTGCACCGCCGGGTACCGCGCCCGAGGCCGACTTCACGGCCCTTGTCGATCGTGACCGCCGCCGTGGCCGGCTCATCCTCGTGGCCACCACGCTCTCCCTCGCCGCCCTGCTGGTGCTGTGCCTGGCCGGGGCCTGGTTGGCGATGGCCTTCGTCGTCGTCGACCGGGACACCTACGACGCGATCCGGGTCGGCCAACCGGAGCCCGAGGTCCGCGCGCTGCTACCGGACGCCGATGCCGCGACCGTCGGTGTCGGCGGCGGCCGGGCGGTGCCCGGCGCCACCTGCGTCGACTACGAGGCGTCGCTGCTGGACGAGGGCGGCCCCGGCACCGGGCGGACCATCTACCGGTTCTGCTTCCGCGACGGGGTGCTCGTCGACAAGCAGGCATTCCAGGAACAGCGGCCGTGACCCTACGATGCCAGCGATGGACGAGCCGATGATCGAGCCCCTGCGGGTGCTGCTGGCCGACGACGACTCGCTGATCCGCACAGCGATCGACGCGATCCTGCGCCCCGTCACCGACATCGACCTGATCGCGCAGGCCACCGACGGCCGGGCCGCGGTCAACCTGACGGTGCGACACCAACCGGACGTGGTACTGCTGGACATCCAGATGCCGGCGCTGGACGGCCTGGCCGCGCTGCGGGAGATCCGACACCTGGCCCCGGCGGTCCACGTGCTGATGCTGACCACCTTCGGCCAGGACGAGTACGTCACGCGGGCCCTCGCCACCGGGGCGGCGGGCTTCCTACTCAAGGAGTCGGCGGTCGACGAACTCGCGTACGCCATCCGCGCCGCCGCGGCCGGCAACGCCTACCTCTCACCGAAGGTGACCCGTCAGGTCCTCAACCGGCTGCCCGCCGCGACCGCGCGACCCGAGCAGGACGTGGCCAAGGTCGACACGCTCAGCAGCCGGGAACGCGAAGTCCTGGTCCTGCTGGCCCAGGGACTGTCCAACGCCGAGATCAGCCAGCAGCTGTTCATCTCCGAGGGAACCGTCAAGACCCACGTGTACCGCGTGTTCGCCAAGATCGGCTGCGAGAACCGGGTCCAGGCCGCCATGCTCGCCCAACGCTCCGGCCTGCTGTAGCCCGACGGGACACCGCCGCCAGGCAGGCGGCAGCGAGGGCGCGTCCCGTCCGGCCTGGGTCGCGTGTTGCCGACGGCTCGTAGCCTGCGGACCGTGCCCGACGACCCGCTCAGCTCGCGCCCACCACCCGGGCGAGCGCCCCGTACCTTGATCACTGTGCTGCTGGTGTTCGGCGTGATGGTGCCCTCCATCCTGGTCCGTGAACTGATCGAGGGTACGACGGGCAGTGACCCGCTCGCGGATCTCGGGTGGATCGCGGTTCCGATGGCGGCCACGGCCTGGCTCGCGCCGCGCGCCTCCTACCGTCGCCGCGACGCGTCGTGGTGGCTCGCCGGCGGGTTCGGCCGCTACGTCTTCGTGGTGATCGTTTGGCGGGTAGCCCTCCTGCCCTACCGTGACTGGCCGCCTCGACCCGACGAGGCACCTCGGGCCCGCTGGCTGCGCGAGGGGCAACAGGCCGGGTTGTGGCACCTGCCGGGGCCACGGGGGCAAGCGGCCGGGGGGCGGGAGGTGATCCCGGCATGACGATGGTCGGCCGGGCCCGGGAGTTCAGCGACGTCCTCGCCGCGGTGCGCGATCCACGAACGGACGTGGTCCTGGTCACCGGCGAGGCCGGGGTGGGCAAGACCCGGCTGCTCGACGCCGTGTCCACGGCTGTTCCTGCCGTCCGCGCGTGGGGCACGCGAGGGTTGTCGCACGTCCCGTTGGCGGCGTTGGCGCACCTGGTCGACCCGGCGACGACGTCACTCGCGGAGATGGTCGCCCAGGTGCTCCGGGCGGTCCCCGCCGGAGCCGTGCTCGCGGTCGACGACCTGGACGGGTGCGACGAGGTCTCCCTGGCCGTCGCGGTGCGGGTCGCCCGCGACGCCGGACGCACGCTGGTCGGCACCGTACGAACGGTCGACGGTCGCGTGCCACCCACCGTGGCCGAGCTGGCGGCCTCGTCGAACACCGTCGTCCTGCCGGTCGCGCCGTTCGACCGGACCTCGACCGAGGAACTCGTCGACACGCTGCTCGACGGCCCGGTGGACGCCGGGGTGGTCGACGGCGTGTGGCGCCGTACCGGCGGGAATGCCCTGTTCGTCACCCAACTGCTCGACGGCGCACGCCGCTGCGGCGCGTTGCGCCGCTCGGCGGTCGGCTGGCACGCCGTCGGACCGCTGCCGGTCCCGACCGGGCTGCGCAGCCTCCTGCCGACCCGCCTGGCGGGCCTGCCCGACGATGCCGTCGCCGCCGCCCGCTTCCTCGCCGCCACCGGCCGGGCCGACGACGCGGAGGTCGCGCACGCCGGACACCACGTCGGAACCGAGCACCTGGTCACCCACGGGGTCGCGGTCTGGACGGCCGAGACGCTGCGGTTCGTCCACCCGTTGTTCGCCGAGGTGCTGTGGGACGGGCTGTCGCCCGCCCGGCGGCGCGCGGTGCTCCGCGAGCACCTGGCGGTCGCCCGGGCCCTCGCGCCGCAGGACCACGTACGGTGCACCGTGCTGAGCCTGGACGCCGGCGAAGCCGTGGCGCCGGGACACCTGCTGACCGCGGCGCGGGTCGCGGCGGCGGGCGGCGCCACCGACGTCGCGGCGCGGCTGGCCCGGGCGTGCCTCGACCGGGCCGACCTCTGGACCGACCACCCGGAGGTCGCCGTCGGTGCCGCCCTCGTCTTCGCGGTCACCCGCTGGGAGACCGGGCGTGCCGACGAGGCGGTGACCGTCCTGCGTGACGCGCTGGACCGCACCCCGCCCGGCCAGGACGCCGCGCTGCTCGCCGTGACGCTGCACAAGGTGATCCTCTGGGGTCGATACGACCTACCCGGCGCCCGGGACGTGCTGCGGGAGCAGTCCGCCCGATATCCCACCGGGGCGCCGGTCGCAGCCCTGTTCGCGGTCGCCGAAGCCGACGCCCTGGCGTACGCCGGGTTCCCGGACGAGGCGCTGGCAATCGCGTCCGTCATCTCCGACAGCGCCAGGCTGCCGCTGCCGGTCCGGACCATGCTGGCGACGAGCCGCAGCAACGCCCTGGCCCACATCGGACGGACCGGCGAGGCCGTCGCCGTCATCGAGGAACTGCTCGACCAGGTCCCGGCGGCCGGGCCGGAGACGGCCACCGGAACCCGAGACAAGCTGCTCGTGTACGCGAGCCACGCGCTGCGTGAGCACGGGCGGCTGGCCGACGCCGCACGCACCGCCGAACGTGCCTACCACAGCGCGTTGGCCGACGGCGTGGTCTTCGAACGTGCCTGGGCCGCCCTCTGCGTCGGCGCGGCCCGACTGCAGGCGGGGCACCTGGACGACGCGGCGCGCTGGGCCCGGCGCAGCCTGGTGACCTCGGTAGCCGCCGGAATGACCGACTGCACCCGGGTCTGCCTCTCCGTGCTGGCCGTGGCCTACGGCTCACGCGGCCTGACGCCGGATCCGGCGTGGCTGACGCACCTGCGCTCGCCGGAGGCAGGCCTGGGGTTCCTGCGCCACACCGTCCCGATCGCACTGGGCTGGGCCGCGTACGCCGAGGGTCACCACGCCCAGGCCCACGACCTGCTGCGGCAGGGCCAGACCAGAGCCGCGCAGGAACGGGCGGTGGCCGCCGAGTCCTGGATCCTGCACGAGCGCCTCCGGATGCACGACGGCACCGGGGTACGCGCCCGGCTGACCGCGCTCGCCGTCGGATCCCCGGTCGGCGCGGCGCGGCTGGCCCTGGCCACCGGGCTGGAACGCGCCCACCCCGAGACCCTGCTGGCGGCCGCGACGGCCTTCGAGGCCGTCGGTTCACCCCTGTACGCGGCCGAGGCCGCGGCGGCGGCCTCCCGGTGTGCTTCCGGTCGGGCCGCCGCCGCGGCCCGACGGCGGGCCGACGAACTCGCGTACGAGGTCGCCGACCCGCCCACCCCCCTGCTGGGCCGCTCCCCCGCGCCCGCCGACCCGCTGACCTCCCGCGAGCGCCTCGTCGCCGAACTCGCCGCCGGTGGGGCGACGAACGCCGAGATCGCCGAACGGCTGGTCCTGTCGGTGCGGACGGTGGAGAACCACCTGTCCCGCGCCTACGCCAAGCTCGGCATCACCTCGCGGGCCGACCTCGCCCGGTACGGGATCCCGAACCGGTAGTCACGCTCGTTCTCCGACGGCGCCCCGGCGGACGGCTGCGACGACCGCCGTACCGCCAGGCCGCGCCAGGCCGCCGTACCGCCGTACCGCCGTGGGACAGTGGCCTCAGCAGGTACCGGGGCCGGACTGGCAGCCTCCGCCGGGGCCGCCCCCGATGCCGGTCGCCCCGTCGAGCGGGCTGGGCAGGTCGGGACGGGTCTCGGGCTGGGCCTTGTTCCAGCCGGTACCGAGGACCGTCGCCCCGACGTGGGTGGCGATGTCGTCACCCGAGAACAACGAGATCAGATCCCGGCGATTCAGGGCCGCGTTGACGTCGTCGTCGGTCAGCACGCCGATCACGGACGGGGCGTCCTGCACCGGGGTGACAGTCGCGCCCCTCATCGTGAGCAGCTTGTCGAGCGCGGCGGTCGCCTCCTGGTTCGAGAGCCAGGCCGTGCCGGGCAGGGCCAGCCCGGTGACATCCTCGCCGGTGGTCATTCCGTCGGTGCAGTTCTCACCCTTGGCGTCGCACTTCTGGGTCGTGGTGGTCGAGGAGGTCTCGTTACCGTCCTCGTCGACCGTGCGCTCGGTGTGGGTCTTCTTCGTCCCGGTGGTCTTACCGTTCTCGTCGCGCTCGTACTCGGTGGTGTCCTTCGTGATCGTCGTACTGCCGTCCTTGTTCTTCTCGTGGACGGTGTGCGTCTCCTTGACGACGTTCCCGTTCTGGTCGCGCTGCGTCCGCTCGGTGTGGTAGCGCCCGCTCAGGTCGTAGTACGACTCGTCGGTCGACGTCCCCTCCGTGCCCAGATCCTTGTCGTAGTACTCGGTCCGGCTGCTCGACGCACACAGGTCCTCGCACCCCGGCGTGCCGGGAAAGGTTCTCGACGAGGACCCGTCGCCGTACCCCTGCACCCACGTCCCGTTGTCGGGCGCCATGCTCGTCACGCCGCCGTGGCTGGCTGCCCACCACGAGGTCGCGCCGTCGTACGCGCCGTACCAACTGCCGTTGAACCGGCCGAGGTCGATGTCCATCTTCTTGCCGGAGCTGCCGAGGGTCAGGCCGAAGGTCAGACCGGACTTCCAGGGCGCTTCGATGCCGAGGCCCTTGAGCAGCCCGTCGTCGATCCCGGCGAGCGCGATGCTCTCCCTGCGCGTGGGGATCCCGAAGACCTGCGACGGAAGACTCGACCCGACACCCCCGAGCTGGAGGCCGTACCACTTCTTCTCCAGGCCGATGACGAACTCCTCCGGGAACACGGCCCACGTGCCGTACCCGAGCTCGTAGGTCGGCAGCTTCCCGTCGAGGGTCGCGTCCAGGACCAGGCGCAGCGGCGGGGTGCTGGCCGGGTCGCGCGGGTCGTAGCCGAGGGCGATCTCGTCGGCGTCGGCCACCCCGTCGCCGTCGGAGTCCACCACCCCGAGCGCGAGATAACAGGCGGACAGGTCGCATACCCGCAGGTCGGCGAGGTTACCGCTGCGTCGACCGTCGTCGGCGCCGACCGGCGAGGCGAGGACCGTGGGGAGCAGAAGGGCACCGAGGCTCAGGCTCGTCAGTGCGCGCCGGAACCAGGTTCCGGAGGAAGGGACGGATCGAGAGGACATCATGAGGGCGAACCTAGGCAAGCGTCGCTTGCACGTCCTGAGTGGTGCGTACTCAAACCCGCGCCACGCAGCCGCGTCAACCGCCTCAAGCCGCCTCGTCGTCGGACGGTGGTGGACCGGATGTGGCACAACCCGAACCGCGTTCCAGCAGCTCAAGGGCCAGCCGTGGCGGCATCTCCGGTACGTCGGCGGGTGTCCTGACCCGGACTCGGCGGTCATGATTCGCGGGAAGGATATCCGCCTCGCAGATTCGAGAAACATTCGCAACGCCCGCCGTGGCGTCTATCTGTCAGCTGGGGCCAGGCGGAAGACCGGCCAGCCGATCTCGGTACGCCACCTATCGGAGTCCCCGGTGTCGCGAGGGCCGACCTGGTAGGTCTCGTGGATCGGACCGTCGACGCCCAGGGCGTGCGCGACGACCCAGGCGCCAAGACGGCCATAGGTGACGTCGATGTCGTCATGCGGCCCGGCGTGGATGGCTACGGCGAAGTCGGCTGCCGGAAGTTCGACGACCTCGATCCGGCCGGATGCGCGCGGGGCGCGGACCGGCCGGAAGACGGTCATGGCACCGGCGCCGTCGGTGAACAGCTCATTGGCGTAGCGCCCGCCGGGCGGTCCCGTGCGTCCTGCGACCGGAAAGGCCGTGTCCAGCTCCGCCATCGCGGAGTCGTACCAGGCGAGCACGCCGTCGAGACTCACATGGCCGCTGATGGCGGCGACGGTGCGGGCGGGAACGGATCGTAGCTCGACGTGGAGGTCGGTCGAATCGGGGCGGACCAGTCGGCGCAGCGACACGACGGCGGCCCGGGTGCGGTCCAGCTCATCTTCGAGCCGCCGCAGGTGGCCCATGATCACGTCGGCTCGCTGTCGCGGATCGTCGGTGGCGAGGATGGACTTGACCTCGGCCAGGGGCACGTCGAGTTGCCGGAGCCGGTAGATGACCTGCGCGGTCGGGATCTGCTCGGGCACGTAGTAGCGGTAGCCCGTGTGCGGGTCGACCGTGGCGGGCTCCAGCAGTCCGGCCTCGTGGTAGCGGCGCAGTGTCCGCACGCTCAGATGGGTCAGCGTGGCGAATTCGCCGATGGTCAGGCCCGTACGCATAAGGCCAAGTCTGCGCCCTTGACTCTCTCCCTGGGGGAGACCCGACAGTGGGCTTATGTGCATCGTTGACTGGAGTGGGGGCACCGGGATCTCGCTGGAGGATCTGCCGGCCGTGATCACGGCGTACCTCGCCGCGCACCAGGCCCGTGATGTGGAAACCGCGATCACGGCCTACTCCGCCGACGCCGTCGTGACCGACGAGGGCCGCACCCACCGAGGGTGGGACGAGATCCGGACCTGGCTGGACCGTTCGGGCAGCGAGTACACGTACACGACCGAGTTCATCGGCGCCGCCAGGGTCGACGACGCGCACTTCGACGTGGTCCAGCATCTCGTCGGCGACTTCCCTGGCGGGGTGGTCGACCTGCACTACCGGTTCACTCTGAACGGCGCATTGATCAATCGACTGACGATCGAACCGTAGCGTCGTTTTGTTACGTTGCGCTTGGTTTGCTATGGAGAATGCAAGAATGCTGACGAGAACGTGGCTCATCACCGGCGGCACGCCTGGAGGGTTCGGCATGGCCTACGCCGAGGCCGCGTTGGAGATCGGCGACCGCGTGGTGCTCACCGCACGACGCCCCGAAGAGTTGCACGCGTGGGCGCAGGCGCACGGCGACCGCGTACTGGTCCTGCCACTGGACGTCACCGACACGGGGCAGGTGCAGAGTGCGGTACGCGCGGCCGAGGAACACTTCGGCAGCATCGACGTGCTGGTCAACAACGCGGGCCGTGGCTGGTACGGGTCGATTGAGGGCACGACTGAGGACGACGTACGCCGGATGTTCGAGTTGAACTTCTTCGCCGCGCTCTCGGTCATCCGGGCTGCACTACCCGGCATGCGCGCCAGGCGCAGCGGGTGGATCATCAACATGTCCTCCGTGGCGGGGCTGCGCGGGGTGAACGGATTCGGCTACTACAGCGCCACCAAATGCGCGATCGAGGCCGTCACCGAGGTGCTCCGCGAGGAGGTGGCGCCGCTGGGCATCCGGGTGATGGCGGTCGAACCGGGGGCCTTCCGCACACGGGCCTACGCCGGCTTCGCGGACGAACCCATCGATGAGACCATCGCGGAGTACCGGCCGATGCTGGAGGAGGTCCGCGCCGCGATGGTCGACCAGGACGGCAAGCAGCCCGGCGACCCGCAACGAGGAGTCCGCACGGTGATCGCCGCCATGGCCCAGGACGTGCCTCCGCAACGACTGGTCCTCGGCAGCGACGGGTTTGACGTGGTCGTCGCCACGCTTGAAAACACCCTGGCCGAGATCCGCGCGTCCGAACCGCTCTCCCGGGGAGCCGACTTCCCCACTGCCTCGTAGCCGACAGGGGACCCGGTCCGGCACAAACGTCGTCAAGCTCAAGACGGTCGCAGCTCGGTGCCCTCGTCCAACCACTTCATTGCCCGACACGCCACGTCTTCCAGCCGCTGACGTCCAGCAACAGGCCAACCTGCACAGCGCCACCCCTGCGGTTCGCGCACCGTCACCTGCTGGACGCGCCTTCCGCCCACCCGAACCACGGAAGTGCAGGTCAACAGCGAGATCACGTTATGCGGTGGGGCGGGCGGGGCTCGAACCCGCGGCCGAGGGATTATGAGTGGCTTTCAACGCTGTGACCAGGCACTCACGGGTTCACCTGACTGTCAGTTCCGCCCGCTACAGGTCACTCCAGCCACTCGGCGATGCACGGCTTCGCACCACAGCCCGCACCACGAATGCGCTACGGATCCAGGCGGACGAAGCCGCCACCCTCCTGTTCGTAGATGCACGCGACATCCACCCTATGTAACAGTTCAACGAGGTCCGGGCCCGGGTAGGACGGAAGCAGAACCGCCCTGGACCTGTGATCGACATAGCGCGCGTAGTCCAGCAACTGGCCGAGAGCCAGGCGTACGTGGTGGCGAGCCGCGGAACTCTTCGCCTCGACCAACTCGGCTCGGCCCTTGTCGAACAAGTCGGTGTAGAGAGCCCTGCCAAGGTCGGGGAGCTTGATCTCCTTGCGGGTCGTGGCACCGCCTTCTGCTACCAGGGCGGCTACGTAACGGTCCACGAGGTCAGCCTCACGCCGTTCAGCGGTTGTCGGCTCACGCTTGGGCTCCATCTGGAAGGTCTCGGCAACGTGGGCCTCCATCGGAACATCCCGCACCCTCGGCTTGCCTGGGCTCGCCTCACCGGCTTCGGGTGCCTTGAAATCGACGGGTAGGAGCCGGAACACGATGACCTTCCGCAGGTCTCCCAGTCGGTCCCTTGCCTCTTCCGCGTACCAGGGAAGCTCCGGATCAACCCGGAACTCGCCGAGATAGCGCACCACCGAGCGCTTGACCTGGTCGAAGAATCGAAGCCGTAGTCCGCGATCCAGATGATCTCTCACTGCCGCGTTGCCACGCACAAAGGTCTGATCGCCGACCTGACCCTCACCTGTGTAGTGGAACGCCCCGTCAGGCTTCCAGCCATCAAAGTCGTACCCGTAGCGAGCACCAGCCGGGGACGAGAATAGGAGTACGTCCGCCCGCTTCGCGGGCCGCGTTATGCCGCCCTGCCCGGAACCGCCGCCCACGCGCTGATGAAGCTGTCGCCGAACGACTACTTCGCCGATCTGAATGTTCCACGCCATGTCCAGTGCCACGTTGAGACGATAGAACAAGTCAGCAACGGCTATAAACCGCAAACAGCTCTTATTAGACCTTCTTCGCAGATCGTTAAATCAGGCCTATCGGCTAATGTCAACTCGTTACATTCCGAGTCGCCTCAGATACCTTCAGTAGCCAACCGTGCAACCAGCGAGTCGCACAGGGGGTGGCTATGGCTCAGTACTGGCCCATACTCAAGGCACGGGCAGGCGAGTTCAAAGCGCTAGCACGACTTCGGGATCACGAGGTCAGCACCTTACAACCCTTGTTCGAGGTCTCCCCCTCGGATGACGGCCCGACGCATGCTGGCCTCAAGTTCGTGCGTCAGTTGCGAGAGTCGGCGCCAGCGGGCCTGACTGTCGGAGTAGACACCACCTATGCCAGAGTCAACGATGACGGTCGACCACTGATCATGGAGATCGCTAACGACCTGGCGCTGTGGGGCATCCCGATCGCGCCAGTCATCCGCCTACAGGACCCAGACGAACAGTTTTCCGCCTGCGGTGAGGCAGCTCGCCTCCACAACGAAACAGCTATCGTGCGCCTCGGCAGCATCACGACGGACCCCGACCCTGTAGCCGACAGCTCTCGGATATCCAGGGCTCTGTCAATCGCTAAGATCAATCGTGAGCGATGCCACCTAGTAGTGGACATGGCCGATGTATCATCCGAAAGAGACGTCAGCCGAGCTGAGCAGATCGCCAGGAACGTGCTTGACTCGCTGGGAAATCAAGAATGGGCATCCATCGTGGTTGCATCAGGCGCCATGCCGTCCGCCATCACAAACGTCCCTCGCAACGAAGCAACACCCCTAGCGAGATGGGATTGGGAGCTCTGGAAGCGACTAGCCGATCGCGGCCCAGATTTTGGCGACTACGCCATAGCACACCCAGAGATGCAAGGACCTGTACCCCGCGGTCCCATTCCCAGCCTCAGGTACACCACGAGCGACCACTGGTGGATCTACCGTTGGGCCCGTAACGAGACGGGCGGAAACGACAGTTTCTATGACCTGTGCAAGACCCTAGTCGCCTCCGACCATTGGCCGGCCGAAGGATCAAACTTCTCGTGGGGCGACAGCGAACTCGCGCGGTGCGCCAGACGTCAGCCGGGGCCAGGGAGCGCAACGCAGTGGCGAGCGTGGGGAACCTCTCATCACCTCGCACACGTCATAAACGAGTTGGCCAGTTCTCCCGCGTCCTAAGCACACGCCGCACCTCCGCCTGCAACTCCCCCAACTCCAGAGTCTCGGCGAGGCGCTCCCAGACGAACCATCTCGGCGCCTTCGACAAGCCGCCGTGGTTGCCGCGCTCTCTCAGTAAAGCCATTGCTTCGTCCCGCCAAAGCAACTGCGCCACAGAGAATGGATTAGGACAGGGGTTGCGGCTGCCGCGGCGGACGTTCCGAATCCGGACTGCACGCTTACCAGGAGCGGCGAGCCAGACACCCCACCACGAGGGAACCATCTCTGAAGCTTGGTCCAGATAGCGATCGGTCGTCACCAGCGAGGCCCGGTCGAGCACCCTACTATACAACTCGGCCTGCATTCCTAGCCGACTCAATTTGTCTTCATCGCTCTTAATCTCGAAACCGGAGATGTGGCCGTTGATGACTGCCACATCTACCCTGGTTCGGCCAGCACAAAGGCCCAACTCGTGCCGAATATAAGTGTCGGGATCCGAGTGATACTTCGAGGCAAGACGAGCCGTTAGCGCCTGACGAATATCGCTATCACGCATCTCGCCTCCTTCTCCCCCGGTGCTGCTCCGACCGCCAATACTTCCATACAGGGTTCAGTGCATCTAGCACCTGTCGCCTGTCTGAGCGTCCAGCCGAGCATGTAGGTGATTCGGAGCGACACATCAGCACGGCGTAGACCGGGCCGCCGAGAGCACCGCGGGCAAGCATCTCGCCGCGCTGGCGCTTCGCGCGCCCGTTCGCCGTCGCCATAGGGCCGACCGTAGCGCTCGCACCACGAGTAGCACCACGGGAAGATCGCGGATCTAGCGTTTTACCTGGTGGGGCGGGCGGGGCTCGAACCCGCGACCGAGGGATTATGAGTCCCCTGCTCTAACCGGCTGAGCTACCGCCCCGGTACCGGGGCGGATCTTATCCCGCCCGGTCGTTCACCGGCCAGCGTCAACGGCTTCTCGTCACCGGCGTCGCCCTCGCGTCAGCAGCACGATGGGCAACGAGAGGATAACAGTGAGCACGCAACCGGCCGCGATCACACCCCACATCCAGTCCTCCACGGTCGGGTCGACGAACATGGCGAGTACGAGCAACAGGGTGAAGCTGCCGACGGCGAGGGTGGCGCAGCCGCTGAGCACCATCAGCAGCGGCTGCACCAGGGGCGCTTCGGGCGGGCCAGGTACTCGTGGAGTTCGCGTACGGCGCGTGGTCGGGGGATCTCGTCCGGGTCGCGGGGTGGCAGGGTGATCTGCCGGTCGGCCGGTACGGCGGCGTCGATCAGCCGTGTCGCGGCGGGGGTGACGTCGAACAGGGTCGGTTCGACGTGCAGCACGATCGCGTCGGGGCCGATGAGTTGCCGGGCGCCGTCCGGCCAGGCGAGCAGGAGATGGCAGTCGGCGTACCGGACGGTGGTCCTGCCGTCCGGGGTGAGGAAGCTGGCGGGGACGAACCATGGACAACGGCGAACGCCCACCGGCTGGCCGGTGGGCGTCGACGAGGTGGAAGCTCCCCCGTTTGGACTCGAACCAAAAACCTGCCGGTTAACAGCCGGCTGCTCTGCCAATTGAGCTACGGGGGACCGTGGCACCGCCCGGGGCGGATCATTCCGCGCCGTGCGACGGCACAAGAGTACAGGATTCCGGGGGGTCTTGGTCCAGGGGGTTACCGCGCCGGCCGGCGGCCCACGCGATCGGATTTATCTGGGACAAATCCCCATCACGACCCAAGGAGGTATGAGCGGAGAGCAGGATGGGTAGTTAGCTGCCGACGACAGGACGCAGGCGCGAACTGGTCAGTCCCGCCCACCGAGCCGAGGGCGGGCCGACGGCGCGTCAGGTACGAGAGGAGCCGCCATGCGCGGAAAGATCATGTTCCTTGGCGGGCTGGCTGCAGGGTTCGTCCTGGGCGCCCGTGCCGGCCGGGAGAAGTACGAGGAGCTGGTGGTCCGGGGCCGCAAGGTGCTCGACCACCCGACCGTCCAGGAGGCGGCCGGGGTGGCGCAGGCCCAGGCGACCCGGCTGTACCACGAGGGCAAGGACAAGCTCGGCCACTCCAAGCTGGGCGAGAAGCTGGGCCAGCACGACGGCAGGTCGGGGCTCACCCCCGCCGACGACACCTTCGCCGGCACGCCGGCCACGGCGGGCGCCAAGTCCGGCGCCGGCTCGTCGGGCTCGACCAGCTCGACGTCGACCACCCCCCGCAACAAGCCGTCCGGCTCGGGCGCGAACGGCACCAACCTCTAGCGGACCCACGTCGGGCCCGATCGCCAGCCATGGCGGTCGGGCCCGACCGCTGTCCGCGCACGTCATGGGCGTCAGAGGCGGCCCCGTGGGCAACTTTCGCCGGAATTGAGCGAAAGTACGGCCCGGATAGCTGAAACTTCTGCCGCCCACCCCTTCTCTTTGATGTCAGTCGCAAATATCGTCCTCGTTAGACCTGGCCAGGTTCGTTGGTAACCCCCCACCACCTCGGCGTTCTCACCGACGCCGGGGCGGACCTGACCGATCAGAGCGAGGTTCGATGCGCAGACCGCTGGGCCGCAGGGCCCTTACCTATCTGAGTCTCCTCACCCTCGTCGGCGCGACACTGGTCGCGACCGGCACCCCGCAGAGCGCCCCCGCGCAGGCCGCGCCGGTGGCGAGCGACGCGGCGCCGGGCAACAACGGCATCCAGTACAAGGTTCTCGTCTTCACCCGGTCGGCCCAGGGCACCCACCCCGCCACCGCCGCCGGGGTGGAGGCGATCCGGCAACTCGGCAAGGACCGTCGGTTCACCGTGGACGTCACCGACGACGCCCGCAAGTTCCGGGAGCCGCATCTCAAGCAGTTCCGGGCCGTGGTGTTCCTGAACACCTCCGGTGACGTGCTCGACGACGCCCAACGGACGGCGTTCGAGGCGTACTACCGCGGCGGTGGCGGGTTCGTCGGCGTGCACTCGGCGATCGAGGCGCAGCCGGGCTGGACCTTCCTGGACAACGTCCTCGGCACCCGTGCCGTCGGCGCACCCACGGCGGCCGGCGCCGCCACGGTGACCGTGGCCGACCGGGTCCACCCCGCCTCGGCGACGCTGCCCGAGCGGTGGACCACCACCGACCGGTGGTACAACTTCGCGGCCAACGTCCGGGGCGTCTCGCACGTCCTGGCGACGGTGGACGAGAAGACGTACGACGGCGGCACCATGGGCTTCGACCACCCGATCACCTGGTGCAAGGACTACCAGGGCGGACGGTCGTTCTACACCGGACTCGGCGCCACCCCGGAGAGCTTCCGCGGCGCGGACCTGCGGGCGCACCTGGGCGGCGCGATCCAGTGGGCGGCCGGCGTCACCGACGGCGACTGCGGCGCGACGGTGCTGGCCAACTACCAGATGACGGTCATCGGGGCGCAGCCCAACGTCAACGAGCCGATCGGCTTCGACGTGCTGCCCGACGGGCGGGTCATCCAGACCGACCGGCGCGGCGGCGTACGGCTGCACGAGCCGGACGGCAACCGCACCACGGTGCTGGCCCAGATCCCGGTCTACACCCACAGCGAGGACGGGATGTACGGCCCGGCGATCGACCGGGACTTCGCCACCAACAAGTGGGTCTACCTGTTCTACGCGCCGCTGCTGGACACCCCGACCGGCGCCGCACCCACCACCAGCACCGACCCGAACGCCTGGGACGTCTGGAACGGCTACTTCCAGCTGTCCCGGTTCAAGTTCGTCGACGGCGAGAACCCCTCGCTCGACCTGGCCACCGAGCAGAAGATCATGCAGGTGCCGGTGGACCGGGGCGCCTGCTGCCACGTGGCCGGCGACATCGCCTTCGACTCGGAGAACAACCTGTGGCTGGTCACCGGGGACGACACCCCGGCCAGCGCGGGCGGTGCGGGCGGTTTCTCCCCGCACAACGACTCGGTCAGCGCCACCGGTGTCTACCAGGCACCGTTCGCGGACGCCCGGCGCGCCTCGGCCAACACCAACGACCTGCGGGGCAAGATCCTGCGGATCACCGTCCAGCCGGACGGCAGCTACACCGTCCCGGAGGGCAACCTGTTCCCGGCAGCGCAGTACCCGGCCGACAAGACCCGGCCGGAGATCTACGCCATGGGTCTGCGCAACCCGTTCCGGATCACCCTCGACAAGAACGACGTCGCCTACATCACCGACTACTCCCCCGACTCGCGCGACGCGGCGGTGGGGCGGGGCCCCGAGGGCACCGGGCGGATGATGGTGGTCGACAAGCCGGCCAACTACGGCTGGCCGATGTGCGTGCAGCCGGACCTGCCGTACTTCGAGATGAACTGGACCACCAGCCCCATCTCGCCGATCGCGCCGTTCGACTGCGCGGCGCCGAAGAACACCTCCCGGCACAACACCGGCCTGGTCGACCTGCCGCCGGTGGAGAAGTCGGAACTGTGGTACTCGTTCAACGCCCCGACCCCGTGTGCGCAGGCGTACCTGTCCACCCCGACCCAGGCCTGCCCGGTGCTCTTCCCGGAGCTGGGTACCGGCGGCGTCGGACCGCACGGCGCGGCGAAGTACGACTACGACCCGGAGCTGAGGTCGGAGACGAAGTTCCCCGCGTACTACGACGGCGCGATCTTCTTCGGTGAGTTCACCCGGGACTACCTACGGGAGATCCGGCTCGACTCGCAGGGCGAGATCCTGAAGATCAACGACCTGTTGAGCTGCGGAGGCGGCCCGGTCACACCGGCCCGACCGTTCCTCTGCGACAACCCGATGGACATGATGTGGGGGCCGGACGGCAACTTCTACCTGCTGACGTACGGCGACGGATTCTTCAACATCAACCCGGACGCGGCGATGGTGAAGTTCAGCTACGTCAAGGGCCTGCGGGCGCCGACGGCGGTGCTGAACGCCACCCCGACCAACGGACTCGCGCCGCTGACGGTGGCCTTCTCCAGTGAGGGGTCGCGCGACCCGGATCCGGCCGACTCCATCTCCTTCGCCTGGGACCTCAACGGCGACGGAATCGTCGACTCCGTCGACCCGAACCCGTCGTTCACCTACGCCGCCAACGGGGTCTACACCGCGCGCCTGACGGTCACCGACTCCAGCGGCAAGAGCGCCTCGGCGAACACCACCATCACCGTCGGCAACACCGCGCCGACGGTAAGGGTGGACGTGCCGATCGAGGGTGGCTTCTTCAACTGGGGTGACGACATTCCCTGGTCGGTGACGGTCACCGACCCGGAGGACGGCCCGATCGACTGCGGCCGGGTCGAGGTGACCTTCGTACTCGGCCACGACGACCACGGGCACGGCGGGGCGAACGCCTTCGGCTGCTCCGGCGTACTGCCCACGGATCCCGACGACGCCGGGCACGGTGGCTACATCTACGGCGTGATCAGCGCGTCGTACACCGACAACGGCGCCAACGGGCAACCCGCCCTGACCACCATCGGTCAACAGGTGATCCAGGACAAGCTGCAACAGGTGGAGTTCGCCCGGGACCAGTCCGGGACCACCGTCGGCAACAGCGCCGACGTCGGCGGCGGACAACAACGCGGCAGCCTCGACCCGGGTGACTGGATCGCGATCAACGGCACGGTGAACCTGAAGAACATGGATTCGGTCACCCTGCGTACCTCCGGCGGCAGCGCGGCCACCGCCGGGCAGCCGCGGTTCGCCGTCGAGTACCGCCGGGACTCGCCGACCGGACCGCTGCTGGGCACCGCCACGGTCAACGCGACGACCGGCAACAACGCCTTCACCAACACCACCGTGCCGATCACCGACCCCGGTGACACGTTCCGGCTCTACCTGGTGTTCCGGACCGTACCGGGGGGCCCGGCCAGCGGCTTCGGCAACCTCAACTGGGTCCAGTTCAACGGCCAGGGCATCGGCCTGACCCCGTAACCACCACCGGCCGGGGCCGCCGTGCGGCGGCCCCGGCCACCCACCACCCATCGAAAGGCAGTAGGAGATGAACGACAGTCAGCACGGCATGAGCCGGCGCCGGATACTCGGCGCCTTCGCCGGGGTCGCCGGCGCGGCGGCCGTCGGTGCCGCCGGGTTCGGCTCGGCGGCCGCCGCCAACAGCAAGGGCAACGGCAACGGCGTGCTCGTACCGCCCGGCAAGCGGGGCATCATCCTGTTCAGCGTCCGGGACCGGATCAGCGCCGCCCCGGACGCCAGCGGGGTGCCGTACGGCTTCGAGCGGGTACTCGCCCGGCTCGCCGAGATCGGCTACAAGGAGGTCGAGTTCGCCGGCTACAACCAGAACACCGGGATCCTGGGCCGACAGATCACCCCCGACGAGATCCGCAAGGTCCTGGACGACAACGGTCTGCGGGCCAACGGCTCGCACGCCTCGATTCCCGGATCGGTCACCCCGGACACCATCGCCGCCTTCGAGCGGACCCTGGACACCGCCGAGATCCTCGGCATGAAGCACATCGGTACCGGCAGCGACCCGACGAACAGCAACTACAAGGCCGACTGGGACGCCGCCGCCGACCGGTGGAACCTGTTCGGCCAGATGGCCGCCGCCCGCGGGCTGAAGCTGTACACGCACAACCACGACGCGGCGTACAACTTCCTGCTCGACAGCGGGCCGCTGGACGGGCTCGGCCGGCCGACCCGGTCCTCGGGAATCCGCAAGCTGGAGCACTTCTTCAACCTGACCGAGGCGGACAAGGTCTTCTTCGAGATGGACATCTACTGGGCGCACGTGGCCCAGCACCGGTGGCACACCTACACCGACCCGGACGGGAACCCGCAGACCAACATCTTCGACCCGTTGGCCACGGTGGCGACCCGGACCATGCGGTTCCCGCTGTTCCACGCCAAGGACGGCGCGCTCAACCCGAACGTCACCAACGGTTACGAGATGGTGCCGCTCGGCCAGGGCGACATCGACTACGGCAACTTCTTCGCGAACATGGGCGCGAAGGGTTACCACAACCCGATGTGGGAGCAGGACAACGCGCCCGGCGGCACCGCCGACCCGGGCCGCTCGCTGCGTTTCGCCGAGGTGAGCTACCAGCACATGTCGGGTCTGCGGGGCTGACGGACTCGACCTGAGGGAGATCGTCGACCGGGTCGGCGAGGCGGCCACCGCCGCCTCGCCGGCACCGCCCGGGGTGACCGTCTCCCCACCTGGGGGGGCCGCATCCGGTGAACGGATGCGGCCCCGCTCGCCACAGGCTTGAAACACCGGGATGGAAGACTTTGCCGGGGAGGTGATGGTGATGACGCTCGTCCGTCCGGAGAATCCGCAACAGGCGCGGCTGGTCCGGTTGCTACGCGACGACGGTCCCCGGTCCCGGGTGGAACTGGGTGACCTGCTGGGGTTGTCCCGTTCGACGCTCACCACCGAGCTGGACCGGCTCGTCGCGCGCGGGCTGGTCGAGACCGCCGGGCCGGCGGCCTCCCGAGGTGGGCGCCGGTCGTCGCTGCTGCGGCTCGCGGGCGGGGTGCGGTTCGCCAGCGTCGTCGTCTCGGCGCAACGGCTCGGCGTGGCGGTCACCGACGGTGAACTGAACGTGCTGGCCGAGGCCGGCGAGCCGGTGGACGTGCGGGGCGGACCGGAGCCGGTGATCGCCCGCGCCGTCGAGCTGCTCGACAAGCTGCGCGCCGAACTCGGCGTCGCGGAGTTCACCGGGGTCGGCGTCGCGCTACCCGGGCCGGTCGACGGCGGCACCTCTGTCGCACCGGCCGTGCTCCCCGGCTGGCAGCGATTCCCCGTCCGGGACGCGTTCGCCACCGAGCTGGGCTGCCCGACGCTTGTCGACAACGACGCGAACGTGCTGGCGCTCGGCGAGCAGCACGCCGGCATCGGCCGCACCTTCGACGACTTCCTCTACCTGAAGCTCGGCACGGCCATCGGCTGCGGGCTGGTGCTCAGCGGCTCGCTCTACCGGGGTGCCACCAGCAGCGCGGGTGACATCGCGCACCTGCCGCTGGGCGAGGACGGTCCGATCTGCGCGTGCGGCGAGTCCGGCTGCCTCGAGGCGTACTGCGGCGACGCCGGGTTGGTCCGGGCGGCGCAGACGGCCGCCCGGTCGGGCCGGTCCGCGGCGTTGGCCGGCCGGCTGGCCGAGGTCGGCACGCTCACCGTGGCGGACATCGCCGAGGCGGCGACCGCCGGTGATCCGGCCGTACAGGCGCTGGTCCGCGACGCGGCCCGCCGACTCGGCCGGGTGCTGGTCGGCCTGGTCAGCTTCTTCAACCCGGGCATCGTGGTGATCGGCGGGGCACCGGACGGGCTCGGCCACATCCTGCTCTCCGAGATCCGTGGCGTGGTCTACCGCCGGTCGGCGCCGCTGGCCACCGGCACCATGCCGGTCGTCCTGTCCGACCTGGCCGACCGGGCCGGGCTGGTGGGCGCGGCCCGGCTGGCCAGCGAACACGTCTTCACCGCGGGCTGAGCCGGTGGATCCGGCGGGGGCAGCGCGTACCCCCGCCGGAACCGGTCAGTCCTTGCTGCTGAACGCCGCGTCGAAGGCGGCCGACGGGGCGTCGAAGGCGAGCCGGCGGACGAACTGCAGCGCCTCGGGGGCGCCGACCAGTCGATCCATCCCGGCGTCCTCCCACTCGATCGAGATCGGCCCGTCGTAGCCGATCGCGTTCAACGCCCGGAACGAGTCCTCCCAGGGCACGTCGCCGTGCCCGGTCGAGACGAAGTCCCAACCGCGGCGCAGGTCCGCCCAGGGCAGGTGGGAGGCGAGCCGGCCGCGCCTGCCGTCGCCGGTACGCACCTTGGCGTCCTTGCAGTCGACGTGGTAGATGCGGTCGGCGAAGTCGAAGATGAAGTTCACCGGGTCCAGCTCCTGCCAGACGAAGTGCGACGGGTCCCAGTTGAGCCCGAACGCGGGCCGGTGCCCGATCGCCTCCAGGGTCCGCTTGGTGGTGTAGTAGTCGTAGGCGATCTCACTGGGGTGCACCTCGTGGGCGAAGCGCACCCCCACCTCGTCGAAGACGTCCAGGATCGGGTTCCACCGGTCGGCGAAGTCCTGGTACCCGCGCTCGATCATCGACGGCGGCACCGGCGGGAACATCGCCAGGGTGTGCCAGATCGACGAGCCGGTGAAGCCGACGACGGTGTTGACGCCGAGCTTGGCCGCCGCGCGAGCGGTGTCCTTGATCTCCTCGGCGGCCCGCTGGCGTACCCCCTCGGGTTCGCCGTCGCCCCAGATGCGGGCGGGCAGGATGTCCTGGTGCCGCTCGTCGATCGGGTGGTCGCAGACCGCCTGGCCGACCAGGTGGTTGGAGATCGTGAAGACCTGGAGGTTGTGCTTGGCCAGCGTCTCCCGCTTGCGGTCGACGTACGAGTCGTCGGCCAGCGCCTTGTCGACCTCGAAGTGGTCGCCCCAGCAGGCGATCTCCAGGCCGTCGTAGCCCCACTCGGCGGCGAGCCGGCACACCTCGTCGAACGGAAGGTCGGCCCACTGGCCGGTGAACAGCGTGATCGGTCGCGCCATCTGTCCTTTTCCCCTGTCGTGATGGGGATTCCGTACGTGCGGGACCGGGGCGAGGGATGACCGGACGCGACGGCCTCGACGGTGATCCGGTGGGCACGGTCGTGCCTGGGGCCGACGGGTTGCGCCTCCCGTCGGCTCACCGGCCACCTCGCGGTCGCCGCCTTCACTCTAGGCCGCTGCGGCGCGGGGCAAAAGGCCCCGACGCGGCGAGGCCGCTCGTGTGGCGTGCGTGCCGAGAAGGGCCCCCGGCGGTCGACCGGGGGCCCTTTCCTACCTACGGAAGCACCCAGCGCTGATTCGCGTTGGTGTGACAGGTCCACAGATGCACCGCCTGGCCATCCACCGAACTGTTGTTCGACACATCCAGACACTTACCCGTCTGCGGATTACGCAACGTCCCGTTCGACTGCGCCGACCAGTTCTGCGCCGCCGAACCATTACACGCCCACAACTGAATCTTCGTACCGTCCGCCGACGCACCACCATTCACATCCAGACACTTACCCAACGCCCGGATCGTCGAATTCGGCGTCACCGACCACGTCTGCGCCGCACCACCATTACACGCCCAGATCTGAATCTGCGTACCATCCGCCGTCGCACCGTTACGCACATCCAGACACTTACCCCCCAGACCCGTGATCTGCCCCGTACCACCACCACCGGTGCCGCGGACCAGGGTGAAGTCGTCGATGTCGAACAGCCCCGTGCCCGAGCCGGTGAAGGTCAGGTACACGTTGCGGGTGCCGGACGGGACGTTGCTCAGGGCGGTGGTGACGTTGGTGAAGTTGTTCCAGCCGCCGGTGTTCGGCACCGCCACCGAGCCGAGTACGGTGCCGGTGGTCGAGCCGGTGCGTACCTGGATGGTGCCGCCGGGTCCGCCGGAGGCGACCCGGGCCCGGAACGAGGTGACGCCGGTCAGGTCGAGGTTGTTGTACGCCGCCCAGTCGCCGGGCTCGATGTAGCCCAGCACCTGTCCGCCGTTGACCCCGGTCTTGCTGACCACGGTCACGCCGCTGGCCGAGTTGTAGCTCTCGGCCTGCACGGTGGTGTTGCCCCCGGTCGGCGGGTTGCTGCCGCCCAACTCCTTGATCCGGATGTTGCGGAACGACACGTCGTCACCCGTACCGTGGTTCTGGATGCCGATGTGGCCGGCGAGGGAGCGCACCGGGTCGGTGTTGGTGAAGTCGTTGATCTTCGAGCCGTTCAGGAAGACCTGCAGCCGCTCCCCCTCGACCAGCAGTTCGTAGGTGTTCCACTCCCCCGGCGGGTTCAGCGCCGCGTCCCGGGCGGGCAGGTCGGCGGCCTTGAAGCCGTAGATCGCGCCGGTGGTCCGGTCGGCCGTGTCGGTGGGGTCGATCTGCACCTCGTAGCCGTTGTTGATGGCCGAGTTCGGGTCGCTCGACGGCGGGAAGCCGATGAACACCCCCGAGTTGTCGTCCCCGGGGATCCGCCAGTCCAGCTTGAGCGAGTAGTTGGTGAACTGCTTCGCGCTGTACCAGTACAGGCCCATCCCGCCGACCGAGCTGAGGGTGGCGTCCGAGTTGGTGAAGCTGCCCGGCCCGGCCTGGGACCAGCCCGTGGTGGAGCCGTTGTAGAGGGCGGTGTAGCCGGTCTCCGCGCGGCAGTCGGCCTTGGTACGGCCGGCCGCGTACCGGATGCCGCCGAGCAGGTGCGCCCGGAACGCCGGCTCGGCGTACGACGCCTGGGTGTGGCCGCCGCCGGTGTAGAAGGACCGGCCCGCGTTGACGGTCTTGCACCAGGCGATCGGGTGGTCGGCACCCATCACCCCACCCGAGTACGTCGACTCGTCCAGGGTGGCCAGTACCCGGGCACCGGCGCGTGGGCTGGCCTGGAAGTCGTACCACTCGTCGGTGCGGACCCAGTTCTGCGGCAGGTGGGCGGTGGCCGCGTGGGCCCGGTTCTCCACCCGCACGGTGGCCTGCTGGATGGCCGGGTGCGAGCGGAAGTACGCCCCGACCAGGTTGCCGTAGAAGGACCAGCCGTACTCGGTGTCGGCGGCGGCGTGCACGCCGACGAATCCGCCGCCTGCGTTGATGTACGACTCGAAGGCGGTCTGCTGGGTGGCGTTGAGCACGTCACCGGTGGTGTTGAGGAAGACCACCGCCTCGTACTGGGCGAGGTTGCCGGTGGTGAACGCGGCGGCGTCCTCGGTGGCGGTGACGGTGAAGCTGTTCGCCGCGCCCAGGTCTCGGATGGCCTGGGTGCCGACCGCGATGGAGTCGTGCCGGAAGCCGGCGGTCTTGGAGAAGACCAGCACGTCGTACGGGGCGTCGGCGGCGCTGGCCGGAGTGGCCGCGGTGGTACCGGCGAGGACGGCGAGGGCAACGGTGGCCGCGCCGAGAACGGGTCGGAGGAGTCTGCGCATTGTCGCTCTCCCAAACGATCGTCGTGTCAAGAGGGGCCCCCGGTAACACGCGGGGCGTCGACCGGGGGCCCTTTCCTACCTACGGAAGCACCCAGCGCTGATTCGCGTTGGTGTGACAGGTCCACAGATGCACCGCCTGGCCATCCGCCGAACTGTTGTTCGACACATCCAGACACTTACCCGTCTGCGGATTACGCAACGTCCCGTTCGACTGCGCCGACCAGTTCTGCGCCGCCGAACCATTACACGCCCACAACTGAATCTTCGTACCGTCCGCCGACGCACCACCATTCACATCCAGACACTTACCCAACGCCCGGATCGTCGAATTCGGCGTCACCGACCACGTCTGCGCCGCACCACCATTACACGCCCAGATCTGAATCTGCGTACCATCCGCCGTCGCACCGTTACGCACATCCAGACACTTACCCCCCAGACCCGTGATCTGCCCCGTACCACCACCACCGGTGCCGGTGGTGAAGGCGAACGCGTCCAGGTCGTAGAGGTGGCCGGTGCCCGAGCCGGCGAAGGTCAGGTACAGCGTGGTGGTGCCGGTGGGCGGGTTGGTGATGCTGCCGGTGACCGTGGTGAAGGTCTCCCAGGAGCCGGTGACCGGGACGGTCGCCGAGCCGAGCACGGTGCCGGTGGCCGAGCCGGCCCGTACCTGGAGGGTGCCGCCGGCACCGCCCGAGGAGACCCGGGCGCTGAACGAGGTGACGTTGCCCAGCCGGTACGGCTCGAACGCGATCCAGTCACCGTTGTTGATGTTGCCGACGGTCCGGCCGCCCTCGGCCGCGGTCTTGACGAACAGGTCGACGCCCGAGGCGCTCTTGTAGTGCTCGGCCTGCCGGCTACGCGGTTGGAGGGTGTGCTGGGTGTGGGTGGTCAGGCCGCCCGCGTCGGTGTACTCGGCGTCGAAGATCCCGAAGATGTTCGCGGCGTAGTCGTGTTCGCCGTCGACCGGGATGGTGATCGAGCCGGTGCAGCCGTTCTGCGAGGTGATCTGGTGGCCGTGGTTGTCGTGGCCCAGCACGTAGGTCATCTTGACCTTGGTGCAGTCGATGGTGCCGTCCTCCGGGTCGGTCACCGTGATGCTGAACGGCACGGTGTCGCCGAAGCTGAACAGCTGGCCGTTGCCGGGGCTGTTGATGGTGACCGTCGGCGCGGTGTTGCCGACACCGATGCGTACGCTCGCCGTGCCGGTGGCGCCCTGCGGGTCGCGTACGGTCAGGGTGGCGGTGTAGTTGCCGTTGGCCGTGTACGTCTTGGTCGGGTTCGCCGCCGTCGAGGTGGTGCCGTCACCGAACGCCCACGAGTAGGTCAGCGTCCCACCCTCCGGGTCCGACGAGCCGGCCGAGGAGAAGTTCACCGTCAACGGGGCGACGCCCGAGGTCCGGTTCGCCGAGGCCACCGCGGTCGGTGCCCGGTTGCCGCCGCCGACGTAGTCGTAGCGGTACAGGGCGGAGTTGGCGTCGCCGTTGTAGAAGCCGGTGCCGTAGTCCAGCACGTAGAGCGAGCCCTCCGGGCCGAAGGCCATGTCCATGACCTGCCTGCCGTTCCACGGGAAGGAGCCGTCGATGCCGGCGATCGATCCGTTGGAGTTGACGTGGATCGGCTTGATCCAGCCCCGGCCGAACTCACCGGCGAAGAACTGCCCGTCGAAGCTCTGCGGCCACTTGGTCGCCGAGTTCAGGGCGGCGTCGTACCGGTAGACCGGGCCGGCCATCGGCGACTCGGAGCCGCTGCCGAACTCCGGCGGGCTGCCCGCGTCACCGGCGTACCGGATCCAGGCGGGCTTGGCCGGCGGCAGGGTGGTCAGGCCGGTGTTGCGGAACGAGTTGTTGGTGGCGCCGCCGGTGCAGTTGTACTTCGGTCCGGCGCTGCTGCTGGCGAAGTCCCACTCGGCGTACGTCTCGTTGGCCGTGTTGGTGCCGGTGCAGTACGGCCAGCCGTAGAAGCCGGGCTCGGTGATCCGGTTGAACTCCACCTGGCCGCTGGGGCCGCGGCCGGTGGTGGAGCCGGCGTCCGGGCCGTAGTCGCCGACGTAGATGACGCCGGTGGGCTTGTCGACGCTCATCCGGAACGGGTTGCGCAGGCCCATGGCGTAGATCTCCGGGCGGGTGCGGGCCGTACCGGGGGCGAAGAGGTTGCCGGCCGGGATCGAGTACGTCCCGTTGGCGTTGACCTTGATCCGGAGGATCTTGCCGCGCAGGTCGTTGGTGTTGGCAGCGCTGCGCTGCGCGTCGTACGCCGGGTTGCGGTTGGTCCGCTCGTCGATCGGCGAGTAGCCGGCGGAGTCGAAGGGGTTGGTGTCGTCGCCGGTGGACAGGTACAGGTTGCCGGCCGCGTCGAAGTCGATGTCACCGCCGGCGTGGCAGCAGATGCCGCGGTCGGCGGCGACGTCCAGGATGTCGACCTTGCTGGCCTGGTTGATGGTGAAGTCGGCGTTCAGGGTGAACCGGGAGAGCCGGTTCACGCCCTGCCAGGACGACCAGTTGGTGCCGGTGGCGGGCGCGTCGCCGCCGGGGGTGGTCAGCGGCGGCGCGTAGTAGAGGAAGATGTGCCGGTTGCTGGCGAAGTTCGGGTCTACCCCGATGCCCTGCATGCCGTCTTCGTCGTGCGTGTAGACCGGGATGTTGCCGATCACGGAGGTGTTGCCGGCCGCGTCGGTGCGGCGGACGGTGCCGTTGCGGGCGGTGTGCAGGACCGAGCGGTCCGGTAGCACCGCGAGGGTCATCGGCTCGCCGACCTCGGCGACCCCCTTGGCGAGGGTGACCTGCTGGAAGTCGGTGGCGACGATGGGGTGGGCCTGCGCCGGGGTCGGGCCGCCGAGCGAGGTCGGTCCGGCACCGAGGGCGACCGCGCCGACCGTGGCGGCCAGGAGCAGCGCCGAGGCGGTGGCCAACCACCGTGCGGGTGGACGGGTTTTGTCCATTGTGGACATTGGGGGTGGTCCCTTCCTGACGAGGAATGCCAGGGGGGCGCGCGCCGTCGCGCCGGATCCCGTAGCGGGGATGCGTCGCGCGGCCGATGGCCGGGGTGCCGGGCCGCGCGGTGTGGTGGGGGAGGTCGGAGGGTTACCGCGCCGCCGGTTCACCTCGACGAAACAATCTGGTACTAGCCACGACACTAAGTGCCATACTTCGATGTGTCCATACCTTCCGCCAGAGAGGCATGGACTTTCGTCTTTCTGATCAGAAGTTGGGAAGGCCGCCCACGGCGCGACGTCAGATCATCGCTGGCGGTCGATGGCCTGGGCGGCCAGCGCGGTCAGCGCGGCACGGCCCTCCCGGGTCACCGCGGTCCGGTCCAGCGCGGCCAGGGCGGCATCGGTACGCACCTTGATCATCTGTTCGATCTGGGCCCGCGCACCGGTACCGACGATGATCTCGCGCAGTTCGGCCGCACCCGCCGCGTCGAGGTCGGGATTGCCGAACAGCTCCCGCAGCCGGGCGCTCTGCGTCCGGTCGGCCGCGTCGCGGGCCAACGCCATCATCACCGTCGGCTTGCCCTCGCGCAGATCGTCCAGGATGGACTTGCCGGTCACCGCCGGATCACCGAAGACCCCGAGCACGTCGTCGCGGAGCTGGAAGGCGTCGCCCAGCGGGTCGCCGAACTCGGCCAGCGCGGCGACCAGCTCCGGCGCCGCCCCGGCCAACGTGGCGCCGATCTGCAACGGCCGGGTGACCGTGTAGCGGGCCGCCTTCATCCGGATCACGGTGAGCGCACTGGCCACCGAACCGCCACCCACCCCGGAGACCAGGTCGAGGTACTCCCCCGCGATCACCTCGGTACGCATCAGTGAGAAGACCGCGTACCCCCGGTGCACCGCCTCCGCGGCCAGCCCGCACTCGTGGAACATCTGGTCCGACCAGGCGGCGCAGAGGTCGCCGCAGAGCAGCGCGGTGTTGCGCCCGTACGCCTCCGGGTCGCCCCGCCAGGAGGACCGGGTGTGCAGGTCGGCGAAGATCCGGTGCACCGACGGCTCGCCCCGGCGCCGGTCGCTGCCGTCGAGGATGTCGTCGTGGATCAACGCGAACGCGTGGAACAGCTCCAACGCGGCGGCGGCCACCACGATCGGGCGGCCGTCCGGCGCACCGGCACCGCGCCAACCCCAGTAGCAGAACAGCGGCCGCAGCCGCTTGCCGCCGGCCAGCACGAACCGGTGCAGCGTGGTGAAGACCCCGCGCGGCGCCCCGTCCGGCCAGTCCGGATCCTGCCGGTCGAGGAACGCGGTCAACTCCGCGTCGAACCGGGCCCGCAGCTCGTCCGCGCCGGTCGGCGCCACCGTGACGGTCACGACCGCACCAACCCGGCCAGCTCCAGCAGCAGCCCCTTCACCTCCGTGGCGGCGAACCGCTCCCGGGCCACCGAAGGGTCGGAGCAGAGCAGCACCGGCCCGTCGGCCGGGTCGGCCGGCAACCGCCCGTGCGAACCCCGCACCGCCCGCGCCCCGGCGTCCAACCCGACCACGCTCATCAGGTACCGCAGGCCCAGCTTCTTACGGGCCAACGCAACCCCGGCCCGCCGCTTCGCCGCCCCCGGTGCGGCCGGGTCGAACAGGAGCTCCGCCGGGTCGTAGCCGGGTTTGCGGTGGATCTCGACCAGCCGGGCGAAGTCCGGCGCACGGGCGTCGTCGAGCCAGTAGTAGTAGGTGAACCAGGCATCCGGTTCGGCCACCAGCACCAGCTCACCGGCGCGCTCGTGGTCCAACCCGTGTGCCGCCTTGCCGTCGGCGTCGAGCACCTCGGCCACCCCGGGCAGCCCGGCGCAGAGCTTCGCCACCGCCGGGACGTCCGCCGGGTCGCGGACGTAGACGTGGGCGATCTGGTGGTCGGCGACCGCGAAGGCCCGCGACGTCCACGGATCGAGGTACTCCATGCCGGCCTGGGTGTGCACCCGCAGCAGCCCCTCGGCGCGCAGCAGCCGGTTGACGTCCACCGGCCGGGAGACGTCGGTGATGCCGTACTCGGAGAGCACCACCACCGTCGTGTCCCGGGCCTGCGCGGCGGCCAGCAGCGGGGCGAGCACCCCGTCCAACTCGGCCGCCGCGGCGGCGGCCCGCGACGAGGACGCGCCGAACCGCTGCAGGTCGTAGTCCAGGTGCGGTACGTAGACCAGGGTCAGATCCGGTGCCTGTTCGGCGAGGATCTGCTCGGCGGCCCGGCAGATCCACCGTGACGACGGCAGCCCCGCCCCCGGCCCCCAGTAGGTGAACAGCGGGAAGGTGCCCAACCGGTCGGTCAGCGCGTCGTGCAGCTCCGGCGGGTCGGTGTAGCAGTCCGGCTCCTTGCGGCCGTCGGCGTAGTAGACCGGGCGCGGCGTGACCGTCCAGTTCACGTCCGCACCCATCGCGTACCACCAGCAGACGTTGGCCACCGTGTAGTCCGGCCGGACCCGCCGGGCGGCCTGCCACAGCTTCTCCCCGCCGACCAGCGCGTTGTGCTGCCGCCACAGCAGCACCTCGCCGAGGTCCCGGAAGTACCAGCCGTTGCCGACGATCCCGTGCTCGGCGGGCAGCGCACCGGTGAGGAAGGTCGACTGCACCGAGCAGGTCACCGCCGGCAGCACCGTACCCAGTTCGGCGCGGAACCCGGTGTCGGCCACCGCCCGCAGCCGCGGCATGTGGGCCAGCAGGCGCGGGGTCAGCCCCACCACGTCCAGCACCAGAAGTTTCCGACTCATCCTAGTTCCGCCTTTGCTCGCGACTGCGGGGCTCGCAACACCGGCTCACTCCGCGCGCTCACGGGATCACCGCCGGTTCGGTCGAGGTCAGCCCGAGGGCGACCAGTTCGTCGCGGGCGAAGGCCAGCTCGGCGGCGATCCCGGCGGCCAGCTCCGCGTCGGTGCCGGGGCGCCGCGCCGCCGGCAACACCCCCCAGGTGTACGTCTCGACGTCGAGGTGGTCGCAGCCGGCGTCGGCACCGGTGAAGAGCGCGGCCAGCGCGGTGCGCAGTACCGGCAGGGTCGAGCCCAGCGGCGGCTCGGGTGGGGCGTGCAGCGGCACGTGGTAGTGCACCCGCCACGGGCCGGGCAGCCCGGCGGCCAGGGCGTCGTCGAGGTCGTCGGCCGCCCAGCCCGGACCGGCCGGGTCGTGGCCGGCGGCGGCGCAGTCGGCGGTGCGGGTCTGGTGCAGGAAGCGCGGTTCGACCCAGCGGCGCAGCGCGGCCGCGTCACCGGCCGGATCGGCCGCCGTCAGGGCGGCGGACACCTGCACCTTCACCACCGGCAGGCCGGCGGTGGCGAGGCGGTCGAGGGCGGTGGCCGGTTCCTCCCAGGCGCAGGCGAGGTGGGCCAGGTCCAGGCAGACGCCGAGCCGCCCGGTGTCCACGGCGGACAGCGCGGCGACCGCCTGGGCGCTGCTCTCCACCACGCAGCCGGGCTCCGGTTCGAAGCCGACCCGCACCGCCCGGCCGGTGTCGCGCTCGACGTCGGCCAGCCCGGCGGCCAGCTGGTCGAGGCGGCGGCGGGCGGCCTCGGCCCGGTCGGTGTCCCAGGGCGTGCGCCAGGCCAGCGGCAGGGTCGAGATCGACCCGCGGGCGGCGTCGTCGGGCAGCAGGTCGGCGAGGACCCGGGCCAGGTCCAGGGTGTACCGCAGGCGCTGCGGCGTGGTCCAGTCGGGGTGGTACACCGCGCCCTTGACCACCGGCGCCTGGAAGGCGGCGTACGGGAAGCCGTTGAGGGTGACCACCTCCAGGCCGCGTACGGTCAGCTCGGTGCGCAGCCGGCGGCGGGCGGCGGCGTCGGCGGCCAGTTCGGCGGCGACCGGGGCGGCCAGCCACAGGCCGAGCCCGAGCAGGTCGCCGCCGAGCGTCTCGCGGACCGGCACCGCGAAGCGGTCGAGCTGGGCGAGGATGCCGGCGAGATCCTCGGCGGGGTGCACGTTGGTGCAGTAGCCGAGGTGGACGGTGCGTCCACCGGCGTGCCGCAGCCGCATCAGCTGCCGCCGCGAAGGATCGAGTTGCCGGCGAAGGTGGCCGCCGCGGCGTCGGTGTCGTCGAGGTCCAGCCGTCCGGACTGGCCGTAGAACTCCACCGGGTTGCGCCAGAGCACCCGGTCCACGTCGTCGTCGGTGAACCCGGCGGCGAGCATCGCCTCGCCGGTGGCCCGGGTCAGCAGCGGATCCGAACGACCCCAGTCGGCGGCCGAGTTGACCAGCATCCGCTCGGTGCCGTACGCCTTGAGCAGCTCGACCATCCGGGGCGGGGACATCTTGGTGTCCGGGTAGATGGAGAAGCCGAGCCAGCAGCCGGTGTCCCGGACCTGCCGCACGGTCACCTCGTTGAGGTGGTCGAGCACCACCCGACCCGGCTCGATGCCCGACTCGGCGATCACGGCGAGGCTGCGGTCGACGCCCCGGGCCTTGTCCCGGTGCGGGGTGTGCACCATCGCCGGCAGGTCGTGCGCCACGGCCAGGGCGAGCTGGGCGGCGAAGGCGGCGTCCTCCTCGGGCGTCATCGAGTCGTACCCGATCTCGCCGACCGCCACCACGGCGTCCTTCTCCAGGTAGCGGGGCAGTACGTCGAGCACCGGCCGGCAGCGTGGGTCGTTGGCCTCCTTGGGGTTGAGGGCGACGGTGGCGTGGTGACGTACCCCGAACTGCCCGGCCCGGAACGGTTCCCAGCCGACCAGGGAGTCGAAGTAGTCGGTGAACGAGGCGACGCTGGTGCGCGGCTGGCCCAGCCAGAACGCCGGCTCGACCACCGCCCGCACGCCCGCGGCGGCCATCCGCTCGTAGTCGTCGGTGGTGCGGGACGTCATGTGGATGTGCGGGTCGAAGATGCGCATCACGCCTCCCTGTGGTGCGATCGGCTGGCGGCGGTCAGCCGGTCCAGCAGCGCGGTGGCGTCTTCGGGCATGCTCCGGCCGGCCGCCTGCCGCTCGGCGGCGAGCCCGGCGAGCATCGCCGCCAGTTCCCCGTCGGCGCGGGTGTCGAGGTCGGCCACCGCCGCCAGCGGCACGCCGGTGAAGACGCACTTGAGCACGGCCTGCCGCCAGGCGGGCGGGTCCAGATGCCTGGCGTACGGGCCGAGTGCGGCCGCGACCAGCCGGGTGTCGTTGGTACGCAGCGCGTCGTGCAGCAGCGGCACCCCGGCCGCGCCGATCGGCAGCAGCGGCAACGCCTTGAGCACGCCCCGTCGCTCGGCGGCGTCCCCGGTGCGGTAGAGCGTCTCGGCCTGCTCGGCGTGCCCGGCCGGCAGGCTGGCCAGCAGTAGCGCGCGAGCCGCCTCGTCGGCAGTCCAGCCGGGCAGGTCGGGCAGGTCGGCCCGACCGCAGCGGCGCCCGACGGCCGGGAAGTACCGCGCGATCGTGGTCGGCTCCGCCGCCACCGCGTGCAGTGCCGCCGCCAGCCAGTCCGGGTCGGGTACGCCGCGCAGGGCGGCCCGCAGCTCGTCCGGGGTCATCTCCGCACCTCCTCGTCCGCTCGACACCGTTGGGGCGAAACGGCGTGATCAGATCGGTCTTGATGCCGCCGTTGCGGCGAAACGGTGCCGGCGTCCGGGCGCCGGCCGGGCGAAACGGTGCCGGTGTCCGGGCCGGTGTCCGGGCCGGTGTCCGGGCGCCGGTCGGGCGGTCGGGTGCCAGCCGCCGCGTGCAGGAAGTTCAGCGAGTGGGCGGCGACGGTGGGGGCGGCGTGCGAGTGGCGGGGCAACTCGACGGCGACCAGCCCCCGGTAGCCGACCTCGCGCAGCGCGGCCAGCACCGGCGGGAAGTCGATCTCGCCGGTGCCGAACTCCAGGTGCTCGTGCACGCCCCGCCGCATGTCGTCGATCTGCACGTTGACCAGGTGCGCGGCGACCTCGCGTACGCACTGCGGCACCGGCCACGGTTCCAGGCAGCGGCAGTGTCCGATGTCGAGGGTGATGCCCAGGCTCTCCGGCTCGTCGAGGGCGGCGTACAGGCGGCGCCAGTCGGCGATGTCCTCGACCAGCATGCCCGGTTCGGGTTCGAAGCCCAGCGTCACCCCGGCCACGGCGGCCGCGTCGACCACCGTGGCGCAGCCGGCCACCAGGCGCTCCCAGGCCAGTGCCGGCGGCACCGTCTCGGGCCGGACACCGGCCCAGAAGGAGACCGCCTCGGCGCCGAGATCCGCGCCGATCGCCACCGCGCGGCGCAGGAACTCCACCCGGCGGGCGGGTTCGTCGTGCAGCAGCGTCGGAGCGTGCTTGTGCCACGGGTCGAGCAGGTACCGGGCGCCGGTCTCGATCACCACCGCCAGGTCGAGCGCCGCCAGCCGGCGCGCCACGGCGTCGACCCGGCGGACCAGCTCCGGCGCGAACGGGTCGAGGTGGTCGTGGTCGAGGGTGAGCGCGACACCGGCGTACCCGAGGTCGGCGATCACCGCGAGAGCGTCGTCGAGGCGATGGTTGGCGAACCCGTTGGTGCCGTAGCCGAACCGCAGACCGCCGGGGCTCGCGTCCTGACTCGCACCGAGGCTTCCGTCCGGGCCCGCACCGGGGCTCACGGAGGTGGCGGCGGCGGTCATGTCGGGGACACCTTCCGGGCCAGCCGCCGGCCCAGGGGGGCCGCCGCGGCCACCGCCAGCCCGAGCAGGCCGGCACCGGCGCGGGCGGTCAACGCGCCCTGCAACGCCGGCAGGCCGGTGATGCCGGCGCCGACCGCCGACCGGACCCGACCGGCGTCGGGCCGGGCCAGCACCCGGGCCTGGGCACCGCCGTAGCGGGCGGCGTACCAGGCGGAGAGGACGGCCGGCAGCGCCGCCGCCACGGTGGCGGCGACCCGGCGGCCGGCTCCCGGCCGGGTGACCGGGCCGACGGCTTCCCTACGGGTCCGTGCCCCACCACCGGCGGTGCCGGCGCTTCGCCGGGGTGTCCGGGGCGGGAGCGCGGCGCTCGCGGCGACCAGGGCGGTGCCGGCGAGGGTACGCGTCGGCAGCGCCCGGTCGGCGCCGCTGACCTCGCGGCGGGACAGTTCGGTGACGGTCCAGGTGTGCGCGGCGACGGTCAGCGCCGCCGGCAGCGCCCGGACCGGGCGGCCGTTGGCGGCGCCGAGCAGCACGTCCAGCCCCCGGCAGGCGGCCATCACGACCGGTCCGGCGGCGGTGTTCTTGGCCGCCAGGTCGTACCCCCAGACGGCCGCGGCCAGCGGCAGCGCGACGGCGGCGGCCCGGCGGCCTCCGGCGGCGGCGGCGAGACCGACGCCCGCGGCGGTCAGACCGGCGGCGAGACCGACCGCGAGGCCGGGACCGACCCGACCGCTGGGGATCGGCCGCTCGGGACGTTCGACGGCGTCCAACTCGCGGTCGGCCCAGTCGTTGGCGGCCATACCGGCCCAGTAGAGCAGGACCGACGCGCCGGCCAGCGCGGGCGTACGCGGGCCGAGCGCGCCCGCCGCGGCGGCACCGGCGACCACGTCACCGGGTACCGAGAGCGCGGCCGGGGCGCGGACCAGCTCGGCGAGATCAGCCGCGCGGATCATCGCTGCCTCCGACGTGCAGGTGTCGGGCGAACTCGCACAGCCGGGTCCACTGGTCGGCCAGGGCGTGCGTGCCGGCGCCGAGCGGATCCTTGAAGAAGAAGGCGAGTTCGGTCAGCGGCCCGGTACGGCCGGCGGCGTGCGCGGCGGCGGTGAGCCGGGCCAGGTCGAGCACGAGCGGGGCGGCCAACGCCGAGTCGCAGCCGTGCCAGGTGAACTCCAGCCGCATCCCGGTGCCGAGGAACCCGGCGAAGGTGACCAGATCCCAGGCGGTCTTGAAGTCGCCCAGTTCCTCGACGTAGTCGATGCGGGTGTCGCCCTGCGGCAGGTAGCCCAGCGTCTCGCCGAGCACCCGCTGCTTGCTGCGTACCTTGGCGGCGTTGGCGGCCGGTTCGGCCAGGGTGGCGCCGTCGCCGCCGCCGAGCAGATTGGTGCCGGACCAGGAGCGCACCCGCAGGTTGCGCATCGCGAACATCGGCGCCAGCACCGACTTGAGCAGGGTCTCCCCGGTCTTGCCGTCGTGTCCGGCGTACGGCACCCGGTGGGCGTCGGCCAGCGCGGTCAGGGCCGGCAGCCGCAGCCCGGTCGACGGGGTGAAGTCGACGTACGGGCAGCCCGCCGTGACCGCCGCGTACGCGTACAGCGAGCTGGGCGGCAGCACCTCGTCCGGGCCGCCCAGCGCGGTCCGCAGCGCGGCCGGGTCGGCGTGTGCCGGGTGCGGGTCGGGGACCGGTTCGGTGGCGGCGACGTTGACCACGACGACCCGGGACAGGCCGTGCCGTTCGCGGAATCCGGTGAGGTCGTGCAGCAGCGTGGCGGCCCGGTCGGCCTGGCTGCCCCCGGTGGGGGCCGGACGCAGCTCCTGCTCGACCACGGCCAGTTCCTCGGTCAGCGCGGCGACCAGCCGGGCGGGCAGCACCCCGGCGGCGGCGAGCGCCTCGGCGCGTTTGGCCAGCGGGGTGGTGACCACGTCGTGCCCGCCGAAGACCAGGTCGGCGAAGGCCGGCAGGGCGGCGCCGCGCACGGCGGGCAGCTCGGTGACGCAGCCGGTGGGCCCGGTGAGCCCGGCCCGCAGGGCGAGCGCTCCGACGATGCTGGTGGTCGCGACCGAGCCACGCGCCCCCACCAGCCAGACACCCGTACGCATGGCGCTCCTTCCCGGTCGATCCGACTGTTCGGGGGGTGTTGCGCCCCGCCCGCCGTCCGCTCCGGTGCAAGCTCACCGGGCCGGCGCCGACGTCGGCGGCGGCGCCGCCGGTCCGGTGATCCGGAGCGGTACGGACGGACGGGGCTGGCAGGCAGGGGCGGTCGGCGTCGCACCCCTGCCTCCCCCGCATCCGGCCGGCCGCAAGGCAGCGCGGACGACCGGACGACGTCTGGTGGGTGCCGCCCCGGGCGTTCCCGGGACGGGTGGCGGCCCGCAGGTCGCCGGGTGGCGGCCCGCAGGTCGCCGGGTGGCGGCCCTCCGGCGCGGCCGGGGAATCCCGGTCCGACCACGCCGGAGGAACCGCGTTGCTCGTGCCGTCGGGCCGCCGGGCCCGGGGCACAACCTTCGGTGTCGACCCGTTCCGGCCGCGGGGCGCAACCGCGGCCGGCCCTCGCCGGTCGGCACCGGAGGTGGCTCAGGCGGCGGTGACCGCCGTAAGGGCCGGCTCCACCTTGGTCCACGAGGAACCCAGCTCGGCCGACTGGACCACCGCGTCCAGCACCAGCTGCACCTGCAACGCCTCGGCGAAGGACGGACTCGGGTCGGCCCCGGTCGCCACCGCCTCGATGAAGTCGCGCATCTGGTGGGTGAAGGAGTGCTCGTACCCGATGATGTGGCCCGGCGGCCACCAGGCCGACAGGTACGGGTGCTCGCTCTCGGTCACCAGGATCCGGCTGAAGCCCTGCTCGGCGACGGGCCGCGTCGCGTCGTAGTACTCCAGCTCGTTGAGCCGCTCCAGGTCGAAGGCGAGGGTGCCCAGCGACCCGTTGATCTCTACACGGAGGGCGTTCTTGCGCCCGGTGGCGAACCGCGTCGCCTCGTACGTGCCGAGGGCTCCGCCGTCGAGCCGGGCCACGAAGACCGCCGCGTCGTCGACGGTCACCGGGCCGGTGGCGGTGGCGCCGTCGGCCTGTGCGGCAAGTCCACTGGACTCGGTGGGCAGCGGGCGTTCCTTGACGAAGGTCTCGGTCACCGCGCTGACGCCGGTGATCTGCTGCCCGGTGACGTACTGGGTGAGGTCGATGATGTGCGCACCGATGTCACCCAGCGCTCCCGAACCCGACACCTCCTTGCGCAGCCGCCAGACCAGCGGGAACTGCGGGTCCACGATCCAGTCCTGCAGGTAGCTGGCCCGGACGTGCCGGATCTCGCCGAGCCGCCCGTCGGCGACCAGCTGGCGCATCAACGCCACCGCGGGTACCCGCCGATAGTTGAACCCGCACATCGAGAGCGCCCCACCGGCCCGGGCGGTGGCCGCCGCGGCGGCCATCTCCCTGGCCTCGGCGACCGTGTTGGCCAGCGGCTTCTCGCACAGCACGTGCTTGCCGGCGGCCAACGCGGCCAGGGCGATCTCGGCATGGCTGTCACCCGGTGTGCAGATGTCGACGATGTCGATATCCGGCCGGTTGACCAGCTCCCGCCAGTCCGTCGTGTGCTCCTCCCAGCCGAGCCGGTCGGCGGCCTCGGCCACCTTCCCGGCGTCCCGGCCGCAGACGGCCACCATCCGGGCCCGCGCCGGCAGGTCGTACACCCGGTTCACGGTGCGCCACGCCTGTGAGTGCGCGGCGCCCATGAACGCGTAGCCGACCATGCCGACCCGCAGTTCGTTCTCTGTCGTGGACAAGGTTGGGTCTCCCCCCGGTTGTGTCAGAACCCGAGCTTGAGGTAGTTGCTCGCGTTCTCCTTGGTGATCGTTTCGGAGGCGAGCACGATCTCCTTGGGCACCTGGAGCTCCACCAGGTCGGACATGCCCCGGTCCTGGCCGATCAGGCGGGCCAGGGAGATCGCCGAGGAGGCCATCGACGGGCTGTAGGTCACCGTGGCCTTGAGCACCGTGTTGTCCGCCTGGATGTCCTCCATCGCCTTCTTCGAGCCGGCGCCGCCGACCATGAAGAACTCGCTGCGGTTGGCCTGGCTGAACGCGGCCAGCACGCCGATGCCCTGGTCGTCGTCGTGGTTCCAGATCGCGTCGATCTTCGGCAGGGCCTGGAGCAGCTGGCTGGCCTCCCGCTGGCCGGAGTCGACGGTGAACTCCGCCGCCCGCCGGTTGGCCACCTTGAAACCGTGCTGGGCCAGGGTGTCGTTGAAGCCCTGGGTGCGCTCCTGGGTCAGCTCCAGCGAGTCGATACCGGCGATCTCGGCGATCACCGGGTTGCTGACGCCCTTGGCCTTGAGCTGCTCGACGATGAAGGTGGCCGCGGCGACGCCCATGCCGTAGTTGTCGCCCTTGATCTGCAACCGGTACGCCTTGGCGTCCGGGAAGGCCCGGTCCAGGTTGACCACCGGGATGCCGGCCTGCATCGCCTCCAGGCCGAACGAGTTGAGTTCCTTGCCGTCGTGCGGCAGCAGCACGATCACGTCGGGCTTCTGCGAGATCAGCGTGGACAGCGCCGCCCGCTGGGCGGCCGCGTCCGCGCCCGCCTCGACGGTCTTGAACTCCACGTCGGAGTACGCCCCGGCCTGCGCCTTGGCGTTGTTGGTGATCGCGGCGATCCAGCCGTGGTCGGCGGCCGGTGCGGAGAAGCCGATGGTCACCTGCTTGCCGGGCTCGGCGTTGCCACCGCCGTCGGCCGCCTTGGTCTGCGCCTCGGTCGGCGTCTGCTGCTCGTTGCTGGTGCAGGCGGCGAGCAGTACGCCGGTGCCGATGGCCGCCCCGCCGAAGAGCAGCCGGCGGCGACTGTGCTGGGTCATGACGACCTCCTGGTTATCAGTGGTGGAGAGGGATTCTGGGTGTGCTCGGCCCGGCCACCGTCGAGTCCGCTGGTGGCCTGGTGGAAAGGGGACTTCAGCTGGTGGTCATCCGGTTGCGGCGGAAGAACTGGGACAGGCTGCCGAACTGGATCTGCTGGATCAGGACGGCGGCGACGATGATGCCGCCCTTGACCATGTTCTGTGCCTCCGTGGAGAGGCCGTTGATGGCGAAGAGGTTGGTGATGGTGGCGAAGATGATCACACCGAGCAGGGAACCGATGATGGTGCCCCGCCCGCCGCTGAGCAGCGTGCCACCGATGATCACGGCGGCGATCGCGTCCAGCTCGTAGAGGTTCGCCATCGCCGCCTGGGCCGAGGTGGCCTGGGCGGTGAGCATGATGGCGGCGATACCGCAGCACAGCCCGGAGAGCGCGTAGAGCAGGAGGGTGTGCCGCTTGACGTTGATACCGGCCAGCCGGGCGGCCTCCGGGTTGCCGCCGACGGCGACCGTACGCCGGCCGAAGGTGGTGCGGTTGAGCAGCACCCAACCACCGGCGACCACCAGGGCCAGGATGTAGACCAGCAGCGGGATGCCGAGCAGGTCGTTGCTGGCGATGCCGTTGATCACGCTGCTCTGCGAGATCTGGGTCTGCTTGTCGGAGATCTCGGCGGCCAGTCCCCGGGCGGCCACCAGCATGGCCAGCGTGGCGATGAACGGCACCAGTCGCCCGTACGCGATGAGCGCGCCGTTGACCAGGCCGACCGCGATCCCGACGACGATCGCGGTGAAGATCATGCCACCCGCGCCGAAGCTCTGCGTGGCGACCGTGGTGCACCAGACTCCGGCCAGCGCGACGATCGCGCCGACCGACAGGTCGATGCCGCCGCCGATGATGACGAAGGTCATCCCGACGGTGACCACCCCGACCACCGAGGCGAGCTTGAGGATGCTGAGCATGTTCGCCCAGACCCAGTCGGGGTTGGCGTAGAGGTCGGAGCGGGTGGCCGCGCCGATCACGAAGAGCACCAGCAGCACCCCGATCAGGGCGAGGTTGCGCTTGGCGCCCTCACCGCCGTCGCCGTGCCACCAGGAGAGCCGGCCGGCGCCGGCCGGCGCGGCCGCGGCCCGGTGTCCGGCCGCCTCGGTCTCGGCCGGGTCCACCGGCGGTGACTGCGCGGGCAGCTTGGTCGTGGGCGGACTATCGGTCATGCCGCTGCGCCTTCCATCAGGGACCCCGCCATCACGAGGTCGAGCACGGTGGGTTCGTCGAGTTCGTCGGCGGGGGCGGTCCGCACGACCCGCCCTTCCCGCATCACCAGGACCCGGTCGGCCAGGCCGAGCACCTCGGGCACCTCGCTGGAGACCAGCAGCACCCCGACGCCCTGTGCGGCGAGATCCCGGATCACCTGGTACAGCTCGGCCCGGGCACCCACGTCCACGCCCCGGGTGGGTTCGTCCAGCAGCAGCAGGCGGGTGCCGCCGAGCAGCCAGCGCCCGACCACCACCTTCTGCTGGTTGCCGCCGGAGAGGGTGCGCACCGGCCGGCTGACGTCGCGGGGGCGCATCTCCAGGCTCTCGGCGATCCGGTCCGCCTCGGCCCGTTCCTTCCCGACGTCGGTGAACCCGAGCCGGGCGTAGCGGGCGAACGTGGCGAGCGTGACGTTGCGGTAGATGGGTTCGCCGAGCAGCAGCGCCTGGCTCTTGCGCTCCTCGGGGGCCATGCCCATGCCGGCGCGTACGGCCGCACCGACGCTGCCGGGCGGCAGCGTCCTGCCAGCCATCCGGACGGTGCCCGCCTCGGCTCGACGCGCCCCGTAGATGGTCTCCAGCACCTCGGAGCGGCCGGAGCCGACCAGCCCGGCGATGCCGACGATCTCGCCGGCCCGGACGCTGAGCGACACGTCGGCGAACTCGCCGGACCGGCTCAGCCCCGCCACTTCGAGCAGTTCCTCGCCCGCGCCGGTGTCGGCGGGACGGTCCGGGAAGACGTACTCGATGGTGCGGCCGGTCATCCGGGAGACCAGGTCCCGGGTCGGGGTGTCGCGGGCCGGCAGGTTCGCGGCGGTGGTCCGGCCGTCCTTGAGTACGGTCACCCGGTCGCCGATCTCGCGGATCTCCTCCAGCCGGTGCGAGATGTAGATGACCGCGATGCCCTGCGCGGTCAGCTCCCGGATGATCCGGAAGAGGTTGCCGACCTCGTCGTGGGCGAGCACCGCGCTCGGCTCGTCCATGATGATCAGTCGGGCCTCGTGGGAGAGCGCCCGGGCCATGCTGACCACCTGCTTGCCGGCCGCCGGCAGCGCCCGGACCATCCGGCTCGGCGGGATCTCGGCGTGGCCGAGCCGACCGAGGATCTGCCGGGTACGGCGGGCCATCTGGCCGCGACGGATGAAGCCGAGGCTGCGCGGCTCGTGGCCGAGGAAGGTGTTCTCCGCCACCGAGAGATCCTCGACCAGGTCGAGTTCCTGGTAGATGGTGGCGATCCCGGCGCGCATCGCGGCCTGCGGGTTGGCGAAGTTCACCGGTTCGCCCCGCCACTGCACCAGCCCAGAGTCGGGCCGGTGCACCCCGGCGAGCACCTTGATCAGGGTGGACTTTCCGGCGCCGTTCTGCCCGAGCAGGCAGTGCACCTCACCCGCGCGGACCTCCAGCTGCACGCCGTCCAGCGCGCGTACGCCGGGAAAGGTCTTCACCACGTCGGACAGCCGCAGCACCACCTCGCCGGCGACGGTGCCGGCGGGTGCCTCGACCAGGGGACGTCCGGTCTCGCTCATGCCGGCCCTCCACTCCACTGCGTGCGTTGACGATCCGTTGACTGACAGCCGGTCACGCCGCCTCCCCGAAGGCGAGGTCGCTGGCGAGCACGGCGGCACCGGCGACGCCGGCCCGTGGACCCAGCTCGGAGAGCACCACCGGAAGGTTCCCGGTGGCCAGCGGCAGCGAGCGGCGGTAGACGACGCTGCGGATCTCGGCGAGCAGGACGTGCCCGAGCTGGGCCAGGCCACCGCCGATCACGATCATCGAGGGGTTGGTGAAGCTGACCAGTCCGGCGAGGACGCCGCCGACCCGTCGGCCGCCCTCGCGGATGAGCTGGATGCAGGTCACGTCCCCCTCGACGGCACCGGCGGCGACGTCCAGGGCGGTCACGGCGCCGTTGGCGGCGAGCCGTTCGGCCAGCGCGGGTGAGGCGCCGGCCCGGGCCGCGGCGGTGGCGTCCTTGGCCAGCGCGGCACCGCTGAACAGCGCCTCCAGGCAGCCGGCGTTGCCGCACGAGCAGACCGGGCCGTGCGGGTCGACCTGGATGTGGCCGATGTCCCCGGCGCAGCCGTCGGTGCCCCGGTAGACCTCGCCGCTGAGGTAGATGCCGCACCCGATGCCGGTGCCGATCTTGACGAAGAGGAAGTCGTCGACCGAGTGGGCGACCCCGCCGTGCCGCTCGCCGATGGCCATGATGTTGACATCGTTGTCGACCACGGCCGGGCAGCCGTGCTCCCGGGAGAGCAGCTCACGCACGGGGAACCGGTCCCAGCCGGGCATGATCGGCGGGGAGACGGGCACCCCGTCGCGGAAGCTGACCGGGCCGGGTACGCCGACGCCGACGGCGTCCAGCCGCCCGTACACGCCGTCCACCTTGGCCTTGTGCAGCAGCTCGTTGACCCGTTGCAGGGTGGCCTTGGGCCCGGTGCGGATGTCGGCCGGCTCGGCGTACGCGGCGACCGGTTCCAGCCGGCCGTTGACCACCTCGACGTCGATGGAGCTGGCGCCCAGGTCGACGGCGGCGAACCGCAGCTGCGGGTTCAGCTCGACCAGGGTGGAGCGTCGGCCGCCGCGCGAGGCCGCCTTGCCGGCCTCGGCGACGTAGCCGAGGGTGACCAGCCGTTCCAGCTCGGTCAGCAGCCGGGGGCGGGGCATCTGCAGGCGGTCGGCCAGCTCGGCCCGGGACAGCGCGCCCTCGTCGCGGAGCAACCGCAACAACCGCACATGCAGGGGGTCGGCGGTGTGCACAGCTCACCTCTCCACCGGGGCTCGTTCACATCGATGAAACGTCGACGTGTGGTGCCCGACACAGTAGGAGGCTTCGGTGCGCGTTGTCCAGACCTTAGAACGAATCAACGCCAACTTTTGCTTGATCTAACAAAAGCTACCGGACTGGTGGCTCCAACGCCGGCCGAGAGGTCAGGATCTACCCGGAGGGTCACCCTCCGTACGCAGTTTGCGATCGTCGCGCAGTTCGACGTACGGCTCCCGGTCGACCGGGCGCAGCCCGCCGGCGATCGCCCGGCCGCGCGCCAACTCGGCGTCGAACTCGGCGCCGAGCAGGATCGCGACGTTGCTCAACCAGAGCCAGACCAGGAAGACGATGACGCCGGCGAGCGCCCCGTAGGTCTTGTTGTAGGAGCCGAAGTTGGCCACGTAGAGCGCGAAGGCACCGGAGACCAACAGCCACAGCAGCACCGCCAGCAGACCGCCCGGGCTCACCCAGCGGAAGCCACCCTGCCGCGCGTTCGGTGACGCCCAGTACAGGATCGCGAACATCAGACTGACCAGGACCAGTAGCACCGGCCACTTGGCGATGTCCCACACCGTCACCGCCGTACTGCCGACGCCCAGCGCCGAACCGACGTGCTCGGCGAACCGACCGGTGAAGACCACGATCACGGCGCTGGCCAGCAGCAACACCCCGATCACCGCGGTCACCCCGACCCGGGTCGGCAGGGTCTTCCAGATCGGCCGCCCCTCGGGCACGTCGTAGATCGTGTTCGAGGCGCGCATGAAGGCCGCCACGTACCCGGAGGCCGACCAGAAGGCCGCCAGCAGACCGACGATCGCGGCCAGCCCGGCCAGCCCCCCGTTCTGCTGGGCCTGGTCGAGGGCGGCCTCGATGATCTGACGGATGTTCTGTTCCGGCACCGCCTGCCCGACGGTGTCCCGGACCCCCTGGGTCGCGGTCGGTCCGAGCAGGCCGAGCAGCGACACCAGGACCAGCAGACCCGGAAAGATCGACAGTACGCCGTAGTAGGTGAGCGCCGCGGCCCAGTCGGTCAACCGGTCCGCGCTGAACTCCCGCATCGTGCGGCGCAGCGCCGCCACCCACTCGCCCCGGCTCAGCGCGGCAGGTCGATCAGGAGCGTCTTCGCCCGGCCGCGCACCGTCGGGCGTGGCCGCCTCGGCCGAGGCGTCCTCGCCCGGCCCCTGCCCGCCGGCCGTCGACCCGACCGACACCGCGCCACCCGAACGCCGCTCGTCCGCATCCGTGGCCGCGGTCGGCTGGTCCGCTCGGGGATACCCGGGCCCGGTCGGCCGCTCGGGACCGCGCCCACCCGGATGGGAAGCATTCTGCGAGGCCATGGCCCCTCCCTCGGTTCGGTGTCGCCGCCCTGAGACATGCCCGGCCACCGGCGTCGCGTAACCACCCGGCGTGGCCCGCCACCCCGACCACCCCGACCGCAACCCCGACCGCCGACCCGACCGCCACCCCAGCCACCCCGACCGCCACCCCAGCCACCCCGACCACCCCGGCCACCCCGACCCGCCCCCCCCGCCCCCCCCACCCCCCCCCCCCCCCCCCCCCCCTCCCCCCGCCCCCCCCCCCCCCCCACCCCCCCGCCCCCCCCCCCCCCCTCCCCCGCCCCCCCCCCCCCCCCCCACACCCCCCCCCCCCCCCCTCCCGCCCCCCCCCCCACCCGTTCAC
>NZ_QXEC01000012.1 GCF_003583405.1 Micromonospora radicis
CGGTGGTTTCTACCGTGTCAAACCGGCTCGCACCGCTTTGTCACGCTTCAACCCATTTCCGGGCACCACGATCGAACCGGCTTTCGCCGCTTCTGTCGTGACTTTGGCAGACCAGCCGCTGCGGTCTCCCGCTAGCGCGCCTGGCGCCCTGCCGATCGTCAACCTTACCCGGTCGGTTCCGCCTCGCCAAATCCGCCTCGCAGCGGATGTAGGGGCACCACCCGGCCCCGATGCCGGCGGGACGTACCCACTCGAACCGGGGAGATCGACTGCGCTCCGGCCTCAGATCTTTCGACCTGTTTCGTCCGTTCCGCGCTGACAGAGAGAAAGTTACGCGCCCGGCGGTTTGATCGTCAAATCCGCCGGGCGCGTTCCCCGTCACACTCCTCGACCGGCAGGTCAGCCGCCGTCCACCTCGACCCCGGCGAACGACCGCTTGCCCCGGCGTAGCACCAGGTACCGCCCGTACAGCAGGTCGTCGGCGCTCAGCACGGCGTCGGCCTCGGTCACCCGGTTGTTGTTGACGTAGGCACCACCCTCGGCGATCACCCGGCGAGCCTCCTTCATGCTCGGCACCAGGCCGGACTCCTTGAGCAGAGCGGCCACCTCCGGCAGCTCTCCGAGGCGTACCAGGCCGGCCTCGGAGAGCGCCGCGCGCAGGGTCACCGGCGACAGTTCGGCCAGCGAACCCCGGCCGAACAGCGCCTGGCTCGCCGCCACCACCTGGGCCATCTCCCGCTCGCCGTGCACCAGGGTGGTGAGTTCCTCGGCGAGTGCGCGCTGGGCGGCCCGACCCGCCGGGCGCTCCGCCGTCTCCTTCTCCAGCGCCTCCAGTTCGTCGCGGGACCGGAAGCTGAAGTAGCGCAGGTAACGCCCGACGTCCCGGTCGTCGACGTTGATCCAGAACTGGTAGAAGGCGTACGGGCTGGTCATCTCCGGATCGAGCCAGACCGCACCACCCTCGGTCTTGCCGAACTTGGAGCCGTCCGACTTGGTCACCAAGGGGGTGGTGAAGCCCTGCACGGGGCCGAGGCCGCGACGGCGTACGTAGTCGACGCCGGCGGTGATGTTGCCCCACTGGTCGGAGCCGCCGAACTGGAGGCGACAGCCGTGCCGGCGGTGCAGCTCGAAGAAGTCGTTGGCCTGCAACAGCTGGTAGCTGAACTCGGTGAAGCTGATCCCGCTCTCCAGCCGGGCGCGGACCACCTCCCGCGCCAGCATCTTGTTGACCGGGAAGTGCTTGCCCACGTCGCGGAGGAACTCGACCACCGACATCTCGCCGGTCCAGTCCAGGTTGTTGACCAGCTGGGCCGCGTTGTCGCCGGTGTACGACACGAACGGCGCGAGTTGGTCGCGGATGCGCCGCACCCAGCCGGCGACCACCTCGGGCGGGTTGAGGGTGCGCTCGGCGCTCTCCTTGGGGTCGCCGATCTGCCCGGTCGCCCCGCCGACGAGCAGCAGCGGGCGGTGCCCGGCGAGTTGCAGGCGGCGGGCCGTGGTGACCTGCATCAGATGGCCGACGTGCAGGCTGGGCGCGGTCGGGTCGAAGCCCACGTAGAACGGGGCGGCCGGGCCGTCGAGCAGCGCCCGCAGCTCGTCGGGGTCGGTGGAGTCCTGGATCAGGCCGCGCCACCGCAGGTCGTCGGTGAGAGAGTCCCGCCGGGCCAGCGGGAGGTTGCTGTCGGTCACGGTCACCGATTCTCCCCCATGCACCGGTGCCGGGCCTATCGGGTTCGCGCCGGCCCGCCCTCGGTAGGCTGACGGCGCCGAGATCGAGGAGGTCGTGATGGAGATTCCCGAGTTCTCGGGTGGTTTCTTCGCCCTGCTCGGCCTGGAGTTCGGCGAGGCCAGCGGTGACCGGGTGACGGTCCGCTGGCGGGTACGGCCGGAGCTGCACCAGCCGTACGGCATCCAGCACGGCGGGGTCTACTGCTCGGTGGTGGAGACGGCGGCCAGCGTGGGCGGTGGCCTCTGGTTGGGTGCGCGTGGCCGGGTGGTCGGCGTGTCGAACCAGACCGACTTCCTGCGGGCCGTCCGCGACGGCGAGCTGACCGCCGTGGGTACCCCGTTGCATCGGGGGCGTAGCCAGCAGCTGTGGCAGGTGGAGATCAACGACTCCGACGGCCGGCTGGTCGCCCGCGGCCAGGTTCGCCTGCAGAACCTCTACGCCGACAGCTGACCCGGAGCGGGGGCGGCACCGCCCATGCCGCATCGAACCGGGCCATCTGCGTCAACTGCGGCACGCGGACAGCTGCCCGCGTCGTCGGACGCCGCGTCGACTGGGCTCCGCAGCGCCGATGTGGCGGGACACCGGCACCGGACAATGCCGGCTTTGCGGTAGATAGCGGCTTAGGTGGCGATATCGTCGCGTCGATGACCGAGCCCGCGCCCCCGTCGACGTGAAGAAACTCCTCGCCGCCACGCTCGGCATCCTCTCCGCCGTCGGCGGCTTCGTCGACATCGGCGACCTCGTCGCCGCCGGGCAGGCCGGTGCCCGGTTCGGCATGGCGCACACCTGGGTGCTGCTGCTCGGTGTGGTGGCCATCTGCGCGTACGCCGAGATGGCCGGACGGATCGCGGCGGTGACCGGTCGGGCGGTGTTCGACCTGGTCCGCGAGCGCCTCGGGGCACGCATGGCGCTGCTCAACCTGGTCGCGTCGTACCTGGTCACGGTGATCACACTCGCCGCCGAGCTGGGTGGGGTGGCGCTGGCGCTGCAACTGGTCAGCGGAGTGCCGTACCTGATCTGGGTGCCGGTGGCCGGGGCGGCGGTCTGGCTGGTGCTGTGGCGGATGCGCTTCCCGGTGATGGAGCGGGTGTTCGGACTCGCCGGGCTGGCCCTGGTGGTCTTCGCCGTGGCGCTGTTCTGGCTGCCGACGGACTGGGCGGAACTCGGGCGCAGCGCGGTGCGCATCGACGACGGCGGGCAGGGCTGGGGGGCGTACTGGTTCGTCGCGGTGGCGCTGTTCGCCTCCACCGTCAGCCCGTACGAGGTGTTCTTCTTCTCCTCGGGTGGGGTGGAGGAACGGTGGAGCGCCGCCGACCTGGCCGACGCCCGGTTCAGCGTGCTGGTCGGCTTCCCGGTCGGCGGTTTCCTCGCGCTGTCGCTGATCGCCACCGCGACCGTCGTGCTGCGCCCCGCCGGGCTGACGGTCTCCGACCTCGGCCAGGTCGCGCACCCGGTCGTCCTGGCCTTCGGTGGGGTCGGCCTGGCGATCGCGGCGCTGGCGTTCTTCGCGGTCACCTTCGGCGCCGCGTTGGAGACCGGGCTCTCCGCCGCGTACGCCGCCGCGCAGTACTTCGGCTGGCAGTGGGGCAAGCGGGTCAGCCCCCGCGAAGCGGCCCGCTTCCACACCGTGCTGCTGGTCAGCGTGCTGCTCGGGGTGCTCCTGCTGCTCACCACGATCGATCCGGTGGCGCTCACCGAGTACATGCTGATCATCAGCGCGGTGGCGTTGCCCCTGACCTACCTGCCGATCCTGGTGGTGGCCAACGACCGCACCTACCTCGGTGACCGGGTCAACGGCCGATGGCTCAACGCACTCGGCGCCGTTCTGCTGCTGGTCATCGTGGCAGCGGCGATCGCCGCCATACCGGTGGCCATCGGGACCAGAATGGGGCAGTGAGGATCCAGGTCAGCCGCCAACTGCTCGACCGCCAACTCGTCGACGTCGACGGTCGGCTGGTCGGCAAGGTCGACGACGTGGAGTTCGCGCTCGACGCGGACGGGGTGCCGTACCTGCGGACGCTGCTGACCGGCCCCGGCGCGCTCGGGCTGCGGGTCGGCGGCCGGATCGGCAGGATGCTGGTGCTGACCGCGGAACGGTTCGTCACCGACCGGCCGATGGTGCCGCTGCGGATCCCGTACGGGCTGGTCGATCGGGTCGACAGCGCGGTGTGGCTGCGGATCCGCGCCGAGCAGCTGCCCACCTCGCCGGTGGAGGAATGGCTGCGCCGGCATCTGATCGGTCGGATCCCGGGGGCCGGGCGTGCGGGCGGGTGAGCTGCTCGGGCGGACCGTGTACGACGAGCGGGGCCGCCGGCTGGGTCGGGTGGTCGACCTGGTGGTACGGGGTACACCCGACGGTCCGCTGCGGCTGACCGATCTGGTGGTGACGCGGCACTGGTACGGCCGGCTCAGCGGTCGCCTGATCGGCGCGGAACGCCACCCGTCCGGGCCCTGGGCGATCCGCGCCGTGGCCCGGCTGCTCAGCCGCCGCACGGTGCAGGTGCCGCTGAACCGGATCCGGCTCGATCCGCCGGTGCCGGGCCTGCGGGCCGAGCGGCCGTCGGGGTGAGTCAGCGGCCGGTGTCGAACCCGGTCGGCACCGGCACCGAGTCCGCCTCCGGTCGTGCCGACGCCCCGTCCTGGTCCTGGTCCTGGTCCTGGTCCTGGTCGGGGGTCGGTGCCGGTTCGGCGCAGCGTTGCAGCCGTACCCCAGAGATGGCCCGGTCGTCGACCTCGGTGACCTCCAGACGCCAACCGTCCACGGTCAACTGCTCACCCACCGCCGGTATCCGGCCGAGCCCGGCCAGTAGCAGGCCGGCGACGGTGGTGTAGTCGCCCTCGGGGCGAGCGGGCAGTTCCACGCCGATGTCCGGCAGGTCGTGCACCGGGAAGGTGCCGGGCAGCAGCAACGCATCGTCGGCGTCGCGGCGCACCTCGCGTACGTCCCGGTCGGTCTCGTCGTAGATCTCGCCGACGATCTCCTCCAGGATGTCCTCCAGGGTGACGATGCCGTCGACGGCGCCACGCTCGTCCACGACCAGGGCCATGTGCTGGCGTTCCGCCTTGAACTGGCGCAGCGCGTCGACCACCGACACCGCATCGGGCAGCAGCATCGGCGGCCGGACACACTCGTCGACGGGCTGGTCGTCCCGTACGCCCACCAGGTCCCGCAGGTGGATCACGCCGACCGTCTCGTCCAGGCCGCCGTGGCGGACCACCGGCGCGCGGGAGTGCCCGGAGGCGGCCAGTACCAGCCGGGCGGCTTCCGCGGTGGTGCCGCTGTCCAGGCAGAACACCCGAAGTCGGGGCACCAGCACGGCCCGCAGCCGGCGGTCGGCGATCTCCACCGCCCCGGCGATGATGGTCTGCTGTTCCTTGGTGAAGCCGTGGTTGCCGGCGACGATGTCACGCAGCTCGTCGGGACTGATCTCGTCGCGCTCGGGTTTCGGGTTCAGCCCGACCAGGCGGACCACCAGGTCGCTGGTGGCGCCCAGCAACCACACGGCGGGCCGGGTGAGCGCGGCGAGCAGATCCAGCGGGCGGGCGACGAGCAGCGCCCACCGCTCCGGGATCTGCATCGCGATGCGCTTGGGGGCCAACTCGCCGAAGACCAGCGTGACGAAGGTCAACGCCAGCGTGACCAGCACGATGGCGACGGGCTCGGCGGCCCGGCCGAAGACGTCCAACAGCGGCACCAGCGGTCGGGCCAGGGACACCGCGGCGGCCGCCGAGGCGAGGAAACCGGCCAGGGTGATGCCGATCTGGATGGTGGCGAGGAACCGGTTGGGGTCCCGGGCCAACCTGGCCAGAACCGCACCGGCCCGGCTGGTCCGCGCCAGCCGCTGGACCTGGCTGTCGCGCAGCGACACCAGCGCCAGCTCGCTGCCCGCGAAGATCGCGTTGATGACGATCAGAACTCCCACCAGGGCCAGCTGACTCCAGTAGCTGTGCACGCCCGGCTCTCCCTCGCTGGACCACGCCGACCGGCGGCGCCGGCGGAAGCCCCGCTGGCGTAGCGGTGCCTATGCCCACTCGCCGAGCGCGTGAATCATCCGGCGTCGCCGGCCGCCGAGCCGGGCAGGTCGAGCACGTACGACTGCCCGTCGCGGCGGAACCCGATGCGCAGGTAGTACGGGCCGACCATGCCGGGTGGGCTGACCACCCGACGGAAACCGCGGTCGGTGAACAGGCTGCTGCGCCGGTAGACGAACTCGCCCGGGGTGAAGTCCCGAAACGGCGGGGTGACGTAGTCCAGGTCGACCTGGGCCACCCCGTCGCCCGCGTCGTGCGCCAGCACCACACCGACCACCTCGTCGGCGCGGACCACCAGGAACGCCGAGCGGCCGGTCAGCTGCCCGGAGTGGAAGCCGGGGTTGAAGCGGGCGATGTCGCCGGCGTGTACCCGCAGCGTGTGGGCCAGGAACGCGTCGTCGGCCCCCACCTCGACCACCTGGTAGGTCTGGTCGTCGTGGCGGGTGGTCAGCAGCCGCCGCAGGTACCACACGTTGATCACCGCGAGGACGACGTTGAGTCCCACCATGGGCCACACCTGCACGGCGGTGTTGTAGCCGATCAGGACGAGGCAGCCGACGAGGTTCAGGGCCCGCAGTCGCAGGATCCGGGTCTGCAGCAACGACCAGACCAGCAGCGCCGAGCCGGCCCAGCCGGCGAGTTCCAGCCAGTTCACCCCGCGAGAGTAGTGCCCGCCCTGGTCAGCGCCACGACGGGGCACCTGCCGGGGCGGGCCGGGGCACCCGGTAGCGGTCAGGCCGGCAGTTCCAACACGTACTCGTCGACCTCGTGGCCGCGGGCCGGGGCGTACGCCCGGTCGGTGCCGCGCACGACGAAGCCGCAGTGGCGCAGCACGGCCAGCGAGGCGACGTTGTCGGTCGCCGCCCGCGCATGCAGCGGCCGGCGGATCACCTCGGACAGCAGGGCGGTCAACGCGCGGGTGGCGTAGCCGCGACCCCAGCGTTGTCGGTCTATCCAGTAGCTGACCTCGGTCCGGCCGTCGGCGGGGAAGGCCAGCACGTAGCCGACCACCGCGCCGTCGACGGTCACGGTCCGGGCCACGTTGTGCGGGCCGGTCAGGATCCGCACCCAGTGCGCGGCGAACGCTCGCGGGTCGGCCGGATCCGTGGGGCCGAAGGCGGCCATCCGGTTGGCCTCGGGGTCCAGTTGATGGGTGTAGAACTCCGGCAGGTCGTCCTCGCTGACCGCACGCAGCCGCAGGTCGTCGCTCATCGGCCCGACGATACGCACCCGGATGCGGACCTACGGCCCGGCGCCCACCGGCATCCGGCCCTGCCGTGGCCGGTGCCGCCGCTGGTACCAAGAACCTGACGGTACGGTGCGACCGGCCGCCGGTTCCGACTCCCGACAGGAGGCACCCGCGATGACCGCCATCTTCAACGCCACCGGTCCGATGCCCGCCACCGTCCCGGCCCGGGGCGTCGCCGAACCGGCGCCGCGGGCCCCGGCGCCGCCCGTCGGCCCGGCGGTGCAACTGCCCACGACACCGCCGGTGGTGCTGGTGCCGGTGACCCGTGCCGGTCGGCCGGTCGGCATGTTCGTGGCCGGTGCGGGCGGCGTCCGCTACCGGATGCTGCTCGATCCGGACCGGCTGATCACCGCCACGGCCGGGCTGCTGGCCCTCGGGCTGCTCGGGGCGGGCGTGGCGCTGCGGGGACGGCGACGGCCGCCCGCGGTCGGCGCGTTGACGATGGGGCCGGGCGGTTGGGTCAGCTTTCGGGGTGTGCCGGCACCGGCGCCGCGCACGCCGCGTCCCCGGTGGGCCCGGTTGCTGGGCGCCCGCCGGCTGGTGGTGCAGCGCTGAGTGCGTCGCCGGTACGCGGGGTGGGGCGGGTGGGCCGGCGAAGCGCCGCCCCCCACCCGCCCGACCGGGTCGCGTCGTGCCGGTGCTCAGTGGGTGAGCACGACGGTGGAGATGCTGCGGGCGCCGACGTTGACGCTGACCTGGTTGCCGTTCACGCCGACCGGCTGGCTGGCCGCGTTGGCGTTGATCGAGGTGAGGTAGTGCTCGGCTCGCGTGACGTTCTGCGGTGCCTGGACGACGGCGTTGTTGACCGCGCTATTCGACCGGTTGAGGATCACCAGTGTGGTCTTCCCGCCGCCGGAGTAGGCGGTCACCTCCAGCGGTGCGGCCTTGGAACTCTTGCCCAGGGCGACCCGCTGGTAGCCGGGACGGACGTACTTCGAGTACTGCGAGAACGCGTAGCCGCGCTTGAGCGGTGCACCCGCCTGGGTGCCGTACGCCGACTCGCCGTCACCGATGAAGGAGTAGTAGCGCTTGCCGTACCACCAGACGTAGGCGGTCCAGTTGGCCTCCATCGACCGGTGCACCGTACGCATGATGTCGTCGAGGGTCTCGTTCCAGACCGTCTGGTTGGCGGGGTTGCCCCAGATGTTGGAGCCGTTGCCGTCGGCCGCGTGCAGGTTCCACTCGGTCATCCAGACCGGCTTGTTGTGCTGGTCGGCCAGGGGGTACGAGCGCAGCCGGCCGGAGGCCTCGGTGCCGTAGAGGTGACCGCCGATGTAGCCGATGTTGTTGCGGGCGGTCGTGTCGTTCAGGGTCGGGTCGGTGTAGGTGTAGTTCAGGTTCACCGCCTCGGCGACCATCAGCCTGGTGTTCTGCACCCGGGTGCCGTGGTCGCGGACGAAGTTGCGCAGTTCGGTGCCGTTCCAGTCCATCGAGTCGTAGTCCGGGTGCCAGTCCGGCTCGTTCTGCACCGAGGTGACGTCGATCGTCACGCCCTGACCGCGCATGTACTGGACGTAGCTGTTCAGATGGTTCGCGTAGTCGGCGTAGCGGTCGGTGCGCAGCTTGCCGCCGTTGATCCGGCTGTTGTTGGTCTTCCATGCCGCCGGTGCCGTCCACGGCGAGGCGAGGATCTTCACGTTGGACCCGTACGACTTCGCCGTGCGCAGGGCGTTGACCTGCGTCGGCCACTCGCCGGAGACCGGTGAGATGCCGGTCCGGACGATCGACAGGCCGAGCTGGTTGGCACCCAGTCCGACCAGGGTCTGCGTCTCGGCGGTCGACCACGCGCTGCCCCAGATGGAGACCGCGGCGCCGAACCCGTCGACGGTCTGGTACCGGGTGGCGCTGTTGACCGTGATGTCGGCCGCCCCGGTGGGCGGCGGGTTCGTCGGCGGCGGCGTGGTGGGTGGGGTGGTGGGCGTGGTGCCGCCGGTGCAGGTCACCCCGTTGAGCGCGAAGCTCGTGGGCGCGGGGTTGCTGCCGCTCCAGGAGCCGTTGAAGCCGAACGAGGTGGTGCCGTTGGTGGCGATCGAGCCGTTGTAGCTGACGTTCCTGGCGGTGACCGCGGCACCGCTCTGGGTCACGGTGGCGTTCCACGCCTCGGCGACCCGCTGACCGGCGCTGTAGTTCCAGGTGAGCGTCCAACCGCTGACCGGGTCGCCGAGATTGGTGATGGTGACGTTCGCGCCGAAGCCGCCCTGCCACTGCGACGCCACCGCGTAGTTCACCGAGCAGCCCGCCGCTGCCGCGCCGGCCGGCAACGCGGTGGCGACCGCCGCCGAGGCCAGGAGTACGACACCGGCGGAGAGCCGGGCCGCGTTGGCTCTGAATCTTCCCTTGACGTTTCTCATCGCTTCGGTGTCCTCCAGGAGTGGTGGTCGACGAGCTATCAACGGCGACGACGCAGAGCTGGGAGCGCTCCCACTACGCGACGGAGGCCGCCCCACGTCAACCACTGCACGGCTGGGGCCACGGCCCGCGGACTTCGTACCGCGGCGGGACGCAAGCGCTTTCCTGTTCCGAAATGAAGGTATTCCCGGTAACCGACGTGTGTCAATGTTTCGCGCCCTGAAACCGTCGCCCCGTCGGTGAGTACCGCGTCGCCGCGGGTACCCAGCGGGCATGGCGCGATACACGAAGCCCGAGCTGCGCGAACAACTCAAGGACGAACTCCGGGCGTCCGACCGTGGCGGCCGGCCGGGACAGTGGTCGGCGCGCAAGTCACAGCTGCTCACGAAGGAGTACCAGAAGCGCGGCGGCGGCTATCAGGGCCCGAAGGACGAACGACAGAAGTCCCTCCAGCGCTGGGGCGACCAGAAGTGGCAGAACCGGCGCGGCACCACCCGGGCCCGGCACGACGGCGAGACCGACCGGTACCTCCCCGAGCGGGCCTGGCACGAGCTGACCGCGGCACAGCAACGCGCCACCGACACCAAGAAACGCCGGGAGTCCAAGACCGGCAAGCAGTACGTCGCCAACACCGGGCCGGCCAGGCGGGCCCGCCGCGACGCCGCGAACGGGCCACCGCTCACCGAACTGCCCGTCGCCGAGGCGATCCGACACGTCCGCGACCTCGACGCCGGCCAGCTCCGGGCGGCGCTGCGCGCGGAACGCGCCGGAAAGGGCCGCAAGACCCTCATCCAACGGCTGCAGTCGGCCCTCGACCGCCACTGACCGCTCGTCCGGGTACCCCCGCGCGCGTCCGGACAGCGACAGGGCCGGGTCGGACGCCGCACGCGCGGCAGGGCCGGGTCGGACGCCGCACGCGCGACAGGGCCGGGTCGGACGCCGCACGCGCGGCAGGGCCGTTGGTCCCGGTCCGGGTGGGCGGGTCGCCTCTGCCGAGTCCCGTGCTGTCGGGTCAGGCTGGTGCCGGAGGACGACCGCCGGGCGTCCCGGGCACAAGGGGTGGGCACGGGTGACGAGGTGCACGCGCGGGCGTCGGCAGAGGCGTACCGATGGGAACTGACACCGTCACCAGACCGGCACCCACCGGTGGTCTCGGGTCCGCCGAGGCCGCCGCGCGGCTCGCGGTCGACGGGCCGAACGTCGCCACGGCACCGCCGCGCCGGCACCTGACCGTCCGGATCCTGCGGCAGCTGACCGACCCGCTGGTGGGTCTGCTGCTCGCCGCGGCCGTGGTCACCACCGTGCTGCGGGACTACCCGGACACCGCGGTGATCCTGCTCGTCGTCGCCGTCAACACGGCGATCGGCGTGGTCCAGGAGGTACGCGCGGACCGGGCCGTCGCCGCACTCGACCAGCTGGCCGCGCCGACCGCGCGGGTGGTCCGGGACGGCCGCGACGTGGTGCTGCCCGCCGCCGGGCTGGTCCGCGGTGACCTGGTACGCGTCGAGGCCGGTGACGTGGTCCCCGCCGACCTGCTGCTGGTCGACGCGAACCGGTTGCGGCTGGACGAGTCGGCGCTGACCGGCGAGTCGGTGCCGGTGGCCCGCGAGGCGGACGACGAGGTCAGCGCGGGCACCGTGGTCACCGTCGGGCGGGGCAGCGGCCGGGTGGTACGCGTCGGCGCGGCGAGCGCGCTGGGTCGCATCGCCAGCCTGGCGGCCACCACCCGACCGGCCGCCACCCCGCTGCAACGTCGGCTCGCCGGGCTCGGCCGCATCCTCGGCCTGGCCGCCGTGCTGCTGTCCGGGCTGGTCTTCGTCGTCGGCGTACTCGGTGGCCGGCCGCTGGTGGAGATGGCGGTCACCGCGGTCAGCCTGGTGGTGGCCGCGGTACCGGAGTCGCTGCCGGCGGTGGTGACCCTGGCGCTCGCGCTCGGGGCACGACGGATGGCCGCCTCCCGGGCCATCCCCCGTCGGTTGCACGCGGTGGAGACGCTCGGCTCGGTCACCGTGCTCGCCTCGGACAAGACCGGCACCCTCACCGAGGGACGGATGGCCGTGCAGCAGGCGCAGACCGCCGACGGCACCCGGTACGGGGTCACCGGCACCGGGTACGCGCCGCACGGCACCGTGCACCGCGACGGTACGCCGGTCGCCGTCGGCGACGAGCTGCGCCGGTTGGCCCGGGCCGGGCTGCTGTGCAACGACGCGACACTGGCCCCGCCGTCCGACGACCGACCCGAGTGGACCGGAGTCGGTGATCCGTTGGAGGCGGCGCTGGTGGCCTTCGCCGCCCGCTGCGGACTGGACCCGCAGCGCACCCGCACGGCCTGGCCACGGGTGGCCGAGCACCCGTTCGACCAGGAACTACGCCGGATGACCACGGTGCACCGCTCCTGCGACCGCCGGTACCTGGTGGTCTGCAAGGGCGCACCGGAGAGCGTGCTCGGCACACCGCTGCTGGACGCCAGCGACGAGGAACTGGCCGAGCTGAACGCCGCCGCACACCGGATGGCCGGCGCCGGGCTGCGGGTGCTCGCCCTGGCCGCGGCGCTGGTGGACGCCCCGCCGCCCGACCCGGCCCGGCCGGTCGGGTTGCGCCCGGTGGGCCTGGTCGCGGTCGGTGACCCGCTGCGCGCCGCGGCGCCGCAGATCGCCGCCGGTCTCACCGCCGCCGGGGTACGGCTGGTGCTGGTCACCGGCGACCACCCCGCGACCGCGGCGGCGATCGCCGGGCAGCTGGGCGTGTGGCAGGCCGGTGATCCGGTGGTGCGGGGCGACACCGGCGAGGCGGCCGAGACCCCTGCGCAGGCCCGGGTGTTCGCGCGTACCCAGCCGGAGCAGAAACTCGACATCGTCGCCGGGTTGCAGGCCCGCGGGCACGTGGTGGCGATGACCGGGGACGGGGTAAACGACGCCCCGGCGCTGCGCCGCGCCGACATCGGCGTCGCCATGGGTGGTGGCACCGAGGTGGCCCGGCAGGCGGCCGACCTGGTGCTGGTCGACGACGACCTGTCGACCGTGGCGACCGCGATCGGCGAGGGACGCCGGATCTACGACAACATCCGCCGGTTCCTGCGCTACGCGCTCTCCGGCGGAGTCGCGGAGATCGCCGTGATGCTGCTCGGGCCGCTGTTCGGGCTGCCGGTACCGCTGCTGCCGGCGCAGATCCTCTGGATCAACCTGCTCACCCACGGCCTGCCGGGGGTCGCTCTGGGCGCCGAACCGGCCGAGCCGGGGACGTTGGACCGGGCGCCACGCTCGCCACACGAGTCCGTGCTGGGCGCGGGGCTGGGCCGGCAGATCGTCGTCGCCGGGGCACTGATCTCGGCGGTGACGCTCGGCGCCGGAGTGCTCGCCGCCTGGTGGGACCGGCCCTGGCAGTCGGTGGTCTTCGTGGTGCTGGGTCTGGCCCAGCTCGGGGTGGCCCTGGCGGTACGCGCACCGCGTCCGGCCGGCGGGCGGCGGGGCAATCCGGCGCTGCCGCTGGCGGTGGCCGCCTCCGCCCTGCTGCAGGTGGCCGGGGTGGTGCTGGCACCGCTGCGGGAGTTGCTCGGCACCGCGCCGCTGGGCGCGGTGGAGCTGCTCGCCTGCGCCGCGGTGAGCGTCCTGCCCGGTCTGCTGCTGTGGCTGGCCCGCCCCTCGGCGCCGTCCGGTGGCGCCGCGGGTGGCGACCCACCGACGGAACCGGGTCGGCGGGCCGGCCGGGTGGGTCAGGCTGGTAGCGAGAGGCGAAGGAGGACGTGATGACGAGCGACACGGGCGCCCCGGTCGTGGTGGGGGTGGACGGTTCCGAGATCGCGTTGCACGCGGTGCGCGCCGCGGCGCTCGAGGCCGGATACCGGCGCCGTCCGCTGCGGGTGGTACACGCGTTCATCTGGCCGTTGATGGGGGTGCCGCTGGGCCCGGCCCCGGGCGCACCGGCCGACGGTGGCCTGCGCAACCAGGCCGAACAGTACGTCGCCGAGGCAGTCGCCGAAGTCACCAAGATCGCCGCGGAGGTGCCGGTCACCGGTGCGGTGGTCGACGGCGCGGCGGCGGCCGTACTGCTCGCCGAGGCCGACGCCGCCGCGCTGCTGGTGCTCGGCAACCGGGGTCTGGGCGGCTTCGCCGGGCTGCTGCTCGGCTCGGTGGCCGTGCAGGTCAGCGCCCGGGCGGAAAGCCCGGTACTGGTGGTACGGGGTGAACCGCGGGCGGACGGGCCGGTGGTGGTCGGGGTGGACGGATCACCGGTGTCGCAGCAGGCGGTCGGGTTCGCGTTCGACGAGGCGGCCCGGCGCGGCACCGAACTGGTCGCGGTGCACGCCTGGCTCTACCCGGCCCCAGCCGGCCCCGGTGACATCCTGCCGCTGGTCTACGACCTGGACGCGTTCCGCGAGACCGAGGACCGCACCCTGGCCGAGTCGGTGGCCGGCTGGTCCGAGCGCTATCCGCAGGTGCCGGTGCGGCGGCTGCTGGTGCGGGGATCACCGGCCCGGGCGCTGGTGGAGCAGTCCCGGGCGGCGCAGCTGGTGGTGGTCGGTGCGCGGGGACGCGGCCCGTTGAGCGGGTTGCTGCTCGGCTCGGTGAGCCACGCCGTGCTGCACCACGCGTCGGCTCCGGTGGCGGTGGTCCGCACGCCGCGTACCGTCGAAGGATCTTGATTCGGCGGGGTCGCGCCGCTCCCCCGGCGTGGCCCGCCGCGGGCCGTGCGGCCCGCCCGGCCACCGGCGGGCCGGTCCCTTTCGGGTGTGTCTGGGGCCGGTTCGCCGGTCGGCGCCGCCGACAATGACCTGACCGACGTCTGGAGGCACGATGAACCGACCTGTGGTGGTGGGCGTGGACGGATCGCCGCCGAGTCTGGTCGCCGCGGAGCACGCGGCCCAGGAGGCGGTGTGGCGGTCCCGCGCGCTGCACCTGGTGCACGGCTACCTGCATCCGCTCGGCTACGGCGTGGCGATCAACCCGTACGAGGTGGGGTTGCCGGCGCCGTCGGAGGACGGCCGCAAGATGCTCGAACAGACCGCCGCGGAGCTGGTCGACCGGTGGCCGGGGCTGGCGGTCGAGGTACGTCAGGTCGCCGGTGGGCCGGGGGCGACGCTGGTCGAGGAGTCCCGGCGGGCGGACCTGGTCGTGGTGGGCAGCCGGGGGCTGGGCGGCTTCGCCGGGCTGCTGCTCGGCTCGGTGGGCACCCAGGTCGCCGCGCACGGGCACTGTCCGGTGCTGGTGGTGCGTCCGCCGGACCGGCCGCTGCCGACCGACGGGCCGGTGCTGGTCGGGGTGGACGGTTCGGAGTCGGCGGAACTGGCCGTCGGGTACGGCGCGGAGGAGGCCGTCCGCCGTGGCGGCACCCTGGTGTTGGTGCACGTTGCCGGGGAGGGCGACGCCGACGGCGGGCAGCTGCTGGCGACGGCCGCGGCGGCGGCCCGGGGTTCGCATCCCGGCCTGACCGTCGAGGAACGGGTACTCACCGCGCCGAAGGCCGACGAGGCGTTGATCGAGGCGTCCACGGAGGCGGCGTTGGTGGTGGCCGGATCCCGGGGTCGGGGCGGCTTCGCCGGCCTGCTGCTCGGTTCGGTCAGCCAGGCGCTGGTGCACCACGCCCGCTGCCCGGTGCTCGTGGCACACCCGTACCCGCCGAAGCACGCCGCCTGACCGGGCTCCCTGCCTGCACCGCCGCCGCGCAGCCGCCCCGCACCGCCGCGGCGGTGCGGGGCGACGACCGGCTCAGCCCTCGCCGCCGCGCAGCAACTGCTCGAAGTCGGTGGTCAGCGCGAACGGGTCGGCCGGGCCGCGCGACGGCGCGGCGCGGTGTACCTGCTCGGCCAGTTCCCGGGCGGCGCGCCCGATTCGGGAGCGCAGCGCCCCCTCGGCCGTCCCGCCGGACCAGTCCTCGGGTGCGGCGAAGACCGCCGTCGGCAGCACCACCGCCCGCAGGTAGGTGAACATCGGCCGGACCGCGTGCTCCAGCGCGAGGGAGTGCCGGGCCGTGCCGCCGGTGGCGCCGATCAGCACCGGCCGGCCGCCGACCGCGTCGGCGTCGACCAGATCGAAGAACGACTTGAACAGTCCGCTGTACGAGGCGTTGAAGATCGGGGTGACGGCGATCAGCCCGTCGGCGCCGGTGACCTGGTCCAGCACCTGCCGCAGCGCCTCGGACGGGAAGCCGGTGAGCAGGTGGTTGACGATGTCGTGGGCGTGTTCGCGCAGATCCACCGGGTGCAGTTCGACCTGTTCGCCGCGCCCGACCAACTCGTCGCGGGTGGCGGCGGCGAGTTGGTCGGCGAGCAGCCGGGTGGACGACGGCTGGCTGAGCCCGGCCGAGACCACCGCCAGGGTGCGTACGGTCACCGGCGGTCCTCCGCGCCGGTCACGGCGTCGGCACCGGACTGCTCGGCGGCGTTGGCCTGCTCGGCGGCGGCCCGCAGCGAGGCGTGCGTGGGTGCGGCCGGCACGTGGGCCGGGCGCAGCGACTCGAACTCCTTGCGCAGCACCGGTACGACCTCCTCACCGAGCAGGTCGAGCTGCTCCAGCACGGTCTTCAACGGCAGGCCGGCGTGGTCGACGAGGAACAGCTGACGCTGGTAGTCGCCGACGTAGTCGCGGAAGCCGAGGGTCTTGTCGATGACCTGCTGCGGGCTGCCCACGGTCAGCGGGGTCTGCGAGGTGAACTCCTCCAGCGACGGGCCGTGGCCGTAGACCGGGGCGTTGTCGAAGTAGGGGCGGAACTCGCGGACCGCGTCCTGGGAGTTGCGGCGCATGAACACCTGGCCGCCGAGGCCGACGATGGCCTGGTCGGCGGAGCCGTGGCCGTAGTGCGCGAAACGCTGCCGGTACAGGCCCACCATCCGCTGGGTGTGCTCCGCCGGCCAGAAGATGTGGTTGGCGAAGAAGCCGTCGCCGTAGTAGGCGGCCAGCTCGGCGATCTCGGGGCTGCGGATGGAGCCGTGCCAGACGAACGGCGGTACCCCGTCGAGCGGACGCGGCGTCGAGGTGAACGACTGCAACGGGGTACGGAACCGGCCCTTCCAGTCGACCACGTCCTCGCGCCACAACCGGCGCAGCAGGTCGTAGTTCTCGATGGCCAGCGGGATGCCGTTGCGGATGTCCTGACCGAACCACGGGTAGACCGGGCCGGTGTTGCCGCGACCCATCATCAGGTCGACCCGGCCGTCGGCCAGGTGCTGCAGCATCGCGTAGTCCTCGGCGATCTTCACCGGGTCGTTGGTGGTGATCAGCGTGGTCGCGGTGGAGAGCAGCAGCCGCTCGGTGCGGGCGGCGATGTAGCCGAGCATGGTGGTCGGCGAGGACGGTACGAACGGCGGGTTGTGGTGCTCGCCGGTGGCGAAGACGTCGAGACCGACCTCTTCGGCCTTGAGCGCGATGGCGACCATCGCCTTGATCCGCTCCGCCTCGGTCGGCTCACGACCGTTGGTCGGATCGACCGTGACGTCGCCGACGGTGAAGATCCCGAACTGCATGACAGCTCCTCGTGTCGTCCGACCGGGGCGGGTGGCTCCCGGCGCTGCGGACAACATATTTGACGAGTCAACTATTCCGCGACCCCGGGTGCCCGCAGTGTCCCCCGTCACGTCCGGCCCATGCGGGCCCGGACCCCTCCCGACCAGACCGCCGGGCGTGATCGACTCCGTTCACGGCGAGGTTGGCGCGTCACGGGCGGATGACACCGCGACGTCGCCGCGACGGCGTGGGCCGCGCTCGGGCCTTCTTCCCGCAGCCGCGTGCCGGGGCCGCCGCGGAGGCCGGAGTACCACCGCCGGAACGCGGCCATCCCGGTCAGCGTTGTTTCACTCCCACCTGGCGGGTATTCCGGCGTACCGACGCCGCCGTCGGGTGAACTTCACGTATCGGAATCGCGGGGGTACGAGTCATGTCCGATCAGCAGCCCACCATCGTTCTCGTGCACGGCGCGTTCGCCGACTCGGCGAGTTGGCACGGGGTGATCGAGCGGCTGGGCGACGGGTACCACGTGGTGGCCGCCGCCAACCCGCTGCGGAGCCTCGCGGGCGACGCCGCGTACCTGAGGGACGTGCTGCGGGGGATCGGCGGGCCGACCATCCTCGTCGGCCACTCCTACGGCGGCATGGTGATCACACAGGCCGCGACCGACGACCCGTCGGTGTCGGCCCTCGTGTACGTCAACGCCTTCGCCCCGGACACCGGCGAGAGCGCGCTGTCGCTGTCCGGGCAGTTCCCCGGCAGCACCCTCGCCGACACGCTGGTGCGGTACCCGCTGTCGACCGGCGGCAACGAGGTGGCGATCGGCCAGGACGCCTACCACCGGCAGTTCGCCGCCGACGCCTCCACCGACCTCGCCGCGCTCATGGCCCGCACCCAACGACCGGTCACGGAGCAGGCCCTCGGCGACGGTCTCGTCGGCGACCCCGCCTGGCGGTCGCTGCCCAGCTGGTTCGTGTTCGGCGACGCCGACATGAACATCCCGGTCGCCGCGCACCGGTTCATGGCCGACCGGGCCGACCCCCGGGGCCAGCGCGAGATCACCGGTGGATCGCACGCGATGGCCGTGGCCCGACCGGGCGAGGTCGCCGAGACCGTCATCGAGGCGGTCCGGGGCACCGGCGGCTGACGGTCGGCGACAGCCGCCCACCCCGGACCGCTCCCGCTCAGCGGGGTACGACCTGCTCCGCGGCCCACTCCCGCCAGCCGGCCAGCCGGTCGGCGGCCTCGGCGAGCTGGTCGGCGACCGGACCCGGGCCGGTCGAACCGGGGGTGATCCGGGCCGCCAGGGCCGAGCGGACCGACAGCACGTCGCGTACGGCCGGGTCCAGGTGCTCGCTGACCGTGGCCAGATCCTCGTCGGAGACCTCGTCCAACGCGCAGTCCCGGGCGGCGCAGAGCGCCACCAGCTTGCCGGTGATCTCGTGCGCGTCACGGAACGGCACGCCCCTGCGGACCAGCCAGTCGGCCACCTCGGTGGCCAGCGAGAAGCCCACCGGCGCGGCGGCGACCAGGCGGTCGACGCGTACCGTCATGGTGGAGATCATCCCCGCCAGGGCCGGCAGCAGCAGTTCCAGGGTGTCCACGGCGTCGAACGCCGGCTCCTTGTCCTCCTGCATGTCCCGGTCGTAGGTCATCGGCAGGCCCTTGAGCATGGTCAGCACGGCGACCAGCCCGCCGACCAGCCGGCCGGACTTGCCCCGGGCCAGCTCGGCGATGTCGGCGTTCTTCTTCTGCGGCATGATCGACGACCCGGTGGCGAAGGCGTCGTCAAGTTCCACCCAGCCGAACTCCTGCGACGTCCAGAGCACCACCTCCTCGCCGAGGCGGGACAGGTGCACGCCGACCAGCGCGGTGATGAAGAGGAACTCGGCGACGAAGTCGCGGTCGGCGACCGCGTCCATCGAGTTGGCGAAGGAGGTCCGGAAGCCCAGTTCCTTGGAGACCGCCACCGGGTCCAGCGGCAGACCCGACCCGGCCAGCGCACCGGCGCCCAGCGGACTGACCGCCGCCCGGTGATCCCAGTCGCGCAGCCGCTCCAGGTCCCGCAGCAGCGGCTGGACGTGCGCCAGCAGCCAGTGCCCGAAGGTGACCGGCTGGGCGTGCTGCAGGTGCGTCATGCCCGGCGCGGCCGTCTCCACGTGCCGCTCGGCCTGCTCGACGAGGGCCTCGGCCAGCTCGACCAGCCGCGACGCCACCCCCCGGGCGTGGTCACGCAGGTACAGCCGCAGGTCGGTGGCGACCTGGTCGTTACGGGACCGGCCGGCGCGCAGCTTGCCACCGAGGCTGCCCAGCCGTTCCAGCAGGCCGCGTTCCAGCGCGGTGTGCACGTCCTCGTCGTCCACCGTCGGCCGGAACGCCCCCGACGCGCAGGCGGCCTCCAAGTCATCCAGGGCGGCGAGGATCCGACCCAGCTCCTCCGGGTCGAGCAGGCCGGCACCGGCCAGCACCCGGGCGTGCGCCCGGGAACCGGCGATGTCGTACGGGGCCAGTCGCCAGTCGAACTGGACGCTCACCGACAGTCGCGCGAGCGCCTCCGACGGGCCGCCGGCGAACCGGCCACCCCACAGGCTCGTCCGGTTGGCTGCGGTGCTGTTCTCAGTCAGGCTCTTGTCGTCCACCCCGCCAATTCTGGTGGTCACGCCCACACCCCGTCCCACCGGGCGGCCCGGACGGCGACCGGCGCACCGCGCCCGCCGGCGGGCAGACCCTCACCGCCGCTACGCGGGGCCGGACGGCAGGCGACGACGGGGGCGTCCGACGCCCCGGCGCAGACCCGGATGACCCGATCGGTCATGGCGTGGCATTCCCTTCCAGGTGGTCGTCGCGACGGGCCCAGCCGGCGAGCCGTTCGCCGAGCGCGGCACCGCCGTCGGCCGCACGGGCCACGACGAGAATGGTGTCGTCGCCGGCGATGGTGCCGACGACCTCCGGCAGCCCCGCCCGGTCCAGGGCGCTGGCCAGGTAGTGCGCCGCGCCCGGCGGCGTACGCAGGACCGCGATGTTGCCGCTGGAGTCCACCTCGTTGAGCAGCTCACGCAGCAACCGCACCAGGCGGGCCGGTGCCGCCTCGGCGTCGCGCAGCGGACGGTGACCGTCCTCCGGGATCATGTACACCGCGCGGCCGTCGCCACCGCGGGCCGTCACCGCGCCGAGTTCCTTCAGGTCACGGGAGAGGGTCGCCTGGGTGACCTGGACCCCCTCGTCGCCGAGCAGCTCGGCCAGTTCGGTCTGCGACCGGATCGCCCCGTCGCGGATCAACTCGACGATGCGGGCGTGCCGGGCGGCACGGGTCAACGGTGCGGTCATGTCTTCTCCCCGAGCAGGAACGTCAGCAACGCCTTCTGGGCGTGCAGCCGATTCTCCGCCTGGTCGAACACCGCGCTCTGCGGGCCGTCCAGCACCTCGTCGGTGATCTCCTCGCCCCGGTGCGCGGGCAGGCAGTGCAGCACGATCGCCTCCGCCGCCGCGTACCCGAGCAGAGTCTTGTTGACCTGGTACGGCAGGAACGGGGTGGTGCGGTCCAGCCCGTCGGTCTCCTGCCCCATCGACGTCCAGGTGTCGGTGGCGATCACGTCGACGTCGCGGACCGCGGCGACCGGGTCGGTGAGCACCCGCACCGAACCGCCGGTGCCGGCGGCGATCTTCTCGGCCCGGGCCACCACCTCGGCGGCAGGCTGGAAGCCGGCCGGACCGGCCACCCGTACGTGCATGCCGGCGGTCGCGCCGGCCAGCAGGTACGAGTGGGACATGTTGTTCGCCGCGTCGCCCACGTACGCCAGACTCCGCCCCGCGGTGCCACCGCACCGTTCCCGCACGGTGAGCAGGTCGGCCAGCAGCTGGCACGGGTGGAACCCGTCGGTCAGCGCGTTGACCACCGGCACGGTCGCTCCGGCGGCCACCTCGGCGATCCGTTCGTCGCCGTGGGTACGCAGCACGATCGCGGCCACATACCGGGACAGCACCCGCCCGGCGTCGCCCAGCGTCTCACCCCGGCCGAAGTGGGTGACCTGGGTGTCCACCACCAGCGGATGCCCGCCGAGTTCGGCGATGCCGGCGTCGAAGGAGATCCTGGTCCGCAGGCTCTGCTTGTCGAACAGCACCGCCACCGACCGGGGCCCGGCCAGCGGGGTGTACGCAAACCGGTCGGCCTTCATCCGGGCCGCCAGGTCGAGCACGGCGGACTGCTCGGCCGGCGACAGGTCGTCGTCGCGCAGGAAGTGCCGGGTCATGCGGGGGCCTCCGTCGGGGTCGGGTCCGCGTCGGCAGCCGCCGGGGGGCGTACCGACTCGTCCGTGCCGGCCGGCGACGCGGACGTCAGAGCGATGGGCAGGGCGGCCAGGAAGGCGTCGGCCTGCGCGGCGGTGAGGATCAGCGGCGGGGCCAGTCGCAGCACGTCCGGCTGCACCGGGTTGACCAGGAAGCCCGCGGTACGCAACGCCTCGGCGACGGCCCCCGACACCGGCGCGGCCAGCGTCACACCGAGCAGCAGCCCGGCCCCCCGCACCCCGTCGACGAGCGGGTGGCCGAGCGCCTCGACGCCCCGACGCAGCCGCTCACCGACCCGCTTGACGTGGTCGAGCAGCCCCTCGTGGGCGATGGTCGAGATCACCGCGAGGGCGGCGGCGCAGCTGACCGGGTTGCCGCCGAAGGTGCTGCCGTGCAGGCCGGGGGTCAGCAGGTCGGCGGCCGGGCCGAAGGCGAGGGTCGCCCCGATGGGCAAGCCACCGCCGAGCCCCTTGGCCAGGGTCACCACGTCCGGCTCGATGCCGTCGGCCTGGTGGGCGAACCAGTGTCCGGTACGACCGACCCCGGTCTGCACCTCGTCGAGAACCAGCAACGCGCCGTGCCGGGAGGTGATCCGCCGGGCCGCGGCGAGGTAGCCGGCCGGCGGGACGACCACGCCGTTCTCCCCCTGGATCGGCTCCAGGATCACCATGGCCGTGGCGTCGCCGACCGCCGCCTCCAACGCGGCCACGTCGCCGTACGGCACGTGGGTGACCTCGCCTGGCAGCGGCCGGAACGGGTCGGCCTTGCTCGACTGGCCGGTCAACGCGAGCGCGCCCATGGTGCGGCCGTGGAAACCACCGACGGTGGCCACCACCTGGGTGCGTCCGGTACGCCGGGACAGTTTGAACGCCGCCTCGTTGGCCTCCGCGCCGGAGTTGGCGAAGAACACCCGTCCGGGCCGCCCCGCCAGGGCCAGCAGCAGCTCGGCGAGGGCCACCGGTGGTTCGGCGACGAACAGGTTGGACACGTGCCCGAGGGTGGCGACCTGCTTGGACACCGCGGCCACCACCGCCGGATGGGCGTGGCCGAGGGAGTTGACGGCGATCCCGCCGAGCAGGTCGAGGTACTCCCGGCCGGCGTCGTCGACCACCACGGCACCGGCACCGGAGACCAGGGCCAGCGGTGGCGTGCCGTAGTTGTCCATCATCGACTGACGCCACCGGTTACGCAGGGTGGTCATGAGGCGACCGAGCCTTCCTCGTTCGTGGTCGTGGGGCTCGCCGGTGCACTGCGCGTGCTCACGACCATCGTTCCGAAACCTTCGGAGGTGAAGACCTCCAGCAGGGTGGAGTGGGCGACCCGGCCGTCGACCACGTGCGCGGCGGGCACTCCCCCGCTGACGGCCCGCAGACAGGCCTCCATCTTGGGCACCATGCCCGACTCCAGCGACGGCAGCAGCTTCGCCAACTCGTCGACGCTGATCTCGCTGACCAGGCTGGCGGTATCCGGCCAGTCGGCGTACAGGCCGGGCACGTCGGTGAGCACCACCAGCTTGCGGGCGCGCAGCGCGACGGCGAGCGCGGCGGCGGCGGTGTCGGCGTTGAGGTTGTGCAGCACCCCGTCCACGTCCGGTGCCACGGTGGAGATCACCGGAATCCGGCCGGCCGCGATCAGGTCGGTCACCGCCGAGACGTCCACCGACTCGACGTCGCCGACCTGCCCGACGTCGACCGGCTGCCCGTCGACGTACGCGGGCCGTCGCACCGCGGTGAACAGCCCGGCGTCCTCACCGGAGAGACCGACCGCGAACGGACCATGGGAGTTGATCAGCCCGACCAGTTCCCGGCCGACCTGACCGACCAGCACCATCCGGACCACGTCCATCGCCTCCGGGGTGGTGACCCGCAGGCCGCCCCGGAACTCGCTGTCGATGCCGAGCCGGCCCAGCATGGCCGAGATCTGCGGACCGCCGCCGTGCACCACCACCGGCTTGAGGCCGACGTAGCGCAGGAACACCATGTCGGCGGCGAAGGCCCGCTGCAACTCGGGGTCGACCATGGCGTTGCCGCCGTACTTGACCACGACGGTGGCGCCGGAGAGCCGGGCCAGCCAGGGCAGCGCCTCGATCAGGGTGGCCGCCTTGGCCTGCGCGCGGGTCAGGTCCGAGTTCAGGTTCGTGCTCATGTCGAGTAGGCCGAGTTCTCGTGGACGTACGCGTGCGACAGGTCGTTGGTCCACACCGTCGCCGCGGCGGTGCCGGCGTGCAGGTCGATGCGGATGGTGACGTCCCGGCCGGTCAGGTCGACCTTCGAACGGTCCTCGGCGGCGGCACCGCCCCGGCAGACCCAGACGCCGTTGACGGCGACGTCGACCGCGTCCGGCTCGAACTCGGCGGCGGTGGTGCCGACCGCGGCGAGGATCCGACCCCAGTTCGGGTCGTTGCCGAACAGTGCGGTCTTCACCAGGTTGTTGCGGGCCACCGCCCGGCCCACCTCGACCGCGTCGTCCTCACCGGCGGCACCGACCACCTCGATGGCGATCTGCTTGGTGGCGCCCTCGGCGTCGGCGATCAACTGCTGGGCCAGGTCGTGACAGGCGGCGGTGACCGCCGCGGTCAGCTCGGCCGCGCTCGGCGCGACACCGGAGGCGCCGCTGGCCAGCAGCAGCACCGTGTCGTTGGTGGACAGGCAGCCGTCGGAGTCGACCCGGTCGAAGGTGACCCGGGTGGCGGCGCGCAGCGCGGCGTCGAGGGCCCGCGGGTCGGCGACCGCGTCGGTGGTCAGTACGCAGAGCATCGTGGCCATCGCCGGGGCGAGCATGCCGGCGCCCTTGGCCATGCCGCCGACGGTCCAACCGGCACCGGCGACCGCCGTGGTCTTCGACCGGGTGTCCGTGGTCATGATCGCCTCGGCGGCGGCGTCGCCGCCGTCACCGGCCAACTCCCGCACCGCCGCGCTGACCCCCGGTAGGAGCCTGTCCATCGGCAGCCGTTCGCCGATCAGGCCGGTGGAGCAGACCGCCACCTCACCGGCGCCGACCTCCCGACCGGTGGTCGTGCTCAGTTCGGCGGCGGTGTGCTCGGCGGTGGCGTGGGTGTCCTGGAAGCCGGCGGGACCGGTGCAGGCGTTCGCGCCGCCCGAGTTGAGCACCACCGCCCGGACCTCACCGCCGTGCAGCACCTGCTGACTCCAGAGCACCGGCGCGGCCTTGACCCGGTTGCTGGTGAAGACCCCGGCGGCCGCGGCGTCCGGGCCGTCGTTGACGACCAGCGCCACGTCGGGGGCACCGCTGGTCTTGAGGCCGGCGGTCACCCCGGCCGCCCGGAAACCTGCCGGTGTGGTGACGGTCATGGCGTTACCCCCAGCGGGGACAGGCCCGTGGTTTCGGGCAGGCCGAACATCAGGTTGGCGTTCTGCACCGCCTGGCCGGCGGCACCCTTGCCGAGGTTGTCCAGGGCGGCGACCACGATCAGTCGACCGGAGTCGACGTCGACGGTGGCCTGCAGGTGGCAGGAGTTGCCGCCGAGCGTGGCGGCGGTGTGCGGCCAGCGCCCCTCGGGCAGCACGTGCACGAACGGGTCGTCGGCGTACGCCCGCGCGAGCACCGCCCGCGGGTCCACCGTGCCGGTGGGCCGCGCGGTCACGGTGGCCAGGATGCCGCGCGGCATCGGCGCGAGCACCGGGGTGAACGACAGTCCGGTCGCCCCGCTGGCCTGCTTGATCTCCGGTACGTGCTGGTGCGCGCCGACCTTGTAGGGCGACAGGTCGCCCATCACCTCGCTGGCCAGCAGGTGCGTCTTGGCGGCCCGGCCGGCCCCGGAGGTGCCGGACGCGGCGACGACCACCACGTCGTCGGGCGCGGCGGCACCGGCGGCGATCAGCGGCGCCAGGGCGAGGATGATCGTCGCGGCGTAGCAGCCGGTGTTGGCGACCCGGGTCGCGGCGGCGATCCGGGTCCGCTGGCCGGGCAGCTCGGGCAGGCCGTAGGTCCACGCCCCGGCGTGCGGGCCGCCGTAGTAGTCGGCCCAGGCCGAAGCGTCAGCGAGCCGGTGGTCCGCGCCCAGGTCCACGATCCGCACCCCGGCGGGCAACTGCGCGGCGAGGGCGGCCGACTGGCCGTGCGGCAACGCGAGGAAGACCAGGTCGGCCTCGGCCAGCACGTCCGGTACGGTCTCGGCGAAGGTCATCTCCAGCCCGACGAGCTGCGGGTGGACCGCGTCGAGCGGCTGACCGGCCTGGCTGTGCGCGGTGGCGGTGACCAGGTCGAACTCGGGGTGCCCGGCGAGCAGGCGAAGCAACTCACCACCCGCGTACCCACTCGCGCCCGCGACCGCGACCCGAATCCCCATGCCTACCTCCGTATGACTATGCAACGAAGGGTAACAGCAGCGAAACACACCCTGCAAGTTCATGCAGACCACTGCATGAACTTGACGACATGCCTACCACCTCCACGTACTGCAAAGGCAGCCTGACGACACCGCCGATACGGCCGACACCACTCACAAGGGGATCGATCGATCCTCCTCGGCCTCCACCATCTTCTTCAGGGCAGGCGCACAATGGTCGGCGACCGAGCGGAACTGGGCGTTCAACTCGAGCAGCCGCCGCCCGACGCCGATCCAGTGCAGGATCCGGCGCGCGATGCCCTGCCGCTCGTCCATCGTGAAGAACGCGCCACGCTGCAACCACAGCGTTCCGTCCTGCACGATGGTGGTGAAGGTGTGCGGAGAGCGGTCGCCCTCCTGCGAGGCCACCCGTTCGAGCTCCCTGAACGCATCCACGGCCTCCGCATGGAGAGTCCCGTCCGCAGGGCGTTCGTTGGCCCGACGCAGGCACACCATCCCCCAGGTGGTCACGACCTTGAAGTGATCCAGACCACCCTCGCAACCCCGTGCGGTATCCAGGTAGGTCGCCGCCAGGTCGAGGTTCCGCTTCTCCAACTCGTACGAACCACACTGCAACCAGTAGTGAAAATCGTCCTTGAGATAGTCGTGCAGCTCGTTGTACACCTCGCGGACAGCCTTCACCGACAACCCCGACTTGATCATCACCCGATGGTTGATGAGTGCCACCATGGCGCGGCGGGTGGGATCGTTACGGTCCGTTATGCCAGCGCCCCGCTGGACATAGAACAGGAGCAACTGTTCGAAGAGCTGACGAAAATACGACTTGTCCGCACGGATCGACTTCTCCATCGCCTCGGCCACCACGCGGTGCCTCGTCCGGATGTGTCCGGACTCGCGCCGCACCAGCATCCGCCGGGAACTGATCAGGCCCTCGATGGCACGGTTGACGGCCAGATCGGGCAGACCGTCCGAGGCAATCTGAAGAAGCGCGTTCTGCGGAAGCGTCAGCGACCGGTCCTCGTACTGCAGTGCCTCGAACAGACACACCGTGGCGTAGATGTTCCGCTCCCGCTGGTCGAGCTGGCTGAACTCACTGTTCACCCGCTGCTCGAAACGGTAACCGGTGATCACCTCCACCATCGCCGCCATCAGATCCCGATCACAAACCCGGCGCAGCCGTTCCACCCTGGCTGCATGCAGCTTCACCTGCTTGAGCTTGCCCAGCTGGCGATAGGTGTCCAGGCGGTGCACCAACGCGTCCAGATCCTCGTCGGTCAACCGCAGCGGCGGGACCTTGGTCAGACCGGGAACCTCGTCGAGCAGATGCCCGCGAGTGCTCCGGATCGTCGCTGCCACAAGCACGTTGCCGCGACGACCGAGCCGAGTCATCAGTCGGGCGGCTTCGGCACCGAAGATGTCGACGTCGTCGATCATCACGGCATCCAGACCGAGGTCGATGCACTCTTCGAACACGTCCTGACTGGACTTGGTGGTGGCCCGGTCCACCCACCCCACCGCAAGGCCCTTCATGTACAGAGCCATCGCGAGCTGCATGAGCGTCGTCGACTTACCGGTGCCGGACCGGTCGTTGAGCACCAGCACGGGACGCTGCGACGCCGGCGCATCCGCCGCGTCCAACATGGCCGCCAACGTCGACAGCGACGCGGGGATCGCCTCCTTGACATCTCCCCAGGTTGGGTCGGTGCCCCGAAGATAGAGGGGATCGCCGTCGGGAGCCGCCTCCAACAGGGCGGAGACCATCTGCACCCCCGCGTTGCGGTCCTGGACGGCTCGCGCGCGGGCACGCAGCTGTATACCGCGACGGATCGGCTCACGGCTGGTGCCGAGCCGGTCCCGCGCCAACTCGGCCACCCCAGTCGGTAGTTGTGTGATCCCGGCACCGGCAAGCTTCCAGGAGACGACCGGATCGTCACCCGGCGCGATCGCGAACCTGGACGGCTGTCCCTTCGTCGGCCCGTGGTCCCCGACGAGCGCATTCAGGTACAACGACAGGTGTCGACTACCGATCTCTCTGGACACGAAGACCACCGGGTGCGTGATCAGGTCCGCCTTCATCTGGCGGAACCACCGGGCCCGGGATCCTCGCCCCCGGTCGTCGATGTCGAAGACCACGGGAGCGGTCGAGGTACCCGGGGCTATCCCGTTCATCGCCACCACCTCGAGCTGCGGACGGACGCTGCCCGGCGCGTCCCGATGCGCATCGACCACGACCACGTTCGCGTCGAGCTGCACGCGTGCGGCGATCGCCGCGAAGATGTTCGTACCGGTGCAGTCGTAGATGCGGTACCACGGCGCGAGCAGAAGACGCATGGCCGTCTTGTTCACCGCCGGACCGGTGTCGACCAGCATCCCCGCCACGGTCCGCCGGACCAGGGTCGAATCTGTCTGGCGCAGCCGGCTCATCACCTCGGCGAGTGCAACCCGCCCGTCTGTCTGAGCGGGAAGAGACTCCGCCAATGCTTCGAACAGGTCGTCAGGGCTCCCCAGCTCGGTTCCCCACTCGCCGCACGACTCTGGCTCGATGCCTGAAGTGACGACCAGGATCGCGTTACCGGTGGCGACGGCCTGATCAAGGTCTTCGAACAGAGCGGCCCGCTCCTCGGCGACCACTCGCGGCGACTTCTCGCCCTCGTGCGCGGCGGAGGAAGGTTCACCCTCCGACCGGGCCGCCTCCCGCGGCCCTGCCGACTCACCGGCGACCGGTGCCACCGCATCCAGACAGTGTCCCCGCTGGTCGGTCAGTCGGACCGTCCCGTCGCCGCCCCGACCCGCGATGAGCAGGCTGGCCCCCGATTGTGCAATGTTCCAGCCACCGCCCGCCGCTGATTCCGGGCGACCGGCGATCGGGAAAACCGGAACCGGAAGAGCCGGCGGGGGGTCAGTCGGGGGCAACGCCGCCACGAGCGCGAGCGCGTCTAGCGAAGGTCGCTGTTCCGAGTCGCCCAGAAGCATGGCCACCTGCTGCGGATGAAGGGTGGCGAGCTCCGCACCCGCATCGACGCTGAGCATCCGGAACGTGGTGTTGGCCACCGCAAGCCCGAGCCGTACCCCACCGGCATCGAGCACCACCGCGCCTTCGCCGGGGAGCATGCCGGCCTGCCAGCCCGACTCCGGTCGGTACCTCGCGTACCAACCGTTGAGGCGGGCGTAGCTGTCCCGGATGGCCTCCTCCAAATCGGGAGTCTCGTTCGCCCAGAAGCTCCCCTGCACCTGCGGCCACCAGTCGGTCAACGACCGCACGGTCACCAACGACGAGGACCGCGCCTGCCGGTCGAGCGAACCGGGGGCGGCCAGGACGACCGGCAGCTCCTGAAGCCCGGGTGCCTCGAAACATTCGTCCAGAATGCGGTCGATCAGCTCGGTCAGGGCCTCGAACTCGTTTCCGGACGCGGTCGTGGTCAGGTCGCCGACAAGGACGATGGCGTCGAGCGAACCGCCCTCCGCGTGCAGTCCCGCGACCACCCGCACGGCCGCCTCGGTGACGTCCGGAGCCGCTGTCAGGGCAGGTTCGCCGCGCAACAACAGGATCGCTGGTTCGTTCCCCAATGCCATACCCGGCTAGCCCTCCCTGGTCAGCGTCCCGGCCACCGCGCTTTGCGGAATCCGTAGGGTCGCCTGCTCACGCGGGCCGCAGCGAGGCACGGTCACCGCGACGTACTGGCCCGCCAACGTGGTCACGTCGATGTCACCTTCGAGGCGCTCCATCGGGGCGCCGCACAGCGAGGCGAGGAGTACCTGGCCCTCGGCGCTGAGGATGAGGACTCCGGGGCGTGCCTTGTCCGGTTCCACCATGAACAGCGCGGTGGCGAAGGTGAACACCGTGGCCATCAGCGCGATCACGGACACCCAATTCGCCCTGCCCTGTCGCCGATCGATCTGCAACGCCTCGCGGTCGGCACGCTTGAGGACTTCGTCGATGAGCGACCGGGCGTCGCGCGTCGCCCGCGCGGCATCAGGTCCTACCGGGACGGACGCGGCGATCGCGTGTACATAGAGAACGGCGGCAAGCAGCCACAGCCCCACGGAGACGCATCCGCCGGCACGGGTGATCAGCGCAGCATCCGCCAACGATGTCAGCGTGAAGGTCGCCACCAGTGCCCCGGCGAACACGGTGACCACCGACTGCGCCGCCTGTGCCCTGGTTCGGGCACCGCTGGCGCCACGAACCCGATCCGGATAGTAGGCCTGAACAACGGCCTCCTGGACCGCGCCCAGCAGCGGATCGGAGGACGGTTCCGGCATATGAAGAAGTCCCTCGTTGTTGATTACGAAGGACTGTAGGCGGCTGATCAGCCAGCGTGGCGAAAGTGTACAGAGGCCGACACCGCCCGGACCCAAGCATGCCCGACGGTCTGGCCAACAGGGCCCCTTCCTGCCTCAGGCGCAGGAAGGGGCCCTGTTGCAACCGCTCAGGAGCCGCGCAGGGTGGCGCCGAAGCGTTCGGCGGCGCGGGCCACCGCGGCATCGCGGGCGGCGACCGCCTCGTCGACGGTGAGGGTCCGGTCCGGCGCCCGGAAGGTGAGCTTGTAGGCCAGCGACTTGCGGCCGACGCCCAGCTGCTCCGAGGCGTACACGTCGAACAGGCGCACCGACTCCAGCAGTTCACCGGCGCCCTCGGTGAGGGCCTGCTGGACCGCCTGGGCGGGCACCGCGTCGTCGACCACCAGCGCCACGTCGATCAGCGCCGGCGGGAAGCCGGAGACCGCGGGGGCGGGCACCACCGGGGCCACCGGCAACGCCGACAGGTTCAGCTCCATGGCGCTGGTCCGCCTGGGCAGCTCCAACGCGGCCAGCACCGCCGGGTGCAGTTCACCGGCGTGACCGACCACCGTGCCGTCGACCAGCAACTGCGCGCAGCGGCCGGGGTGCCAGGGGGCGTACTCGGCGGCCCGCACCTCGACCCGGTCGGCGGGAATCCCGGCGGCGGCCAGGACGTCCCGACCCGCCTCCACCGCGTCCGCCCATCCGGCGGGCCGCCCGGCGCCCCACCAGCCGGCCGGCTCGATGTCGCCGGTCAGCACGACGGCGACGTGCCGGGGCTGGTCCGGGACCACCGCGTCGGCGGCGGCGAACTCGGCGTCGGTGGGCCGCCGGTCGACTCCCATCGCCGGTGGACTGCCCGCACCCGGACGGGGCTGGAAGACCAGTCCCATCTCGTAGAGCGCCAGATCCCGCAGCCCACGACCGAGGTTGCGCTTGACGATGCCGAGCAGCGGACCGAGCAGCGTGGTCCGCAGCAGCGGTTCCTCGTCCGACAGCGGGTTGGCCACCCGCACGGCCTGCCGGCGCGGGTCGTCGGCGGGCAGCCCGAGCTGGTCGGCGAACCCGGCGGAGACGAACGGGTGCGCCAGAACCTCGACCAGACCCCGCTCGGCCAGCGACCGGGACACCGCCCGATCCCGCCGCTGCTGCCAGGTCAGCCCCCGGCCGGGCGGCGCGGTCGGCAACAGCGACGGCACCTTCTCGTACCCGTCGAGGCGGACCACCTCCTCGACCAGGTCGGCCGGGTCGGTCAGGTCGGGACGCCAGGTCGGCGGGGTGACGCTCAGGACGTCCGGGGCACCGGCGGCGACACCCACCTCGCCCGGGTCCTCGGCCAGCCGATCGGTGCCCTCGGCGACGGTGCAGCCGATGTGCTCCAGCAGGGCGACCACCCGGGCCGGCGGGTACGCCACGCCGACCCGCCGGCTGGGCAGGTCGACCGGCAGCACCACCGGGGTACGCGGCGCGACGTGGTCGATGTCCAGCACCTCGTCGCCGGCGGTGCCGCCCGCGTACGAGGTGAGCAGCGCGACCGCCCGGTCCAGGGCGACCAGCGGCAGGGCCGGGTCGACACCCCGCTCCCAGCGCTTCGCCGCCTCGCTGAACAGCTTGTGCCGGCGCGCGGTCCGCCCGACCATCGCCGGATCCCAGTGCGCGGCCTCGAAGAGCACGTTGACGGTGCTGGGCAGGACCTCGCTGGTCTCCCCGCCCATCACCGCGGCGAGCGAGATCGGCAGGCCGTCGCCGTCACCCGCGAGGGGGTTGGGCAGGCCCGCGTCGCAGATGACCATGTCCTCGGGGGCGAGGGCGCGGGTCACCCCGTCGAGCGTGGTCAGCATCTCCCCCGGCACCGCCCGGCGGACCACCAGCGGCCCGGCGATACGGTCGGCGTCGAACGCGTGCATCGGCTGGCCGAGTTCGAGCATCACGTAGTTGGTGATGTCGACGGGCAGCGAGATGCTGCGGATGCCGGCGATGGTGAGTCGCTGCTGCATCCAGGCCGGCGTCTGCGCCGTCGGGTCGACGCCACGCACCATCCGGGCGGCGAACCGGTCACAGCCGACCGGGTCGCGCACCTCCACCGGGTACGCCGGGACGGCGGTGCCGGGTGTCGCGGCGGCCCGGCCCGGATCCTGGTAGCCGACGTCCAGGGCGTGCGCCAGTTCGCGGGCGAGCCCGCGCAGGGACATCTGGTAGCCCCGGTCGGGGGTGATCTCCACCTCGACCACGACGTCGTCGAGGCCGACCACGGGACGCGCGTCGTCGCCGGGCTTGGCGGCGACGTGCTCGGGCAGCACCAGGATGCCGGAGTGGTCGTCGCCCAGGCCCAGCTCCTTGGCCGAGCAGATCATCCCATGGGAGTTGCGCCCGTACGTCTTGCGGGCGCCGATGGCGAAGCCGCCCGGCAACACCCCGCCGGGCAGGATCACCACGACCCGGTCACCGGGGGCGAAGTTGCGCGCCCCGCAGACGATCTCCTGCGGCTCGCCGGTGCCGTTCGCGGCGCCCACGTCGACCCGGCAGAACCGGATCGGCTTCTTGAAGCCGGTCAGCTCCTCGATGTCGAGGACTTCGCCGACCACCAACTGTCCGGTGACCGTGGCGGACAGGTCCACGACGGACTCCACCTCGATGCCGAGCTCGACCAGGGACCGCTCCAGCTCACCGGCGGGCAGGTCGGCGGGGATGTCGACGTACTCCCGCAGCCAACTCAGAGAAACTCGCATGACTCGTTACCACCGTCTCCGTAACTCGCGCCCGCACTAAGCCCCGTGGCCGAACGCCCGGGTGAACCGGACGTCGCCCTCGACCATGTCCCGCATGTCGCCCACCCCGTGGCGGAACATCACGGTCCGGTCGATACCCATGCCGAAGGCGAACCCGGAGTAGACCTCCGGGTCGATGCCGCAGGCCCGCAGCACCCGCGGATTGACCATGCCGCAGCCGCCCCACTCGACCCACTGTGGGCCCTTGCGGTGCTCCGGGAACCACACGTCGAACTCCGCCGACGGCTCGGTGAACGGGAAGTAGTGCGGCCGGAAGCGTGTCTTCGCGCCCTCGCCGAACATCGCCCGGGCGAAGTGGTCGAGCGTGCCGCGCAGGTGGGCCATGGTGATGCCCTTGTCCACCACCAGGCCCTCGACCTGGTGGAAGACCGGGGAGTGGGTGGCGTCCAACTCGTCGGTGCGGTACACCCGGCCGGGCACGACCACGTAGATCGGCGGCTTACGGGTGAGCATGGTGCGGGCCTGCACCGGCGAGGTGTGGGTCCGCAGCACCAGCCCCGACTCCTCGGCGGGTGCGATGTGGAAGGTGTCCATCAGACCGCGGGCCGGGTGGTCGGCGGGGATGTTGAGCGCGTCGAAGTTGGTCCACTCCAACTCGACCTCGGGCCCCTCGGCCACCTCGTAACCCATCCCGATGAACAGGTCGCTGATCTGCTCCATCAGCACCGTGATCGGGTGCCGGGAGCCGCGCGGGCGCCGGTCGTAGGGCAGCGTCACGTCGACGCGCTCGGCGACCAGGACGCGCTGCGCCTGCTCGCGGTCCAGCACCTCGGCCCGGGCCGCGTAGGCCTGCTCGATGGCGCGGCGCGCCTCGTTGACCCGTTTGCCGGCGTCGGCCTTGGCGGCCGGCGGCAACGCGCCGATCTCCCGGCGGGCCAGCGAGACCGGGGAGCGGTCACCGAGGTGTGCCGGACGTACCGCGGCCAGCGCGTCGGGCTCGGCGGCGGCGTGGAACGCCCGCTCCGCCTCGGTCACGGCCTCGGCCAACACGGCCGGGTCGAGCAGGGCGACCTGTTTCGGGTCGTACGGATCGTTGCGGTAGGTCATGGCGTACGGGCACTCCTCACGGCGGCGCCGGCCCTCCCAGGCGGCGATGCGAGTCTACGGACGCGCGGCTGCGCCGCAGCCCGCCGGTAGGAGTTGCGCGGAGAGCAGGTCAGGCCCGCCGCCCGCCGGCACCGGCGGGCTGGCTAAACGAACGCCGTGACGCGTCCACCATGGGAGCCGTTCTCCTCGTGATCTGCAGCTGATCCGACAGCTGCACATGATCCTGCGCGTGACCTCACGTCAGCGCTGTGCTCTCGCCGAAGCGTACAGGCAGACCGCCGCGGCCGCAGCCAGGTTGAGGCTCTCCGCCTGCCCGTGCAGCGGCACCCGGACCCCGGCGTCGGCCACCTCGGCCAGTTCCCTGGGCAGGCCGTGCGCCTCGGAGCCGAACAGCCAGGCGGTGGGCACGGCCAGCCGGCCGGCGTCGGCCAACTCGTCGAGATCCTGCTCGCCGTGGCCGGTGGCGGCGAGCACGGTCAGGCCTGCGGCGCGGGCGGCGACGAGTACCGCGTCGGGGTCGCGGTGCCGGACCACGTCGACGTGGAACAGGCTGCCGGCCGACGAGCGGACACACTTGCCGTTGTACGGGTCGACCGCGTCACCGGCGAAGACCACCACGGTGGCGCCGGCCGCGTCGGCGGTGCGCAGCACGGTGCCGGCGTTGCCCGGATCGCGGATCCCGGCGAGCAGCGCGACCAGCCGCGGCCGGCGGGACAGCGCGGTCTCCAGCGGCACGTCGAGGTGCCGGCAGACGGCGACCAGGCCCTGCGGGGCGACGGTCTCGGCGAGCCCGGCGAGGGCCTCGTCGGTGACCTCGGAGACGGGTACGTCGGCCCCGGCGGCGGCCGCCGCCAGGTCGGCGTACCGGTCGAGCGCGTCGGGGGTGCCGAACAGCTCCACCACCGTGCGGGGGCGGGTGAGCGCCTCCCGGACCGCCTGCGGTCCTTCGACCAGGAAGCGTCTGGTGGCCTCGCGCTCGCGGCGACGTTGCAGCCGGCGGGCAGCGACCACCCGGGGGGTACGCGGCGTGAAGGGCATCATGTCCTCACCACACACGCGCGAGGCGCCCCCCGGTCGAGGGACGCCTCGCTGCGCTGTGCGGGGATCAGGCGGCCTGGGCCGCCGCGCCGCCGGTGCCCTCGGCCTGCACCGCGGCCCGGGCCAGCTCGACGATCGCCGCGAACGCGGCAGCGTCGTTGACGGCCAGGTCGGCCAGGATCTTGCGGTCGACCTCGATGCCGGCCAGGCGCAGGCCCTGGATCAGCCGGTTGTAGGTCATCCCGTTGGCGCGGGCACCCGCGTTGATCCGCTGGATCCACAGCTGCCGGAAGTCGCCCTTGCGGTCGCGACGGTCCCGGTAGGCGTACTGCATCGAGTGCAGCACCTGCTCCTTGGCCTTGCGGTACAGCCGGGAGCGCTGACCGCGGTAACCACTCGCGGTCTCCAGCAGGGTACGGCGCTTCTTCTGGGCGTTCACAGCCCGCTTGACGCGTGCCATCTCAACTCCTTCTTGGACTCAGTTTGGCGCGCGTCAGCGGCCGAGCAGCTTCTTGATGCGCTTGACGTCGGCCTTGGCCACCTCGACCACGCCCGTCAGCCGGCGGGTCCGAGTGGAGGACTTCTTCTCCAGCAGGTGACGCTTGTTGGCCTGCTCCTTCAGGAGCTTGCCCTTGCCGGTCACCCGGACCCGCTTACCCGTCCCCGTGTGGCTCTTCATCTTCGGCATGTGGAACGTCTTCTCCCCTGTTACTGGCCGCTGGTGTCAGCGGTCGTGCCGGTCTCGCCGGCTGCTGCGCTCTCACTGGTCACCGCAGACTCGGCGGCCACCGTGGCGGCGGGCTCCTCCGCGGTCCGCTCCCGAGGTCCACCACGGGAGGCCGTGGCGGCGACCGCGGAGGCCTTGACGGCCCGGTGCGGAGCGAGAACCATGATCATGTTTCGGCCGTCCTGCTTCGGAGCGGACTCGACGTATCCCAGTTCCGTGATCTCGGACTCGAGTCGACGCAGGAGCCGGTAACCCAACTCCGGGCGGCTCTGCTCGCGACCGCGGAACATGATCGTCACCTTGACCTTGTCGCCCGCCTTGAGGAACCGCACCACGTGACCCTTCTTGGTCTCGTAGTCGTGCGGATCGATCTTCGGCCGGAGCTTCATCTCCTTGATGACGGTCTGCTGCTGGTTACGCCGCGCTTCGCGCGCCTTCAGTGCGCTCTCGTACTTGAACTTGCCGAAGTCCATGAGCTTGCACACCGGCGGGCGCGCCATCGGCGCAACCTCGACCAGGTCCAGATCGACGTCCGCGGCCAGCTGAAGGGCGCGCTCCAGTGGGACGATGCCCACCTGCTCACCCTCGGGGCCGACCAGTCGGACCTCACGTGCCCGGATCTGCTCGTTCACGCGTGGTTCGACGCTGATGGGGCCTCCTCGAGTCGTTTCTTCATCGGTGGCCGACCCCCGCGGTTCCCGGTGGGAACCGACCCGGAAAGCAGAAGGCCCCGGCGCATGCCAGGGCCCGCTCGACCGGTCGGCACGATCACAGGATCGCGCATCCGGCACCGGGACGTGCCCGGAACCGGGGACCGGACCCGGCCACCGAAGTTGGCGACTCGGGTGGGAGCAGGCGCTCCACTTTCGTGACCACCCGCTGATGCGGGCAGCCTGGTCGACTTGACAACACTACACCCTCGGTATCCGGGCCCCCAAACCGGCACGCTCTCTCGCGTGTCCCGGGCTGGCGACGGCCCGAGACGGCCGTGCGAGCGGCCGGCGATCAGTGGCCGGCGGCGCGTTCGGCGAGGGTGGCCAGGTGCTCCTGGTGCAGCCGGCGCAGCGCCCGGACGCCGTCCACGGCGAGCTGCTTGTCGGCGGCCTGGAGGGCGACCATCGGCAGCAGGTCGTCGTCGTACAGCTCCAGCGCGGCCCACGGCGCGCCCCGGTCGAACCGGACACCCCGGACGACCTCCCAGGGCAGCTGGTACGAGCCGATGATGTTGCGGACCCGCACACCGTGGGCGTCCGCCTCCACCCGGGGGCGGGTGAACAGCAGGCAGCCCAGGGCGAAGAGCACACCGAGACCGATCATGGCGAACTGGTCGCCCCGCTGGAACGTGCCGTAGCCGTTGCCGGTCGGCCCGGTCAGCGTGGTGGCGACCGCCGAGAACAGGACCACCAACACCGCCGCCGACGACCAGCAGACCACCCGGATGCGCCGCGGCCGGAGCCGGACCAGCTCGCCGGTCACCGGCGCCCGGTCACCCGGATCGGCACCGGGGTGTGCTGCGTCACCCGGATCGGCACCGGGATGTGCTGCGTCCCGCCGCTCACTCATCGCACCAGTTTGCCATCCGCGCCCGGCCGGCCACCCGGCGCCACACGCACCTCGTCACCGGCGATCCGGGGTTCGGGAACCGACGGGCGCCGGGCGCGGCCGGCGACCAGCACCGCGAGCAGGGTGAGCAACGCGCCGGCCAGCACCGGCAGCCGGGCGCCCGGCCCGCCCGGCAGCAGCACGTCCAGCAGCAGCGCGCCCGCGAGCTGCCCACCGACGAGCGCCAGACCGGTACGCAGCACGCCGGCCGCGCGTACCCCCACCACCAGGCTGGCGACGATGCCGACACCGAGCAGGCCGCCGGTGTAGAGGTACCAGCCGTCGGGCCAGCGGATCGCCGGGCCGGTGAACGCCCCGGCCAACGCCGCGACGAGCAGCACCACGGGCGTACTGACGGCGAAGTTCACCGCGACCCCGGCGGCGGCCGAACCGGCCGCGGAGATCCGGGCGTTGAGCGCGGCCTGCAACGCGACGGCGATCCCGCCGGCCACGGCGAGCAGGAGCACCCCGACGGCCAGCTCGCCGACCGGCCGACCGGCCTGGGCCAGCGCCACCGCCGCCACCCCGAGCAGCGCGCCGGCCACCCGGGGCATGGTGAGCGGCAGCCGGCCCAGCGGGGCCAGGCCGGCCCGGTCCGACGCCAGCCCGCCGAGGCTGCTGCCGGCGACCTGGGCGATGGTGAACACCGCCACGCCCAGGACCGGCACGGCGTACGCGGCCAGCACCACGATGGCCGCCCCGCCCAGCCCGCCCAGGTACCACCACCAGGGCGCCCGGGCCTGACGCAGCGCGCGCAGCCCGGTCCGCATCGACGGCAGCACCGCCAGCCCGAGCAGGATCAGCAGGGTGCCGCCGAGGTTGTTGACGACCGCCCCGAGGGTGGCGTTGCCGACCTGCTGGCCGAGTTCGGCGTTGAGGGCGCCCTGCGCGGCGGAGGCGACGCCGCCGAGGGTGACCAGGGCGAGGGCGACCGCCGACGGCGGCGGTCTCACAGCCGGCAGGCGTGGATGTTGGTGACCAGGATCGCCCGGGCGCCCAGCTCGTAGAGTTCGTCCATGATCCGGTGGACGTCGTCGCGGAGCACCATGGCCTGCACCGCCACCCAACCCTCGCGGTGCAGCGGGGAGACCGTCGGCGACTCGATGCCCGGGGTCAGCGAGCTGGCCCGGTCCAGCAGGCCGGCCGGCACGTCGTAGGCGAGCATCACGTAGCGGCGGGCCACCAGCACCCCGTGCAGCCGGCGCAGCAACTGCTCGGCCTGCGGGTGGGGCTCCGCGCCGGCCCGGCGGACCAGCACCGCCGAGGACTGCAACAGGGGCTCGCCGAAGACCACCAGCCCGGCCTGCCGCAGGGTGGCGCCGGTCTCCACCACGTCGGCCACCACGTCGGCCACGCCGAGGCGGATGGCGTTCTCCACCGCGCCGTCGAGGCGGATCACGTCGGCCTTGATCCCCAGCTCGGTGAGGTGCCGCTCGACCAGGCCCGGGTACGCGGTGGCGATCCGGTGCCCGCCCAGCGCCCGTACGTCGTCGACGTCGTCGGGTCGGGCGGCGAAGCGGAAGGTGGCCCGACCGAAGTTCAGGTCGACCACCTCCTCGGCCGGCGCCCCCGAGTCGATCAGCAGGTCCCGCCCGGTGATGCCGACGTCCAGGTCACCGGAGCCGACGTAGGTGGCGATGTCCTTCGGCCGCAGGTAGAAGAACTCGATGTCGTTGGGCTGGTCGCGGCAGACCAGATCCTTCGGGTCGGTGCGCTGGCGGTAGCCCGCCTCGCGCAGCATCTCGGCGGCCGAGGAGGCCAGGGCGCCCTTGTTGGGTACGGCGACACGCAGCATGACGGAGTGCTCCTTCGATCGGTTTCGGGTCGACGGCGGGCACTCAGAGATGTCGGTAGACGTCCTTCAGCTCCAGGCCGCTGGCGAGCATCAGCACCTGCACCTGGTAGAGCAGCTGGGAGATCTCCTCGGCGGTGCGCTCCGGCCCCTCGTGCTCGGCGGCCATCCACGACTCGGCGGCCTCCTCGACCACCTTCTTGCCGATGAAGTGCACCCCCTTCTCCAGCGCGGCGACCGTGCCCGAGCCGGGGGTGCCGGCGGCGGCCTTGGCCTGCAGCTCGGCGAACAACTCCTCGAACGTCTTCACGGAATCGGATTCTCCCAGTCGCCCTCGGTCGCGGCACGCACGGGTCCGGTGCCGACCACTGGGCGGGCGGACCGGTATTTCCTACCAGCATGGTGGGACACCTCTTCGGTGGTCGCGGGGGTGGTCGTACGCTGTCCGCCATGGTCAGCACCCCACGCATCCTCACGCTCGCCACGGCCGGCGCGGTCCTGCTCGCCGTCGCCGCCTGCGCCCCGCAGGACGAACCCGCCCCCCAGCCCTCCGCCACCGGCCCCGCCGCGTGCGCGAAGGAGAACCTGCAGACCCGGACATCGGGCAAGCTCACCATCGCCACCGACGAGCCGGCGTACCAGCCGTGGTTCGTCGACGACAAGCCCGACAACGGCGAGGGCTTCGAGTCCGCGGTGGCGTACGCGGTGGCCGAGAAGCTCGGCTACGCCCGCGAGGACGTCGTCTGGACCCGGATCCGGTTCGACGCCGCCATCGCACCCGGGCCGAAGGACTTCGACTTCGACATCAACCAGTTCTCCATCACCGAGGAGCGCAAGCAGGCGGTCGACTTCTCCGCGCCCTACTACCTGGTGCGGCAGACCGTCATCGCGCTGAAGTCCTCCAAGATCGCCGGCAAGACCACGCTGGCCGACCTGAAGGACGCCAAGCTCGGCGCGCAGGTCGGCACGACCAGCTACCAGGCGATCACCGACGTGCTCGAGCCGACGGTGGAGCCGCAGGTCTACAACAGCAACGACGACGCCAAGAAGGCCCTGCAGAACGGCCAGCTCGACGGCCTGGTCGTCGACCTGCCCACCGCCTTCTACATCACCGCCGCGGAGATCGACGACGCGGTGATCGTCGGGCAGCTGCCGCAGGTGGGCACTCCCGAGGCGTTCGGCCTGCTGCTGGACAAGAACTCCCCGCTCACCGGCTGCGTCACCGGCGCGGTGGAGCAGCTCGCCGCCGACGGCGCGCTCAGGCAGCTGGAGCAGCAGTGGCTCGCCCAGGTCGCGGGAGCGCCGGAACTGTCGTGAGCACCACCGCGCACGTGCACTCGCCCGCGCAGCGGGCCCGCGAGGAGTACCGGCGCCGGCAGACCGTGCTGAGCGTGCTGATCGCCGCCGCCTCCACGGCGGCGGTCGGCACGCTGCTGGCCGTCGCCGTGACCGGGGCACCCGGCTGGGACCGGGTCCGCCAGTCGTTCCTCGACCCGCGGATCGCCCGGGACGCGCTGCCCCGGGTGCTGGACGGGCTCTGGCTCAACGTCCGGTTGCTGGTCTGCTGCGCGATCGGCGCCCTGCTGCTCGGACTGTTGATCGCGATCCTGCGGACCCTGCGCGGTCCGGTCTTCTTCCCCATCCGGGCCCTCGCGGCCGGCTACACGTACACCTTCCGCGGGCTGCCGTTGATCATCGTGCTGTACCTGCTCACCCTCGGTGTGCCCGGGCTGCGGTTGCAGGGCATGCCGTCGGTGCTGGTGCTGGGCGGGCTGGCGCTGGTGCTCACCTACAGCGGCTACCTGGCCGAGGTGTTCCGCGCCGGCATCGAGTCGGTGCATCCCAGCCAGCTCGCGGCGGCCCGCTCGCTGGGCCTGACCTACCGGCAGACCATGCGCCACGTGGTGCTGCCGCAGGCCGTACGCCGGGTGGCGCCGCCGCTGCTCAACGACGTGGTGGCGTTACAGAAGGACGTCGGCCTGGTCTCCCTGGCCGGGCCGATCGACGCGGTCCGGGCCGCGCAGATCGCCACCGCGCAGAGCTTCAACTACACGCCGTACATCGTGGCCGGGGTGCTCTTCGTCCTGCTCGCGATCCCGCTGATCGCCGTCACCGACCAGGTGACGCTGCGGGCGGCCCGACGACAGTCCGGAGGGTGAGCATGGACGTGTTGCGCTGCCGCGGGCTACGCAAGGAGTTCGGCGGGCAGGTCGTCCTCGACTCGCTCGACCTGACCGTGGCCGAGCACCAGGTGGTGGCCCTGATCGGCGCCTCCGGGTCGGGCAAGTCGACCCTGCTGCGCTGCGTCAACCTGCTGGAGGAGTTGCACGACGGGACGATCGAGCTGGACGGCGAGGAGATCTCCGCGCCGGGGGTCGACCCCGACCAGGTACGCCGCCGCATCGGCATGGTGTTCCAGTCGTACAACCTCTTCCCGCATCTGAACGTGCTGGACAACATCACCCTGGCGCCCCGCCGGGTGCACGGCCGCTCCCGGCGCGAGGCCGAGGATCGGGCCCGGGAACTGCTGGCGCGGGTGGGGTTGGCGGCGAAGGCCGACACCTTCCCCGATCGGCTCTCCGGCGGCCAGCAGCAGCGGGTGGCGATCGTCCGCGCGCTGGCCAACTCGCCCCGGCTGCTGCTGCTCGACGAGGTCACCTCGGCGCTGGACCCGGAACTGGTGGGGGAGGTACTCACCATGATCCGCGACCTCAAGGCCGAGGGGATGACCATGGTGCTGGCCACCCACGAGATGAGCTTCGCCCGCGACGTGGCCGACCAGGTCTGTTTCCTCGACGCCGGCCGGGTGGTCGAGTCCGGCCCGCCGGAACAGGTGTTCGGCGGCCCCACCCAGCCGCGTACCCGCCAGTTCCTGGCCCGGATCATCGAGGCCGGCCGCCTCTGACGGTGCGCGCCGCCCGGCGTGCCCGCCTCACCCGGCGGCCCCGTCCGCCCGGCGGCACCCCGGGCGGACGGGTTCTCGCCACGACCGCGTCGGTATCCGCTTGCCGCGGCTACCGTCGGTTCTTGCTCAGACCCAACGCTGGTACCTGTTCGCCCCGTCGCACGGGCTGGTGTACGCGTTGCCCGCGTGGTTGCTGTCGAGGCACCGGTTGGTGGCGATGTCGCGGATGTGCGTCGCGCTCTCGGGGTTCAGCGACCAGTTCTGGTACGCGTTGTAGCCGTCACACGGGCGGGTGTAGACGTTTCCCGCGGCGTTGCTGTCCAGGCACAGGCCCGTCGCGATGTTCCTGAGCAGGTGGTGCCCCAGGGGGCTCCTGATCAGCTCCCAGGTCTGGTAGTTGTTCCCACTGCCGCAGGGATTGGTGTACACCTGGCCCGCGGAGTTGCTGTCCAGGCAGCGGCCGGTCATGGCGCTGCCGAACGCGCTCACGGTGTTCGCCGCCTGCGCCGGTGCGACCAGCACCGTGCCGGCGGCGGCGGTGGCGGCCAACACGGTGAATCCTCGCCGTAGCCACCGACGAAACGCCCGGGCCTCCGTGTGACGTGTCATGTCAACTCCCTGCCTCGATCGCTCCGTCCACTGTGGACGGAGAACGAACACGGCTCCGGAACGTCGAGGTCGTACCGACGGCGTCCGGAGCGCGACTCACCGACCAAGACGTCGGACGTGGCCGCCAGGGTGCAGCCACCGCAAACTTTGACCCTCCGCATCCAGGCGACCACAATCCGTCCCGCCGAACGCCCCGCCACCGCCCAGTCCCCCACAAACCGAATCGCCGCGTCGATCAAGAGCTTCGCGTCGGGATGCCCGCGGAGAGCGACGCAAACTTCTTGATCGACACGGCGATCGGGTGGGGTAACGGGTGGGCGGGGTGGGGGTGAGCGAGGGTGGGGCTGTCAGGCGCCGAAGCCGACGCGCTGGTTGGCGGAGGTGGCGACCTGGCGAACGGCCAGGGCGGCGTCGAGGGCGGCGATGGTGGACGCCCAGCCCTTGTCCTCGGCGGAGTCGGGCAGGCCGGCCCGGTCGCGGGCCTGCTCGATGGTGTCGACGGTGAGCACCCCGTGGGCGACCGGCTTACCCTCGTCCAGGGCGATCCGGGTCAGCCCGTCGGTGACCGACCGGCAAACGTAGTCGAAGTGGGCGGTGGCGCCGCGTACCACCACGCCGAGGGCGACCACCACGTCGCAGCGACGCGCCAGCGCCTGCGCCACCACCGGCAACTCCACCGAGCCGGCGACCCGGGCGACCGTCGCCCGCGCGCCGCACGCCGCCGCGGCGGCGACCGCCCGCTCCACCATGTGGTCGGTCAACTCGGCGTGCCAGCGCGCCGCGACCACGCCCACGGTCATCCCGGACGCCTCCACCGGGGTGGCCCCCGGCTCTCCGAAACCCGCCATCTGGTCCTACACTCCGATCTCGTTGTCGGCCACCGGGCGGCCCATCGGCGCCTCGGCCGTCTCGTCCAGGTCGAGCAGGTGCCCCATCCGGTCCCGCTTGGTACGCAGGTAGCGCATGTTCTCCGGGTGCGTCCGTACCGGCAGGCTCTCCCGGCCGGTGACGGTCAGACCGTAGCCCTCCAGCCCGGCCCGCTTGGCCGGGTTGTTGGTCAGCAGCCGCATCGAACGCACTCCGATGTCGTAGAGGATCTGCGCGCCGGTGCCGTAGTCGCGCGCGTCGGCCGGCAGGCCCAGGTCGAGGTTCGCGTCCACGGTGTCCCGACCCTGGTCCTGCAGCTGGTACGCCCGCAGCTTGTGCAGCAGCCCGATGCCCCGCCCCTCGTGTCCACGGACGTAGAGGACCACGCCACGCCCCTCCCGGGCCACCCGGTCCAGCGCGGCGTTGAGCTGGGGCCCGCAGTCGCAGCGCACCGAGGCGAACACGTCGCCGGTGAGGCATTCCGAGTGCACCCGCACCAGTACGTCCCGCCCGTCGCCGATCTCGCCCAGCACCAGCGCCACGTGCTCGGCCGAGTCGTACTCGCTGCGGTAACCCAGCGCCCGGAACACCCCGTGTTCGGTGGGCATCCGGGCATCGGCGACCAGCTCCACCTGCCGCTCGGTACGCCGGCGGTAGGCGATCAGGTCCGCGATGGTGACCAGGGTCAGCGTGTGCTCGGCGCAGAACTTCTCCAGGTCCGGCAGCCGCATCATGGTGCCGTCGTCGTTGACCAGTTCGCAGAGCACCCCGGCGGGGCGCAGCCCGGCCAGTCGGGCCAGGTCGACGGCGGCCTCGGTGTGCCCGGAGCGCCGCAGCACCCCGCCCGCACGTGCCCGCAGCGGCACCACGTGCCCGGGCCGGGCCAGGTCGGCCGGGCCGGTCGCGGGATCGGCCAGCAGCCGGATGGTGTGCGCCCGGTCGGCCGCGGAGATGCCGGTGCTGATCCCTTCCCGGGCGTCCACGGTCACCGTGTACGCCGTCTGCCGCCGGTCCTGGTTGGTGTGGTGCATCGGCGGCAGGTCGAGCCGGTCGGCCTCGCTCTCGGTGAGCGGCACGCAGATGAAACCCGAGGTGTGCCGCACGGTGAAGGCCAACAACTCCGGGGTGGCCAGTTCGGCGGCGAAGATCAGATCGCCCTCGTTCTCCCGGTCCGCGTCGTCGATCACGACGACCGGCCGGCCGGCGGCGATGTCCGCCAGCGCCTGTTCGATGCTGTCGATGGAACCCGGTTCGGTCATGCCACGGCCTCCGTGTAGGTCGACGGGATGCGGGCGGCCGGGCGGGTGTTCCGCGCCGTCCGCCACCAACTGGCCAAGCCCCACACACAGAGCGCGCCGTAGACGAGGTACATGGCCGCGGACGGGTAGAAGCCGCCGCGCAGCAGCAGCGGTACGCCGACCGCGTCCACCGCGATCCAGATCAGCCAGAAGTCCACCCAGCCGCGGGCCATCCCGTACGTCGCCAGCAGGCTGCCGGTGAGGATCCAGGCGTCGGGCAGCGGCCCCCAGGAGCCGAGTGCGGCCAGCACCGGGTAGGCCAGCGCGGTGCCCAGCACCGCGGCGGCGAACAGACCCAGCCGCTCGGCGCCGGTAGCCCAGCGGGGCGCCACCGCCGCACCGTCGGCGGCGGTGCCGAGGCGTCGGGTCCGACTCCAGCGCCACCAGCCGTAGAGGCTCACGCCGAAGAAGAAGACCTGCCGGCCCGCCTGCCCGTACAGGTCGTGTGCCTGCGGGGTGGCGAAGGCACCGCCGAGGAAGACCGTGAACAGCAGTGCGTTGCCGATCATGCCGAGCGGCCAGGCCCAGACCAGCCGGCGCAGGCCGAGCAGCGCCGAGCCGAGCCCGAAGACGTTGCCGACGACCTCCCGGACCAGCACCGGCGACCCGGCCGCCTCGACCTCGGCGGTGAGCAGCCAGCCGATCACGCCGGTCATGCCGACACCGGCCCGGACCCGGTGCCGTCGGGCCGGTCGACCGGCGACCCGGCACCGAGCAGCCGCTCGACGTACTTGGCCAGCACGTCCATCTCCAGGTTGACCTGGTCACCGGGGGTCCGGGCGCCGAGCGTGGTCAGCGACAGGGTGGTGGGGATCAGCCCGACGGCGAACCAGTCGGCGCCAACCTCGGCGACGGTCAGCGAGACCCCGTCGACGGTGATCGACCCCTTCTCCACCACGTACCGGGCCAAGCCGGCGGGCAGCCGGAACCGGACCGTCTCCCACCGTGGCGCCGGTTCCCGCGACAGCACCTCCCCCACCCCGTCGACGTGCCCCTGCACCAGGTGGCCGCCGAGCCGGCTGCCGAGGGCGGCGGCGCGCTCCAGGTTGACCCGCTCGCCGGCACGCAACGCCCCCAGCGCCGAACGGCGCAACGTCTCACCCATCACGTCCGCGGTGAACACTCCGCCGTCGACGTCGACCACGGTGAGGCAGACGCCGTTGACCGCGATCGAGTCGCCGTGCCGGGCGTCGGAGGTGACCAGTGGGCCACGGATCGCCACCAGCGCGGAATCCTCTGCCGTCGGGGTGATCCCGACGACCTCGCCCAGTTCCTCGACGATGCCGGTGAACATGTCTAGCCCTCCCTCTTACGGGGCAGCGCGGTGATCCGCAGATCGGGACCGATCTGGGTAACGTCGGTGATCTCCAGATCGATGGCCTCGGCGATGGTCGTCACGCCGGCGTCGACAAGTGCGGCGGGGCCGGCACCGAGCAGCCGCGGTGCGAGGTAACCGACGACCCGGTCGACCAGGCCGGCCGCGAGGAACGCCCCGGCCAGTCGGGGGCCGCCCTCCAGCAGCACGGCCCGTACGCCCCGGGTGTGCAGGGCCGCCAGCAGCGCGGGCAGGTCGACGCCACCGGTGGCACCGGCACCCACCTCGTCGGCGGTGGCGATCCAGGTGGCGGCGGCACCGTCGCGGACCTGGGCGTCGACCGGGGTACGCCCGGCCGAGTCGACGACCACCCGCAGCGGCTGCCGGATGGCCAGGCTGCCGTCGCGCAGGTTGCGCACGGTGAGCCGGGGGTCGTCGGCGAGCACGGTGCCCACCCCGACGATCACCGCGTCCACGGTCGCGCGGAGTGCGTGCACGTCCATCCGGGCCGCCTCGGACGTGATCCACATGCTGGTGCCGTCGGCCGCCGCGGAGCGCCCGTCCAGCGTCGCCGCGTACTTCCAGATCACGTACGGCCAGCCTCGCCGCATGGCGGTCAGCCAGGCGATGTTGCCGCTCTCCGCCTCGGCGGCGCGTACCCCCAGGTCGACCCGGACACCGGCGGCGCGCAGCGTGGCGGCGCCACCGGCCGCGACCGGGGTGGGGTCGGGCACCGCGATGACCACGCGGGCCACGCCCGCCTGCACCAGGGCGGTGCTACAGGGGCCGGTGCGACCGGTGTGGTCGCAGGGTTCCAGGGTGACGACGGCGGTGCCGCCCCTGGCCCGCCGGCCGGCCTGGGCCAGCGCGACGATCTCGGCGTGCGGCCCACCGGCGTAGGCGTGGAATCCCTCGCCGACCACCTCGCCGTCGGCGTCGAGCAGCACGCAGCCGACAACCGGATTGGGACTGGTCGCGCCGAGCCCGCGCGCCGCGAGCTCGATCGCGCGCCGCATCGCCTCGTCGACGGAGACGCTCGCCATCGCCTGGCCCTGCCCTCTCGCTCTGCTCGCGCGGGCAGGGAGGTCTGGGCGGCAGGCGGGGGATTCCGGGAACGGCACGGCCGCCCCGGACGGGTAGCGCGCACGCCGACGATCGGCGAGCACACGCCCCTTCCGTCCCGCGCGCTGTCTCCCATCCGGACTGTCTGGGCGCGGACGAGCCGCCCCCAACCGTCGGCCCCGGATTCTCACCAGGTCCACCGGGCGGACGAACCGCTCCCGGGTCGCGGGCTTACCACGGTCGGACCGTGGATCACCGCCGGTTCGGAATTACACCGAGTCCCGCCAGCGCGTGGTGGGTACTGAGGGAAGTCTTACACGCCGACCGGGGGATGTGACTACTCCTGGCGAGCTACTTCACAAAACGGTGGTTGGGGTCGGCCACCCCGCGGCGGCGGTCCACCGCGACGTACGAGCCGGGTTGGCTCTTGGCCACGGTCTTCATCTCGGAGGCGATCGTCATCGCGTCGAGGGGGTCGGTGAGCCGCTTGTCGGCATCCGAGATGGAGACGCCGATCGAGAGAGTGACCAGCGCGGCCCGCCGGATGTTGCCCCGCCGGTCCTTCAGCTCCACGTAACCGCGTTCCCGGTCGGTGTGGTCGTAGAGCGCGTCCGCGGCCTTCTCGAAGTCGGCCGACACCCGGGAGGTGAGCGGCAGGACCTGTTCGGGGGTGCAGACGAAGACGAAGTCGTCGCCGCCGACGTGGCCGAGGAACGCCGGTGGCAGCGCCACCGAGACCACCGCCCGGTGCAGGCTGCGGGCCAGCGCGGAGATGAAGTCGTCGCCCCGGGAGAACCCGTACCGGTCGTTGACGCTCTTGAACCGGTCGATGTCGATGTAGCCGACCGCGTAGTCGGCACCGCCGCGGACCCGGTCGGCGATCTCCTGCCGGATCCGGCTGTTGCCCGGCAGGCCGGTCAGCGGGGAGACCTCCCGGAACTCCTTGTTACGCCGCAGCGTCGAGGTGACCCGGGCCAGCAGTTCCAGGGTGTCGAAGGGTTTGACCAGGTAGTCGTCGGCGCCGGCGCTGAGCCCGTTGACCTTGTCCTGGGTCATGCCCTTGGCGGTCAGCATGATCACCGGCAGGGCGGCGGTCATCGGGTCGGCCCGCAGCCGGCGGGTCAGTTCCAGGCCGTCGACCCTCGGCATCATCAGGTCGACCACGGCCAGGTCGGGCCGCTGCCGCTCGATCAGTTCGAGCGCCTCCTGACCGTCGGCGGCCAGCACCACGTCGAACCCGTGCAGCCGCAGGTTGAACTCGACGAAGCGGGCGATGTCGGCGTCGTCGTCGACGACGAGGATCACGTCCTTGCGGTCGACGTCGGGTTCCACGTCAGCCTCCGGCCGCCGCGCGCTCCGCCAACTGCCGCAGCCGACGCACCGCCTCGGCCGGATCGTCGGCGCCGTAGACGGCGGTGCCGGCGACGAAGGCGTCCGCACCCGCGGCAGCGGCCTGCTCGATGGTGTCGGCGGCGATCCCGCCGTCCACCTCGATACGCAGCTCCAGGTGACCGGCGTCGACGTGCCGCCGCGCGGCGCGGACCTTGTCCAGCAGCTGCGGCAGGAACCGTTGACCGCCGAACCCGGCCTTGATGGTCATCACCAACAGCGTGTCGAAGCTCGGCAGCAGGTCGAGGTACGGCTCGATCGGGGTGTCCCGGTCGATCGCCAGCCCGGCCTTGGCGCCGGCCGCCCGCAGATCCTTGGCCAACGCCACCGGGTCGTCGCACGCCTCGGCGTGGAAGGTCACGTTGTACGCCCCCGCGTCGGCGTAGCCGGGGGCCCACCGGCGCGGATCGGTGATCATCAGGTGGACGTCGAAGGGCAGGTCGGTGGCGGCGCGCAGGCTCTGTACCACCGGCAGCCCGATGGTCAGGTTCGGCACGAAGTGGTTGTCCATCACGTCGACGTGTAACCAGTCCGCCGCGTTCTCGACAGCACGGACCTCTTCGGCGAGACGGGCGAAATCGGCGGCCAGGATGCTGGGCGCGACGATCGGCGGCGGTACGGTCACAGGGCCAGTGTACGAACGCGGCCACCAGCCGTCGGCAGCACGGCACCGACCGGGACACCCTGTGATCCAGAGGTGACCAATGGTGCAGAATCACCCTCTCCGGACCGGCGGGTCGGAACGAACGAGGGCCCCGACTGGCCGAACGGCCGAAACACGGCAACACTCCATCGGGGACTGTGACGGTAGCGTGCAGGCCGGTGGGTGCGGGAGCCGACAACCGGGCAAGCGGCTCCCGGAAAGGGCGGACGATGCGACGGTGGCTCGCGGCGCTGGCGCTGGCCAGCGCGGCTGCGATTCTGCTGAGCGGCTGTGTACGAACGGGCGGGACGGACGGCGATCTCACCAACAACTGGCCGGCGCTGCGCGCGCCGACGATGTTCGTCCCGGCCACCGACGCCTGCCTGCCCCGGGTCACCGCGGTGGTGCAGGCGAGCACCTACGAGACCGTGGACTGCGCGCGCAACCACCTGGCCGAGGCGGTGCACGTGGGATTGTTCACCGGGCCGGCGGCCGAGGGACGGCGACCCGAGCCGGGCTCGGTGGCGTTGCGGACCGCCCGCGCCGAGTGTGACCAGCGGACCCGCCTGGTGCTCGGCGGCGACTGGCACACCGCCCGGCTGACCCTCAACATCGCCCTACCGTCGGTGTCGGCCTGGAACGGCGGCGCCCGATGGTTCAGGTGTGACCTGAGCGAGACCGACAGCATCGACAACACCCGGCCGGTCAACCGCACCGGCAGCCTGCGGGGTGCGCTGATCGGCGACTCGCCGCTGGTGCACCGGTGCTTCGACCCGAAGCTCATCGGCAACAGCCTGAACTACATGGCGCCGGTGCTGTGCACCGAACCGCACGGCGCCGAGTTCGTCGGGGTGTACCTCGAGGAGAACATGAGCTGGGAGGAGTTCAGCAACTCCGCCAGCCGGGCGCACCGGCGCTGCATGGAACTCATCGCCGGATTCGCCGACGTGCCCAACAACGCCGACCTGCCCTACCGGGCCGGTTCCATCTTCTACCCGCCGTCACAGCGCGAGTGGGAGGAGGGCGACCGCGGCGTCCGTTGCCTGCTCTGGAGCGACGACCGCAAACTCACCGGTTCGATGCGCGGAGTCGGCCCACAGGGTCTACCGGTGACCTGAGGCCGGTGCCGTATGCTCCCGCTGCGTGACGGACCGCGAACCGCGGCGGCACGCGAGCGGAAGGGCGACGGGGATGCGGCGGTGGCTGGCCGGGATCGCGCTGGGCGCGGCGGTGACGCTGACCCTGGCCGGCTGCACCAGGCCGGCCGGAACCGACGGCGACCTCGTCGACGACTGGGCCCCGATGGCCGCGCCCACGGTGTTCACCCCCGAACCGCAGACCTGCCACGCCCAACCGCAGGAGGTCGGCTACCTCGGCGCGTACCGCCCGGTCGACTGCGCGCAGCCGCACCGGGCCGAGACCCTGCACGTCGGGACGCTGTCCGACGCGGGCGGGGCTGGGCCACCGGCCGACGGCAGCGCCCCGATGCGTACCGCGTACGCCGACTGCGACCGCAGGGTCCGGGCGGCACTGGGCGCCGACTGGCGTACCGGCCGGATCGGGCTGAGCGTCCTGTTCCCCTCGCCGACCGCGTGGACGGGTGGGGCCCGCTGGTTCCGCTGTGACGTCCACGAGACGCAGGGGCTCGACGTCCCGGTGCCGGTACGACGCACCGCCAGCCTCACCGGCGCGCTGTCCGGCCCCTCGCCGCTGCGGCACGGCTGCTTCAACGCCACGATCAGTGACGACGAGGTGGTCGAGATGACCGCCGTCGGGTGTCGCAACGGGCACCGGGCCGAGTTCGTCGGCCTCTGGCAGGCCCCGGACACCAGCTTCCAGGCGTTCGCGGACAATCCCGAGCGGACCCACCGCGCCTGCCGCAGCGCGGTCGCCGAGTTCGCCAAGGTGCCGGACGACGGCAACCTCCAGTTCCGCGTCGGCACCATCTTCTACCACCCGGCACCGCAGGAGTGGCGCAACGGCAACCGCGGCGTGCAGTGCTTCCTGTGGAGCAGCGACCGGCTCCTGAACCGCTCGCTGAAGGGTGCCGGCACCCGGGCCCTGCCGGTCAACTGAGCCGACCGGCAGGCACCCGGATCAGCCCCGGCGCAGCACCGCCAGGAACATCGCGTCGGTGCCGTGCCGGTGCGGCCACAGCTGCACCGTCGGCCCGTCACCGAGCCCCGGCATACCGGCCGGCAACAGCGGCCGGGCGTCGACGAAGTCCACCGGCATGCCGGAGCGGCGGGCCGCCTCGGTCACCGTCACATGCGTCTCCACGGTGTGCGGCGAGCAGGTCACGTACGCCACCACCCCGCCGGGACGGACCGCCCGCAGCCCGGCGGTGAGCAGCTCACGCTGCAACCGGGTCAGCGCCGGCAGGTCCGACGGTTGGCGCCGCCAGCGTGACTCCGGCCGGCGGCGCAGCGAACCCAGGCCGGTGCACGGCGCGTCGACCAGCACCCGGTCGAAGTGCTGCTCGGGCAGCTTCGGCTCGGCGCCGACCAGCCGGCCGTCGGTGTTCAGCACGGTCACCGGCAGGCCCCTGGTCGCGCTCGACACCAACCGGGCCCGGTGCTCGGCGACCTCCACCGCGGTCAACCGGGCACCGCGCTGCGCCGCCAGCGCCCCGAGCAGGCCCGACTTCCCGCCCGGCCCGGCGCACAGGTCGAGCCAGCGGCCGTCCGGACCCTCCACCGCCGCCGCGGCCAGCGCGTCGGCCACCAACTGCGAGCCCTCGTCCTGCACGTGGGCCCGCCCGTCGGCGACCGCCGCCAGCTCACCCGGCGAACCACCGGCGAGATAGACCGCGTACGGCGAGAAGGCCCCGGGCGCGCCACCGGTCTCGTCGGCCAGCTCGACGGGGTCGATCAGCCCCGGCCGGGCGCACAGGTGCACCGGGGGACGCTCGTTGTCCTCGATCAGCAGGCGGGTGGTCTCACCGAGGTCGCCACCGAGCGCCTCGCTGAACGCCCGGATGATCCACTGTGGATGGCTGTAGGCGAGGGCGAGGTGACCGACGGGGTCGGTCTCCATCGACGGCGCCAGCCGCGACACCCACCCGTCCAGGTCACGCTCGGCCACCTCGCGCAGCACCGCGTTGGCGAAACCGGTGGCCCCCTGACCGACCATGCGGACCAAGTCGACGGTCGAGGAGACCGCCGCGTGCGCGGGCACCCGGGTGTGCAGCAGTTGGTAGGCGCCGATCCGCAACGCATCGCGTACCGGCGGGTCGATGCGCTGCACGTCCCGCCCGGCAGCGGAGGTCAGGATCGCGTCGAGGGTGCCGAGATGACGCAGCGTGCCGTAGGTCAGCTCGGTGGCGAAGGCGGCGTCCCGGCCGGTCAGCCCCTCGTCCCGCAGGATCGCCGGCAGCACCAGGTTGGCGTACGCGTCGTCCCGGTTGACCGCCGCGACGGCCTCGTACGCGACGTAGCGGGGTCGGTCCGCCGCCGGTCGTCCCGAGGGACGTGCGCCCCGACGGTCGGTGCCCCGGCGGGCAGCGGTGTCTCTCACGCCAACTCCTCCCCGGCACCGACCCGGGCGCCGCGCGCCCAGTCGGTCGCCGGCATCGCCCGCTTACCCGCCGCGCGCACCTCGCCCAGCCGAACCGGGACCGTGGCCGTGCCGGCCAGCACCCGGGTCTTCTCCACCAGCAACTCGCCGGGCTTGAGGTCGGGGCCGTCCGGTGCCGGCACCACCGGCCCCAGCTTGACCCGCTCGTCGCGGAAGGTGGTCCACGGGCCGGGTGCCGGGGTACAGGCACGGATCCGGCGGTCCACCGCGAAGGCCGGGTCGGCCCACCGGATCCGGGCGTCCTCGACGGTCAGCTTCGGCGCCAGCGAAACCCCGTCGGCGGGCTGCGGCTCGGCCCGCGCGGTGCCCTCGGCAAGCGCGTCCAGGACCGCCACCAGCAACCCGGCGCCGCTGTGCGCCAGCCGATCGAGTAGGTCACCGGAGGTGTCGGAGGGGCGGATCTCGTCGGTCAGGGTGCCGTAGACCGGCCCGGTGTCCAACCCCTCCTCCAACTGGAAGACGCTGGCACCGGTCAGCTCGTCGCCGTGCAGCACGGCGTGCTGCACGGGTGCCGCCCCACGCCAGGCCGGCAGCAGCGAGAAGTGCAGGTTCACCCAGCCATGCCGGGGAATCTCCAGCGCCACCGGCGGCACCAGCGCGCCGTAGGCCACCACCGGAACGCAGTCCGGGGCGAGGGCGCGCAGCCGGTCCAGGAACTCCGGCTCGCGCGGCCGGGCCGGGGTGAGCACCTCGATGCCCCGCTCGTCGGCCCAGGCGCCGACCGGCGAACGGACCAGGCCACGACCTCGACCGGCCGGCGCATCCGGCCGGGTGACCACGGCGACCAGTTCGTGCCCGGACTCGGCGACGGCGGCCAGCGCGGGCACGGCGACAGCCGGCGTACCGGCGAAGATCACACGCATCCGGGTCACCGCCCCAGACCGAACGGGTTGCCGGCGCCGTGCGGGCTCAACTTGACGGTGGGTGGCGCGGCGTCGTCGTACCACTCGGCCTGCCGGATCGCCTTCATCGCCTCCTTGCGGCCGGCCGGGTCCAGCCGGTCGACGAAGAGCACCCCGTCGAGGTGGTCGGTCTCGTGCTGCACGCAGCGGGCCATCAGGCCGGTGCCGACGATCTGCACCGGGTCGCCGTAGCCGTTGAAGCCCTTGGCGACCACGTTCTGTCGACGCTTGGTGTCGAAGTACAGCCCGGGGATGGACAGGCAGCCCTCCGGGCCGTCCTGCTCCTCGGCGTCGGGGAACTCCAGCACCGGGTTCACCAGGTGCCCGAGCACGTCGTCCACGTCGAAGGTGAACACCCGCAGGCCCACACCGAGTTGCGGCGCGGCGAGACCGGCGCCGCTGCTCTCACGCATGGTGTCGGTCAGGTCGGCGATGAGCTTGCGCAGCTCGACGTCGAAGTCGACCACCGGATCGGCCGGCGTGCGCAGCACCGGATCCCCGAACAGACGGATGGGCTGGACGGTCACGCGGGTGGACTCCTTCACGGCAGGACGAGAGTGCCGTACCAGTCTACGGAGTGCCCGGTGCCGTCCCGGCCGGCGCACCATGATCGGCGCCGGGCGCCGGCCGACCCACGGTGACCGGCAGGTTGTCGTACCCGCGCAGGGTCAGCCGGATCCGCCGCCGGGGCGTACCGGCCGGGACCAGCTCGGGCAGCCGGCGCAGCAACAGCGGGAAGGCGACCTGCGCCTCCAGCCGGGCCAGCCCGGCACCGAGGCAGTAGTGCGGGCCGGCGCCGAAGGAGAGCGGACTCGGCGCGGCCCGCCACGGGTCGAACCGGTCCGGGTCCGGGTGCCGCCGGGGATCCCGGTTGGCCGCGCCGAGCAGCAGCAGGAGCCAACTGCCGGCGGGCAGCTCGACGCCGCCGACCCGCACCGCCTCGGCGGTGGTCCGGGTGGTCAGCTGCACCGGCGAGTCGTAGCGCAGCAGCTCGTCGACGTAGGCCGGGGCGTGCTCCGGGTGCCGCCGCAGCGCGTCGGCGGCCGCCGGGTGGGCCAGCAGTACCGCCAGGCCGTTGCCCAGCAGGTTGGTGGTGGTCTCGAAGCCGGCCACGAGCAGGATCACCAGGTTGGCCAGCAGTTCCTCGGCGGAGAGCCGGTCACCGGCGTCGTGCGCCTGCACCAGCGCGGTGGTCAGGTCGTCGGCCGGGCGACGGCGCCGGGCGGCCACCAGCTCGGTGAAGTAGCGGCGCAGCTCGGTGGCGCCCGCGTCGGCCGACGCCAGCTCGTCGGGGGTCAGTTCCGGTTCCAGTACGCCGGTGAGGTCGGCCGCCCAGCGCCGGAACAGCGGCCGGTCGGCGGCCGGCACGCCGAGCAGGGCGCAGATCACCCCGACCGGCAGCGGATAGGCGAAGTGGGTCATGAAGTCCACCGGCCGACCGTCCCGGCCGGCCGCCGCCAGCGTGTCGATCAGCTCGGCGGCCTGTGCGGTCACCACGTCCCGCAGGCCGGCGATCCGGCGTGGGGTGAAGGCCGCGGCGGCGAGCCGCCGCATCCGGCTGTGGTCGGGCGGGTTGGTGCGCAGCATCGACCGGGCGATCGAGGCCAGTGCGGGGCTGTCGCGCCACTGCGGCATCACGCCGTCGCGGAGGTTGTCGTCCAGCACCTGGACCCGGGGGTCACGCAGGAGTTCGTCGGCCTCGGCGTGGCCGGTGACCGCGTACAGGCCGGGGCCGGCCGCCGCTACCGGGCCGTGGGCCCGCAGCCACTCGTACGCCGGGTACGGGTCGACGCGTCCCTCCGGTGACATGAGTGACGCGAGCGCCTGCGCAGCATCCACGATGGCCTCCCCGGTGAGCCGAAGGCTCCATCATGCCCGCGCGGCGCCACCCGGCCCAGCCAGGCTCGCCCGACCCAGGAGGTCAGCCGGCGGCGCCGGACTCCCCCGCCAGCACCGCGTCGCCGGCCAGCAGCGCGTGCTCGGGCAGCGGCAGCCGGATGTCGTGTGCCGCCTCCCAGTCGTGGATCAGGCTGGGACGGGCCTGCGCGGCGAAGTAGTCGACCGCACTCATCCCGCCCACCACCGGCTCGTCGACCTCGGCGACCAGCCGGCCGGGCACCAGGCGGAACCCGCCACGCAGCGCGGCACTGAGCCGGCGATGCCCGTCGACGACGAAGAAGTACTCGCCGGTGAAGCCGATCTCCAACGGTTCCAGAGCCGTCTCGCCGGCGGCGACGACCTCCCCGACGAACGACGAGTCCCAGAGCCCGCGCAGGCCCGCGATGTCCTCGGTCGGGTAGATCCGGGCCGGGTCGAGCAGCAGCAGCGGTGGCGCGGCCCGCAGCACGTCCGCGGCGAGCCGCCCCTCGTACGCGTCGATGATCCGCTCGATCACCTCTTCCGCGGGGGACCGGGTGGTGTCGCAGATCAGGTCGTAGTTGCGCAGTCGGGCCTTGTCCACGCCGTAGCGGACCAGGAAGCGGCCACGCTCGCTCTCGCTGCGCTCCCGCAGCTTGGCCTTGGCCTCCTCCAGCGAGGTGTAGCTCTCGGCCGGGCCGGAGGGGCGCAGCAGCACCCGGCGGGCCGCCTCGCCCGGCTCGGTGATCATGTGCACCTTGAGCGCGTCGGTGAAGAAGTGCCAGGCCAGCCGCGAGTCCATCACCAGGCTCTCACCGGAGGCGGCGATGTCGCGCTGGAGCTGGTCGACGTAGCCGTCGACGGCCTGGTCCAGCTCGGCGTGCAGATTGAGCTGGAGCGCGGTCATCTGACGCTCCTGGGCCATCTGCCGGTAGAGGTCACCGACGCTGACCCGGCGCAGCCCGAGCCGCTTGGAGATCTCCACGGACACGGTGCTCTTGCCGCTGCCCAGGTCACCGTTGAAGACGATCGACTGACGAACGGTCACGACTGGCCCACCCCTGATCACCAGCTGATTGCGAGCATCGACTTCGCGCCGAACCGGCGCGGTGGCGCCACCCTGCGACATCTCCAGCTCGGCGCGGCTCACGCCGCACCGTCTCCAGGAGCTGTCGTGCGCCCCGACATGACGGGCGACTCTACCACTCTCGCCAGGCCCTTCCCGAAGACGCGACCACCCACGGGCGAGTCATCACCGACCGCGACAATCCGCTCACATCCGGCAGCTCTCGCGCCCTTCGGTCGCCCACCTCCGCCGGGCCGAACCCGGCACCGCGACCGGACCAGCCGCAGCCGGCCGATCAGAACAGCGCGAGCGGGTCGACCTGCAGCCGTACCGGGTCGGCCGCCTTGCGGGCACTGCGCACCCCGGCCGCCGAGTGCAACGCCTCGGCCAGGGCCGCGGCCCGCGCCCGGGGCACCCGGACCAGCATCCGCTCCCGCTCACCGTCGGCCGGCACCGGACCGAGCAGCTCCGCCCCGTCGGGCAGCCGCGCCTGCGCCAACAGGTCGGCCACCGCGGCCGCCGGACCGGTCACGCTGGCCATCCGTACCGCCGGCGGGAAACCCAGCTCACGCCGCTCGGCCAACTCCCGGGCGGCGAACCAGGCGGGATCCCAGCGCAGCAGCGCCTGCACCGGCGCCAGTGCGCCGTCGGCGACCACCACCACCCGGCCACCGGCCGACGCCGGCCGGGCCAGGGCCGCCGCGGCACACCAGCGACGCAGCGCCTCCTCCCCGGCCCGCAGGTCGGCCCGGGTCAGCAGGGCCCAGGTGTCCAGCAGCAGCACGGCGCCGTACCCGCCCACCGCGACCGGTTCGGCCCCCGGTGTCGCGATCACCAGGGCGGCACCGGCGGGCACGTCGGTCAACACCTCTTCCCGGCCGGAGGTGCGTACCGGCACGCCGGGGAAGGCCCGGCCCAGCTCCTCGGCGGTCCGCCGGGCACCGGTGACCGAGGCCCGCAGCCGCCGGCCACCGCACTCGGGGCAGGCGTACGCGGCGGCGACCCGGCCGCACCACCGGCACAGCGGGGCCCCGCCGGCCGAGGGCAGCGCCAGTGGGCCCGCGCAGTGCGGACAGCGGGCCGGGGTACGACAGTCGGCACAGGCCACCGAGGGTAGGTAGCCCCGGCGCGGTACCTGCACCAGGACCGGAAGCTCCGCCCGCAACGCCTCCCGGGCCGCGGTCCAGGCCAGGCTGGGCAGCCGGGCGGTCGCCGCACCCGGGTCACGGGCCAGCTGCGGGTCGTCGCCGGCCGGGGTGACGGCGGGGGTACGCGCCCGCAGCACCGCCCGGTCGGCGACCACCTCACGGGCCCAGCCGGTCTCCACCAGCAACTGCGCCTCGGCGGTACGCGCGTAGCCGCCCACCAGCGCCGCGGCGCCGTCGAGCTGGGCCCGGGTGAGCAGCACCTCACGGGCGTGCGGGTACGGTGCCCGGGGCTCGGCGTGCAGGTCGTCCCCGTCGTCCCAGACCGCCACCAGGCCCAGCCGGGCCACCGGGGCGAACATCGCCGCCCGGGTGCCGATGACCACCGGCGCGTCGTGTCGCCGGGCGGTGAGGAAGGCGCGGTACCGGCGGGCCGGACCGAGCGCGGCGGACAGGCACACGTGCCGGCCGGCGCCCAGCGTCGCGGTCAGAGCGGCGTCCAGCCGGTCCAGGTCCCGCCCGTCGGCGACCACCACCAGGGCACCCCGGCCGCCGGCCACGGTCGCCGCGACCGCGGTGGCGTAGCGGGCCGCCCAGTCCTCCCCCGGCAACGCCGACCACACCGCGCGGGGCGCCTTCCCGTCGGCGAGCGCCCGCAGCAGTGCCGGCCCCGCCGGGTAGTCCCGCCACCCGCCGGCCTCCGGCGGCGTGCCCCGGTCGGGGTCGCCGTCCGCGGGCGGTGCCGCCGGACCCGGCTCGGGTCCGCCGTGCGCGGGCGGTGCCGCCAGACCCGGCTCGGGTCCGCCGTCCGCGGGCTGCGCCGGGGTGGCGGAGAGTTCCTTCTCCACCCGCGCGTGCCGGGGCGGGACCGCCAGGCGCAGCACGTCGGCCAGGCTGCCGGCGTACCGGTCGGCGACGGCCCGGGCCAGCCGGGCCACCTCGGGGGCGAGCACCGGCACCGGCGAGACCAGCTTCTCCAGGTACGCCAGCCGGGGATGCTCGGAACGGTCGACCCGCTGGAGCAGCCAGCCGTCGACGAGCTGGCCGGCGAAGCGCACCTTCACCCGCACCCCGGGCTGCGCCGCCCCGGCCAGCTCCTGCGGGACCAGGTAGTCGAAGGGACGGTCCAGGTGGGCCAGCGGCACGTCCACGCAGACACGAGCGACCGGCGACCCGTCCGCGGGCCGCCGGTCGTCTCGCCTACTCGCGGTCAGGCTCCCGCAGCCGACTTGAGGTCGGCGGCCCGGTCGGTGCTCTCCCAGGTCAGGTCCGGCAGCTCCCGGCCGAAGTGGCCGTAGGCGGCGGTCTGCCGGTAGATCGGGCGCAGCAGGTGCAGATCCCGGATGATCGCGGCCGGACGCAGGTCGAAGACCTCCTTCACCGCCTTCTCGATCGAGGCCACCGGCACCGTCTCGGTACCGAAGGTCTCGATGAACAGGCTCACCGGGTGGGCCTTGCCGATCGCGTAGGCGACCTGCGCCTCGCACCGCTCGGCCAGCCCGGCGGCCACCACGTTCTTGGCCACCCACCGCATCGCGTACGCCGCCGACCGGTCGACCTTCGACGGGTCCTTGCCGGAGAACGCGCCACCGCCGTGCCGGGCGTACCCGCCGTACGTGTCGACGATGATCTTGCGGCCGGTCAGCCCCGCGTCACCCATCGGGCCACCGATCTCGAACCGGCCCGTCGGGTTGACCAGCAGCCGGTAGCCCTCGGTGTCCAGGCCGAGGCTGTCCAGCTCCGGCGCGATCACGTGCTCGCGCACGTCGGGGGTGAGCAGCGACTCCAGCGAGATGTCCGCGGCGTGCTGGCTGGAGACCACGACCGTGTTCAGCCGCACCGGCCGCAGGCCCTCGTACTCGATGGTGACCTGGGTCTTGCCGTCGGGCCGCAGGTACGGAACCGTGCCGTCCTTGCGTACCGCGGCGAGCCGGCGGGCCAGCCGGTGCGCGAGGGCGATCGGCAGCGGCATCAGTTCCGGCGTCTCCGAGCAGGCGAAGCCGAACATCATGCCCTGGTCGCCGGCGCCCTGCGCGTCCAGCGCGCTCTCCGAGGCGCCGGTGCGCAACTCGAACGCGTTGTCCACTCCCTGGGCGATGTCCGGCGACTGTGCACCGATCGAGACGTTCACCCCGCACGACGCGCCGTCGAAGCCCTTCTTCGACGAGTCGTATCCGATGTTGAGAATCGTCTCCCGGACAATCGTCGGGATGTCGGCGTACGCCTTCGTGGTGACCTCACCGGCCACGTGCACCTGGCCGGTGGTGATCAGGGTCTCGACCGCGACGCGACTGTGCGGGTCCTGGGTGAGCAGGGCGTCGAGGATACCGTCACTGATCTGATCGGCGATCTTGTCCGGGTGGCCTTCCGTGACCGATTCGGACGTGAAAAGACGGCGTGTCACGGCACTCCTAAGTTTTTGGATGTCGTTCCGCGGCAGTGTAGTCACCGACCGCTGCGGTTGCGTCGACGGTCGCCTAGCCGTCCACCCGTAAGGAGGAGACCCCGGCCAGCCGGGCGACGACGAGATCCCACACCCCGTCGGCGAGCTCCTCCTTGGACTGTTCGGGCATCCGATTGACCGTACCGTCCACGTCGATGACGGTCGCCGCGTTCGTGTCGGCGCCGAAGACCTTGTCCGGCCCGACCTCGTTGATGACGATGAGGTCGGCCCGTTTCCGGGCGAGCTTGGCCCGGCCGTTGGCCTCGGCGTCGCCGGTCTCCGCGGCGAACACCACCAGCACCTGCTCCGGTCGACGGCGCCGCCCCAACTCGGCGGCGATGTCGGGGTTGGTGACCAGCTCGATGGTGGGCGCCGCGCCGTCGTCGGACTTCTTGATTTTGCCAGTCGCGTACATCGCCGGCCGGAAATCGGCCGGCGCCGCCGCCATCACCACCGCGTCGGCGTCGACCGCCGCCTCCAGCGTCGCCGCCCGCAACTCCCCGGTCGTGCCCACCCGCACCACGTCCACGCCCGCCGGATCCGCCAGCGTCACGTTGGCCGAGACCAGCGTGACCCGGGCGCCGCGGGCGACCGCACAACGGGCGAACGCGTAGCCCTGTTTGCCGGAGGAACGGTTACCGAGGAAACGTACCGGGTCCAGCGGCTCCCGGGTGCCCCCGGCGGTGACCACCACGTGCCGGCCGGTCAGGTCCGCCGGGGCGGCGGCGCCGCGGACCAGGGCCCGCCGGGCCACCGCGAAGATCTCCGCCGGGTCGGGCAGCCGCCCCTTGCCGGTGTCGGCACCGGTGAGCCGGCCCACGGCGGGCTCGATGACCCGCACCCCGCGGTCGCGCAACGTCGCCACGTTGGCCACGGTGGCCGGGTGCTCCCACATCTCGGTGTGCATGGCCGGGGCCAGCACCACCGGGCAACGGGCGGTGAGCAGCGTGTTGGTCAGCAGGTCGTCGGCGATGCCCTGGGCGGCCTTGGCCAACAGATCCGCGGTGGTGGGCGCGACCACCACCAGGTCGGCCTGCTTGCCGAGGCGCACGTGCGGCACCTCGTGCACGTCGGACCAGACGTCCTCGGCGACCGGTTGACCGGACAGCGCCGCCCAGGTCGGCGCGCCGACGAAACGCAGCGCGGCGGCCGTCGGCACGACCCGGACCTGGTGGCCCGACTCGGTGAACAGGCGCAGCAGCTCACACGCCTTGTACGCGGCGATACCGCCACCGACGCCGAGAACGACCCGGACGCTCATCGAGGTGCGGAGGTTACGGCTGGTCGGTCGGCTCGGCGGTGAGCAGACCGGCGTTGATCTCGCGCATCGCGATGGAGAGCGGCTTCTCCTGCGGAGTGGTCTCGACCAGCGGACCCACGTACTCGAGCAGGCCCTCGCCCAGCTGGCTGTAGTAGGCGTTGACCTGACGCGCGCGCTTGGCCGCGAAGATGACCAGCGCGTACTTCGACGTGGTCTTCTCCAGGAGCTCGTCGATCGGCGGGTTGGTGATGCCTTCGGGGTTGGCGATGGATCCCACGGATTAACCTCTGCGTCTTTCGCACGGACCGCGCGAACGCGGTGCCGGCGCTCAACCGCGCGGACGCGGCCGGGCCGGAGCCAGGAAGGAAGAACCGATGAATCCTACCAGCTCGTCCACCACCCGCTCGGTGTGGTCGTACGACACGCTGTGGTCGAAAGCCGCCACGATGGCCTGATCCGGGATCCGGCCGGGTGGGTGCAGCAGCACGAGTCGCGCTTCGGGCCAGACGGCCCGGACCAGCAGCGCCCCGTCGAGGTCGAGTGGGAGCAGGACCGGCGTTCGGGCGGCGACCCGGCTGCGCAGCGCGGCACTCTCGGTGCCCCGCCGGTACGCGCCGAGCCGGCTCCACTCCAGCAGGTCACCGGCGGCCACCCGCCGGTCGAACTCCGGTGGCGTGAGGAATGCGCGGTGGACGCCGTCCAGCTCACCCTCCCGGCGGGGCCGGGTGGTCACCGTGACCGGCGTCCACACTGACGGAGAACGCGCCCGGACCAGCTCGACGACACTCTCCCTGCCGGCACCGGATGGGCCGGCCAGGACAGTGAGCCGAGCCGCCGGGCGCGCCTCGTCATCCAAGCTCACTGCTTGTTTCTACACGCAGCCGTGCTCAGTTGGCGGCGAACTCCCCAAGCAGAGCCTTGCGCTGCTGCTCGCCGAGGCCACGAAGGCGACGGCTGTCGGCGATCTTGAGCTTCTCCATGATCTGGGTAGCCCGGATCTTGCCGATGCCCGGCATTGCCTGCAGCACGGCCGACACCTTGAGCTTGCCGACGACATCGTCGGACTCGGCCCGCTCAAGAACGGCTCCGAGGGTGGTCTTGCCCTGCTTGAGCTGCTCCTTCAGCTCGGCGCGGGCTTTGCGGATCTCCGCGGCCTTCTCCAGCGCGGCTGCGCGCTGTTCCGGGGTCAGTGACGGGAGCGGCACCAGTTCTCCTCAGGTCCCTATCGCGACGGGCGGGGCGCGCCGCCGCATCTGTGAAACGTGGTGTCGCTGTGAACCAAGGGGTTCCCAGCGCGGGGAAAACTAGCGGTCAACGGAGCTTTCGGCAACGTGGGCGCGCGATGATCACCGCAAAGTGACCGAGCCGTCAGTCAGTCAGGACATCGCCAGCGCGGCCCGACAGTCGACCACTGCGCGGTCCGCCGCGGCACGCAGTGCCTCCGGGTCCGGGCCCGCTCCCAGCACCTCCCGGGAGTACGAGGGCAGCACGGCGGGCAGGGCGGTGCCGAAGACCACCCGCAGATCCGCCGCCGTGGCACCCTGCGCGCCGAGGCCCGGCGCGAGCAGTGGACCGTTCACGGCGGACAGGTCGCAGCCGGTCTCGCCGACCGTCGCGCCGATCACCGCACCGATGCTTCCGAGCGGCTCCGCACCCATGTTGAGCTGCGCAATCTCGTCGAGAACCTGCTGCGCGACGGTACGTCCGTCGGCGGTACGGGCCCGCTGGACGGCGGCGCCCTCGGGGTTGGAGGTGAGGGCCAGGACGAAGACTCCGCCGCCGTGTTCGGCGGCCAGATCGAACATCGGTGCGAGCGAGCCGACGCCCAGGAAGGGGCTCGCGGTCACCGCGTCCACATACATGGGGCTGGATGGGTCGAGGTACGCCGAGGCGTACGCATGGACCGTCGAGCCGATGTCGCCGCGCTTGACGTCGAGTAGAACGAGCGAGCCGCGATCCCGTAACTGTCGGATAGTTGACTCAAGAACCGCCACGCCTTGAGACCCGAATCGCTCGAAGAAGGCCGACTGGGGCTTGACCACCGCAACCCGGTCACCGAGGGCTTCCACGACGGTCCGGGCGAACCGGCTCAGCCCCGCCACGTCGTCGGCAAGACCCCACCTGGCCAGCAAGGCCGGGTGCGGGTCGATACCGACGCAGAGCGGCCCCCGCTCGTCGACCGCCCGATGCAGCCGGGCACCGAAACTCTCCATACCCCCAGCGCCTCTCTCTCGTGCTCAACTTGCCTTGTTCGGCTACTCAACCTTGGTCGACGGAATCAGCTGACTACTCAGGCGACCTTGACCGCAGCAGCGATACCCGTCGCGATCAGTGCCAGATCGGCGTCGCCGGTGACGTACGGCGGCATGGTGTAGACCAGATCCCGGAACGGACGCAGCCAGACCCCCTGCGCCACTGCGGCGGCCGTGGCGGCGGCGAGATCGACCTCGTGGTCGAGTTGCACCACGCCGATCCCGCCGAGCACCCGCACGTCGAGAACGCCCGGTGCGCCGCGCAGCGGCGCCAGCCCGGCCCGCAGACCACGCTGCAGCCGCGCCACCTGCCCGGCCCAGTCCCCCGACCGCAGCAGACCCAGCGAGGCGTTGGCGACCGCGCAGGCCAACGGGTTACCCATGAACGTCGGGCCGTGCGCCAACCCGCCACCGGCACGGATGCCGGCGGAGACCTCGGCCGTGCACAGCGCGGCGGCCAGGGTGAGATAGCCACCGGTGAGCGCCTTGCCGACACACATCACGTCCGGCACGACCCCGGCGTGCTCGCCGGCGAACATCGTCCCGGTCCGGCCGAAGCCGGTGGCGATCTCGTCAAAGATCAGCAGTACGCCGTGGGCGCGGGTCACCTCACGCAGCACCCGCAGGTAGTGCGGGTGGTGGAAGCGCATCCCACCGGCGCCCTGTACCACCGGCTCGACGATCACCGCGGCCAGCTCGTCGGCGTGCCGCTCGACCGCCTCGACCAGCGCCGCCTCGTACGCCGGATCGGGTGGGGTGTCGAAGCCCGCGGGCGGAACCGGGGCGAAGACCTGCCGGGGCAGCACGTCGCCCCACAGGTGGTGCATGCCACCCTCGGGATCACAGACGCTCATCGGATGGAACGTGTCGCCGTGGTACCCGCCCCGCCAGGTGCCCAGCCGGCGCCGCCCCGGCCGGCCGGTGGCCCGCTGGTACTGCAGGCACATCTTGACCGCGACCTCGACGCTCACCGACCCGGAGTCGGCCAGGAACACGTGTTCCAGCCCGTCCGGAGCCAGCTCGACCAGGCTACGGGCCAGCTCCACGGCGGGCGCGTGGGTCAACCCACCGAACATCACGTGACTCATCCGACCCAGCTGGTCGGTCACCGCCGCGTCCAGCACCGGATGCCGGTAGCCGTGGATCGCCGCCCACCAGGACGACATCCCGTCGACCAGCTCACGCCCGTCGGCCAGTCGCAGGCGCACCCCCTCGGCACCGTCCACCAGATACGGCGGCACGGCCGGCGGCAACACCGAGTACGGGTGCCAGACGTGCGCCGCGTCAGCGGCGAGCACCTCCTCCGGGGTCATCGCTCCTCCTTGCGCCCCCTTTGCTCTGCCTCAACCACGCAACGGTCTGAGCGAAGAACCCGTGCGTGCGGTGCGGCAGCGCAAAGCCGGTGGTGATTAGGTGGGGTTCGGCCGGCCGGTCAGGCCCCGGTCGCGGTGAGCCGGGCGGCGCCCGCGGCCGCCCGGGCGACCGCCCGGGGCAACGCCGGACCGCGGTAGATGAAGCCGGTGTAGAGCTGCACCAGGCTGGCCCCGGAGTCGAACATCCGGGTCGCGTCGTCGGGGTCGACGATGCCGCCGACCCCGATGATGGGTAGCCGACCACCGGTCTCGGCATGGACGAAGGCGACGACCCGCCGGGCCCGGTCGGCCAACGGCCGGCCGGACAGTCCGCCGGTCTCGCCGGCCCGCCCCTGGTCACCCGGGGCGAGACCGTCGCGGCTCAGGGTGGTGTTCGTCGCGATCACCCCGGCGGCACCCCGGGCCAGGCAGACCTCCAACAGCTCGGCGATGGCCGGCTCGGAGAGGTCCGGGGCGATCTTCACCAGCACCGGCTTCTCCCCGACCAGCGCGGCCAGCAACGCGTCCAGGTGGTCGCGGTCCTGCAACGCGCGCAGCCCGGGAGTGTTCGGCGAGGACACGTTGACCGCGAAGTAGTCACCGTGCCCGCGCAGCGCCCGGTACGACGTCCGATAGTCCTCCACCGCCTCGTCCAGCGGCGTCACCTTGGACTTGCCGAGCGAGATCCCCAGCGGTACGCCGAGCGGGCGGGGCAGCGCCGCGAGCCGGTCCGCCAGCGCCGCCGCACCCGCGTTGTTGAAGCCCATCCGGTTGATCACTGCCGTGCTCGCCGGCAGCCGGAACAGCCGGGGCCGGGGATTGCCCGGCTGCGCGTGCGCGGTGACCGTGCCGACCTCGACAAACCCGAAGCCCAGCGCCGGCCAGGCCGGCAGCGCCACACCGTCCTTGTCCATCCCGGCGGCCAGTCCGACCGGGTTGGGGAACCGGACCCCGAACACGGTGCGGGGAGCCGCCACCGCGTACCGGGCCCGCACCGCCGCCAGCGCCACCGGTGTCCGTGACAACGCGCTCAACCGCCGCAGGGTCCACTCGTGCGCCGCCTCCGCGTCACCGCCACCGATCCGGAACAGCCCCCGGCGCACCGTCCGCTCGAACATCACCCCACCTCCCCGGACCACCCGGCACCACCCCGGACCACTCCGTTGATCATGATGTTGACGGCGATGCCGATCTCCGCCACTGCCGCCAACCTCATGATCAACGCGGGTTGGGTGGGGGTCATCGGGAGGTCCGGAGGGTGGCGTGCAGGGCCTGGAGGGGGCGTACCTGCATGTCGCCGCGGATGCGGGCCTCGATGCCCATCACCGCGGCGGCGGCGCCGGGGACGGTGGTGATGCAGGGGATGTCCGCGGTCACCGCGGCGCTACGGATCTCGTAGCCGTCGGAACGGGCACTGGCTCCGGAACCCTGCGGGGTGTTGATCACCAGAGCCACCCGGCCCGACCGGATCAACGAGACCGCGTCGTCGACCGAGCCGGCCTCGTAGTGCTTGGGCGCCAACTCGCAGGCGATGCCGTGCCGGCGCAGCACCTCCGCGGTGCCGCTGGTCGCGACGATCTCGAAGCCCAGGTCGGCCAGGCGCTTCACCGGGAAGATCATGCCGCGCTTGTCCCGGTTCGCCACCGACACGAAGATCTTGCCCTGGGTGGGCAGCGACCCGTACGCGGCCGACTGGGACTTGGCGAAGGCGTGCCCGAAGGCGGTGTCGATGCCCATCACCTCACCCGTGGACTTCATCTCCGGGCCGAGCAGCGAATCCACCCCCTTGCCGGCCGGCGTACGGAACCGCTTGAACGGCAGCACCGCCTCCTTCACCGCGATCGGGGCGTCCGGCGGTAGCGTGCCGCCGTCCCCGGTCGCCGGCAGCAGACCCTCCGCCCGCAGGTCGGCGATGGTCGCGCCGAGCGCGATCCGGGCCGCCGCCTTGGCCAACGGCACCGCCGTGGCCTTGGAGACGAACGGCACGGTACGCGAGGCCCGCGGGTTGGCCTCCAGCACGTACAGCGCGTCGTCCTTCAACGCGTACTGGACGTTGAGCAGGCCGCGTACGCCGACCCCCCGGGCGATCGCCTCGGTGTACCGGCGCACCTGGGCCACGTGCGAGCTGGCCAGGGTGATCGGCGGCAGCGCGCAGGAGGAGTCACCAGAGTGGATGCCCGCCTCCTCGATGTGCTCCATGATCCCGCCGAGGTAGACCTCGCCGTCGGCGTCGCAGAGCGCGTCGACGTCGATCTCGATGGCGTCGTCAAGGAACCGGTCCACCAGCACCGGGTGGTCCGGGGAGATGTCGGTGGCCCGGCCGATGTAGTCGCGCAGGGTGGCGTCGTCGTAGACGATCTCCATGCCCCGCCCGCCCAGCACGTACGACGGGCGCACCAGCACCGGGTAGCCGATCTCGTCGGCGATCTCCTTCGCCTCGTCGTAGGAGGTGGCGGTGCCGTGCGCCGGGGCGCGCAGACCGGCACGGGCCAGCAGCGAGCCGAAGGCACCGCGCTCCTCGGCCAGGTGGATCGACTCCGGCGAGGTGCCGACCACCGGCACTCCGGCGTCCTTGAGCCGCTGGGCCAGCCCGAGCGGGGTCTGCCCGCCGAGCTGCACGATCACCCCGACCACGCCCGGCCCACCGGCGGCCCGCCCGGAGGTGTCCTCGGCGTGCCAGACCTCCAGCACGTCCTCGAAGGTCAGCGGCTCGAAGTAGAGCCGGTCGGCGGTGTCGTAGTCGGTGGAGACCGTCTCCGGGTTGCAGTTGACCATCACGGTCTCGAACCCCGAGCCGGCGCCTTCGGCACCGGAACCGGACGCCCCGGCCGAGCCGACCGGTGCGCTTCGCAGCGCCTGTACGGCGTGCACACACGAGTAGTCGAACTCGATGCCCTGCCCGATCCGGTTCGGGCCGGAGCCGAGGATCAACACCTTGGGCCGCGTCGACCCGACCACCTCGGTCTCCGAGTCGTACGACGAGTAGTGGTACGGCGTGGTCGCCTCGAACTCGGCGGCACAGGTGTCCACCGTCTTGTAGACCGGCCGGATGTCGAGCCGGTGCCGCAGCGTCCGTACCCCGTCCTCGGCAGCCAGTTCGGGACGCAACGCCGCCAGCTGGCGATCGGACAGACCGGCCCGCTTGGCCCGTCGCAGCAGGTCGGCGTCGAGCACCGGGGCGGCCACGATCTCGGCGCGCAGCTCGACCAGCCCGGCGATCTGGTCCAGGAACCACGGGTCGATCCCGCCGGAGGCCGCGGTGACCTCGGCGATCGAGGCGCCCAACCGCAGCGCCCGCTCCACCGTGTAGAGCCGCCCGTCGTGCGGGACGCCCAGCGCGGCGAGGGTGTTCTCCCTCGTCGCCCCGGCCGGGTCCGGCACGGTCCAGAAGCCGGCCGCCTTCGTCTCCATCGACCGCATCGCCTTGTTCAGCGCCTCGGTGAAGTTGCGACCGAGGCTCATCGCCTCACCGACCGACTTCATCGTGGTGGTCAGCTCCGGGTCCGCACCGGGGAACTTCTCGAACGCGAACCGGGGGATCTTCACCACCACGTAGTCCAGCGTCGGCTCGAACGCGGCCGGCGTCTTGAGCGTGATGTCGTTGGGGATCTCGTCGAGGGTGTAGCCGATGGCCAGCTTCGCCGCGATCTTCGCGATCGGGAAACCGGTCGCCTTCGACGCCAGCGCCGAGGAACGCGACACCCGCGGGTTCATCTCGATGACGACGATCCGGCCGTCGGCCGGGTTCACCGCGAACTGGATGTTGCAGCCACCGGTGTCCACCCCCACCTCGCGCAGCACCGCGATACCCAGGTCACGCAGGGCCTGGTACTCACGGTCCGTGAGCGTCATGGCTGGCGCCACGGTCACGCTGTCGCCGGTGTGCACACCCATCGGGTCGATGTTCTCGATCGAACAGACCACCACCACGTTGTCGTGCCGGTCGCGCATGAGTTCGAGCTCGTACTCCTTCCAGCCGAGCACGCTCTCCTCGATCAGCACCTCGTGCACCGGGCTGGCGGCCAGCCCGGAACCGGCGATGCGCTCCAGGTCGTCGTCGGTGTGCGCCATGCCCGAACCGAGACCGCCCATGGTGAACGACGGCCGGATCACCACCGGCAGGCCCAGCTCCGCCACCGTCTCGCGGACCTCGTCCATCGAGTGGCACACCCGCGAGCGCGGCACCAGGCCGGCCGGATCCTCGACGCCGATGCGGACCCCCGCCTTGGCGACGATCTCCTTGAACAGCTGCCGGTCCTCACCGCGCCGGATCGCGTCGATGTCGGCGCCGATCAACTCGACGCCGTACTTCTCCAGCACCCCCGCCTCGTGCAACGCGACCGCGGTGTTCAGCGCGGTCTGCCCGCCCAGGGTCGGCAGCACCGCGTCCGGCCGCTCCTTGGCGATGACCAGCTCGACGAACTCCGGGGTGATCGGCTCGACGTAGGTGGCGTCGGCGAACTCCGGGTCCGTCATGATCGTGGCCGGGTTGGAGTTGACCAGGCTGACCCGGATCCCCTCGCTGCGCAGCACCCGGCACGCCTGGGTGCCGGAGTAGTCGAACTCGCAGGCCTGCCCGATGACGATCGGCCCGGAGCCGATCACCAGGATGTGCTTGAGATCGGTCCGCTTAGGCATTCGTGCGCCCCTCGCTGTGGGTCCGGCCCTCGATCAACTCGGCGAACCGGTCGAAGAGGTAGTCCGCGTCGTGCGGACCGGCCGCCGCCTCCGGGTGGTACTGGACGGTGAACGCGGGCACGTCGGTGGCCCGCAGCCCCTCGACCACGTTGTCGTTGAGGCAGAGATGACTCACCTGCACGCCACCGAACTCGGTCTCGATCACCTGGTCGGGGACGACCGCGCCCGGTCGTACGCCGGGTAGCTGCACGGCGAAACCGTGGTTGTGGCTGGTCACCTCGACCTTGCCGGTGACCCGGTCGAGCACCGGCTGGTTGATGCCCCGGTGGCCGTAACCGAGCTTGTAGGTGCCGAAGCCGAGGGCCCGGCCGAGGATCTGGCTGCCGAAGCAGATGCCGAACAGCGGCACCTGCCGGCGCAGCACCTCCTGGGCCAGCTTGACCGGTCCGTCCGCGGTGGCCGGGTCACCCGGGCCGGGCGAGAAGAAGACCGCGTCGGCGCCGGTGGCCAGCAGATCCTCGATGGTCGAGTGCGCCGGCAGCACGTGGGTCGTCACCCCGCGGGCCGCCAGCCGGCGCGGCACGTTGCGCTTGATGCCCAGGTCCAGCGCGGCCACCGTGAACCGGTGCTCCCCCTCGGCGTCGACCACGTACGGCGCCGCGGTGGTCACCTCGGCGGACAGGTCCGCGCCGAGCATCTGCGGCGACTGGCGGACCCGGGCCAGCAGCGCCCGCGGATCGTCGGCGACGCTGGAGATGCCGACCCGCATCGCGCCGCGCTCGCGCAGGTGCCGGGTCAACGCCCGGGTGTCCACCCCGCTGATGCCGACGATCCCCTCGGTGGCCAGCCGGTCCTCCAGCCCGCCGGTGGACCGCCAGTTCGAGCTGATCCGGGCCGGGTCCCGCACCACGTAGCCGGCCACCCAGATCCGCCGCGACTCGTCGTCGTCGCCGTTCACGCCGGTGTTGCCGATGTGCGGGGCGGTCTGCACCACCACTTGCCGGTGGTACGACGGGTCGGTCAGCGTCTCCTGGTAACCGGTCATCCCGGTGTTGAAGACCGCCTCACCGAAGGTCTCCCCGACGCTGCCGTACGCCTCGCCGTGGAACGTGCGCCCGTCCTCCAGGACGAGCATCGCCGGACGCCGACGACTCATGCCGCGCCTCCGATCCGGACTGCGGTGCTCCGCTGGGCTGCACTCACTCGAGTCCGCCTTTCGTTCGCGACTGCGGGACTCCGCTGCGCTACATTCCTCACGCTCACCGGACTGCCTTTCCGTCCAGGACCGTCGCCTCGCCACGCAGGAAGGTCGCCACGATGCGACCCGGCAGCGTCATCCGGGCGTACGGGGTGTTGCGGCTACGACTGGCCGACTCCGCCGGGTCGATCACCCGGCGGACCGCCGGGTCGACCAGGGTCAGGTTGGCCGGCACGCCGGGCGCCGGGTCGTGGCCGTGTTCGGTCAGCCCGGCGATCCGGGCCGGGGCACGCGACATCCGCTCGGCGATCAGATCCCACTGCGGACCGAGCACGTCGAGCGCGATCGACAGCGCCGTCTCCAGCCCGAGCATGCCCGGCCGGGCGTACGCCCACTCGCACTCCTTGTCCTCCACGGCGTGCGGGGCGTGGTCGGTGGCGATGATGTCGATCACGCCGTCGGCCAGAGCGGCACGCAGGGCCGTGATGTCGGTGGCGGTACGCAGCGGCGGGTTCACCTTGAAGACCGGGTCGTACGTCTCGGCCCGAACATCGGTCAGCAGCAGGTGGTGCGGGGTCACCTCGGCGGTGACCCGTACCCCCCGGGCCTTGGCCTGGCGCAGCACCTCGACGCTGCCGGCCGTGGAGACGTGGCAGACGTGCAGGCGGCTGCCGACGTGCTCGGCCAGCAGCACGTCCCGGGCGATGATCGCCTCCTCGGCCACCGCCGGCCAGCCGGTCAGGCCGAGTCGGGTGGAGACCTCACCCTCGTGCATCTGCGCACCCTCGGTGAGCCGGGGCTCCTCCGCGTGCTGGGCGATGATCCCGTCGAACGCCTTGACGTACTCCAGCGCCCGGCGCATCAGCCGGGGATCGGCCACGCAGTGCCCGTCGTCGGAGAAGATCCGCACCCGGGCGGCGGAGTCGGCCATCGCGCCCAGCTCGGCCAGCCGCTCGCCGGCCAGCCCGACGGTGACCGCGCCGATCGGCTGCACGTCGACCAGCCCGGCCTCACGGCCGAGCCGCCACACCTGCTCCACCACCCCGGCGGTGTCGGCCACCGGCGAGGTGTTCGCCATCGCGCAGACCGCGGTGTAGCCGCCCATCGCCGCCGCCCGGGAACCGGTCTCGACGGTCTCGGCGTCCTCCCGGCCCGGCTCACGCAGGTGGGTGTGCAGGTCGACCAGGCCGGGCAGGGCGACCAGGCCGTCGGCGTCGACCACGGTCGCCTCCGGCGCGGACAGCCCCGGGCCGACCTCGGCCACCACGCCGTCGCGCAGCAGCAGGTCGGTCGGTGCCGCACCGAGCACGCTGACGTTCCTGATCAGGTACGAGTTCACCGGTTGTTCCCCCCGAGCAGCAGGTAGAGGACGGCCATCCGCACGGAGACCCCGTTGGCGACCTGTTCGACGATGGTGGAGCGGGGCGAGTCGGCCACTTCGGGCGTGATCTCCATCCCCCGGTTCATCGGCCCGGGGTGCATGACGATCGCGTGCTCCGGCAGCCGAGCCATGCGCGAGCCGTCCAGGCCGTAGCGGCGGGCGTACTCGCGGGCGGACGGGAAGTACGAGTCACCCATCCGCTCCCGCTGCACCCGCAGCATCATCACCACGTCGGCCGAGGGCAGCACCGCGTCGAGGTCGTAGCAGACGTCGGTGCCGGGGGCGAGCGCCGCGGCGATGTCGAGCGGAATGAGGGTGGGCGGCCCGACCAGGGTGACCTTGGCGCCGAGCGTGGAGAGCAGCAGCACGTTGGAGCGGGCCACCCGCGAGTGCAGCACGTCGCCGACCACCGCCACCGACAGGCCGGCCAGCCGGCCCAGCCGGGAGCGCATCGTGTACGCGTCCAGCAGCGCCTGGGTGGGATGCTCGTGGGTGCCGTCGCCGGCGTTGACCACCGAACCGTCGACCCAGTCGGCGAGCCGGTGCGGGGCGCCCGAGGCGGGGTGCCGCACGACCACCGCGTCGGCCCCCATCGCCTGCAGGGTCAACGCGGTGTCCTTCAGGCTCTCGCCCTTGGCGACGCTGGACCCCTTCGCCGAGAAGTTGATCACATCGGCGGAGAGCCGCTTCGCCGCTGCCTCGAAGGAGATCCGGGTGCGGGTGGAATCTTCGTAGAAGAGGTTGACCACGGTCCGACCGCGCAGCGCGGGCAGCTTCTTGACCTCACGGCCGGAGACGGCGGCCATCTCGGCGGCGGTGTCCAGGATCTGGGTGGCGGTGTCGGCGTCCAGGTCGGCACCGGAGAGCAGGTGACGGATCACTGGACCGACCCTTCGTTCACATTCCTCGCACTCACCGGAACAAGCCTTCCGTTCGCGACTGCGGGGCTCCGCTGCGCTGCACTCCTCGCACTCACCGGAACAAACCTTCCGTTCGCGACTGCGGGGCTCCGCTGCGCTGCACTCCTCGCACTCACCGGGCTACCTCACCGTAGAGCCGGACCTCGTCGCTGCCGTCGGTCTCGGCCAGGGTCACCTTCACGCTCTCGGCGAGCGCGGTCGGGATGTTCTTGCCGACGTAGTCGGCGCGGATCGGCAACTGCCGGTGGCCCCGGTCGACCAGCACGGCGAGCTGCACGAAGGCCGGACGCCCGAGGTCGCCCAGCGCGTCGAGGGCGGCGCGGACGCTGCGGCCGGAGAAGAGCACGTCGTCGACGAGGATCACCCGCATGCCGTCGATGCCGTCGGGCGGCAGTTGGGTGGGGCCCACCGCACGGGTGGCGTTGCGCCGCAGGTCGTCGCGGTACAGTGTGATGTCGAGCACGCCCACCGGCACGGAGATGCCCTCGAAGGCGTTGATCCGGGCGGCCAGCCGCTGGGCGAGCGGGACGCCGCGGGTCGGGATACCGAGCAGCACGGTGTCGGCCGCGCCCTGGGTCTTCTCGAGAATCTGGTGGGCGATCCGGTCGACGACGCGCTGGACGTCGACGCTGCTCAGGATCACCTTCACCGAGGGTTGTCGCGGTGGCGACGAGTGGGCAGCCGTTGGGTAGGCCACGGCGGACCTCCTTCCCCGCCTCACGGGACGGGTCGTTAAAGGATGTCGGATCCTCCCGGCCGGCCGTAGGCGCCCGGCCGCGGGCTGCGGTCACGTTACCAGTGGTCGCCGCCCTGAGGACGGTCGGGCACGGTGGCTCACGCCACGTTGCCGTCCGCATCGGCGGAACATCGATTCAGCGGGCGAAACGGTACAACTCCCCCGCCGTGTCCCACCCGTCGGCAACGACCACTTGACCACGTGTACGAATCCCCGTACCGTCACGCTCCGTAGCGATCGCTGGGAGAACCCCGAGCAGCACTGGGAGTGTCCGAATGCCCTCTGAATACGCCAAGTCTCTGGGCGCCCGTCTGCGCTCCATCCGCCAGCAGCAGGGCCTGTCCCTGCAGGGGGTGGAGGAGAAGTCGAACGGGCGATGGAAGGCGGTGGTGGTCGGCTCGTACGAGCGCGGCGACCGCGCCGTCACGGTGTCCCGCCTGGCCGAGCTGGCCGAGTTCTACCGCGTACCGGTCTCGGAGTTGTTGCCCGACGGCAGCGGAGTGCGGCACGAGCCGACCAGCAAGATCGTCCTGGACCTGGAGCGTCTCTACGACGAGGCCAGCGAGGATCTCGCCTACGTCGCCCGGTACGCCCGCGCCATCCAGCAGCAGCGCGGTGACTACAACGGCCGGGTGCTCTCGATCCGCGCCGACGACCTGCGTGCCCTGGCGATCGTCTACGACGCCTCGCCGTCCGGCCTGATCGAGCGGCTGACCGAGCACGGCGTGCTGGTCGCCGACCCGCGGGCGTTCTTCGCCTCCTGAGCTTCACCCGAAGGGCCCGTGCCGTCCGGCACGGGCCCTTCGTCGGCGCTTCGGCGCCTGGTCAGCGGGTCGCGTACTCGGCGATCCGGCCGAGCAGGCCGTTGAGGAAGCGGGGGGAGTCGTCCGTCGACATCTGCCGGGCCAGCTCGACGGCCTCACTGATCGCCACCGCGTCGTCGATCTCGTCGACGTAGAGCAACTCGTAGACCGCGATCCGGGCGAGGTTGCGGTCGACCACCGGCATCCGGTCCAGTGTCCAGCCCTCGGCGTAGCTGGAGATCAGCTCGTCGATCCGGTCCAGGTGACCGGCCACCCCCTCGACCAGGCCGACCGCGTACCCCAGGTGGTCGGGGTGCGGCTTCTCGATCCGTTCGAGGTAGCCGGCCAACACCTCGACCGGCGGACGATCACGCAGGTCGGCCTCGAAGAGCACGTCCAGCGCCCGCTTGCGCGCCTTGCGGCGCGCCGGCATCTGCTGCTTCGGACCCTCGGCCATCAGGCGCGGCCGAGGTAACGGCCGTCGCGCGTGTCGACCTTGATCTTCTCACCGGTGGTGATGAAGAGCGGCACCTGCACGGTCGCACCGGTCTCCACGGTCGCCGGCTTGTTGCCGCCGGTGGACCGGTCACCCTGCAGACCCGGCTCGGTGTAGGTGACCTCCAGCACGACGGAGGTCGGCAGCTCCACGTAGAGCGGCACCCCCTCGTGGGTGGCGACGATCGCCTCGGCCTCGGGCAGCAGGTAGTTCGCCGCCTCGCCGACCGTCCCGCCGGGCACGGTGATCTGGTCGAACGTCTCCATGTCCATGAAGACGTAGTCCTCGCCGTCGGCGTACAGGTACTGCATGGTGCGCTTGTCCACGGTCGCGGTCTCGACCTTGGTGCCCGCGTTGAAGGTCTTGTCGACGACCTTGCCGGAGAGCACGTTCTTCAGCGTGGTACGCACGAACGCACCACCCTTACCGGGCTTGACGTGCTGGAACTCGACGACGGACCAGAGCTCCCCGTCGAGGTTGAGTACCAGGCCGTTCTTCAGGTCGTTGGTGGTGGCCATTTCCTGCCTTGATCGTCATTTGGCGGACAGACCCAGCAAGTCTACTAGCCACCACCGAACCCGCCGCCCGCCGCCGTCACGGGCCGCCTTCGCCGGACCTTCGCCGGACCTCGTTGGCATCCGCTGCCCGTCGCCGCCGGAGGTGTCGTACGGCGACCGGCGGACGTCAGACCCCCTGGCTGAGACGGGTGGCGAGGTGGTGCAGGGCGAGCCGGTAGCCGTCGACGCCGAGACCACAGATCACCCCGGTGGCCACGGCCGAGACGACCGAGTGGTGCCGGAACTCCTCGCGGGCGTGGATGTTGGAGATGTGCACCTCCACCAGCGGCGCCCGCAGCAGCGCGCAGGCGTCCCGTACCGCGATCGAGTAGTGCGACCAGGCCGCCGGGTTGAGCACCACCGCCGCCTGCTCGTCGGCCGCGGCGTGCAGCCAGCCGATCAGCTCGTGCTCGGCGTCGGTCTGCCGGACGACCACGTCGAGGCCGAGCTCCCGCCCGGTGGACTCGCAGGAGGTCACCAGGTCGGCGTAACTGGTCGCGCCGTACACGTCGACCTGACGGGTACCGAGCCGACCCAGGTTCGGCCCGTTGAGCACGTACACCCTCACGCGGCGCCACCCCCCGGCGCCGGCTGCGAACCCACCGCCGCGTAGGCGGCGTGCAGCAGGTCGTCGTCCGGGCCCTCCAACAGCGCCGGCCGGGCCAGCCCGTCGAGCACCACGAAACGCAACCGGTTGCCACGTGCCTTCTTGTCCACCCGCATCGCCGACAGCAGCCGGGGCCAGGCGTCGGCGGGGTACTCGGTGGGCAGCCCGAGGGCGGTCACCACGTCGCGGTGCCGGCCGGCGGTGGCCGCGTCCAGCCGACCGGCGAGACGGGCCAGTTCGGCGGCGTACACCAGGCCGACGGCGACCGCATCGCCGTGCCGCCAGCGGTACCCCTCGACCTTCTCGATCGCGTGCGCCAGGGTGTGCCCGTAGTTGAGCACCTCCCGTACGCCCGATTCCCGCAGGTCACCGGCGACCACGTCGGCCTTGACCCGGATCGCCCGTTCGATCAGCTCCCGGGCGAGCGGCCCGGTCGAGTCGGTGGCCGCCGCCGGATCCCGCTGCACCAGGTCGAGGATGACCGGGTCGGCGATGAACCCGCACTTGACCACCTCGGCCAGGCCGGCGGCCAGATCGGCCGGGGGCAGCGTGTCCAGCGTGCCGAGGTCCGCCAGCACCCCGACCGGCGGGTGGAAGGCACCGACGAGGTTCTTGCCGGCCGCGGTGTTGATGCCGGTCTTCCCACCGACCGCCGCGTCGACCATGCCGAGCAGCGAGGTGGCCACCGGCACCCACCGCACCCCGCGCAGCCAGCAGGCCGCCACGAACCCGGCCAGGTCGGTGACGGCACCGCCGCCGATCCCGACCACCGCGTCGGTACGGGTGAACCCGGCGTCACCGAGCCGGTCCCAGCAGTCCGCCGCCACGTCGACGTGCTTACCCGCCTCGGCGTCGGGCACCTCGATCGGCAGCGGGGTCATCCCCGCGGCGCCGAGCCGGGCACCGACGGCCTCGGCCAGTTCCTTCAGCGGCGGGGCGTGCAGCACCGCCACCCGGCCGGCGCCGGGCAGCAGGCCGGGCAGCGTGTCCAGCAGGTCACGGCCGACCAGTACGTCGTACGGCCGCTCGCCGCCGACCGGAATCCGGGTCACCTCGTCCATCGCCGGGAGCCTAGTCCACCGGTACCCGCGGTGACCGGTTCCGCCCACCGTGCGCCCGATGGTTGGAACACGGGTTTACCGCCTCGTGAACGGGCAGCCACGCCAAGGACGAACCTCGGCGCTCGCCCGACCCCGGCCCGGGCGGGTGGGACGGTGGTGTCGGCAAGGGCCCCCGGCGCTACCCGAGGCGTGGGGAAGGGACGCTTCCCTACCCCTTGAGCAGGGGGATGATCTCCGCGGCGATCTGCTCCGGCGTGCGGCCGTCGGTCACCACCGTCGCGGTGGCCACCTCGGCGTAGAGCGGGCGCCGCTGCTCCATCAGGTGCTTGAGGGTGGCCCGCGGGTTGATCGCCAACAGTGGCCGCCCAGCGCCGAGACCGACCCGCTTCACCGCGTCGGGCAGCTCGACCGACAGGTGCACCACCCGGTGCCCGACCAGCGCGGCCCGGTTCTCCTCGGCCAGCACCGCGCCGCCGCCGAGGGCGAGCACCCCGGCGCAGGAAGCCAGCGCGGCGGCCACCGCCGCCCGTTCCAGGGCCCGGAAGTGGTCCTCGCCCTCGTCGACGAAGATCTCCGGGATCGGCTTGCCGGCGAGGCGTTCGATGTCGGCGTCGGTGTCCCGGAACTCCACGCCCAACTCCGCGGCGAGGAACTGCCCGACGGTGGTCTTGCCCGAGCCGGGCGCGCCGACCAGCACGCAGACCGGCCGGGTGGCAGCGCTCACCGGATCACCAGCGCGTCGAGGTAGCCGGCCAGGTTGCGGCGGATCTCGGTGACCGAGTCGCCGCCGAACTTCTCCACCGCCGCCTCGGCCAGCACCAGCGCCACCATCGCCTCAGCGACGACCGCGGCGGCCGGTACCGCACACACGTCGGAACGCTGGTTGATCGCGGTGGCCGGCTCACCGGTGGTGATGTCGACGGTGGCCAGGGCCCGGTTCAGCGAGGAGATCGGCTTCATCGCCGCCTTCACCCGCAGCGGCTCGCCGGTGGTGATGCCGCCCTCCAGGCCACCGGCCCGATCGGTGACCCGCCGTACGCCGGTGGCGGTGGGGATGATCTCGTCGTGTGCCTCGGATCCGCGCGAGCGGGCCTGCTGCCAGCCGTCGCCGATCTCCACACCCTTGATCGCCTGGATCGACATCAACGCGGTGGCCAGCCGGGCGTCCAGCTTGCGGTCCCACTGCACGTGGCTACCCAGACCGGGCGGCACGCCGTACGCCAGCACCTCGACCACACCACCGAGGGTGTCGGCGGCCTTCTTCGCCGCGTCGACCTCGGCGACCATCCGGGCGCTGGCCTCCGGGTCGAGGCAGCGCAACGGGTCGGCGTCGATCCGCTCGGCGTCCTCCGGCCGGGGCCGCAGCCCCGGCTTGGCGGCGACCGGGCCCAACTCCACCACGTGCGAGACGATCTCGACGTCGAGTGCCTGCCGCAGTAGCGCCTTGGCCACCGTGCCGACGGCCACCCGGGCGGCGGTCTCCCGCGCGCTGGCCCGCTCCAGGATCGGCCGGGCGTCGGTGTGGCCGTACTTCTGCATGCCGGCCAGGTCGGCGTGACCGGGCCGGGGCCGGGTCAGCGGCGCGTTGCGGGCCTGCCGCGCCAGTTCGTCGGCGGCGACCGGGTCGGCGGCCATCACGGTCTGCCACTTGGGCCACTCGGAGTTGCCGACCCGGATGGCGACCGGGCTACCCAGCGTCACCCCGTGCCGCAGACCACCGACAACCTCGATCTCATCCTGCTCGAAGGACATCCGGGCGCCTCGGCCGTAGCCGAGCCGGCGGCGGGCCAACTCGCCGGCGATCTCGGTGGTGGTCACCTCGATCCCGGCCGGCACCCCCTCCAGCAACGCGACGAGGGCGGGTCCGTGCGATTCCCCTGCGGTCAGCCAGCGCAACACAGCCATGAGTCTGTCACGCCCGGTGTCCACCGCCGCGCACCGCCCGCCGCGTCCCGCCCTGCGGACGGCGACCCGGCGCCGTCCGCTACGCCGTCCGGACCGCGATGATCGACTTGGTCAGCCCGAGCAGGCGTTCGCTGCGGATGGTCGCCTCCGGAAAGAGGTAACGCAGCTCGGCGCGGCCGATCAGTTCCGTGGTCAGCACCTGCCGCATGGCGGCCTCGTACGACTTGCCCGGGGTGTACGCCAGCGGCCACTTGCGGGCCATCACCACCCGCGCCGACACCGGCAGGAACTGCATGCCGGGCGCCACCCAGTGCGGCTCGACCGGGAAGTACCGGTACGGGGTCTGCACCCAGTACGCGGGTGCCAGCTCCCGGATCGCCTCCGCCATCCGGCGCCGCCGCTCGTGCCCGCCGACGTGCTCGAGGACGCTGTTGCTGAACACCAGGTCGTAACGCCGGTTCAGGATCTCCTTCGGCAGCTCGCAGGCGTCGGCGTGGTCCGCCTCGGCCCAGTCGGGCAGTTCGGTCGGCAGCGGCTCCAGGTTGACCACATGCACCCGGGCCGGGCGGACGGGGACCTTGGTCCAGCTCTCGACCCGGCCGCCGAGGTCGAGCACGCTCATCTCGGCCAGGTTCGGGAAGGTGTCCGAGAGCCACGCCGCGCGCCGGGCCCGCCGCTTGGCGCCGTACGAGTTGGGCGAGTCGACGAGTCGGAACCTGAGCGAGTGCAGTGCCATCGAGGTCTGGTCCTTCGTTCGAAGCGGTCGGTCGGTTCGGCGGTGGTGGTCCGGGTGCGGGCGGGTCGCTCGGCTCAGATGCCGCGACCACGCTTGTGCAGGGTGCGCAGCACGGCGTCGGCGCGGACCACCCGGCCGGCCACGGCCAGGGCCAGGTAGGCGCGCGGTTCCCGAGGGTTGCGGCGGATGGTGCGCCGGGCCCAGCGCAGCGCGCCCCGGGAGTCACCCGAGGCGGCTCGGGCGAAGGCGATCTGCCCGGCGACCCTGGCCTCCCCCGCCGGCTGGGTGGCGAACTCGGGATAGCGCTCCAGCAGCCACTGCAACGCCTCGGAGATGGTGTCCCAGCGCTGGGCGAAGTACGACCGCTTGTGCCAGCGCACCAGCACGTACGGGGTGCGCAGGTTGACCAGCGGGGCGCTACGGGCCGCCCGCAGCAGGAACTCGTAGTCCTCGGCGTAGCTGCCCGGGATCTCCTCGTCGACCAGTCCGAACCCGTCGCGCAGGGCGGCGGCCCGGATCAGGAAGGTCGACGGGTGCAGCTCGGTCATCCGGTCCCGCAGCAGGTCGGCCAGGCTGACCGAATCCCGCTCCAGCACCCGCTCGACGGTGTTCCCGTCGTAGTCGACCCGGATGCCGCAGCTGACGAAGTCCGCACCGGGCACCGCGGCCAGCGCGTCCACCTGGGCTCGGAGCTTGCCCGGCAGCCACTCGTCGTCGTCGTCGCAGAACGCGACCAGTTCACCGGTGGCCGCCACGGTGCCCGAGTTGCGGGCCCCGGCCAGCCCCGCGGTGCGGGTGTTGGTCACCACCCGCACCGGCCGGTCCGGGCCGGACAGCTCGGTCAGCGCCGGGTCCGGCTCGGACTGGTCGTAGACCACCACCGTCTCGACCGGCCCCGGATAGTCCTGCGCGACGATGGCCCGCACCGCGGCCCGCAGCAGTTCGGGACGGTCCCGGGTGGGCACGACAGCACTCACGCTCGGGTAGGACGTCATCGGTTCCGCCTTCCGTTCGGGTCGGTCGCGGGCCGCGGCCGCCACCATGGGCGGCGGCGTCGCTGCGCGGCGACGGCCACCAACTCCTCGACGATCACACCCACCCGCCGCACCGCGGCCCGTTGGCCGTCGGCCGCGGCGGCGTCGACCGTCACGGCGTACCGCCCGGGATCGGTCAGGCCGGCGTCGAGGGCGTCGCGCAGCTCCTGCCGCGACTCGCAGAGCACGATCAGGCCGGCGGCGCCGAGCCGGCGGGCGAACAGCTGCTGGTGGTCGTCGACGTGCTCGCCGTGCGCCGGGTCGCGGGGCACCACGATCGGCAGGTGCCCGTGCCGGCGGGCCTCCAGGATGGTCGCCGGACCACCGTGGCACACCACCAGGTCGGCCTGGGCCATCGCGGTCTGCAACTCGGCGTGGCCGAGGAACGGCACCGCGTCGGGCAGGCCGGTGACCGGGGTGTGCCCGTGCTGGACGGTCAGCGCCACCGCGCCGGGCACCTCGTCGTGCCACTGCCGGAGCCACTCGACCAGCCGGTCGAAGCGATGCTTGTCGGTGCCGACGGCGGCCAGCAGTCGGATGCTCACAGCAGCGTCCCCACGACGGTGGCCTCCGGGTACTGGCGACGCTGCTCCTCCCACTGCACGAGCATCGCCGACAGGAACGGGCGGCAGAGCCGGGCCGTCAGCGTCGGGGTGTCGATCCGGTCGTAGACCTCGATGTAGACGGTCGGGATCCGGCGCAGCCGGGCCAGCACGACGAAGGGCACCGCGACACCGGCCCCGGTGGTGACCACGGCGGCGACCTGCCGCCGACGCAGCACCCGGGCCGCCAACAGGGTGTTGCGCAACAGGTTGCGGACGTTGCGGGTGGTCGGGTGGTGGGCCGGGATCACCTCCTCGCCGGCCAGCAGCGACACCGCCTCGGGGGTGTCGAAGGTGACCCAGCACCGACGCCAGGTCTCGTACCAGGGGCGCAGGGCCAGCAACTGGGCCAGGTGCCCGCCGCTGGATCCGACCAGCAGCAGCACCGGCTGTCCCACGGTCTCCTCGATGGTGTTGTCCACGCGACTCCCCACAAGTTCGCTGTGTCTCCACGACGATCAGGTCCTGCACCCGCCGCCCACTGTGGACCGGCCGACGGGTCGTACACATCAGCCGCCCTGTCGGTTTTCCACGACGTCCAGCAATGCGGGATGCAACGCCGGATTCCAGCCGGCTCCGGCGTCGGCCAGCCGCCAGGTCCGCAACCACATCTCCACCAGGTAGGCATCGGCCACCAGGGCCCGGCGGGCCGGGTCCAGGCCCAGCCGGTCGCCGTACCGGTCCAGCCACCGTCGCACCTGTTCGGCCGCCACGGCGGCCGACTCGCCCCGCACCACCAGGGACCGCTGGAACGCGTCGTGGGCCAGGTCGAACCCGACCGGTACGTCCGGGCCACTGTGCTCCCAGTCCCAGGCGATCAACGCACCGGCGTGCCGACCCAGGTTCCACGGCACCCAGTCGCCGTGCCAGTGGCCGAACTCCACGGCGACGTCGCCGTGCCGGCGGACCAGCTCGGCGACCGCCGTCTGCGCCCGGGCGCCGGCCGGATCGGTGGCGGCGGCCCGCTGCGCCTGCGCGGTCAGCCGGGCCAGGAACGGCGAGCCGACCAGCGGTCGCGGCGTCGCCGCCGGTCGACCCCGGCGGGCCACCGCGAGCAGCGCGTCCACCTGCGGTGCGGTGTCGGCCGGAAGCCCGCGTACCCCGGTGGGCAACGGCTCGACCAGCGCGACCACCTGCCCGGCCCAGTGGGTCTCGGCGAGCAGCCGCGGTGTGCCCGGGTGCCCGGCCACACCGGCCACCGTGGACAGTTCGCGCAGCGCGGCCGCCTCGGTGGTGACCAGGGACCGGGTCGCGTCGTTCCACCCGATCTTGGCGTATCCGCGCGGCGCACCGGCCCGGTCGAACAGTTGCAGCGTCGGCTTGTGGTTCGGGTCCGGCGGACGTACCCCGCAGGCGGCGTACGTCGGCCCACCGGACAGGTCGGCGGCGAGCCGTTCGGCCAGCAGCACCTCGGCCGGGTCGACCCCGGCCGGTACGGCGACGGTCAGCACCGGAAACGGCGCGCGGGCGAGCAGACCGAGGCGGGCCGCCACACCGAGCACGGCCCGTGCGGCCCGCACCTTCGTCGGCCGCAACGCGTTGTACGCCAGTAGCGCCGCCGCCGTGGCCCGCGCCGAACCCAACGGCAGCAGGAACCGCGCCCGGTCCACCGACGCGACGATCGCGTAGCGGGCCACCACCCGGTGCCCGTCGGGCACCCGAGCGTCCATCGTCGCCACGACCCGCCGGTCACCGAAGACCGCCCGGGTGACCCAGCCCAGCCCGTCGTCGCGGGTACGCGGGTCGGCCGACGTCGGCACACCCACCCTGCCGCCCTCGATGCCGGCGATTCGTTCGCTCATCCGGTCACGCCACCCGGTCCGGCCAGTCCAGCCGCAGCCCCAGCCGCTGCCGCAACGCCTCGTTGTGCGGGCGGTAGTACTCGGTCAGCTCGGCCCGCAACGCCGGTTCCAGCGGTGCCGACCGCCGGTCGTTGTACACCTTGAAGTCCGGCAGGTCGAACGGGGGCAGACCGAGGAAGTCCAGGGTGCGCTGATAGGTGGCCCGGGCGTCACGGTACAGCTCCTCGCTGGGCACAAAGAGCAGCTGCGACCGGTCGAACAGGGCCAGCCACGGTTCGAGGTGCTCCAGGTAGCGACCCCGGGCCCGGTAGGTGTACCAGTCGTAGCGCTCGCTGAAGTACTCCGGCTCGGCGACCAGTCGCTCCCGCTCCCCCGCCGTACGCTCCGGCTCGGCGGCCAACGCGGCGGCGAAGTCCAGCGGCTCCACCCCGTTGGTACGCCGTTCCTTCCAGTGCGAGTACGCCCGCTCCACCGGATCGCGCAGCAGCACGACCAGCTTCACCTCGGGCAGCAGCGCCGCGACCCGCTGCGCGGCCAGCGGGTGGAACATGTACAGCGGCGCGGCCTCACCGACCCGTACCGGGCCGCCGTGGCGCGATTCCAACGCCTCCCGGTGGCGGCGGGTCGGGAAGTGCGACCGGTACCACGCCTCGCCCCGGCCCCAGTTCTCCTCGAAGTAGTGCGAGGACTTCGTGTTCCAGGCCGGGAAGAGCCGGGGCACCAGCGGATGCTGGATGAGGTAGTTCCACAGCGAGGTGGTGCCACCCCGCTTGGTGCCGATGATGAGGAAGTCCGGCAGCGGCCGACGATCGCTGGTGCGTACCCCGTAGTCGACGAGGCTCTCCCGCACCCGGTTCGTCATCTGCGTCGGCACCAACTGTTTGACCCGGTCGCGGAGGGATGACACGACCAACTCACCTGCCCTTCGACGGTGGTGGCGGGACGCTCGCCGGCGCCCCGCCACGGATCTGCACCATGGTCGCCCGGATGCCACGTCGCACCCGGGGCAGCGTCAGCAAGCCGACGCAACCGACAGCGAGTACGGCCAGCGCCACCGCCAGGCCGACGATGCCCCGGCCGCCGGCCAGCAGACCGGCGACCGCGGCCACACCCACGCCACCGGCCGTCACCAGCGCGGCGCGCAGCATCGGCGCGTCGGCCAACGGCTGCCCGACGACGACCCGGGCGCAGACCACGGCGGTGACGTTCTCCGTGACGATGCCCGCCGCCCAGGCACAGGCCGCTCCGGTCGCGCCGTACGTGGGAATCAGCAACAGACCGAGTGAGACGGTGACGGTGAGCCCGGCCACGGTGGCCGCCAGGTGCAGCCCGCTGCGCCCACTCATCAACAGCAGGCTCTGCACGTTGCCGACCCCGGTGTTGACCAGCATCGCCACCGCCAGCACGGTCATCGCGGTGGCACCACTGGCGAACCCGGCGCCGAACAGTTCGAGGAAACCCGCCCCGAAGACCGCGAGCAGCAGGTACACCGGCCAGGACAGCACCAGCGCCCAGGTGGTCAACTGCCGGTGCAGCGCGGCCGCCGCGCCGGGACGCCCCGCGCCGAACAGCCGGGACAGCTGCGGCGACACCGCCACCCGCAACCCCTGCATGGCGAGCTGCCCGGCGAGGATGTATCGACTCACCGCACCGAAGACACCCGCGTCGGCCGGCCCGGCGAGCACCGTGGTGAGCAGCACCCCCACCCAGACGGCGCCCGCGTCGATCGCCGCCGACGCGGCCCGCGGCAGGGCGAACCGCCAGAACGTCGACCACTCGGCCCGCCCTGCCCGCAGGCCCGCTCCCCGGCCGATCCCCAGTGGCCCGGCCACCAGCAGCAGAGTGAGCAGCATGGCCAGCAGCGCGGGCAGCAGCCAGCCGGTCAGCCCGGCGAGCAGTCCACCGCCAGCCAGCACGGCCGCACCGACGAGCACCGGTCGGACGGTCGGCAGCAGGACCGACTGCACCGCCACGTAGGCCCGCATCGACCGTACGCAGCGCAGCACGGCGAAGAGCAGGGTCATCGCCACCACCACCGGCACCGCGGCGAAGCTCAGGCGCAGCAACGTGGCACCGTCGGTACCGGAGCCGTCCAACAGCCGACGGGCGAGCGGTTCGGCGGCGAGCATCCCGACGGCCGCGACCGCGAGCCCGGCCGTCAACGGTGGGACCAGCGCGACCGACAGCAACCGGGCGGCGTCACCGTCGGGGCCGATCCGCCGTCGGGGCAGACTCCAGATCAGGGCGGTCTCCGCGCCCAGCACGCAGAGCGCCGCGGCCACCGTCACCACGCCGATCGCCGCGAAGAAGACACCGGATCCCTCGGTGCCGTAGCCGCGGGTGATGACGACCACCAGGACGAAGCCCATCAACCCGTTGACGGCGGCGCCGAACAGCCCGGCGACACCACTGCGTGCCCCGCGGCGGGCCTCGGTCGCCGCGACGTCCCGGTCGGACGGTGCGCCGGTGGCGGGATCGGCCGGCGGCCGGGTGGGTACGGTCATCCGGACGCCACCTCCGGTCGCGGCGCCGGGCGCGGCAACACCGGCCCGACGGGCCGGGTCTCCCGCTCGACCAGGGCCATGGTGAGGGCGATGGCGAAGAACGCCACCGAGAGGTTCGGGCTGGCCATGCCGTAGAACGGCATCTGCACCAGACACACCACCGGTAGCACCGCGAGCCACTGACCCGGCGCCGACCGGACCCGGGCGCAGATCACCGCAACCAGCGCGAACCAGCCGAGGAAGGACAACAGCGCCGGTACGCCGTGACTGAACAGCACCATCCACAGTTGACCCTGGGTGCCGACCGGCACCGGTGCGCTGATGGTGTCGACGCTGGCCGGGGCGCCGTACCCGAGCCACGGCGACTCGGCGACGCGCCGCAGCACCTCGCCGTAGAGCGCGAAGCGGTCACTGTTGGTGTCGCTGGACTCGACCCGGTTGTCGATCAGCTCGGCGACCGGGATGACCAGGGTGGCGAGCCCGCCGATGAGCAGCACGCCGACCACCGAGGCGCCGACCCGGACGTTGCCCCGGCGGGCGGCCCGCAGACCGAGCACCAGCAGACCGGCGCCGAGGCTGACGAACATCGTCCGGTTGAGGGTGAGGAAGGCCGGTGCCAGCGACAGCGGCAGCGAGGCGATCAGCGCCCAGCGCAGCAGCCCCCGCCGCCGCAGCATGACGAACGCCACCACGCAGGGCAGTGTCATCGCGTACGCGCTGCCGTAGTTGTTGGTGTACGGGAAGGGTGCCGACGGCCGGTAGATCGGGTTCAGCGAACGGGCACTGAACTCGCTGGCCCCGACCCGCACCAGATCCTGGATGTACGGGTTACCGGCGATGCCACCCGGCAGCAGCATCTCCATCGGCGTGCCGAGCGTGAACCGGGGCATCACCACACCCAGCCAGCCGAGCGCCACCAGCGCGAACCAGAACAGGCACAGCGGCACCAGCAGCGCCGACAGGTCCGCGCGTTGCCGGGCGACGGCGTACACGTAGACGCCGACCACCAGGGCGGTGACGTAGAAGCCGAGGCGCAGGCCGAAGCCGAGCAGCGAACCGACCGTCGACAACTGGGTGGCGCTGACCATGACCAGTGCCAGGAAGAGCAGCCAGATCCCGGTGCCCGGCGGCAGCGGCACCCGGCCCCGGACCAGCAGCAGCGCCAGCAGCACCGCGCCCAGCAACGACCAGCCCAGGTAGAACGCCCCGGCCAGCCACCAGACCGGCACCAGGCCGAACATCACCGTCAGCGGCCACACCGGCAGCCGGGGCAGCGGCGCCGGGGCCAGCCGCGCGTCCGGCGCGGCGGAGGCGCCGGCCGGGTCGCTGACCGACGGCGGGCTGAGGACCGGCACGCGTCACCCCCGGCCGCTGCGGGTCAGGATGAACCCCAGCGGGGCGACCCCCGCGGCACGCAGCCGCTCCGCCAGGCGGCGGAGGTCGTCCTGGCGGGTCCGGTCCTGTTCGATCACCACCACCGCGGTGCCCTGCCGGGCGGCGGCCACACCCCGCTCGTCGGCCTCGGCCGGCGGCGCGTTGAACAGCACGGTGCCCTGGGCGGCGCGCTGCCGCCAGGTGCCGAAGCGGACGGTTCCCGCGCCCACCGGCACCTCGTCGGCCCGCTCGGCGACGCTGCTCTGCCCGCTGGCCGGCGCGCCACTGGCCATCCGCGGCAGCATCATGGTCGCCTCCGGATCGGCCGGTACGCGGGCGGCGGCCGGACGCGGGGACGGTCGCCGTACGGTGATCTGCTCGGTGATGTCGTCGACGGAGCCGGAGCCGTCCGGGCGGGGCTTCGGGATGACCGGCCGGGCCGGGTTCACCGCTGCGGGCAGCCGACCCCGGTCGGTCATCACCGTGGCGCGCAACCGGTCCAGCCGGCCGCTGTCGTCGGCGACGTACACGTCCCGGCCGGTGGCGGCGAGCGCCACCGCCAGGCCGGCGGTGAGGCTGGACTGATCCTCCCGGGTGGTCAGAAGCGCGACCCGGGCGGGTTCGCGGACCCGCTCGGCGATGGCCATCGCCACGTACCGGATGTCCGCGTCCACCGCGGTGCGCCGCCCGCGCAGGCCCCGGCCGCGGACGGTGCCGAGCAGCGGCAGGCCGGTGGCGTCCCGTCCGTCGTCGACCGACCGGGTCCGCCGGTCCATCGACTCCCAGGCGAAGGCGAGCACGATTCCGAGCAGGACACCGCCGAGCACCCCGGCCACCACGTAGAGCGGGCCCCGACCGCCCGAGCGGACCAGGGCCCGTTCGGCGGACTGGGTGACCCAGCCCGGGTTGACGTCGACGGCGGCGATCTCCGTGCGGGCGGAGCTGAGCTGGGTGAGCTGGTTGTTGACCCCGGCGAGTTCGGCGACCGCCGCGTCCCGGGCGCCGCCGCTGGCGTTGGCGACCCGCCGTTGCAGGGCCGTCTGCTGGGCGGCGACCTTCTCGATGCTCTCGTCGTACGAACGCAGCATCTCCTCCCGCTGCCGCTCGTACATGGCCCGCCGGACGTCCAGGTACGACTGGGCGGCGAGGTTGACGCTGTCCACCGCCGACTCGGCGGTGCCCGCGGAGTAGGTGAAGCGCAGGATCTGGCCGCCGGCGGGCACCTCCACGTCCAGCGCGTCCCGCACGTCGCGCGGATCCCGGCCGCCGGCCTCGGCGAGCCGCTGCACCACGTCGGTGCCGGTGGCGATGCCACTCTCCACGTTCATGTTCACCGCCCGGTCGGCCGCCGCCCCGCTGGGGGTGAAGGCGTCGGTGACCACCGGGCGGACCGCCACCACCGCGCTCGCGGTGACCGCGCCGGGAACCAGCAGGACGTACCCGAGGGCGGCGGCCAGCCCCAGCGCCGAAACCGCGGCCACCAGCCGGATTCGATGCAGCGGCACCCGCAACAGATCGGTCAGGGTGACCGTCCGGGCCGCGGCCACGCCGCCGGGCCAGTTGCCGGGCTGTGCATCAGTCATGAGCCACCGTCGCTACGTGTCGAACGTGAACATCGCGGGTACCGGAAAGGGTGGAAGGACTCCACCCGACGATCGGGCCGGCGACGGAAGTCCGTCGCCGGCCCGATCTCCACAAGTTACCGAGCTTGCGCTACAACGGGCACACCCCTATTGCACGGAGAAGAACATTCGCGGCGTCGACCACGTCAATCCTCCGCCAGCCGGCGCGATCACCGTACTCGCCGCGCCGCTGACCGCCGGCGCCGCCGTCGGGTCGAACGGTACGCTGCGCAGACTTCCGTCGGTGTGGCCGTACACGATGTTGCCGCCGACCCAGGCCATCCCGCGTACCGCCGACCAGGTGACACCGGTGGTGGGCAGGGTGAACTCGGTGGCGCCGAGGTAGTTGCCGTCCACCTCGAAGTACCGGTAGTAGAGCTGGTTGGCGCCGGTCCGGGTGTAGTACAGCCGTCCGTCGAGGAAGAACGCGCCGGTCAGGTTCGCCGGGTTGTACCAGTCGTTGTAGCCGGAGGACTCCCAGGGCACCCCGATCGCGGCACCGTTGAACATGGAGATGTCGATCCGGCTGCCGGTGGGCGTGCCGCTGACGGTACGGGACCAGTAGATCCGGTCGCTCACCCGCCAGGTCGCACCGGCACCGGTGTAGTTCGGCTGGCTCACCGTGCTCGGCGTGCCGATGCTGGTGCCGTCGAACGGCACCTTGGCCAGTTCGCCCTCACCCGTACCGAGGTAGAGGTAGCCGGTGGTTCCGGTCGGAGGGTTCCGCGGGGTGATCGTACGACCACCCGCGATCGGGAACATGCCGAGTCGGCCGTGGTACTCGTTGCCCATGCCGTCGGAGTTGTGCCCGAAGTAGAGCCCGTCGGTGCCCCGCCAGAGCACCGGCACCTGCGAGCCCCAGTTGCTGGCGCCGGAGGGCAGCGCGCTGCCGCCGCGGCGACCGGGGTTCCAGTTGACCGGCATGCCGGTGGCCGGGGTGACCGCGGCGATGCCGAGCCGGTCGACCGCGCCGGGGCCGGCCGCGTCGTGCGCGTTGGGGTTGTTCAGCCAGCGGAAGTGCCCGCCGAGGTAGATGATGTTGTCGGCCACCTCGACCGAGGTGATCGTGTCGTTGCCGGTCCAGGCGACCCAGGTACCGAGCTGGTTGGGCCCGCGGTCGGCGGTCTCGAACCGGACCAGCGCGTCGCAGTAGGCGGCCGGCCAGCCGGAGCCGCCGTTGGTGCCGACGACGAACCAGTCGCCGTTGCCGCCGAAGCGCACGTCCTGCACGTAGTGCACGAAGGTCGCCGGTGCCACGCACGGCGGTACGAACTTCTCCGTGCTCCAGTCGAGCACGCTGGGCGTGCCGGTCAGGTCGATCAGCGCCATCTGGTTGCGGGACAGGCCGTTGACGAACATGAAGTTGCCGCCGGCGACCATCGTGCTGCCGTCCGGGGTGACGTCGATGGCCCACGCGTACGAGCCGGTGTCGTGTCGGCCCACGGTCGCGTTGATGTTGAAGGTCGGATCGATCGCGCCGGTGCTGGCGTTGAGCCGGGCCAGTCCGGAGTGCGCGGTGCCGTTGATCCAGTTGAAGGCGCCGGCCAGGTAGAGGTCGTTGCCGTGCAGCACCATGTCGCGGATCATGCCGCCGTCGGAGCGGCCGACCCAGCTCTCGATGATCATGCCGGTGGCCGGGTCGAGGGCGACCAGGTTCCGGCGGGCCACCCCGTTGACGTTCTTGAACGCGCCGCCGACGATCAGCGTCCCGCCCGGGCCGGCGATGAGGGAGTTGACCGCACCGTCGAGCACCGGCAGGAAGCTGGTGGAGATGGTGCCGGAGGTCCGGTCGTACGCGAACAGGTAGCGCTGGGTGATCCAGGCCGTGGTGGCGGTCTGCCGGATCTGGGTGAAGCTGCCGCCCACGAAGACGGTGTTACCCACCTGCGCGAAGGCGCGGGTCTCACCGTCACGGGCGTGCGGGGTCTGGTCGGCCGGGTTCGCCGACACCACGGTGCCGGTCTCCGGCACCGGTAGCACGGCCGCGTCGGCCGCATTGGGTACGGCCAGCACGGCCGCTATGGTCACCAGCGCGACGGCACCGGCCCGGACTCGACGTCTACGGGTAGGTCGCCACTGGAAGGAGATTATGGGCACGCTGCGCCTCCAGAGTGGACGGGATCGCCGTAGCCTAATCCCGTCCACCCCGCAGGGCGACATCCGCCGATTGGGCGGTCAGTGAATCCGTTAGCGGACAACACCGGTGGCGATCGGATTGCCGACAGCCACCGATGTGCCGCGGACTCGTTCTGCCGAATCTCCGTTCAGCGGCTCCCTCCGGTGGGCTGCCGCAGGTAGCTGTCCCGTCCGGCGGCCGCGAACCCGGCCAGCGCCGCCGCGTCGTGGTTCATCGTCATGTTGCAGTTCTTGGTGGTCGTAGTCACGCCGGCCGAGTTGAAGTAGATCGCGGCCTTGATCTTCGGGTGAGCCTTCAACGCCGCCGGGAACTCCTCGAACCAACGCCGCTTCGCATTCGGATCGTCGATGTCGAAGTTCGTGCCGAACTCGGCCAGCATCCGCGGCTTGCCCGCGCCGATGCCCTGCTCGTCCAGCCAGCGGTAGAAGGATCCGATGGTGGTGCTCGGGCTCTTCCAGACCGTGCTGCCGTTGCAGACGTGGAAGTTGTACGGATCCCAGGCCACCCAGTCGACGTACCGGTCACCGGGGTACAGCCCGGCGTACCGCTGGTAGTGGCCGGACCAACCCATCATCGTCCACACCCAGACCGCGTTGCGGGCACCGGCCGCGGCGAACCGGTCGTGCACGTACCGCCAGGCCCGGACGAAGTCCGCGTCGCTACCCTTGGCCGGCTCGTCCTCCGGTTCGTGGTCGAATCCCATGAAGACCGGCCGTCCGACCGCCCGGATCCGACCGGCGACGTCGTCGATGACCTGGTCGTACCGGCCACTGTAGACGTCCTTCCAGGTCAGCACCGTTCCGGAGGAGAAGACCCGGCTCTCCCAGGCGAAGAACATCAGCCGTCCGTCGCGCATCTGCTCCTGCTGGAACGAATCCGGGAAGGCACCGTTGCTGCCGTTGTTGGAGAAGTCGTGGTAGCGGTGCACCACGTCGAACTTCCGCCCCACCTGCGCCTCGACGTCGGTGATCGCCCGACCGTGGTCCCAGGTCGCCGGATTGGTCGGTGAGTACATCCCCCACCAGGCGCCGCAGGACGGCACCAGCTTCTCCGAGACGGTGCCGCACTTGCCCGAGCCGGCCGGCGGCGGAGTGGTCGTCGTGGGGCTCGGCCGGGCGGGCGTGGGACGTACCGTCGGCGACGCGCTCGGCGAGGCCGGCGGTGTCGTCGGCGCGGCCGTGGGCGGCAACGTGGCGCTGGGCGGCGGCGGCGACGGACGGCCACCCAGGTCGTAGCTGAGCACCAGGTTGGGCCGCAGCGCCGAGTTACCGTTCTCCCCCGACGCCCAGTAGATGCGGGTGTCCAGACCGGCCTGGGCCAGCGACATCGTCCAGATGCCGTTGCCGGTGACCAACCCGGAGACGTCCCACTCGTTGAAACCCTTGCCGACCGCCGTCACCGCGTCCAGGGCCGAACTGACCCGCTCCGGCGCCGGCCGGACCGCGGTCGCGTCGAGCGCGGAGGCGTGGGCGCTCACCGTGGCCTTGAACGCCTGCCAGGCGTGCACCCGTAGGGTCGCCCGGACGTTCACCGCGTTCGCCGGCAGCGACGTCACCATGAAGGCCAGCACCGCGTCCCGACCGCCACGCGGGTTCCCGTCGCACCGTGCCGGGCAGGTGGCCAGGGTCGTCTTGACGCTGTTGTCGCCATCCTGCGCCACCGACGTGGCGGTGGTATCGGCGACCACCGGCACCGACAGGTCGTCGGCGGCGAACAGGGGCACCATGGTCGCGGTCAGCCCGAGCACGACCGTGACGCCGAGCGCGCCGAGGACCACGGCCTTGCGCCGGGGACCGGGGTGCCGGATGAGGCGATGAAGTCCACGCCTGGTCACAGGAACTCCTTGTGTCTGCGACGATAACGCTGAGCAGCGTATCGGTGTACACAACAGAGCGTGGGCATGACAGGGGGACCTAAGCGCGTCTTAAAGGTCACCTAAGCCAACGCTGCGACTCGTCGGCGGTTTGTCCGCTCCGTGCACGACGAAGACCCCGGAGACCGCGTCAGACCGGCCCGGCGACCCGTAGCACGACGATCGGGCGGCCACCCCGGTCGCCGACGTCCCGGCCGAGGAAGGGAGACGTCGGACGTGTCATGACCGCGCGCCAGGACTCCACCCTCGAAGTCCGTCGCACACCTGCCCCGGAGATCTTGGACAGTTCCCGTTGGTTCCTGACCGGAACCGTCCAAGATCCAGGCCAGAACCTCGCCCGTCGCGCTCTACCGGGACAGTTCACTGTCGGGGAGCACGGGCAGCAGTGAGAGCGGCGGCCATCGCAGACCGGGGAGCGGGAACGCCCGTGAACTGCTCGAACTGGCCGACCGCCTGGGCCAGCAACAGGTCCAGGCCGGAAACGACGCGGCAGCCGGCAGCGGCGGCCGAGGCGGCCAGCGGAGTCGGCCACGGATCGTAGATGGCGTCGAAGAGCACCGTGCCGGGACGCCAGCGAACCACACCGGCCAGTTCGTCAGCGGCACCCTTCGGTACCGTGGAGATCAGCAGGTTCGCGTCGGCCAGCGCCGCCGCGTCCGTCCAGGACACGGCGGTCAGGGTCAGCCCCAGGGCGGTCGCCACCGGTGCCAGTTCGTCGATGGCCGCCGTGCGGCGGGCCACCACGCTCACCTCGGTCGCACCCAGCCGGGCCGCCGCGGCCAGCGCCGCCCGCGCGGTCCCGCCCGCACCCAGCACGGTGACGGCCCCACCCGCACCCGGCACCACGCCCACCTCACCGACGCCAGACACCACGCCGAGGCCACCCTCGCGTACACCTGCCGTGGTCAGCACGTCGACCATGCCGCTGACGTCGGTGTTGTCGGCGTACCAGGTGCCGTCGGGGCGGCGTACCAGGGTGTTGGCGGCACCGACGGCGGCGGCCACCGGCGAGACCTCGGCGGCCACCGCGAGCGCCACCTCCTTGCCGGGCATGGTCACCGACAATCCGGCCCACTCCGGGCCCAGGCCGGCGACCAGGTCCGGCAGCTCCGCCGCCGCGCACTCGATCCGGGTGTACGACCACCCGGCGAGCCCGGCGGCGGCGTAGCCGGCGTTGTGGATGACCGGGGAGAGCGAGTGCGCGATCGGCTTGCCCAGCACCGCCGCCCGCCGAGCGGCCACGCTCACAGGACGCCGTTCTCCTTGGCCTTCTCGATGTTCTTCAGGTGCTGGTTGTAGCTCGGGGTGAAGGCGGAGTTGCCCTCCTTGTCGATGGCCACGAAGAACAGCCAGTCGCCGGTCGGCGGGTCCATCGCACCCTCGAGCGCGTCCCTGCCCGGATTGTTGATCGGGGTGGGGACCATGCCCCGCAGCTTGCGGTTGTACGGGTTCTTCGGATTGTCGAGGTCGCTGGCGGTCATCTGGCCGGAGGTCTTGCCCTCCTGCCCGATCGACTCGAAGTAGTAGTTGACCGTGACGTCCATCTCCAGGCAGCCGCAGTCGAAGGTCCCCGTGTACACCCGGTTGTAGGCGACCCGGGCCACCTTGCCGAGATCCTTCTTGGTGCCGGCCTCGGCCTGCGCGAGGGACGCCACGATCAGCGCCTCGTACGGGCTGATCCCGCCGCGTTCCTTCTGCACCCGGTCGGCGAACTCCAGCTGCCCGGTGACGGTGAGGAAGTGGTCCACCATCTGGCCGAGGATCGTCTCGGCGGTGGCGTTCGGCGGGATCTCGTAGGTGTCCGGGTAGAGGAAGCCCTCGATGGACTTCTTGGCCTTCTTGCCGTCCTCCCGCTTGAACCACCAGTCCGGTACGCCGAGCTTCTCCGGATCCTTCGCGGCGGCCTCGAACTCCTTGACCGGGATCTCGGTGTGCTCGCTGAGCAACTTGAAGATGTTCTTGGCGGTGCGCCCCTCGGGGATGGTGACCCCGTTGATGATCCGGTTCTGCGGGTCGAGCATCGCGGCGAGCGCCAACTCGCCGCTCATCTCCTTGCGCAGCTTGTACGTGCCGGGCTGGATGTTGCGGCTGCGGGAGTTGTCCTCCGCCGCCTCGATGAACGCCTTGGTGCTCTTGACCACCCCGGCGTCGTAGAGCGCCACCGCCATGTCGGCCAGGAACGCGCCCTGCGGAATCTGGATCGTCACGTCCTCGGTGCCCGCGCCGTCGAAGTCCGGGGTGACGAAGTAGTTCTGGATCCGGTCGAAGCCGTAGAAGGCCCCACCGCCGATGCCGCCGAGCAGCACCAGGGCCAGCATCAGGGCCAGCACTGTCTTGCCGCGCCCGCCACCGGAGCGACCGTCCCGGCGGCGGCCCCGGCGATGCTTACCCTTGTCACCCCGATCCTGCTCGTCGTGACCGAGGTCCAGATCGTCAAACATTTACGTCCGCCTCCGCTGCGCGTCCAGCCAGCTCTGCAGAATCTCCACCGCGGCGGCCTGGTCGACCACCGCACGTTGCTTCTTCCCCCGGACACCTCGCTCGGCAAGCCTACGACTCGCGACGACCGTGGACATCCTCTCGTCGGTCAGCGTCACCGGAACAGGCGCTATCACATCAGCCAGTTGACGAGCGTACGCCTTCGCGTGCTCGGCCGCGGGTCCATGCCGACCGGCGAGGTTGACCGGAAGGCCCACCACCACCTCCACCGCCTCGTGCTCGACGACCAGCGCGGCAAGCTCGACCAGATCCGTCGGCACCGCATCTGACCTGGGGTTCTGATCCCGGGCGAGGGTCAGCAGCGGGGTGGCCAGCACCCCGTGCGGATCGGATCGGGACACCCCGACCCGGACCTGTCCCACGTCCACGCCGAGTCGCACGCCCCGAGACAACTCAGTCACTCCCCGTCACCTCCGCCGATAAACGGGTCAGGGCGGACCGACCCGGTCCGCCCTGACCCGCCGTACCGATGACTCACGCCTCGGCGACCGCCTTCTCGACCGTCACCAGCAGCGTCGGCACCTCCGAATCGGGCAGTCCACCGCCCTGGGCGAGATCGGGGCTGCCGCCCCCGCGCCCGGAGAACGCGACCTTGACCAGGTCGTTCGCCGCCAGGCCGCGGCTGCGGGCCGCCGGGTTGACCGCCACCACCAGGGACGCCTTGCCGTTCGAGCGGGCCGCCACGGCGACCACCCCCGGCCGGGCCGGGTCGATCCGGCCCCGGATCTCCTGGGCGAGGGTGCGTACGTCGTTGCCGCCGGCCCCCTCGGGCGCCTCGATGCCGACGTAGGCGACCCCGCGCACGTCCCTGGCCTGGGCGGCGAACGCCGCCGCGCCACCGAGCACCAGCTGGGCGCGCAGCTTCTCCAGCTCCTTCTCGGCGTCGCGCAGCTGGGTGACCGTCTGCTCGACCCGGTCGGCGACCTGCTCGGACGGGACGCGGTACAGCTCGGCGAGGCGGGCCACCAGCAGGTGCTCGCGGGCCAGGAAGTTGAACGCGTCCATGCCGACCAGCGCCTCGACCCGGCGTACGCCGGACCCGATGGACGACTCGGAGAGGATCTTGACCAGGCCAAGCTGGCCGGAGCGCGACACGTGGGTACCGCCGCACAGCTCGCGGGCGTAGTCGCCGACCTCGACCACCCGGACCTGGTCGCCGTACTTCTCGCCGAACAGCGCCATCGCGCCGATCCGCCGCGCCTCGTCCAGCGAGGTGACGAACGCGTGCACCTCCAGGTCGGCCAGGAGCACCTCGTTGACCTGCTGCTCCACGTCCCGCAGCACGCTCGGCGCCACCCCGGTCGCGGTGTTGAAGTCGAACCGCAGCCGGCCCGGCGCGTTCAACGAACCGGCCTGGGTGGCGGACTCGCCGAGGAAGTTGCGCATGGTCTGGTGCACCAGGTGCGTCGCCGTGTGCGACCGGGAGATCGCCCGCCGTCGGCTGGTGTCGATCTCGGCGTAGCCGGCCTCCCCCGCCCGCACCTCGCCCCGGATCACCCGGGCCCGGTGCACGATCAGCCCCGGCACCGGCTGCTGCACGTCGAGCACCTCGACCTGCCCGCCGCCCACCGTGATCATGCCGTGGTCGGGCTGCTGCCCACCGCCCTCGGCGTAGAACGGGGTGGTGTCGAGCACCAGCTCGACCAGGTCGCCCTCGACCGCCGCCGCGCGCGGACCGTCGGCGCCGAGCAGCGCGCGGACCGTCGACTCCCGGCTGACCTCGGTGTAGCCGGTGAAGGTCACCGGACCGCCGGCGTCGAGCACCGACCGGTACGCCGACAGGTCGGTGTGCCCGGTCTTGCGCGCCTGCGCATCCGCCTTCGCCCGGGCCCGCTGGTCGGCCATCAGCCGGCGGAAGCCCTCCTGGTCGACGTCGAGACCCTGCTCGGCGGCGATCTCCAGGGTCAGGTCGATCGGGAAGCCGTACGTGTCGTGCAGCTGGAACGCCTTGTCGCCGGTGAGCGCCCGGCCGCCCGCGGTGCGGGTCTCGGCGATCGCGGTGTCCAGGATCGTGGTACCGGCGCGCAGCGTCGCCAGGAAGGCGTCCTCCTCCGCGTACGCGTACGCGGAGATCCGCTCGAAGTCGGCGGCCAGCTCCGGGTACGACGGCGCCATGCAGTCCCGGGCCACCGGCAGCAGCTCGGGCAGCGCCCGCTCCTGCCAGCCGAGCAGCCGCACGGACCGGATCGCCCGCCGCATGATCCGCCGCAGCACGTAGCCCCGGCCCTCGTTGCTCGGGGTCACCCCGTCGCCGATCAGCATCAGCGCGGTCCGCACGTGGTCGGCGATCACCCGCAGCCGGACGTCGTCCGGGTGCGACTGGTTGGCCGCGTGCCCGGAGTGCGCGCCGTACCGCTTGCCGGTCAGCTCGGCCGCCCGGTCCAGGATCGGCCGCACCTCGTCGATCTCGTACAGGTTGTCGACGCCCTGCAGGATGGAGGCCATCCGCTCCAGGCCCATGCCGGTGTCGATGTTCTTCTTCGGCAGCTCGCCGACGATCCGGAACTCCTCCTTGCTCCGGACGTCCGCGATCTCGTACTGCATGAAGACGAGGTTCCAGAACTCCAGGTAGCGGTCCTCGTCGACCTCCGGGCCGCCCTCGGCGCCGTACTCCGGGCCCCGGTCGTAGTACAGCTCGGAGCACGGGCCCGCCGGACCGGGGATGCCCATCGACCAGAAGTTGTCCTTCTTGCCCCGGCGCACGATCCGCTCGGCCGGCACTCCGGTACGCAGCCAGAGGTCGTACGCCTCGTCGTCGTCGAGGTAGACCGTGGCCCAGATCCGCTCCGGGTCCAACCCGAACCCGCCCTGATCGACCGGTTTGGTGGACAGCTCCCAGGCGAGCGGGATCGCCCCGGCCTTGAAGTAGTCACCGAAGGAGAAGTTGCCGTTCATCTGGAAGAACGTGCCGTGCCGGCTGGTCTTGCCGACCTCGTCGATGTCCGGCGTGCGGATGCACTTCTGCACACTGACCGCACGCGGGAACGGCGGGGACTGCTGACCCAGGAAGTAGGGGACGAACTGCACCATGCCGGCGTTGACGAACAGCAGGTTCGGATCGCTGATGGCGGGCAGCGGAGCGGACGGCACCACGGCGTGCCCGTTCGCCTCGAAGTGGGCGAGATACCGCCGCTTGATCTCCGCCGTCTTCATCGCTGGTGTTCCTCCGGAAAGATTTCTCGATCGCCCAACCGCGGGTCCTCCCGCAGCTCGGCGAACTGGTCGTCGAACGCCTCGCCCTGGGCGAACGCCTCGTGGATCTCCTGCTCCCGCTCCGCCATCCCGGCGCGTACGTCCGCGACGAAGCTACGCAACTCCTCCACCAGGCCGCCAGCGGATTGTGACAGGTTGTCGGCGATGCCGGCCGGGGTGTACGCGTGCGCGGCCCGGGTCGCCTTGCGGACCACCACCACGCCGACGGCCAGCCCGATGCCCAGCCAGAACAGACGCCTCATGCTCGTACCTCCCCGACCCGACCGGTCAGCGGCTCTCGCGCCGGGCGGCGCGCCGCTGGGCCTTGATGCTGTCCCGGACCTCGCGCTCGGTCTCCGCGTGCCGGCGGGCGGCGGCGGCCTTGCGTACCCCATAACCGAACGCGGCCACCTTGACCAGCGGGTTGGCTGCCGCGGCGGAGACGACGGTGACCAGGTTGGCGACGTTCGCGCTGATGTTCTGCGCGTGGCTGGTCATGTTGTCGACCTTGGCCAGTTGCAGGTTCACCCCGTCGAGCGAGGTCTGCACCTGCTCCAGGGTCACGTTCACGTTGCGGACCGTGGTGTTGACATCGCCGAGCAGCGGGCCGGTCCGGTCGTTGAGGTCGTTGATCATCCGAGTGGTGGCGTCCACGGTGTGCCGCAGCCGCAGGATGGGCAGCGTCAGGATCAACACCAGCATCGCGAACGCGATCGCCGCGATCAACGCCGCGACCTCCAAAATGCCCACGCCTGTCCTCCTCAGCAAGTGGCTCGGGGCGGCAATCTCCCCGAGCCGCACGACCGTCTCGCCCACACCGCCGCCCGGCTGCCCGCCGAGGTCGGCGGGCAGCACACGGGCCGCCAGAACCAGACCCTACCGTCCGTGATGACGATCGGCTCAGGACGGTGGTGACGTAGTCAACTCGCCCAACGGGTCGTCTCCCACCGTCGGGTAGGGGTCCACACCGGTCAGTGACGGGTCGGTGCTCGGCTGGGGCCGGGTCCGTTCGTCGTCGATCGCGTTGCGCACCTTCACCGACACCAACGATCCGGAGCACTCCTCGGCCTCGGTCGACTCGTCGGGAGACGGCACGATCACCGGTTCACCGTCCACCGGCGGCGGTACGCAGGTGGGTGCCCGGACCCAGAGGTCGAGGGTCAACTCGTCCAGCCGCCAGCAGGTGTAGCTGCCCTTCTCCTCCTGCTCGGGGCAGAAGCTCGGCTTCCAGGGCTGCCAGCCGTCCTCACGCAGTGCCGCCTGGTACGCCTCGGCGGTCTCCTCCGGTGCCCGTTCGGAGTTCACGGTCCGCTCCCGCAGGCGGCAGTCGAGCAGACACCAGTAGCTGCCGGTGACGTCGTCGACCGGGTCGACCGCCGCCCAGGCCGGCACGTCCAACTCGTCCAACGAGGCGAAGGCCGGATCCCGGGCCTCCGCCCGCAGCCCGAAGAACGCCGGCAACAGGCCGAGCAGCAGTACGCACACCGCGGCCAGGATGCCCGCCCGCAGCCGCTGGTTGCCGCCACCCTGACGGCGCGTCTCGGTGCCGGCGTCGTCGTCGTCGAACCGGTCGACACTCCCGCGCCCCGCTTCCACGGGCTGCCTTACGGCCGGCTCGGTGCCCGGTCGCGGCCCGGCCGGGTCGACGGGTGCGACCGCGGCGGCGGCCCGGGCCACCGGCGGCGGCCCCTCACCGGCCCGCGGCAACGGCCCGCCGGCCCGCGGCGCCCCGTCCCCGACCCGCGGCGCCCCGTCCCCGGCCCGCGGCGGCCCGTCAACGGCACGCGGCAGCGCCGGTACCGGTGGGATCCCGGTGGGTTCCGGGCGGGCCGGATTGCGGTGCGGCGGGGCGGCCCGGCCTGCCAGCCGGTCCTCAGGTCGGGGGGCGGCGGCCCGGGCCACAGCCGGCGAGCCGGGTGGTCCGGCGCGGTCCGCGCCGGTACGGACCGGGCCGCCCGGCGCCGGCCCCGCAGGCGGTACGGCGCCCGATCGAGGCGGGCCGACCGCAGGTCGTGCCGGGGCGGAGTCGGGGCGGGTCGGATCGGCCTCGGGGCGGGCTGCCCCCCGGACCGGGCCGGGGGGGCCGCCACCCGGGCGGCCCGGGCCGGCCGGTGGACCGTCGGGCCGGACCGGGCCGGCATTCGCCCCGTCGGGCCGCACCGCACCACGGGCCGGTCCGGCCGGCGCGCCGTCGGGGCGCGCCCTGCCTGCCGGCGCCCCCTCTGGACGGACCGCTGGGTGCGGTGGTGGTGTCGGGTTGCCATCCGGGTGGGCGGGGGTCCTGGTGCGGGCAGCCGGCGGTCCGGCGGCGCCCTCCGCGTCCCGGCGTTCCCCGACCGGCGGCATACCGGTCGCCTGGGGGCCACCGGAGTGCCTCGCCGGGGCGTCCGGTGCCGGGCCGCGCCGATTGATCGTGGGCAGCGCCGGATCGGTGTGGTGGGCGCGGCCCGCCTGCCGCAGCCAGTCGGCCGGCCGCGGTGGCCGGCCGGCCCGGCCGTCACCGGGCCGCGCGTCACCGGGCCGCGGGTCACCGGGCCGCGGGGCGAGGTCACCGGTTGCCGTACCGGATTCGGGGTCCGGTCCCGCGTCGGCCGCCCGGCGGCCCCGAGCCCGCGGCTCCTCCGCGTCGCCCGAGCGGCGGCCCCGGACCGGGGCGTCCGTCGCCCCGGTCGGCCGGCCGTCGCGCACCGCCGCGTCCCGCGGGGCGGCCGCAGGGCGGCCGGGAGGCGGCTCGGCAACCACCCGGCGGTCGGTGGCCGGCGGAACCGGTCCGTCCGCACCGGCGCGGCGGCCCCGTGGCACGATCTCGCCGACCGAGAGACCTCCGGTGGTGCCGGACGGCACACCGGGAACCGGTGGGGCGTTGCCGGACAGCGGTACCACCGGCTGCTCGCCGTCGGGTTCGGCGGCGCGGCGCCGCCCGGCCCGTCGACCGCCCGCCGGTGCACCGGACGGGCTTGCGGGGACCGGTGATTCCGGCGCCGGGCGACCCGGACCGTACCCGGTCGGGTGCTGGTGCGGGTCGGGCTCGACCGCCGCCCGGCGACCGCGCGGACCTGCCGGTGCACCCGTTCGACCGCTCGACCGTGGACCGCCGTCGGCCTCCGACGGTGCCGGGCCGAGGGTGCCCTCGACGTTGTCGGGCGCCGCCCGACGGGGGCCTGCGGGGGCGCCATCGGGCCGGCCCGGGGACCGACGGGGCGCGGGTGGACCGGAGACCGGACCGACGGGCGCGCCGGACACCGGACCGACCGGAGCACCGGACACCGGGCCAGGCAACGAACCGGTGGTGGGGCCGGCCGCCCGGCCGGACAGTGGACCGGACGGCGGGCCGGTCATCGGCTCGGCAGGCGAACCGGCGCGCGGGCGCCGACCGGGCGGCGCGGCTTCCGGGTGCGGCCACGCGTCAGCTGGTGGGTTCGGGGTGCCCCCCTCCCGGCGTCCGGCCGGTGCGGAACCGGTGGCCGGCGCACCGGGGTACGGCACCGGCGGCCGCTGGCCGGCGGCGGGAGGACGGGGGCCGGCGGCCGGGGGACGAGGGCCGGCGGCCGGGGGACGAGGGCCGGCGGCCGGGGGACGGGGGCCGTCCGTGGGTGGCGCGGGCATCCCGGCCGGCGGTCCCGCGACCGGTGCGGCCCCGGCGCTCGGCCGCGGCCCGTCGGCTGGCGTCGCCTCGCCGGCCGGGCGCGCGGCCGGGGCGCCCGGCCAGGGGCCGTCGACCGGGCGGGCGCGAGGCGGCTCGGCGCTGCCCCGGCGTGGCGGGGCGGCCGGAGCAGGCCCGGCACCCGGCGGCACGGGACGACCAGCCGGACCCGGCTGCCCCGGCTGTCCGGGCTGGTTCGTCGGTCTCGGCGGACCGGGTGGGCCGGCCGGACCTGCGGGGCCGGCGGGAGCGTGGGCGCGTCCCCCCGGCGCGGGGGGCGGGACGGGGCCACCCGAAGGCGGTGCCGGGCGCACCGACGGAACCGGGCCAGGGCGGCCGGGCGGAACCTGACCGGCCCGGTCCGGTCCGGGTGGCGCCGCCGGGCCTCGCCGGGCGGCGGTGGGCTCGTCCGGCGCCGGTGGGGCACCGTCGGGGCCCAACTGACCGCGCTGCTGCTTGGCCGAGCGCAGGTCGTCGATCCAGCCGAAGTCCTCACCGGCCGCCGGTTCCTCCGCGGCGGCCTCGGACCTGCCCCGGCCCCAGCGGCGGCCCTTGCGCCGCTCGTCCGGACCGTCCTCCGGTCGTTCGGAACCAGGGGATTTCACTGTTGACCCTTCCCGTCTGCGTGGTCGCCGACCTCGTCCGCCGTCTCGGCGTCAGTGGCCGCCCGCTGGCCGCCGTCGCCACCGGGGGGTGTCGCCGCGGCCCGGTCACCCGTCGTCGGTGTCTCCGGGCGCGCCGGGGCGGACTGCCCACGGACGATCCGGCGCAGCAACGGCAGCCGGGTGGCCACCGATCGTTCCGCGCCGTGCTGGCTCGGCCGGTAGTAGTCGACGCCGATCAGTTCGTCCGGCACGTACTGCTGGCTGACCACACCTCGTTGGTCGTCGTGCGGATAGCGGTAACCGGTGCCGTGGCCGAGGCCACGCGCACCGGCGTAGTGCGCGTCGCGCAGACCACGCGGTACCGGGCCACCGCGACCGGCCCGTACGTCGGCGATGGCCGCGCCGATCGCGGCGGTGGCCGAGTTCGACTTGGGTGCGGTCGCCAGGTGGATCACCGCCTGGGCGAGGTTGAGCTGGGCCTCGGGCAGACCGACGTACTCCACCGCGTGCGCCGCGGCGGTGGCCACGCCGAGCGCGCCGGGGTCGGCCATGCCGACGTCCTCGCTGGCGAAGATAACCAGTCGACGGGCGATGAACCGGGCATCTTCTCCCGCCACCAGCATCCGGGCCAGCCAGTGCAGCGCCGCGTCCACGTCCGAGCCCCGCATGCTCTTGATGAACGCGCTGGTCACGTCGTAGTGGGCGTCGCCGGCACGGTCGTAGCGGACGGCCGCCGTGTCCACCGCCCGCTCCGCGGTCGCCAGGTCGATCCGCCCGCTGCCGAGGGCGGTGGCCGAGCCGGCCGCCGCCTCCAGGGCGGTGAGCGCCTTGCGGACGTCACCACCGGCCAGTCGTACGAGGTGATCCTCGGCCTCGGTGTCCAGGGTGAGCGCCCCGGCCAGCCCCCGCTCGTCGGTCATCGCGCGCCGCAGCAGGCCGCGGACGGCCGCGTCGTCGAGCGGGTGCAGGGTGAGCAGTACGCACCGGGACAGCAGCGGGGAGATGACCGAGAAGTACGGGTTCTCCGTGGTGGCCGCGAGCAGCGTGACGGTGCGGTCCTCGACCGCGGCGAGCAGGGAGTCCTGCTGGGTCTTGCTGAACCGGTGCACCTCGTCGATGAAGAGCACGGTCGGCGGACCACCCGACCGGCGTTGCCGCCGGGCGGTGTCGATCACCGCTCGGACGTCCTTCACCCCCGCCGACAGTGCCGACATGGCGACGAACCGCCGGTCGGTGGCCGCGGCGACCAGATGGGCGATGGTGGTCTTGCCGCTGCCGGGCGGCCCCCAGAGGATGACCGACATCGGCGCGGCACCGATGACCAGTTGCCGCAACGGCGCCCCGGGGGCGAGCAGGTGGCCCTGCCCCACCAGTTCGTCGAGGCTCGCCGGGCGCATCCGGACCGGCAGCGGCGCGTCCGGACCGGCCGGAGTGAAGCCGCCGACGCCACTGGAACCCGTTACCGCACCTACTGCTGCGGCGGGTTCACCCAGGGTGAAGAGCGTCTCGGACTCCATCACGAGAACAGTACCGGGCTCGACCGACCACGCCGGAATCGCGCCGCCGACCGCGCCCGGTCTGATCCTTCTCGGTCAGCCGCGCCCCGGGCGACGGCCCCGGTACCAGCGGCCACCACCACGCCGGCCGACCCCGGCCAGGTGCAGCGAGAGCAGCAGCAGACCGATCAGCACCAAGGTGTTCCAGCTGAACAGGTCCGGCGCGCCGAGCCGGGTGTCCAGCAGGTCGAGCAGCAACGCGAAGCCGAAGACCACGGCGGCGGCGATGGCGAGCATGGGGTTCCTCCGGTGGGGGTTCCAGTAGGTCGGCGCGGGATGTACCCGATCGGTCGGCCCGCCAATCTCCACCCTGGAACTTCGTCCCCGGCGGATCCCGGCCGGCGGGCGCCCCTCGGACGGGCCGGTCCGTACCAGGGGCGGCTGCGGGAAGGCGGGTGGGCGGGATGGGTCGGGGGCTCGATTAGGGTGGCGTCGTGATCAGCGTTGACGGCGGGCCCGCCGGGCGGGAGGCGGTCCTGAGCAGCGTGGGCAACCACCCGTTCGTCCGGCACTCGCTGCCGCCGCAGGAACCGGTACGGGGTTGGCGGCGGGACCACGCCGTGTGTTGGCTGCTGCCCGCCACCACGCCGGGACCGCTGGGCGGTGTGGTCGGCCCGGCGGCCGAGGCGGTCGACCTGTTCCGTGCGCTCGCCGCCGAGCATGCCTGGCAGCCGGGGCGGTGGGTTCACCTGCCGCGACTGGATCCGCCGACCCGCACCGTCGTCCCGGCGGTGGACACCCACGAGGACTGGGACTTCCTCTGGACCGCCACCGCCCCGCCGCCGCAGCCCGACGAGGAGCGGGTGGTCCGGCTCACCGATGCGGACCGCCCGGCACTGACCGCGCTGATCGAGGAGGCGTTCCCGACCTCCACGGCCCGGCCCGGCGACCCGCGGATCGTCGACTGGTACGGCATCCGCGACGGCGACCGCCTGATCGCCTGCGGGGCCGACCGTACCCGGGGTGACGTGGGGTTCCTCGCCGGGCTGACGGTGGCGCCGGCGCATCGCGGCCGAGGGCTCGGCGCCGCGCTGACCGCGGGCATGACCCGGGCGTTGGCCACCCGCTACGACATGGTGGCGCTGGGGGTCTACCCGGTCAACGTGGGCGCGATCCGGCTCTACCGGCGGCTCGGGTACACCGGCACCCACCAGCTCACCTCGGTCCGCATCGCCTGATCCCACCCGGCGCCGAACCCCCGGCCACCGAGCCAGGCCCCCACCGCCGGCCGAGGCTGGCCCCCGGCCGGCAGTCCGCCACCTAGCGCCGGCCGACCTTCTTCGCGTCGGCTGCCCCCGGTCCGTGATCGGCCGCGACGCCCACCGCCGGGACGTCCGCGGCCGAGCCGACCGCGACGACGGGATCGGCGCCGCCGACTGGCACGCCGGTACGACGGTCGGCGCGCCAGGCGGGTAGGTACAGCGGGGCGGCGACGGCCAGCACGACCGCACCGACCAGCATCGCCACGCTGACCCCGGCCCGGTCACCGACGTAGCCGAGCAGCACTCCGCCCAGCGCCGCGGCCGGCATCGCCGCCATGGAGTTCACCGAGATCACGCTGGTCCGGTACGGGCCGTCGACCTGCCGGTGCAACAGCCCCATGTGCAGCGGGTTGGCCGCGCCGTGCACGGCGTAGCAGGCGACGAAGGCGATCAGCACCCCGACCGGACCGGCGAGCAGACCCATGCCGACGACCGTGATGCCCTGCACGATCCGCAGCAGGGCGGCACCGAACGCGGCGCCAAGCCAGCGGATGAGCAGCGGGGTGAGTGCCGCGCCGCCGGCCGAGGCGAGCCAGGCCGCCGTACTGGCCGGGCCGAGCAGCGCGGCGGCCCGATCGGCGCCGCCCACCACCTCGGCGAGCCGGATCGGCAGCAGGCCCTCGAAGGTGACCATGCCGAAGCCCCAGAACAGCTCGACCGCCACCAACGCGAGCAGCACCCGGGAGCGGCGCAGCAGACCGAACGCCTCGCCGACCATCCGCGGCGCCTGTCGCAGCGACGAGCGCAACGCGCCCGCGCCGGCTGCCGGTCGCTGCTCCGCCAGCAGGGTCAACAGACCCGCCAGGGCGACCGCCTGCAATCCGACCGCGACCACGATCGGCGTGGTGAGGGCACTGACCGGCCCCACCGGGCCGAGGGCGACCAGGCCGCCGCTGAGCAGCGCACCGGCGGCCATGCACAGGCCCAGGACGGTGCCGGCCTGACCCAACCCCTTCTCGTACGCGGCGTCGGGGTCGGCGGCGAGGGTGGCGTCGACGTACCAGGATTCGAGCGGGCCGCTGTCCAGGGCGCGGAACACCCCCTGCAACGCCCAGACGGTGGCCAGCAGGGCCAGCGAGTCGGCGACCAGCAGCAGGGCCAGCGAGGCGAGTCCGACCACGTTCGCCACCACCAGCACGGGTTTGCGGCCCAGCACGTCGGCGAACCCGCCGGTGGGCAGTTCCAGGGCGAGCACCACCACGCCCTGCGCGCCGACGGCCAGCCCGATCTGGGTCAGGGTCAGTCCGCGTTCCTGCATGAGCAGGATGAACACCGGAATCAGCAGGCCGACCGGCAGCCACCGCAGGCCGTGCAGGACCAGGAAGCGGTGGCGGATCTGGGCGACGGTGAGGGTGCTCATCGGGTCGCGTCCCGGACCAGGGGGAAGCCGGCGGCGAAGAGGATGACCTGCTCGGCGTCGGGCGCGGCCGGCGCGTCCCGGTACCGCTTGACCACCGCCCACAGCTCCTCGTTGAGGGCGCGCAGCTGGCTGGGCGTGAGGGTGAGCAGCGCGTCGCTGAAGTCGACGGCCTCGCGCCACTCCCGCGGCCGGTCGTGTTGCACGGCGACCCAACGCTGGGCGTACTCGGCCACGTACTGGAAGTGCCTGCTCTGCACCCAGTCCGCCGCCGCCTGGGCCTCCGGATCCCCCTCGAAGTCCGTGGGCTGCCACGAACTGATGTCGTGGGCGGCGCGCCAGTAGCGCCGCCGCCCGCCGCCCTCGGCCGGCTCCTCGACGACCAACCCGACCTCGGCCAGCTGACGCAGGTGGTAGCTGGTCGCGCCGGTGTTGGTGTCGAGTTCGGCGGCGAGGTCGGTCGCGGTCGCCGGCCCGTTGGTGCGCAGGGCGCCGAGCAGTTGGACGCGCAGCGGATGGGCGAGCGCCCGGATCTGCCGCGCGTCGACGTGCACGACGCGCGGTTCGGCGCCGCTCGGCTTCTTCTCCATGAATGCACAGTAGCTGCGCACACCATCTATGCACAAGCGCTGTGCATAGATGGTGTGGATGGACCACGGCAGCGACTCGCGCGGCTGGGCTAGGGGCCGAGCAGTTAGGTGACGCCACGCAGCCGGGTGGCCAGCAGGTCGACGGCGCGGGCGCAGTCCAGGCGTACGTCGGTGGGGCGCACCACCCCGGCGGCGGTGACGGTGGAGGTCTTCAGTCCGGCGCGTCGAGGCCCTCCCGGTGCGCCACCAGCCGGCCCAACTCGGCCCGGCTGACCGCCTCCGGGCCGGCCACGTCCAGCGGCCCGGCATAGTCGGAGCCGACCAGTTCCACCACGGCGGCGGCCAGATCGGTGCCGTCGACCGGGCAACGCAACTCGTCGGTGAAGAGCGTGGCCCGCCCGGCCAGCGAGTCGCGGCAGAGCTGGATCTGCCTGCTCCCCTCACCCGCTCCCCGTCGACACCGCCGTCGATCATGAAGTTGTTGTCGCAACCCGCCGGGCGGGACGGCAACAACTTCATGATCGACGCAGGAGGCGGCGCCCCGGGTGACCGGGCGGGTCGGTCGGTCAGGTGGGGTCGGCCACCGGGGCGGCCGGGCCGGCGGTGCCGGTGTGCGGCGCCTGCTGCGGCTTGGGCTTGGCGTCGATGCCGGCCTCGGCGCGCTGTTGGGCGGTGATGGGGGTGGGTGCGCCGGTGAGGGGGTCGAAGCCGCCGCGCGTCTTCGGGAAGGCGATCACCTCGCGGATCGAGTCGGCACCGGCGAGCAGCATGCAGACCCGGTCCCAGCCGAACGCGATGCCGCCGTGCGGCGGCGGACCGTAGCTGAACGCCTCCAGCAGGAAGCCGAACTTGTCCTGCGCCTCCTCGGGCGTGATGCCGAGCAGGTCGAAGACCCGCTGCTGTACGTCCCGACGGTGGATACGGATCGACCCGCCACCGATCTCGTTGCCGTTGCAGACGATGTCGTACGCGTACGCCAGCGCCCGGTCCGGCGCCTCCTCGAACCGGTCGACCCATTCGGAGTTCGGCGAGGTGAACGGGTGGTGCACGGCCGTCCAGCCACCGGCCCCGCCGCTCCCCTGGTCGGAGGCCAGCTCGAACATGGGGGCGTCCACCACCCAGCAGAACGCCCAGGCGCTCTCGTCGACCAGACCGGACCGCTTGGCGATCTCGATCCGGGCCGCCCCGAGCAGCTCCTGCGCCTCCCGGGTCTGCGCGCTGGCCGCGAAGAAGATCGCGTCGCCGGGCTTGGCGCCGACCGCGTCGGCCAGCCCGGACAGGTGCTCGGCGGAGAGGTTCTTCGCCACCGGCCCGCGCGCCTCACCGGTCTCGGCGTCGAGCACCACGTACGCCAGCCCCCGGGCACCACGCGCCTTGGCCCAGTCCTGCCAGCCGTCCAGCTCCTTGCGGGTCTGGGCGGCGCCGCCGGGCATCACCACCGCGCCGACGTAGCCGCCCGCGTCGATCGCCCCGGCGAAGACCCGGAACTGGGTGCCGCGCAGGTAGTCGGTCAGCTCGGTCAGCTCGACGCCGTAGCGCAGGTCGGGCTTGTCCGAGCCGTACCGGGCCATCGCGTCGTGCCAGGTGATCCGCGGCAGGGGCCGGGGGATCTCGTACCCGGCCAGGTCCGACCAGAGGGCGGCGACGATCGCCTCGCCGAGGTCGATCACGTCGTCCTCGGTGACGAAGGACATCTCGATGTCGAGCTGGGTGAACTCCGGCTGCCGGTCGGCCCGGAAGTCCTCGTCCCGGTAGCAGCGGGCGATCTGGTAGTACCGCTCCATGCCGCCGACCATCAGCAGCTGCTTGAACAGCTGCGGCGACTGCGGCAGCGCGTACCAGCTGCCCGGCTGGAGGCGGACCGGGACCAGGAAGTCGCGGGCGCCCTCCGGGGTGGACCGGGTCAGCGTCGGCGTCTCGATCTCCAGGAAGTCCCGCTCGTGCAGCACGGTACGGGCGAGCTGGTTGGCCCGCGAGCGCAGTCGCATGGCCCGCGCCGGGCCGCCGCGCCGCAGGTCGAGGTAGCGGTACTTGAGCCGGACGTCGTCGCCGGCCACCACCTGGTCGTCCACCGGCAGCGGCAGCGGCGCCGCCTCGGAGAGCACGTCCAGCTCGGTCGCGGTCACCTCGATCTCGCCGGTGGGCAGCTCCGGGTTCTCGTTGCCCTCGGGCCGTCGGGTCACCTCGCCGACGACCTTGACGCAGTACTCGTTGCGCAGCGCGTGTGCGTCCTCCTCGCGGAAGACCACCTGGACCACGCCGGAACCGTCGCGCAGGTCGACGAAGATGACACCGCCGTGGTCGCGCCGGCGGGCCACCCACCCGGCGAGCGTCACCGTGGTGCCGGCGTCCGTCGCGCGCAGGCTGCCGGCGTCATGGGTACGGATCACGACGTGCGTCTCCCTCGTCTGGCTCCAGGTCTACTTCCGGCATTCTCGCAGCACGCCCCCGCCGCCGTTTGCCGGGTGCGGGGAAGGACCCCGTCCCGACGCCCGGCGCACCGGACGGGACCCGGTCGACCCGCCCACGACGTACGCGGGCCGCCGGAGGAGGAATCCGGCGGCCCGCTGGTGGAGGAGAAGTTCGTGCGTACGAGGGATCAGTAGACGCTGACGCCGTAGCGGCTCAGCACCGGTCCGATCGGCTGGAAGTAGGTGGTGCCCCCGGTGCTGCAGTTGCCACTGCCGCCCGAGGTCAGGCCGAGCGCGACGCTGCCGCTGAACAGCGAACCGCCACTGTCGCCCGGCTGGGCGCAGATGTTGGTCCGGATCAGGCCCCGGACCTGTCCCTCGGCGTAGTTGACCGTGGCGTTGAGCCCGGTCACCGTGCCGCTGCGCAGACCGGTGGTGCTGCCCGAGCGCTGCGCCGACTGGTTGACGAACGCGCTGCCGGAGCTGGTGATGTCACGGTAGCTGCCGTTGTAGAGGTAGACGTTGCCCGGCTGCACCGTGCTCTGGTTGCTGTACCGGACGATGCCGTAGTCGCTGCCCGGGAAGACGCTGCCGGTACGCGAGCCCAGCAGCGCGGTCTGCGCGGAGTTGCTGTACCAGTTCGCAGCGATGTTGGTGCAGTGCCCGGCGGTGACGAAGTAGTAGGTGCTGCCGGCCCGCACGTTGAAGCCCAGCGAGCAGCGCCCGCCGCCCTGTGCGTAGATGGCCTCACCACCGGAGATGCGGGTGCTCAGCACGCCGGTCTCGGCCTCGACGCGTACCGCGCCGTTGGTCCGCGCAGCGGCGGCCTTCACCCGCTCCAGCTTGGCGCCGGTGACCGTGCTGTCGACGGAGACGACGACCTGGTTGGTGGCCGGATCGACCCACCAGGCGGTGCCGGGGATCGCCGCGGAGCGGTCCAGCTCGGCGGTGGCGCGGTTCAGCTCCGACGCACCACGCTTGACGAGCTTGGGGGTGGCGCCGGCCGCCGCCACCTGGCGGGCCGCGACGCTGTCGGTCACCGCGACCACCATCTTGCCGGTGGCGTCGGCGTACGCACCGGCGGCGCGGGCGCCGAGACGCTCGGCGAGGGACGCGGCGGCGTCGGGTGTGGCGGACCCGGGTGCCGCCTGGGCGGGCGTGCCGGCCAGTACGCCGGCGACGAGGGTTGCGGCCGCGGCGACGGTGACGGCGCGGCGCAGCATTGACCTTGTGGGTCGCATGTAACAGCCTCCCGGAGGGGGTTGGCGGGCCCTGTCACGTCGACAGGGCAGGGGGCAACTCGGCCACCTGGGGAAACGGCCAAGCGAAGGCAAGTATTCACACATTTAAGATCATTGACAAGGCCACGCTTTGCCCGATTTCCACCGCCGGGGCGAAGCAATGCCTCCGTAACATTGTGGACACAGAAGGTCGTCTATACGCTCTGGTCGCCGCCACAATCCGGCACACCGTGAACCGGAGGCCACCATGACCCTCGTCCGACGCGCGCTGGCCACCCTCGCCGGCGTCACCGCCCTCGTCCTACTCGTCACCGGCCCCGCCGCCGCCGACCCCGGCCCACCACCCAGCTCGATGACCAGCCTCGGCGACTCCATCACCCGCGGCTTCAACGCCTGCGGGTGGTACGTCGACTGCACCAGCCGATCGTTCAGCACCGGCGACGACTCCACCGTGAACAGCCACTACCTGCGCATCCGGCGGGCCAACTCGGCCATCAACGGCCGCAACAACAACGCCGCCCGCACCGGCGCCAAGTCCGCCGACCTGTCCGGCCAGGCCGGCACCGCAGTCAGTCAGGGCGCCGGCTACGTGACCATCCTGATCGGCGCCAACGACGCCTGCACCAGCTCGGAGTCGACGATGACCTCCCCGGCCGCCTTCCGGACGAACATCGACTCCGCGCTGACCCGGCTCAAGTCCGGCCTGCCGAACGCCAAGATCTACGTGATCAGCATCCCCGACGTGCACCGACTCTGGTCGGTCGGCAAGGACAGCAGCAGCGCCCGTACGGCCTGGTCGCTCTTTGGCATCTGCCAGTCGATCCTGGCCAACCCGACCTCGACCGCCCAGGCCGACATCGACCGCCGTAATCGAGTCCGGCAGCGCGTGGTCGACTTCAACGGCCAACTGGCCGCGGCCTGCGCCGCCTACGGCGCGAACTGCCGGTACGACAACAACGCCGTCTTCAGCTACCCGTTCACCCTTGCCCAGCTCTCCACCTGGGACTACTTCCACCCCAACACCGCCGGCCAGCAAACCCTCGCCACCATCTCCTACCCCGCCGGCTACCCCTGGTAGCCCCCACTCCCCCACCGCCACCGCCCTCGCCCCACCGACCGCGCGCCACCGACCGCGCGATCTTGCACTTTCGGTCCCGACAAAGCACTTTGTATCGCCCGTAACGACGACACAAAGTGCAAGATCGCGGGGGCGGGGGCGAGGACGGGTACGGGGGCGGGGGCAAGATCACGCGGGCGGGCGGGGCGGGAAGGTCGCGGGGTGGGGTGGCTAGTGGATGGCGGGTTTGAGGTCGGCGGGTGGGGGGGTCCACTCGGCTGGGGTGGCCGGGGCCTGGTCGCCGGAGCGGATGTCCTTGACCTCGTCGGAGGCACCATCAGTGCCGGGGAACCAGACGTAGGGGATGCCGCGCCGCTCGGCGTACCGGATCTGCTTGCCGAACTTCGCCGCACTCGGCGACACCTCGGTGGGGATGCCACGCGAACGCAGGCCCTCGGCGACCCGGTTGCTGGCGCCGCGCAATTCCTCGTTGGTCACCGCCACCAGCACGCAGGTCGGCACCTCCCGGGAGACCGACAGGGCACCCGCGCCGAAGAGCAACCCGAGCAGCCGGGTCACCCCGATCGAGATGCCCACCCCGGGGAACCGGGCGTTGCCGGCGCTGGCCAAGTTGTCGTACCGGCCACCGGAGCAGACCGAGCCGAACTTCTCGTACCCGATCATCTGGGTCTCGTAGACGGCGCCGGTGTAGTAGTCCAGACCGCGGGCGATGCGCAGGTCGGCCACGCAGAGGCCGGGTGAGTGCGCGGCGGCGGTCTCCACCACCGTGGTCAGTTCGGCGATGCCCTCGTCGAGCAGCGGGTCACTGACCCCGAGCGCGCGGACCGCGTCGGCGAAGGAGGCGTCCGGCGCGGAGATCTCCGCCAGCGCCAGGCACGCCTTGGCCTGTGCCTCGCTCGCGCCGGCCGTGGTCGCCAGCAGCTCCGCCACCCCGGCCGGGCCGATCTTGTCGAGTTTGTCGACTGCCCGCAGCGCCGCCTCCGGGTCGGTCAGCCCGATGCCCCGGTAGAAGCCCTCGCAGATCTTGCGGTTGTTCACCTGGATGCGGACCGGCGGGATCGGCAGCGAGCGCAGTGCGTCGCCGATCACCAGCGGCATCTCCGCCTCGTGGTGCCCGGCGAGGGTGTCCCGGTCGACGATGTCGATGTCGGCCTGGAGGAACTCGCGGTAGCGCCCCTCCTGCGGCCGCTCCCCGCGCCACACCTTCTGGATCTGGTAGCGGCGGAACGGGAACTGCAGCTTGCCGGCGTTCTCCAGCACGTAGCGGGCGAACGGCACCGTCAGGTCGAAGTGCAGGCCAAGGCTGTCGTCACCGGCCGGGCCCTCCGGGTCGCCGTGCAGCCGGCGGATCACGTAGACCTCCTTGGAGGTCTCCCCCTTGCGCAGCAGCTGGTCCAGCGGCTCGACCGCACGCGTCTCCAGGGGGGCGAAGCCGTACAGCTCGAAGGTCGACCGGATCCGGTCCAGCACGTACTGCTCGATCATCCGCTGGGCGGGCGTCCACTCCGGAAAGCCGGAGATGGGCGTGGGCTTGCTCATGATGCTCCGTTCGCAGACCCGCGCGGTCCGCGCGGGGCAGAGTCGACTCGGCCGCTACAGGCCGCGGGTGGGGGCCGCCGGTCGCGCGCCGCCCGTCCCGGCCACCTCGGCGAGGTACGGGTTGGTGGCGCGCTCGCGGCCGATGGTGGTCGCGGGGCCGTGGCCGGGCAGTACGACGGTGTCGTCGGCCAGCGGGAGGATCTTGTGCCGCAGGCTGGTGAGCATCGTCGGCATGCTGCCGCCCGGCAGGTCGGTGCGGCCGATCGAGCCGGCGAAGAGCACGTCCCCGGAGAGGCAGAGCTGGTCCGCCTCCCAGGGTGAGCCGGCACCGGGCAACCGGAACAGCACCGACCCGCCGGTATGGCCGGGCGCGTGGTCGACGGTGATCTCCAACCCGGCGAGGGTGAGCGTCGCACCGTCGGCCAACTCGGCGACGTCCTCCGGCTCGGTGTACGGCAGCCGACCGCCGAACATCTGCGCCAGGTCCACCGACAGCCCCTTGGCCGGGTCGGCCAGCAGTTCCCGGTCGTCCGGGTGCACGTACGCGGTGATCCCGCGGGCGCCGCAGACCGGTGCCACGGAGAAGGTGTGGTCGAGGTGCCCGTGGGTGAGCAGCACTGCGGCGGGATGCAGGCGATGCTCGGCGAGTAGCGCGTCGAGCCGGTCGATCACCCCGATGCCGGGATCGACCACCACGCACTGTTCCCCCGGCCCGGCGGCGACCACGTAACAGTTGGTGCCGAAGGCGTCCGCGGGAAAGCCGGCCACGAGCACGTCCGCTCCCCTTTCCGTCGAGCTGTCGTCCGTCTGGCGCAGCCTATCCGGCCGCTGTCGCCGGTTCCGGCGCATCCGTCCCAGGCGCCCCACTGGGCACTGACATGTCCCGATGAGCCCCGGCCCCGACCTCGTACACGACTTTTCCAGCCGGTACCCGTACACTCTGGCGGGCGTGTGGCGTGGCGCACCTGCCGGCCCGACGGGTACGCGACCACCGGCTGACGACCAGGGTAGAGGAAAGGGGAGCACGGGTGGCTTCCAGCAGGGACCGGCAGCGCAAACTGGCGCGGGCCAAGCTCGACCGGCAGATGGCCCGCCGGGCCGCCGCCGTCAAACGTCGCCGGCAGGTTCGTGCCGGAGTCGGCACCGCCCTGATTCTCGTACTGATCGTCGCGGGTTCGGCCTGGGCGCTGGGTGCCTTCGACTCGGAGCCGACCGACAACAGCGCCGCCGACGAGGTCTGCCTCTGGACCCCGCAGAACACCGCGGGCAACAGCAACCTCAAGGAGGTCGGCGAGCCGGCCACCACCGGGCTGCCGACCACCGGCACCCGGCCGATGACCGTCACCACCAACCAGGGTGCGCCGATCAGCGTCGAGCTGGATCTGGCGACCGCGCCGTGCGCGGCGGCGAGCATCGCCCACCTGGCCAGCCAGTCGTTCTACGACAACACCAAGTGCCACGAGATCACCGCCGAGGGCGCGGTGCGCTGCGGCGACCCGACCGGCACCGGTCTGGGCGGTCCGGCGTACTCGTTCTACAGCGAGAACGTGCCGACCGGGGCGGAGCCGTCGCCGGAGGCCAGCCCGGCACCGGACGCCGCGCCGACCTACCCCAAAGGTACGGTCGCGATGATCTCGAACCCGCCGGGTGCCAACGGCAGCCAGTTCCTGATCTTCTTCAAGGACTTCACCACCGCCGAGCCGACGTACCCGATCATCGGTCGGGTCACCTCGGGCCTGGACGTGGTGGAGAAGATCGGTGCCCTCCCGACCGTGGACAATGGGTCCGGGGAGAAGGTCAAGCCGGAGAACGACGATGTGGTCATCCAGAGCCTGACCGTTGGTGAGCCGGTGCTGGATCCGGCGTCACCCGCCGAGCCCACCCCCACGGGTACGCCGAGTCCGACGGCCTCGACCGAGGCCAGCCCGAACGCTGGCTGACCCGACCCCTCGGGGAGCCGGACATCGGATTCCCCGTACCGCAGTGGCAGCACCGACAGCCCAGGAGGATCGAGGCGTGACGTCCACGAGAGAGCGGCAGCGCGCGGCGGCCCGCGCCCGGCTCGAGAAGGAGATGGCCGAACGGGCCGCCCGGGCACGCAAGCGCCGCCAGACCCAGGCGATCGTGGGTGCCGGCGCCGTCCTGCTGCTGGTGGTGGCCGGTACGGTCTGGCTGGCCAGCAGCCTGGTCGGCGATGACAGTGGCACCGACAACGTCGCCGAGGGCGGCGGCCAGGTGCAGTGCGACTGGATCGAGATCCCGGCCAGCGAGCGGTCCCCGACGACCAAGGACGTCGGTCTGCCGGCGGCCCAGCCGGGCAACACCGGCACCCAGACGATGACGATCACCACCAACCTGGGTCCGATCACCGCCCGGATCGACCGGTCGGCGGTGCCCTGCACCGCGGCGAGCTTCACCCACCTCGCCGAGCAGAACTTCTTCGACAACACCAAGTGCCACCGGCTCGTGACCGAGGGCATCAAGGTGCTGCAGTGCGGTGACCCGAGCGCCACCGGCGACGGCTGGCGGGAGACCGACGGCACCGGCGGTCCGAGCTTCCGGATGGCCGAGGAGAACCTGCCGACCGAGATGCGCCCGCCGTACCCGGAGGGCGTCATCGCGATGGCCAACTCCGGCCAGCCGGCCAGCACCGGTAGCCAGTTCTTCATCGTCTACGGCGACTCGCCGCTGGATCCGAACTACACGGTGCTCGGCACCGTCACCGGCGGCATGGACATCGTCAAGGACGTCGCCGAGGCCGGCGACGACGGCGCGTTCGCCCAGCAGGCCGGCGGCGGCCACCCCAAGAAGGAGGTCGTCATCACCGACCTCACCATGAGCGAGCCCACCGCCTGACCCACACCCCGCACCTCGAGAGCGCCCACCGGCACCCCGGCGGGCGCTCTCCCCTTTCTCCCCTCCCCCGCGCTGCGTGGCCCCTACGCTGCGCCGATCCCACGCTGCTTCACAGATCTTGCACTTTCCGCCGCCGTTGTCGATCGGGCTGACCGCAGGGCGGCGTGGGGACAGCCCGCACTTCGTCAACGCGTACACGTCCCGGGCCAACCGCCGCTACCTGCGCCGACGCGGAATCGACGTGGCCATCCCGTCGAAGGCCGATCAGGACGCCAACCGGCGTGGACGGGGCGCGAAGGGCGGCCGGCCACCCGCCGTCGACCCCGAGCGGTACAAGCAGCGTCATGCGAAGCCACCGTGCACGTCGCCGCGAACTGCGAGTGGCGGTGACCGACTTCGACACAGGCTCAAACCGACGACACAGGTTCAAACCGACGACGCAGGCTCAAACCGACGACGCAGTGGCTGGCGCCGACTCGCCCCGATCCGGCCGCCCCCGGCCCGGAGACAGAACTGCGGGTAGGCGTGATTTCACCCTGAAATTTTTATTTCACCATGAAATCAGCGCTCTGAAGGTAACCCACTCCCGGGCTGCCAGCCACGACGCCACCGCCGATCATCCGCCGCCGTCTAGCGATCACCGACCCGCCGCGCTCGACTTCGGGACACGACCTAGGAGCCGGAGGTTACGCGGTAGGCGTCGAAGACGCCGTCGACCTTGCGGACGGCGGCGAGGAGGTGCCCGAGGTGCTTGGGGTCGGCCATCTCGAAGCTGAACCGGCTGACCGCCACCCGGTCCCGGGTGGTGGTGACGGTCGCGGAGAGGATGTTGACCCGCTCCTCGGAGAGCACCCGGGTGACGTCGGCCAGCAGTTTGTGCCGGTCGAGCGCCTCCACCTGGATCGCGACCAGGAAGGTGGAGGCGGAGGTGAGCTTCCAGCTCACCTCGACCACCCGCTCGCCCTGGGCGCGCAGGTCCTCGGCGTTGGCGCAGTCGTCGCGGTGCACGCTCACCCCGCCGGAGCGGGTCACGAAGCCGAAGACCGTGTCCGGCGGCACCGGGGTGCAGCAGCGGGCCAGCTTGATCCACACGTCGCTGACGCCGCGGACCACCACACCGGGGTCGTGACTGGACGCCCGGCTGCGTGGCGGCCGGGTGGCCACGGCGGTCTCGGCGATGTCCTCCGCCGCGCCCTCCTCCCCGCCGTAGGAGGCCATCAGCTTCTGCACCACGGACTGCGCGGAGACCTGACTGTCGCCGACCGCCGCGTACAGCGAGGCCACGTCGGCCAGGTGCAGATCCCGGGCGATCGCCATCAGGTTGTCGGAGGTGAGCATCCGCTGCAGGGGCATGCCCTGCTTGCGCATCGCCTTGACGATCGCGTCCTTGCCCTCCTCGATCGCCTCCTCACGACGTTCCTTGTTGAAGTACTGCCGGATCTTCGTCCGCGCCCGGGGGCTCTTGACGAAGCCCAGCCAGTCCTGCGTCGGGCCGGCCGTGTCGGACTTCGAGGTGAAGATCTCGATCACGTCGCCGTTCGACAGCGTCGACTCCAACGGCACCAGCTTGCCGTTGACCCGCGCCCCGATGCACTTGTGCCCCACCTCGGTGTGCACCGCGTACGCGAAGTCCACCGGCGTCGACCCGGTCGGCAACGGGATGACGTCGCCCTTCGGGGTGAAGACGTACACCTCCTGGCTGGACAGGTCGAACCGCAACGCGTCCAGGAACTCGCTCGGGTCCGCCGCCTCCCGCTGCCAGTCCAGCAGCTGCCGCAGCCAGGTCATCTCGTCGATGTGCGCCGGCGGACCGACGATCTGCGTACCCTTGTGCTCCTTGTACTTCCAGTGCGCCGCGATGCCGAACTCCGCCGTACGGTGCATCGCGTACGTGCGGATCTGCATCTCCACCGGCTTACCGGTCGGCCCGATCACCGTGGTGTGCAACGACTGGTACATGTTGAACTTCGGCATCGCGATGTAGTCCTTGAACCGGCCCGGCACCGGCTGCCAGTTCGCGTGGATCACCCCCAACGCCGCGTAGCAGTCCCGCACCGTGTCGACCAGGATCCGCACACCCACCAGGTCGTAGATGTCGTTGAAGTCCCGACCCCGCACGATCATCTTCTGGTAGATCGAGTACAGGTGCTTCGGCCGACCCGTGGTCTCCGCCTTGATCTTGGCGGCCTTCAGGTCAGTCTGCACCTTCTGGGTCACCTGCCGCAGCAACGCCTCCCGCTGCGGCTGATGCTCCCCGATCAGCCGGTTGATCTCCTCGAACCGCTTCGGGAACAGCGTCCCGAAGGCCAGATCCTCCAACTCCCACTTGATCGTGTTCATGCCGAGGCGATGCGCCAGCGGAGCGAGGATCTCCAGCGTCTCCTTCGACTTCTGCTCCTGCTTCGGCCGGGGCAGAAAGGTCAGGGTGCGCATGTTGTGCAGCCGGTCGGCCAACTTGATCACCAGGACGCGCGGATCCTTGGCCATGGCGACGACCATCTTGCGAATCGTCTCGGCCTTCGCCGCGTCGCCGAGCTTGACCTTGTCCAGCTTCGTCACGCCGTCGACCAGGAGGGCGACCTCGCCGCCGAAGTCCGTACGCATCTGGTCGAGGGTGTACTCGGTGTCCTCGATGGTGTCGTGCAGCAGCGCGGCGACCAACGTGGTGGTGTCCATGCCCAGGTTGGCCAGGATCGTCGCCACCGCGAGCGGGTGGGTGATGTACGGGTCACCGGACTTGCGGTACTGGCCGGAGTGCCAGCGGGCCGCGGTGTCGAAGGCCCGCTGCAACAGCCGCGCGTCGGCTTTGGGGTGGTTCTCCCGGTGCGACGAGATCAGCGGCTCCAGCACCTCGCTGACCTGCGAGGACTGCCAGGGTGCGTTGAACCGCGCCAGCCGCGCCCGGACCCGGCGCCCGGTGGGCGCGTGCGACAGCCCGAACCCGCTGCTGGGCGCGGGGTCCAGGCTGGTGTCGACATCCGTACCGGCGGCGCCGACCGCCGTACCGGCGGGGGTGCCGGCCGCGACGGCGGCCGTACCGGGCGGGCCGGACGCGGCGGTCGACCTGCCGGCCGGGACCGCACCGTCGACCGGCACCGGGGTGGCACTGTTGCGATCGGTCACCGAGCCGTCCGCGTCGCCTGTCGGGTGCACCGTGCCCTCCACCGGAGGGGCGACATCGTGGGACACCGGCCTCCTCACCGCTCGCCGGAAGTGAACCGACCGTGCGCCGGCCGGCCTGGTCTCGTGCCGTTCGGACGAGTCACCGTCCGCTCAGCAATGGGCAATGCTACCCGCCTCCGGGGTGCCCTGCCGCTCCGCCGGACGGACCGTGCCGACTCCGCCCCGTGGCGGGATCGGCTCAAACGGTCAACAGGGCATGGACAGGACGCGGTGCCAGCCGTTCCCGCCCCTTCAGGAAGGCGAGTTCCAGCAGTACGGTGAAGCCCGCCACGGTGCCACCGGCCCGCTCCACCAGGTCCAGCGTCGCTTCGGCGGTGCCGCCGGTGGCGAGTACGTCGTCGACCACCAGCACCCGGTGGCCGGCGGTGAAGGCGTCCTGGTGCACCTCCAGCGTGGCCTCGCCGTACTCCAGCTCGTAGGTCGCGGCGTACGCGGGTCGGGGCAGCTTGCCGGCCTTGCGGACCGGCACCACGCCGACCCCGGTCGCGTACGCGATCGCCGCGGCGACGACGAAGCCCCGCGCCTCGATGCCGACCACGGTGTCGAAGTTCTCCCGACCGTGGTACGCGACGATTCCGTCGATCACCTCACGGAACGCCGCGCCGTCGGCGAACAACGGCATCAGGTCCTTGAACATCACCCCGGGCTTGGGGAAGTCCGGCACGTCGAGCACCCGACTGGCGACCAGCCGGGCCGTCTGCGGGCCGCTGTCTCCCCGTGCCCCGCTGCTGTGGGTCTCCGTCACGTTGACTCCGCTCCCCTGCCACACGACGGCGGCGTCCGGCACGCTGCTCGCACAGCATGCCGGACGCCGCCGGTTCGGTTCCTACCGGGTGGGCCCGGTGTCCCTCAGCGTCGCTTTCCGCCGCCCGGACGGTTACCGCCGCCCGGACGTCCGCCCCGGGCGCCCCCGGAGCGCTTGCCGGCCGGTCGGGCGCCCACCTTCGGTGCCGCCGCGCCGGCCATCGCCGCGCCGGCCTCCGCCGGTACCGGCTCCTCGTCCTGCTCGGCCGCGGCGGACGGAGCCGCCGCCTTGGCAGTGGTCTCGCCCCGGGTCGCCAGGTTGGCCCGACGTGCCTCCACCCGCTTGTTGTGCGCCTGGATCCGCGGGTCGCGGTTCTTCAGCACCACCAGCAGCGGGGTGGCCAGCGTGATCGAGGTGAGGAACGCCATGCCCATACCGACGAACAGCACCAGGCCGAGGTCCTTCAGGGTGCCCGCGCCGAGCAGGCCGGCACCGATGAACAGGATGCCGCCGACCGGGAGCAGGGCCACCACCGAGGTGTTGACCGACCGCATCAGGCTCTGGTTGACCGCCAGGTTGGCGGCCTCGCCGTAGGTCTGGTTGTTGTTCGCGGTGATGCCCCTGGTGTTCTCCTGCACCTTGTCGAAGACCACCACCACGTCGTAGAGCGCGAAGCCCAGGATGGTGAGGAATCCGATGATCGTCGACGGGGTCACCTCGAACCCGACAATCGAGTAGATGCCGGCGCTCAGCGCCAGGTTCGTCACCAGGGAGAAGATGGCCGCGACCGCCATCTGCCACTCGAAGCGCAGCACCAGGTACGCGGTCACCAGCGCGAGGAAGATGACCAGACCGAGCAGCGCCCGGTTGGTCACCTGGCTACCCCAGGCCTCGCTGACCCGGTTGGCGCTGATCTCCCCCGGGTCGATGCCGAACCGCTCGGCCATGTCGAGCCGGACCGACTCGGCCTGCGCCGGGTCGAGCTCGGTGGTGCGCAGCTCGTAGAAGGAGCCACCGGCACCGCCGACCTGCTGGGCGGTCACCACCCGGGCGCCGTCGCCGGCGCTGCCCAGCGACTGCCCTGCGGTGGCCTCGGCGTCCTGCATGGTGCCGACGCTGGTCGGGACCTGGAACGAGTTGCCACCGGCGAACTCGATGCCCGGGTTGAATCCCTTGAAGAGGATGCTGGAGAGTGCGATCAGCACCAGCACGGCGGCCGCCGTGAACCACATCTTGCGCCGGCCGACGATGTCGAGACCGGCGTCGCCCCGGTAGAGGCGGCTTGCCAGAGAGTTCTCCGCGGCCATCTCAGGCCTCCTTGACGCGCGGGTTGCGGGACTGGGTCTGCTCCGACTTGGCCGGCAGAACCCGGCCGAGACCACTGACCCGCGGGGACAGGAACGCCTTGCTACGGGCGAGCATCGTCATCATCGGATGCCGGAAGAGGAAGACCACGAGCAGGTCCAGGACCGTGGCCAGGCCGAGGGCGAAGGCGAAGCCCTTGACCGTACCGACCGAGACGATGTAGAGCACCACCGCCGACAGGATGGTGATGGCGTTCGCCGAGATGATCGTCCGGCGGGCCCGGACCCAGGCGCGGGAGACCGCACTGCGCGGGCTGCGACCCTCTCGGATCTCGTCCTTGAGCCGTTCGAAGTAGATGACGAACGAGTCCGCCGCCACACCGAGCGAGACGATGATGCCGGCGATGCCGGCGAGGGTGAGGGTGAAGCCGATCTGCCGGCCGAGGAAGACCAGGGCGCCGAAGAGCAGCAGCGCCGACAGCACCAGGCTGGCGAAGATCACCGTGCCGAGCAGGCGGTAGTAGAAGAACGAGTAGATGATGACCAGCAGCATGCCGATGCCGGCCGCGAGCAGACCGGCCCGCAGGTGGCTGGCGCCCAGGGTGGCGGTGACGTTCTGGCTCTCCTGCGCCTCGAAGGTGACCGGCAGGGCGCCGTAGCTGAGGTAGCCGGCCAGCTCGCTGGCCTCGGCGTTGCTGAAGTTGCCGGTGATCTGCGAGCTGCCGACGAGCACACCCTGGATCTGCGGCGAGGAGATGATCTTGTTGTCCAGTACCACGGCGACCCGGCACTTGCCCTCGTCACCGAGCGCGGAGGCGTCGCAGGCCTGCCCCTCGTTGTTGAACGCCTCACGGGTCAGCGCGGTCCACTTCTCCCCGCCGGTACGGGTGAAGTCCAGGCTGACCACCCACTGGCTGGTCTGGTCCCGGACCGCGGTGGCGTTGCTGACGTCGGTGCCGAGCACCTTCGCCACGTCCAGCAGGTTCTTGATGGAACCGGCCTCGCAGGAGACCACCTGCTGCTCCGGGTCGGAGATGGAGGCCGGCGGCCGGTCGTCGAGCTGAAGGCAGCTGATGGTCGGCACGTTGAACTGCATCTGCGCGGGCAGTACCGCGACCTCCCGGCCGGTCAACTCGGCGAACGGCTTGAGCTTCTCGGCCAGCGCCGGGTCGGCGCTCAGGTCGGCCGGTGCCTGCAGGCCGTTGGCCGCGGCCCAGGCCTCGGCGCCGACCTTCTCCTCGACGGCCCTGCGCTGCTCCTCGATGCTCTGCGACACCGGTTCCTCGCTCGCCGACGGCGACGGGGTGGCACTCGGCGTCTGCGCCGGGGTGGGCGTCGGCGTGGGTGCCCCACCGCCCTGGCCGCCGGCCGGCGGTGAGGCGGTCACCTCGGCGTTCGGGGTGGGGCTGGTGGTGCCGGTCGGGGTCGCGGTGGGCGTCGGCTCGGCAGTGCCGGTCGGGCTGGGCGCCGGCGACGGAATCGCGCCGCTGCCGTCAGCGATCTTCAGCACCTTGCGGAACCGCAACTCGGCGGCGCTGCCGACCTCGCTGAGGTCGCGGTTCTCACCGGGCAGGGAGACGACGATGTTGCGGTCGCCCTCGGTGACCACCTCAGCCTCGGCAACGCCGTACGCGTTGACCCGGCTCTCGATGATCTGGCGAGCCCGTTCGAGGTTCGCCGCCGTCGGGGCGCGACCGTCGAGCGTGTTCGTCGCCTCGAGCGTGAGCCGGGTGCCGCCGACCAGGTCAAGACCGAGACGGGGTTCGAGCCGATCCTTCCAGCCTCCGCTGGCGCCGCCCGAGAAGAACACCAAAAGATAGAGGACGACGAGGATGCCGCCCAGTACGGCCAACTGCCGTCCCGGGCGCATCTGTCCCTGAGGTGGTGCCACGGCTGTCCTGTCTCCCTGTACGGTCGCGCCGCCGCGGGCGCGACGGCGGATCGGCCGGTTCCCCGGCCGACGATCTGCCTTCCGACGGCGCCCGGGGCTGACGCCGCCGCCTCGGGTGGTCGACGCGGGCGCGTGGACCGGACCGAACCGGCGCGCCGACGCCCGGCGTCGGCCTTCTATCCAGTTGTCTCAACGCGCCGCGTCGGCGCTCACCCGCCCGGGGACGCGTGCGGGTGACACCCGCCCGGCCGAGCCGGCGCAGCGGCGGACCGGGTGGGTGCGGTGCTCACTCCTTGACGACGTCGGTCTCCTCGGCCGCAGCCTCGGTGGGACGCTCCGCCTTGGTCACCACCCGGGCGATCGCCGGGCGGGCGTAGCGGGTCTGCACTCCGGGAGCGATCTCGAGCAGGACGTGGTCGTCCTCGACACCGGTGACCATGCCGTACAGCCCGCCGATGGTGACCACCTCGTCGCCCACGGAGAGGCCGGACTGCATCGCCTCGGCCTCGCGGCGGCGCTTCTGCTGGGGTCGGATCATCATGAAGTACATGACGCCGAAGAGCAGCGCGATCATGAGGATCGGCGTGAAGCCTCCCGCTCCGCCGCCTTCTGCTGCTACGTAGAGCACGGTTGTCGACCTTCCCATTGGCCCCGGTACGGCGCTTGGCGCCGGAGCGGAGGCGGATTTTCACATCCTGTACAGACCGCGGCGAGTCTAGTCGCTGTATCTGGGAACGCCGAATGCGGCACAGATCACGAACAGATCACGGCTCGCCGGCTTCCACCGAGAACAGATCGGGCGCGGGGGGAGCTTCGGCAGCAAATGTACCATTCGGTGGCGTACGCCCCAGGTGGCGCCAGGCGGCCTCGGTCGCCACCCGGCCGCGCGGCGTACGGGCCAGCAGCCCCGCCCGCACCAGGAACGGCTCGCACACCTCCTCGACCGTGTCCGGCTGCTCCCCCACCGCCACGGCCAGGGTGGAGAGGCCGACCGGGCCGCCCCGAAACGAGTCGACCAGGGCGGTGAGCACCGCCCGGTCGAGCCGGTCCAGCCCGAGCGCGTCCACGTCGTACACGGTCAGCGCCGCGCGGGCGGTCTCGACGGTGACCACGCCGTCGGCGCGTACCTCGGCGAAGTCCCGCACCCGGCGCAGCAGCCGGTTGGCGATCCGGGGCGTACCCCGGGACCGGCCGGCGATCTCCGCGGCCCCGTCGTCGGTGATCGGTACCCCGAGGATGCGCGCCGAGCGGTGCAGCAGCGTCTCCAGATCGGCCGGGGCGTAGAAGTCCAGATGGGCGACGAACCCGAACCGGTCCCGCATCGGACCGGTCAGCAGACCGGACCGGGTGGTCGCGCCGACCAGGGTAAACGGCTCCACGTCCAGCGGGATGGCGGTGGCGCCCGGGCCCTTGCCGACCACCACGTCGACCCGGAAGTCCTCCATCGCGCTGTAGAGCAACTCCTCGGCCGGCTTGGCGATCCGGTGGATCTCGTCGATGAAGAGCACGTCGCCCTCGGCGAGACTGGTCAGGATCGCGGCCAGGTCGCCGGAGCGTTCGATGGCCGGGCCGCTGGTCACCCGGATGCCCGCGCCCAGCTCGGCGGCGACAATGTTGGCCAACGTGGTCTTGCCCAGGCCGGGTGGCCCGGAGAGCAGGATATGGTCGGGCGGGGAGCCACGCCGCATCGCGCCCTGCAACAACAGGTCGAGCTGGTCACGGACGCGGTGCTGGGCGATGAACTCGTCCAACCGCTTCGGCCGGACGCTGGCCTCCGCGTCCCGCTCGGCATCGTTGACGTACGCCGAGACCAGATTGCCGTCGGTGCCGGTCACGGGACGATCTTCATTCGCGACTGCGGGGCTCGCAGAACCGGCTCACTCCTCGCGCTCATCGGGAGCATCTTCATTCGCGACTGCGGGGCTCGCAGAACCGGCTCACTCCTCGCGCTCATCGGGTCCGACCCAACAGGCGGATGGCCTGCTTGAGCAGTACCGGCACCGGTGGGGTGGCGCCGTCGACGGTCTCCGCGACCGCCGCGACCGCCTGGTCGGCCTGGCCCGCCGTCCAACCGAGCCCGACCAGCGCCTGCCGGACCTGCTCCGGCCAGGCGCCACCGGTGACCCCGGCCGCGCCGTCGGCGCCCACCGCGACCGGACCGATCCGGTCGCGCAGCTCCAGTACCAGCCGCTCGGCGCCCTTCTTGCCGATCCCGGGCACCCGGGTCAGCGCGGCGGTGTCGGCGTTGGCGATCGCCTTGCGGACCGCGTCGGGGGTGTGCACGGCCAGCACCGCCTGCGCCAACCGTGGTCCGACACCGCTGGCGGTCTGCAGCAGCTCGAACAGCGACTTCGCGTCGTCGTCGGCGAAGCCGTAGAGGGTGAGCGAATCCTCCCGGACGACCAGGCTGGTGGCCAGCCGGGCCGGTTGGCCGACCCGCAGGTCGGCGATGGTGCCGGGGGCGCACTGTACGGCCAGCCCGACCCCGCCGACCTCGATCACCGCGTGGTCCGGGCCGGTCGCGGTCACCACCCCGCGCACACTGGCGATCATCTCGCTCCTCCTCGTCTCGCCCGGTCCGCGGCGGCGGCCAGCTTCGATCGGGTACCGCCGCGCCACACGTGGCAGATGGCCAGCGCGAGGGCGTCCGCGGCGTCGGCGGGCCGGGGTGGCTCGGGCAGCCGCAGCAGCCGGGTGACCATCGTTGTCATCTGTGCCTTGTCCGCCTGCCCGGAGCCGGTCACCGCGGCCTTCACCTCGCTCGGGGTGTACGTCTGCACGGGCAACCCGGCACGCGCCCCGGCGAGCACCGCGATCCCGCTGGCCTGGGCGGTGCCCATCACCGTACGCACGTTGTGCTGGCTGAACACCCGCTCCACGGCCACGCTGTCCGGCCGGTGCTCGGCCACCAGGTCGGTGAGGCTGCGGTCGAGGTGCAGCAGCCGGGTGGGCAGTTCGTCGGCCGGGTCGGTGTAGATCACGTAGTAGGCGACAAGTGTGCAGGGCCGGCCCGGCACTCCCTCGACCACACCGACCCCGCACCGGGTCAGGCCCGGGTCGACGCCGAGCACCCGCACGTCGCCCCCTCCCAGCCGCCGAGCAGTACGTGTGTTCGACACCCTACCGATGACGTTGTCCGGGCGCGCCGCGGGACACGCCCGGCGCGCACCGTACCGCGCTCACCTTCGGGTCACCTCGTGGCAGCCGGGATGTAGCACACGGCCACAGGCTCCGATCGGAGTATGTGTCACGACGCCATGTGCGCCCGGACACACAGCTCGTAGTTTCATGCGCCATGACGGCAGAACCCGTGGCGGTCCCCCACGTCGTGAACCTCGACCTCGCCGGTCGTACCGCCCTGGTCACCGGCGGTGGCAGCGGCATCGGCCGGGCCTGCGCCCTACGGCTGGCCGCGGCCGGCGCCAGCGTGCTGGTGGTCGACCGCAACGTCGAGGCGGCGAAGCTGGTGGCCGCTGCGGCCGGCGGCCGCGCCGAGGGGGTGGACCTGGCCGACCCCGAGGCGGTGGACCGGCTCGACGCGGACGTGGACATCGTGGTCAACAACGCCGGCCTGCAACACGTCGCCCCGATCCAGGACTTTCCCGTCGAGCGCTTCGAGTACATCCAGCGGGTGATGGTCGAGGCGCCGTTCCTGCTGATCCGCCGGGCCCTGCCGCACATGTACGCCCGTGGCTGGGGCCGCGTCGTCAACATCTCCTCGGTGCACGGGCTGCGCGCCTCGCCGTACAAGGCCGCCTACGTGTCCGCCAAGCACGCGCTGGAGGGGCTGTCCAAGGTGGTGGCGCAGGAAGGCGCCGCGCACGGGGTCACCGCCAACTGCATCAACCCGGCGTACGTGCGAACCGCCCTGGTGGAGAGCCAGATCGCCGACCAGGCGGCCACCCACGGCATCCCGGAGAGCGAGGTGATCGAGAAGATCATGCTCGCCCGGGCGGCGATCAAACGGCTGATCGAGCCGGCGGAGGTGGCCGAGTTGCTGGCGTACCTCTGCTCCCCGCCGGCCGGGTTCCTCACCGGCGCCTCGATCGCACTCGACGGGGGCTGGACGGCGAGCTAGTGGTCACCCGCACAATGTCGGGCATGTCGTCGCCGGTGGAGTTTCTGGAACTGCTCGCCCGGGAGGCAGCCCCGGTCGAGTTCGAGGGGCCACTGGTCGCCGCCCGGTCGGCCGGGCTCACGGCCGACCGGATCGCCGAACTGGAACAGGCCAAGACCGTCGCGCTGCGGGTCCGCGCGCTGCTGGAACGCCGCCGCCGCCGGGAGAGCGAACTCTCCGGCCTGTACGACACGGTCAGCGACCTGGCCGGGCTGCGTGACCTGGACGACGTGCTGCGGGCCATCGTGCACCGGGCCCGGCACCTGCTCGGCGCGGACGTGGCCTACATGACGCTAAACGACGCCGAGCGCGGCGACACCTACATGCGGGTGACCGACGGTTCGGTCTCGGCCCGCTTCCAGCGGCTGCGGTTGCCCATGGGGGCCGGACTCGGCGGCCTGGTGGCCCAGTCGGGTGCCCCGTACGTGACCGCCAACTATCCGGAGGACGAGCGCTTCCACCACACCCGGGAGATCGACGCCGGGGTGGGCGAGGAGGGTCTGGTGGCCATCCTCGGGGTGCCGCTGCGGCTCGGCTCGACCAGCATCGGCGTGCTCTACGCCGCGAACCGCTCGGCGCGGCCGTTCGCCCGCGAGGAGGTGGCGCTGCTGCTCTCGCTGGCCGCGCACGCGGCGGTGGCGATCGACACCGCACGGCTGCTGGCGGAGACCCGCGCGGCGCTGGCGGAGCTGTCGGCGGCCAACACCACCATCCGGGCACACAGCACGTCGGTGGAGCGGGCCGCGGCGGCCCACGACCGGATGACCGCGCTGGTGCTGCGCGGCGGCGGGGTGGAGGACGTGACGGCGGCGGTCACCGAGGTGCTGGGGGGTTCCCTGCTGGCGTTGGACGCCGAGGGCCGGCTGTTGGCCCGGGTCGGTGAACTGGACGAGCCGGATCGGGCGGACCTCGTCGAGGCGGTCGCCGCCTCCCGTACCGAGGGCCGCAGCGTACGCCGGGGTGTGCTCTGGTACGGCGCCGTGGTGGCCGGCGCGGAGAACCTGGGCGCCCTGGTACTGCACCCCGAGGGCGAGCTGGCCGACGCCGACCAGCGCATCCTGGAGCGGGCCGCGCTGGTGACCGCGTTGCTGCTGTTGTTCCGGCGTACCGTGGCCGAGGCCGAGGGGCGGGTGCGCGGTGAGCTGCTCGACGACCTGATCGCCCGGCCGCTGCGCGACACCGAGGCGCTGCGCAGCCGGGCCCGGCGGCTCGGCGTGGACCTGGACGCCCCGCACGTGCTGGTGGCCGTCGGCGACGACGCGATCGCGGCCACCGGGTCGGCCCGGCAGCGGGTGCTGTCCTGGGCCACCACGTACGCCTCGACGCGTGGCGGGCTGGCCGCGGCGCGCGACGGCCTGGTGGCGTTGATGCTGCCCGGGCAGGATGCCGGTGGCAGTGCCCGGGCGGTGGCGCGGGACCTGTCCCGGGTCACCGGTCGGCCGGTGACCGCCGGGGCGAGCGGCCCCTCCACCGGCCCGTCGTCGCTGGCCGCCGCCTTCCGGGAGGCCGACCGGTGCCTGACCGCGCTCGGCGCACTGGGTCGCTCCGGGCAGGGCGCCAGCACCGCCGAGCTGGGCTTCGTCGGGCTGCTGCTGGGTACCGTCGCCGACGGCGGTGACGCCGACGTCAGCCGGTTCCTCACCGCCACCATCGGTCCGGTCCTCGAATACGACGCGCGGCGCGGCACGGCCCTGGTACGGACGCTGGAGGCGTACTTCGGGGTGGGTGGCAGTCTGGCCCGCGCGGCGGAGCAGCTGCACGTGCACGTCAACACGGTGACCCAGCGGTTGGAGCGGATCGGGCAGTTGCTGGGTGGCGACTGGCAGAAGCCGGAGCGGGCGCTGGAGGTACAACTCGCGCTGCGCCTGCACCGGCTGCGTGCCCCGGCTGGCTGAGCCGACCGGCCGGCTCGGACCGGGTCCGCGCCGACGCCGCCGGCCCGGCGGGGTACCGCCGGCACCGGGGCGAGCATCAGCGCGACCTGTAGCGCGCCCTCCATGGCGGTGGCGGTGTCGGGGTCGCCTCGGACACCCGGGTCGGGCGGTCCCGGGCCGGGGTCAGTGCTCGCCGTAGTGCTGCCGGGTCTCCCGGATCGCCTCCTCGGCCGCGGCGCGTTCCTGCGCGGTGACGCCACGCTTGGCGGCCAGCCGCGCGCGGAGCAGCTCCACCGCGATCGGCAGGACCGAGATCGCCACGATGGCGATCAGGATGTACTCGATGTTCGTCTTGACGAACGGGATCTGGCCGAGGAAGTAGCCCAGCACCGTCACGCCGGTGCCCCAGAGGATGCCGCCCACCACGTTGTAGATGACGAAGGTGCGGTAGTTCATCCGGCTCACCCCGGCCACGATCGGGGTGAACGTCCGTACGATCGGCACGAATCTCGCCAGGACGACCGAGCGGGCACCGTACTTCTCGAAGAAGTCGTGTGCCTTGAGCAGGTTCTCCTGCTTGAACAGCCGCGAGTTCGGTCGCCGGAACAGCGCCGGGCCGACCTTGCGACCGAACAGGTAGCCCACCTGGTCGCCGGCGATCGCGGCGACGGTGATGAGCAGGCACACCAACCACAGCGGGTACCTGAGGTACTGGCCGTCGGCGACGAGCAGCCCGGTGGTGAACAGCAGCGAGTCTCCCGGCAGGAAGAACCCGATCAACAGGCCCGACTCGGCGAAGACGATCACCAGGATGCCGATCAGGCCGAACGTCGAGATCAGCCACTCCGGGGCGAGCCAGTCCGGCCCGAGAGCCAGGTTGGTGACAGGCGACGGCATGGAACCCCTCCGATGGCGGCGAACGATCCCGACGACCGCGGGACGCCCGTAGTCTAGGCCGCGCCGGAGGCGCTCAGTGCGCTACGCCACAGCTGGTGGGGCATCGCCCGCCGCCACCGCTGCCAGGTGTCGCCCCGTTGCTCTGCTTCACCCCACGCAACCCGCCCTGAGCTGCGACGACGTCTCGACCGGCGGGCAGGACGGTCACCCCCGGTGGTCACCGGGGGTGACCGTTGCGCGGGTTGGGCCCGGATCCCTTGCCTCCGGCGGCTACGTTGCTGGTCGACCTTGATGATCGACTCAGCCCGGCTGCTCGGAAAGGCCCCACCCCATGCCCTTCGGTTTCGTCCTCTCGATCGTCACCGCGGTCGTCGCGGCCATCGCCCTCGCCGTCACCCTGTTCAGCGGGCAGCGCAGCGTACGGCAGGTCGGCGTCCTGACCACGGTCGTCGCCCTTGCCGCGACGCTGCTGCTCACCGTCGGCTCCAGCGCCCACTCGGTGCCGATCCGCTCGGTCGGCATCGTCACCAGCTTCGGCAAGCCCACCGGTGAGGTCACCGGCTCCGGCCTGAAGTGGGTCGCGCCGTGGCAGCGGGTCGGCGAGTGGGACGCCGGACGGCAGAAGTACGACCACATCGGCAGCGACAACTGCGTCCGGGTGCGTACCGGCACCCTCGCCGACGCCTGCGTCGAGGTGCTGGTCGAGTGGCAGGTCCGGCCGGAGAACGCGCCGCAGCAGTTCATGGACTACAAGGGCGACTTCGACAGCTTCCGCGGGCAGCGGGTCGGCGTGCAGCTGGACAGCGCGGTGAACGACGCCTTCGCCTCCTACAACCCGCTGGAGCGCATCGACGACAAGACCGGCAACCTGAACGTCGACCTCAAGCCGTTCGCCGACAGCATCAAGTCCAGCGCCGACACGCGGCTCTCCACCGACGTCGACATCCTGTCGGTCACCATCACCCGGGTGAACCACGACGACAAGACCGAGGGCAACATCAAGGCGTTCCAGGACAAGCTCGCCCAGACCCGCAACCTCGAACAGGACCGCCGCAACGCCGAGATCCAGAAGGAGATCACCGAGACCAACGCCAAGGTGGACAAGGTGACCCGCTGCCTGGAGATCGCCGAGAAGAACGGCAGCACGCCCGGACTGTGCATCAACCCGGGCATCGTCACCGGCAAGTGAGCCGGGCGCCCGTACCGGCCGAGCCGGCGGGCCGCCCGGCTCCCGGTGCGGGCCCGCCCGGTCAGCTGGTCAGCGCCGCCAACGCGAGGTCGACGTCCTGCGGGGTGCAGTAGAGGTGGAAGGCGGCGCGGACCCGACCGGCCCGCACCGCCGCCCGTACCCCGGCCCGGTCGAGCTTCTCCTGCGCACCCGGCACCTGGACGGTGACGATGGCGCTGTTCCCCGGCGGCTGCCCCAACCCGGCGAGGAAGCGGTTGGCCAGCGCCACGTCGTGCGCGTGGACCGCCGGCAACCCGATCTCCAGCAGCAGTTCCAGTGCCGGGGCCGCACCCACCCAGCTGAACCAGGCCGGTGAGATGTCGAACCGGCGGGCGTCCTCGGCCAGCCGCAGCGGCGGGCCGTAGTAGGAGGCGTGCGGGTCGCGTCCGGCGAACCAGCCGGCGGCGTCGGGCCGCAGCCGGTCCCGCACGGCGGGCGCCAGGTAGGCGAAGGCCGTACCCCGGGGGCCCATCAACCACTTGTACCCGCCGACCACCACCACGTCGGCCCGGGCCGCGTCGAACGGCAACCAGCCGCACGCCTGGGTGGCGTCGACCGCGACCAGCGCGCCGTGGGACCGGGCCGCCGCGACGATCTCGTCGTACGCGGCCACGGTGCCGTCGGCGGACTGCACCAGGCTGAACGCCACCAGGTCGGTGCCGGCCTCGACCGAGTCGGCCAACTCGGCCAGCGGCACGGTGCGGACCTGCACGCCGCGTTCCTGCTGCACCAGCCACGGGAAGAGGTTCGAGGTGAACTCGACCTCGGGGACCACCACCCGGGCACCGGCGGGCAACGCCGCGGCCACCGGCGCCAGCAGCTGCGACACGGTGACCCCGATCGCCACGTCGGCCACCGGCACCCCGACCAGCCGGGCGAAGGCCGCCCGGGACCGGTCACTCGCCCCGCTCCAGCTCTCCCACGACGCGTCCCCCGCCCGCCACCCGGCCAACGCGTCCTGCAACGCGTCCCAGGCCGGGTCGGGCGGCAGCCCGAAACTGGCGGTGTTCAGCCACCCGGGTCGCGGTTGCCACAACTTCTGTGCCTGCGCAAGCTCCACGTCACCGACGCTAGTGGCCCAGGCCGCCGACGCTGAGCGCCAATACCCGGCCGGTGGCACCCACCGGCGGCCCAGCACCGACCATCGGTGTGGTGTCACAGATCGGTGGGCTCCGGCGTCCGATGGATGGCACAGTCGGCGACGACGAGACAGGAGGCCGTCCATGTCCCCCGGCACCACGGCGTTCGTCACCCACCGCAATCTGCTGTTCACGGTCGCCTACGAGCTGCTCGGCTCGGCGGCCGACGCCGAGGACGTGCTCCAGGAAACCTGGCTGCGCTGGGCCGACGTCGACCTCGACACGGTGCGGGACCAGCGCGCCTACCTGGTACGCATCGCCACCCGCCAGGCGCTCACCCGGCTGCGGACGGTGGGCCGCCGCCGAGAGACGTACTACGGTCCCTGGCTGCCCGAGCCGCTGCTGACCACGCCGGACGTGGCCGAGGACGTGGCGTTGGCCGACAGCCTGTCGATGGCGATGCTGCTGGTGCTGGAGACGCTCGGGCCGACCGAGCGGGCGGTGTTCGTACTGCGCGAGGTGTTCGACCTCGGGTACGACGAGATCGCGGCGGCGGTCGACAAGAGCCCGGCCGCAGTCCGCCAGATCGCCCACCGGGCCCGGTCGCACGTCGCCGCGCGCCGGCCACGCGACGTCGTCTCCCCGGCCCAGACCCGGGCCGCGTTGGACGCCTTCCAGCGCGCGGTGCGCACCGGCGACCTGCAGGGCCTGCTCGACGTGCTCGCCCCGGACGTGGTCGCGCTCAGCGACGGTGGTGGTCGCGCGCAGGCCGTACCCCGGCCGGTGGTCGGCGCCGACAAGGTGGCCCGGCTGTTCGCCGCCGGCCTGAAGCTCGTCGGCGCCGAGGTGACGTTGGAGCCGGTGCACGTCAACGGTGCCCCGGCGCTGCTCATGCGCCTGGGCGGCCGGCTCGACGGCGTGCTGGCGGTACGGGTGGAGGACGGTCTGGTCACCGGCCTGTACTACGTCCGCAATCCGGAGAAGCTGTCCCGGGTGGGCCGGGAGACCCCGGTCAGCCGGGTCAGCTGACGTTGGCCGGGCCGAGCACGCTCTTCAGGTCGGCCATCAGCGCGGTGGTCGCCGCCACCCGCACCGGGCCGAGCCGCAGGGTGGTGGTCCGGCTGCCGTTGAGCAGCCTGACGTGCACCTCGGCGTCGCCCGGGTGCAGCACCAGGGTCTCCTTGAGCCGTTCCACCAGCGGCGGGGTGCACCGGGTCACCGGGATGGTGAGGGTGACCGGTTTGTTGGCCGAGCTGGTGGAGACGTCCGGCAGTGACATGTCCATCGCCATGATGCGGGGGATGTCGTCACGCCGGTCGACCCGGCCCTTGACCACCACGATCGCGTCCTCGGCGATGTACTGGCCGATCACCTCGTAGGTGTTCGGGAAGAACAACGTCTCCACCCCACCGGCGAGGTCCTCCAGGGTGGCCGAGGCCCATGCCCGGCCCTGCTTGGTGACCCGCCGCTGCACGCCGGAGAGGATCCCGGCGAGGGTGACCACCGCGCCGTCGGGGACGGTGCCCTCCTCGGACAGCGCGGCGATGGTGCAGTCGGCGGCCTGACCGAGGATGTGTTCCAGGCCGAACAGCGGGTGGTCGGAGACGTACAGGCCGAGCATCTCGCGTTCGAAGGCGAGCTTGTCGCGCTTGTCCCACTCCCCCTCGGTGATGGTCGGCATGACCGTGGTGTTGGTGGCCGTCTCCGTGTCGCCGAAGCCGGCGCCGAACAGGTCGTACTGCCCGACCGCCTCCTTGCGCTTGACGTCGGCGTACGCGTCGATGGCGTCGGCGTGCACGGCGAGCAGGGCCTTGCGCGGGTGCCGCATCACGTCGAACGCGCCGGCCTTGATCAGCGATTCGATCGTCTTCTTGTTGCAGACCACCGCGTCCACCTTGGACAGGAAGTCGTAGAAGTCGGCGTACTCGCCCTTCTCCTCGCGGCAGCGCATGATCGAGGCGACCACGTTCGCGCCGACGTTGCGGATCGCGCCGAGGCCGAAGCGGATCTCCTTGCCGACCGGGGTGAACGGCCCGGCGGAGGTGTTCACGTCCGGCGGCAGCACCTGGATGCCCATCCGGCGGCACTCCGACAGGTAGAGCGCCATCTTGTCCTTGTCGTCGCCGACGGAGGTGAGCAGCGCCGCCATGTACTCGGCCGGGTAGTGCGCCTTCAGGTACGCCGTCCAGTACGACACCAGCCCGTACGCGGCCGAGTGCGCCTTGTTGAAGGCGTACCCGGCGAACGGCACGAGCACGTCCCAGACCTTCTGGATGGCCTCGTCGGAGTAGCCGTGTTCGCGGCAGCCGTCCCGGAAGGGAATGAACTCCTTGTCGAGGATCTCCTTCTTCTTCTTGCCCATCGCCCGGCGCAGCAGGTCGGCCTGACCGAGCGTGTAGCCGGCGAGGATCTGCGCGGCCCGCTGCACCTGCTCCTGGTAGACGATCAGGCCGTAGGTGGGGGCGAGGATCTCCCGCAGCGGCTCCTCCAGCTCCGGGTGGATCGGGGTGATCTCCTGGAGGCCGTTCTTGCGCAGCGCGTAGTTGGTGTGCGAGTCCACGCCCATCGGACCGGGCCGGTACAGCGCCAGGACGGCGGAGATGTCCTCGAAGTTGTCCGGCTTCATCATCCGCAGCAGCGAACGCATCGGCCCGCCGTCGAGCTGGAACACACCCAGGGTGTCGCCCCGCGACAGCAGCTCGTAGGCGGCCTTGTCGTCCAGCGGCAGGCCCAGCAGGTCCAGCTCCCGCCCGTGGTTGAGCTGGATGTTCTTCACCGCGTCGTCGATGATGGTCAGGTTGCGCAGGCCGAGGAAGTCCATCTTCAACAGCCCGAGCGACTCGCACGTCGGGTAGTCGAACTGGGTGATGATCACCCCGTCGGAGTCCCGGCGCATCAACGGGATGTGCTCGACGATCGGCTCGGCGGACATGATCACGCCGGCCGCGTGCACGCCGGTCTGCCGGATCAGCCCCTCGATGCCCCGGGCGGTGTCGATCACCTTCTTGACGTCGGCCTCGGCCTCGTACATGCCGCGGATCTCGCCGGCCTCGGCGTAGCGCGGGTGCTTCGGGTCGAAGATGCCTTCGAGCGGGATGTCCTTGCCCATCACGGCCGGTGGCATGGCCTTGGTGATCCGGTCGCCGACCGCGTACGGGTAGCCGAGCACCCGGGCCGAGTCCTTGATCGCGGCCTTGGCCTTGATGGTGCCGAAGGTGGCGATCTGCGCGACCTTGTCCTCGCCCCACTTGTCGGTGACGTACTTGATCACCTCGCCGCGCCGACGCTCGTCGAAGTCGATGTCGACGTCGGGCATGGAGACCCGCTCGGGGTTGAGGAACCGCTCGAAGATCAGCCCGTGCGGGATCGGGTCCAGGTCGGTGATGCCCAGCGCGTACGCGACCAGCGAGCCGGCCGCCGAGCCGCGGCCCGGGCCGACCGCGATGCCCTGGTTCTTGGCCCACTGGATGAAGTCGGCGACCACGAGGAAGTACGACGGGAAGCCCATCTGGATGATGACGCCCAGCTCGTACTCGGCCTGGACGACGTGCCCCTCGGGGATGCCGTTCGGGAAGCGGCGGGCCAGCCCGGCGAAGGTCTCCTTGCGGAACCAGGACTCCTCGGTCTCGCCGTCGGGGACCGGGAAGCGCGGCATCAGGTTGTGGAACTCGAACATCCCGGTCGGGTCGACCTTCTCGGCGACCAGCAGGGTGTTGCGGCAGCCCTGGAGCCAGGCCTCGGAGTTGTCCACGCTGCGCATCTCGTCGGCGGACTTGATGTAGTAACCGCTGCCGTCGAACCGGAACCGGTTCGGGTCGGCCACGTTGGCCGCGGTCTGCACGCAGAGCAGCACGTCGTGCGCCTCGGCCTGCGCCTCGTGGGTGTAGTGCGAGTCGTTGGTGACCACCGGCGGGATGTCCAGCTTGCGGGAGATCTCGATCAGCTCGTCGCGGACCCGGCGCTCGATCGAGATGCCGTGATCCATGATCTCCAGGAAGTAGTTCTCCTTGCCGAAGATCTCCTGGTACCGCGCCGCCGCCTTGAGCGCCTCGTCGTACTGGCCCAGCCGTAGCCGGGTCTGCACCTCGCCGGAGGGGCAACCGGTGGTCGCCATCAACCCCTCGGCGTGGCTGGCCAGGATCTCCGCGTCCATCCGCGGCCACTTGACGAAGTAGCCCTCGGTGTACGAGCGCGAGGTGAGCTTGAACAGGTTGTGCAGGCCGGTCTTGTTCTGGGCCCAGATGGTCATGTGCGTGTAGCCACCGCTACCGGAGACGTCGTCGCTCTTCTGCTCCGGGCGGCCCCAGCGCACCCGCTGTTTGTGGAAGCGGGACTCCGGCGCCACGTACGCCTCGATGCCCAGGACCGGGGTGACCCCGGTGGCCATCGCCTGCTTGTAGAAGTCGTTCGCGCCGTGCATGTTGCCGTGGTCGGTCATCGCGACCGCCGGCATCCCCTGCCGCTTGACCTCGGCGAACAGGTCCTTGAGGCGGGCCGCACCGTCGAGCATCGAGTACTCCGTGTGCACGTGCAGGTGCGCAAACGAATCGCCCACGCGGAGCCCCCCGGGTCGGATGATCGAGTCGGTCCGCCCCACCCTATCGCCGCCGGCAGCCCCCTCCCCCACGCCACACCAGCACCACCCCCAGCTCCGTCGATCTTGCACTTTCCGTCGGCGAATCACACCATGAGCGGCTTATATCCCGACACAAACCGCAAGATCCACGAGATTGTCGGGTGAGGGACAGTGTTGTGCGGATGGACAATAGTGTGCGACACACAGTATCGTGTGTCGCATGGGCACCGATGACGTTCTACGGACGCACCTTCAGGAGTTGCGGCGGGGGACGGTGGTGGTGGCCAGCCTGGTCGCGCTGCGTCAACCCGACTACGGCTACGCGCTGCTGCAACGGCTCGCCGGGCACGGCTTCGCGGTCGACGCCAACACCCTCTATCCCCTGCTGCGCCGACTGGAGGAACAGGGGCTGCTGACCAGCGAGTGGAACACCGAGGAGAGCCGGCCGCGCAAGTTCTACCGCACCAGCGACGCCGGCGAGCAGCTGCTGACCCGACTGCTCGACGACCTCGCCGCCGTTCAGACCTCCCTGACCGCCCTGATCGAAGGAGCCCCCCGATGACCACCTCCCTGACCGACCGATACCTCGCCGCCACCCTGCGTTCGGTGCCGACCGCCCGACGCGAGGAGATCGCCGACGAGCTACGCGCCTCGATCGGCGACATGATCGACGGACGGACCGCCGACGGGCTCGACGCCGCGACCGCCGAGCGGGAGGTGCTCACCGAGCTGGGCAACCCCGCCCAGCTCGCCGCCCGGTACACCGACCGGCGGCTCCAGCTCATCGGCCCGGAGTACTACCCGGCCTGGCGACGGCTGCTGATCACCCTGGTCAGCACGATCCCGCCGGTCGTCGGGGTACTGATGGCCGTGTTGGAGACCACCACCGCGGACAACCCGGGCGGTGCCGTCGGCGCGGGCGTGAGCGCCGCGTTCAACGTGGCGGTGCAGATCGCCTTCTGGGTGACCGTGGTCTTCGCGGTACTGGAACGGATCGGCACCCCGCTGAACCTGCCGGAGTGGACCGTCGACCAACTGCCCGACGAGCCCGTCGACCGGGACATCAGCCTCACCGACGTGTGCGCCTCGATCGTGGTCCTCGGCCTGTTCATCGCGATCCTGCCGTGGCAGCAGTTCCAGACGGTGGTCGGCGACGGCGACCGGCTGCCGATCCTCGACCCGGCGCTCTGGACGTCCTGGCTGCCGGTGCTGGTCGTGGTGCTGGTCGCCAGCATCGGCCTGGAGTTCGCCAAGTACCGGGCCCGCCGGTGGAGCTGGCCGCTGGTCGCCGTCAACGCCCTGCTCGGGCTCGCCTTCGCGGTACCGGCGATCTGGCTGCTGCTCACCGACCGGCTGTTCAACGCCGACTTCACCGCCCGGTTCTCCTGGCTGCGCGACGGCGGCGTCGACACGGTCGCCCGGATCACCGTCGTGGTGATCGTCGTGGTCACCGTCTGGGACGTGATCGACAGCGCGATCAAGGCACGCCGCAACGGCCGCTGACACCGGGTCCGGGCGGTGGGCCGACCGGTACCGAACCGCGCCGGGCGCCGCCGTACGGGGCCCCCACCGATCGGCCGCCCCAGCTCGGCGAACCGGCTGGGAGCGGGGCTGGTCGGGCGAACGTACGATGATCAGCGACAGGTCCGACGGGTAACCAGGGAGCGGCCATGGAACTGATCATCGGATTGTTGTGTCTGGTCTTGATCGTCGTGGTGGTGGTCGGCTTCGGCGTCTCGGTCTACAACGGGCTGGTCCGGGCGCGCAACGCGTACCGCAACGCCTTCGCCCAGATCGACGTGCAGTTGGTCCGCCGGCACGACCTGATCCCCAATCTGGTCGAGACCGCCAAGGGCTACCTCAAGCACGAGCGGGAGACCCTGGAGGCGGTGATCACCGCCCGCAACGCCGCGGTCAACGCGCAGGCCACCGCCGCGGCGGCCCCCGGCGACCCAGCGGCCATGCAGCAGCTCAGCGGCGCGGAGAACGCCCTGACCGCCACCCTGGGCCGGCTGTTCGCGCTCTCCGAGGCGTACCCGGACCTCAAGGCCAACCAGAACATGATGCAGCTGTCGGAGGAGTTGACCTCCACGGAGAACCGGGTCGCCTTCGCCCGGCAGGCGTACAACGACGCGGTGATGGGCTACAACAACAAGCGCGAGGTCTTCCCGTCCAGCCTGGTCGCCGGCATGTTCTCGTTCGGGCCCGCCGCGCTGTTCCAGCCGGACGACCCGACCCAGCGCCAGGCCCCGCAGGTCTCCTTCTGATGAACTTCTTCGAACGGCAGCGCCAGGTACGCCGGCTGTCGACCCGGCTGGTGCTGCTGTTCGTGCTGGCCGTGGTCGGCATCGTGGTGGTGGTCAACCTCGCGGCGGTCGTCGCGTTCAACGCCACCACCGCCGACCCGGGCCAGCTCGCCGGCTTCGTGGCCATGGTGACCGTGGCCACCGTCGCGGCGATCGGGCTGGCCGCGCTGGTGCGTACCCTCGCCCTGCGCGGCGGGGGCGGCAAGGTGGCCCGCGAGCTGGGCGGGGTGCCGGTGCCGACCGACACCACGGATCCGGAGCTGCGTCGGCTGCGCAACGTCGTCGAGGAGATGGCGCTGGCCTCCGGCGTACCCGTGCCCGAGGTCTACGTCCTGCCCGAGGAGACGGCGATCAACGCCTTCGCCGCCGGTTGGGGCCCGTCCGACGCGGCCGTGGCGGTCACCTGGGGCGCGTTGCAGCGGCTCAACCGTGACGAACTCCAGGGGGTCATCGCCCACGAGTTCGCCCACGTGGTGAACGGGGACATGCGGCTCAACATCCGGCTGATGGGGCTGCTGTTCGGCATCCTGTTCCTGACCGTGATCGGCCGGGGCATGGCCCGCTTCGGGCTGATCAGCGGCGGCGGTCGACAACGCGGCAACAACAGCGGTGGGGCCAACCCGCTGGCACTGGTCGGGCTGGCGTTGCTGGTCGCCGGGTACGTCGGTGTCCTCGCCGGTCGACTCATCCAGGCCTCGGTGTCCCGGCAGCGGGAGTACCTGGCCGACGCCTCGGCCGTGCAGTACACCCGGCAGACCCGGGGCATCGCCGGGGCGCTGAAGAAGATCGGCGGCCTGTCCGACGGCTCCGAGCTGAGGTCGCCGAAGCGCGACGAGGTGGGGCACATGCTCTTCGGCGAGGCAGCCCGCGCCTCCTGGTTCGCCACCCACCCGCCGCTGGCCAAACGGATTCAGGTGCTGGACCCCTCGTTCGACCCGGCCGAGCTGCAACGGCTGTCCCGGCAGTGGGCGGCGGCACCGCCGTCGGGCCGGCAGGAGGACGCCGCGCTGGGCCTCGCCCCGGCCGCCGCGCCGAGCCGGCCCACTCCCGGCCGGCCAGGCCACGGCGGCCCGGGGCAGGGCGCACCGGGGCAGGGCGCCGAGGTGTCGCCCGCCGCACCGGCGCTGCCGGTCGCGGGCACCCGGGTACGCCTCGACCCGGCCGACGTACTGGGCCGGGTGGCCGCACCGACCGAGACCGCGTACACCCACGCGGCGGCGCTGCTCGACCAGATCCCGCAGCCCCTGCTCGACCGGGCCCGTAACCGGCAGACCGCCGTACCGCTGCTGCTCGGTCTGCTGCTCAGCGCCGAGCCGCAGGTCCGGCAGCACCAGTACGCCGCGCTGGTCGAGCGACACGGTCGGGATCTGGCCGACGCCGCGATCCACGAGGCGCAGGCCCTGGCCGGGCTGCACCCGATGCTCGTCCTGCCGCTGGCCGAACTGACCTTCCCGGCCCTGCGCGAGCGCCCGGCGCCGGAGTTGGAGTCGCTGCTGGCGGCGGTGTTCACGCTGATCCACGCGGACGGTTCGATCAACGTCTCCGAGTACTGCCTCTCCCGGCTGCTGCTGGCCGAGATCCAGGAGTTGCTGCGCCCGGACTCCCGCTGGCGGACCGACCGGCGCACGCTCACCGACAGCCGGTCGGCGGCGGCCTTCCTGCTGGCCACGCTCGCCCAGGTGGGGCACGGTGAGCCGGCCGAGGCCGAGCGCGCCTTCCAGGCCGGCATGGGCACCCTGTTGCCCGGCACCTCGTGGACGTACGCGCCGCCGGAGAACGGCGTGCTGGCCCTGGAGACCGCCTGGCCGGTGCTGGACGGGCTGCGACCCGGGGACAAGGAACGCTTGGTCGCGGCGGTGGTGGCGGTGATCAGCCACGACGGGGAGATGACCGTCGCCGAGATCGAGTTGCTGCGCACCATCTGCGGCCTGCTGCACTGCCCGCTGCCGCCGATGGCCGGCAGCGGGATCGGTTGACCGGGCCGGGCGCCGGGATGGCATCCTCGGCGGGGTGACCAGCGAGACGACCGACGACTGGCGGCGACCGGGCCCGACCCCGGAGCAGCGGCGGCTGGACCTCTACGCCGGGCTGACGGCGACGATCCTGGCGCTGTTCAGCCTCACCCTCGCCCGCAGCACCGGGATGTTCCTGCTCGGGCCACCGCCGTCGGACCTCGAACAGATCCTCTGGACCATCGCGGTGCCGCTGCCGTTGATCTGGCGACGCCGCTACCCCACCGCCACCGCGCTGATCGTCTCGGCCGCGTTCATCGGGGCACAGGTCCGGGCCGTGCCCGAGTGGCAGCTGTCCCAGTGGGCGCTGTTCGCCGCCATCTTCACCCTCGGCGCCTGGGGGCCGGACCACCGGCGGTCCCGGCTGGTGCGCGTCGGCGTCATCGCCGCCATGTTCGTCTGGATGGCGGTGGCGTACGTGATCAGCTACCGCAGCCTCTCCCCGGACACCTTCGCCGACGCGATCGGGCCGGTGCCGCCGCTGCTCGCCGCGATCGTCACCGGCGTACTGATCAACGTGCTGTTCTTCGGGTTCGCGTACTTCTTCGGCGAGACCGCGTGGGTCGCCGCCCGGCGTGAGCACGAGCTGGCCGCGCAGGCCGAGGCGCTGCGCCGCTCGCAGGCCGAGGCGCGAGAGCACGCGGTGGTCGGTGAGCGGGTCCGGATCGCCCGGGAACTGCACGACGTCGTCGCCCACCACGTCTCGGTGATGGGGGTGCAGGCGGCAGCCTGCCGCCGGGTCTTCGACAAGGATCCGGCGAAGGCCCGCACGGCGCTGGCCTCGATCGAGCAGAGTGCCCGCACGGCCGTGGACGAGTTGCGCCGGATGCTCGGTGTGTTGCGGGCCGGCGACCGCGAACCGGCGCGGGCGCAGCAGCAGGCCGCCGGGATCGACCAGGTCGACGCGGTGCTCGCCCGGGCCCGCGAGGCCGGGCTCCAGGCCGCCCTCGGGGTGTACGGCGCCCCGACGCCGCTGCCGGAGTCGGTGTCGCAGGCCGCGTACCGGGTGGTGCAGGAGGCGGTGACGAACACCCTGAAGCACGCCACCGGGGTGCGGGTGCTCGACGTGCGGATCCGTTATCTGGCGCAGGAGGTGGAGGTCGAGGTGACCGACGACGGCCGGGCGACCCGCCCGGCGAACGCCGACGGGCTGGGACTGGTCGGGATGCGGGAGCGGGTCGCGACCCACGGGGGTGAACTGGAGGTCGGGCCGCGTACCGGCGGTGGCTGGCGGGTACGGGTCCGGTTTCCGCTGCCGGTGACGGTGGGAGGGGCGGCATGAGCACCGGTCGCGGGTCGGGCGAGGACGGGATCGGCCGGCCGATCCGGGTGCTGCTCGCCGACGACCACCATCTGGTGCGGACCGGCTTCCGGGTCATTCTGGAGATCGAGGACGATATCGAGGTGGTCGGCGAGGCCGCCAACGGGGAACGGGCGGTCGGCATGGCCCGGGCCCTGCGCCCGGACGTGGTGCTGATGGACGTGGAGATGCCCGAGGTCGACGGGTTGGAGGCGACCCGGCGGATCAGCCTCGACGCGGACCAGCCGGGTCCGGCGGTGCTGATCCTCACCACCTTCGACCGCGACGACTACCTGTTCGCGGCGCTGCGCGCCGGTGCCAGTGGGTTCCTGCTGAAGAACGGCACCCCGGAGGCGCTGGTCGAGGCGATCCGGGTGGTGGCCCGGGGGGACGGACTGCTCGCACCGGAACTCACCCGGCGGGTGATCGCCACCTTCGCCCGGCCCGGCGGCCCGACCGGTGCCGGGGTCGATCCGGCGGCGGCCCTGCGTCACCTCACGCCCCGCGAGCGGGAGGTCCTGGTCCTGGTCGCCGGGGGTGCCAGCAACGCCGAGATCGCCACCGCGCTGCACCTCGGCGAGGCGACGGTCAAGTCACACGTGAGCCGGGTGCTGGCCAAGTTGGAGCTGCGCGACCGGGTGCAGGCGGTGGTCTTCGCGTACGAGCAGGGGGTGGTCCGGCCCGGCGGCTGAGCGGCTCCACCGCGAGGCGGAGCCGCGATCTCCGTCCCGGGGCGGAGGGCAGTCGATCATCGAGGGCCTAGCGTGGGCAGCGTGACCACTGTGCTCCGTCTGGACGGCGTCGACCGCAGCTTCGGCGACCGTCAGGTGCTCAAGAACGTGTCCTTCGATGTGGTTGCCGGTCGGATGACCGGCTTCGTCGGCGGAAACGGCGCCGGCAAGACCACCACCATGCGGATCGTCCTCGGCGTGCTGGCCGCCGACGCCGGCCGGGTGACGTGGCGGGACGCCCCGCTGACCCGGCAGGTACGCGGACGCTTCGGTTACATGCCGGAGGAACGTGGCCTCTATCCGAAGATGAGCGTCCGCGAGCAGGTGGTCTACCTGGGTCGGCTGCACGGGCTGACCGCCGAGGCCGCCCGGCGCTCGACCGACGCGCTGCTGGAGCGGATCGGGCTCGGTGAGCGGGGCGACGACCTGTTGGAGACCCTGTCGCTGGGCAACCAGCAGCGTGCCCAGATCGCCGCCGCGCTGGTGCACGATCCCGAGGTGCTGGTGCTCGACGAGCCGTTCTCCGGGCTCGACCCGATGGCCGTGGACACCATCGTGGCGGTGCTGCGGGAGCGGGCCGCCGCCGGCGCCCCGGTGCTGTTCTCCAGCCACCAGCTGGACGTCGTCGAGCGGCTCTGCGACGACCTGGTGATCATCGCTGGGGGTTCGATCCGTGCGGCCGGCAGCCGCGAGCGGTTGCGCGCCGCGTACACCACGCCCCGGTACGAGTTGGTGGTGGAGACCGACGCCGGTTGGCTGCGCGACCAGCCGGGAGTCACCCTCGTCGACCTGGACGGCGCCCGCGCCGTCTTCGACCTCGCGCCCGGCGCGGACGAACAGGTCGTGCTGCGCACCGCGCTGGACCGTGGCCCGGTCCGCGCGTTCCGCCCGATCGCTCCGTCCCTCGCCGAGATCTTCCGAGAGGTCGCCAAGTGAACACCATCCAGGCCACCCGTCTGGTCGCCGCCCGCGAGATCCGGGTCAAGCTGCGCGACCGTACCTTCCTGATCAGCACGGTCGTCTTCCTGCTGGTCGCGGCGGCGGCGACCATCCTGCCGCCACTGCTGTCCGGCGGGCCGTCCACGGTGGCGGCGACCGAGGCGGCGGCCGGTCCGCTGCGCGAGGCCGGGCTCCAGGTGCGCGTGGTACCCGACGACGCCGCCGCCGAGCAGGCCGTCCGGGACGGTGACGCGGACGCCGCGGTCGTCGCCGGCCCGCTGGTGCTCGCCATGGACGACGCGCCCGGCGACGTGGTCAACGCGCTGAGCACCCGACCGCCGGTCGAGTTGTTGAACCCGGACGCGGTGGATCCGGTGCTGGCCTTCCTGGTGCCGTTCGCGTTCGCGTTCATCTTCTTCATCACCTCGCAGACCTTCGGCGTGCAGATCGCGCAGAGCATCATCGAGGAGAAGCAGACCCGGATCGTGGAGATCCTCGTCGCCGCGGTACCGGTGAGGGCGTTGCTGGCCGGCAAGATGCTCGCCGGCACGATCCTCGCGCTGGGGCAGATCGCGCTGGTCGCGCTGGTCGCCGTGGCCGGCATGGCCTTCGGCGGCAGCAGTGGGCTGCTCTCGCTGCTCGGCCCGGCGATCGGCTGGTTCATCCCGTTCTTCCTGCTCGGCTTCTTGCTGATCGCGGCCATGTGGGCGGCGGCCGGCGCGCTGGTCAACCGGTTGGAGGACATCGGTGGCGTGTCGACGCCGGTGCAGCTCGCGGTGATGCTGCCGTTCTTCGCGGTGATCTTCCTCAACGACAACGCCACCGCCATGCGGGTGCTGTCCTACCTGCCGTTCTCGTCGCCGACGGCGATGCCGTTGCGGCTGTTCGGCGGGGATGCCGCCGGCTGGGAACCGGTCGCCTCGCTGGCCCTGTTGCTGGTGGCGGCGGTCGGGTTCCTGCTCGCCGGGGCCCGGGTGTACGAGGGGTCGTTGCTGCGTACCAACGGGCGCACCTCGGTCCGGACCGCCTGGCGGGAGCGCGAGACGCTGGGCTGACAACGCGACTGCGGGTGCCGGCGTCCCACCTCGGAGGGAACGCCGGCATCGGACTTTCATCCTTTTACGTGATGAATGGCCGCATAACGGTCAGATCGCCACCAGAACCCTAGCCTCCTGATGGAACGCAACACCTATCGAGGAGGTACTGAATGAAGCTGAGACTGACCACCGCGGCCCTGGTGGGTGCCGCAGGGCTGATGGGCTCCCTGTTGGTCGGGGCGCCCGCGCAGGCCGACACCTGTCTGGAGGGCATCGGCTGCACGACCGACGTGACCTTCGAGGTGACCGCCGGGGCGTTGCAGATCACCGTGCCGGACGACGTGACCCTCACCAACAACGGCGCGCCCGGCGGGTACGCCTACGGCCAACTCGGCGACATCCTGGTCGAGGACCTCCGGGCCGAGGCGGGGGTCGGCTGGACCACGACCGTCAGCAGCACCGACTTCACCACCGGCCCGGGCCCTGTCTTCGGCCCGGGGGAGTCGATCCCCAATGACGACGTCTACTACTGCTCCGGCACCGGCACCACCACCGGTACCGGCCTCTTCACCCCCGGACAGGCGGGCCCGTGCACCGCGCCCCCGCCGCCCAGCGGTGCGGCGCTCGGCGGCACCGTGACCGCCTACAGCCACGACACCACCGGCACCGGTAACAACACGGCGCTCTGGGATCCGCTGCTCACCGTCTCGATCCCGCTCGCGACGATCGCCGGACCGTTCACCGGCACCGTCACGCACAGCGTCTCCTGAGCCTGATGGCCTCAGCGACAACCCGTTCGTGGGGTGTGCCGGTCGCGGCGCTCGCCATCCTGGCGACCAGCGTCGTGATCGGCGCCCCTGCGCACGCCGCCGATCGGGACCGCAGCCCCAGCCCGAGCCCCACCCTGACCCAGAGCCCGCCCCCGCGGGCGTCCGGCAGCATCGGGATCCGCCTCGCCGAGGCGTCGGTGGACCGACGGGACGACCCGCGCGCGCAGGTCTACATCGTCGACCACGTCAAACCGGGCACCTGGATGACCCGGCGGATCGAGGTCAACAACTCCTCCGACACCCCGCACCGGATCGCTCTCGGGGTGGCCGCGTCCGAGATCAAGAACCACGAGTTCGTGCCGGCGCCGGAGCCTGACGCCAACGAACTACCCGAGTGGATCACCTTCGACGAGCCGACCATCGTGGCCGCGCCGCAGAGCACCACGACCGTCCTGGCCACCATCGCCGTGCCGCCGTCGGCCACCCGGGGCGAGCGCTACGGCACGATCTGGGCGACCGTCGGCGCCGCCGAGCGCCGCGACTCGACGATGACCGTACGCAAAGTCAACCAGGTCGGTATCCGGGTGTATCTCGACGTCGGCCGGGGCGGCGAGCCGCCGTCGGACTTCCGGATCGAGAACCTGGTGCCGGGCCGCACCGAGCAGGGCGACCCGGTGGTACGGGCCAGGGTCCGCAACACCGGCGAACGCGCCCTCGACCTGACCGGCAAGCTGTGGCTCTCCGACGGCCCGGGCGGGCTGGCCGCCGGCCCGTTCGCCGCCCGGCTCGGCACCACCCTGCTCCCCGGCGACACCGCCCATCTTGAGGTGGTACTCGACCGGGAGCTGCCCAACGGCCCGTGGCAGGCCCGGCTGCGGGTGGAGAGCGGGCGGATCCACCGGGAGGTCACCGCGGAGATCACCTTCCCGGAGCAACACGGCTCCTGGGGGTTGCCGACGACCTTCTCCGAACAACTACCGATGATCATCATGATCAGCGGCGCCGTCGCCACCGTCGCCGGTGTGGTGATGGTCGTCGCCTACCGGCGCGCCCGGCGCCGCAGGTACCAGTTCGTCCACTGAGCGGGCGACCGTCGGCCACCGCAGCTCCGCCCAGCCGGCCGGCAGCCTCGGCACCGGCCACGCCGGGTCCGGGCGCCAGGCCGCCAAGGACTCGTCCCACCAGCGCTCCCCCGCGTCGAGCAGGGCGGGGGTGTCCACCCCGATCGGGGTACGCCGGAACGGGTCCTGGAGGTTGAAGTACCAGCCGGCGAAGGCGCGCCGCGGGCCCGACCAGAACACGTCGATCGAGTGCGCCTCACCGGGACGCTGGAGCATCCGGCGGCGAACCGCCCCGCCCCCGTCATCGATCCCCCGACCGCGCCGTCAGTCCTGCGTCAACTCCGGCCGATGCTGCCTGATCCAGGCCTCCACATCCGACTTCCGCCACACCTTGCCCTGCATCAGATCGGCGACCGGCTCGGGGAAGTTGCGATTGCTGGTGATGACGTAGACGCGCTGCTTGCTGATGCCGCCCAGCATGATGCGAATCTCATGCGAACCCACCAGCTCCATAAGGCGGACGGTAGACAGTTGCCCTAGCTCCTTGACTTGGGTCAACCCCTCGGGTCACCATATCGGGCATGAGCGCGCTGGATCCGTCGCCTGCCGGGCGCGAGCCGCTGAGCCGGCTGCACCCGGTGCACCAGCACCTGCCCGAGCGGCCCGGGTGGACGTGTCGGGCGTGCTCCCGGCAGTGGCCGTGCCCGGCGGCCCGGATGCTGCTGCGCGTCGAGTACGACCTCGACCGGGTCGGTCTCTCCGTCTACCTCGCCGGCCAGTTGTTCGACGCCACCGGCGACCTGCTGCGGTCGGCCGAGGGGCCGCCACCGACCCCCGGCGAGCTGTTCGACCGCTTCCTGGCCTGGGCGGCCCCACGATCCTGGCGGCAGCCGGGTCACCCGCCGCGACACCGCCCCGGGCCGGCACGAGTTCGACGCCCACCGACTTGAGGAGCAGGATTCACCGAGGTACGGAAGGCGGCCCAGCGGCGGGCCGACGCCCGGGCCCGGGGCTGGCCCGGCAGGGACGTGGAGCGCGTCGAGCAGGGCCGCCGGCCCCCGCCTGCCGGCCTGTTCCCCTGGCCGCCCGACCGGGCCTCAGCCCTCGGGCAGGGTACGCATGGTGCGCAGCGGGGAGGAGGCGACCCAGCACACTCCGAGCAGGGCGCCGACGCTGGCGATCCAGAGAGCGGGACGTACCCCGATCGCGGCGCCGAGCGTCCCGCCGATCAGCGCGCCGATCGGTCGGATGCCGTGGTTGACGGTGCGCCGGAACCCGGAGACCACGGCGAGCATCGCCACCGGCGTGGCCGCGATCTGCACCGACCCGACCGCGATGTCGAGGACCATGACGCCCAGCGCGGAGACGAACTCGGCGGCGAACAGCAGCCCGAGCACCAGTGGTGGTGGCCCCATGGCCAGCGGCACCAGGATCAGCGGGGCCGGGAAGACCACGAAGCCCAGCAGGACGGCGGGGCCGATGCCGATCCGGCGACTGACCGGGCCGGTGACCGCCGCGCCGAGCAGGCCGCCGAACGCGCCGGCCCCGATGACCAGGCCCAGTACGCCCGGGGAGACACCCAGCTCGGTGGTCACGTACAGCACGAAGAGCGCGGCGAACATGAAGTTGAACAGGTTGACCGTGGTGGTGCCGAGCAGGGTGGCCCGCAGCAGCGCGGAGCGGGCCACGTACCGGACGCCCGCGGCCATGCCCAGCCCGGGGCCGGCGGGTACGGGACGCTCGGTGACCCTGGTCCGGGCCAGGAACAGCGCCGACGCCAGGTAGGTGAACACGCCGGACAGCAGGGCGACCGGGGCGGTGAGGACCTGCACGAGCAGGCCGCCGATGCTCGGGCCGGCGACGTGCGACATGGCTCGGCTGCCGTTGACCAGGCTGTTGGCGTCCACGTAGTCGGGCCGCTGCACCAGCGTGGCGAACAGGCTGGCGTGCGCCACCTCGAAGAAGACCGAGAGGATCCCGATCAGGAAGGCCACGACGCAGAGCAGCGGCAGGTTCAGCGCGCCGGTCCACCACAGCAGCGGTACGGCCAGCAGCAGCACCGCCCGGCCCAGGTCGGTGACGATCATTACCTGGCGTCGGCGCGGGTGCCGGTCCACCCAGGCACCGGCCGGCAGCGAGAAGAACAGGTTGGGCAGCAGCGAGGCGGCGGTCAGGTAGCCCATCTCGGCGGGGCCGGCACCGACCGCGAGCAGGGCGAGCAGCGGCACGGCGAGCATGGTGACCTGGTCGCCGAAGAGCGAGACGGTCTGCGCGGACCAGTAGCGACGGAAGGCGGGCTGGCGCAGCAGCCGGGGGACGCGCGGCCGGCGCGGCGGTGCCGGGTCGGCCAGGACGAGGGGTTCAGTCACGGTCGGAGCCCGCCCGCCGGTCGTCGGGGGGTACGACTCCTCGGGGCAGCACCAGCTGGACCATCATCACCGGGCGAGATCCGGGCGGGCGTTTCGCCGGGTCGGTGATCCGCTCGTCGTACCGGGCCAGCAGCGCGTCGATCGTGCCGGTCAGCTCGCGCAACTCGCTGGCGGTGACGTGCAGCAGGGTGTCGCCGAAGCCGGCGGCGACCCGCCACTCGGTGGGCTCGTCGGCGCGGACCGCGAGGTAGTCCTGGGCGCGCCGGACGAAGACGGCGAGCATCAGCGCGTTGAGTTCGTCCGCGGCGGCCTTCATGGCGGGGTCGTCGGAGTCGTCGTCCCAGGAGGTGAACGGCGTGGTGGCCCGCCAGGGTCGTTCCCGGCCGTCCGCCCCGGCGACCCGTTCGGCGAACCCGTACTTGGCCAGTTGTCGCAGGTGGAACGAGCAGTTCGGCACGTTGTCGTCGAGCCGGGCGGCGGCCTGGGTGGCGGTCATCGGTCCCTCGCTGCGCAGCAGCCCGATCAGCCGCATCCGCAGTGGGTGCGCGTACGCCCGCAGGGCACGCGGATCGGTGACCTTCCCAGTACGCCCGGGCACCTCGTCCGGCATACGCTAGAGGATGCTTTAGAAAGAAGTCTTTAGCAAGTGCCACGAGCCGTGAAGCGACGGGGTGAGCGGGTCAGCGATTGCCTCCGCACGGCGCCGGGCTGTGGTTATCCTGCCGACGAGCCGACTGGCCGAGGTTCCGGCCGGGCCGGTCCGGTAGTCCCAGGAGGAATGGCGTGTGCCCGACGGACTGGCCCGATCGCCTCGGCCGCCCACCCGACAGACACGAGCGCGTCGTACTCGACCAACTCGCTCAAGGTGAGCAGACCGACGCCACCGGCAAGTTGATCGCCGATCTCGTCCGCAACTGCTGCGGGGCGGGTGAGGACCGGCTCAAGGAACGGATATGGCTGGAGAACGTCCGGATCGCAGGTCGCCTCGACCTGTCCCGCTGCCGGCTCAAACACCCGATCTCGTTCCGCAACTGCCGGTTCGACGGTGGCGTCGACCTGTCCGGCACCGTCTGCGACGAGACGCTCGACTTCGTCGACTGCGTGATCAACGGCCTGATCGCCGACCAACTCCACGGCTGCAAGGCCATCAGCGTGGTCGACTGCGAGATCACGGAAGCCGACTTCGCCGGCGCCCACCTCGAGCACGACCTGAGATTCAGCCGCAGCCAGCTGAAGCAGCGAACCAACTGTCCGGCGTTCCACGGTCCCGACATGGTCATCGAGGGCGGGTTGTTCCTCGACCACGTGCAGGTGACCGGCGGCGTCACCCTGGACTCCAGCTACGTCGCGGCCGATCTCGACTGCCGTGGCGGCCGGTTCAGCAACGGCTCCGCGCTGGCCATCAACGCCAGTTGGGTGCACGTGGGCCGAGAGCTGCGCTGCGACGAAGGGTTCCACTCCGAGGGGGAGGTCCGACTCTGCTGGGCGCGGGCCGAACTTGTCTCGTTCCGCAACGGCACCCTGGACAACCCCAACGGGCTGGCGTTACGCGCCGACTCGCTGCGGGTCGACATCGGCTGCTACCTCGATCAAGACCTGCACGCCACCGGCACCGTTCGCCTGGTCGGCGCCCAGATCGAAGGTGAGCTGAGCTGTAGCGGGGGCAGGTTCGACGGCCGCGGCGGGGTGGCGATCGAGGCGGAACGCCTGACCGCCACGGACGTCTTTATCGACCAGGGCTTCGCGGCACACGGCGCCGTGCGGCTGGTCGGCGCAAGGTTGGAGCGGCAGCTCACCTGCACCGGCGGCCACTTCGACAACCCGTCCGGCAGCGCCCTGGACGCCACCGGCCTGATCTGTCGCGGCAGCGTTTACCTCGACAAGGATCCCGATCTCGAACAGGGCTTCACCGCCAACGGCCAGGTCTCGCTGTCCGGTGCCAGCGTCGCCGAGGCGGTCGTCTGCACCGACGGACTGTTCCACCACGAGGCCGACGTCGCGATCGACGCGAGCGGCCTGACCACCGACGGAAACGTCATGCTCGACGGCGGCTTTCGGGCGGTGGGCGAAGTCCGCCTGGCCCGGGCCACCGTGGGTCGGCAACTCGACTGCACCGGTGGCGTCTTCCAGGCACTGGGACGCACCGCGCTCGACCTGACCGGTCTGGTCGGGCGCGGCGACGTGCTGCTCACCAACGGCTTCCGGGCGACCGGCGAGGTGTCGCTGCGCAACGCGGACGTCAGCCGGGACGTAAACCTGAGCGGAGGCCATCTGAGTGGGGTCGGCGAGAAGTCCCTCGACGCGTACGGACTACGCGTGGGCGGATCGCTCATCCTGCTGCCGGCCGAGAAACCCACCCAGATCGTGGATCTGCGATACGCCAACGTGACTCGGCTCAACGACAGCGAGATGGGCTATCCGGCGGGCAATCGCGTCGAGCTGGAGGGCCTCACCTATCAGAGCCTGGAGAGCAACCTCGGGTACGAACAGCGCATCCAGATTCTCGAACACATGAAGAGCTACTCACGCCAGCCGTACCAGCAACTCAGCCGGATCTACCGAGACGCGGGCAAAGATGTAGCAGATCGCGAAGTGGCGGTCGCCGGCTTGAAGCAGCTGCGCAAGCGGGACAAGCTCCGGCCGCACTCGAAGGCGTGGAACGTCTTCATGTGGTTGACCGTCAGGTACGGCTACCGCCTCTACCAGCCAATCTTGATCGCCCTCCCGTTCGCCATCTTGAACGTGATCTTCTATCACACGGCGGAGCACCACGATCTGATGGAACCCGTGGCGGCGAAGACCGACGACGGGCACGCCGACGCCACGCACTGCCCGGCGAACTATCCGTGCTTCAATCCGGCCGCCTACTCGCTCCAACTACTGATACCGGCGATCAACCTGTATCAGATCGACAAGTGGATACCGGACGCCAGCAAGCCTTGGGGTACGCCGCTTCTCTTCTGGACCTGGCTCATGATCATCATCGGGTGGGTGCTCGGCTTCTCGCTCGTCGCCGCGCTCAGCCAGGCGCTGCGCAGGGAGTAGGCGCACCCGCATCGGCCCCGGCGATCAGCTGAGCCGCGCTGGCCCCGGCGATCAGCTGAGCCGCGCTGGCCCCGGCGCACCGGGCCGCAGGTGACGACCCGACCACGGGCCGCCAGGGTCGGTCCGACCACGAGCCACCCCTCCCGGAGGGCAGGGTCCGGGAGGGGTAGCCGTCCAGCAGGCGAATCGCGCTCGTCAGCCGACCGCGGCCATGATCTCGTCGGAGACGTCGAAGTTGGCGTAGACGTTCTGCACGTCGTCGCAGTCCTCCAGCACGTCGATCAGCTTGAAGACCTTGCGCGCGCCCTCCTCGTCCAGCGGCACGTTGACGCTGGGGATCAGGGAGGACTCGGCCGACTCGTACTCGATGCCGGCGTCCTGCAACGCGGTCCGTACGGCCAGCAGGTCACCCGGCTCGGAGACCACCTCGAACGCCTCGTCGAGGTCGTTGACCTCCTCGGCGCCCGCGTCGAGGACGGCCAGCATCACGTCGTCCTCGGTGGTGCCGGCCTTCGGCACGATCACCACGCCCTTGCGGGAGAACATGTACGACACCGAACCGGCGTCGGCGAACGAGCCGCCGTTGCGGGTCAGCGCGGTACGCACCTCGGTGGCGGCGCGGTTGCGGTTGTCGGTCAGGCACTCGATGAGCAGCGCGACGCCGTTCGGGCCGTACCCCTCGTACATGATCGTCTGGTAGTCGGCGCCACCGGCCTCCAGGCCGGAACCGCGCTTGACCGCGCGGTCGATGTTGTCGTTGGGTACCGAGTTCTTCTTGGCCTTCTGGATGGCGTCGTAGAGGGTCGGGTTGCCGGCGGGGTCGCCACCGCCGGTGCGCGCCGCCACCTCGACATTCTTGATCAGCTTGGCGAACATCTTGCCGCGCTTGGCGTCGATGACCGCCTTCTTGTGCTTGGTCGTCGCCCACTTTGAGTGGCCGGACATCTGTTACCTCCGTTGCTACCCGCCGTCTGCATCGACCGCACCGCGCACGCCCCGCTCCGCACCCGGCGCACACGGTGGTGCCGGTCAGCTCTGGTGGAAGCCGTGGCGGCCAGATGGCCCTGCCGAATCTCGACAATCCTACCGACGTACGGCGGGCGGTCGTCACCCGCCGCACGTCGCGTGCGTGCCGGGCGGGCCGTACGGAACCTGCCGCCTCGGCGGCGGAACACGAAACCCGACCGACAACTAGGACAAGACTGCTATAAACGGCGTAATTAGCATCATTGAGGGCGGAACGGGATGCACGGAGGCGACATGCCCCTCAACACACACCAGCCCGCCGCGGGCCGACGAATCGCCGAGATCGCGGTGTTCCTCCTCGTCCTCGCCACCTTCGGCCCGTACGTCGTCGCCGGCGTACGCACCGAGCAGCTCGCCGTCCTCCTCGTCGCCGCACTGGCCGTGCTCTTCCGCGCCCACCAGCTCGCCCACGCCCCTCCCCTGGTCACCCTGCTCGCCGCCCTGAGCGGGGCGTACGTCGGACTCGCCGGGCTCGCCGCCCTCGGCGAGCCCCTCGCCGGCGTCGGCTACCAGGCCGTCGGGTCGTGGGCGGGCCTGGACAACCTGCTGCTCCCGCTCGTCGTACTCGTCGCCGGGTACCTCCTCGCCGTCGAGGCCACCGACCGCACCCGACTCGTCCGCGTCGCGGCGACGACACTGGTCGTCCTGCTCTGCCTGAACACGGTGATCGCCTACCTGACGCTGGTCGGGTCGAACACACTGAACGAGTTGCTGCCGCACTTCTGGACCAACGACGGCGGGTTAAGCACCGCCGAGAGCGCGGCGACCATGGGCCGCTACTCCGGCATCTTCAACCAACCCGCCGAGGGCGGGGTGATGTACTCCCTCGGGCTGCTCGCCGCGGTGTACCTGCTGTGGCGCCGGCCGCTGCTGCTCGCCGCGACCGGCCTCACGCTCACCGTCGGCGGGCTGCTCACCGCATCGAAGATCTTCCTGTTGATCGGGCTGCCGGTCGCGCTCTGGCAGACCTGGCGCGGCGCGTCGTGGCGAAGCCGGACCGGCTCCGTCCTCGCCCTGGCCGGTGTGCTCGTCGTCTTCGACTACCAGGCCCGCCAGCAACGATCGCAGATCGGCGGAGTGCTGCTCGACGGATGGCTCAACCCGCAGGATCGCAGCGGCACCATCCTGTCCTACTACACCGCCTCCCGCCTCGGCGAACAGTCCACCCTCGCCGAGGCCGCCGACCTCGTGCTCACGCACTCGCCGTGGCTCGGTTTCGGCATCGGCGGCATCCGCGTCCCCTACGACAGCTCGTGGCTGGAGGCGCTGGTGATGGCCGGCGTGTTCGGGATCGCGCTGCAGGCCGCCATCATGGCCGTCCTGGTGGTCTGCTGGCTGCGTACCCGCAGCTGGGCCGAGCCCACGGCGGTGCGGCTCGGCGCCGGCGTGCTCATCGTGCTGATCGGCGGCTCGCTGGGGCTGCCGACCCTGACCGGCAACCGGGTCACCACGGTGGCGTGGCTACTGATCGTACTGCTGCTGGTGCTGCCCCCGGCGGCCCACGGCGAACGCGACCCGGTGCCGACCGCGTCGCCCACGCCCCACCTCGCCCGCGTGCCCTCGTAGGTCGACCCGACGCGGTCGGAGGTCAGGCGACGGCGCGGGTCAGGTCCACGAAGTAGCGGTGCAGCCGCAGGTCGCCGGTGAGTTCCGGGTGGAACGAGGTGGCCAGCAGGTTGCCCTGGCGCACCGCCACGATCCGTCCGGCGGCCGGACCGTCGGTCACCGTGCCCAGCACCTCGACGCCGGCACCGACCCGCTCGACCCAGGGCGCCCGGATGAAGACCGCGTGCAGCGCCGGGCCGTCGACGCCGACGATCTCCACCGGCGCCTCGAACGAGTCGACCTGCCGGCCGAACGCGTTACGCCGCACCGTCATCTCGATGCCGTCGAAACCGCGCTGGTCGGGCCGGCCGTCCAGGACCTCACCGGCCAGCATGATCATGCCGGCGCAGGAGCCGTAGACCGGCATGCCCGCGGCGATCCGCTTGTCGATCGGCTCGCGCAGCTCGAAGATGTCGACGAGCTTGCTGATCGTGGTGGACTCGCCGCCCGGGATGACCAGGCCGTCGACCGCGTCCAGCTCCGCCCGCCGGCGGACCGGGCGGGCCTGCGCGCCCGCACCGGTCAGGGCGGTGAGATGTTCGCGTACGTCGCCCTGCAGGGCGAGCACACCGATCACCGGTGCCGGCCCGCGCGCTGCTCCGCTCACCAGCCGCGCTCGGCCAGGCGGTGCGGCACGGGGATGTCGTCGACGTTGATGCCGACCATCGCCTCACCGAGACCCCGGGAGACCTTGGCCAGCACGTCCGGGTCGTCGTGGAAGGTGGTCGCCTTGACGATCGCGGCGGCCCGCTGCGCCGGGTTGCCGGACTTGAAGATGCCGGAGCCGACGAAGACGCCCTCCGCGCCCAGCTGCATCATCATCGCCGCGTCGGCCGGGGTGGCGATGCCGCCGGCGGTGAACAGCACCACCGGCAGCTTGCCGGCCTCGGCGACCTCCTTGACCAGCTCGTACGGCGCCTGCAACTCCTTGGCCGCGACGTACAGCTCGTCGGCCGGCAGGTTCTGCAGCCGGCGGATCTCCTGCCGGATCCGGCGCATGTGGGTGGTGGCGTTCGAGACGTCCCCGGTGCCCGCCTCACCCTTGGAGCGGATCATCGCCGCCCCCTCGGTGATCCGGCGCAGCGCCTCACCCAGGTTGGTGGCGCCGCAGACGAACGGCACGGTGAACGCCCACTTGTCGATGTGGTTGGCGTAGTCGGCCGGGGTCAGCACCTCCGACTCGTCGACGTAGTCCACGCCGAGCGCCTGGAGGACCTGCGCCTCGACGAAGTGGCCGATGCGCGCCTTGGCCATCACCGGGATGGAGACCGCCTCGATGATGCCGTCGATCATGTCCGGGTCGCTCATCCGGGACACCCCGCCCTGGGCGCGGATGTCGGCGGGTACCCGTTCCAACGCCATCACCGCGACCGCACCCGCGTCCTCGGCGATCTTGGCTTGCTCGGGGGTGACCACGTCCATGATCACACCGCCCTTGAGCATCTCGGCCATCCCCCGCTTCACGCGGGCGGTGCCGACGACCGGGCTGGTGCTGGCGGCGTTCGGGGAAGTCGGGTCGGACACGGGTCATCGCTCCTTGCGGCGGGTGGGCGGTGGCAGCGGAAATGCTACGACCGGCGCAACGCCGCTCCGACAGCCAATCAGCCCCGAGGTGGCCTGCTCTGTGGCCTCCGTCACGCCCGCGGGCGGCGGCCTCACCTGCTGGGGACGTCGGCGACCGGGACGGTGAGGGTCGGGTCGTCGATGTCGAAGTACCGCGGCCAGGTGTGCCCCCGTCCCATCCGGAACAGGCGTACCAGCGGTCGGCTCCGCGCGCTTCGGGCGTCGCGTACCAGGTCGGTGTGCACCTGCCGGGCCAGGGCCAGCCGGCGGCTCGCCGCGATCACCGCGTCGCAGTCCGGATCGGTGGGATCGAGCTGGACCGCCCGCAGCTGCCGGGTCAGGTCGTTCTCGGCCGCCTCCCGCTCCTCCGGCTCGGCGTCCAGCGCGATCCGCGCCGCCGCGTACAACTCCACGCCGTAGCGGCGTTCGGCCAGCACCGCCGCGGCGGCGGCCCGGCGCAGCAGGTGGGCGTCGAGGGCGCGGGCGGCGAGCTGCGCGCGGGCCTGTAGCCGCTCGACCCGACCGGCGGTCCAGATCAGGTACGTCGCCACCAGGGCGACGACCACCGTCGCGCCCACCACCCACCACATGCCCGGCATCGTAGTGCTGCTCCCAATCCTCCCGATCAGTCCGACCCCACCCACTCCTGGTCGATCACCCGCCCGTCGGTCGCCTCGATCGCCGCTGCGTATACCTCCAGAACGCGCCGGGCAACCACGGGCCAGTCGAAGTTCGCCACCACCTGGTCACCGCAGGCGGTCAGCTCCGCCCGCTGGGCCGGGTCGTCGAGCAGCTCGGCCAGCCGGTCACGCAGCACCAGCGCGTCGCCGGTGGGAAACAGTCGCCCGGCCCGGCCGCCGTCGAGCACCCGGCGGAAGGCGTCCAGGTCGCTGGCGACCACCGTGGTGCCGGCGGCCAGCGCCTCGGTGAGGATCATGCCGAACGACTCGCCGCCGGTGTTCGGTGCCACGTACAGGTGCACGCTGCGCAGCATCCGCGCCTTCTCCTCCTCGGAGACCAGACCGAGGAAGGTGACCCGGTCCCGAACGTCGGTGGGAAACCGGTCGTACAGGTCGTCCGGATCGCCGGGGCCGGCGACCAGCAGGCGCAGCCCCGGCCGTTGCCGGGCCAGCTCGACGAAGGCGTCCCGCAGGATCGGGAAGCCCTTGCGGGGTTCGGTGAACCGGCCCAGGAAGCCGAGCGTGCCACCGGCGCCCGGCGCGCACTCCCCCGGCCAGCCGGGCAGCGGTTCGACACCGGCGAACTTGGCCACCGCGACGCCGTTGGGGATCTCCACCGCGCCGCCGTCGAGGTGCTCGACCTGCACCTTGCGGGCCAGCGCGCTGACCGCGATGCGGGCGGTGATCCGTTCCAGCACGATCTGGAGCGCGCCCTGGGCGGCGGCGAGCACCCGGGATCGGGTCATCGCGGTGTGGAAGGTCGCCACCACCGGGCCCCGCGCGGAGAGCACGGCGAGCATGGACAGGCTCAGCGCCAGCGGTTCGTGCACGTGCAGCACGTCGAAGTCGCCTCGGGTGATCCACCGGCGGACCCGGGCGGTGGAGACCGGCCCGAACGCGATGCGGGCCACCGAGCCGTTGTACGGCAGCGGCACCGACCGGCCGGCGGGCACCACGTACGACGGCAGCGTCGAGTCCTCGTCCGCCGGGGCGAGGACGCTCACCTCGTGTCCGAGCCCGATCAGCGCCTCGGCGAGGTCCATGACGTGGTTCTGTACCCCGCCCGGCACATCGAAGGAGTACGGGCAGACGATGCCGATCCGCATTGCGCCCGTCCCCCTCAGTCCAGCCACATCCGCTGCAACATGTGCCAGTCTTGCGGATGCCGGGCGATGCCCGCCGCGAGACCGTCGGCGATCAGCTGGGTCAGCGACCGTACCCGGGCGTCCAGGGTGCCCTCCGCGGGGCCCGGGACCGGCAGCGGGCCCTCGATCGAGGCGCACGCCGCATCCGGTTCGTACCACATCGAGGCCACGTACAGGGGGGCTCCGGTGCGCAGGGCCAGCAGGGCCGGACCGGCCGGCATCCGGGTCCGACCGTCGAAGAAGTCGACCTCCACCCCGCGGGCGGACAGATCCCGGTCGGCGAGCAGCGGCACCACCGCACCGGCGGTGAGGCGTTCGGTCAGCACGTCCAGCGGCGGTCGCGTACCGCCGGTGGTGGGCAGGATCTCCATGCCCAGGCTCTCCCGGAAGGCCACGAACCGCTCGTAGACGCCCTCCGGCTTGAGCCGCTCCATGACGGTGGACAACGGCCACTCGTTGGCCACCACCCAGGCGCCGGCCATGTCCCAGTTGCCGCCGTGCGGCAACGCCACCACGGCGCCCCGACCGGCCGCCACGTCGGCGGCGAGCAGTTCCGCACCGTCCAGCCGGAACTCGGCCAGGATCTGTTCCCGGCTCAGCGACGGCAGCCGGAACGCCTCCATCCAGTACCGGGCGTACGAGCGCAGGCCCGCCCGGACCAGCTCGTCCAACTCCGGCTCGGACAGTTCCGGGCCGACCACCCGGCGCAGGTTGGCGCGCAGCCGACTGGCACCGGCACCCCGGCGCCGGTGCGCCCGGTCCGCCACCGTGCGGAACGCCGCGGCGGCGACCGGTCGGGGCAGCGCGCGAACCAGCCGCCAACCGGCGACGAACCCGAGTTCGGTGAGGTTCACCGGAGGTGTGTGCCCTTCACCCCTGGCCGCCCGGCACGTCGACCAGCTGTGCCTGCCGGTACACGTGTCGCATCCGCTGTCCCACGGTGAACAGCGACACCGCGGCCAGCAGCCACAGGGCGATCGGCAGTGCCGCCGGGTGGACCAGGGCGGCGAGCAGGCCACCGACACCGACGATCAACAGCCGTTCGGTGCGTTCGGCGACGCCGACGTTGGCGGTCATCCCGAGCCCCTCGGCGCGGGCCTTGACGTACGAGACGAGCCCACCGACGGCCAGGCAGATCAACGCGGCCGCCATGCCCGCGCGGTCGCCCTCGCCGGCAAGGTAGAACGCGACCGCACCGAACACCGCGCTGTCGGCGACCCGGTCCATGCTCGAGTCGAGGAACGCGCCGAACCGGGTGGAGCCGCCGCTCATCCGGGCCATCGTCCCGTCGAGCAGATCGGTGAGCGCGAAGACCGTCACGATCAGCGCACCGGCGACCAGGTGGCCGCGGGCGCCGAAGCCGAGCGCGCCGACGAGCACCCCGAGGGTGCCCGCGACGGTGACCGCGTTGGGGGACACGCCCGCGCGCAGCAGGCTGCGGGCGATCGGCTCGACGACGCGGGTCATCCCCGCGCGGGCCGACACTTGGAAGATCTTCGCCATGGCGGTCCCACGATAACGGTCGGTCCTGCGCGGGCGACACCGCCGGTCCGCGCGGGGAGGGTTGTGCCGCCGCGGAATCGGGTGTGAGATCGGGTGGAGAGGTGACGCAGCTCACCCAACTGCCCGTTGACTGCCCGGTTCGCAGCGATCCACCGGAGGATATCGCCGCAGCACCCCGCTCGGGCCGCATCCCGTCGCGCGCGGCGGTCGCCACCACCACCGGCTGAGGGAGGTGCGCCCGATGGCGCAGAGAAGTCAGGACAGAGGGGCCGTCGGGGCACCGACGGTGACCGACCCCGCGAAGATCCGCAACGTGGTGCTGGTCGGGCATTCCGGCGCGGGCAAGACGACCCTGGTCGAGGCGCTGCTGGCGGCGACCGGCACGATCCACCGGGCCGGTTCGATCGCCGACGGCGACACCGTCGGCGACCACGACCCGGCGGCCGTACGCCAGCAACGGTCGGTCTCGCTGACCTGTGCGCCGCTGCTGCACGACGGGATCAAGGTCAACCTGCTGGACACGCCCGGCTACGCCGACTTCGTCGGCGAGTTGCGGGCCGGCCTGCGGGCCGCCGACGCCGCGCTGTTCGTGGTCTCCGCCGTGGACGGGATGGACGCCGCCACCGCCGCCTTGTGGGAGGAGTGCGCCGCCGTCGACATGCCCCGGGCGGTCGCCGTGGCCCGGCTGGACCATCCCCGCGCCGACTTCGACGAGGCCGTCGCGCTGTGCCAGCGGGTCTTCGGCGACAACGTCCTGCCGCTCTACCTGCCGATGCTCGGCGACGACGGGGTGTCCACCGTCGGGCTGCTCGGGCTGATCACGCGGCGGGTCTTCGACTACACCGCCGGCCTGCCGGCCCAGGTACGCCAGCCCGACCCGGAACACCTGCCGGCCATCGCGGAGTCCCGCGACGAGCTGATCGAGGGGATCATCGCCGAGAGCGAGGACGAGACCCTGATGGACCGGTACCTCGGTGGCGAGGAGATCGACGCCGACCTCCTGATCGAGGACCTGGAGAAGGCCGTCGCCCGGGGCCACTTCTACCCGGTGGTGCCGGTCTGCGCGACGACCGGCGTCGGCATCGACACGCTGCTGGAGGTGCTCACCGCCGGCTTCCCGTCGCCGCCGGAACACGCGCTGCCCGCGGTCACCGGCGTGGACGGTTCCCCGCGCCCGCCGCTGAGCTGCGACCCGGACGGCCCGCTGGTCGCCGAGGTGGTCAAGACCACCGTCGACCGGCACGTCGGCCGGGTCTGCGTGGTCCGGGTGTTCTCCGGCACGCTGCGCCCCGACCAGACGGTGCACATCTGCGGGCACGGGCTGGCCGACCGGGGCCATCCCGACCACGACGCCGACGAGCGGATCGCCCACCTGTACAGCCCGCTCGGCGCCACCCTGCGCGAGGTCGGTGTCGCCGTGGCCGGCGACATCTGCGCGATCACCAAGTCCGGCAGCGCGGAGACCGGCGACACCATCTCCGCCAAGGACGACCCGCTGCTGATCGCCCCGTGGGAGATGCCGGAACCACTGCTGCCGGTGGCGGTCGTGGCGAAGTCCCGCGCGGACGAGGACGCCCTGGCCCGCAACCTGGCCCGGTTGGTGGCCGGCGACCCGACGCTGCGCCTGGAGCGCAACCCGCAGACCCACCAACTGGTGCTCTGGTGCATGGGCGAGGCACACGCCGACGTGGTCCTGGACCGGCTGCGCACCGGCGGCGTGGAACTGGACACCGAGCCGGTGAAGGTGGCGCTGCGGGAGACCCTGACGGTACCGGCCACCGGGCACGGTCGGCACGTGAAGCAGTCCGGCGGGCACGGCCAGTACGCGGTCTGCGACATCGAGGTGGAGCCGCTGCCGCGCGGCGCCGGCTTCGAGTTCGTCGACCGGGTGGTCGGCGGCGCGGTGCCGCACAGCTACATCCCGTCGGTGGAGAAGGGGGTACGCGCCCAGCTCGAACGCGGCCTGGTCGCCGGGCACCCGGTGGTGGACCTGCGGGTGACCCTGGTCGACGGCAAGGCGCACAGCGTCGACTCCTCCGACGCGGCGTTCCAGGCCGCCGGGGCGCTGGCGCTGCGCGACGCCGCGGAACGCGGCCGGCCCACCCTGCTGGAGCCGATCGACGAGGTGACCGTACGGGTGCCCGACGGCAACGTGGGCGCGGTGCTGGGCGACCTGTCCGGCCGGCGCGGCCGGGTCCTCGGCACCGAGCCCGACCCGCAGGTCGAGGGGCGAACCCTGGTCCGCGCCGAGGTGCCCGCCACGGCGCTGCTGCGCTACGCGATCGAGCTACGTGCGCTGACCGCGGGTGCCGGCACCTTCCGCCGCCACTTCGTCCGCTACGACCCCCGCCCCGTCCAGCCCTGACCCGCTCCCGCGCCCCGGCCCGCCCCCGCGTGGGCCGGGTCCGGGGACCACGCGGGGGGGGTAACGGGTGTCAGGGGCGGGCGGTGGGGAGCATGGGGCTAGGCCAGTAGGGACGGTCGAGTTCGCGTAGGGCGGCGGCGCGCAGCGCGGCGAGCCGGCGTTCCACCTCCGCGAAGTGGTCGGGGGTGAGTGGTCCGCGGGACAACGCGGCCGCGTTCTCCTCGACCTGGGCCACGCTGCGGCAGCCCGGGATCGGGATCGTCCGGTCGCTGCGGGCCCAGATCCAGCCCAACGCCCCCTGCGCGAGGGTGCGCCCGTCGGCGGTCAGCGCCGCCCGGACCGCCTGCACGCGGCGCAGCCACTCCGGGGCGGGTCGGCCGCCACGGAACCACTCCAACCAGCCCGACGTCATGCCCCGGACGTCGTCGTGCGGCAGCGTCGACGCGTGGTGGTACTTGCCGGTGAGCAGCCCCATGCCCAGCGGCCCCCGGTTGATGCTGGCCAGGTCGTACTTCTCGCAGACGCCGAGCAGGTCGGGGGCGTCGCGCAGCACCGACAGGCTGTGCTGTACGGCGGCGGCGTGCGGGGCGTGCTGGCCGAAGGCGCCGGCCCGGTCGACCCGGTCGGTGCTCCACCCGTACGCCCGGATGAGCCCCTCGGTCACCAACTCCTCCAGCGTGCCGATCAGCGCCTGCGCGCGGGCCACCGGCAGGTCCGCCAGGTGCAGCTGGTAGAGGTCGATCCGGTCGGTACCGAGGCGACGCAGCGAACGTCGCACGGCGCGCCGCAGGTAGCCCGGTGAGGCGTCCGTGCCGGTGGCCTGCCGGGACCGCTCGTCGAAGGTGTAGCCCCACTTGGTGGCGATGACCGCCGCGTCGCGCCGGCCGGCCAGGGCTCGCCCGAGCAGGCGTTCACCGTGTCCGGCGCCGTACGTGTCGGCGGTGTCGAAGAGGGTCACGCCGAGTTCGAGTGCCCGGCGGATCGCCCGGATCGACTCCGCGTCGTCGACGGCGCCCCAGCCCAACGGGATGCTCCCCTCGGCCCAGGGGCCGGCGATCGCCCAGCAGCCCATGCCCAGGGCGCTGACCTCGATGCCGCTGCGACCCAGCGTCCGCGTCGACTCCGCCACCGGCGCATCGTGCCATCTTCGGGGCGGTGCTTGGAGGAGATCCATCACGATCATCCGTACGGAGGCCCCGGTTCCACGGATCATCCGAACGGGACCGGCTTACCGGCCGATCCGGCACCAGCGGCCCCGCCGCAGCTCACGGCCCCACCTGTCCGCGCCGGACCGGCCGGCTGTTGACGCAACGTATCCGGCGTCGTCACCGACGCCCGCGGTGGGTGCGCGGGTGACCGCGGCGGGCGACGCGGCGACAGGTCGGCCGAGCAGCGTCACCGGGGGGCGCACCGGCGGGCGGCGGACCGGGTCGCGGGTGAGCCGGTCCGGTCAGGTTGGCCAGGCGCGTAGTAGCAGGTCGCGGGTGTCGCCGAGCAGTTGCGGCAGCACCTTGGTCCGCCCGATCACCGGCATGAAGTTGGCGTCGCCACCCCACCGGGGCACCACGTGCTGGTGCAGGTGGGCGGCGATGCCGGCACCGGCGACCCCGCCCTGGTTCATCCCCAGGTTGAAGCCGTGGGCGTTGCTGACCTTGCGGATCACCCGCATCGCGGTCTGGGTGAACGACGCCAGCTCGGCGGTCTCCGGCCCGTCCAGCTCGGTGTAGTCGGCCACGTGGCGGTAGGGGCAGACCAGCAGGTGACCGGGGTTGTACGGGTAGAGGTTGAGCACCACGAACACGTGCTCGCCGCGGGCGACCACCAGGCTCTCCTCGGGCGGCCGGCGCGGGGCCAGGCAGAACGGGCAGCCGGACGGCTTGTCGTAGCCGCCCTCCGGCCGGTCCTCGCCCGAGATGTACGTCATCCGGTGGGGCGTCCAGAGCCGGTCCAGCCCGTCGGCCATGTCCCTGTCGGTGTGCTCGTCGGCCCCAGTCACACGGCGATCCTACGTACCGCACGGGGCGAATCCGCCACCCGCACCGTGGGCGCCCGGTGACCGCGGGCCGCGGTGCCGCCCGCTTGCAGAATACGACAAAGGTTTCTTGACTATTACATCGACGTCGGTGAAGCTTTCAGTCCCTCTTTCTTCGAAGATCGTCGATTGGAGTGGCTGTGGAACGACGTACCGTCCGGCGACGTCTGGGGCGGGCCCTCACCGCCTGCGTACTGGCCGCGGTGGCGAGCCTGACGACGGTGACCGCCACCGGCACCCCCGCCCAGGCCGACGCCTGCTACACCTGGGGCCGCGTGCTCTCCTCCGGGATGACCGGCGAGGACGTACGCCAGTTGCAGATCCGGGTCTCCGGCTACCCCGGCTACGGCGCGGTGCTCACCCTCGACGGGGCGTACGGTCCGGCCACCCGGTCAGCGGTGATCCGCTTCCAGCAGGCCTACGGCCTGGCCGCCGACGGGGTCGCCGGCCAGCAGACGTTCAACCAGATCTACGCGTTGCAGGACCCCGACTGCACCCCGGTCAGCTTCAGCTACGCCGAGTGGAACCGGTGCAACAGCGACTGGTCCGGCGGCGCGGTCCCGGCGAGCACCGCACGCTTCAACGCCCTGGTCTCGATGTGGAAGCTCCAGGCGATGCGCCGCGCCATGGGCAACGCACCCCTCTACCTGAGCAGCGGATTCCGCAGCTACTCCTGCAACAGCGCGGTCGGCGGCGCCAGCAACAGCCGCCACCTCTACGGCGACGGAATCGACCTGGTCGGGTCGCACTCCTTCTGCGCGCTCGCCCAGCAGGCCCGCAGCCACGGGTTCACCAACATCCTCGGCCCGGGCTATCCGGGACACAACGACCACACCCACCTGGGCACCTCGCCCAGCCGGTCCTGGTCGGCCCCGAGCTGTGGGATCTGACCACCTACCCGCGACGGCGGCCCCACCACACGCGGGGCCGCCGTCGCGGCGGGTCAGGCGGCGGACGGGCCGGTGTTGGTGCGGGACTTCACCACGTCCAGCACGTGACCGACCGCCTCGGCCAACGGCACACCGTTGCGCTGCGAGCCGTCCCGGTAGCGGAACGAGACGGTGCCGGCGGCCACGTCGTCGTCCCCGGCGATCACCATGAACGGGATCTTCTGCTGCTGCGCGGTGCGGATCTTCTTCTGCATCCGGTCGTCGCCCGCGTCGACCTGGGCGCGGACGCCCTCGGCCCGCAACGCCGCGACGAAGCCGTGCAGGTAGTCGGTGTGGTCCTCGCGGATCGGGATGCCGACCACCTGCACCGGGGCCAGCCAGGCCGGGAACGCCCCCGCGTAGTGCTCGGTGAGGACGCCGAAGAACCGCTCGATCGAGCCGAACAGCGCCCGGTGGATCATGACAGGCCGCTGCCGGCTGCCGTCCGCTGCCTGGTACTCCAGACCGAACCGCTCCGGCAGGTTGAAGTCGACCTGGATGGTGGACATCTGCCAGGTCCGGCCGATGGCGTCCTTGGCCTGCACGGAGATCTTCGGACCATAGAAGGCCGCCCCGCCCGGGTCGGGCACCAGCGCGAGCCCGGACTCCTCGGCCGCCGACCGCAGCGCCTCGGTGGCCCGCTCCCAGTTCTCGTCGGTGCCGACCGACTTCTCCGGATTGCGGGTGGACAGCTCCAGGTAGAAGTCGTCCAGCCCGTAGTCGCGTAGCAGCTCCAGCACGAAGGCGAGCAGGGACTTCAGCTCCCCCGCCATCTGCTCCTCGGTGCAGAAGATGTGCGCGTCGTCCTGGGTCATGCCACGGACCCGGGTCAGGCCGTGCACCACACCGGACTTCTCGTACCGGTAGACCGTGCCGAACTCGAACATCCGTAGCGGCAGCTCCCGGTAGGAGCGACCACGGGACCGGAAGATCAGGTCGTGCATCGGGCAGTTCATCGGCTTGAGGTAGTAGCTCGCGCCCTCCACCTCCATGGGCGGGAACATGCCGTCGGCGTACCAGTCGAGGTGCCCGGAGACCTCGTACAGGTGACCCTTGGTGATGTGCGGGGTGTTGACGAACTCGTACCCGGCCTGCTCGTGCTTGATCCGCGAGTAGTTCTCCATCTCCCGGCGGATGATGCCGCCCTTGGGGTGGAAGACCGCCAGGCCGGAGCCGAGTTCGTCGGGGAAGCTGAACAGGTCCAGGTCCACGCCGAGCTTGCGGTGGTCGCGCCGGGCCGCCTCCTCCAGCAGCTTCAGGTACGCCTTGAGCGCGTCGCGGGTCGGCCAGGCGGTGCCGTACACCCGCTGGAGCTGCGGATTCTTCTCACTGCCCCGCCAGTACGCGGCGGCCGAGCGCATCAGCTTGAACGCGCCGATCAGCCGGGTGTTCGGCAGGTGCGGCCCCCGGCACAGGTCCGACCAGCAGACCTTGTCGGAGTCGGCGGCGAGGTTGTCGTAGATGGTCAGCTCGCCCCCGCCGACCTCCATCACCTCGGCGGAGTCCAGCCCCTCGCCCTTGACCTCGATCAGTTCCAGCTTGAACGGCTCGGCGGCCAACTCGCCCCGGGCCTCTTCCAGGCTGTCGAACCGGCGCCGCCGGAACCGCTGCCCGGACTTGACGATCTCCTGCATCCGCTTCTCGAGCTTGGCCAGGTCGTCGGGCTGGAACGGCTTGTCGACGGCGAAGTCGTAGTAGAAGCCGTTCTCGATCGGCGGGCCGATGCCGAGCTTGGCCTCGGGGAAGACGTCCTGCACCGCCTGGGCGAGCACGTGGGCGGTCGAGTGCCGCAGCACGTCGAGCCCGTCCGGCGAGTCGAGGGCGACCGGCTCCACCACGGTCTCCTCGGACGGCCGCCAGTCCAGGTCGCGCAGCACGCCCTGTGGGTCGCGGACCACCACGATCGCCTTCGGCCCGGTGGTGGGCAGTTCGGCGGCGGCCACCGCGTCGGCCGCCGTCGTCCCGGCGGCGACGACGACGGGGTCGGCCACGGCGGGGGTACGGGGTGCGGACACGGGAGACTCCTCGCAGCAGATGTGACGGTGGGTGCCGAGGTCGGCTCGTTCGATGCTATCGGTCGCCCGTCGGGCACTGCCGCCCGATATCGGCGACACCGAGATCACCCCGTCGTTGAACCTTTCCGGCCCCGGATCCGAACTACCGGGTGTGGCCGGATCCGGTTCCGGCCCTGCCGACTCTAGGGATGGGGAACCCAAGATGGCGATGACGCGTGGCGGGAGCCGTCGGCGCCGGGCCGGGACGGTGGCCGCGCTGGCCCTGGCCGGGGTGCTGGGCTGGCCCACGGCGGCCTGGGCCGACGACGTGACCTTCACGCCGCCCCAGGCGCAGCAGGGCAACTCGGTCAAGATGGAGTTCGTGGTGCCCGACGAGCGACCCGGGGTACGCACCGAACGCATCGAGATCCGGATGCCGGCGGATCCGCCGATCGCCGAGGTCTACCCGTTGTCGGTGGCCGGGTGGGCGCCCGCGATCACCACCCGGAAGCTGGACGTGCCGGTGGCCGGGATGCACGGCCCCGCCACCGACGTCGTCACCGCCGCGCTGACCTGGACCCGGGCGCCGGAAGCCGCCGAGGGCCCGGCGCGGTTGGTGTTCTCGATGGCCCCGCTGCCGCAGACCGAGCAGCTGAACTTCGAGCTGGTCCAGACCTACACCGACGGCCTGCAGGTGCAGTGGGGCAGCGGGCCCGGTCAGCGGCCCCTGCCCCCGCTGACCCTGGCCCCCGGCGACCCGAACTACCCGGGCGCCCACGGCGGCCACGGCGCCGCCCCCGGCGGTGCGGCGGACGCCCCGCCGGCCCCGGCCGCCGCGGCGAACGGCCCGAACCCCACCAGTCTGCTCGCCGCCGGCCTGGTCGCCGGCCTGGGCGGCGGCGCGGTGGTGGGCTGGCTGATCAGCCGACGGCGCCGGGCCGCCGACGAGATCGACCGCTCGGTACTCGACGAGGAACCGACCCCCCGACCGGCGGAATCCGCCGCCGACCCGGAGCAACCGACGACCCCGCCCGCGCAACCGGTCACCACGCCCACCCAACCGGCCGCCACGCCCACCCGAGCGAGCGCCGTCGAGCCAGCGAAGTCGCCTGTCCGGCAGGGGCACCCGGCCGGCGCCGGGCGGTGAACGGGCCGGGTCAGCCGAGCCAGCCGGGCAGCGGTTCCCGGGCGGCCAGCCAGTAGGCGGGTACGCCGTTCGGGGTGCCCACTCCGGCGTATCCGGCCACCACCCCGCCGACGATGGCGGCGGTGGTGTCCACGTCGCCGCCCGCCTCGACGCAGGCCCGGATGGCCAGGCGGGTGTCGGGATAGAGGGTGAACGTCATCGTTGCACCAGCTTGGCGGGTTTCGGGGTGGGCCGCAATCACGTTCCGCTTGCCGCCCCGAGTACCGTGCTGGGGTGGCCACCGTCCTCCTGGTCGAAGACGATCACGTCGTCCGCGGCGCAATGCTTCGTTCCCTCACCGACCGGGGCCACGCGGTACACGCGGTGGGCACCGCGTTGGACGCGCTGCGGCGGGTCGCCGCGGAAACCCCCGACCTCGTCGTACTCGATCTCGGTCTGCCGGACCTGGACGGGTCGGACGCCCTGCGGATGCTGCGCGGCATCACCGACGTACCGATCATCATCGCCACCGCCCGCGACGACGAGCAGTCGGTGGTCCGGCTGCTGCGGGCCGGCGCCGACGACTACATGGTCAAGCCGTTCACCGGCGCGCACCTGGACGCCCGGATCACCAGCGTGCTGCGCCGGGTGGGACGAGCCAGCCGCGCCGTGGCACCGACGGTACACAGCGTGGGCGGCCTACGGGTCGACGTCGGCGAACGCAGCGCCCAACTGGACGGGGAGGCGTTGGCGCTGACCCGCAAGGAATTCGACCTGCTGGCGTATCTCGCCGCCCGCCCGGGCCGGGTAGTGTCCCGGCGGGAGCTCTTGGAGGAGGTATGGCGTCAGCCATCGGTCGGCGAGGACCAGACAATCGACGTTCACCTGTACTGGCTGCGCCGCAAAATGGGCGAGTCCGCGGCGAAGCCGCGCTACCTGCGCACCGTGCGGGGGGTGGGCTTCCGGCTGGTGGCGCCGGACTGAGGCGCTCGCTGGCCCTGCTCACGGCCGGCATGGGCACCCTGCTGGCGCTCGCCTTCCTGGTTCCGCTCGGGCTCACCCTCGACGGCAAGGCACGCGAGGAGGCCGTGGCCGACGCGGCGCGTCGTAGCGCGCTGGTGACCGGTGCGCTCGCGGTGAGCACCGAACCGGACGTGGTGACCCGCGCCGTGGAGGCCAGCGGCGACGATCCGGCCACCCGGCCGGTCGTCCACGGACTGGACGTGGACTCCTCGGCCGGGCGGGCCGACGCCGGCCAGTTGGCGCAGGCCCGCGCCGAGGGACGTTCCCTGGTCGTGGCGGTCGACGGGGGTGTCCTGCGGCTGGACCCGGTGGTGCTGGCCGACCGTACCGCCGTGGTGGAGGTCTTCGTCCCGGAGTCCGCGTACGCCGGTGCCGGCGGTGGCCGATGGCTGCTGCTGGCCGCAGTGGCGCTCGCCTTGGTGGGCGCGGCGGTGCTGGTCGTGGACCGGGTCGCGGCACGCACGGTGGACGCCACAAAGGACCTGGTCAAGGCGGCGCTCGCGGTGGGCGACGGCGACCTGGGCGTACGCGTGGCGCCGGCCGGCCCGCGCGAGCTGGCCGCGGCCGGTCACGCCTTCAACCGGATGGCGGAGCGGTTCGTCGCGGCCCGTACCGAGGAGCGGGAGCTGGTGGCGGACCTGTCGCACCGGTTGCGTACACCGCTGACGGTGCTGCGCTTGGACGCCGAGGCGTTGGAGTCCGACGACACCAGCGTGGGGTCGTTCAGTCAGGCGGAGTTGGACTACCGGCGCGGGATCCGGCGGATCCGGCAGGCGATCGTCACCCTGGAGGGTGAGATCGACGTGCTGATCAAGACCACCCGCAAGACGGTGGCGACCGAGCCCGGCCCGGCCATGTGCGACGTGAGCGAGGTGGTCCGGGACCGGATGGTCTTCTGGGCGGCGCTCGCCGGTGACCAGAACCGTCCCCACCGGGTGATCGGTGCCCAGCTGCGCATTCCGGTACCGGTCCCGCGGGCCGAGCTGGCCGCCGCCCTGGACGCGGTGATCGGCAACGTGTTCCGCTACACCCCGCAGGGCACCGCGTTCGAGGTGGCGGTGTCCCGACGCGACGGGTACGTGGCGATCCGGATCGACGACGCCGGTCCGGGCATCGTCGACCCGGATCGCGCATTGCGCCGGGGCGCCAGCGACCAGGGCTCGACCGGGCTCGGTCTGGACATCGCCAAGCGGGTGGCGTTGCAGGCCAACGGGTCGGTCAGCATCGACCGGGCCCGCCTCGGCGGGGCCAGCGTGGTGATGCTGCTGGCCGACCCGGAGGCGACGCCGCGCCAGGTCAGCCGGTTCGGCCTGGTGGGCCGGATGGCCCGGGAGCAGAAGAGCAGCGGACGCCGCTGGCCCCGGCAACGCCCGACGGACAGCTGAGCCGCAGGGCGTACCAGCAGGTCGGCGAGGCCGGGTTGTGCGGTGGCACAAGTCTTCCTTAGATCCGGATTAACCCCGGTCCGCCACCGGGCGACGACTGCGAGGATTCTCCCCGAACCCAGCAGTTCCACCGGCCAACCGCTCCCAGCGCATCCGGCCGGTGGAGCCGTGCGCGCGGCGGGAGTCACGGTCCCCCCACACCTCCTCCCGCCGCGCGCCACTTCATGCGGATTCGCCGCCGGTCCCGGGCGCCCTGCGCGGCGGCCGGCTCAGCCCAGCGCCTTCGCCAGGTACCCGTCGATCTCCGCGGTGAGCCGTCGCTTACCCGGCTCGTCCAGGAAGGACGCGGTCACCGCGTTGCGGGCCAGCGCCGCCACCTGCGCCGGACCGGCGTCCAGCAGTTCGGCGGCCACCGCGTACTCGTCGTCGAGGGTGGTGCCGAACATCGGCGGGTCGTCGGAGTTGATGGTGACCAGCAGCCCGGCCTCGACCAGGCGGGGCAGCGGGTGTTCCGCGATGGTGGCCACCGCCCGGGTCCGGACGTTGGAGGTCGGGCACACCTCCATGGCGATCTGCCGCTCGGCGAGGTAGGCCAGCAACTCGGAGTCCTGGGCGGCGGAGATGCCGTGGCCGATCCGCTCGGCACCCAGGTCCCGTAGTGCGTCCCAGATGGTCTGCGGCCCGGTGGTCTCCCCCGCGTGCGGCACCGAGTGCAACCCCGCGGCCCGGGCCTGGTCGAAGTACGGCTTGAACTGCGGTCGGGGCACCCCGATCTCCGGGCCGCCCAGCCCGAAGCTGATCAGCCCGTCCGGGCGCTCCTCCAGGCAGATCCGGAGCGTCTCCTCGGCGGCCGGCAGGCCGGCCTCGCCCGGGATGTCGAAGCACCAACGCAGCTCGATGCCGAAGTCTGCGGCGGCCCGCTTGCGGGCGTCCTCGATCGCCTCGCAGAACGCCGGTGCCGGGATCCCGCGCGTGACGTGCGAGTACGGCGTCACCGTCAGCTCGGCGTAGCGGACCTGCTGGCGGGCCAGCTCGCGGGCGACCTCGTGGGTGAGGATCCAGACGTCCTCCTGGTCCCGGACGAGGTCCACGACGCTGAGGTACAGCTCGATGAAGTGCGCGAAGTCGCGGAAGACGAAGTAGTCGGCCAGCAGCTGCGGATCGGCCGGAACCGGGCTCTGCCCCTCGTGTCGGGCGGCCAGCTCGGCCACGATCCGGGGTGAGGCGGAGCCGACGTGGTGCACGTGCAGTTCGGCCTTTGGCAGTCCGGCGATGAAGGTACGCAGATCGGTCACAAGTTCTCCTGGGCGCGGGCGCCGGTACGGGCGACGACAAAGATCCGTCGAAACGGGAAGTACACCTGCCCCTGGCGCGCCGGGTACGCCTCGGCGAGGTGTACCGCGAGTGCGGTCCGGAAGGCCGACCAGTCGGCGGCGTCCAGCGCGGCCCGGACCGGGCGCAGCGCGGTGCCCTCCATCCAGGTCAACACCGGGTGGTCCGCGTCGGGACGGGCCGTCAGCAGGTGCACGTAGGTAGTCTCCCAGGCGTCCACGGCGCAGCCGGCGGCGACCAGGGACTCGGCGTACTCCACCGGCTCGGCGACCGGCGCCTCTCGCAGCAGCGGGGCCAGTGCGGCGCGCCACGGCGGGCGTCCGGCGAGCTCGCGCAGCGCGCGGTGCGAGGGCGCGTCGAAGTTGCCGGGGACCTGGGTGGCCAGCCAGGCACCGGTGGGCAGTTCCCGGGCCCATCGGGTGAGCAGCGCGCGGTGCCCGGGCACCCACTGCAGCACCGCGTTGCTGACCACCACGTCGGTGCCCGGCTCGGGACGCCAGTCGCGTACGTCGGCCACGGCGAAGCCGACCGGGGTGTCCAGCGCGGCGGCGCGGGCGATCATCTCCGCCGAGGAGTCCAGCCCGACGATCCGGCTGCCGGGCCAGCGGTCGGCGAGGGTGGCGGTCAGGGTGCCCGGCCCGCAGCCGAGGTCGACCACGGCACGCGGCCGGGTGGCGGGCACCCGGGCGAGCAGATCGTGGAACGGGCGGGCCCGCTCGTCGTCGTAGCGAAGGTACGTCGCCGGATCCCACATCACGCCTCCCGCTTAAAAACCGTACGTACGTCTTGTTAGCGTACGGCCCGGCCGCCCCGCCGACAAGAACGGTCACTAGGCTCAACGGCATGGAGCTACGCACCTTCCCCCGCTTGGGTCGACAGGTCGGTGTGGTCGGCCTCGGCGCCTGGCAGCTCGGCGCCGACTGGGGCACGGTCACCGAGGACGACGCGATGTCGGTGCTCAGCGCCGCCGTCGAAGCCGGCGTCACCTTCCTGGACACCGCCGACGTGTACGGCGACGGACGCAGCGAACAGTTGATCGGGCGGTTCCTCGCGGCCCACCCGGACGCCGGGCTGACCGTGGCGACGAAGATGGGCCGGCGCGTACCGCAGACCCCCGAGGCATACACCCTGGACAACTTCCGACAATGGACCGACCGGTCCCGGGCGAACCTCGGGGTGGACACCCTGGACCTGGTGCAGTTGCACTGCCCACCCACGGTGGTCTTCGCCGACGACAGCGTCTTCGACGCCCTCGACACCCTGGTCGCCGAGAAGCGGATCGCCGCGTACGGGGTCAGCGTGGAGACCTGCGACGAGGCCCTCACCGCCATCGCCCGCCCGGGGGTGGCCAGCGTCCAGATCATCCTCAACGCGTTGCGCCACAAGCCGCTCGAACGGGTGCTGCCGGCCGCCTCGGCCGCCGGGGTCGGCATCATCGCGCGCGTGCCGCTGGCCAGCGGCCTGCTCTCCGGGCGCTACGACGAGCAGACCACCTTCGCCGCCGACGACCACCGCTCCTACAACCGGCACGGCGAGGCGTTCGACGTCGGCGAGACGTTCTCCGGCGTCGACTTCGACACCGGACTGGCGGCCGTCCGCCGACTCGCCCCACTGGTCGGCGACGACCGGACGACGGCGCAGTTCGCGCTGCGCTGGGTGCTCGACCAGGCGGGCGTCACCGTGGTCATCCCCGGCGCCCGCGACGCCGACCAGGCCCGGGCCAACGCGGCCGTGGCCGGCCAACCGGCACTGTCCACGCAGGAACTCGCCGAGGTGACCGCCGTCTACGACGAGCTGGTCCGCCCCCAGGTGCACCACCGGTGGTGAGCGCCGGACCGGCCGAGAACCGGGAGAAGAAGGGCGCGATGAGCGGCTGGTTCCGGCTCACCCTCGGCCTGCTGGCCGTGGTCGTCGGCGCCGCCTGGACCGTCCAGGGCCTCGGCTACGTCGAGGACAGCATCATGGCGGGTCACCGCGTCTGGGCGCTGCTCGGTCCGCTACTGGCCCTGGCCGGCCTGGCCCTGCTCTGGCTCGGCGTACGCGCCCGCAACCGGGGCTGACCCCGGCCGCACGGACGCCGCACAGTGGACTTCGGGCCGCGACCGCCGGTCGCGGCCCGCACCACGCGGCCCTGCGGTCACGGCCCGGCAAGTGCGACTCCGCGGTCGGCCCGAACCGCGTGGAACCTACCGGGTCGTGGACATGGAAAAGCCCCGCGTCGTCGCCGAACGCGGGGCTTCACACCGATTCATGGGGCCGCCTGGCCACTGGCCGGCGGCCGCCGAGCGGTGCACTCAGAGGGGGCGGACCTGCTCGGCCTGCGGACCCTTCTGGCCCTGGGCGATCTCGAACTCCACCCGCTGGTTCTCCTCCAGCGTGCGGTAGCCGCTGGACTGGATGGCCGAGAAGTGGACGAACACGTCAGCACCCCCGCCGTCGACGGTGATGAAGCCGAAGCCCTTGTCAGCGTTGAACCACTTCACGGTTCCCTGCGCCATGTGTATCTCCTTCTAAAACTGGCGGCCGAGCACGCCGTGCGGCCGGATGGCCGTTTTCGAGCAGCGGCGCCTGAGGCGGCCCCCGATGAAGGAGACTTCTCTCAACCCACGCCATCTCTCAACAGCGTGGAACAGCAAACCACGTACACAAAAACTCTGCACAGCCTACCCGACGAAATTTTCCGACATGTGACCTGACGGATGCGTCAGGTCGGTCGGGTGGCGGTGACAGGTAAGGCGAAAAGCCCGTCCCGAATCGTGGGCTCAGTCCGGCCAACGGCCGGTGAGCCGGCGTACGCCGACCGCACCGCCCCGGTCGACGGCGGCCCGTACGACGGCGAAGATGGCGCCGTGCAACGCCGCCGCCGCGAGGACCTCGCCCCAGCGGCGGTCCTCGTCGGTCGCGTTGGGGGCGTCACCGTCACCGGCGGTCATCTTCCACACCTGACGGAAGATGGTGCTCGCGATCGCACCGGCGGCGATGCCCATGAGCACACCCACCGGCTTGTAGGCGACCTTGCTGATCCCCTTGCTCACCGCCGCCTCCCGGCAATGATGGCCAGCACCACCGCGGCGACGACCGCGCCGGCCGCCAACGCGACGAACGGAGCCGGTCCGGGCCGTGCGGCCGGCCCGCCCATCTCCTGCCGGAGGCCGGTCTGGGCGCGTACCCGGGCCACGGTCATCGCGGCCTGTTCGCGTACCCGTTCCCGGGCCTGGTCCGCCGAGGACTTCAGCCGCTTCTTGACGTCGGCCTTGGCGGCCAACGCCTCCATCGTCTCGCCCAGCTCGACCCGGGTGCGCCGGATCTCCTCGCGCAGCGCCTCGGTGTCGCCCGTGCCGTTGCGTGTCATGCCCGCCCCCTGTCCTTCACCGCGGCGCTGACCACGTCGACGTCGGCCCGCAGGCTGCGGACGGTGGCCTGCGGCACCGGCGGGACCGCACGGCTGAGCTGACGCCGACCGACCAGGGCGAGCGCGCCGGCGACGAGGAACAACGTCCCCGCCACGATCAGGGCGGCCGCCCACGCCGGCAACACCAACGCCAGCAACAGGATCGCCGCGGTGATCAGCGCGCCGAGACCGAAGAACGCGACCGCGCCACCCCCGGCGAGCAGGCCGACGCCCACACCGGCGTGCTTGCCCTTCTGCGTCAACTCGGCGCGGGCGAGCGCGAACTCGTCGCGTACCAGACGGGAGACCTGCTCCGTCGCCCGCTGGACCAGCTCGGCGGTGGACGGCTCGCTCCCGTTGTGCGAGGTCCGGACGTTCGCCACGTCTGCCATGCTGTCCCCCTCTCGTCTTCACCGCGCTGTATGCCCGAACTGCACGCCCGTCAATCCTGCTCGCGGTGGTCGACCCGCCGCGCCGCCGAGGTACCCGGCCACGATGGGAGGGGACAGCAGCGTCCCGCAGCTTGTCCCCACAAAACGCCGCCCCAAACCCCTCCCACCGTCGGTCAGCGGCGCACCTCGGCGGGTTCGTCGGGGCCGACGAACGCTTCGCTGCGGGCGTCGCCGTCGTCGCTGCCGCCGAAGAGCCGGGCGTCGTCGGGCACCTCCGCCTCGACGGGGCGGCGCGTCGAACGCCGCGGCTGTACCCACTGCCAGGGCAGGTTGCCGGCCGCGTCGCCGACCTCGGCGCGCAGCCGGGGCATGGCGGTCGGCCGCTGGTCGCGTACCCAGGCCACCAGGTGTTCGCGGACCAGACACCGCAGATCCCACAACGCGCCCGCGCTGGCCGCGCTCACCAGCGCCCGAATCTTGATCATGCCGCCGGTCGCGTCCGTCACCTGCAGTACGCAGACCCGGCCGTCCCACAGTTCGGTGCTCTCCGCCAGGCGGCGCAGCTCCTCCCGCATGGCCTGCACCGGAACCGACCAGTCGACCTCGAACTCGGCGGTGCCCAGCACCGCCGCCTCGGTCCGCGTCCAGTTCTGGAACGGTGTGCTGGTGAAGTAGGAGGTGGGCAGGATGAGCCGCCGGTCGTCCCAGATCTGCACCACCACGTAGCTGAGCGTCAGCTCCTCGATCCGGCCCCACTCCCCCTCGACGACGACCACGTCGTCGAGGCGGACCGCGTCGCTGAAGGCCAACTGCAGGCCGGCGAAGACGTTGCCCAGCAGGCTCTGCGCGGCCAGCGCGGCGACGACACCGACCACGCCGGCACTGGTCAGTACGCCGGCACCGATGCCCCGTACGGCCGGGAAGGTCATCAGCATCACGCCAAGCGTGAGCACCACGATCACCACGATCGTGACCCGGCGGAGCATCACGACCTGGGTACGGACCCGACGGGCGTGCCGGTTGTCCGGCACGTCCACCCGGAACCGGGCCAGCGCGGTGTCCTCGACCACCACCAGCAGCGAGGCGACCAGCCAGGCGGTGGCGGCGATGACGGCGAGGACCAGCAGGTGCAGCAACACCTGCCGCCACCCGCTGCCGATCGCGTAGCCGGTGCTGAACCGGACGGCGAACTGTACGGCGAGCACGGTGGCGGCCACCTGGAACGCCCGGTGCGCGTGCTCGGCCAACTCGGTCAGCAACAGTGAGCGTCGACCCCACCGCCGGATCAGGCGGTGCACCACCTCGACCAAGGCAACGGCGATCGCCGCCGCGGCGAGCGCGGCGACGACCGTCACCAGATAGCTGTGCACGTGTTTGTCCCCTTCCGACCGAACGGCAAGATCCGCACAAAGGGGCAATGGTGCCTCGGATCGCCGTCACCGGCCACCGCTGACGCGGTGACCGGTGGCCGGAGGGTCAGACCTTGCGGTAGCGGGACTGGAGAAAGCAGTAGACGCCGAAGGCGGCGATGCCCAGGCCGACCAGGGTGAGCAGGATGGTGCCGAACGGCTGGTCGCGCAGCGTACGCAGCGCGGCGTCCAGACCACGGGCCTGCTCCGGGTCGTAGTTCACCGCCGCCAGCACGACCAGCAGGCCGGCGACGGCGAAGGCGGTACCCCGGGAGAGGTAGCCGGCCATGCCGAGCCGGCGGGCGAGCTGGGTGGTCCGGGCGTTCATCTCGCCGGTCTTCAGGCGCTTCATGAACTTCTTCTGGAAGCCGTAGACGGCCATCCCGACGCCGATTCCGATCAACACGAGGCCGGCGAGACCGACCAGCCACCGACCGCCGGTGGACTCCATCATCCGGGCGGTCAGCTCCTCCTGCTGGGAGGCGCTGTCGGAGTTGGCGTTGGAGAAGACCTTCCAGGCGGTCCAGGCCAGCCAGAGGTAGACGACCGTCCGGGCGCCGGAGACGATCCGCTCCTTGGTCCGGTCGTTGCCGCTCTCGGCCTGATGACCGACGGCCGCCTCGAGGGCCTGCCAGATCGCCATCGCGACCATTCCGACGGCGATGGCGACGACCAGGAACTGGCCCATCGGCTGCCCGGCGAGGGTACGCAGCGCGCCGGACTGGTCGCCGTCGTCGGCCGAGTTGCCGAACGCGATCTGCACTGCCAGCCAGCCGAACAGCAGGTGCACGATCCCGTAGCCGATGAAGCCGGCCCGGGCGAGGAGTTCCAGCCACCGGCTGTCCGCCGTACGGGCGGCGGTGGCTTCAGCGTTACGGGTGAGAGACATGCGCCCCTCAATCTCCGGACGTGAAGATTTCCAAACGTACCCGGCGGGCACCGACGTCGGCGGCCCGGATCGGACCGGGCCACCCGGCGTCGTGGCGGACCGTCAGCGGGAGATGCGGACCTTCACCTCGGAATCGGTGACGCTGTCCAGGGTGACCGCGAGGCCGCCCACGTCGGCCGCCTGCTGGCCGGTGGTCAGCGTCAACTGCTCACCGGCGACCTCGATGGTGACCCGGTCGTCCTCCGCGCCGACCAGCCGGGCCTCGACGCCGAAGATGTTGGCGCTGGCCTGCACGCCCCGGTCGAAGGTCACCGTGCAGGCATCCAGGCCGCAGGAGGTGCTGGCCCCCTCCGAGCTGCACCCGGTCAGCAGGGCAGCGCCGAGCGCGAGGCCGAGCAGCAGGCCGGCGGCCTTTCCGGCGGGGGTTCGGAGGGTCTTGCCGGTGGAGGGTCGGTTCGTCACGCCGCCAGGGTACGAGACGTCGGCGAACCACACCGCCACCGCCGGTGGCCGGGGAACAATGGGCAGGTGAGCATGCTGGTCGAGGAGAACCCCGCCAAACACCGTTACGAGATCCTGGTCGACGACGCGCTGGCCGGGTTCACCCAGTACCTGCCCCGCGCCGAGGTGCTGATCTTCACCCACACCGAGGTGGACCCGGCGTTCCAGAACATGGGGGTCGGTTCGGCCCTGATCCGCGGCGCCCTCGACCAGGTACGGGCCCAGGGGCAACGGGTGGTGCCCCAGTGCCCGTTCATGGCCGCCTTCATCGAACACCACCCCGAGTACGCCGACCTGGTCACCAGCCCGGCGTGACCGGGGCGCCGCTGAGCAGCTCGGCCGCGGCCCGCCCGGCAGCCCGGGTGGCGCCGTGGGTGGCGAGGTGCACCGCGCCGGTGACCAGTGCGGGAACACCCAGCTCCACCACCACCGCGTCCGGCCGGACCGCCAGCGCCCGGTCGACGGCGGCCCGCATCCAGGCGTGCCGGTGCAGGTCCCGCACCACCAGCACCAGCGGCCGACCGGTGGCGTCGGCGGCCGGATCGGCCGGGGTGACGGCCTCCGTGTAACGGGCACCCGTGGTGCCCGGCAGCAACTCGGCCAGCGGCGTGGCCACCCCCCACGGGGTGTCCGTACCGATCGCGATGTTGTGTGGCGGTGCGAACTCGACCACGTGTGCGGCGCCGGCCAGCGGCAGCCCACCGGCCCCGTTGGTGCGGGTGACCCGGACCGCGCGGCGCGCCGCGGCCAACCCCACCGTCGAACCGGCACCGCCACCCGGCACGCCACCGGCGCCCGGCCGGGCCGCCCGGGCGGTCGTCGTCCAGGCGGCGAGCTGGCCGACCCGCTTGGCCGCCTCGGCCAGCCGCTCCTCCGGCAGGTCCCCGGCGACGACCGCGTCGACGATGGCGTCGCGCAGGTGCCGGACCGTCTCCTCGTCGGCGTGCTCCCCGCCGACGCAGATCGCGTCCGCACCGGCGGCGAGGGCCCGTACCACGGCCCCGGCGAGGCCGTACCGGCCCGCCACCGCCTGCATCTCGATCCCGTCGGTCACCACGACCCCGTTGAAGCCCATCTCCTCGCGCAGCAGACCGCCGAGGATCCGCCCGCTGAGGGTGGCCGGCAGTTGCGGATCCAACGCCGGCACCAGCAGGTGCCCGGTCATCACCGCCTGCACGCCCGCGGCGATGGCCGCCCGGAACGGCGCCAGCTCGACGGCGTCGAGACGGGCCCGGTCGCCGGTGATCCGGGGCAGGTCGTGGTGCGAGTCCACGTGGGTGTCGCCGTGGCCCGGGAAGTGCTTGGCGCAGGCGGCGACGCCGCCGGACTGCAGGCCGCGTACCCACGCGGTGGTGTGCCGGGCCACCAGCGCCGGGTCGGCGCCGAACGAACGGACCCCGATCACCGGGTTGTCGGGGTTTGAGTTGACGTCGGCGTCCGGCGCGTAGTCCAGGGTGACGCCGACGGCGGCGAGATCGACGGCGAGGTCGCGGGCCACCTCCTCGGTGAGCGCCGGGTCGTCCACCGCGCCGAGGGCCAGGTTGCCCGGCCGGGAACTGCCCCGACCCGACTCGAACCGGGTGACGTCCCCGGCCTCCTCGTCGATCGCCACGATCACGTCCGGCCGTTCCGCCCGCAACGCGGCGGTGAGCGCCGCCACCTGCTCCGGGTCCACGACGTTGCGGCTGAACAGGACGACCGACCCGAGCCCCTCGCCGAGCCACCGGCAGACCCAGGCGGGCGGAACGGTGCCGACGAAGCCGGGCTGCAGGACGCCGGCCGCCAACGCCGCCAGGTTCCCGACACTGCTCTGATCCGCACGCTGACGCTCACTCATGCCGGCACTCCGCTCCGCTGCGTGCCGCCACGAGGCACCACCACCCTGAGCCCATGATTCGCTCGCTGACGCTCACTCATGCCGGCACTGCACCCCCGTCTGCTCCGCCGTGGTCCCCGCCACCCGGCGGTGCAGACATGGTCACACCGTCCAATCAAATAGTCAATAAACCTTACAGTTGCCTTGGGAGCGCGCTACCGCGAGAGTTCGGGAATGGACCCGCTGCTGGCTGACGCGACGAACCCGGCCGACATTCCCGGCGTACGCCTGCTCGGCCTGGTGGTCGGCGGACTGCTGCTGTTCGCGGCGATCCGGGCGATGTTCCGCCGCTGAGCACCCCACGCTGGTGTGACCCGCCCCCGCCGGGGTACCGCCTCTGGCAAACGGCACCGCCACGGCGAGGGGGACGAATGAGGATCGGCTACTTCCTGTCCACTGAGGAATACCCACCCGCGGAGCTGCTGGCGCAGGCCCGCGCCGCCGAGCAGGCCGGCTTCTCGGCCCTGTGGATCTCCGACCACTACCATCCCTGGACGGACGCCCAGGGCCAGAGCCCCTTCGTCTGGTCGATGATCGGCGCCCTGAGCCAGGCCACCAGCCTGCCGGTGACCACCGCGGTGACCTGCCCGACCACCCGCATCCACCCGGCGGTGCTGGCCCAGGCGGCCGCGACCAGCGCGGTGCTGCACGGCGGGCGGTTCATCCTCGGTGTCGGCTCGGGCGAGGCGCTCAACGAGCACATCCTCGGCGACCCGTGGCCGCAGGCCGGCGTGCGGCTGGAGATGCTGGAGGAGGCCGTCGAGGTGATGCGCAAGCTGTGGCGCGGCAAGTTCGTCAACCACTATGGACGGCACTACCGGGTCGAGCACGCCCGCGTCTACACGCTGCCCGAGACACCCCCACCGGTCTACGTCTCGGCGTTCGGCCCCAAGGCGGTGGACCTCGCCGCCCGCATCGGCGACGGCTTCGTCAACACCATGCCCGACGCCGACCTGGTCCGCCGGTTCCGGGACAACGGCGGCGGCGACAAGCCGTGCCAGGGCGGCTTCAAGGCCGCGTACGCCCCGACGGAGCAGGAGGGGATGCGGTTGGCGTACGAGCGTTGGCCGACCGAGGCCATCCCGGGTGAGCTGTTGCAGGTGCTGCCCTCACCCCGCCACTTCGAGCAGGCCGCGCAGCTGGTCGACCCGGCGGCCATGCGGGAGTCGTTCGTCTGCGGCGACTCCGCCGACGCGCACCTGGCCCGGATCGACGCGTTCGCCAAGGCCGGCTTCGACGAGGTGTACGTCGCCAACACCGGGCCGGACTGGCAGGGGCTGCTCGACCTGTACCAGAGCGAGGTGCTGCCGCAGCTGCGCTGAACCGTCGGCCGTGGTCGCGGGTTTCGTCGCCGCCCCGCCCGGGTACCTGCGGCCCTCGATGAAGCTGACCACGCACTCGATGTCGTTGCGCCGCGCGGCGCGCAGCCTGTTCGGCTGGCAGGCCCTGCGCCCCAACCAACTCGCCGCCATGCGGGCGGTGATGAAGCGACGCGACGCGCTGGTGGTACTGCCCACCGGCGCCGGCAAGTCGGCGATCTACCAGATCCCGGCCAGCCTGATCCCCGGCCCCACCGTGGTGATCTCGCCGCTGCTCGCCCTGCAACAGGACCAGATCGCCGCGCTCAACGAACGACAGCGTCCGGAGCTGCGCGCGGTACGGATCAGCTCCGACGAGGCGCCGGCCCAGCAGGCCGAGGCGATCGCCGAGATCCGGGACGGGCGGGCCGAGTTCCTCTTCATCACCCCCGAGCAGCTGGCCAACCCGGACCGGCTGGCCGAGGTGCGGGCCCTGCGGCCGGCCCTGGTCGCCATCGACGAGGCGCACTGCATCTCCGCCTGGGGGCACGACTTCCGCCCGGACTACCTGGCGCTCGGGCAGCTCATCGACGGCATCGGCCGGCCGCCGGTGGTGGCGCTGACCGCCACCGCCTCCCCACCGGTACGCGAGGACATCGTCGCCCGGTTGCGGCTGCGGGAGCCGGAGATCGTGGTGTCCGGGTTGGACCGCCCCAACCTCTTCCTCGAGGTGGCGCACTGTCCCACCGAGGACTACCGGTGGCGACGGCTGACCACGCTGCTGGCCGAGGACACCCGGCCCGGCATCATCTACGTACCCACCCGCCGGGCCGCGGAGGAGCTGGCCGCCCGGCTCACCGACAACGGATTCCCGGCGCAGTACTACCACGGCGGCATGTCCGGCAGCGCCCGCAGCCGACTGCACGAGGCGTTCCTCGCCGACCAGGTGCCGATCATGGTGGCCACCTCGGCGTTCGGCATGGGCATCGACAAACCGAACATCGCCTGGGTGGTGCACATGGCGCTGCCCGACTCGCCGGACAGCTACTTCCAGGAGATCGGCCGGGCCGGACGCGACGGCCAACCGGCCCGGGTACTGCTGCTGTGGCAGGCCGAGGACGTCGGGTTGCAGCGCTACTTCAGCGGCGGCCTGCCGGACGCCACCGAACTGCGCGACCTGGCCGCGCTTCTACGCCGCGCGCCGAGCAGCCGCAAGGAGTTGCGCGAGGTCACCGGGCTGGGACCACGCAAGCTCGGGCAGTACCTCGCGCTGCTGGAGCAGGTGGGTGCCGCGCAGCCCCGGGCGGGACAGCGGGTGGGGGCGCCGCGCTACTCCCCCACTCCGGTGGACGCCGCCGCGGCCGCCCTGGCCGAGGCCGAACGGCAGCAGAACCTGACCCGCTCGCGTACCGACATGATGCGGGCCTTCGCCGAGACCAACTCCTGCCGGGGGCAGACCCTGCTGGCCTACTTCGGCGAGCAGATGACCGCGATCTGCGGGCACTGCGACAACTGTCACGCCGGCAGCAGCGTCGCCGACGACGGCGCGGTGGGTCCGTTCCCGGTGCACAGTCAGGTCCGGCACCCCGACTGGGGCAGCGGCCTGGTCCTCAGCTACGAGGAGGGCCGGATGACGGTCCTGTTCGACGAGGTCGGGTACAAGACGCTGTCGGTCAGCGTGGTGTCCGAACAGGGACTGCTCGCGCTGGACTAACCTGGGCCGGCCGTCCGCCGTGGTGGGCGGCGGGGCAGACCTGGACGACGATCGGGAGGGGCACAGCCGTGATCGAAGAACCGGCGTACACCGGTTTCGGTTTCTCCGACGAGGAGTGGGGGTTGCTGGTCGGCCTACCCCAGTCGGTGCTGGCCGCGGCGAGCGCCGCGGAGTCCGACGGCACCAAGGCGACGATGGCCGAGAGCGCCGCCGGCCTGGAGGGCATCTCCGCCGGGCGGGAGTCGGCCAGTCCGCTGGTGGCGGCGGTGGCCGGGGAGCTCGTGACGCGGGTCGGGGATCCCGAGGCCGGTGAGGAGTTGCCGCTGGTCACGCCCGACGACCCTCGCGGCTACGCCGAGGACGTGCTGGCACGGGCCAAGGAGGCCACCACGCTGCTGGCGGCCAAGGTGGACGAGGGCGAGGCCGGCGCGTACCGGCACTGGCTGGTGGAGATCGCCGACCAGGTGGTCGGTGCCGCCAGCAGCGGCGGGATTCTCGGCCTCGGCGGCAGCGTGGTCAGCCCCTCCGAGCGCCGCTTCCGCGACCGCCTGTCCCAGGTCCTCAACGACTGACCGGCCCCGACAAAGCCCTGTCGATCATGAGGTTGGCGGCGGTCGAGCAGATCGACTTCGCCGCCAACCTCATGATCGAGGGGGTGGGAGGGTGGGGCGGGTG